>NZ_BJND01000001.1 GCF_006539505.1 Streptomyces spinoverrucosus
GAGTTGCGGCGAGTGCAGGAACACGTGCGCGCCTCACCCCGGGCGGACAGGTTGATCTTGATCGACAACTCGTCTACCAGGAGCTTCACTTCGTCACGCACACGGTGCCCCGCTGCCGCGCGACCTGCACCGACCTGGGCAGGGGGCAGAGGCGCCGCACCGGCCTTCAGAGCGCAGACAGTGGAAGCGCCACCCGTCGTTCCAGCCCGAACTCAGCATCGCCGGTACTGACGACCGCAACGGTTTCCGCATGGACCCCGGGCAGCGTGGCCAGCGGGACGCCAGCCCTGTGTAGCACTGTCCGGCGGGGCTTCTGAGGCGCTTGACGGCAACGCTGACGGCAACGTCAGCGGACAGCTGCCGGTGCGGGCGGATCGTCGGGCCGACCTTCGGTCGGGTGAGCTGCCGTTGAGGGTGTCGATGGCTTGGCGTTGGAGGCGGAGTCGGACGTGGGCGTAGACGCCGGCGGTCAGGTCGATGTGGGTGGCCGAGGAGTTCCTTGATCGCGACGAGGTCGGCGCGTTCGTCGCCTCGCTGCCGCGGACTCGCCCTCGACCCGCCCCTCGCCGGAGGATCTGATCCTCGAACCACGGAACGCTTCTTGTCAGCTGCGACCATCCCCACTGGGAGCAGGACGGCCCCGGGGACGCGCCGTGGACCGACTGAGCGAAGATCCACCGCTGCTCGGCTTCTGCCGCCGAACTCTCAGTTGGCGCCACCAAGGCTGCGGATCATCTGGCTCCACAGGTGCGTCTGGCAGCGCCGAAAAGACGCCGGCCTTTGCGTGCCAGCTGCGGAACACGCCACGGAACATCTGGTGAGGCTCGTGCGGTAAAGGGCCCCTCAATGAAGCCACTGTGCTCTCCTTCGCTTGCTCCGTTACCGTTAACGTGACCGCTAACGCGATTCTTGCTCAGGGGAGGAGATTCCGTCAACGCCCGTCGCCAGACGGCTCACGATCCGCCGGTGGCGTTCTGGCGCTGTCCTGCTCTTGTGGCAGTGCCGCTGGTGATGGCGCGGCAGGCCGGTGAACCTGATTGACTTGGACACAGGGCGGCACAGGAACAGAAGCGAGTGGGCAGCGTGGCCGGACAGCGGGAAACGGAAGACCAGCGGGCGCGAGGTGTGAGAACCGTCAAGCGCGTCACGCTCCGCGACGTCGCTCAGGCGGCAGGCGTGTCCCATCAGACCGTCTCCCGGGCGATCAACGGCAAGGGAGAGATCGACCCGGGAACTCAGCAACGCGTGCTCGATGTCGCAAGGCAGTTGCGGTACCGGCCCAGCCGGTTCGGCCGGGGGCTGGTCCGCCCGGACGTCGTATCCGTCGGGCTCATCGTCCCCGACGTGGTCAACCCCTTCTTCCCGGAGTTCGTGGCAGGAGTGATTGCGGCCGCGGACGAACGCGACTGGCAGGTGCTCGTGGCCAGCACCGAGAACGATCGGTCCCGGGAGCTGGCCTTGGTCCGCTCACTCGGCCAACAGGTTGACGCTCTTGTCGGCTACATCAGCCATCCCGATGCGCAGCTCGAGCCGTACGTGGGCACCGTGCCGCTGGTTGTAGTCGATCGCGGGCTGGACTCGTCGAACCACGCGTTGGTCCACATCGACACCGCGGCCGGAATCCGGGCCGGGATGCAGCACCTCATCGACCGGGGTCACCGCCGTATCGGCATGATCGACTGCGAGTGCGTGAGCGCCCCGATGGTCCGGCGCCGCACCTTCCTCGAAGTCGTCGGCGAACATGCGCTGCCCGTCGACGAGGGCTGGGTTGTCATGGGTGAGCAGTCCCCGGCCGGGGGCGCCGCCGCGTTCGAGGCGCTGTACGCCGCGCGCCCAGACCTCACCGCCGTGGTCGCCTTCAACGACCTGGTTGCGATCGGCGCGCTCCGGGCCGCCCGCCGGCTCGGCGCCCAAGTACCGGACGACTGCGCACTGGTCGGCTACGACGGGCTGAGCGTCGTCGATCTGGTCGACCCGCCACTGACCACCCTCCACCTCGACAAGCGACGGCTGGGCGAACTGGCCATCCACCAAGTCGACCAACTCCTCGCAGGCGAACTGCCACCCCCTATCGTCCTGACACCAAGCTTGAATGTCCGCGGCACGACGTGACCCAGATTTGCCGTGCGGGCCATGCAAATGCTGCGCGGCGACGACCGCCTACGCCTCACATACCCCAGGAAGCAACAACAACTGACTCCACCGTCAACCAGCGCACAACTACGTACCGCTCCCCCACCAGACGGTCAAAGACGCCGTCCCTGCACCACGTCACCGACCCCCTTCACCCCCAGACGAGACACCCACCGCCCCCGGCACCCGCCGGGGGCTTCCTGGTTCCTGGAGACCGGACGTGCCGACTTACGAGACAACGACCCGCTTCACCGCCGACCTGGACCGCCTCACCCCCGAACAGCGCCGCTGCTTCCGCCAGGCCGTCACCACCTTCGTGGCCGACCTCCAAGCTGGCGACGGCTTCCGGGCCTCGCTGCGTGAAGTGCGCGGGTTCGCGGAATCTGGCAGGGGTCTGACGGGGAACCCGTCCGCCAGCCTGTGTTTCCGGCGTAGAACGAGTGGGTTCAGCCATCTGGTCGATGAGGCCTGTCAGTGGTCGCCCGTACGCTCAGGCCCGTGAACATTGACGATCTTGAATGGCAGTCACGGACACTCGGCGGAATATCTCCTCGCCTGGTCACCATGCTGGTGGAGCGGGGGGAGGTGGAGCTGCTGGTTCAGGCCGCATCGGAGCGGGGGAAGTGGTTCTGCGCCCAGGCTGCGGCTCGCGAGCTGTCCCGGGAGGGCGAAGTCGAGCGGGCCTGGGCGTGCTGGAGCCGTTCATCGAGGCTGGGTGGAACCGGGCCCGCTGGGAGAGGGCCAAGGTCCTGCTCGAGGCGGGGAGGGTGCAGCAGGCACTTGACGCCGTCCGCCCGGACGATGAAGGCCTTGCCTCGGAGTGGGTGTGCCACGACTTCGCGCAACTGCTGGCCAAGGCGGGGAGGCTGGATGAGGCGATTACCGTACTCACGCCGCATCTGGACAGGGAGTGGATCCTGTCCACCCTCGTCGAGCTGACAGAGAGCCAGGGCCGTGATGAACAAGTCCTGGAGCTGATCGCGCCGCGCGCTGAGCGGGCCCGCAGCGCCCGCGGCGAGGAGCGATGGGGTTTCCACCCCAGCAACGCGCAAGATCTCCAAGCCCAGGTCCTGGAGCGCGCGGGCCGGGCCGACGAGGCCGTCCGGATGCTTGGGGCAGACATCGCAGCCGGGCACTTCGTGGTCCAGAACACACTGATCGCCTACGCCGAGTTCCTGCGGCGCCACGGACGCCTGGAGGAACTGCGCGTGCTGGGCACCGGCGAGCGTGCGGGTGAGACGCTCGCGTACTACGCGCGAGCGCTCGAAGACGACGGACAGGCAGATGAGGCCGAGGCCGCGCTGCGGCATTTTATCGCGGCCGCCGAGTATCCGGACCGGTTCCGCTGGCCTCTGATCGAACTGCTGGGCCGTCAGGGCCGGATCGAGGAAGCCGTCGAGGTGGGTCGCCCGACGTTCGACTACCACGACGCCTGCCTCTTCGAAGGCATCATCCACCTGCTACACGAAGCCGGACGGCTGGACGACGCCCTAGCACTCCTGGACGAACGCAGTGCTGAGTTCGTCGCGGAGCATTCATCCTGGTTCAGCTCGAACCGGATCTGGCTGCTGGGCGAGGCCGGTCGGCACGAGGAGGCCCTCGCCTACGCTGAGAGGCTGTCGCCGGGCACGTACGGCCTGACGGTCAGCAAGGCGTGGATCCTGGAAGAGATGGGGTGCCTTGAGGAAGCTCTCACCCTGCTGCGGGCGGATACCGAACTGCGGCTGTCGGAAGTGGCCGAGCTGCTCATCCGGCATGGCCGCGCCGCCGAAGCCATCGCCGGAATGCCCTCCCTCACTGAACAACATGCGGCCAGCCGGCAGCGTGACGCGGCCATTCAGGCCGACCGTTACCCCAACGACCTCCCTTCTAGATGAGCGGCCTCTGATGAGGCGTCACCTGAGTAGTTTCGCCGTACGCTCGGGATGTGCGGCGGTGACATAGTGCATGGCAGTCTTCTCCGTGATCCCGAAGAGCCTCATCAGCCGGAGGAGGTCGGCTGTTTCGGCTGCCTCGTTGATGTTCTTCCAGGTAGAGGGTGTGCCGTAGGAGGCCGCGGCGGATGACGAGGGTGCCACGTGCGAGGTTCAGGTCGCAGGTCAGGATCGTCCGGAGTTCGTGGACGGGCACGGCGTGGACAGCGGCCAGGACGAGGACCAGACGCCCGAGCGGGGTTTTCGTCTGCTGCAACGCGCTGGCCAGCAGGTCACTAGTGACCGGCTTCCGTATCCCTGTCGGGCTGCCCAGGAAGGTCGCGATCGGGCCGCAGGAGACGAAGATCTTCTGCTGTCGGTTGACCATGCCCGGCAGCATCAGAGCGATGAAGAGCGCCGCCCTCGGGGCGGCGAAGTTGCTTCTCCCAGCGCGGCCGCGAGGGGCTTCATTTCCGGGATGAAGGCCGCGACGCCGGCGGCGATACCGAGGACCAGGGAGACCGTGCCCAGGGACTTGACCGCCTGCCCGGCGTCCGGTCGTTCCGGATGGGCTCCGCGTTGGCCACGGTGACCATGTCGTTGGCCGCCGTGTTGGCCGGGTCGATGCCGTCGGCCTTGTTGTAGCGGGCCTCTTCGGCCGCTCTTGCTGACTCGGCGGCGATCTCGTCCTGCCGCTTCTGCTCGACGATCTTCTTGGCGTCGCTCGCGGCCTGCTTGGCTTCGCTGGCACTCTGGCCCGCGGCCATGGCGTCTGCGTACGCCGTGTCGGCGGCGGTCTGCCGCTCAGGGCCGAGCTCACCGCTGACTGGGCCGAGGCTGTGGCCTGGTTGGCCTTGTAGTTGGCTTGGCGGCTCGCGGTGCGGGCAGCGGAGGCCGCGGTGGTTGCCGAGGCCCGGAACGAGAGGACGGCTTCTGCAGCAGACCGTTTTGGGCCGTTCGTTCGGCTGATGCGCAGTGGGCGCGGATCGAGCCGTTGCTCCCGGACCTGACGCGGAGAAGTACGGCAACTGGCGCGGTGTCTACAACCGGCTGCGGATGTGGGCCGTCGACGGCACCTGGGAGCGGGTGTTCATCGTGCTGGTGGGTCAGGCCGACACGGACGAGGATCTGAGCTGGGTCGTGTCGGGTGCACTCCACGATCGTGCGGGCTCATCACCACGCGGCCGGGGCCCGCCAAAAAAAGGGGGGCCCCGGCCGGCGAACCGGCCGACCACACCACCGGCCGGCCGGTCCCGCGGCGGACTGAGCTCGGTATCTACCCGGGCTCAGGCGCCCTGAGCCCGACGCAGGCGCCCGGCCTTGGCCCGGCGGGACGGGGCCGCCGGGTCGGCGACCGTGCCGGCCGTCTGGATCCGCGACGCGGTGGCCCGGCCGGTGTCCAGCCGGGACGCGACCCGCGCCAGGGCCCTGTCCCCGGGACGGGCGGCGATGTGGAAGTGCGAGACCTTCACCGGGGTCAGGTCGCCGCCCCACACGACCGTCCCGTCACAGTCCGCGAGGATGTCCCGCACGATCGCCTCCTGGTGCGGCCACAGCCCCTCGCTCCCCTTCAGCGGATAAGCGGTGGGGTGGAGCGCGATCGCGGTACCCGACAGGTGGTTGGACTCGAAATCGGCGCCGACCGTACGCCGCGCGGTGTGACCGGCGACGCCGCCGCCCTCACCCGTGTCGAGCGCGGCGATCTCGTAGTGCCAGCGCCGCGCGACGTGCAGAAGCACCGCCGCGACTTCACCACGCCGCAGGCCGAGCGACGCGGCGGACCCCTCGACGTGGTGGACGGTGACTGCAACGGGATCGATCCGCCAGCCGTTGGCGGACACGTCACCCGCCCACGGCCCCGTGCGCGGCGCGGCCGCCGGTGCGGGGGTGGCCAGGGCGCCCGACGCCACGGCCAGCACGCCGGTGCCGGCGGCGGCCCCCAGGAGACTGCGTCTGGAGATCATCGGCTTCCTCCCTCATCCTCGGCCGACTGCTGAGACACCGGGGTCGCCGCCGTCCCGCCAGATGTTGTGGTCCAGGCCCCAGCCCGGCTGGAACTCGTACTCGTGGATCTGGTTGAACGACCAGTTCTCCGGCAGCGGGAAACCGAGGTTCCCCGAGAATCCCCAGGACATCCCGGAGACGAACGACCAGCGGGCGCCGGCGTCCTTCGACACCCGGATGCACACGTTGCGGGAGCCGTAGACGCCGAAGGTGTAGCGGCTCCCGAGTTCGGCGAGAGCGGCCTTGACGCCGTTGAAGTACGGCACGACATTGCTGGTGATCTCCTCGTCCGTCGCGTCGTAGTCGACCCCGAAGTAGATGCACGTACCGGTGCCGATCCCGTGTTCGGCGGCCTTCACGTGGGCCTTCTTCCCCTGGTCGTAGCCCTTGTCGTAGGTGAAGTTGCCGAGTTCCGTGCCGTTGTACTGGAAGATGGGGAAGAACCTCAGCCCGGCGTTCAGAATGGCCTGCGGCTCGCCGGGCTTGAGCGCCTTGCCGAGATAGCCGTCGTCGCCCGGGGCGAGATGCTCGTCCAGATAGCGGCCGACGATGTGGTAGCCGTTGGCCTTGAGCAACTGACCGCGCTGCGGGGTGATCTCCGTGATGCAGTCGCAGCCGGTGGCGTCCCGCGTGGTGTCACCGGACGACACGAGGAGCTGCGCCCAGGTCGCGTAGTCGTTGTGGCCCGTGACGGGGAGCTGGGAGAACCTCTGGAAGGCCTGGAGCCACCCCAGGTGCGTACCGGTGGGGGCGTCGGTGCCGATGTCCGCCGCAAGGTAGTGCGCCTGTCCGTTCGCCGTGTACGTCGGTGAGTTGAAGTAGCACGCGGCCCGGAACAGGTACCGCAGATCGCCCGTGAGGGTCGCCGACCCCCGTCCCTTGAGGGCTGCCTGCGTTCCCGGTCCGAAGTACCCGTTGATCGAACCCGGGGCGATCCCGAGCTCGTACTGGATGGCCATCATGAGCCCCTGCTGGACATCGCGGGAGTAGATCCCGTCGCAGGGCACCAGACTCATCGCGGGAATGCCGATGCCCGCGACGTAGCGGGAGTTCAGCCGCTGCTGGATCGCCCGGACGTGGGGGTCGCCACCGGGCACGAGCCGGAACTGGTCCATGCGCAGCAGCGACTTCAGCACATGCGGCCACATGGCCAGACGCTGCCCGGCGTTGGCATGGTCCAGGCCCATGTCGGCGTAGAGCTGCCGGAGGGAGGCCTCGGACTCCTCGCCCCATCCACCGAGGGACTGGGAGGCCCAGTAGCCCTTGCACCACAGCGCCCCGTTGTACAGGCGCAGCAGATTCGCGTTCCGCTCGAACTCCGGCACGATCTCGTGGTTCTTCACCGCGTTGAACGTGCCGGGGCCGAAGTTCTGGACTGTGGGAGATATGCCGAGTTCGTGCTGAAGCCCCTGGGTGAGCGCGAGCACGGTGTTCCAGCCGGTGTAGCCGGTCACGGAGCAGCTCACGTACCCGGGTGCCGTGTCGTAGGTCTCGTTCACCCATTTCTGCGTCCGGTACACGTAGATGTCGGCGGGGG
>NZ_BJND01000002.1 GCF_006539505.1 Streptomyces spinoverrucosus
GCCCGCCACGGCACGGACGGGTCGATCGTCGATCCCGGCCGCGCGTACATGTGCAGGTTGCCGGGGCATTCGGTGTCGTAGCCGAAGGAGTGCGGGAGGATCATGTTCCCGGTCTTGCGTTCGGCGGTGTGGCGCAGGTGGTCGATGAGGCCCCTGATCCCGCGCAGCATGGCCTCGCTCGCGACGTCCTGGGAGCGGATCATGCCTACGATCGAGTAGAAGCCCTCGTTGCGACCCACGTCCTCGATGTAGCCGGCGGCGTTCCCCTCGCCGCGTTCCTTTCCGCGTCCCTCGTAAATGTGGCCGTGCGGGCAGACGAGGTAGTTGTAGGCGATGTCTCCTTCGAATTCGCCGCCGGTCTTGTGTTTCACGTAGACCTCGGCGACCGCCTCGCGGCAGTCCTCCTCCGTCAGAAGGTTGCCGGTGCTGCCGGCGCCGAGGTAGTGCAGGAACACGCCCATGTGACCGGACCACAGCGGATTCTGACTGGGCACGGGATCAGCGGAGGCGTGTTGCCGCAGGTGCGAGGGGGCGTACTGTCCCCAGGTGGCACGCCGGTTGATGGTGATGGCCACGGTTCCTCGCTCCGGTCAGCAGGCGTAGTGCGGGTCGTGGATGTAGTCCGCGTCGTCGGTGAACCAGCGGTGGCCGCTGATCGCGTTGTCCGCCCAGCCGCCGTCGAGGAACCTCTCGTAGCCGAGGGACAGGTCGGCGTAGTAGCTGCCCGCCTCGATGCAGAACACCGACTGGTTCGTGCTCGGGTTCACGTCACGGCGCAGCGAGACTTCGCTGAAGAGGCCGGGGAACCCGTTGTTCCACAGTGAGGTGGCGCGGTCGTTGAAGTTGCCGCAGCTGTCGCCCCACCACTCGTCGTCGCGGTCCCACCGGCACCAGTCCCCCCTGAAGTTGGGCAGGTCGTAGGCGTAGAGGTAGCCGTCCGCCCCGTCGGCCGCGGCCAGTTTGCTGAGGTCGGCGCCGGGCCGTACCGGGGTCGGCGCGCCGGGCGCGGCACCGGCCGCCGCCGGTGCGGACGGTCCGGTGTCCGAGGCGGCCATCGCGGGACCCGCGGTGGCGACCAGCCCGATCACGGCCGCCGTGGCCAGGATGCTCCGTACGTACTGCTTCATCTCGTGCCCTTCTTGTGGGTGTTGAGCCGCGACGATTCTTCGTCGCGGACGATCCGGTCCGCCTCCGGCAGCGCGGCGAGCCGCATCCGGCGGGCGTTGATCACGTCGGCGAGGTACTGCTCGCGCACCTGCGCGAGGTGTCGCTCCTCGACGTCCGTGGCGACCTCCGCGAGGCCTGAGCCGACGGCGCAGGCCGCCTCGGCGACGGCGTACTCGATCTCCTTGGCCTCGGGCGCCTCGTCGCCCAGCGCTGCCCGCAGCCGCTGCGGGGACTCATGCGGCAGTCCGCGCCCGGCCATGCAGTCCGACCAGCCCCGCAGCGCCTTCGTGAACGCGGGGTCCGCCTGGGCCCGGCTCATGGCCAGCGCCGTGACCCCGCGGTCCACGGCGTCCGCGCCGAACCAGGTGCGGAAGTCGCCGTACAGCTCGCCGCGCGCCTCGCTGGTGCAGCCGCGGGTGCTCCGCCCGGTCGTCATCCCGCCGGGGAGGGTGACCTCGACGGTGTCGACGCCGCCGCCCTGCCAGGCGCGCAGCGCCTCGGCGCGCCGCTCGGGCGTCAATGCCCGTAGGTGGTCACCTACGGGGTCGTCCGCGCGCAGACGCGCGGTCTCCTCCGGGGTGCGCACGCGGGCGCCGTAGCCGTGCTCGCGGGCCCAGACCAGGTCGGCCAGGACGAGCGCCATCGGTGGCGGCTCAGGGCCGGTGCGGACCGGCTCGGGTGCCGCCGGCAGGTCGAACCCGGCGCGGGTCATGCAGCGCCGCTCCAGGATCTCCTCGGCCCGGCGCAGGGTCGCAAGCTCCTCAGCGGTGGCCTGGCGCGGGAGCGCCGCGTCCGGCTCGGCGCGCGCGGCGGGCGCCCCCGGGTCGCCCGGTCCGCAGGCGGCGAGCGTTGCGGTCAGCAGCAGTGACAACACGGCGAATCTGCGCACCAGGTCTCCCCCACACCCGTACGTCTTCGGTCGCCTTCAGGGTGTCCGGGAGCCCGAACGCACCGCACGCACTTTCGGTCTCACCCGAAAAGCCCCGCCGCACAAGGCCGTTGTGAAAGAAGCGACGCAACTGCCGCGCCCGTGCGGCCCTCTTACTTCACAGCCAGTCGCCTCGGGGGGTTTTCGCCTGTGCTGAACATTCATTTCTCTTCCGATGACCTGGGCCGGGTCCGTCTCGCCACCGCACCGGACCCGTCCTGGGAGATGCTGCTGAGCCTGCACGCGCTCGGCGGCTCACCGGACCACATCGTGTTCGGGCCCTGGCGGGCCACGGCCCTGAACCCGCTCGATCCGTCGATCTCCCTGCTGCGCCGGCTCGCACCACCGCGCGGCTACTCACCCGACTTCCTGACACCGGGCGTGGGCACCAGCCTCGAGTCCGCCGTGGACGCCGTCATGAGCGTCGGCCGCACCCGGCTGCGCCACGAACTCGCCCTGCTGCCCGCCCGGCGCCACACCGATCCGTGGATGCGCGCGCTGGCCCTGGGCGAACCGGAGACGATGCGCCGGCTCGGCGGGGCCATGCGCCGCTACCACCAGCGGGTGCTCGCACGCCCGTGGCCCCGCATCCGCGCGGTGATCGACGGCGAACGGGCCCTGCGTGCGCGCGACCTGCTGGACGGCGGCGTCGAGCGGCTGCTGGGCAACATCCATCCGCTGGCCCGCTGGGAGCCGCCGGTGCTCAGGGTGGACTACCCGGTGCGCCAGGACCTCTTCCTCAACGGCCGCGGACTGCTGCTGATCCCCTCGTACTTCTGCTGGCGCCGCCCCATCACGCTGCGCGACGGGGAACTGGACCCGGTGCTGGTCTATCCTGCCAACCGCGGCCTCCAGCTCCTCACCGAGGACCGCGGCACCCCCCAACTGACCGCGCTCGCCCGCCTGCTGGGCCGCACCCGCGCGGCGGTCCTGGAGGAGATCGCGGCGTCCAACGGCACGACCGGCGGGGAGCTCGCCCGGCGGCTGGGCATCTCGGCCGCCTCGGCCAGCGAGCACGCCGCGACCATGCGGGACGCCAACCTGATCATCAGCCGCCGGGTGACGAACACCGTGTGGCACACCCTGTCCCCGCTCGGCCAGGCTCTGCTCGAAGGGCGCCGACCGGACGACGAGCCGCACGCCCCGGGCCGGGCCCGGATCGGCGCGCGGTCGGCGTGACCCGGCGGCGGCGTGCTCCCCGTCCAGACGGTTTCGTTTGGATCAGTCGGTCGTTGGTCCGGGTGTGCCGTTGACTGATGCGCGGCGAGTGCCAGCGGCGTTGTGAAAGCTCGGTCGGGGTCGTACTGCATTTCGTCGGCCGGAGGAGGCGAGGATGGGGAAGCACGTTCACGTCCGTATCAGGGACGGTCTGAGTGTGAGCGACGAAGGCGAATTGATTGAGCTGTCTCGTTGCCGCTGTGGTGCCACGTGGACCAGGACCTACCGGGTGGACGGAGCCCCCGAGTAGGGATGTTCCTCGCGAGCGAGGGCCACGATGGTGCCTCCGGCGAGTACGGTGCGGCGGCGGCCCTCGGAGAGGTGATGACCGACCTGGTAGGTCTCGTCCTTGGTGGTGTTGTGGAGCCGCAGATGTGGCTCGGCATCGGCGGCCAGGGCGCTGTGGAGGTTCTCCAGCCGTAGCTGGTCACCCGGGTCGATGCGGTCGTAGTCGCCCGGGTCGTCGAACTCCAGCGGCAGGATGCCGAAGTTGGTCAGGTTCTGCCAGTGGATGCGGGCGTAGGACTTGGCGACGACGGCGCGCAGCCCCAGGTGACGTGGGGTGATGGCGGCGTGCTCGCGGGAGGAGCCCTGACCGTAGTTCTCCCCGCCGATGACGAAGTGCGCGCCGGACCTGCCGTCGGTGGCCAGGGCGGCGGCGTGCCGGGGGTAGTCCGGGTCGATCCGGGTGAAGGTGAACTCGGCGAGCTTGGGGATGTTCGAGCGGTACGGCAGTGCCTTCGCCCCGGCCGGTGAGATCTCGTCGGTGGAGACGTTGTCTCCGCATTTGAGCAGGACGGGCCCCTCCAGCACGTCGGACAGCGGGTCGAAGTCGGGCAGGCCGGAGATGTTGGGTCCGCGTTCCAGCGTGATACGGGCGGCCTCCTCGGGCGGCAGCGGAGGCTCGAGCATCGCCCGGTTGACCGACGCGTGCTCCGGAAGGCGCAGCCGCGGGTACGGCACACCCTCCTTGGCCGCCCACGCGCGCGGGTCGGTGATCTCGCCCGTGAGGGCGGAGACGGCGGCGGTCTCCGGGGAGCAGAGCCAGACGGCGTCCTGCTCGGTGCCGGAGCGACCGGGGAAGTTGCGGGGGAAGGTGCGCAGGCTGTTGCGGCCCGGGGCCGGTGCCTGGCCCATGCCGATGCAGCCCAGGCAGCCGGCCTGATGGATGCGGGCACCTGCGGCGATGAGGTCGAAGGTGGAGCCCATCTTGGTGAGGTCGGCGAGGATCTCTCGGGAGGTGGGGTTGACGTCGAAGCTGACGGCGGGATGGGTCTGGTGTCCGGCGACGATCGCGGCGGCGACGGCGAAGTCGCGCAGCCCGGGGTTGGCGGAGGAGCCGATGACGGCCTGCCCGATGGGCTCGCCCGCGACCTCGCGCACCGGAACGACGTTTCCTGGCGAGGTGGGACGGGCGATGAGTGGTTCGAGCGAGGCGAGGTCGATCTTGTCGGTCAGGTCGTAGACGGCGTCCGGCTCGGCGGCGAGTTCGCGGAAGTCGGCCTCACGGTCCTCGGCGCACAGGAAGGTGCGCACTGCGGCATCGGAGGGGAAGACGGAGGCGGTCGCGCCCAACTCGGCGCCCATGTTGGCGATGACATGCCGGTCCATGGCGGTCAGCGCTGCCAGGCCCGGGCCGTGGTACTCGAGGATCCTGTTGACCGCGCCCTTCACGCCGTGCCGCCGCAGCAGCTCCAGCACTACGTCCTTGGCGCTCACCCACTCCGGCAGGTGGCCGGTCAGACGGATGCCCCAGATCTCTGGCATGGTCACGCGCAGGGGCCGTCCGGCCATGGCGAGAGCCACCTCAAGGCCGCCGGTGCCCATCGCGAGCATGCCGAGCGAACCCGCGGCGCAGGTGTGCGAGTCGGATCCGGCCAGTGTCTTGCCGGGTACGCCGAAGCGCTGCATGTGGGTGGGGTGGGAGACGCCGTTGCCGGGCTTGGAGTACCAGAGGCCGAAGCGACGGCATGCGGAGCGTAGGAAGGCGTGGTCCTCGGCATTGCGCTCGTCCGCCTGGAGGAGGTTGTGGTCGACGTACTGGACGCTGACCTCGGTACGCACCCGGTCCAGACCGAGAGCCTCCAGCTCCTGCATGACCAGCGTGCCGGTCGCGTCCTGGGTGAGCGTCTGGTCGATCCGCAACGCGATCTCACGGCCGGGTTCCATCCGGCCGTCGACGAGATGGTCGGCGATCAGCCGATGCGCCAGCGTGCCGTGGGAACGCGTCACAACACCAGACTGCGTCCTTCGCCCGACGGTCGGCAAGCCGCCGGTGCGCCGGCCGACCCGGCCGCGCGAGAAGCACCCTACGGAACCGCTGACCAAGGGCGAGATCGCCGGTCTGAAGGTCCTGCGGATCATCAACGAGCCGACCGCCGCCGCACTGGCGTACGGACTGGACGAGGAGAACGACCAGACAGTTCTCGTCTTCGACCTGGGCGGCGGCACCTTCGACGTGTCCCTGCTGGAGATCGGCGAGGGCGTCATCGAGGTCAAGACGACCAACGGCGACACCCACCTCGGCGGCGACGACTGGGACGAGCGGATCGTCGATCACCTGGTCAGGACGTTCAAGAACGACTACGGCGTCGACCTGTCCAAGGACAAGATGGCCGTGCAGCGGCTGCGCGAGGCCGCCGAGAAGGCCAAGATCGAGCTGTCCAGCTCGACGGAGACGACGCCGAGAACGACGACGACAAGCCGCAGGCGGGCCGACGATGCAAAGGGGCCGACCGCCGAACCCCGGCTACCGGCTCGGCCCCGGGCCGCCGCCGCTCAACGGGCCACCGGCTCCGAGGCAGGCGTCTCAGCTGAGCGCCGCTCCGATTCCTCCGGCACAGGGAGCGGCTGCCGCCAAGGCGTGGATGTGTCGGCCTTTGGTGCCAGCCGGTGGAGCCTTTGGGCCAGGGTCCCGGCTTCCCGATCGGTCCGCGCGGCGACGGCGAGAAGGCGGAACGGGGCGGACGGCCACAGTTCGACGCAGACCACGGGTCTGCCGGGCCGTACCGCCACGAAGTCCATGCCGGCCTGGTGGCTGCGCGTGCCGAGGCACAAGGTGCCAGGGATGCAGATGCCACGCTCGTGGAGTCCGCGCAGGGCACGCCACCAGTCCGGTTCGACCGTCACCCGGCGCACTGCTGCCAGCGGCACACGCACGACCCTGCGGCGCACGGCCGCCTTCTCCCACCAGGCCAGTCGTACGACCAGGTCGTCACCCTCGTCATGCATGCGTGCCATCGTTGTGCGCCTCCCTTCCATCTTCGCTCATGGGAGGCCTCAACGGAGCTGGTCGTAGCGCCCCAGGAAGCGGAAGGTGTTCCCCTTCGCCTGGAACAGGAAGTACAGAGCGTCCTGCTCCAGGGCTTTGCTGCCGTCGGTGGCGAAGCGGAGGGGCTTGGCGAGTCCCTGGTAGGTGACGCCGAACAGGCGCTGAGCCACGGCCCCCGGTTCGATGTCGGCCGTTCCGCCCAGTTTCTCCAGGGTGCGCGCTACCAGTCCCACCGCGTCGTATGCCTCCGGGGACCAGCGCCCGGGTGCCGTGCCGTACCGCGCGCGGTAGGCGGTCCGGAAGGTGCGGGACACGCTGCCGGGGTCGGTGAAGGGGGCGCCGAACACCCAGTCCTGGCCCGCGTTTCCGGCCTGCTGGAGGAAGGCCGGGCGCAGGATGTGCCAGGTGCCCACGCGCGGTCCGGTGAAGCCCGCGTCGGCCAGCGTGCGGGCGCAGCGCGCGGCGCGCTCGGGCGATGTGCCGCTGAAGACGACGGCCTGCGCCTTGGCGGCGAGGGCGGCGCGGACGGCGGGGGCGAAGTCGTCGCTGTCGGCGGCCACGGGGTGGACGCTGGTCGTGCCCTCGTTCGGCGGGAGCAGCGAGAGCTGATTGGTGAGGGCCGAGCCCGCCGTGCCCGCCGCCCTGTCGTCGATGACTGCGGTGCGGTCGACCCGTCGTACGGAGGTCAGATACGACGTCAGCGGCACAGCCAGGGATTTTTCGGGCCCCCGGGTGGCGCACCAGGTGCTGAAGTGCTGCTCCGCGCGCCCGAGTTCCTCACCGTCGTCGGAGATGAGCACCATGGCCGTGCGGGCGTCCTGGTAGAGCGGGGCGGCGGCGAGTGCCGCAGCGGGTGTGCCCAGGCCGAGCACCGCGGTCACCCCGGCCTCGGTGAAGCGCCGGGCCGCCTCTTTGGCGTGGGCCGCGTTGGCCCGGTCGTCGACGGTTTCGAGGGCGAGGCGGAACGTGATGTCCGTGCGCGCGTTGTGGTGCTCCACGGCGAGCCGCGCCCCGCGCTCCTGCGCAACACCGTCCGCCTTGTCCGTGCCGCTCAGGTCGGCCTGGAAGCCGAGGGTGTGCACGGGAAGAGCACCGCCGCTGCCCCCTCCCCCGGCCGCCAGATAGGCGGTGACCCCGCCGCCGGCGGCGAGCAGGGAGGCCGCCGCGCTGCCCATCAGCAGCACGCGCCGCCGGGTCGGCGGGCGGGCGTCCTGCGGGGGCGACGGCGCCGGGTCGGCGGCCGTCGGTTGCCGTGGGGAGCGGCGCGGGGTGGGCACGTCCAGGGCCCGCGCGGAGCGTTCGGCGACCACGCGCAGGACGGCGGGCGGAAGCCATCCCTCGGTGGTCTCCCGCGCGAGCGGTGCCCTGGGATCCCGGAGCGTGGCCGCGGCCTTCGCGGCCGTCGGCCGCTGGCCCGGCTCCTTGGCCAGGCACGCACCGATCAGCGCGCGCAACTCCCCCGGCACCTGCGCCAGGTCCGGCTCCTCGTGCACCGTGCGAAACAGGACACCCGCCGCGTTCCCGGTTCCGAACGGCCTCCGTCCCGAGGCCGCGTACGCCAGCACACAGCCCAGGGAGAAAACGTCGCTCGCCGGGCCCACCTCCCCCGCCCGGGCCTGTGCCTGCTCCGGCGCGAGGAAGCCGGGTGTGCCGACGACGGCGTCGGGCGCGGTGAGAGCGGTTGCGCCCGACGCGTAGGCAATGCCGAAGTCGATGAGGCGAGGGCCGTCGAGGGCGAGCAGGACATTGGCCGGCTTCACATCACGGTGCACAAGTCCCGCCGTGTGGACGGCGCTCAGCGCGTCGGCCAGCCGGGATCCCAGGGTCCGTACGGCGGTGACGGGCAGCGCGCCGAAGCCGTCGACCGCCTCGGCCAGCGACGGCCCGGGGACGAACTCCGTTGCCAGCCAGGGCTCCCGGGCCTCGGTGTCGGCGGCCACGACCGGCACCAGCCAGCGCCCGGTCAGTGCGCGGGCCGCCGTCACCTCACGCCGGAAACGGGTGCGGAAGGCCGGGTCCGCCGCGTGTTCGGCGCGGATCGTCTTGAGCGCGACGAGCGCACCGCCCGCCGTACGGGCGAGGTAGACGACGCCCATGCCGCCCGCGCCGAGCCGGGCCAGCAGCCGGTGCCCGCCGATGTCCTCGGGGTCGTCGGCAGTCAGGGGTTGCATCAGAGGTCGACCTTGCCCGCGTAGGAGTACCGGCCGCCCTTCACCTCGTAGCGGAAGATCTCATAACTGTTGAGCCACCACCCGTACTCCTCGTCGAACGCGTACGTCCGGACGAGTCCCTTGTACGCGCGCTTCGCCAGCAGGTCGTACAGCCTGTTCCGGGAGGGCCGGCCGCCGGCCTCGGTGAGTCGGGTGATGACCATGCGGGCCACGTCGTACGCCTCGGCCGCCCAGTACGCAGGTGCGGAGCCGTAGCGCTTTCGGTAGGCGGTGGCGAAGGCGCGGACGGGGGCGGCCGACGGGTCGATGTACGGGGCGAAGACCTGCCAGCCGTCGGCGGCGGTGCCCGCGGCGGTCAGGAAGTCCGGTCCGGCGGCCGGGTAGCCGAGCACGCGCAGGCCGTCGAAATCCGTCTGTGCCAGGGCGCGGGCGACGGCGGCGGCGCGGGCGGGAGTGCCCGTGTAGACGAAGCCGTCCGGCCGGCCCGCGGCCATCTCGGCGACCACCGCCGTGAGGTCCTCGGCCAGCCGCGGTACGACGCGCGGCTCGCCGGCGATCTTGAGGACGCCGAGGTTCTGGAACATCGTACGGCCGAGCTGCCAGGCCGGGATGCCGCCGTCGCGGTCGATCAGTACACCCACGCGCCGGGCGCCCTGGCTCTGGACGTGGAAGGCGGCCGTGGCGGGCAGGTTCGTGTAGCCGGGGACGGCCTGAAGGAAGTGGCGGGGCTCGGAAACGCCGTACACGGACTGCGCGGAGGAGGCCGTGAGCTGCGGGACGAGCTGTTCGTCGTAGCTGTCGAGGCTCGCCCCGGTGGTCTCGTCGCCGGTCGAGCCGATGACGGCGAGCAGGTCGCGGTCGGCGGCGAGGGTGCGGGCCACCTTGGCGGCGCGGGTGGCGTCGCCCCCGTCGTCGGCCGTCTTGAGGGTGAGGGTGAAGGGCTTGTCCTTGCGGGAGTTGAACTGCTCGACGGCCAGCCGTATCCCGCGTTCCTGGGCCTGTCCGACGGACTTCTGAGGGCCCGTCAGGTCGGCCTGGACGCCGAGGATCCAGCGGCGGGTGCCGGAGGAGGAGGTCGGCGCGGTGTCGTCGGCGCGCCGGGTGGCCCAAAGGGCGGCACCCCCGCCGGCGGCGAGCAGGGCCGCGCCGCCGCCGAGCAGGAGGAAACGGCGTCGGCTGCCGGGGCGGGGCGCGTCTGCGGGAACTTCCGTCGGCTGCTCGTCCGTTGTCGCGTCGAGGGCCGTCGCCTCGATGTCCGGGAGGGCGAGCATCGCGGCGGAGCGGTCCGCGATGAGTCGTACGACAGCGTCGGGCAGCCAGTCGGCGGTGTCGTGGGGCGTGTCCTCGACGAGCGTCTCGTCCACCTCACGTGCGGTGGGCCGGGCGGCCGGGTCCTTGGCGAGGCAGCGCTCCAGGAGTTGGCGCGTGTCGTCGGGGACACCGTCGAGGTCGGGCTCGTCGTGCACGGTGCGGTACAGGAGGGCGTCCACGGCACCCGTGCCGAAGGGCGGGCGCCCGGTGGCGGCGTAGGAGAGGAGACAGCCCAGGGCGAAGACATCACTGGCGGGCGAGGCAGGCTGCGCCCGGGCCTGCTCCGGGGCGAGGAAGCCGGGCGTGCCGACGACCATGTCGGCCGAGGTGAGTGCCGTCTCCTCGGTGGCGCGGGCGATACCGAAGTCGATGAGACGGGGACCGTCGACGTCGAGCAGCACATTGCCGGGCTTGACGTCGCGGTGCACAAGTCCCGCGTCGTGTACGGCGGTCAGGGCACGGGCGAGCATCCGGCCGAGGATGCGCACACCGCGCGGCGGCAGCGGACCGCAGGTGGCGACGGCCTCGGCGAGCGAGGGGCCGGGGACGAAGGCGGTGGCGAGCCAGGGTGCGGCCGCGTCCGGGTCGGCGCCGGTGACCGGCACGGCCCAGGGACTGTCCACGCGCCGGGCGGCGGCGACCTCACGCCGGAAGCGGGCGCGGAACTCGGGCTGGTCGGCGTACTCGGGCAGGATCACCTTGACGGCGGCCAGCTCCCCCGACTCGGCACGGCCGAGGTAGACGACGCCCATGCCGCCGGCGCCGAGCCGGGCGAGCAGACGGTGGCCGCCGATACGGGCCGGGTCGGAGGGGGTGAGCTTCTCGGTCATCAGCGGCCGTCCTTCGTACCCGCACCCGACTCCGACGGGTCCCGCTGGATCTCGGCTCTGAGGCGGGCGCGCATGCCGACGTGCGGATCCAGCAGCCGGTCGAACAGCTCTGCCCGGGACCAGCCCTTGGCTCCCTTGGCGGAGACGGCGAGGGTGAACTGGCCGATGCGGGTCTGTTCCCAGATGTACGGGTGGGGGCCGCCGGCTTCGGCGCTCGTGTACTTGCCGAGTTCGGTGAGGGCGTCATCGGCGTACCCGTTCCCGGAGTCGCCGAAGGCGCTCGGGACGTCGTTGAGGGACGTGATCAACTCGGCCGAGCGCAGCTGCTGTGTGGGGCAGCGCATCATCTCCTCCAGGACTTCGGCGTTCTCCCAGTCGGCCTGCTCGGGCGTGCGGTGCACCGTGACGACGGCGCTCAGGCGGAGCGGGCCCTTGCCGCCGCTCGCCGGTATCTCGTAGGAGCGGGTCAGCGTGGCGAGGACGTCCTTCGGGAGCGGCTGCTGCTGCCAGACACAGTCGTCGCCGAGGACCGGCCAGCGCCGTGGGTCGCTCTCGTACGGGGTGCGGCGGACGGCGGCGGGGCCGAACGCGGAGGGCTCCGGGTTGACCTTCCGGATCAGCGCGGCGGCCTGGGCCCTCGTCGTGGGCAGTTCGGCCGGATCGATGTCCACGACGGCAGTCGACGACGGGCTGGGAGTCCTCGTGGCACCGGCCTTCCCGGCAGGCGCCGATCCGGACGCCTCGCCTCCACCGGAGGTACAGCCGGCAAGTACTAAGCCGCACACCACGACGGCGCAGCCGAGGCGCCCCGCTTCCCTGATCACGACCACAAGCCCCCCTGGAATCACCAGCTCACCATGCGTCCGCCGTGATGCTAAGCGGTAACCGGCGTGAGATCACCACCGCTTGACGATCACGTGGCACAGCCGTACCTCACCTGTCACACACCCGGCACAGGCCCGGCGCCGCGCCCGAGGCGAGCCGGAGCAGCGGTGCCGGTGGGGCTGGGGATGCGTGCATGGTGCGGCGCGGCGTCGGGTACCCGGCGACGGCAGAGACGGACGCCGCCCACCGGCACCGGCCGGCCGGCGGTGGAGCCACACCGGAGGAGGTGCGGCGATGCCAGCCAGGTTGTTCGACCGGCAGGAAGTCCTGCGACTCGTCGAGCAGGACATGGCCCAGCTCGTCGAGGTGCTGCCGCGGGCGTCGTACGAGCAGGCCCATCTGCCCGGTGCCGTGCACATCGGGTTGCGCGAGCTCGACGAGGAGGCACCGAGGCAGCTGGATACGCGGCGGCCGGTCATCGTCTACTGCGCGGACCAGCTGTGCGACCTCAGCCCCCGGGCCGCCGCGCGGCTGCGGCAGCTCGGCTTCTCCCGGGTCTACGACTACATGCCCGGCAAGGCCGACTGGCTGGCCGCCGGGATGCCCACGGAGGGACAGGCGGTATCCGCGCCCCTGGCCGGGGACGTGGCCGACCGGAACGTGCCCCTGAGCACGGTCGACCAGCCGCTCGACGACGCCCTGGACATGCTCGACGAGACGGGGCACCGGTTCGCCGTGGTGGTCGACGACGAAGAGGTGATCGTCGGCCTTCTGTACCACGAGGACGCGGCGGCAGGCTCCGAGGGCCGGGTCGGGGACGCCATGCGGCCGGGCCCCACGACGGTCCGGGCCGACGCGCCGCTCGCCGCGCTGCTGGAACGGATGACACGGGCCGACGTCGCGGCCGTCCCGGTCACCGACCCCGAGGGGCGCCTGCTCGGCCTCCTGGAACGCGAACATCTCGAACAAGCTGTCGCACGCCTGCCGGAAACCGCCGAGGGGTGAGCCTGGACCGCCGAGGGGTGAGCCTGGACGCGTCACACGCCCACGGGCCATGTCTGTTCCTCCGGGCTCTCCGCGGCCACGGGGTGCAGGGGCGTGAGCGCCTGGGTGTGATCGAGGTAGCAGAAGGCGTCGTAGCGCTGGGCCAGGACCGTGGGGACGTAATTGCCGACGCGTTCGAACTGCGGCCGGTAGACCACGCCGATCGCGCGGTGACCGCGCTCTTCGTGGAACCACTCGCCCCGACCGGACGAGGGGGGCCGCTGGAGTTGCACATGGGGGAAGACGAACAGGGCACGCTCGCCGGGCAGCGCCCGGTGCAGCAGATCCTCCAGGCTGCCCGTGCGGGCTGGCGGCACTTCCATGGTCCTCGGTACGTCGCCCCACGCGTCCGCGGCGATCACGGTGCCGGAGTACGAACCGAACCCCAGCAGCACCACGCCCCTGCCCATATGGCGTTCCCGCACCAGCTGACCGACGTTGACCTCGCCGATGTCGGCCATGTCCGTGGCCCGGGCATCACCGATGTGGGTGTTGTGCTCCCACACCACTGCCTTGGCGTCAGGGCCGTGGTGTTCCATGAGCCGGTCCAGCGTGTCGGCCATGTGCTGGTCGCGGATGTTCCACGACTCGGGCCCGCTGTCGAGCATGGCGCGGTAGTACCGCTCGGCACCGGCCAGCACCTCGGCGTTCTGCCGAGCGGCGAACTCCGCGAGGGAGCCGTCCAGGTGGGCCATGTCCGCGGCCCGTCGCCGCAGTTCCGTGAGCAGCGACACGACCTGCGGCTCACAGCCCTCGGGCACGTAACGAGTGGCCAGCGCGTAGGACTGGGGATCCCGCGCGTACGGTTCGAAGCAGCGGTACGCCTCGAGGGCGGCGTCCACCCGGTCGGGGTCGTGCTCGCGCAGATGGGCGAGTACGGCGTGCAGCGACTCCCACATGCTGTAGACGTCCAGCCCGAAGAAGCCGACGCGTCGCTCCGGCGGCAGCCCTTCGTTGTGCCGGCGCAGCCATCGGGTGAAGGCGGCCACGTCGGTGTTGCCCCACATCCACGTCGGCCAGCGCTCGAAGCCGGCCAGTACCTCGCCGGGATCCTCGGGCGCGCCCGGCGCGGCAGTCACCGCGCAGTGCACGGCGAGGCAGTCCGGCCAGTCGCCCTCGACCGCGACGAAGGAGAAGCCCTTGTCCTCGATGAGTCGACGGGTCAGCACGTCACGCAGTCGGTAGTAGTCGGCGGTGCCGTGGGACGCCTCACCCAGCAGTACGTAGTGGGCGTCGCCGATGCGTTCCATCAGCGGGTCCAGCGACGCCGGATCGGTCAGCGGCAGGGCGCGGCTCCGGATGCGGGCCTGGTCGGTGTCGGGCACGGCATGCTCCCACTTCGACGGACGCCGCACCGGGTTCCCGTCGTGCCGCAGCCGGAAACCGTGTGCGAGGGCCGGGCCCAGGCCCATGGCACGCATCCCGAGGCTCCCGCCGGGTACGTCACCAGCGCCTCGGAGCGCTGAAGGACAAGGCTGGGAGTGACAGCAAAGGAGGGAAGACCATGGATCACGACACCTTCATCGGGCAGGTCCAGGCGCGCGCCCACCTCGACAGCCGGGGCAGTGCCGAGGTGGCCACCCGCGCCACTCTGGAGACCCTGGGCGAACGCATCCCCGCCTCCCTGGCGGACAACCTCGCAGCCCAGCTTCGGCGGGAGATCGGCGAGCACCTGCGGCGGGTCGCCACCGCACCGGACCAGCCGGCCACCGGTATCCGGATGGACTACGGCACCTTCATCGACCGTGTCGCCGAGCGCGCGGGCGCCGACAGGGCGAAGGCCACGCACGAGGCCCGCACCGTCATGGAACTCGTGGGCGAGGCCACCCAAGGTGTGACCGACAAGGTCCGCCAGTCGCTGGACGACGAACTCGCCCGGGTTCTCTTCGCAGGCAGCACCGGCGGCATCACCTGACACACGAGGAGGCGGCGGTCAGGCTTCGCCTTCGACGAGGGCATCCAGTCGGCGTCCGGCCCTGGTTCTGGGCGTAGGCGTTGCGCTGCGTGTCGAGGTAGAGCCGGCCGCGGCTTTTGTCCTTGCGGGGTGCGGTGGTCAGCTTGTCGGGATGGCGGGCGGCGAGAAGGTCGGAGGCGCTGCGGGCGGAGGCCCGTGCAGTGTCGAAGTCCGTGCGCCGGTCGAGTAGCCCGACGTGGGTGAGGAGGTCGCCGAGTTCCCGGGTGGCCCAGCGGACGATCTCGAAGTCGTCGGCCGGCGGATCGAGGTCGAACACCAGCCGGTCGAGACGGTCGGTACGGCTCAGCCACGGGTGCGGAGTGATGCACGCCTGGTTGGCGAGGTAGGCGAGGGTGGCGGCGTCGTGGCAGACCCCCATGGTCACTGTGCCGCGCGGGTGGCGCAGCTTGCCGTCGTCGGTCCACTCGGTGAAGCCGATCTCGGCGACGAGTTCCGGCCGGACCAAGTGGGCGCCGCGTTCGCGTACGTCGTCCCCGGCAAACGGCGGGTCGTCACGTTTCAGGGCGTCCAGCCGTTTGCGCAGGCTCTTGCCGTCTCCCCCGGCGGTACGGCAGCAAACGCTGTCGGCAGCCGCTTGTCGTGCCGGTCGCTGGAGGGTCCCTTGCGGTGCACCTGTCCGCGTTCCATCCGGGTACCCCCATCAGTGACGGGGCCCCGACGGCGTTCCGGATTCCGGGTAGGGATGGACCATGCAAGAGATCACGGTGGCGGTGAGTGGCCGGCCGATGGTGGCCTGGCGGATCGCCGGACGGAAGCCGCCGGTGGTGTGCGTCCACGGCGCCGGGGTCTCCAGCCGGGAGTTCCAGCCGTTCGTCGAAGTCCTCGGCCGGCGCCACGACGCGTGGACGGTCGACCTTCCCGGGTTCGGCGCCAGCGCCGGACCCCGGCACCCGCTGGGGTTGCGGGCGCTGGCCGACGCGCTCGTCGAGTGGCTGACCGCCGTGGATCTGGACCAGGTAGTGCTCCTTGGCGGGTCCCTCGGCTGTCAGGTGGCTGTCGATGCCGCCGCCCGGCACCCGGACCGCATCGCCGGGCTGGTGCTCGTGGGACCGACCGTCGACCCGGCCGCCCGCAGCTTCCTCCATCAGCTGCTGCGGTGGATGCGCAACGCGCCCCACGAACAAGCCTCGATGGCACCGCTGAACCTCGCCGATTATCGCGACGCAGGCGCACGCCGCATTGTCGGCACGTTCGCCGAGGCGCTGCGCGACCGGATCGAGGACAAGCTGCCGCACGTCGTCATGCCGACGCTGGTGGTTCGCGGGGCGCAGGACCGGATGGTCCCCCAGGAGTGGGCGGAGGAAGTAACCCGCCTGCTGCCCGCGGGACGACTGGCCGTGGTGGAGAAATCCGGCCACATGGTTCCCTACCGGCAGGCGCACGCGCTGGCCGGACTCGTCACCGATTTCCTCACGCATGCATTCCCGGCCGCCGGTGCGGGCGGTATGTCGGGGCAGCGGAGGTCGGCGAGGTGAAGGCGTCCGAGGCGGTCGCCTCGTTCGACTCGGCCACCGGCATGCTGCGTGCCTTGTCGCGTTTCCTCGCAGGCAGGGACATCCCGGCCCTCGGCAAGTTCCCCGCCGCCTTCGAACCCCCGCTGTCCGGCCTGCTCGGTACCCTGAACCGCCTGCCGATCGCGGCCAGGGAACGGGCGTACGCGGTGAGTGGCTGGGCGGAGGCCATCCCCCAGCGCCGCGTCGGCGACGTACGGTCCGAGGCACTCGCCGAGTGGGTCACCGGTCACTACCCCCGGCGTCGCTACCCAGTGATCTTCATTGGATCCGCCAATGGCGCCCTGATCCACTTGGCCGCCGCCCTCGATGCGGCCTGGCTGCCGCAGACGCTGCTGTTGCCCGTGCGCCGCCGGGGTATCACTCCGGACGATCCACGCGGCGACCTGGCCGCCGTCGGTGAGTCCGGCCGGGCGCTGCTCGCGGCCAACCCGGACCTCGTACTGCACCACATGCACGACCCCAACCAGGACCGTCTCATGATCGCCGGAATGACGTACTTCCGGATCAAATGGCGCCGGCTGCCTGCCGCCTACCGTCGGTTCATCCGTGACCATCTGGTGCCCGGCGGCTTGCTCGTCTGTGTCGACTGCACACTGAGCTGGCCCACCACCAGGATCGACGACCGGTACGTGTTCCAGTTCGGCGCCCTCGGCGACGCGACGCCCGAGGAATATCGCCAGGGCGGTCCGCGCGTCGCCGACCTGCTCTCCCGCTACGGCGCCCCGGTGCGCCGCTGGGACCCGCCCGCCGCCGACGGCGAGAGCCCGGAAGCCGAATGGGGCCTGGATCCCGCGCTCCTCGACGACCTGCGCGCCTTCACCGGACAGCACCGGCTCGATACGCAACTGCTGCGCTTCGACACGCCGCAACGGCTCAGCCCCGCCGTCGCCGACCTCTACCGATCCTGGTACGCCGACCGCGGCCTGCCCACCGGGCGGCTCCTGGTCGAGTCGTTCCTCCTGCTCGAACCCTGGTGGACGCTACGCACCGGATCGGTGCCGTACTGGACCGTCTTCGGCACGGAGGCTTCCCGCGCGTCCCTCGAGGCATACCTGGACGCCTCCGACCCCTACGACGAGATCCGGATCCTGCTGTTCAATCACGGCACCGAATCCATCGGCCTGGCCGACGCGCAGGACTGGCGGCGTACGGCCGCCCGCGCACGCAAGATCGGCGTCCTGACCGGCGTGGATGCCGTCGCATATCCCCGCGACTTCGCCAGCTTCGTTCGCTCGCACCGGGAACTGAGCAGGATCCGCACCCGCTATCCACTGCCGCTGCCGCTCGACGCAGCCGGCGCAGCCGCGACGCTGAGCGCCCGAGACGACATCCTCTGGCGTCCGGTGCACTGAGTCGCTCAGCGGGGCGTTCCCGGCTGGGCGTTGCGCTGGGCGACTGCCTCGGCCGTACCCGACCGGCGTTGTCCGGCGGAGTTCGTGGACACGGGTCGGGCGAGCCAGTCGGTGCGGGTTCGGCGGGCCGTGGTCGAGATGTGTGCCTGCGGGTAGAGGGCGTCGAAGCCGTGGAAGCCGCTCGCCCAGACGTGGAGTTCGGCCTGACCGCCGGCCGCCCAGATGCGGGAAGAAGGCCATGGACGGCTTCATGGCGCAGGACGTGTTCACCAAGAGAGCGATGTCGCCGAGACGGTGTGGCGAGCCGTGCACGACACGACCGGCCAACTGCGGTTCCCGGCCGGTCCCGACGCGGTCCGGCTCGCGGAGGCATTCCCGGCCGCCACAACCGCGACCACCGCCGCCCTGATCCGCCCCCGCAGAAACTCGACCTGATCGAGGCCCACGGCACACACCGCCGGCCGAGCGCACTGAGAACACTCAACTCCTGCGCGGCAGCCGTCGCGTGTGATGCATTGATCAGTCCAGGACCGCATTCCACGAGGTGATCTTGGGCATGCATGGGCCGCAGCCCCCACACAGGAGGCGAGCCAAGGTCGTGACAGCCTCGCCTGCCATATCTGCCCCCACGCCGGCCGCACCGGGCGGTCTGCCCCTGATCGGACATGCGCACCGGCTCGCCCGCGATCCACTGCCGTTCATCGCGTCACTGCGCCGGCACGGCAGCGTCGTGTGCATACGGATCGGGCCGACGCCCGCATACGTGGTCACCGACCCCGCACTGACCCGCCGCGTCCTGGTCACGGTCGCCGCTCACTTCGCAAAGGGCGGCAAGATCATCGACGCCCTGCGCGTCTTCTTCGGCGACGGACTCGCGACGGTCGCCGACGGCGACGGTCGCCGACGGCGACACGCACCTGCGCAACCGGCGGCTGATGCAGCCGATGTTCAACAAGGCTCACATCGCCACCCGGGGTACCGCCATGATCGAGCAAGTGCGGGCGATGGTCGGAGCGTGGCGCGACGGCGAAGACCGCGACGTGTACGCCGACATGAACGACATCACCCTCGCCGCCTTCCTCCTTCCTCGTCGCCCTGTTCGGCACAGACCTGCCGGAGCACCTGCAGGCCCCCGCCGTCACAGCCCCCACGCCTGATCCCGCAGGATGTCCCCACGCCGCCCAGGCGCAACAGGAAGGCCTATCGCCACCCTGCTGACCGCAAACGACCCCTGACGCGCCAGCAGTTGCAGGACTAGGCCATCACCCTGCTGACCGGCGCGATCGAGACCACCGGCACCACCCTCGCGTGGACGCTGTACAAGATCACCCGGCATCCCGGAATCGAACAGCGCTGCGCGCCGAACTCGCCGCCGTGTGCGGCGACCGGCCGCTGGACCACGACGACCTCGACCGCCTCCCCTACGCCCGCCAGGTGCTGCAGGAAGCCGTCCGCAAGTACGGGCCGGCCTGGATGGTGACAAGGACAGCCACCCGCGACATCGACCTCGGCGGCCACCACATCCCCCAGGGCGCCGACGTGGTCTGGAGCCCCTACCCGCACCAGCACGATCCGGCGTACTTCCCTTCGCCTGGAGCGAGCTCCAGATCATTCTGGCGACCGTACTTCAGCTCTGGCCCTCCTTCCGTCTCACCTCGCAGGCTCCGCGGCCCCAAGCCGTCGTCACCGTCAAGCCCGACGCGATGACCATGGCGTACTGCCAACGTTGAACCAACCCGGTCCCGCAACTGCGCACCTCCGCAGCGGTGCAGCATTACCGGGGCACGGGTTGGAGCAGCCGAGGGTGGCGTCAGGACGCGAGGCTCCGAGCCTGGTCGATGGCGGATGCCAGCTGTCGTACCGCCTCGTCCTCCGTCCGCCGCGCCAGGTCGTGCGCGTGGTCGGCGAGTTCGCGGATGCCGGGGGCGCCCGGCAGCGGGGTGAAGCGGGTGTCCTCGCGGCGCAGGGCGTCGGCGAAATAGGCGGCCACCGCCGTGACCTGGAAGCGGGCGGACGCGCTGCGGACCGAGTCGTCGAGGGCCGCGGTCTCCACCTGGCCGGACTCCTCGTGCGGGGCACGGGTCTCGGGGTCGAGCCAGCGGACGGTGGCCGTGGCGAGGTGGCCGTCGGCGCCCGGCTTGGTGCGGACGGCGTACAGGGCGGTGACCGTGTGGCCGGGGCCGACCTCACCGCCGTCCACGCGGTCGTCACGGAAGTCCTCGTCGGCGACCTCACGGTTCTCGTAGCCGATCAGGCGGAACTCGGCGACCGTCTCCGGGTCGAAGGCGACCTGGGCCTTGGCGTCGCGGGCGGTGAGGTCGACGTGCTGCGGGAGTTCCTCGCAGAAGACCTCGCGGGCCTCCTCGGGCGTTGAGACGTACGTTGTATGGCCGTCGCCACGGTCGGCGAGGCGTTCCATGAGTTCGTCGCCGTAGTCGCTGCCGACGCCCACGCCGAAGAGGGTGATGCCGTGTTCGCGGCGGGCACCGGCGATGTTCTCCAGGATCGTGTCGGCGTCGGTGTCACCGGTGTTGGCGAGGGCGTCGGAGACGAGGACGACCCGGTTCGTGGCGCCCTCGCGCAGGCCCTCGACGGCCGTCGCGTAACCGCTCTCCACGCCCGCGCCGAGGTTGGTGGACTGCTGGGCCTTAAGGCCGGAGATGGCGTCGCGGATCCTGCCGCGGTTGCCGCCGAGTTCGGTCATCGGCAGGACCGTCTCGGCCTCGTCGCTGAAGGTGACCAGCGCGACCGAGTCGTCGTCGCGCAACCGGTCGGTCATCACGCCGAGGGACTCCTTCGCGAGGTCCAGGCGGCCGGGCTCGGCCATGGAGCCGGAGACGTCGAGGACGAAGGTGAGGGCGGCGGGTGGGCGCTCACCGTCGTCCTCGGCCGGGCGGGTGGCCAGGCCGACGCGGACCAGGGACCAGTCCTCATCGCTGGTGCGGGCGCCGTCGACGGTCACCGAGAAGCCGTTTCCGTCGGGGCGTTCGTAGTCCTGGCGGAAGCTGTTGACGAACTCCTCCGGGCGGATCGTCGACGGGTGCGGCCGACCGCCCTCGGCGAGGGTGCGGCGGGCGTAGCCGTACGAGGCCGTGTCGACGTCGAGTGCGAAGGTGGAGAGGTAGTCGGGCGCCGGCGCGAACTCGCCGTCTGTGTCGTCCTGCCGCTGCTCGCCGCTGCCCTCGCCGGAGTCCGGGGCGGGCGGGGCCGGTGCCGGGAAGCCATCGGCCCGTTCCGCTCTCTCCGCCCCGCTCCCGTCGCCGGTCCCACCCGCGCCGCAACCGGTGAGGAGCAGGCAGCCCGCCGTGGTGAAGGCGAGCAGCGCCCCGCTGAACCGCCGTATCCGGTACCGCTTCATGTCGTATGCCCCCTGTGTCCGTTGACTTCCGTCGAACGTCGCCATCTGTGACTGTGACGGCACAGGGGGCCGGAACGTGCGTGACGAAGCGTTGCGCTTGCATCTCGAAGGGGCTACGGCGCGGGCCTGCCGAGACCGGTAGGTGATCCTCCGGAGACCTGGGGCGCCGCGTCCTTGCGGGCGAAACCGCGCAAGGCCATGGGGAACAGCAGCAGTGCGTACGTTATGGAAACCCGCATCGAGAACGTTGCAGAAGCGCGCATCATCGAGCAGGTGGGTGTGCCGGGCGTCTGCCCCGAACCGGCGTTGACGGCTACGTTGTTGAATGGCAACCGAGTTGAACGGTGAAGCGGGTGTGGAGGGGCGAGGGATGAAACGGCTGAGGGGGATCGGCGTGGCGGTGGCCGCCGGGGCGGCGGCGATGCTGCTCGCGGGATGCAACAACGCCCCGACCGATTACAGCGAGATCGTCACGTTCACCGACGAGCACGGGCGCGTCTGCACCGGTGCGGTGGTCGTCGACCAGGAGCAGAACGAGGGCGACGACTACCAGATCTCCAGCCTCGACTGCGACTACCCCCCGGAGGGCCGAACGCCGGGACCCACCGGCTACTCACCCCTGCCGGAGCGGGATACGGAGTGACCGTCGCGCCTGCAGATGCCATGTCGGCGGCGCGCCCAAGCACGTAGTGCCCGGGCGCGCCGCCGATGCACGCAACGGGCGGTGAACGGCTATGGGTTCACCGGCACGCCGGGGTCAGTGGCGATCGCGGCGGCCATCGCCGCGGTCACCTCCGTGACGTCGTTCGTCGTTACGGCCGTCGTAGCGGCCGTTCCAGGAGATGGCGTCGATGAGGCGACCGCGGTCGTTGCGCAGGGTGGCGGTGTCGGAGCGGTTGTCCCACACGTGGGTGCGGCGGTCCTGGTACAGGTCGGCACCGCGGTCGCGGCCCTCGCCCGTGTGAATGCGGACCGTTGCCCGCCCGTCCAGGCGGAAGCGGTTGAAGGTGTACGTGTTGCCGTCCTCGTCGGACAGCGTCCAGCCGTCCAGGTTCACGCTGCGGCGCGTGGTGTTGGTGACCTCCACCCACTCCGCGTTCAGGGAGCGGTTCGAACGGGTGTCACGGCCCGGGGAGTCGTACTGCACAGAGCTGATCTGCACCGCCGGGCCGCGCCAGTCGCGCTCGGTCGCTGACGCCGGCACAACGCCGAGCCCCGCCAGAGCAGCAACCGCCAGAGTGACGGTGGCCAGACGGCGCGGGGTCACGTACGGGTAAGGGAACACGAGCTCTCCTTGCAGGTGCTGGGCACTCCGGGCCTGTGGCATGAGCCGCCCGCGGGTGCGTGGTGCGGATGTACGGCCTGCTGGCCGACGCCCACCACACTGCCCACCAGCCCGCGCAACGCGGGTACCACTCGACCGCTGTTACAAATTTCCGACATATCTGTAACAGTCGCCTGTATCGCTCATTTATCCATTTACCAGGGCGATTTGGGCGTTTGGGAGGCCGCTGTAGCCCGAGCATGGGTCACGACATCATTGGCCACACATGGCATGCTCGATCAGCGTCCGACGTGCGGCAGCTCGTGCGTCCTCCGCCGCGGGGTCGAACGAACGGCTGAACTCGGCGATGGTCAGTCGCCTGGCGCCGTCATGGGTGGCTATCACCTCGACGTTGTAGCCGATTCCGTTGCCGCCGTGGGTCCAGGAGCCACCGCCGCAGGGCAACGGGTGGTAGTACAGCCCGAGCCCGTATCCGGTGTGCCCGCGGAGATCGGACGGTACGTCCACCAGGGTCTGCATGTCGGCGAGTTGGGCCGCGGGCAGCAATCGGCCGCTGACGAGGGCGGTGATGAATGTGTTGAGGTCCTCGGCCGTGCTGATGATCGATCCGTCTGCGCCGCTGTCGAGTGACCGGACGGCGATCGTGGTGTCGATCAGCGGGCCGTCGGGTGTCCACTGCTGGTAGTTGTGGGCATGCGGGTGAGGGAGGAACGGCCAGGCACCGGGTGTGGTTGTGTGACGCAGTCGCAGTGGCGCGATGATCCGCTCGCGGACCTCGGTGGTCCAGTCACGGCCGGTGACGGATTTGATGACCATGCCGGCGACGACGTAATTGGTGTTGGAGTAGGCCCATATCTGATCTGCCGGGGCGTGCCGCATGGCCAGCGCGACGAGTTCGTCCGGGCCGGCGGTTCGCCACCGCTCGCGTCGGTAGTCCTCCGGCGTGATGAGGGTCGGGTAGATGTCGTTGGCGTAGTCGTAAAGCCCGCTGGTCTGCTGCAACAGCTGCCGTACGGTGACGTTCCGGCCGTCGTTGCCATTGCCCGCCACCACCCCCGGCAGCCACCGCTCGACCGGATCGGACAGTGACAACCGTCCTTCCGCGACCAACTGCAGCACCACGGTGGCCACGAACGTCTTGGTCACACTGCCTGCGCGCAGCACCGGGTTACCCGGCACAGGGCGGGCGGTACCGAACTCGGCCACACCGCTGCGCGCGGTCTGCACGCCGTCGGCTGTCTCCAACCGCGCAAGCGCCCCGGTGACACCCAGATCGCGCAAGGCATCCAGGTCCCGCTGGAGCTGGGTTTGCCCTGGGCCGGCGACCGCCGGTGTGCTGGTCACGAGCAACGCTCCGACCACGACCAGCATCACGGACACGATCCACGGCTTCGCTGAAGTCCCCATACAGTCGAGTGTGTCGAGGCCCGGCGGCAAGGTCACTGAGGTTAGCCAGCGAAGAGAACTGCGGTTAGCCCTACCCCTGGTTGGAACGCAGAGACTGGAAGGTCGCGTAGCGCCCGAGCGTTGTCCGGTCGAGACAGCGCAACGGCGCTGTCAACTGGAGCCGCTGGCCTCCGGGCGTGCCGTTCTCGTGCGCACCGTCAGTGGGTTGACGAAGTCGCCCTGGCCGGCGTTGTACTGCTTCTCGTGGAAGCGCTGGCCGGCGCCAGAGCCGTACATCCGGAAGAACCACTTGCTCTTCCACGCTTCCTTGGCCATGCCGAGGGCCATGTACTCCGCCTGTGCCTTCGCGCGCGTGACGTTCGCGAGTTCCTGGATCATCGTCACGATCCGGTCGCTCTCGAACGTGCCCTTGGGCGTCTTGCCCTCGCGGTTGAAGATCCAACCCGTGGTCGTCTTCCGGTACTCGGCGAGCAGTTTGCCCTCCAGCTCGTGCAGTGCCTTCTGCGCCTGCTGGTCGCGTGTGTAGTTCTCCAGCGTCACCCAGTCGTTGCCGTCGCGGCTGCGGGCGACGACTCCGGCGAAGTGGTAGTTCCAGACGTCCACGGCTCCCCGGTCCGTGGACGTCTCGCCCGCTGCGGCGGTCGCGTAGTCGATCTTGGCGTCGCTGCCGATCGACAGGGTGGCGAACGCCTCGCCCACCTCCGGCTGTACGTGATTGTTGACGCCCAACTCCCGTGCGGCACGGTCGGCTTCGTCGGGATGCTCGCGCAGCGCGGTCCCGTACTGCTGGGCCACGGAGGTGCCGGATCCGTCCGACCCGCTCCCGGTCGTCTCGCGAACCGACTTCGCCACCCGCTCGGCGATTTCGGCGCCCTGGCGCTCGCTCCAGGGCACGGTCTCGGTGGCGGAGCTTCCCTGCAGCACGATCTCCATCGCGTGACTGCCGATCACCTTGCGCGCCACGTCGATGCACTGCACCTTGATCAGATCGGCAAACCCCGCGGCCCTGGCCCGCTCCTCCTCGCCGCTGAGCACGGGTGTGATGCGCTCCAACTGCCCGCCAGCGGTGCGGATCGCTCCTCCGGACCGCACCAGGGTGTAGGCGCTGTTGCGGGCGGCCAGGTCCGCGACCGACTGCGTGAACACCTCCGAGGACGCGTAGAACTCCTTGGGCTCGCGCTCGGTGTCGTGGACGGCGAGCGTGCCGTCGTCCGAGATCAGCAGGGAGACGTCACCGGGATGGTGCCGGCGGACGTCCATGTGGTCGATCTCGTGGCCGATCAGATTGTTGGGTGACTTGCCCGGACGCAGCACGGCGTCGGGCGCCTGCGTCACAAAGTGGTCGACTCCCTGCTCTCCGCCCTCGACGTCCCGGCGCTCGCCCACCACACCGGTGAGGCCGCCGGGCGCGTACCGCTGCACGGCCGGGAGCCCGGCGGCTGCACCACACACCAACGGCCCCTCGGAGGGCGTCCGTTGGACGTCCGGTGCCGGTCCAGCCATCACCCGGGACGCGTTCGCCTCGGCCGCCCGTTCGAACCGGTCCGCCGGGTCGCTGACGGCAAGCCCGTTGCCGTTGTCGGTGCCGGAGACGGGACCCTGCCGCTGCTGGATGACGTGCGTGAGTTCGTGGGCGAGGGTGTGCTTGTCCGCACCGCCGTCGCCGACGACGATGTGGCTGCCGGAGGTGTACGCGCGGGCCCCGATCTCCTTCGCGGAGGCACGGGCCGCGTGGTCGCTGTGGATGCGCACGTCGGAGAAGTCGGCGCCGAGGCGGGCCTCCATCTCGCCGCGGAGGGTGTCGTCGAGCGGGCTGCCGGATCTGCGGAGTACGTCATGTACGGCGGACCGCTGCACGGCCCGCTGATGCCCGGGGTCCGGATTGTGATGCTGCTGCTCGTCATCGCTCCTGTGTCCGTGCCCGGCTCTGCGGAGCATCTGGACGACGGCGGCGTTCCCCGCGCCGCGCTGCTGGGCGAGCAGCTCTGCCGGGGTCGCGGCGAGCGCCCGCGCGGACGACGAGGTGCTGGACGACTGAGGGGTACGCCGCGGCTCCAACGGCTGCTTTTTCGGCGTGTCGTCTCGACGTTGGGCGTGCATGAATCTCCTTGACGTCCGGGGAGCGCTCCAGCCACATGTACGGCGCCGTGGCCGACTGGGCCAGGGCTCTGAGGGCAGAGCAGGTGCACGGCACACCGCCCTTTCGTGCTGCGGGCCGTTCGGGGTCGGCCGACAATGGGCAGTGGGTCGCCTGTCCGCCCCGTCCACGACACCGCGACGCCGCCCGAGAGGAACGTGCCCATGCGCGCTGAGTCTTCGCCGGACGCGCGGAGGGGGGCCTTCGACCGGCTCGTCGTCTTGGCGGTGCGCCACCGGCTCGGCGGCACGGCGGTACGCCACCGGATCCTCGGCAGGGTGCCGCCGCCCGGCTCCCGCGCGCCACGTGGCGAGCGTGTGCCGTGAAGGGCGCAGCGCATCGGACCGAGATCCTGCACCGGTCGGTGCGGGTGACGCTCGCCGCGTCCGCGGGCTTCTATCCCTTCCTGTACGGCTTCCAGTCGCCGGTGCTGGCGCTGTACGCCCTGTTCGCGCCGATCGCCCTCGGTCTGCTGTCCTCGATCCCCGGGTCCGGGCGGCAGCGGGCGGAGGTGATGCTGAAGGCACTGCCGGTGGGCCTGGTGCTGGTGGCGCTGGGTACCGTGCTGGCGGTGGCGACCTGGGCGGCGGTGCTCGGGATGCTCGTCGTGGGCTTTCTCCTCGCCTTCGCGGCGATCGCGGGGCCGCGGCCGGCCGGGGCCGCGCCGGGACTGCAGCTCTTCTACATCCTGGCCTGCTTCCCGCCGTACGAACCCCAGACCCTGTGGCTACGGCTGGCCGGGCTCGCCTTCGGCGTGGTGGTGCTGGCGCTGTGCGAGCTGTTCCTGCTGCCGCAGCCGCCGGGCCCGGCGTACCGGAAGACGCTCGCGGAGGCCCTGGTGACGGCGGGCGACACCGTCGCGGGGCGTATCCGCCTCTCCCCTGAAGCCCTGCGGGCCGCCGGCGCGCGGCTGCGGCTGTCCGAGACGCCGCCCGCCGAACGCCCAGCCGGACCGGGCCGTGCGGTCCGCGGTCTCTCCCAGGCGGGGTCCGCCACCCGCCGGCTGCTCGAACTGCTGGCCCATCTGACCGAGACCGGCGAACTACGCGAGCTCCTCCAGGACGACGCCGGTGGCAGGGCCCCTCTCGACACAGCCTCCCGGTCGCTGCTGCCGAGCTTGGCGTCCTTGTGCCACGAGACCGCCGCGGCCCTGCGGCAGGGCCGACCCGCCCCCGGCCCGCAGCGGATGGACGAGGTGATCGACGGCTTCCAGCGGATGCGCGTGCGGCAGGTGACGGGACCCGCCACCGAGGTTCCGCCGGTGTCGGTGCTGCGTCGGCAGGCGGCGCTGCTGGCCGTCGCCGAGTCGGTGCGGATCGTGGAGATCTCCGTGCGGGTCGCTCTCGACGGGCGGCGCACCCCGCCGATCGAGCCGCGGGAGCTGTTCTGGTACACGGAGGCTTCCACCCCGCACCTGTGGGTGCGCCGGATCATCGGCAACATGACGCTCCGCTCGGTCCAGTTCCAGAACGCCCTACGGATCGCTCTGGCGCTCGCCGCCGCCCGGTTGGTCGCCGGTTCGCTCGATCTGGCCCACGGCTTCTGGGTGCTGCTGGCGGTGCTGACGCTGAGCCGGACCACCGTGGGGGCCACCTGGGCGGCCATCCGCCAGGCCGTCGCCGGCAATCTCGTGGGTGCCGTCGTGGCGGGCGCCCTGCTCATCGGCCTCGGCCGGCACACGGAGGCGTACGCCGCGATCCTGGCACCGGGCATGCTGTTCGCCTTCGCGCTCGGGCCGCTGCTCGGCATCGCCTGGGCGCAGGGACTGTTCACCCTCGTCGTGGCCACCGCGTTCGCCCAGATCGCCCCGTCGTCCTGGCGACTTGCCGAGGAGCGGATCGTGGATGTGGTGACCGGCAGTGCCATCGGTCTGCTGTGCGCGATGCTCGCCTGGCCGGCCGGTGCCCGGCGGGAGGTGCGCAGAACCATGGCGGGGCTGCTGCGGGAGTGCGGCCCCCTGATCCAGGGCACCGTCGCGGCGCTGACGGCCGTACCACCGGGCTCGGCCGCTCCCCCGCCGACGTTCCCCGCCCTGCACCGGCTGCGCCTCGCCGAGTCCGCCTACGCCCAGTTCCGCAGCGAACCGGCGGGCGGAGCGTCCGTTCGCGCCGACTGGCACGCCGTGCTCATCGCGGCCAACCAGATCCTGCTCGGCGCCCACTGGCTGCCCCGTGTCGACCTGCCCACCAGCGCCCTGCCCCAGGATGCCGCCGACCGGGCGCGGGGCGACGCGCGGGCGCTGGCGGAGACCACCGACCGGCTCGCCGCCCTGTGCGCCGGTGCCCGGCCGCAGCCGGACCGGACGCGGTCGGCCCCCTCGCGGGCCGCACAGCCGGACGGGACCCCGCTGCCCGCGTTGGTCGACCTCGACGAGTGGCTGCGCAGCCTCACCGCCCAGCTCACCCGTGTCGAGGCCCGGATGCCCGACCTGTCCGGCGGGGCGCGGCGCGGCACGACGGCCGCCGGCACCGCGGGCCCCGGGTCCGGCCCTGGCGGGCACGGAAGTTAGGGGCGCGTCGTGTCCGGTCGGAACCTGCGCACCGCGCTGCGGCCGCCGTCCCCGCGCCGGGGGTGGGCGTGGTGGCTGCCGCTGATCGTGGTGGCCGTCGACGTGCTCGTGGAAGTACTCATCGGGGGCCGTGAGCCGGTGAGCTTCATGCTCGTCGCCGTACCGCCGCTGGCCGCTGCGACGCGCGGGCCGCGGGGCACCGCGTTGTTCGCAGTGGTGTGCCTTGGACTGCAGATGTGGATGGCCGCCCGCCGTCCCGGCCACTTCGCCGAACAGCACCACATCGCCATCTACGCCGCCACGTTCCTCATCGGTGTCGCCGGCGTCGGGCTGTCCTGGCAGCGGGAGCGGACCCGGCAGCACCTCATCCGGGCCAATTCCGTCGCCGAGGCCATGCAGCGGACCCTGCTGCGGCCCGTGCCGCGCCGCCTCGGCCCGGTGCGTGCCGCCGGGTTCTACCAGGCCGGGGAGGGAGGCACGCTGGTCGGCGGGGATCTGTACGACGTGTGCGAGACGCCCTTCGGAGTTCGGGCGATCATCGGCGACGTCCGGGGCAAGGGGCTGGGCGCGGTCCAGACCGTCGCGGCCGTGCTGGGGAGCTTTCGGGTGTCGGCCCACGAGTGGCAGAGCCTGAGCAGCCTGGCTGACCGGCTGGAGCTCAGCATCGCCCGCAACAGCCCGGCCGCCGACGAAGGCGACCCCGAGTTGTTCGTCACCGCACTGGTGCTGGAGTTCCCGCCGGAGGGCCGCGAGGTGCGCATCGTCGACCGCGGCCATCCCTCGCCGCTGGTGATCGGCCCGCAGGGCGCCCGTCGACTGATCACGGCGCCCGGGCTGCCCCTGGGCCTGGGGAAACTGGCGGCGCACGGGGACGACACGACGGTGCATCCGCTCGGGCCCGGGGAGGTCCTCGTGGTGTACACGGACGGGGTGAGCGAGGCACGCGACGCGGACGGCGTCTTCTATCCGGTCCTGGAGCGGCTGGCCGAACGGTTCCGCGGCGAGCACGCGCCGCGCCCGGAGACCGTCGTGTCGTTCGTGCGGACCGACGCGGAACGCTGGTCGGCCCGGTCGGACGACGACGACCGGGCTGTCCTCGCGCTTTCCGTGGACAGGACGGCGCCACCGCGCAAGGGCACCAGCCCCGCACGCCGCGTCCCGCATGGGTAGGCTCGCCGCCCCCGGTGGTATCAGCAGCGCGCGCCCGTCGTACGTGTCAGGTCGTCGACAGGTCGATCGCGCGGTCTACGTCCTGGGGTCGCAGTACCTGCAGGATGCCCTCCAACAGGTAGTAGTCGGCGTAGGGCAGCGAGATCTCGATCCCGTCCTCGGCCGGTCGGTTGCGGGTGCAGCGCGCCACCACCGCCTCGCCCCGGGGCGACTTCCTGGTCAGGCAGGTCCGCGACAGCGCGGAGAGCAGTCGCAGCGCCACGTCCCGGTAGTGGGAACGGCCCGTTGCGGCGGCCAGATCGAGCAGTCCGCATGCCGTGATCGCACCGGCCGACGCGTCCTTGATGTCGTGGGGCTGCTGGGGCGCCCGGTAGTCCCAGACGGGGACGTGGTCCGCGGTCAATGCCTCGATCGCGAAGTCGGCGAGTGCGCGTGCGGTGGTCAGGAACTGTGCGTTGCCCGTGCGCCGGTACATGGTGGTGAACCCGTAGAGGCCCCATGCCTGCCCACGCGCCCAGCATGATGTGGCGCTGTAGCCCTGAACGGTGTTCGGGCCGATCGGTGCGCCGGTGGCCGCGTCGAAGTCGAAGACGTGCGGGGTCGAGCCGTCCGGGCGCGGAAAGACCCGCTGGGTCGTCGTGGCATGCTGCACGGCGATGTCCAGGTACTTCTCGTCGCCGGTCTGCCGAGTGGCGAAGGCGAGGAGATCGAGGTTCATCATCGTGTCGATGATGACCCGGCCGGCGTTGTTCGGATCGTCCAGCGCTCCCCACGCGCGGATGAAGCGGCCTCGCGGGTTGTACCGCCGGATCAGCGAGTCGGCGGCCCTGATGGCGCCCGCCTGCCAGCTGTCGTCGCCCGTCAGACGCCAGGCGGTGACCCAGGACGGATAGAACAGGAAGCCGAGGTCGTGGGTGGTGGTGTCGTACTGGCGAGGGGCGAGCCGTCGTGCCGAGTCGAGCGCCAGGGTGCGCAGTGCGTCGTCTCCGCTGTGCAGGTGCGCCATCCACAGCGTTCCCGGCCAGAATCCGCCCACCCAGTCGCCGTTCTGGGAGTACACCCACTTCTCGAATTTCGTCCCGACGGGGAAGGCCCGCACGCCCGGCGCGACCGAGGCGATCTTCTCCACCGCGTAGTCGGCCGCCGCGCGCAGTTCACGCAGGGTCGACGCCTCTGATCGGGCGTCGTCCTGGGCGGCGGCGGGCTGGACCGGGGCACCAACCGCGGCCGCCGTACCGACCGCCGTGGCAAGGACCGTACGCCGGGTAAGACTCATGGCTGCCTTCTCCATCAACTGGGGGACGTTATGCATGTGCAGAGGCGGTCGTTCGTCAGTCGTCGCGCAGGTCCCGCTGTGCGCGGTACAGGTTGCGTGGGCGCACCGCGTCCGTGGTGCCGTACAGCTCCAGGCGGGAGCGCAGGTCGCCCGTGAAGTCGGGAACGTCGATCTGGTCGAACTCCGTGACGTGGTTGATGCCGACCGTGGCGGAACAGGGCGCCAGACCGTCGATCTTCATCAGCCCCGCGCGGCCGTTGGTGACCCGGATGTTCCAGTGGGTGAAGCGTGCGCCGAACAGCGGGCCTGCACTCGCGTCGCCGCCGTGGCGGCCGTTGTTGTTGACGGTGATGTCGGTGCGGACATTGGCGAACGGCATGCCGCGATGGCTGTCGAAGGTGCCCATCTCCATGACGCCGCGCGACCACACGTTGTAGGAGGACAGGCCCTCGACGTTGATGCCGTGCAGTTGTGTGGCGGACGGTGCGGGAACGGTGCGCTGCTCGATGGTGAAGTCCTCGACGAGGTTGTCGTGCGATCCCTCACGGCAGTAGTACGGGTGGTGGGAGCCGCGTCCCGTCACTCGTGTGCGGCGCAGGGTGCACGCCGAGGCGGCGACCAGGCCGAAGCCGTTGTCGACGTGGCGCACCGTCACGTCGTCGACCCAGCAGTCGTAGGCACACTGCAGGGCGACGCCGTTGTAGCCCTTGTCGAGCAGGTGCGGGGACTGGGGGGTTTCCACCGCCTCCAGGGTCAGGCCCTCGACGCCCGCCCCCGTGAGCGGGGTGACGAGAGTGGTCAGCTGCGGCTGCCACTCGGGGCGCACGTCGAGCGGAAGGGGGCGTTCGAGGGTGATGTCACGGCCGTGGACGCGGGTGACACGGACGGGCCACTCGTAGGGCACGTAGGAGGTCAGTTTCGTCTTGTCGTCCCAGTGGTACGCCTCCGGGCCGGGTCCGCCGCCCGCCATGTGTTCCAGCAGTGTGTGGTCGGCGTCGTCGGAGAGTCGGAGCAGGACCAGCGCGCCGGGGCGGAGCGGTGAGGGGTCGGTGACCCGTACGGTCCAGGAGCCCTGCCGGGCGGATTCGACCGGGGTGAGGGTGCGCCACTCGTCCCGCCGGTTGCCGGTCCAGCCCTCGAAGGGCCACGCCCGCGCCCTGATCGCCGCCACCAGCGAGGCCCAACGGGCCTGCGGAGCCAGCCAGATGAGACCTCCCGCCCACGACCAGGACGACTTGTCGCCGCCGTACCGGGACCCGTAGACACCGATCAGATCGGTGAGGTTCCGTGTCGCGTACAGGGTGGTACGTCCGCTGCCGGCGCCCCGCAGTACGACGTTCGAGTGGCCGATGCGGATCAGGTCGTCGATGCGGAAAGTGCCGGACGGAAGGGTGACCGTGCCACCGCCGGCCCTCGCTGCGGCGGCGATGGCACGGTTGATCGCGGGAGCGCAGTCGGTCCTGCCGTCCGCCACCGCTCCGTAGTCGCGGACGTCGGCCACGACCGGGCGGCGGGGCAGGCGGGTTGCTCCCCCGCGGCAGCCCGCGCGACCGACGTAGGGGATCTGGCGGTGGGCGTAGGGATTGCGGAGGAATTCCCGCCAGAGGGTGGGGACTTGAGCTTGCTCGCCGGGGGCGGCCTCAGCCGTGCCTCCGGCCGCCACCAGCGCGGCACCGGCGAGCAGCCCGCGTCTGGTGATCCCTCTGACGGGGCGTGCGTCGCTCCCCCGGTCCTGGTCTGCCGTCACGGGCCAACTCCCTTCGCGTGCTGGACTCCTGCACCGATTCACGTACATGAACAGCGGGTGCGCTGAGTCGCAGGTTAGGAAAGTTCCCTTACGAGCGAGCTATAACGTGGACCTTCGGCTCGTACACGTCAACCCCGCAGACAGAACACGGGCTCAGATCCGGCTGTTCTGTACGGCCTGTTGCCTCGCACACCCTGCACCCCTACGCTCGCACGGCCTTGAGCATGAATTGCGTTCATCCACATGAATGGAGGCGCGATGGCTGGAAGATCTCCGGCGGCCGTCGTCCTGGCTCTGATCACCACGCTCGTGGCCGCGGTCGTCGTGCCCTCGGCTTCCGCGAACGCGGCACCCGTGACACCCAGGACCGTGGTCCTGGACGGCTCCCGGCTCCGGCAGGCGAAGGCCGACCTGCGGCACGGCGATCCCGAACTCCGGCGAGCCGTCGCGAGCCTGACGCGGCGCGCCGACGGGTGGCTGGAGCAGGGCCCGTGGACGGTCGTGGACAAACCCCGCCCCGCACCGAGCGGCGACGTGCACGACTATCTGAGCCAGGCGCCCTACTGGTGGCCGACCACCACGCCCTCACCCGACAATCCGTGGAGCTGTCCGTACGTCCAGCGGGACGGGGAACGCAACCCCGAAGTCGACTCGGGCACCGACCGCCAGGACGTCGAGAAGGTCTTCGACTCGACGTACGACCTCGCGCTCGCCTGGTACTACACGGGTCACCGGCAGTACGCGCAGAAGGCCGCGCAGATCCTGCGCACCTGGTTCCTGGACCCGGCCACGCGGATGAACCCCCACCTGAACCACGCCCAGTTCATCCCGTGCAAGTACGACGGGCGGGCGATCGGCATCATCGACTTCTCGCAGTCGTACACGAACGTCGTCGACGCCCTCGCGATCCTCGACACTGGCGCTCCCGGCTGGACGAAGGGCGACCGCGTCGCCATGCGGCGGTGGAACACCGCGTTCCTCACCTGGCTGACGACCAGCGAGTTCGGCAAGCAGGAGGCCGCGGCCGCCAACAACCACGGCACCTTCTACGACATGCTGGTCGCCGCCCTCGCCCTGTCGACCGGTGACGACGAGCTGGCCCGCACGACCGTACGGGAGGCGGCTGCCAAGCGGATCGACATCCAGATCGCGGCCGACGGCAGCCAGCCCCAGGAACTGGCTCGCACCAGGAGCTGGCACTACTCGGCCTTCGCCCTTGTCGCCCACACCCGCCTGGCCGCGGTCGGCCGCCAGGTCGACGTGGATCTGTGGGCCCACCGCGGCCCTGACGGCCAGAGCCTGACCGAGGCCGTGCGCTATCTGCTCCCCGCCGCGACCGGCGCGGCCGACTGGCCGCACCCTGAGCTGGAGTTCCACCGGTACGCGGCCGGTGACGTCGTCCGCGCGGCCGCGGACGCGGGTGACGCGGCGGCGAGGAAAGCCGTCCCGCTGCTGGAGGCCCCGCCGGGAGGAAACCTGTGGCCGCTGCGGCCGGCCGCCGAACAGCTCGACTCGATCGCGGGCTGAGGAGCGGCGCGTTGCCCACTGCCCGCTACGGGGCTATGCCGACGCCCTCGACACGGCTCCAGGCCTTCTCCTGCCGCGCGGTCATGGCAGGCCAGTCCGTACCGCCGGGGCGCGGCGTGACCCGTGCGGCGTAGGGAGCGGGGCGGAAGTCCGGGCGGTAGAAGCATCCGGTGCCGTAGGTGCGGTCGAACGTCGCGCAGGATGCCGCGATGGACTGCGGAGTCGGCTTCCTTCCGGTGCGCACCCACGTGTCCAGGGCGGAGATGGAGGTGGCGTACTCGGAAGTGCTCAGCTCGCTGTGCTCGTGCTCCTCGGTGAACGTCTGCACGAGGTACCGGTCGCGGTGGGCGCCCTGGAGCGTGGCGCGGTAGGCCGCCTCGTGCTCGACGAATGCCGTCGGGTCGTCGATCGCGTGGAGGGTGAGGACGGGGATGGCGACCTTTCCCGTGAGGTCGCTGTCGTAGGACAGGTCCCGCACGGCGGCCGGGTCGGCGGAAAAGCGCTCGACTCCGGCATTGAGGGCCTCGTCGTCGTGCGATCCGGAGTACCGCACACCCCGGTTGCTGAACGGGTTACGGCCGCCGAGGCGGTCGTGGACGATGTCGCGGAACGTGAAGGTGGCGAACCGCAGATGGGACTCAAGGGTGCGTTCCGGAATCTTCGTCACGGCGAGGATGTCGTCGAGGTTGCGCTGCTGCAGGGCCGTGCGGTCCTGTCGGGCGGAGGCATAGCCGGTGCACTCCTGAAGGCGGGCGCGCAGGCCGCTCGTCGTCATGGTGGAGTCGGCACGCAGCCCCTGCCACAGGGGGTACTGCGGTTCGGTGGGCCGGGGGTGGTTGCGGCAGTAGTACTGGTAGACCGCCCGCAGGTCGACGCGGTGGTCGTAGCCGCGGGAGCCGCCGGCCAGGACGCCGTTGGTGAGCAGCGCCCCGTCGTAGGGGCCGTTCTTCCTGCCGTAGACCTCGGCGACCTTGGCCGCGACGTTCCCGCCCCAGGACTGGCCGTGCACATACGTCCGCTTCGGCCCGCCGAATTCCGCGACGAACAGGCGACGCACGTTCTCGGTGTCGGCGGCGGCCATCCGTGTGCCGTAGCCCCCGCGGCGGTACGACGAACCGGCCCAGGCATACCCCTGGTCCACCATGACAGACCACCGCCCCAGGTCGTCGAGGCTGCGCTCGGGATCGGAGCCGTCGCCCAGGTCGGGGCCGCCGTGGGCGTGCACGATGAGCGATCCGTTCCAGTGTGTGGGCACGGCGATCGCGTAGTGGGCGCCGCTGGCGTCCTGCCCGGTGTAGCACGTGGCCTTTCCGGCAAGGTCACCCGGGCAGGCGGTGGTCGTGGGGCGTGGGGCGTCCATGGCGGCGGGCGTCGCGCCGGCGAGCGTACCGACGAGCACGCCCGCGGCGCCGACGGCCAGCGCCGTACGAAGCTTCCTGGGGAGACGAGTGCCTGACTGCCGTGGTGGGGTGCGTCCGATCAAGGTTCTGCTCCCTGCCTCCGCCGACGCGTCCTCGCGCCGCGCGCAGCGATGCTAGGAACGGGCGGCACCCCGCACCATGGCCTGATCTTTTCTGTTCATAGTGTTCGCCCGCGGGGGCGCGCGTGGCCGACCGGTTGCTGGGCGGCGTTGCCGCTGCTCCCCTCGGGCGGTGTGGGCGATTCGGAAGACGCGCCGCATCGGTTCTCACGTATAACGGCACAAAACGGGTCTTATTCATTCATGCAGAAATATACGCGGCGCACCTTGCTCGGTGCCTCGATCGTGGCCGCCGGCTCTGGAGTCCTGACCGCCTGTTCCGGGTCCGACACGCGCCCCGAGGCCGGGGCCACCGGCCACAGGGGCAGCAAGCACACCGTCGGCAACTTCGTCCCCAAGGGACCCAAGGGATACGTCAACCCGTCCGATCCCGAGGTTGTCGCCGTCGAGAAGAAGCGCGGGGCCGGTCCCGTCCGAAAGTTCACGCTCACCGCCACCGAGACGTCCCTCGACCTGGGCGGACGGACCGTCAGGTCATGGGCGTACGGCGACGCATTGCCAGGCAAGGAGGTCCGGATCACCGCGGGCGACGTACTCGAACTCACGCTCGCCAACCATCTGCGCGAGTCGACGACGCTGCACTCGCACGGTGTGCGCATGCGCTGCGACATGGACGGCGTACCGGGCCTGACCCAGTACTCCATCAAGCCCGGTGCGGACTACACCTACCGCTTCGCCGTGCCGCACCCGGGCACCTACTGGCTGCATTCGCACTCGGGCATGCAGCTCGACCGCGGCCTGTACGCCCCGCTGATCGTCGAGGACCCCAAGGAGCCGTTGGCGTACGACAAGGAGTGGGTCGTCGTCCTGGACGACTGGCTGGACGGCGTGTCCGGCTCCACTCCGGACGGCGTGCTCTCGCAGCTGCGGGGCGGCAAGGCGCCGATGGACATGGGTGAGGGCTCCGGACATCACGGTCCGAGCTCGCACAAGTCCGCCGACGGGCACGCCTCGCCCTCCAGCAGGTCCGCCGGCCCCTCCCGGGTCCTGCGGGGGTCCCACAGCCGCATCCTGCACAGCATGGGCGGCAATGTCGACTATCCGCACTACCTGGTCAACGGCCGCCTCCCGAAGGCGCCCTCGGTCTTCCGGGCCCGCCGTGGGGAGCGCATCCGGCTGCGGATCATCAACGCCGGGGGCGACACGGCCTTCCGGGTGGCACTGGGCGGTCACGAGATGACGGTGACGCACACGGACGGCTACCCGGTCGAGCACACGAAGACGGACGCGCTGCTGATCGGCATGGCCGAGCGCTACGACGTGCTGGTCACCGCCAAGGACGGGGTGTTCCCGCTGGTCGCGATGGCCGAGGGCAAGGACGCGCGGGCCCTTGCAGTCCTGCGTACCGGCAGCGGGGAGAATCCCCCGCCCACCGCGCACCCGGACGAACTCGAAGGCCGTATCGTGCCCGCCAGACGGCTCGTGCCGCACGAGTCCGTGGCGCTCAACGACGACGAACCGGACCGCGAGATGCGCATCAAACTGACCGGCAACATGAAGGACTTCGACTGGAGCTTCGACCACGAGCCGTACTCCATCGAAAAACGCGTCCCGGTCCGGGAAGGCGAACGTGTGCGTGTGTCGCTCATCAACGCCACCAACATGTGGCACCCGGTGCACCTGCACGGTCACACGTTCGCCCTCACCGGCATCGACGCGGCCGGGGCCCGGAAGGACACCGCGCATGTGCTGCCTCACCGCAAAATCGTCATCGACTTCTACGCCGACAACCCGGGCCTGTGGATGCTGCACTGCCACAACCAGTACCACTCCGAGTCCGGCATGATGACCATCCTCGGCTACCGGAAATGATGGCCCGGTGAACCACGACCCCGGGTCCTGGCCGCGGGCCGGGACCCGACAGGTCGGGGACCTCAGGCTCAGCTCGTCGAGGGTCGGCGCACCGACGCGGCCGGAGGGCGTTCGCGCAGGGCGCCGTAGGCCAGGAAGTAGGCGGGCACCCGGTTCACCCAGCGTGAGGTGGTGACCAGTTCGGTCAGGCGCTTGGCCCGCTTGGGGTCGCCGAGGGGCGGTCGGCCCAGCAGGAGGGGCTCGATGACGTGGCTGTGGGCGAAGCGTTGCAGGCCCTGGGTGAGGGCCGTGGTGGGCCAGCGGCGGCGCTGGACACGGCGTACCGCCGCAGGCAGGCCTGCCGCCGAGTCGCTCAGCGGCCCGACGAGGTGGCGGGCGGCGGCCACCGCGTCCTGGACGGCGAGGTTGATGCCGATGCCGAACACCGGCGACATGGCGTGTGCCGCGTCCCCGATGCACAGCAGCCCCGGCCGGTGCCAGCGCCGGAGCCGGTCCAGCCGTACGTCGAGCAGCTTCACTTCGTCCCATGAGGTGAGGGTGTGCATGCGGTCCGCGACCCACGCGACGGCAGTCCCGTACGCCTCCCTGAACTGGTCGAGACCGCCTGCGCGGAGCCGTGCGTCGCTGCCCTTGGGGATCAGCGCGGCGCACTGCCAGTAGTCCCCGCGGTCGATCATGGCGCTGAGGAACCGGTCGCCGACGCCCCCCACCAGCCCGTGCGGATCGCCTTCGCGCCGCGGCAGCCGGAACCACCAGGCGTCCATCGGGCAGCGGAAGGTGCGCAGCTCCAGGTCGGGCAGCGAGCGGGCCAGCGATCCCCGGCCGTCGCAGGCCACCGTGAGGGTGGCCCGCAGCTCGCCGGTGCGGCCGTCGGACGTGCGGTAGGACACCCCGGTGACGCGTCCCCGTTCCACGAGGAACGAGGTCGCCTCGGTGTTCATGCGCAGGGAGAAGGCAGGCTCCCGGCCGGCCTCGTCGGCGAGGAGGTCGAGCAGGTCCCACTGGGGGACCATCGCGATGTAGTTGTACCGGCGTCGCAGCGCGCCGATGTTCCCCACGGTGACCAGCGACCGGTCGGGCCCGAGCGGCAGCTGGATCGTCGTGACCCGCCGCTGCGGCAGCCGGGCGAACCGCTCACTGAGGCCGAGCTCGTCCAGGAGTGCCAGGGTGGTCGGATGGACGGTGTCGCCGCGGAAGTCGCGCAGGAAGTCGCCGTGCTTCTCCAGGACCGTCACCGCCACCCCGGCCCGGGCCAGTAGCAGGGCGAGGACCATTCCGGCGGGCCCACCGCCCACCACGCAGCACGTGGTCCGCTCCCCCGACGCCGGCGCGTCCCTCGTGTCCCTTGAGTCCATCGCGCTTCGTCCCTTCACCGGCGCCACCAATAGGTCACACTGGTATACATACCCACAAGTAGCAGCAAACCTTCGCGCATGGTTGCTACGTGCCCGGGAGGCGTGATGAGCCAGCAGCCGGTCCTTCTGCCCTACTCCGATCCGGCCTTCGTGGCGGATCCCTTCCCGCTCTACCGACAGCTGCGCGAGGACGGCCCGGTCCGGCGCGCGATCATCGCGGGCGGCCTGGACGCCTGGTTGGTCACCCGTTACGAGGACGGTCTCGCGGCGCTGTCCGACCCAAGACTGAGCAGCGATGTCCGTGACGCATCGGACCCCCGCCTCCTGGGCCAGCTGCCCGAGGTCGAGCGCGAATCGATGATGAGCAGCATGCTGCGCTCCGACCCGCCCGATCACACCCGGCTGCGCCGCCTGGTCTCGAAGGCGTTCACCGCGCGCCGGGTCGCCGAGCTGCGGCCCCGCATCCAGGAGATCACCGACCGGCTGCTGGACGCGGTGGTGCCGGCGGGCCGGGCCGAGCTCGTCGCGGACTTCGCGCTCCCGCTGCCGGTGACCGTGATCAGCGAACTGCTCGGCGTACCGGTGGACGACCGGTACGACTTCCAGCGGTGGACCGACGACATGCTGCTGCGCGGGGAAAAGATGCCGGACCCCGCGATCGTGAACGAGGCGTGGCAGCACATGCGCGGGTACCTCACGAAGCTTCTGGAGGCCAAGCGCGCCCGGCCCGCGGACGATCTCCTCAGTGCGCTGATCAGCGCCCGCGACGAGGAGCAGCGGCTGAACGAGGACGAGCTGATCTCCATGGCGTTCCTGCTGCTGGTCGCCGGGTACATCACGACGGTCAATCTGATCGGCGGCGGCATCGCCGCGCTCCTGGCCCACCCCGACCAGCTTCAGCTGCTGCGGGACGATCCTGAACTGCTGCCCGGCGCGATCGAGGAGTTCCTGCGCTACGACGGTCCGGTCAGCCCGGGCATCGCCCGGTTCGCACGCGAGGACGTGGAGATCGCAGGCGTGACGATCCCGCGCGGCGCGACCGTGCTGATCGCGTCCGCGATCGCCGATCGCGATCCGGCACGGTTCCCCGACCCCGACCGGCTGGACGTCACCCGGCAGGACAACGGTCATCTGGCCTTCGGGCACGGCATCCACTACTGCCTGGGCGCGCCTCTCGCCCGGCTGGAGGGTCAGATCGCCATCGGCACGGTGCTGCGCCGCCTTCCGGACCTGGCCCTGGCCGTGCCGCCGGCCGAGCTGAGCTGGCGGCCCGGCGGGCTGCGCGGCCCGGTGCGGCTACCCGTCACCTTCAGCGGGTGTTCTTCAGGGTGACCCTCCCGGCCTTCTTGGTGAACAGGGCACCGCCGACGCTCATGGAGACGAGCAGGCTGTACTTTCCAGCCGGAATGTCCGAGACGTCGATTCCGTCAGCCCCGGTGCTGAAGTATCCGGAGTCGTAGTTGCCGAGGTCACCTGGCTGTTTGTGCGGCCGCACGGCGTCGGGGTTCTTCTGCACGCTCAGCGGGAAGGAGTGGCATCCGGCCCTGCCCTGGAGTACGAGGTAGTAGGCGGCGTGCGCGTCGCGGTCGGCATTCCTTCCGGGCAGGAAGAAGACACCTTCCGCCTGGATCTTCCGGTCGCGCACCGCCACCTTCTCGGCAGAGAAGCACACTCCGCCGGAATCGACCCCGACGATGCTCCTCTTGACCACCTTGAGGCCGCCCTTGCCGCCGCGGAAGAGAAGCTCCGAGTCGCCGCAGGCCTGGCGTCGGTCGACCGCGTTCTGTGAGATCAGCCGGGTTCGCCGTGCGATCCCCTCGTCCTTGCTCGTGACGCAGACGGAAACGTCATAGGTGCCCTGGGGGAGTTCGGTGAAGGTCAGGTCTCCCTGAGAGGCGAACCCGCCCGTGGCGTACTCGCAGAAGTACTCGTCGAAGTAGTCCCGGTAGAGCCGGATCTCCTTGGTCGTCTCCAGTGGGTACGCCCAGGTTTCGCCGTTCTTCTCCAGGACGAGCTGCTTGGTCTCGGCAGTCGGACCATCGGCCGACTCGCCCGGCAGGAAGGCGTGTCCCTTCAGCTGGAGATGCCCGTCCGCGAACTCGGCACGATTGAGGGTGGCCAGAGCGGTGTCGCGCTTTCGGAGCTCGGCGAGGTATTCGGCGGCCACCTCCGGGTCCTCGGGGTCGGCTCCTATCCGGACCTCTCCCCATCGGGGTGCGGCTCCCTCGGTCAGGGAATACACGATGCTCAGAATGGACGGCAGCGCCTGCCGGACCACCTCGTCGTGCCGTCGCACCGTGGGAGATTCCACGAACAGGAAGTTGAAGTTCTCGTATTCCCGCAGCGCGGGGAGACAGTGCTTGACTTCCTGCTCGTACTGGTAATCCCCGGGAGAGGAAACAACGTATATGTTCCGCTTGAGGTCCGTGTCCTTTTCGAGGACGTCCTTCATGACGGCGTCCATGATGGCCACGTTCTCGTCGGACTGCCCCTCGCCGAGGACGGCGTCTCCGAGCTGGCCGTGGCCCTTTGAGTAACTTCCGAGGAAATACTGCGGCGTCGACGCCACGATGTTCTTGTAGTCGTACTTCAGGCCGTAGTAGAGCGCCGCGCTTCCGCCCTTGGAAGCACCCAGGAGAGTCACCTCGTCCCGGGTCACGCGCAGACGTCGCATGTAGTCCGCTATGAGGGCCTGTATGGACTCAGTGACACTGAAGTCCATGTTCCTGGCGACGTAGTAGGAGGCCCCGCCGTCGAAGTGGTCACGAATCCTGAGGATGTTGCACTTGACGCTCTCCAGCGCGTTACCGAATCCGTACTTGCTGCCCACGGACGAAAACACCACCAGCAGGTGCCGGTGGTCGCCCTGGGCCGGGCGGAACTGGAATTCGACCGGCCACTTCCCGTGCACCTCCACGCCTTCTTTGTAGGCGCGGTTTTTTTGTGTTGCGTAGTTGGGCGACAGCGGGGGCAGGGAATTCTTCATAACGGCGTGCGGACTCTCTGGCCGGGTGCTGGGCTGGGCGGTGCTCCGGCGGAGTATACGGAGTGGCCATCTGGCGGTCATCCAGAGGTAGGTTCTGGACACGCTGGCTTCATGGCGACACGGGCGGAAAGCGCGGCGCGCGGGGGCTGGGGTGCGGCGGGACAATGGGGGTATGGCACAGCACGCCGGACGGTACGGCGAGCGGGTGTTCCGGCCGGAGGACACGGGTGAGGACAGCCGGATCGACCTGGGGGCGCTCGTGTACGACGCCGTCACGATGGACCGGCTGCGGCAGCTGGGCGTCGGCCCGGGGTGGCGATGTCTCGACGTGGGGGCCGGTACGGGCAGTGTGGCGCGGCGGCTGCTGCGGGAGGCGGGGGTGGCGGAGGTCGTGGCGGCGGACCGGGACGTCCGGTTCCTGACCGCCGAGAAGGTTGCGGGGCTGACGCCGTACGAGTCGGATGTCACGTCCGAGGACTTCGCGCCGGGCCGCTTCGACCTGGTGCACGCACGCTTCCTGCTGATGCACCTGCCCGATCGGGTACAGGTGATCCCCCGGCTGGCGGGTCTGCTCACGCCGGGCGGGATCCTGGTCGTCAGCGACGCGGTGGACCTGACCACCGCATACGCCCCGGACGGCCCGTACGCGGCCGCGATGCGGGCCATGTGGCAGGGACTGCGGGACACGATCGGCACGGACGTCACGTGGGTTCCGCGCTGTCCGCAACTGCTGCAGGACGCCGGGCTCGAGTCCGTCGCCGCGGAGATCCATGTGCCGCCCCTGGTGCCCGGCAGTCCCATCAGCCGCTTCTGGGCCGAGACGTGGCAGCGGGCGCGGGAGGCGATGGTCGCGACGGGACTGGTGGACGACGCCGACGTGGACGAGGCCGTCCGCTGCCTCGACTCCCCCGCGTTCACGGGGTTGTCCCCCGGCATGCTGACGGCGTGGGGCCGGGCGCCGGACTGACGGCCCCGGACCGCCGTACGCGCGTGTCGTGGTCGGGTGGGCGGGAGCGCCGTCGCGCCATGACACACCGGCAACGGTGTGACGGGCGTGTCGCGAGGAAGTTGGCGGCGTTCGGCCAGTGACGCCGGACAGTGCCGCTCCCGCCCGCGGATTCCGTCGCTTCAGATGTGACGTTTTCGGCCCGGTTCCGTGTGGAGACTTTGCGAAGAACGCTGGTAATTTGAGAGCGCCGCGATGCCCCGGTGGGACGGGGAGGGGGAGTCAGGGTTTGCGGCCGCTGCTGCGGCAACACCACCAAACCACGTACGTCTGTACGGTCTGCCTGCGCGAGCAACACGGAGTGCGGAGGGAGGCACAGGGGTGGCCCAGGGAGGGCAGGGGGGACGCCATCAAAGTGGCGAGGAGGTGCCTCCGGAACCGGACGCCACCATGCAGTTGAAGGCCCCGGAGCCGGACGTCACCATGCAGTTGAAGATCCCGGCGCAGCCGCAAGCGGCCGCGGACGAGACCATGCAACTGCGCATACCCGAGGGCGGCATACCGGCCGGGTTCCATATATCCGCCGATTCGGTCAACTCCGGTAAATCCGAGGAGTCTGACACCACATCCGGTATATCCGAGGAGTCTGACACTACTTCCGGCATTTCCGAGGAACCTGACACCTCATCCGACATATCCCAGAAACCTGACACCACATCCGGCATATCCGAGCAATCTGACACCGCATCCGACACATCCCGCACATCCCGCACCCCCTCCCGGCGCCGCCGCAAAGCCCCCCGCCCCTCCCCCGCCGCCCGCCTCACCGCGGCCCTCGGCCCCCTGCTGGCCCCCGTGCTCGGCCCTCTCGTCGCCCGCCTCGGCCCCTACGCCCGCCGACTGCGCCCGCAGTACCCCCGGCCGGGCCGCACCGGATGGCGCCGCTGGGTCCCCTCCTGGCGGCAGACCCTCGGTGGCTTCTTCGCCTCCCTCGGTCTGAGCACCCTCTTCCTGGTCGTCGCCTACGCCGCCACGGACATCCCGGACAACCTCAACACCTACGCCACCCAGCAGGACAACGTGTACTTCTGGGCCGACGGCACCCCGATGGCCCGCACCGGCTGGGTGCAGCGACAGGCGATGCCGCTGGAGGACGTACCCGAGGACGTCCGCTGGGCGGTGCTCGCCGCCGAGAACTCGAGCTTCTACAGCGATCCCGGCGTCTCCTTCAAGGGCATCACCCGCGCCCTGTTCCGCACCCTCGGCGCGGGCGACACCCAGGGCGGGTCGACCATCACCCAGCAGTACGTCAAGAACGTCTACCTCAACCAGGACCAGACACTCACCCGCAAGTTCACCGAGGCGATGATCGCGCTCAAGCTCGACAACAAGATGAGCAAGGACGAGATCCTGGAGAGCTATCTCAACACCAGCTGGTTCGGCCGCGGCACCTACGGCATCCAGCGCGCCGCCCAGGCCTACTACGGCAAGGACGTCAGCGAGCTGAACGTCAGCGAGGCCGCCTTCCTCGCGTCCCTGCTCAAGGGTGCCGGCCTGTACGACCCCACGCTCAGCCAGGCGAACCACGAGCGGGCCGTGGAGCGCTGGTCGTGGATCCTCGACCGGATGGTCGCGATCGGCAAGCTGTCGCCGCAGGAGCGCGCCAAGTACCGGACGTTCCCCGCGCCGCTGAAGAGCAATCCGCTGTACGACACCGGCGAGCAGAGCGACTACCTGGTGGAACTCGCCTCCCAGTACGCCAAGAAGACCGCGCGCATCTCCGACAAGGACTTCGACCTCGGCGGCTACCAGATCTACACGACCTTCGACAAGAACCGTGAGGCCCAGCTCACCGACGCCGTCACCAAGGCCCGTGAGCAGGCCAAGAAGGACGATCCGAAGGCCGCCAAGACCGCCCATTTCGGCGCCGCCTCCATCGCGACCGACGGCCGGATCCTCGCCGTCTACGGCGGCCCCGACCACCGTACGCAGGGCTACAACGAGTCCAACGCGACCACCGTGCCCGCCGGTTCGGCGTTCCTGCCGTTCGTCTACGCCGCCGGACTGGAGCACGGCGTACGCAAGACCCGCGACGGCGACCGCACGCCGGTGACCGGGGAGACCCTCTACAACGGCGACGACGGCGTGCCCGTCACCACGCCCGAGGGCCCTTACTGGGACCGCAGCGGCCGCAAGGTCGCCGCACGCAACGACGACGGCAAGTCCTACGGGCAGATCTCCCTGCACCAGGCGCTCGCCCTGTCCGTCAACACCCCGTTCATGCAGCTCGGCATGGACACCGGGCTGGACAAGGTGCGCTCCACCGCCGAGGCGGCCGGGCTGCTGCCCTCCAGCATCGGCGCCCAGGTGCCCACGTTGTCGACCGGCAGCTCCACGCCCAGCGCCATCCGCATGGCCAGCGGCTACGCCACCTTCTCCGCCGACGGCGTGCACACCGAGCCGTACTCGGTGCGGCGCATCACGCACAACGGTCACAAGGTCGCCCTCGACGCGCCGCCCACCCGCCGCGCGATGGGCGCCGACACCGCCCGCGAGGTCCAGTCCGCCCTCACCGACGCCTTCCTGGCCGCCCACCCGGACGCCGCGCCCGCCGGCGCGGAGGTCGCCGGCAAGGTGGGCACGACCGAGGACGACACGGCCGCCTGGTACGTCGGCACCGCCAAGAAGGTGGCCACCGCGGTCGTCGTCTACCGCATCGACCTGAACAAGAGCCTCGAACCCCTGCCGCTCCAGGGACTGGGTGGCACGGGAACCGACAGCGTCCCGTACGGCATCTGGTCACGCGCCATGAGTCCGCTCGGCTGATCACCGACGCGAACCGGCACCGTCCCAGCCCCTGTTCCCAAGAGATTGAGCCGCAAGATGAAACAGCCGTCGGGCCGCCGCCGCAAGGCCCGCGTACCCCGCCACCCCGCGACCCGTCCGGGATTCCTCACCCTGGCGGCGTTCCTCGTCGTCACCTCCCTCGTCGCCGGCTATCTGGTGCTCTCCCGCACCAACAGCACCGCCTCGACCGGGTCGGCCAAGGACGGCTCAGGGCAGCCGTCGTCCTCGCGGGCGACCGAGGAGGCGGAGTGGGACGGCAAGACCAAGGTGCTGGGTGACGGCTCGACGTCCTACACCGGTCCGCAGAAGAACCAGTTCAAGCCGGAGCCGCTCAAGCCCGGTCAGAAACCGCCCCAGTTCGTCGTCTTCTCCTGGGACGGTGCCCTCCAGGGCGACGACGAGCTCTTCTCCCACTACCGGGAGATGGCCAAGCGGTACAACGCGCATATGACCTTCTTCCTCACGGGCATCTACCTGCTGCCCAAGAGCAAGAACGACCTCTACTCCCCGCCGCAGCACCCCAAGGGCACCGCGGCGATCAGCTTCCCCACCGACGAGCACATACGCACCACCTTGGAGCAGCTCGCCGGCGCCTGGGAGGACGGCAACGAGATCGGCACCCACTTCAACGGCCACTTCTGCGGCGAGAAGGGCGGCGGCGACTGGAGCGTCGAGGAGTGGAAGAGCGAGATCGACCAGTTCTACGACTTCGTGGAGAAGTGGAAGACCAACACCGGCTACACCGACATCGACCCGCTGCCCTTCGACATCAGGAAGGCGGTCACCGGCGGCCGCGCGCCCTGCCTGGAGGGCCAGGAGAACCTGCTGAAGGCGGCCAAGAGCTACGGCTGGCGCTACGACGCCAGCTCCGCCGGCGACTTCCAGATCTGGCCGAGGAAGAAGAACGGCATCTGGGACTTCCCGCTCCAGATGCTGCCGTACGAGGGCGGCAAGTACCAGGGCCTGTCCATGGACTTCAACTTCCTCTACAACCAGTCCGACGGCGAGACCGACGGCGACCCGGCGATGTACCCGCAGTGGCAGCAGGAGACGGTCGACGCCTACATGGCGGGCTTCAATCGCGTGTACTACGGCAGCCGGGCCCCGATGTTCATCGGCAACCACTTCGAGGAGTGGAACGGCGGCATCTATATGAAGGCCGTCGACGAGGTCATCAAGACGGTGTGCACCAAGAAGGACGTCAAGTGCGTGTCGTTCCAGGAGCTCGCCGACTGGATGGACGTCCAGAAACCGGCCACGCTGGAGCGGCTGCGCAGCCTGGACCCGGCGCAGTCCCCGGACTGGTCCACGGTCGTGCAGTGACCGCCCCCAGCCCGGCTCGGCGGGCGTCGGTGACGGTCCGATAACTCCCGTGCCGTTGGGGCTGCAACCCCCTTCACACCAGCCACACACGGCATGCAAAGATTCCGCTTGCCTCGGCAGTCCTGCGCCGGGGAAAGAGGGGAACTTCAGTGAAGTCAAGGAAATTGAGCCGTACGCGGCGTCGCGCGACGATACTCACGGCGGCCGCCGCCTCGGTCGTCGCGGGTGCGGCGCTGCTGCCCAACTGGAGCGCGGGCGCGTCCACGGCCGAGCCCGAGGTGGACGCCAAGACCAAGGCCACGTTTCAACGACTGGCCGACGCGGTCTTCACCGACCGTACCAACGCGCTGGTCGACAAGCCGGGCAAGGGCAAGAAGCCTCTGATCGACGGCTTCTCCGGCGACGTCGCGGTCTCCTCCGGGGCCGCCCGCACCGAGGACAGCGCCCTGGATCAGCTCGGCGATCGCAAGGACGGGCTCGCGCGGCTCGGCGAGAAGTACAGCGCGGCGAGCACCTCCGTCACCCTGGACCGCACCAGCGTCAGGGGCCGCAAGGCCGTCGTCGCGGTCACCGAGACCACGACGCTGACGTACAAGAAGGTCCGTGGCGATGAGCCGAGGACGACCGGATTCCAGGCGCACCACAAGCTGACCTTCAAGGCCGACAAGGACGGCAACTGGCGGCTGACGGACATCCGCGAGACCGACGACGGCTATCTCGCGGTCAACCAGACCGCCAAGCCCAAGGTCGCCGCGGCCACCACCACCGCCGACGACACCATGCCGTCGGCCCCGCGCGCGGCCATCACCCGGCCCGCGCCGTCCAACCCGAAGAACTTCACCGCGAGCGGCTACGACTACAAGGCGATGGCCGCCTACGCGGAGAAGTACTGGCGCAACTACAACCCCGACTACCCGGACTTCAACGGGCAGGGCGCGGGCGGCGACTGCACCAACTTCGTCAGCCAGTCCCTGAAGGCGGGCGGCTGGAAGCACGTGCCCGGCTATGTGTACGACTACACGCGGTGGTTCGGCAACGCCGACATCCAGTCGCACTCGTTCGTCGGCGTCAACGAGTGGTCGTGGTTCGCGCTGAACTCCAAGCGCGTCACCAGCCTCGCCAACGTCTACCAGATGGACGTCGGCGATGTGCTCCAGATCGACTTCGACAAGGACGGGTCCAAGGACCACACGATGATCGTCACGTACCGCAGCCCGCAGGGCGTGCCGTACCTGACGTACCACTCCACCAACACCTACCGCCGGTCGGTGGCGAGCATCATCGCGTCGTACCCGAACGCCGCGTACTACGCCTACCGCACCTGATCGGCACCGCCCGGCCGATCCGCCGCTCCGGCCCCGCCAGGCCGGAGCGGCTGCGGCTGAGCGTCAGGACGGGGCGAGGACGCAGAACTCGTGGCCCTCCGGTTCGGCCAGGCACGTCCACGGGACGTCGCCCTGGCCGATGTCGAGGTCGGTGGCGCCGAGGGTCCGCAGCCGGGCCACCTCCGCTGCCTTGTCGTCACCGGGGTACGGCAGCAGGTCGAGATGGATGCGGTCGGGCACGGTCTTCGCGTCGGGCGTGCGGAGGAACTCGAGATACGGGCCGACACCCTTGGCGGAGCGCAACACCGCATGGTCGTCGGTCACCTCGTGCAGGGTCCAGTCCATCGCCTCACCCCAGAACCGGGCCATGGCCCGCGGATCCGCACAGTCGACCACCACCGCGGCGATCGGCCCGGTGTCCCAGTAGATCTCCCGAGGCTCCAGCACGCAGAACTCGTTGCCCTCGGGGTCGGCGAGGACCGTCCACGGCACATCGCCCTGGCCCACGTCGGCGGGCGTCGCACCCACCGCCTTCAGGCGCGCGACCAACTCCGCCTGATGGGCCGCAGAGGTGGTGGCGAGATCGAGGTGCGTACGGTTCTTTGTCGTGGTCTTGGCTTCCGGGACGGGAATGACGTCCACGCAGACGGCGTCCGGGTGCGGCCAAACGACGCCGCCGGCGGGTCCGACGTAGGTGACCACGCCAAGACTGTAGGCACTCCAGCCGAGCGCCTCCGCCCAGAACCGGTCGACCGTCGACGTATCAAGAGCCTTTATGTTCACCTGAACAGGTCGCAGTGCCATGCGGGCGATCCTAAATGGCCTCGATCACCCCCGCGGTGCGAGGCCGGGCTACAGGTCGAAGCCGATGTCTTCGACATCGGTGAACTCCACGTCGAGGCCGTGTGCGCGTCGGTTGCGGTCGCGGAAGTAGATCTCGCCCAGGCCCTCGGCCGCGATGCGGCGCAGCTGCTGTTCGGTCGCCCCCTGTTCCTGTGCCTCGAACAGGCGCGCCGCGTACTCGGGTGGCAGCGCCACGGTGAGGTGGCGCAGTCTCGCGTCGTCGGTCGTGCCGGGTGCGGCGGTGTAACCGAAGCGGGCGCGGGTGTCGATGACGATGCCGCCCGTGGTGGCCGCGGTCTGCTTGGCCCTGGCGCGGATCTGCGGCTGCCACCGCCGCTTCACCTCGCGCTCCAGCCGGTCCGCGAGGTCCGGGCGAGGGCGCCTGATCTGGTCCTTCACATACCGTTCGACGGTGCGCTGGGTGATGCCGAGCAGCTCGGCCACCGGCCTGGTGCCCTTGAGCTGCTTGACGAGGTAGCGCATCTGCGCGCCCGCGCTCTTCGGGATGGGGCGGGTGAACGCCTTCTGCAGCGCGGCGTTCAGGCCTTCCCCGACCGTGTCCATCGGACTCGTCTCCTACTCTCCGTCGTCCTTGGCGCTGACCTCGCCCGTCTTGATGTACCGGGCGAGGTTGAGGAACTGGCCGTGCTTCTCGCGCACTTCCTCGGCCCACAGGGTGGTCTGGGTGCCCTCGTGCTTGACCATGCCGGGCGACACACCGAGGCGGAAGCTGCCGGGCACCGTCCGGCCTTCGGCGTCGTACGGCAGGACGTGCAGCGGGCCGGGTCCGTCGGCGGCGTACACGGCGCAGTCCGACAGGACCGCCACCGGGTAGCTGCCGGTGGCCGCGGCGAGGGCGACCATCTTGCGGTGCATGTTGACGCGGGCCCGGGAGATGACGGCCGCGCGGATGTCGGGCCGCCACGTCGCCCGTGACAGAGCAGGCCACGCCTGGCCCGGCTTCCAGCCGCCGCCGCGCGCCCGCTCACGCAGCTTGCCGATGCCGCCCTTCACCGTGGACTTGATCGCGTCCAGGACGATCGCCATCTGCGGGTCGCGCTGCTTGTAGCCGTCCATCGCCTCCAGGAACTCCCCCGGCGTCAGCTTCTCGCCCACGCCCAGGTCCGCCATGGTGTCGACGTAGGCGTTGCGGAGCCGCTTGTACCAGGCGTCCAGGTACTTGCCCTTCTCCCGCCGCACCCACGCCTCGACCGGCGCGACCTCGTAGCCGAGCTCCACCGCGTACGCCACCGTCGGCGTCGCGTACCAGGCCGGGCCCGTGGGCCGCTCGCCGGTCGGCGTGAACGGGCTGGGCAGCAACTCGCCTTCGAGCCGCCGCCACTGCTTGCCGACCAGGACACGGGAGAGGTCGACGTGGGAAAGGTCGACCAGCCACGCACCGGGCAACGTCGGGTCGAAGGCGGGGCGGGTGACATGCACCGGCGGCTGGGAGAGGCCGACGACCACGCCGTTCGCGGCGGCGCCGAAGGCGAGGTTGACGTCGATGCCGACCAGGTAGCGCCGCATGCACTCGGCGTCGGTGAGCTCGCGCGCCCAGTCGTAGGCCTCCTCGAACAGCATCTCCGCAGGTCCCCGCTGGTGGAACCGGGGCAGATCCGCGAGCAGCGGGTGCCCGTCGGGGGCCTCGCACGGGGCGCAGTCGATCGGGTGCTCGCCCAGCGATCCGGGCCGGTGTTCCTTGTGCCGCTTGCCGGTCTCGTCCGGTTCGCTCGCGCGGGTCGGCGGGTTCAGGGCGGTCATCAGCTCAAGCCCCGTTACGGCGGTGGAGCCGCGCGGCGTCATCACGCGCCGCGCGTACGTGCCGAGCAGCCGGGCGAGTTCGGCCGGCGGCAACTGCGCGGCGTCGCCCCAGGTGCGCGCGTCGAGGGCGTTCCATGACGGGACGCACAACTGCACGCACTGCCGCGTGCGTCCCTGGGCGGGGCGGTAGATCCGCGCCCACGGGCCGAACCCACGCTTGGTCAACTGCCAGTCCGCGCGCTGCAGTTGCTTGAGAATCTTGTGCCCGTCCGGGAGCCGCCCGGCGAGCCGGTCGCTCTCCGACAGCGTCACGGGCAGCCCGTACCGCCGGCAAGCGGCCTCGGTGAGCACCAGCAGAGGATCGGCGTCCTTGCCGGAACCATGCAGCTTCTCCGCCCCGAGCTGTGCCTCCTTCAGCGTCCACTCCAGCAGCGCCGGGAGCGACTTGGCGGGGACGTCCAGGACCAGTCCGCCGACGCAGTACGCCGTGACCTGCCGGTCGGCGTCGGCATCGACGACGGCGAGCGGGCCGTTCGCGAATCGGGGGTCGGTGCCCGCCGCCGCGGCAGGGGTCGTCCTGGGGGCGGCCTTCTTCGGGCCCGGGCGAGGCGACGGCGGTGACGGCTCCGCCGGGGTGGCGGCTTCCGGGGCCGGGGCAGGGTCGGTGGGGGTGGCGTGCTCGTCGGCCGTGTCCTGCGCGGGCGCGGGGTCGCTGGTGTCGGCGGGGTAGAGTTCCGCGAGCTGCTTCAGCAGGCGTGCGTACGCTTCCCGCTCCGGCGGCCGCGGCTCCGTTCGGCCCGCCTCCCAGCCGCTCACCGTCGCCCGCCGCACCTGCAGCGCGGCGGCCACCTCGTCCAGCGTCAGCCCGTGCGCCTGGCGCAACCGCTTGCGCTCCGCGGGAGGCGGCAGGGGGGAGCGGGACGCGACCAGGGCGTCGACCGCGCTGAACAGCTCGGACATGGTGCACCTCCTGTGCCGCCACCCTAGCGTGAAGCGCACCTTTCGCGTACCAAGCGCGTACCGACGGCGTTCATCGCACGCGAGGTCCTGATCATCGGGCACAACTGGGCGCGGCCATCGCCGCGAACTCGACGCACAGACGGGGAACGCCCAGGGCGGAGACGATCCGCCCTGGGCGTCAAAACAGTGCGCGCTCTACGGCTGGTTCCGCAGAACCCGCGTCAGGGATGTCACGGATAGATACGCGGCAGCAGCGCGAAGTCGTCCGCGTTCGGCACCGTGGTCGATGTCCGCGAGCTGTACATGCAGCTCGACGTGGAGGTGCCGTGGCCGAGCCCGAGCACGTGACCCGCCTCGTGGCAGGCGGTGTTGCGGCGCTGGGCGGCGGTACCGCCGTAGTAGTCGTTCAGCTGCATCGAGACGCTGCCGTCGATGAAGTACCGGTCGCCGTTGTACCGGTAGTACGTGACGCCGGTCCAGCCGGTGTTGCCGTAGTTGCTGCTGTAGGCGTGCACGCAGTGCCGTCCGCCGCCCGGGCAACCCGCCGTGTACCACCGGTAGTAGGAGTCGATGCCCACCGACTCGTGCCACTTCGGGACCACGGCGGTCATCGGCCAGGCCGAGGAGGTGTGGTCGAGGAAGTACACCTGCGGGTCGGCGTAGCCGTTGTGCGCCCAGCGGACGGGCGAGCACTCCAGTGTGCGGGCCGAGCCGTACGAGCAGGGCAGCGCGAGTGTCGTCACGTCACCCGACGCGGGCGCCTGCACCCCCTGCAAGCCCCTCGCCTTGAGCTTCTTGACCAGGGCGGCGGCGGTGATCCCCGGCGCCGGACGGTACACCGCGACGGACGTGGTGCCGTCGGCGTGCTCCTCGACCGCGTAGACGTTGCCGGTCGCGTCGGCCTGGCCCGCTGCGGGTGCGGCCTTGGGGCTCGGTGTGGCGGCCTGGGCCGGTATCCCCAGGCTCACGGCGAGCACGGTGAGCACCGTCAGTACCCAGCCGTTGGTTCTGCCTTTCAACAGGCGCTTCATGGTGGAGTGTTCTCCCTTGCTCGGTGGTGGTCGTATGGCGCACTGAGCAGGGAAGGGAAAAGTGAGGTCTGCTGACAGGCGGCGCTCGCCGCCCAGAAGGATCTGTTCCGGCCCCCGAATTTCCCCCGCCCCCGACCCGGCACGGTCAATGCCAGGCGTGTACACGACAAGCTAACGGCGTGTCGATGCCATGACAATACGCACGACCGCGCAACGCCTTGCGTTTTCCGAACGGTGCCGGGTGGGAACTCGTGCGCTCGTCCGGACCCGTACGGGACGCAGGAGGCCGACGTGACCGACCCGCAGCACACCCGCCAGAACCCGGTGACACAGCACCCGACGCCCGAGTTTCCGGCGCAGGACCAGCCGCACCCCGGCTGGACCGGTCCGATGGACCCACCGCCGGATCACGGTGAGGAGTCCTATCGCGGCGCCGGTCGGCTCACGGACCGCAAGATCGTCATCACGGGCGGGGACTCCGGCATCGGCCGCGCCGTGGCGCTCGCGTTCGCCCGTGAGGGCGCGGACGTGCTGTTCACCCACCTGCAGCAGGAGGAGAACGAAGCGCGCGAGACATCCCGGCTGGTGGAGGACGCAGGCCGCAAGGCGGTCGCGGTCTCCTGCGACATCCGCGAGGAGGAGAACTGCCGGGCGCTGATCGAGCGGGCGGTCGGCGAGTTCGGTCGTATCGACGTGCTGGTGAACAACGCCGCCTACCAGATGTCGCAGCCGGACGGTATCGAGGCGATCCCGACTGAGCAGTTCGACCGGGTGATGCGCACCAACCTCTACGGGATGTTCTGGCTGACGAAGTTCGCCCTGCCCCACATCCCGGAGGGCGGCAGCATCATCAACTCCACGTCGGTACAGGCGTACAAACCCAGCCCGCACCTGCTGGACTACGCGATGACCAAGGGCGCGATCGTGACCTTCACCCAGGGGCTGGCCCAGATGCTCGCCAAGCGGGGGATCCGCGTCAACGCGGTCGCGCCGGGGCCGGTGTGGACGCCGCTGATTCCGGCCACGCTGCCCGACACAGTGGAGTTCGGCAAGCAGAGCCCGCTGGGCCGGCCGGCACAGCCCGCCGAGCTGGCGCCCGCGTACGTCTACCTGGCCTCCCAGGAGGCGAGCTTCATCACGGCGGAGATCCTCAACGCGACCGGTGGCACGCCCCTGCCGTAGCACTGGACGAATCCCGGAGGCACAGCGATGAGCGAGCAGACACCGTCCCAGGCCGAAGGCGAGCGGGACGACGACATGGGCATCGAGGCCCTGCTGCGCGACCCGGGCCGGCGTGCCGCCGACCCACCCCGGACCACTCCTTCCCAGGCGGAGGGGGAACGCGACGACGAGGAAGAGGAGCGATCGCTGCCCGGCGAGAGGGGGCCGGAAGCCCGTTCCGGAGCCGAGAGTCAGCCCCGAGACCGGTGAGGGGAGGGGTACGCCTCACCGGCAAGGGCACGGAAAGGAACCACGAACATGCGGCACGACGAAATGATCGGCAAAGTGCAGGCCCTGGCTCACCTCCCGGATCGTGGGTCCACCGAGCTCGCGACCCGGTCGGTGCTCCAGACGCTGGCGGAAAGGGTGCCGACCGGTCTCGCCGACCACATGGCCGCGCAGCTCCCCCGCGATCTGGCGGCCTGCATCCATGACGTGACCGACTCGGCGGCCTCGGAGGGACGGCCGAGCGGTGCGGGAGAGCGGTTCGACCTGACGGCTTTCGCCGGGCGGGTCGCCGTCCGGGCCGGTACCACGGAGGACAGGGCACTCCGGTACTGCGCCGCGGTGCTGGAGGTTCTCGACGCCGCGGTCTCGCCCGAGGAGATGCGGAAGCTGACCGACGCCCTGCCCACCGACATCCGCGAACTGCTGCCCACGGCACGGGCCGACGAGCCCGCGGAGTAGCGAGCACATGCGCGTGGGTTCGGTCACGACCCCTCGGGTACCCGAGGTGTCCGGGACGTACGTGCGAAGAATGCCAAGAACAGGAGCGCGACGATGGCTCCCGCGACAAGCCGCCTCAGTGCTGTTCCCGAGCCCGATCAGGAACCGGATCTTCTGGGCCAGTATCTGCGGCAGATCGCGGCGACACCGCTGCTCGACGCGGCTGACGAGGTCCGGCTGGCGCAGCGCATCGAGGCCGGTGTGCGCGCCATGGAGGAGTTGGAGCAGGCCGCGAGCGGCGACCGCGACCTGACGCCTGAGCGGCGGCGCGAATTGGAGGCTGCCATGCGCGACGGGCAGGCGGCCAAGGACCACATGGTCCGCGCCAACCTCCGCCTCGTGGTGTCGATGGCCAAGCGCCACGCCCATCGCGGGCTGCACCTGCTCGACGTCATCCAGGAGGGCAACCTCGGGCTGATCAGGGCCGTGGAGAAGTTCGACTACACCAAGGGTTTCAAGTTCTCCACCTATGCGACGTGGTGGATCCGCCAGGCCATCGAACGCGGCGTGGCGACGCACGCCCGTGCGGTACGGCTGCCGGTGCACGTCGTGGAGCAGCTGCAGAAGCTCGCCAAGGTCGAACGCACGCTGCGTCTGCGTCTCGACCGGGAGCCGACCGTCGAGGAGGTGGCCCGCGAGGGCGGTGTCGCCGAGGACAAGGTCACCTGGCTGCGCAGGGTCGGACGGCAGGTGGTCAGCCTGGACACCCCCGTGGACGAGACCGGCGAGACGGTCGTCGGGGACCTCATCGCCGACACCGAGGTGCTGCAGGCCCCGGAGGTTGCCGAGTTCCAGGCACTCGCCGAGGAACTCAGGGGCGCCATGGACACGCTGGCACCGCGCGAGGCGATGATCCTCAGCCTCCGGTACGGCATGCACGACGGACGGCCGCGCACCCTGCAGGAGGTCGCCAAGCACGTGGGTCTGACGCGCGAACGCGTCCGTCAACTGGAGAAGCAGTCGCTGGCGCAGCTGCGGGAGCAGGAGCCGGGCGAGCGGCTCCTGGAGTGGGCGACCTGACGACCCAGGCCTGAGGTACGGAGCGCGGCCGCTGGGTACTCGCTGTGGATCGAGGCACAGCGGAGGTGGACCGTGCGTCAGCGCCTGCGGACAGCCCGTTGTCTGTGCGACTTCGATTCCTCGGTGGCAGCGGTGCGGGCGGTGGGCCGGTTTCTTCGCGGCAAGGACTTCAAGGGGCTGGGCATCGCTCCGGGATCCGCGTGGGCGGCCGACCTGATCGCCCATCTGCCCTCCCCGGCGCGACGACGACTGTTCATGCTCGGCGCCCACCTGCAGGGCGCACCGCTCACGCAGGTCCGCCGAGTGGGCGGCGAGGATCTGGCGGCCTGGACCACCGACCAGTACGGCCCCGGCCCGTACCCCGCGACCTTCATCGGGTCCGGCAGCGGGGCCGCCGTCCACCTCGCCGCCGCCCTGCACGCTCCCGTTCTGCCCCAGACGTACCTCGTGCCCGTGCGGGCCCGACTCGACCCCGACCAGCCGCGCGCGGCCATGACAGCGGGCCTGCAGTTCGGCCGGCAGATGGTGGCGGCCAATCCCGACCTCGCCCTGTGCCATATGCACGACCCGGTCCAGGACCGGGCGATGCTCGTGCGCTTCATGTACTTCCGGTTCAAGCGGCTCCGGCTGGGCGCGGTGCTGGAACGATTCCTGGAGCAGCGGCTCGCTCCGGGCGCGACCATCTTCATCGTCGACTGCACCCTCACCTGGCCCATGGCGGTACTGGGTGACCGGCACCGCTTCCAGTTCGGCGCCCTCGGCGGCATGCCGCCCGACGAGTACGCCGGCGGCAGCGACCGCGTCGCCCGGCACCTCGCCGAGCAGAAGTCCGCCGTCCGCCAGTGGGACGCCCCGCCACCGGACGAGCGGTATCCGGAAGCGGAATGGGGGTACGACGACAGCCTCACGGCCGACATCACGGCGCTGGCGGCACGCTGCGGCTACCGGGTGCGCCGCATCACCATCGGCGAACCGGAGCACCTCAGCCCGCTCGTCGCCGACCTGTACCGCTGGTGGTACCGCCGACGGGGCCTGCCGGGGGACCGGCTGCTCGTCGAGACGTACAACCAGTGGGAGCCGTACTGGGCGCTGCGGCTGGGCGCCGTCCCGTTCTGGCTGCAGTTCACCGCCGAGTCCTCACTGCACCTGCTCGAACGCTGGCTGGAGCAGAACAAGGACCCCTACCGGCACATCCACGTGAATCTCTTCTCCAACGGTCTGCGCTCGGTCGGTCAGGTCCCGGCCGGGCAATGGCGCGAGCTCGCCCGGCGGTATGCCGGCGCGCAGGGCGGGCTGCTCGGAGTGGACGAGCGGGCCTTTCCCGAGGACATCGGCAGCACGTTGCGCTATCAGCCCGCCCTGGCGTCCCTGCCCGAACGCCATCCGCTGCCGCCCCCGCTGGGCCTGGCGGAGCTGGACGAGTTCCTCGCCGAGCAGCGGCACACGGACGCCTGCCGACTGGTGGGGATCGAAACCGTCGGTACGGCCGCGAGCTGAAAGGTCCGCTCAGGGCGTCTCTTGCGAACCTGCCCCGGGGCAGCAGCGTCGTGACCTCCTCCGCCCAGGCTCGCAGCACGAGGGGATCACGGCTGCCGCGCACGCCGCTCCCGCGTGCGTCGCGCAGGGGTGGAGTCCGCGACCAACGGCGCCGGGCCCCGGCCGGTGGCCCGCAGCCAGTCGGCCAGCGCCAGTGACAGCCCGTGCACATCCAGCGGCCCGGGCGGGCCCGGCGTACGCCCGAAGCCGGGCAGGTCCACCGCCACGGCACACCACCTGGCGTCAACTCGTGTGCGTGCCAGTCCCTCACCGGGAGGCGGCTCGGCGGCAGGTGCCCACGGCCACGCCCACGCCGACGACGGTGGCCGCGAGGGCCAGGCGGCGGACCGCGGTCCTGCGCCGCCCGCCCCAGCCGCCGCCGACCGAGCCGGTCCCGGGCGCCGGTACGTGCAGGTTGCCGTGCGTCGCCGGGGCCGGGTCCTCGGTGAGGTGAGCCCGGTCCACCTGGCGCGCCGCCGCCCGCTCCATCCACCCGGGAGCCGTCCGCGACTGCAACGCGATGGCCCGCCCCATCGGGCCGACCACCACCTCACGCCGTGGTACGCGGACGACGTCCACGATGGCGTGGGCGACCCGCTCGGCGCTGTACACCGGCGGCATGGCCACGACCTTGCGGCCCGTGTAGTTGGCCGCGTGCTGGAACAGCGGGGTGTCGATGCTGGCCGGCAGCACCGTGCACACGTGGATCCTCCCGGCCTCGCCCGCGATCCGCAGCTCCTGCCGCAGGCTCGCGCCGAGCGCCCGGACGGCGTGCTTCGACATGACGTACGCGTGGGTGTACGGCTGACTGACCAGCCCGGCCACGGACGAGACGTCGACGAGGGTGCCGCTGCCCTGCTTCCGCATGGTGCGCAGCGCTGCCCGCGCCCCGTGCACGTATCCCATGACATTGACGTCGATGACCTTGCGGAAGTCCTCCAGCGGCACCTCCTCGAACGGCCCGAACACGCTGACGGCCGCCGCGTTGACCCACACGTCGATCCGCCCGAACCGCTCGACCGCGCGCCGGGCGAGAGCGTCGACCGCCGCGACGTCCGTGACATCGGTCGGAACGACCAGCGTCTGGGCGCCCCGGTGCCGCTCGCACTCCCGTGCGGCCGCCTTCAGGGCCTCCTCGCCCCGGGCGGCCAGCACCACGGCACAGCCCTTACGGGCGAACGCTTCGGCCGTCGCCCTTCCGATACCGCTCGACGCCCCCGTGACCACCACTACCGCATCGCGCACGCGCATCCTGCCGCCTCCTCGGGAATGACCGGGCCGGAGTTCATTCGCCCTGCTCCGACCCCCTCTCAGCACGTAGACGCTCGTCGCACCACCGCCGGGCGGCGTCGGCGACGTCCTCAAGCGCCCCGGGCTCTTCGAACAGGTGGGTGGCGCCCGGCACGACGTGCAGTGAGTGCGGGGCGTTGAGTCGTCGGGCCGCCTCCTCGTTGAGCCGCAGCACCTCCCGATCCTCGCCCCCGACGATCAACAGCACCGGCGCCCGTACGGCGTCCAGGGCGTCGTCGGCCAGGTCGGGCCGTCCGCCCCGTGACACGACGGTCAGCACACGCTCCGGGCGTTCACCGGCGGCGACCAGGGCCGCGGCGGCACCCGTGCTGGCGCCGAAGACGACGATCGGGAGGCCTCGGGTGTCGGGCTGCGCATTCAGCCAGTCGATCGCGGCGACCAGACGGCGGCCCAGGAACGGAATGTCGAAGCGGTGCTCGCCCGTCAGCGCGTCATGCCGTTCTTCCCGCTCGCTGAGCAGGTCCATCAGCAAGGTGCCCATTCCGGCGGTGCGCAGCTCGGCGGCGACCATCCGGTTGCGCGGGCTGTGCCGGGAACTGCCGCTGCCGTGTGCGAACAACACCACCGCCCGCGCGGGCGTCGGCACGACGAGATCGCCCGGGAGCATCGCGTCGTCGGTGGGTACCAGAACCATCTCGGAAATCATCGACACCAACTTCTTCCCCGGCCCGTCGGCCTTGCGAATCGATGGATCCACTTCTCCCCGACCGCGTACCCGCCTCGCCGCACGACGATCGCCACCTGCGCAACCGTCGTCTCTCGGAGATCCGGACGGCTACTTCCGTCCACTTTGGGTAACATGATGAACATATTGAGTTACTACCACCCTGTGATCGAAAGCGGTTGAGCATGGCGGTAGCGCAGAGGACCGGCATATCAGCGGCGGCGGGGGACGCCAACGCCGCGGCGGACGAACCGCTCGTCTCGCCGGTGAATTCACACAACGAGTGGGATCCGCTGGAGGAAATCATCGTCGGGCGTCTCGAAGGCGCGACGATCCCTTCCGGACATCCGGTCGTGACCTGCAACATCCCGCCGTGGGCAGCGCGATTGCAGAAGCTCGCCGCCGGTTTCAAATATCCGGACATCCTGATCGAGCGGGCGCAGCAGGAACTCGACGAGTTCATCACCCTGCTGGAGTCGCTCGACATCACCGTCAGGCGCCCGGACGCGGTCGACCACAAACGACGCTACGGCACCCCCGACTGGTCGTCGCGCGGTTTCTGCAACACCTGTCCGCGCGACAGCATGCTGGTGATCGGCGACGAGATCATCGAAACGCCGATGGCCTGGCCGTGCCGGTATTTCGAGACCCACTCCTATCGCCCGATCCTCAAGGACTACTTCCGGCGCGGTGCGCGCTGGACGGCGGCGCCGAAGCCGCAGCTCACCGACGAGCTGTTCGAGCCGGATTTCCGTATCCCCGACTCGGACGAACCCATGCGCTACATCCTCACCGAGTTCGAGCCCGTGTTCGACGCGGCGGATTTCATACGCGCGGGACGAGACCTGTTCGTCACGCGGAGCAATGTCACCAACCGGATGGGCATCGACTGGTTGCGCCGCCATCTCGGGCCCGGCTATCGCATCCACGAGATCGAGAGCCGCTGCCGTACGCCCATGCACATCGACACGACCTTCGTCCTGCTCGCACCCGGCAAGGCACTGGTCAATCCCGAATACATCGACGTCGACCGGCTGCCCGACGTCCTGAGCTCGTGGGAGATCCTGGTCGCCCCCGAGCCCAGGCCCATCGACGAGCGCCTGCTCAAAATCACGTCGATGTGCGGCAAATGGCTCAGTATGAACGTGCTGATGGTCGACGAGAAGCGGGTCATCGCCGAGCGGCATCACACCGACATGCTGCGCGCGCTCGAGACCTTGGGCTTCGAGCCGATCCCCTGCGACCTGCTGCACTACGCACCGTTCGGCGGCTCATTCCACTGCGCGACACTCGACGTCCGGCGTCGCGGCACGCTCGAATCGTATTTCCCCTGATGAATCCTGCGGGCGTGTGGTCGTGAAGCGTCTGCGGTATTCGGTCGGGGTGGTGCCCAGGTGGCGAGCGAAGGCACGGCGGAGGGTTTCGTCGCTGCCGAGCCCACTGTGGTGCGCTGCCGAGGTCACGCTGTGCCCGTCGAGGAGGAGTTGCTGCGCGCGATCGAGGCGGACGCGCTCGACCCAGCGAGCGGGTGTGGTGTTCAGTTCGGCCTGAAACAGCCGGGTCAGGTGCCGGGCGCTGACGGCGGCGGACGCGGCCATGGTGGGCAGGCTGTGGTCGGCGGCCGGGTCGGCGAGTATTGACGCGGTCAGCGAGCGCAGCAGGTCGCTGCGGGCCGGCGGGGTCACCAATGCCGTGGAGAACTGCGACTGCCCGCCCGGGCGCTGCATGAAGACGACCAGTTCGCGGGCAGCCGACCGGGCCGCTTCCGCTCCGTGGTCGTCCTCGACCAGCGCGAGGGCCAGATCGATGCCCGCGCTGATGCCCGCGGAGGTGACGTACCGGCCGTCCCGGATGTGGAGGGCGTCCGGCTCGACCCGCACCCGGGGGTAGCGGCGGGCCAGCGTCTTGGCGTGCCGCCAGTGTGTGGTCGCCCTGCGCCCGTTGAGCAGGCCCAGCTCGGCGAGGACGAAGGCGCCGCTGCAGACCGACGCCACCCGCGGCGTCCGCTCGGCGAGGACGGCGGCCGCTGCCAGCAGCTCCTCGCCCGGTGACTGTTCGGCGAGCAGGTCGGCTCCGGCGACCACGAGCGTGTCGATCGGCCCGACGTCGGCCGCCGCCATGGTCCGGGCCAGTGCCAGGCCCGAGGAGGTCGTGACGTCACCGCCGCGTGGGGAGGCCAGCACGGGCGTGTAGCGGTGACCGAGCCGTCCCGCCTGGTGCAGCACCTCCAAGGGGCCGCTGACGTCGAGCAGGGTCACCCCGCCGAAAACAGGAAGGCAACCCGATGTGTCATGTCCGAATCTGTGGGTTGTGTGGCGGCAAGGACATGGCAACAGGGTAGGCCACCGGGCGACTTTGAGGGAGATCACCGATCGCGCAAGGGAACGATCGAGTAGGGAACGCGAAACCGCAGCTCACGGCAGTCACTGGAGAGCCCGTTGCGATTAACGTCGCGACGACGGGTTCGGGAGGAGGCTGCTGGAAGAAGGGACAGCTCCGCTGCCACCTCGCCCGGCGGCCCACCTCACGTTCGCCGATCGGTAAATTCGGGGCATCGCCACCGGCGCCATGGGCGAACCCTCCAGGTGCGGATCACACAGCTGCCCGAGCCGATGGCCGACTCCGGCTCACCCGGACGCGCCGATCCGAACGGCCCACAGTCAACTCGCAAGCCGCACGCGCAGCGCCGACGATGAGTGCGATTGACCGCGCAAGGCGTAAAGGATGACAAGATGCCCCTCAGCCACCTCGGTCGCGCCGGCAAGGCCCACCATCGAGCCATCGTGTCCGCACTCAGCTGTGTCCTGGGGGCCGGGGCCCTCGTCGGGTGCGACGGCGGCGGCCAGGACACCGGCTTCTCGCCACGGCCCACCCCCACCAGTCCCGATACGGCAGCCTTTTCCGGAATGCCGCCGTCGGCCCTGGCTTCCGCAGCAGCCTCCGCGATCGCCTCCGCTCACGCCTCGGCCTCGGCAGCGGCCTCCTCCGCATATGCCCGCGCCTCGGAGTTCGAAGCATCCGTTGAGGCCGAGGCCGCCCGCGCCAGCGCCGCCGCGGAGAAGGCGCTCAAGAACGTCACGGGGCGCGGCAACGCTCTGTCCGAGGTCGGCATGACGGGCCTGCCCAGGAACCAGACCAGCGGGCTGCTCGCGGTCCTGGTCACGATCACCAACAAGACCGACCACAAGGCCTCGTACGCCGTGCAGATCGACTTCGAAGACTCCAACGGAAAAGTTGTCGAGACCGAATTTGTCGGCGCGGAGAACCTCGCCCCTGGCAAGAAGGAACAACCCATCGCCTTCAGCCGACAACCCCCGGAGGCAAAACTGACACCCCGCCTTGCCAAGGCGCAGCGGTACTGACCTGCGAGGCGACAGCGCGCCTCGCACGCCTGTCCAGGTGGCAGCAACGTATCGCCGGAGTGATGCTGGGAGGCCGAAGCAAGTGATGGAGGAGCGGTGGGCAACCTGGTCGTCGTCGGAGCGGACGGCTCGTCGTCGAGTCTTGCCGCGGCGGAAGCGGCGGCCCGGGAAGCCCGGCGGCGTCGTGCGGAGCTGCGTGTGGTGTACGCCTTCAGCTGGCCGGTCAGGCCCATGTATGCACCGCTGGACCCGTCGCCGTTCAATCGCCTGGTGCACGATGCCGCGCAGCGTGCCCGGAGCGTGGCGCCCGAAGTGGAGGTCACCGAGGCCGTGGTGACCGGTGACGCGGTGTCGGTGCTGGAGGCCGAATCGCGTGCCGCGGACCTGGTGGTGGTCGGCTCCCGGGGTATGGGGGGCTTCATCGGCATGCTGCTGGGGTCGACGGCGGTGTCCCTCGCCGCCCACAGCCGGTGTCCGGTGCTGGTGGTCCGCGAGGAACCGGCCGACGCCGGGCCGATCGTGCTGGGTGTCGACGGCTCCCCTGGTGGTGAGAAGGCGGTCGACTTCGCCTTCTCGGAGGCGGCGCTGCGGGGAGCTGAGATCGTCGCCGTGCACGCGTGGCTGCCGGACTATGCGCCGGTCGGTACGGGCGTCGAGAGCGCGGAGCGTCTGCTGGCCCAGGCGCTCGCCGGCCGTACGGAGAGGTATCCGGACGTCACCGTCAGACATGAAGTGGCGAGCGGCGAATCCCGCGAGGTGTTGATCGAGGCGAGCAGGACCGCGCAGCTCGTGGTCGTCGGAGCCAGGGGGCGCGGCGGTTTTGCCGGGCTGCTCCTGGGTTCGGTGAGCCAGGCGGTGCTGCACCACGCGCACTGCCCCGTCGCCGTCGTCCGCGGCAGGGCGTGACCAGAGCTTGCGTGGTGAGGGTCGCCCGTCGCGTGAGGTCCCGCCGTTAGACGAAGACGATGGTGGATGCCGCCGGGACCGACAGGGAACCAGCGCGGTGGGGGATGCCTGTCGTGGAGTCGACGTCCAGCCATGTGACGTCGCCTGAGCGCTCGTTCGCCGCATACAGGCGCGTGCCCGACGGGTGCAGGACCAGATCGCGCGGCCATCGACCCCCGCACGGCACCGACGCGACGAGGTCCGCCTGCTCGCCGACCGCGTCGAGGGTCAGGACGGCGATGGTGTCGGTGCCGCGTACCGCCGCCCACAAGTGGCGGCCGTCGTATGAGACGACCGGCGCCGAGGGAGAGACGGCATGGGGGGTGCCGTCCGGGAACAGCGATGTCGCCTTCACCGGCTCGAGCACCCCGGCGGTGGCGTCCCATCGGCACACGGTGACGGTGGGCTCGAGCTCGCCGAGGACGTACGCGTGATCTCCGGCCGGGTGGAAGGCGAGGTGACGCGGACCGGTGCCGGGCCGCAGTGCGGTCTCCCTGTGCAGCGTCAGCTTGCCCGCTGGTACGTCCAGGGAGCAGATCCGCACCGAGTCGGTGCCGAGGTCGACGCTGAGCACCCAGCGTCCCGAGGGATCGGGAAGCACCTGGTGCGCGTGCGGGCCCGTCTGGCGGGCGGGGTCCGGGCCAGTGCCCTGGTGGCGCAGCACGTCGCTGGCGGGCTGTGGGGTGCCGTCGGCGGCGAGCGGCAGCACGGTGACGCTGCCGGATTCGTAATTGGCGGTCAGCAGGTGCCCGCGAGCGACCGCGAGATGGGTGGGTGACTCCCCGTGCACGGCCACGGGTGCGCACATCGGGCGGGGCACCGGACCGGCGATGTCGTAGGCGGCGACCGCTCCCTGTGCCGTCTCGGAGACGGCGTAGAGGACCGGGCCCGCCTCCGGGTGCTCGACGGTGAGATACGACGGGTCGGCCACGGCATCGACGACGTCGGTCCCGGTCAGCGCTCCGGTCGCCGGATCCACGGTGGCCGCCATGATTCCGCGCCCGCCCGCCGAGGTGAACGACCCGATGAAGGCTCGCTCTGTGCTTTTGTCACCCACAGCGTCCTCCGCCCTTGCTCGCTCGCGAAACCGACGCTAGCCAGGTGTCGCCGGTGCGGCATCACGCGATGCGGCGTGTGGGCGGCAGGTTCAGCAACATGGCTGTGGGGGATGCGGAGGTGGTTTGCGCCTTGGTCGGGTCGCGAGCCGGCTCGGGCCTTGGGACAGTTGTAAGAGTGAGCGGCTGATGCCGGCCGCCGGATGCCAGGAGCCGATTCGGGGCGTGCATGGCGTTGTTGCGGCAACGGTGCGCCAGGAAAGGGGCAGACAAGTGAAGGCATTCGTGATGAAGGAGATCGGGCGTGTGGGCTTCATGGAGAAGCCCGATCCGCAACCGGGTCCGGGCGATGCCGTCGTACAGACGACCAGGGCTCTGATCTGCACGTCCGATTCCCACACCGTCCAAGGTGGCATCGGTCCGCGGGAGAACCTGACGCTGGGCCACGAAGCGGTGGGCATCGTGCATGCCGTGGGAGACGAGGTGAAGGACTTCCGGCCCGGCGACCGGGTGCTGGTCGGTGCCATCACCCCCGACTGGGGTGACCTGGCCTCGCAGAACGGGTATCCGTCGCAGTCCGGAGCGCCGCTCGGGGGGTTCAAGTTCGCAAATTCCAAGGACGGGGTCTTTGCCGATTACTTCCATGTGAACGAGGCCGACGCCAATCTCGCGAAAATCCCCGACGCCATCAGTGATGAAATGGCGGTCTACTGCGCCGACATGCTGTCGACCGGCTTCATGGGGGCGGAGAAGGGGAACATCCCGATCGGCGGAACCGTGGCTGTTCTCGCCCAGGGGCCGGTGGGTCTGATGGCGACCGCAGGGGCCAGGCTCCGTGGCGCCGGCCTTGTCATCGGGGTCGAATCGGTTCCCGACCGGCAGAAACTCGCGCGCATGTACGGTGCCGGCGAGATCGTCGACTTCACCAGCGAGGACGTTGTCGAGCGGATCCTTGACCTGACGCGGGGCGAGGGAGTCGACACCGCCATCGAGGCGCTGGGCGCGGATGTGACGTTCCAGACCGCAGTAAAGATCACCAAGCCCGGGGGCACGGTCTCCGTCATCGGATATTTCGGAGAGGGAGAATTCGTGCGCATTCCCCGCGTCGAATGGGGCGTCGGCATGGCCGACAAGACGATCGCGACGGGACTGTGCCCTGGCGGCAGGCTGCGCATGGAGCGACTGCTGCGGGTGCTGGAAGCACAGCTTGTCGACCCCTCGCACATGACGACCCATGAGTTTCGCTTCGACGACATGGAGCGGGCTTTCGAAGTTTCCGACAAGAAGCTCGACGACGTCGTGAAAGTAATGATCACCTTCTAGCCGGGTGTTCCGGTGGCCGACTGACGGCGCTGCGGGAAGAGAGACGGCATGTACGATCCCGACCCCCCCTTCCGGCCGGTTCACAGGCGGAAGGGATACCTGCCGCTGGAAGATCTCGGCCTCATCGGGGACGGTGCGACGGCTGCGCTGGTCGGCCTGGACGGATCCATTCCGTGGATGTGCCTTCCTCGATTCGACGACGAACCCCTGTTCTGCGGATTGCTGGATCACACACGCGGCGGGCATTTCACCCTGGCCCCGGAGGACCTGGTCGAGGCGCGGCAGCGTTACGAACCCGACACCGGCATCCTGACGACCGAGTTGCGCAGCACCACCGGCCTGGTCCGCGTCACCGATGCGCTGGCCCTGCGCTCCGGGGCCGACCTCACCGACGACGCCCCTGCCGACCGGGCCGAGCTCGTCCGTACGGCTGTGGTCCTGAACGGGAGGGTACGCCTGCGGATGGACCTGGAGCCCCGGGGCGGCGGGCAGGCGCAGGCCTTGTTCAGCGGGCTGGAGGTACGACCGTCCCGGCGTCCGGACCTGCGTCTGCACCTGCGCTCCAACCGTCCCCTGACCGCTCTGCACGGCACCCATGACCTCCGGCAGGGCGAACGCCTCGATCTCGTGCTGTCCTGGGGGCGCTTCCATCGCCACCACCGGTTCGACGTGGACGCGATGCTGCGGGGCACCGCCGACGCGTGGCGCCGCTGGATGCAGCACTTCGAGTACGACGGTCCCGAGGAACCGCTGGTCCGACGCGCGGCCATCACACTGAAACTGTGCGACGACTGGGACAACGGGTCGCTCGTCGCGGCCCCCACCTCCTCCCTGCCTGCACCGATCGGCGGTATCCGCAACTGGGATTACCGCTATGCCTGGATCCGGGACGCCGCGTTCGCCGTGTTCGCGCTGCGCCGCATCGGCTTCGGCGGTGAGGCCGACGCCTTCCTGGGTTGGGTTCTCGACGCCTTCGAGTACAGCCGGCGCCCCCGGATCATGTACGCCCTCGGCGGCAGCCCGGTGCCGGACGAGGTGGAGGACCACGAACTGGAGGGCTACCAGCGCTCCGCCCCGGTGCGCTGGGGCAACGGAGCGGCCGACCAGCGTCAGCACGACGTCTACGGGGAGATCCTGGACTGCGCCGACCAGTGGCTTCGCTCCGGCGGAGACATCCAGCCGGCGCTGTGGGCCAACCTGGCCAAGCTGGCCGATGCAGCTCAACAGGCGTGGCGACAGCCGGATCAGGGGATCTGGGAGGTGCGCAGCGAAGGCCGGGTGTTCACGTACTCGGCCGGGATGTGCCAGGTGGCCCTGGACCGGGCTGCGACGATCGGCGAGAGGCACGGCCTGCCAGGAGACGTCGCCAAGTGGCGAGACTCGGCCGACGAGCTGCGCCGGCTCATCCTCGACAGGGCCTGGGACGAGGAGGCACAGACCCTGAGCGCGCATCTCGACGGCGGCGGCGCTGTCGACGCCAGCCTGCTCGCGCTTCCGCTGCGCCAGGTCGTCCCGGCCGATCACCCGCGGATGGTGGCCACCGCCAGGGCCGTAGCCGAACGCCTGTCGGCCGGAGACGGCCTGCTCTACCGCTATCTGCACAAGGAGTCACCCGATGGCCTGGCCGGCGACGAGGGCGCCTTCGTGCTGTGCAGCTTCTGGCTCGTCGACAACCTCATCGGCCAGGGCAGGATCGACGAGGCGGAGGAGCTGTACGCCTCGCTGTGCGCCCGCGCGAGCCCCCTGGGACTGCTGTCGGAACAGATCGACCCGTCCACCGGAGGGTTCATGGGCAACTTCCCTCAGGCATTCAGCCACATCGGGGTCACTGCCAGCGGTGTGAACCTCGCCCGAGCGAAAGCAGGCGTCAACGCGTGATCAACCGGCTCGTGATCTTCGGCGCGACAGGTGACCTCAGCGCACGCTACCTGCTGCCGGCACTGGTCGCGTTGCGTGCGGAAGGGCACCTCGGCGACCGGTTCCAGTTGACCGGCGCGAGCCGGGAGGACTGGGACAGCGAGCGATACCGGGCATGGGTGACCGAGCAGATCGATCGCCATGGTGGGCATCATCCGGCCGACGCCAAGGCGGCGATCGCGGGCACGGCCCGCTATCAACGGGCCGACGTCACCGACCCGGCCGACCTCGCCTCGGTCATCGCCGGTGAGGGGCCCGTCGCCGTCTACCTCGCTCTGCCCCCGGCTCTCTTCCCCCGCGTGGTCACCGCGCTGCACCAGGCGGGCCTGCCGGCTGGCAGCCGGATCGTGCTGGAGAAGCCCTTCGGCGAGGACCTGGCCGGCGCGCAGCAGCTGAACCAGCTGCTGGCCGACCTCCTCCCCGAGCAGGCCGTGTTCCGAGTCGACCACTTCCTGGCCATGACGACCGTCCAGAACGTGCTCGGCAGCCGACTCGCCAACCGTGTCCTGGAGCCCATCTGGAACAGCACCCACATCGCCGAGGTGGACATCGTCTGGGACGAGACCCTCGCACTGGAAGGCAGGGCCGGCTACTACGACACCGTCGGGGCGCTGAAGGACATGGTGCAGAACCACCTGTTGCAGTTGCTCTGCCTGGTGGCCATGGAACCGCCCCTCACCCTCGGCGAGCGCGACCTCCGCGACCGGAAGGTCGACGTGCTGCGGTCCGTGCGGCTCCTCACCGAGGACGACGTCGTACGCCGCACACGCCGTGCACGCTACCTGGCCGGCCGGATCGCAGACCACGACGTCCCCGCCTACGTCGACGAGGAAGGCGTCAACCCACAGCGCCGTATCGAGACTTACGCCGAGGTGGAACTGGAACTGGACAGCTGGCGCTGGTCGGGAACAACCTTCCGGCTCCGCAGCGGCAAAGCACTCCGTGCGGACCGCAAGGAGGTCGCGGTGCGCTTCCGGTCCGTGCCCCACCTGCCCTTCGGCCACAGCGGAGAACCCCGCCCCAACGTGCTCCGCTTCGGCCTCGAACCGGAAGGCCTGACCCTCGACCTGACAGGCATCGGCGCCCACACCAACACCCTCGCCCCGCTGTCGCTGACGGCGCGGATGGAACCGCCCCACCTCCCCGCCTACGGCCGGCTGCTGCTGGACGTCCTGACCGGGGACCCCGCCATGTCCATCCGAGGCGACGAGGCCGAAGAGGCCTGGCGCGTCCTGACACCCGTGCTGAGCGCATGGGAGAGGGATCTGGTTCCGCTCGAGGAGTACCCGGCCGGCTCCGACGGGCCACCTCCCCGGCCATACGGAAGCGGGCAGCAGCGACGGGGTGACCTGTTGCACGCCGAAGCGGCGCCCCCGGGTGGTGCGCCCTGAACTCTGTGGTGTCCCGCAGCGCCGAGCGTCGAATCCCGTGCATCGTGGTCACAGGTGTCGCCGGGATCGGCAAGAGCACGGTGGCTCGCCTGCTCGCGGAGAGGCTGGGCGTGCCCTTCGCGGAAGGCGACGACTTCCACTCCCCGGCCGACATCGCCAAGATGTCCGCCGGCACTCCGCTTGATGACGCCGACCGTCAACCCTGGCTGGAATCCATCGGTCGCTGGCTGCACGAGCGCGACGCAGCGGGCACCGGTGCCGTGGTCGCATGCTCCGCACTCAAGCGACGCTACAGAAACACGCTGCGAGCGGCCTGCCCGGGCGCCTTCTTTCTGCACCTGACAGCCGACCGCGAGCTACTGGCAGACCGGCTCAGCCGGCGCACCGGCCACTTCATGCCGACGTCGCTCCTCGACTCGCAGCTCGCCACGCTCGAACCCCTCGAACCGGACGAGCGAGGAGCCGAGCTCGACGCAACGCCGGCTGCCGACACCGTCGTCGACATGGCCGCAGACCTGCTGCTGCGTCAGTAGCAGGGCACGGCCCCGTCACCCGGACAGCCTGGTGCAGTCGCGCCGCGAAGGCAGCAAAGCGAGGCTGAGGCTCTCAGGGAAACGCCGTTCGGAAAGGTCGTGACCATGGCGGAGACACCCGGCGGGGTCCGGCAGCGCACGACAGAGCCCCGCAGCAGCGACCGGGTGACAGGCCCGTCCCTTTTCGCCGGCTGGGCGCTGGAGTTGAGCGGGTCGCTGAGCATTCTTCTCGGCATCACCGGCATCGCACGCGACACCATCTTCAGCGCACCCCGCTACACCTACCGGTTCGACCTGACGACCTGGGGCTGGCTCCATCTGGTGATCGGGATCGCGCTCGTGGCCGCCGGCCTGGGAGTCCTGCTCGGCAAGAGCTGGGGCACAGGGGCCGGTGTGGCGCTGGGCGCGGTGAGCCTGGTCACCCAGTTCATGTTCATTCCGTACTATCCGCTGTGGTCGATCAGCGTGATGACGCTCGACCTCCTCGCCATCTGGACATTGAGCAGGTTCAGCGCGCCTTACGACACGTGAACACCGTGAGCAAGGCCTCTCCACCAGCGGCGAGGTCAGAACGCCTGGAACTCTTCGAAGGGCGGCTCGAACGAGGGGTCGGGCAAGCGAAGCGCCTTGCAGCGGGTCACTGGTCCGGCCTGGGGATCGGCGCCAACGGTCGTCGCCGTTCCACTGGGATCTTGCGCAGGAAGTAGAGATCGACGAAGACTTCGTGAAATCGGTGACTGCCGATTGGACCATTCGGTTTCTCAACGGTCGACAGACAACCGCGGGCGGCCGTCGCAAAGACGGCCGCCCGGTCAGGCCGTCGCCGGTGCCGGGCCGACCAGCTCCGAGAGCACGTCCTCCATCGTCACGAAGCCGAGGACGGTACCCGTCGCGCCGGTGACCGCGGCCAGGTGGCTGCCGTCGGCGCGCAGCGCGGTGAGGGTGTCGTCCAGCGGGGTGTCGATGCGGACCCGGGTGACCCTGTGCAGCGCGGTGCTCGGGAACGGCTGGTCGCGGTTTGTGACGCCCAGGGTGTCCTTGATGTGCAGATAGCCCAGCAGGCTGCCGTTCGGGCCGGTGACCGGGAAGCGGGAGTAGCCCGCCTCCGCCGCGATCCGCTCCAGCTCGGCCGGGGTGACCGTGTGGCCGACCGTGCGCATCCGCGGCACGGGGACCAGGATCTCGCCCACCGGGCGGGTCCCCAGCTCCAGCGCGTCACGCAGCCGTTCCCCGTCGGCGGGCGACAGCAGCCCGGCCTCGCTGGAGTCGACGACCATCCGGGCCAGTTGGTCGTCGGTGAAGACCGACTCGACCTCGTCCTTCGGCTCGACGCGCAGCAGCTTCAGCAGGGTGTTGGCGAAGGCGTTGATACCGAACACCGCCGGACGCAGGCCGCGCGTGACGGCGACCAGCGGCGGTCCGAGCAGCAGGGCGGTCGGGACCGGCGCCGCGAGGGCGATGTTCTTCGGGATCATCTCGCCGATGAGCATGTGCAGATACGTCGCCACGGTGAGCGCGATGACGAACGCGATCGGATGCACCAGCCCGTGCGGGATGTGGGCCGCCTCGAAGGCGGGCTCCAGCAGATGCGCGATGGCCGGTTCCGCGACCGCGCCCAGCACCAGCGAGGAGGCGGTGATGCCGAGCTGGGCGGTGGCCATCATCGCGGAGAGGTGCTGAAGGCCCCACAGGGTCATCCGGGCCCGCGTGTTGCCCGCTTTCGCGCGGGGCTCGATCTGGCTGCGGCGTACGGAGATCAGGGCGAACTCGGCGCCTACGAAGAAGGCATTGGTCAGCAGGGTCAGGGCGCCGATGGCGAGTTGCAGCACGGTCATCGGGACGCCTCCCCCATCGCATTACTCCTCGCTGCCGCGGGGACCGCCTGGACCGGGAGCCGGGCGGGTGCGGTGATGCGGACACGGTCGGCGCGGTGGTGGTCGACGTCGAGGACGTCCAGGCGCCAGCCGTCGTCCAGGTCCAGGACGTCTCCCTTGGCGGGGATGCGTGCGAGACGGGTGGCGACCAGACCGGCCACGGTCTCGTACGGCCCCTCAGGGGCCGTCAGTCCTATCCCGGCGAGCCGGTCGATGCGGACGGAGCCGTCCGCCTCCCATGCCGGGCGCCCGTCCGGGGCAGCGGGGGTGGGCAGCAGGTCGGGCACTTCCACGGGGTCGTGCTCGTCGCGGACCTCGCCGACGACCTCCTCAACGATGTCCTCCATCGTCGCCACGCCCGCCGTGCCGCCGTACTCGTCGATGACCACGGCCATGGTGCGGGTGGCGCGCAGCCGCTCCAGGAGCCGGTCGGCGGTCAGGCTGTCGGGCACCAGCAGGGGCGCGGTGGCCAGCTCGGTGATCGGGGTGACCGCCCGCTTCGGCGGTGCCAGCGCGAGCACGTCGCGGATGTGGACGGTGCCGATGACGTCGTCCAGGCTGTCGCGGTAGACCGGGAAGCGGGACAGGCCGGTGGCGTGGGTGAGGTTCGCGGCGTCGGCGGCCGTGGCGTGTGCTTCGAGGGCCTTGACGTCGACGCGCGGGGTCATGACGTTCTCGGCGGTCAGCTCGCCGAGGTGCAGGGTGCGCACGAAGAGCTCGGCGGAGTCGGCTTCCAGCGCGCCCTCGGCGGCGGAGTGCTGGGCGAGCGCGACCAGCTCCTCGGGGCTGCGGGCGGAGGCCAGCTCCTCTGCGGGCTCCAGGCCAAGGCGGCGTACGAAACGGTTCGCCGTGTTGTTCAGGTGGCCGATGAACGGGCCGAAGGCGGCCGTGAAGCCGCGCTGCGGGCCCGCCACCACCTTCGCGACCGCGAGGGGTCGGGAGATCGCCCAGTTCTTGGGTACCAGCTCGCCGACCACCATCAGCACCACGGTGGACACGGCCACGCCGAGCACGGTCGCGACGGAGGACGCCGCGCCGCCGAGGCCGACCGCCTCCAGCGGGCCGCGCAGCAGCGCCGCGAGCGACGGCTCGGCGAGCATGCCGATCACCAGCGAGGTGACGGTGATGCCGAGCTGGGCGCCGGACAGCTGGACCGTCAGGCGGCGCACGGCCTTCAGCGCGCCCTCGGCGCCGCGCTCACCCGCGGCGGCGGCCCGCTCCAGGTCACCGCGCTCGACGGTGGTCAGGGAGAACTCGGCGGCGACGAACACCGCGCAGGCCAGTGTGAGCAGGAGGGCCAGCAGGAGCAGCAGGATCTCGGTCACCGTGCCACCCCCGTTTCCTCACTCACATACGGCGGGCGGGGCATGGCACGGCTGGTACTGGGAGGCTCACCCATTGCGGGACCGTGGCTCCTTTTCGTTCTCGGTACGTCGGACGGGAGGGCGTCGGATCAACGCTCCCCTATGGTAAAGGACAAGCAAAGCACGCTGGTCAAGTCAAGGGCCGCGACACCGCCTTCGATGCCTGCGTCCACCCTATGCTTCTACTCGCCTGTAGAGAACGTCCGAGCGTCGCCGGATGTTCCACGTGACGGACGTGATCAGAGCGGTGTCGCCGCGTGCAGGATGAAGACCAACGTCACCGCGGAGTTGGCGGACGACATCGCGGACACCGCCGTACCGGCGGCCGCCGTCCACGCCGCCACTCCCACGCCGGTGAACACCGACGGCCAGGTGCGTGTCGCGGGCGCCGGGCCCAGCAGGGCGGCGACTCTGCGCGGCACCGGGCCGGGTGCGGCGAAGCCCGCGAGTGTGGGTACCGGCGCCCCCTGAGCGACCAGCGCCGCCTTCCCGATCGCGCGCGCCACGGTCCGGCGGTCGCCGACGGCCCGGGCCGCCTCTTCGTCAGCCCAGCGTTCCGTCGTGTACGACACCGCCGTACGCAGCGGGCGCAGGAAGGGGTTGGCGCGCGCCGCCAGCTGCGCTACGAGCAGGAACCGGTGATGACGAGCGGCCAGGTGCGCCCGCTCGTGCGCGAACAGGGCGCGGCGCTCGGCGGGTTGCAGGCCGTGCAGCAGTGCCGTGGTGACGACGATCCGGTCACGGGTGCCGCGGCCGGGCAGGGCGTACGCGTAGGGCGCGTCGTCGGGGAGTACGGCGACCTCCGTGGCGGGCAGTGCGGCAAGTGCCCGGTGGGCGCGGCGGCGTACCCGCGCGTGGCGCCACAGCGTACGACCGCACACCACAGCCACCGCCAGCAGCGCGGGGATGGCCGCCTTGCCGGCCACCTCGTCGTAGGGGACGGCCGCGCGGACCTCCGGGTCGGACCAGCCGTCCGGCAGCGGGTTGCCGGGCAGTTGCGCGGTGCCGACCACCATCAGCAGCCCGAGGCACACCGTGCTGCACACCGCCATCACGCCGGCCACGCCCGTCAGCAGCCGGGTGGCGACGCGCGGGTGGAGGTGGTGCTCGGCGAGCCGGGCGACCGGCCAGGCCGTGAGCGGCAGCACCAGCGGCAGGAAGACGAACACCCCCATGAGGCTTCAGTCTCCCCCTTCGTCCTTCGCCCGACCCAGCAGCTCGCGCAGCAGCCGCTCGTCCTCCGGGTCGAGGGCGGTGACGAAGCTCGCGAGCACTGCCTCGCGGTTCTGCTCGGCGTCCAGCACCTTGCGCATCTTCCGGGCCGCGAGGCCCGCCTCGTCCGAGGCCGGCGTCCAGGCGAAGGACCGACCGGCACGCTCCCGGGTCACCGCGCCCTTGGCCAGCAGCCGGGTCAGGATCGTGATCACCGTCGTATAGGCGAGGTCGCCGCCGAGCCGCTCCTGCACCCAGCCGGCGGTCGCGGGCCCGTCCGCCTCCCGCAGGGCGGCCAGGACCTGCACCTCCAGCTCGCCCTGCCCCCGTCGCCGGGGACGCCGGTGATCCGTCACGCCCTGTCTCCCTTCCCCTGCCGCGCACTTCACGGGCGGTCCATCGTACGGACACCCGCCCCTCTCCCACGTACCCTATGCTTCTACAGTCCTGTAGATTCGACCAAAGGGGCGGCACTCACATGTTCGGACTCAGTGAACTCGCGATCATCCTCATCATCGTCATAGCGGTCCTCGCCGCCAAGAAGCTGCCCGAACTGGCCCGCTCGGCGGGCAAGTCGGCGCGAATCCTGAAGGCGGAAGCCAGGGCGATGAAGGAACAGGAGACTCCGGCCGGGGAGCAGGCGGCCGCGCCGCGCGTGGTCCAGGGAGAGACGATCACGCCCACAGCCCAGGATTCGGCTCGGCGGCAGTGAACACACCAACCCCTGCTTGAAGGCGAACGGCACCTTGTCACCGGTTTCCGGCGCGAACCCTACGATGGTTCTCAGAGGTGGTCGCCATGGATGCTCCACGCCTCAGCAGTACGCCGCTTCCGGGCATCGGTGTCCGTTACGACCTGACCACTCACGAGCACCGGCATCTGTCGGTGGTCGCGCACCGCGACGGGGAGCGGACCCTGAGCGCGTACCGCAAGGACGACCCGGACGACTGCGCCCTGTCCGTGCGGCTGACGGCGGAGGAAGCGGCCACGCTCATCGACGCGCTGCTGCCCGCGCCCCACCTGCCGAACCTGCTGTCCACCACCGAGCTGGGACTGGTGGCCGAGCGGATCGAGCTGTCCGGGAACTCGCACTGGAACGGGCGGCTGCTCGGCGAGACCCGGATCCGCACCACGACCGGCGCCTCGATCGTGGCCGTCCTGCGCCGGACCGAGGCGATCTCCTCCCCCACACCGGACTTCCGGCTGGCCGGCGGCGACACGCTGATCGTGATCGGTACCCGCGAGGGCGTGGAGGCCGCCGCCGCGATACTCGGGCGGGAGTGAACCGCCGTGCAGTCCTCGGCCGTGTTCCTGATCGAGTTCGGAGCGATCATCCTCGCCCTGGGACTGCTGGGCCGGTTCGCCGGGCGGCTGCGGATGTCGCCGATACCGCTGTACCTGCTGGCCGGGCTGGCCTTCGGCGAGGGCGGGCTGCTCCCGCTGGGCGCCAGCGAGGAGTTCGTCGCCGTCGGCGCCGAGATCGGCGTCATTCTGCTGCTGCTCATGCTGGGCCTGGAGTACACGGCCGGCGACCTGGTCTCCAACCTCCGCGCGCACTACCCCGCCGGGCTGGTCGACGCCGCCCTCAACGCCCTGCCGGGTGCCGCCCTGGCGCTGCTGCTCGGCTGGGGTCCGGTCGCAGCCGTCGTACTGGCGGGCGTCACCTGGATCTCGTCCTCCGGTGTGATCGCCAAGATCCTCGGCGACCTGGGGCGGCTGGGCAACCGTGAGACCCCGATCGTGCTGAGCATCCTGGTCCTCGAAGACCTCTCCATGGCCGTCTACCTGCCGATCCTCACCGCCCTGCTGGCGGGTGTCGGCCTGGTGGCCGGAGGTATCACTCTGGCCATCGCGCTCGGTGCCGCCGCCGTCGTGCTGGTCCTCGCGGTGCGGTGCGGCCGCCACATCTCCCGTTTCGTCTCCAGCGACGATCCGGAGAAGCTGCTGCTGGTCGTCCTCGGGCTGACCCTGCTGGTCGCCGGGCTCGCCCAGCAGGTGCAGGTGTCCGCGGCCGTGGGTGCCTTCCTGGTCGGCATCGCGCTGTCCGGGGAGGTCGCCGAGGGTGCGCACAGTCTGCTCGCCCCGTTGCGGGACCTGTTCGCCGCCGTCTTCTTCGTCTTCTTCGGCCTCAGCACCGACCCGGCGAGCATCCCGCCCGTCCTGGTGCCCGCCCTCGCCCTGGCCGCCGTCACCGCGCTGACGAAGATCGCCACCGGCTACTGGGCCGCCCGACGGGCGGGCATCGCCGCGAAGGGCCGTTGGCGGGCGGGCGGCACGCTGGTGGCGCGCGGCGAGTTCTCCATCGTCATCGCCGGACTCGCCATCACGGCCGGGATCGAGCCCTCCCTGGGCCCGCTGGCCACCGCGTACGTTCTGATCCTGGTCCTGCTCGGCCCGCTCACCGCCCGCTGCACGGAGCCGGTCGCCACCCGACTCGCGCGTCGGCGCCGTAGGTCCGCGTCGACGTCCGAGGCCGGGAAGAACCCCACCCCCGCGCACCTGAACGACCAGGACACCGTCGGCCGGGCATGACCGACTGGGCCGTACGGCCGCGTGCTTCAGGTCGCGACCGTCGAGATGTTCGGGCCTGTGACACACAACACACGTCAGCGGGCAAATTTTGACCAGCGCAATGATGGATCCGACCGGCTCATCCGTACCTCCTGACGTACCAACCGCTCGCGTCAGGAGGCTCCATGCCCGTCTCACCCAGCAAGTTGGGGAGCATCTTCGTGTTCGGTGCGCTGGGTCTGACCCTCGCCGCCCTCGCGTACCCGGCCATGCTCGGGATCGAGAACACCGCCGGCTCGCAGGACCGGATCATCGCCAACACGCCCTACGGTCCGCTGACCGAGGCCGACCGTGACTTCGTCGTCAAGGTCCGCTCGGCGGGGCTGTGGGAGTACCCGCTCGGGGAGATGGCCATGGAGCGGGGCACGACTCCGGAGATGAAGGAGGCCGGCGCACACCTCATCGTCGGACATGCCGGACTCGACGCCACCTGCCGCAGGATCGCCCCCGAACTCGGCATCACCCTGCCCAACCAGGCGACACCGCAACAGCAGCAGTTCGTGGCGACCGTGGACGCGGAGACGGGCCAGCAGTTCGACATCACGGCGGTCAACATCATGCGTGTGACCCATGGCCAGATCTTCCCGGCCATCGCCAAGATCCGCGCCAACACCAAGAACAGTCTGGTCCGTACGCTGGCCGACCAGGCCAATGACACCGTGCTCGACCACATCACCGTGCTGGAGAAGACCGGCATGGTCAACTACGAGCAGGTCCTCCTCCAGCAGACCACGCCGCCGAAGCTGCCCAAGGACCAGTTGACCCCGCCACCGCCGCAGCCGGGCTCTCCCGTGCTGGCCCTCAAGCCCCGCCCGGACCTCAACGTGAACACCACGTCGCCTACGCCCAGTCCGTCGGCCGCGGGGGAGGTGCGGTGACCGCTTCCTGAGCTGGAGTTCTTCCAGTTCAGCGTTCACTCTCCCCATAGCGCACTCGGTCCGGCCGCCGCCCATATGGCGGGAACCCCAACCCCAACGAGTGACCGGCGGGATTCGCGTCGACGTCCGTGATGGCGCCTGTATGACCATCGCAGGCATGCTCATCCTGCTCATCGGCAGCGCCTACAACAGCCTCACCCAGCGCGTGCACGCCGAGTTGCGTGAGCGTGGGCACGGCGTCGCCGTCGAGGTGACGCCGTGCGGCGACGACGTGCGGGCGGCCGTCCGGCGGCACGCCCCGGACCTGGTCGTGGCGCCGATGCTGAAGGCCGTCGTACCGCGCGACGTGTGGTCGAGCCACACCTGTCTGATCGTCCACCCCGGCCCCGTCGGCGACCGGGGGCCCTCCTCGCTGGACTGGGCCATCCACGACGGCGTCGAAGAGTGGGGCGTGACCGTGCTCCAGGCGGACGAGGAGATGGACGCCGGGCCGGTGTGGGCGACGGCCGTATGCCCCGTCCCGTGCGTGGGCAAGAGCGATCTGTACCGGAACGAGGTGTCCGACGCGGCCGTCGAGGCCGTGCTGCTGGCCGTGCAGCGGTTCGCCTCCGGCCGGTATGTGCCGCTGGAGCAGGGCACACTGCCGAGGGCGCCCGGTGCGCGAACCAGGCCCGTGATGCGGCAGCAGAACCGCCGTATCTCCTGGGCCGACGACTCCACCGACACCGTGCTGCGCACCCTGCGCGCCGCCGACTCGCAGCCCGGCGTGTTCGACGAGTTGCTGGGCGGGGAGTGGTACCTGCACGGCGGTCATCCCGAGTTCCGGCTGCGCGGGCGGCCCGGGGAACTGCTGGCGACCCGGGCGGGTGCCATCTGCCGGGCCACGACCGACGGCGCGGTATGGATCCCCGAGCTGCGGGAGCGTACGGCGGCCGGTGCGCCGCGCGCGTGCAAGCTGCCCGCCGTGACCGCGCTGGGCGAGCGACTGCCCGCGCTGCCGACCGCGCAGGACGCCACCTGGTCCGACATCCGGTACCGGGAGGACGGGCCCGTCGGTGTCCTGTCGTTCTCGTTCCCGGGCGGGGCGATGTCCACGGACCAGTGCCGGCGCCTGCTGGCCGCCTACCGGGCGGCGTGCGAGCGGCCGACGTCCGTGGTGGTGCTGGGTGCCGGGCGGGACTTCTTCTCCAACGGGATCCATCTGGGGGTCATCGAGGCCGCCGCCGATCCGGCCGCGGAGTCCTGGGCCAACATCAACGCGATGAACGACCTCGTCGAGGCGGTGCTCACCACGACCGACCGCGTCGTCGTGAGCGCCGTCGGCGGCAACGCCGCGGCGGGGGGCGTGATGCTGGCGCTGGCCGCCGACGAGGTGTGGTGCCGTTCGGGCTCGGTGCTCAATCCGCACTACCGGCGCATGGGGCTGTACGGCTCCGAATACTGGACGTACAGCCTGCCCCGCCGGGTCGGTACGGCCATGGCGGAGCGGCTCACCCAGGAGGCGCTGCCGGTCACCGCCGCCCGGGCCAGGGACATCGGGCTGATCGACCGGGTGATCGAGTGCGCTCCGGCACGGTTCACGGCCGAGGTCACTCTCCTGGCCCGTCGGCTGGCGGCGTCCCCACTCGTCCAGTCGCGCCTCGCCGCGAAGAAGGCGGAGTGCGAGCGCCGGGAGGCCGTCACTCCGCTGGCGGCCGTCCGGGAGCGGGAACTGATCCGCATGCGGAGGATCTTCTCGGACCCCGGCGCGCCCTATCACGCGCTGCGCAGGGCCTTCGTACGCAAGGAGCGGGCACCGGCCGGGCCGGATCCTACGAACGAGTCGAGGGCCGTACTGGACCCGGCGGCCACGGACATCGACGGGATCCGGGAGGACGCGTGAACGCCACCACCCCACCCGGGCCGCGCACCCTGGTCGCCGGGGTGGGCAACCTCTTCCTCGGCGACGACGGCTTCGGCGTCGAGGCCGCCCGCCTGCTGTCCGGGCAGGAACTGCCGCCCGGCGTCGAGGTCGCCGACATCGGCATCCGCGGGGTGCACCTGGCGTACCAACTGCTCGACGGGTACGACACCCTCGTACTCCTCGACGCGACGGCGCGCGGCGGGCAGCCCGGGACGCTGTATGTGATCGACGCGACCGAACCGGGGAGCCGGCAGCCGCCGACGAGCCTCCCCCTCGACGGCCACCGGATGTCACCCGACGCCGTCCTGGCCCTGCTGGACACCTTGTGCGCGGGCACCCGTGCGGTGCCGCCGCGGCGCACGCTGGTGGTGGGGTGCGAGCCCGCCGCCGTCGAGGAAGGCATCGGCCTCAGCCCAGCCGTCGCCGCCGCGCTGCCGGAAGCGGTGCGCCTGGTCGTCGGTCTGCTGCGCGATCCGGCGACCGGCCCGGTGCACCGAACGGGCCAGGCATTCGTGTGACCGCGGCGCGCCGCTCGGGCGGCCGTCGGACCGCCGCCGTGTAATGGGCGCCCGCGTGCCCATCACCGAGGTGCGCCGGGCCGACCGGACCGACACGCCCGAACGGCCCCGCGCCACCCACCTCAAGGAGAGCTGACCATGTGCCGCACAGTCGACCTCCGGCAGGCGGTGCTCGCCAAGAACACGATGGCGGCCCGCGTCCTGCGTACCGAACTGACGGCCCGGGGCACGACGGTGGTCAACCTCCTGTCCAGCCCGGGCAGTGGCAAGACGGCCCTGCTGGAGCGGGAGCTGCTGCTCGCCCGGCAGCGCGGCATCCCGACCGCCGCCCTCACCGCCGACCTCGCCACCGAGAACGACGCCGCGCGGCTGGCGCGTTCGGGTGTGCCGGTCAAGCAGGTGCTCACCGACGGGCTGTGCCATCTGGAGGCGGACATGCTCGCCGGACATCTGCACGAGTGGCTGCCCGACGACACCCGCCTGCTGTTCGTGGAGAACGTCGGCAACCTGGTGTGCCCGGCCTCGTACGACCTCGGCGAGTCGCTGCGGGTGGTGCTGGCGTCGGTCACGGAGGGCGAGGACAAGCCGCTGAAGTACCCGACGGCGTTCGGGCTGGCCCAGCTGGTGCTGGTCACCAAGTCCGACCTGGCCGGACCGGCCGAGTTCGACGAGGTCGCCTTCCGGGCGCATGTCCAGCAGGTCAACCCGGGCGTCGAGGTGGTGCTGACGTCCGTACGCAGTGGTGAGGGCGCCGGTGTCCTGGTCGACCGGGCGCTGGCGGCGGCCGAGGGGCAGTCCGTCCACGCACCGGTGATGGCCCGGGCCGAGGCGTGAGCACGACGCCGGAGGTCCGCGCGGTCCCGGACGTCCGTACCGCCGCCGTGCGGCGGGCCCGGGTCGTCGTACGGGGTGTGGTGCAGGGCGTGGGTTTCCGGCCGTACGTGTACGGGCTCGCCACGGATCTACGGCTCGCCGGTCACGTCACCAACACCGGTGACGGCGTGCTCGTCGAGGTGGAGGGCGCGCCGGAGGCCGTCGATCGGTTCTGTACGCGGATCGCTTCCGACGCCCCGCCGCTCGCGATGGTGGAGGCGGTGGAGGCCACCGACCTGCCCCCGATCGGCGGCAGCGGCTTCACCATCGTTCCCTCGCGCAGGACCGGTTCCGTCCGGACCCTGGTCGCCCCCGACACCGCGACCTGCGCCGACTGCCTCGCCGAACTCACGGACCCCGCCGACCGGCGCCACCGCCACCCCTTCATCACGTGCACGCACTGCGGGCCGCGCTTCACCATCGTGACCGGTCTGCCGTACGACCGTGAGCACACGACGATGGCGGGCTTCCCCCTGTGCCCCGAGTGCAGCCGCGAGTATCACGACCCCGCAGACCGCCGCTTCCACGCCCAGCCCGTCGCCTGCCCCGACTGCGGGCCGCGCCTGAGTCTGGCCGTGGCCTACGGCGAGGCCCCCGGCGGCGACCCCGTCGAGGCGGCGCAGAACCTGCTCGCGGCGGGGGCCGTTCTCGCGGTCAAGGGCGTCGGCGGCTACCACCTCGCCTGCGATGCGACGAATCCGGACGCGGTCGCCGGGCTGCGCCGTCGCAAGGCACGCGGGGACAAGCCGTTCGCGCTGATGGCCGGGGAGGTCACGGACGTCGAGCACCTGGTGCACGTCGGGCCCGTCGAACGGGAGTTGCTCACCGGCCGGGTGCGGCCGATCGTCCTGATGCGGCGGCGGCTGGGCGTCCGGCACGCACCGCCGGTGCCCGCCGACGCCGTGGCGCCCGGCAGCCCGGACCTCGGCGTCATGCTGCCGTACACGCCGGTGCACCACCTGCTGTTCGGGAGCGAGAGCGCTCCCCGGCTCCTGGTGATGACGAGCGGCAACCTCTCCGGCGAGCCCATCGTCACCGACGACGGCGAGGCCCTCGAACGGCTCGCGGGCTTGGCCGACGCGTGGCTCACGCACGACCGGCCCATTCACGTGCCGTGCGACGACTCCGTCGTGCGGGTGTGCGACGGCGAGCCCTTGGTGCTGCGCCGCTCGCGCGGATACGCGCCGCTGCCGGTCAGCCTGCCCGTCCCCGTGTCCGCCGCGCTCGCCGTCGGCGGCGACCTGAAGAACGTCTTCTGCCTCGGCCAGGGCGACAAGGCCTGGCTGTCCGCGCACATCGGGGACATGGACGACCTCGCCACACAGCGGGCGTTCGACCGCGCGGAGCGGCAGCTGGAGTCCATCACTGGCGTACGACCGGCCCTCCTCGTCACCGACACGCACCCGGCGTACCGGTCGGGCGCGTGGGCGCGGCGGCAGGCGCGCGGGCGCCCCGTGGTCCGGGTCCAGCACCATCACGCGCATGTCGCCGCCGTGATGGCCGAACATGGCCTGGAGGCGGGCAGCAGGGTGATCGGGGTCGCCTTCGACGGCACCGGGCACGGGGACGACGGGGCGGTGTGGGGCGGTGAGTTCCTGCTCGCGGGCTACGACGGCTTCCGCCGGTTCGCGCACCTGGCGTATGTGCCGCTGCCCGGTGGGGACGCGGCGGTGCGGCGGCCGTATCGCATGGCGCTGGCGCATCTGCACGCGGCGGGCGTCACGCTCGGCCCGGACCTGCCGTGCGTCGCCACCTGCCCGGCCGGGGAACTCGCCCTGATTCGACGGCAGTTGGAGCGGGGGCTGAACTGTGTCCCCACCTCCAGCATGGGGCGGCTCTTCGACGCCGTGTCGTCTCTGGCGGGGGTCTGTCACCACGTCGGTTACGAGGCGCAGGCCGCGATCGAGTTGGAGGGGGCCGCCGTGTCCGCCGGTGTCGTCGAGGACGACGACCCGCGGTACGCCTTCCGGCTGGCAGACGCGGAGCCCGTCACCGCCGATCCCGGGCCCTTGCTGGCGGCGGTCGCCGACGACGTACGGGCGGGGGTTCCGGTGGGCGTGATCGCGGTGCGCTTTCATCTGGCCGTCGCCGGGCTGGTGCGGGCGGTGTGTGGTGCGGCGCGTGAGGCGACGGGGCTCACGACCGTGGCCCTGAGCGGCGGAGTGTTCGCCAACACGCTGCTCTCCTCGGCCTGTGCGCGCGGGCTGCGCGCGGACGGGTTCACCGTCCTGCGGCACCACCGGATCCCGCCGAACGACGGCGGGCTGGCCCTCGGTCAGCTCGTCGTGGCGGCCCGACCCGCATCAAGTGAGTGAGGAGACACGTATGTGCCTGGCAGTACCCGGCAAAGTGCTGGGCATCGAGGAGCGGGACGGCACCCGCATGGCCAGCGTCGATTTCGGCGGTGTGGTCAAGGAGGTGTGCCTGGAGTACCTGCCGGACCTTCAGGTCGGTGAGTACGCCATCGTCCATGTCGGGTTCGCCCTGCAACGGCTGGACGAGGAGTCGGCCCGCCGGACGCTGGAGCTGTTCGCGAACCTCGGCATGCTCCAAGAGGAGTTCGGCGATCCGTGGGAGCAGGCCGCGCAGGCGACGCAGCCCGAGGCCGGGGAGGTGCGGCAGTGAAGTACATCGACGAGTTCCAGGATCCCGAGCTGGCGGCGCGGCTGCTGGAAGACATCAGGGCCACGGTGAGCAGGCCGTGGGCGTTGATGGAGGTGTGCGGCGGTCAGACGCACACCATCATCCGGCACGGCATCGACCAACTGCTGCCAGAGGAGGTGGAGTTGATCCACGGGCCTGGCTGTCCGGTGTGTGTGACACCGCAGGAGGTGATCGACAAGGCGCTGGAGATCGCGTCGCGGCCCGAGGTGATCTTCTGTTCCTTCGGTGACATGTTGCGGGTTCCGGGGACCGGGCGTGATCTGTTCCAGGTGCGCGGGGAGGGCGGTGACGTGCGGGTGGTGTACTCGCCGCTGGACGCGCTGCGGATCGCCGAGGAGAACCCGGACCGGCAGGTCGTGTTCTTCGGCATCGGCTTCGAGACGACCGCCCCGCCCAACGCGATGACGGTCCATCAGGCCCGCAAGCGCGGCATCCGCAACTTCAGCCTGCTCGTCTCGCACGTGCGGGTGCCGCCCGCGATCGAGGCGATCATGCAGTCGCCGGACTGCCGGGTGCAGGGCTTTCTGGCGGCGGGCCATGTGTGCAGCGTGATGGGGGTCGAGGAGTATCCGGCGCTCGCGGAGCGGTTCCGGGTGCCGATCGTGGTGACCGGGTTCGAGCCGCTGGACATCCTGGAGGGCGTACGGCGGACCGTGCGGCAGCTGGAGCGCGGCGAGCACACCGTCGACAACGCCTACCCGCGTGCGGTCCGGCCCGAGGGCAACCCGGCGGCGCGGGCGATGCTGGACGACGTCTTCGAGGTCACCGACCGGGCCTGGCGCGGCATCGGCGTCATCCCCGACAGCGGCTGGCGGCTCTCCGAGCGTTACCGGGACTTCGATGCCGAGGACCGCTTCCAGGTCGGGGACATCACGACACGGGAGCCTGCGGAGTGCCGCAGCGGTGAGGTGTTGCAGGGGCTGCTGAAGCCGCACGAGTGCGAAGCGTTCGGTACGACGTGCACTCCGCGTACGCCGCTGGGGGCGACGATGGTGTCCAGCGAGGGGGCCTGCGCGGCGTACTACCTGTACCGGCGGCTGGACCTGCCGGAGCGGGCGACGCCGGTGACCGTGACGGCCCCGAGCCAGGAGGGCAGCTCCCTTGTCTGAGACCAGCGCCGAGCCGGACATGCTCTCCTGGACCTGCCCGGCGCCCCTGCGGGACCGGCCGCGTGTGGTCATGGGCCACGGCGGGGGCGGTGCCATGTCGGCCGAGCTGATCGAGCAGGTCATCGTGCCCGGGCTCGGTGGGCAGGAACCGGCTCCGCTGACCGACTCCGCGACCGTCGAGCTCGGCGGGGCGCGGCTCGCCTTCTCCACCGACTCCTTCGTCGTACGGCCGCTGTTCTTCCCCGGCGGCAGCATCGGTGACCTCGCCGTCAACGGCACGGTCAATGACCTCGCCATGAGCGGGGCCGACCCGGCCTTCCTCTCGTGCGGGCTCATTCTGGAGGAGGGAGTCGAGATCGACACCGTCGCCAAGGTGGCCGAGGCGCTCGGTGCCGCCGCACGGGCCGCCGGGGTCCGGGTCGTGACCGGCGACACCAAGGTCGTCGAGGCCGGGCACGGCGACGGGGTCTACATCAACACCTCCGGAATCGGCCTGATCCCGGCCGGCGTCGATCTGCGCCCGGAGCGGGTCGTCCCCGGGGACGTGGTCATCGTCAGCGGGTTCGTCGGCGTGCACGGCGTGGCCATCATGAGCGAGCGGGAGAACCTGCGGTTCGAGGTCGAGATCGTCAGCGACTGTGCGCCGCTCGGCGGGCTCGTCGAGGCGATGCTCGCCGTCACACCGGACCTGCATGTGCTGCGCGACCCCACCCGCGGGGGCCTGGCCGCCTCACTCAACGAGATCGCCACGGCCGCCGGGTGCGGGGTCGTCGTCCAGGAGCGTGCCGTGCCGGTGCCGCCTCCCGTGGCCAGCGCCTGCGCCATGCTGGGCCTCGACCCGATGTACGTGGCCAACGAGGGCAAGCTCGTCGCCTTCGTCCCCCGCGAGCACGCCGACGCGGTCCTCGCCGCGATGAGGGCCCACGAGCGGGGATCCGAGGCGGCGATCATCGGTGAGGTGGTCGCGGACCACCCGGGCATGGTGGTGGCCCGCACCGGGCTCGGCGGGACGCGGGTGGTGGACATGCCGCTGGGCGAGCAGCTGCCGCGGATCTGCTGAACGGCCCGAGGTGTAGGTGCAGCCGGGCATGGCCGTGCCCCGCACCCGGCTCGGCGGGACGCCGGTGGTGGACATGTCGCTGGGCGAGCAGCTGCCGCGGATCTGCTGAACCCCGGGCGCTGCGTCAGCCGGTCGGGGCGCGTCGGCCCGGGCGGGTGTCGAGGGTCCAGGTATAGGTGCAGCCAGGCATGGCCGTCGCCCGCACCCGGCTCGGCGGGACGCCGGTGGTGGACATGTCGCTGGGCGAGCAGCTGCCGCGGATCTGCTGAACCCCGGGCGCTGCGTCAGCCGGTCGGGGCGCGTCGGCCCGGGCGGGTGTCGAGGGTCCAGGTATAGGTGCAGGCGGGGCACTGGAGGTGGACGCGGGGGCCGTCGTTGCCTATGAGGTAGCGCCAGTGCGTCGGGCAGGTGCGGCGCGCGGCGCAGGTCACGCAGTCGCGGGCGTCGTCGCAGGCTGGGCAGGGCACCCAGGCGCGGCGGGCCCGGTCGGCCTGCGGATCAATGGGCAGCCGCATCGCCCGCGTCCCGTTCCGGCAGCACACCGGCCGCCACCAGCATGGCGTACGTCCGCTCCTGTTCCTCGCTGAGGTCGGAGTACAGCAGGGCGTGGGCCGCCTCCTCCGACCGCAGCGCGGCCACCGGGTCCCAGTGGGGCCCGAGCGCCGCCACCACCTCGGCCCGCCGGCGGGCTTCCTCCCGCGTCAGGTCGATGGTGAACGGCACGAGGTCGGGGGTGGCGCTGTCATCCATGGGGGGCGGTGCTTTCACGGGGGAACGTACTGGCCCAGCCACGTCTACCAGGCGTGATGTCCCGGGTGAAGCGGATGTGACGGATGCCATCGCTGGGACGGAGGAGGTCAGGCCGCCTGATCGTCCCGGTGTGCCGGTTCGTCGCGGTGCGGGCGGCTGGTCGGCCAGGGGCGTGCGGGTACGGCCGTACGACCCACCGCGGCCGCCAGCTTGCGCAGTCGGCGCCAGTCCAGGCGGGGCGGCAGGTCGGGGACGCCGGGCCGCTCGCGGGGGACGCGTACGCGCAGGGCACGGCGTTCGATGCGGCAGCGCACGGGGGTGCTCAGGGTGATGGCCTCGCCGTCGAGGCCGACCTCCAGCTGCGGCGCGTCGGCGTCGATGATCACCTCGTGGGCCGTGAACGCCCCGAACCCCTGCGGGTCGAGCAGCAGCTCGGCCGCCTCGATGGCGCTGTCCACCTTCACGGAGAGCACGCCGAGCCTGCCGGAGTTCAGCCGCTGGCGCCGGCCGAAACCGAGGGGGTCGTCGATGCGGTACGGGTTGTTGCTCACCAGCACGGCCTGCGGGTCGGTGAACGTCGTGCCGTCGGCATGGGCGGTCAAGCGTGGCCCGCGCTGCCGGGTGAGCAGGTCGGGCAGCAGCTCCAGCGCCGTACCCACCTTGTCGTCGCGGTAGCCGGGGCTCTGCACGACCGCGCCGTACACCCCGAACGAGGCGTTGTTGACGAACGGGCGGTCGCCCGCGAAGCACAGGTCCACGCGGAGTTCGACGCCGTCGGTGAGCGCGTCGAGGCAGGTGGCGGGGTCGTCGCGGTCCAGGCCGAGGTCCATCGCGAAGTGGTTGCGGGTGCCGGCCGAGATCACCAGGAACGGCAGTCCGTGCTCCGCGGCCACCGCCGCGACCAGCGCCTGGGTGCCATCACCGCCCGCGACCCCCAGCAGGTCGGCGCCGTCGGCCACGGCCTGTCGCGCGAGTGCGGCGACGTCCTGGTGGTGCTCGGGGTCCAGCAGCACGACCCGGGCACCGAGGCTCTCGGCCTTCTCGCGCAGCGCAAACTTCTCCACCTTGCCACCGCCGGAACGCGGATTGAGCAGGAGGAAGGGGCGCTGCGGGGGCGGGGTCCGGTACTCCTTGAGCCGCCCCTGCCGCAGACCGGTGCTGCGCAGCGCGTACCGGCCGCTCCACACGGCCGCGCACCACAGCAGCCCGGAGACGGTGACCACCCACAGGAGGTTCGCCCGCTCGAACATCGCGATCACGCCGACAGGGGTGGCTATGGCCAGCAGGGCGGCGGCGACCCGTGCGGGCCCGCGGCGGGACAGGGCCCACCACAGTGCGGCACAGGTGAGACCGAGGCCTGCGAGCCCCACGACGAGCAGGACCAGGCCGCCGACGCCGCCCTGCACCAGCGGCAGCAGTACCGCCAGGCCCGCCGCCGCGAGGGCTCCCCTGGCGGCCCAGATCTGTTGGTTGTGCCGCCGCTCCACCGATGTCGATCCCACAGGTCCCCTCCACACGCGACCGTTCGGCGCCGGCCGGCGTCGCCGTCCGTGCGGTTCCCAAGGTCTCATGCGGGTGAAGGGCCGCGTAGAGGGGACAGGGGGCGCGTGCAGGGCCGTGACGGCGCATCTCTGCTCCGTTCGAGTGGTGCATTCCTCCACACGGTCGTAGCGTCGGAACGAGTCGACCCGGAAAAGACGGCACACTGACGCAACGCAATGCAGCGCGGACGCGGACCAACGGCGGGGAGCAGATATGAAGAGGCACAGCATGAGGGCGGCCATCACGCTCTGTGCCGCGGCAGCGCTCGCAGCGACCCTGGGCACCGCCTCCGGCGCCCCGTCGAAGCCACGCCCGGTCCAGCAGGAGTCGAAGGATCCGGTGCTGGTCGACTGCTTCTGGCGCCCCGAGGTGCGTCCCGCCGAGTTCATGCTGGCCTGCGGTGACGGCAACAGCCGTCTCGACCTCCTGGAGTGGTCGCGCTGGGATGGGCGCGCGGCGGTGGCCAAGGGGGTCAACTGGGTCAACGACTGCAAGCCGTACTGCGCGGCGGGCCGGTTCCACTCGTACCCCGTGACCGTGCGGCTGGACGACCCGAAGCCGTGGAAGAAGAACCCGGACCTGCGGCAGTACGGCAAGATCAGCCTGACCTACACGGACGGCAGGCCGGAGGGGTTCCCGAAGGTGGTCACGTACCCCCTGTGGAGCTGAGCCGAGGACAGCACCGGCAGTAGGAAGGTCCACGCCAACAAGGCCCGTACCAATAAGGCCTGCATTGGCATGGACCTGATAGGCATGCCTGGCTAAGCTCTGCCCAAACCCTGTGAGAGCGCTCTCAGTTTGCGGTTGTTCCACCCCCACCTTGCTGGAACGACGAAGGGCAACTCCCTTGAGACGCAAGCGACTCATGCATGCCGGTCTGGCCGCTCTCCTCATGCTGGGCAGCTGGACCGCCGCAGGAACCCTCCCGGCCTCGGCGAACGACTCCGCCCCCACGGCCGACGCACCGCAGGCCTCCGCGGGACTGATCCGGGCGATGCAGCGGGACCTCGGCCTGACCGAGGCCAAGGCCGAGGCGCGGTTGGCGGCCGAGGCCGACGCCCGGGACATCGCGCCCGCCGCCCGCCGGGCCGCCGGAGCCGCCTACGGCGGTTCGTGGTTCGACGCCGCCAGCGAACGGCTGACCGTGGCCGTCACCTCCGACGCCCCGGCCGCGACCGTACGGGCCGTCCGCTCCACCGGCGCGAACGTCCGCACCGTGGAGCACAGCGCACGCGAGCTCGACGCGACGTCGGCGCGTATCGACCGGCTCAACGCACCCCAGGGCGTGAGCAGTTGGCACGTCGACCCGGCGGCCAACTCGGTCGTGGTGAACGTCGTCGAGAGCCGAGGATCCGACAACGATGTCCGGCGTTTTGTCGCCCGCGCCCGTGAGGCCGGTCCGGTGACCGTGCAGACGGTGCCGGCCGCGCCACGCACGTTCGCGGCCGGTACCGTCGGCGGCGACCCGTACTACACCGGCAACGTCCGCTGCTCCATCGGCTTCTCGGTGCACGGCGGGTTCGTCACCGCCGGACACTGCGGCGGGGTCGGCGGCGCCGTCCGGGGCTGGGACGGCACGCACATCGGTTCGTTCCAGGGGTCCTCGTTCCCCGGCAACGACTACGCCTGGGTCAACGTCGGCAGCGGCTGGTGGACCGTCCCGGTGGTGCTCGGCTGGGGCACGGTCCCCGACCGGCTCGTGCGCGGCTCGGCCGAGGCGCCCGTCGGCACCTCCATCTGCCGGTCCGGCTCCACCACGCACTGGCACTGCGGCACCGTGCTGGCCAAGAACGAGACCGTCAACTACAGCCAGGGCGCGGTGCACCAGATGACGAAGACCAGCGTCTGCGCCGAACCCGGCGACTCCGGCGGCTCGTTCATCAGCGGTGACCAGGCGCAGGGCGTCACCTCCGGCGGCTGGGGGAACTGCTCCGGCGGCGGGGAGACCTGGTTCCAGCCGGTCAACGAGATCCTCAACCGGTATGGGCTGAGGCTGCACACGGCCTGAGGCATCGGAAAGCAGCGAGGGTTCCGCCGGGCGACCGGCGGAACCCTCCTGTGTCTGTATCTGGCTTACGTCACACGCAACCGGCCGGTGTCGCCCGGGACGCGTCCTCGATCAGTGCCTCGTGCGCCGCCGCGAGCCGTCGTACATCCGGCTTGACGACCTTGCGGTCGTACGTCAGCAGGCCGTTCAGCTCACCCTCGACGTCCGAGATCTGCGTGTAGACGGCGCCGTTGCTCCCCCGGCACACCAGGGCCCGCACCTCGGCGAGTTTGTCGAGGTAGTCGTCCGTGTACGTGGCCGGGTCGACGTCGATGTACGACTGCTGCACGGGCCAGGCGTGGCCGGGTACCGCGAGGCCGAGGCCGCCGTACTCGCCGCTGACCAGGGCCCGTTCGCCGTCGGGGTGGGGCGGCAGGGCGGGGCTGGGATAGCCGTGTTCGTCCATGATGTCGCCGGTGCCGCCGTCGGCGCCGAGGTTGAGGCCGGACTGGTTGTTGACCAGGCGGGTCGGGTCCCAGACCTTGGCCTGGGCGGCGATGCGGCCGACGTCGTACTGGCCCCAGCCCTCGTTGAAGGTGACCCACATGACGATCGAGGGGCTGCTGATGTGTTCGTCGATCATCTCCTTCATCTCGTGCTCGTACTGCGCGCGGGCCGCGGCGCTCGGGTTCACCCCGGCCGTCATCGCGGGCATGTCCTGCCAGACGAGGAGACCGAGGCGGTCGGCCCAGTAGAACCAGCGGTCGGGTTCGACCTTGATGTGCTTACGGACCGAGTTGAAGCCCATCTTCTTGTGCATCTTCAGGTCGTACGCAAGGGCTTCGTCGGTCGGGGCGGTGTGCAGGCCGTCCGGCCAGAAGCCCTGGTCGAGGGTGGCCATCAGGAAGACGGGCTCGCCGTTGAGGAGGGTGCGGGGGACGCCGTCGATCTTCCGCACCTCGACGGAGCGCATCCCGAAGTAGCTGCCGACGCGGTCGCCGCCGACGCTCACCTTCAGGTCGTACAGGAACGGATCGTCGGGTGACCACAGGCGTGGGCGCGGGATGCGCAGGGTGAGGGGTTCGCCGCTGCGGCCGCGGGCCGTGGCGACGCGGCGGTCACCGACGTACGCCGTGGCGGTGACCGGGAGGCCGGAGCGGATGCCCTGCGGCTCGACGGTCAGGGTGCCGGAGTCCACGTCCGGGGTGAGCTTGAGGCCGTCGACGTGGTCGGCGGCGACCGGTTCCAGCCACACCGTCTGCCAGATGCCGGACGAGGGTGTGTACCAGATGCCGCTCGGGTCGAGGCGCTGCTTGCCGAGGGGCGGGTTCTCGCCGTTCGCCGAGTCCGTCGGGTCGTAGACGCCGACGATGAGTTCCTGGGTGCGGCCGGGGACGAGGGCGTCGGTGATGTCGGCGGAGAACTTGTCGTAACCGCCCTTGTGAGAGGCGACCTTGGTGCCGTTGACGTAGACCTCGGACTGCCAGTCGACGGCGCCGAAATTCAGCTGGAGCCGCTTTCCGCCGCCGATCCGCCAGTCGGACGGGACGGTGAAGGTGCGGCGGTACCACATGCGGTCCTCGTGCCGTTCGATCCCCGACAGCTGGGACTCGACGGGGTACGGGACGAGGATCCGCTCGTCGAGGTTCCGGCCGAACGGCGGCTCCTCCCCCGCGCTCGCGGCCGCGAACTGCCAGGTGCCGTTGAGGTTGCGCCAGGCGTTCCGGGTGAGCTGGGGGCGGGGGTACTCGCGGTGGGCGTTGGCCGGGGTGACGTCGTCGGCCCAGGGGGTGCGCAGCTGGTGGGTGGAGCGGTTCGGGCCGCTGCTCCAGAAGGCGTTGACAACGTTGCCGTCCCGCGCGGTCAGGCCGCCCTCGCCGTCGTAGCGGACGTCCGCGAGGCCCGGAGCGGTGCCGGTCTTGTTGCCGACGACGGGTTCGTCGAGGGTGACGAGCAGGGAGGTCGGGGCCGTTGGGTCCACCCGGGCCGCGCCCAGTGGCCAGGTGGCGCCGCCGATCACGGCGTCGAGGTGGTCGGTGAGGCCGGCGGGCGGTGCGGCGAGTTCCTGGGCGAAGTCGAGTCGGAGGGTACGGCCGTCCTGTAGGACGGTGGTGGCGATGGCGCCGTCGTAGTCGTAGCCCTCGGGGAGGCGGAAGGCCGACTGCGGGACGGCCGTCTTGGTGCCGTTGGGCGGGGTCCAGCGCAGGTGGAGGTTGGAGCCTCCGTAGTGCTCGAAGTACTCGACCTTGATGTCGTACGACCGGCCCGCCGTCAACTCGACGGGTGCGCTGGTCTGTTCGCGGTCCCAGTCGTCCACCCAGTGGTCGATGACCGGCTTGCCGTCGATCCACAGCCGGAACCCGTTGTCACCGATGATCGAGAAGGTGGTGGGTCCGGTCTGCTCCGGCACGAGACGACCGGTCCAGCGGACGCTGACGTCGTCGGACCGGCCGGTGGCGGCCTTGAGGCGGGACTCCAGGGAGTCGAAGTCGAGTTGCGGGTCGAAACCGGTGGCTCTGAGCTCGTGGAAGTCGAAGGTGCCGGGTGCCGAGTGGGTGTAGTACTCGCCCTTGAGGCCGTGGGCCTCGACGGGGTCGTCGGCCGCGGTGGCGGCGGGGGTGGCGGCCAGTCCCGCGGTGCCCAGCACGGCCGCTATCAGTAGCGCGAGGCGGTCTCTGAGTCTCAACTGTCCGATGCGCACGAATCCTCCTTGGCTGATGGTGATGCTGATGCTCAGGAAGGGTGGCGGCTCACTGCGTCGGTCTGTACAACGTTGCAAATGCAGCAGTTGGCATGACAGCACGGCTTCTGAGCGCTGTCCAGGTTCATGACAACGAGGAGACCTGATGCCGGTGAGCCTGAAGGACGTGGCGGAGCGCGCGGGCGTCTCGATCAAGACCGTGTCCAACGTCGTGAACGACCATCCGCACGTCACCCCCGCCACCCGGGCCCGGGTCCAGCAGGCCATCGACGCGCTCGGCTACCGGCCCAACCCCACTGCACGCCATCTGCGCAGGGGACGTACGGGCATCATCGCGCTGGCCGTGCCCGAGCTGGCCAACCCCTACTTCGCCGAACTCGCCGAGGCCGTGATCGACGCGGCGGGCGAGCACGAGTACACGGTCCTGCTGGACCGCACCGGTGGCCGGCGCGAGCAGGAAGTGCTGGCCAGTCAGGGGTTCCGGACCCGGGTGATCGACGGAATCATCCTCAGCCCGTTCGAACTTCAGGACGCCGACCTGGCGGGGCGGTCCGACGAGGTGCCGCTGGTGCTGCTCGGCGAGCGGGAGTACGACGCCCCCTACGACCACATCGCGATCGACAACGTGGCCGCGGCGCGCGCGGCGGTACGGCATCTGCTCGACCTCGGCCGCACCCGCATCGCCTATGTCGGCGCCGATACGGACTCGGCGAACCGTCCGGCCGAGCTGCGACTCGCGGGCTGGCGCGCGGAGTTGACGGCCGCCGGGGTGCCGGCGCCGGACAGCCTGGTGGTGCGCGGCAAGGGGTGGGGGCGGGAGGGCGGGGCGCGGGCGATGGCCCGGCTGCTGGACTCGGGGGTGCGGCCCGATGCCGTGTTCGCGTTCAACGACCTGATCGCCATCGGGGTGCTGCGGGCGCTGCACGAGCGGGGGTTGCGGGTGCCGGAGGATGTCGCCGTGGTGGGGTTCGACGACATCGCCGAGGGGCGGTTCGGGGCGGTGTCGCTGACCACGGTGTCGCCGGACAAGGGGGCTATCGCGCGGTTGGCGGTGGCGTCGGTGCTGGGGGCGTTGGCGGGGGGCTCGGGCGAGTCGAAGGGTTCCGGCAGGCGGGATCTGGCTCCTGGGTTCCGGTTGGTGGAGCGGGAGAGCACGGTGGGGCGGGGTGAGGCGGGGCGGCCCGGCGTCGCTGGGGTCCGGGATCAATTCGGTGGCGGGGCGGGCGGTTCGTGATTAGGGTCGGGGGCCATGTCCAGCCCTGAGGCATCCAGACGCTAGCCACCGGTTCTCCGGTGGCACTCTGCCGTACCGCGTGACGCGCCGCCGCTTCTTAAAGGGCCCCGCGCCGTCGTCCGTCGTACCTGCCGCCGGAGCACCGCGTTCGGGCTGTCCTCTTCCGGACGACGGACGACGCATGTCCTGCCGCGTGCATCCGCACGGGCGTGGTTCCGCGTGCCGTCCTCCGGTTCGTTCCTCTGCGCTGGAGTGCTGCTGTGCCTCTCGCTGTCTACATGCTCGGTCTTGCCGTCTTCGCCCAGGGCACGTCCGAGTTCATGCTGTCCGGTCTGCTGCCGGGCATCGCGCGTGATCTTCAGGTGTCCATTCCCGCCGCCGGGGCGCTGACCTCGGCCTTCGCCGTCGGGATGATCGTCGGTGCGCCGTTGATGGCCGCGCTGAGTCTTCGCCGGCCCAGGCGGCGTGCCCTGCTGGTCTTCCTGGTCGCCTTCATGGCCGTCCACGTCGTCGGCGCGGTCACCACCAGCTTCACCGTGCTGCTGGTGTCGCGCGTCGTCGGTGCGCTGGCGAACGCCGGGTTCCTCGCGGTCGGCATGGCGACCGCGACGAGCATGGTGCGTCCCGACGCCAAGGGCCGGGCCATCTCCGTGCTGCTGTCCGGGGTCACGCTGGCCTGCGTCGCCGGTGTACCGGGCGGCGCTGTGCTGGGCCAGATGTGGTCGTGGCGGTCGGCCTTCTGGGCGGTCGCGCTGATCTGCGTGCCCGTCGTCTTCGCCGTCATGCGATCGGTGCCCGGTCGGGCGCCGGTCGAGGAGGAGACCGCTGGTGAGGCGCCGAGTGCCGGGCGTGAGCTGCGGGCGCTGCGCCGCACCCGGTTGCAGGTGTTTCTGCTGCTGGCGGCTCTGGTGAACGCCGCCACGTTCTGCACGTTCACCTATCTGGCTCCGGTGGTGACGCAGGTCGGTGGCTTCGCTGCGGGCTGGGTGCCGGTGGTGCTCGCGCTGTTCGGGCTCGGGGCGTTCGCGGGCGTGAGCCTGGGCGGGCGGATGTCGGACGACAGGCCGATGCGTCTGCTGCTGCCGGGCGGGGTCGCGCTGGTTGTCGGCTGGGCGCTGTTCGCCGTCACGGCGGGCAACGCCGTGGCTGCGCTGACGCTGGTCGTGGTGCAGGGCGCGTTGTCGTTCGCCGTCGGATCGACGCTGATCACGCAGTCGGTGTACGCGGCGCCGGAGGCTCCGACGCTCGGCGGGTCGTTCGCGACGGCGGCGCTGAACGCCGGTGCGGCGCTCGGTCCGGTCGTGGGCGGGGCCGCCATCGAGGCGGGCCTGGGCTATCGCTCGCCGCTGTGGGTCAGTGCGGGGCTGGTGGGCGGGGCGTTGGTGGCCGGAGGCATCGCACGGGTCACTGACCTGACACGCCACACAAATCGGTGATCACGGCCGCTTGTTACGCCTTGATGACATATGAGACCGAGTTGTGACAACCGCGCAGGACAACGAAAGCCCGTTGAAGCGGGTCGTATGAAACGTAACGCCGCGAAAGCGCACGACACTCTGGGGGAATCATGAACGTCCGTGCCCGACTTGGCATCGCCGCCCTGACGGTCGGGGCCGCTGTCGCCCTGACCGCTGTCCCGGCGGCCGCCGGCCCGGCCGCCTCCGGCACACCCCGGTTCCTGGCGCCGGGCCAGCTGCCGCCGCACCCGACGTCGTCCTGGTACGCGGGGCCCGTCACCGCCGGGCAGCCGGATCCGCTGCCGATCTGCGTGGGCGAGGCGCTGCCGTCGATCGCCACGCACCGCACCTACTGGACAGAGTTCGACACCAACGCCCTGCAGGTCACGGTGGTGGAGCGGAACGAGCGGCGGGCCAAGGAGTTCGCCGCGCTGCTGCGCAAGGAGCTCGCCGACTGCGCCGAGAACCTGATGGAGCAGTACCCCGACGTGACGGCGGCCGAGAAGTACTACGGCCGGCTGAACGTCGAGGAGGGCGCCCACGTCTACGGCATCCACACGGTGTGGGAATGGGGTGCCTCCGACATCGCCCTGTTCTCGGTCGGCCGGGACGGCAGGACCGTGACAGTCGTCAAGTGGGCGCAGATGGGCACCTTCGAGCACGCCCAGGTCGCCGACTTCAAGGCCACGACCGTGAAGGCCGTCAACAAGCTCTACTGACCGGGCGGTTGGGCATCCTTTTCCTGCGCGTCTCCCCGCTTCCTGCTCAGCCCCCTCGGTCCGACGCACAGCATCACGAGGAAGAAGATGAACCCGAGCAGGCCTACGTCGTTCCAGAACGCCGGGTAGGACAGAGTGCTGGCCTGCTGCATGGCCGACAGGCACAACAGGAGTCCGATCGCTGACTGCCAACGCTTCATGGGGACAGGCTGGCATCGTCCGGTCGGGACCGTTCCTAGAGACTGAGCGGGAGTGAGTCCTGTTGCCAGGACCCCTGCTCAGCCGAATGCCCCGAACGGTGTTGGGCATTCTGGTCCACCGCGTTCTCGCCGCGTCCGGCGCGCACGGATCGTGTCCGTGGTCCGGGGATGCGGGGGCGGTTTCCCTCACGCCCGGGGATGCCCGGTCGGGCCTGGACGGTCCGATGCCCCACACGATCACTCCGGTCGTGTGGGGGCGGTGCCGTCCGTCGCCGGATCGGGTGCCCCAGGGCGCGTCTGCCGATCGCCACGGCGGCTGCGTCGTGGCGAGTGGCCTTGCGATTGTTGCTGGTGAGGGGTCTCTGCCAGTGCTGGGAGCCCCACTTGGAGGTGTAGGCCGGGTCGACGGCGACGATGGTGATGCCGAGTTCGGCCGCCATGGACACGAGCCGGGCCCGCAGCCTGGAGGTAGGCATGCCGGAGATGAGGTTGCGGAACCGCTTGCGGCGGCCGTGCTTCTCCCGGGTCTTCTCCGCTTGGAAGTCGAGGTCCTCGACCGCGACCGCGAGGCCATGGCGCTTGGCCCAGTGCAGCAGGCGGATCAGGGCGTGCCGGACTTGCGCGTCGCGATGGTCGGCGGTGCCGGTGAGGTCGTAGCCGAACCGGAGCGGCTCGCCGACGGGGTTGCCGTGTTCGTCGAGACGCCAGGCGGCCAGGTGGTCGGCGTTGGTATCCACCCCGATCAGGCCCCTCGCGCGGGCCGTGGCCAACGGCACCGTACTGACCGACGGAATCGTCCACGACGCGGTCAGGTACCAGCGGGCCCGGCCTACGTCTTCGTGGATGCGGTAGGCGACGGCCTGGTTGGCGGTGATCCGGTCGCGCCATTGCTCGCCCCGGTGCGGGAAGCTCACGCGGGCGGCGAGGACATAGCGGCCGTGCGGCGCGTTCGCCAGGTGCGCCAGGGTCGCGGGGAGCTTGAGGGAGACTTCGCCGTCGTCGGTGACGCGGATGGACTCGTTGCCGTACCGCTTCCCGGATTCGCCATCGGCCTGCAGGAACCGCCGCCCGGCCTCCCACCGGGCACGCCACTCGGCCTCGCTGAGCTGGGCGGCCTTCAGATGGTGGCGGGTGTTCAGCAGCCGCTTCCCGCCGCGCACCACGTGCACGACACCTGCCTCACGGTCTGCCCGGGCTGCCTGGAGCCGGTCTTCGAGCAGGTGCAGGCGGCGGGACTTGGCGAACCACTCCCGCCGGGTGTGGTAGCCGCCCGGCGCCTGCCTGGTGCCTTTCTCGCCAACGGGCCGGGACAGCCGGTGCGTGATCGTCGCGATCCCGGCTTGAAGGCTCTGGATGTGCGCAAGCTGGCCCCGCCGTGCGAGCGCCCACTGGTCGTGGG
>NZ_BJND01000003.1 GCF_006539505.1 Streptomyces spinoverrucosus
GGTGGCCTTCGTGATGCTGCCGGCCCAGCGCGAGGAGGACTCCTCGGTCAGGACACGCTTACGCTGCGCCCACTGCTCACCGTCGTGCTCCAGCCCGGCCGCGCACCGCGCCTTCAGGTCACGCGAGGCGAGCGTGCCGAGCAGATCGCCGACCAGGCGAAGAACTTTCTCGTCCCCGGCGGTCAAGTGCTTGAGCCGGGTACGGATCGCCACCCCCGAGGGGCCGGGCACCACGAGCGGCGCCGCCACCTCGCGCAGTCCACCCATCCCATTCACCCCCGGTCCCGCATCGAGAAGCCCGCCACCACACCCAACGACCACCACCGGCCAAGGTCACGCATTCGATGCAAGAACTCTCGTTCCCCACCGCGGGAGTGTGCCGGTCGCAGCCCGGACGCTCACTCATACGTGCCAGAACGCGCTCAAGTCCCGTCGATCGCTACCTGTTCACCACCCCTCGCGACAGGACGAGTGGACGACCGTGAAGTGCCGTTCGCGGCCGGGGTTCTCGAGTTCGTCGAGCACGGCGACGGCCAGGTTCTCGACGCTGATCCACGACCGGCCGTCAGCGGTGGTGAGCAGGGTGTCGGTGCCGCGCCGGTAGCGGCCGGTGCGTGCATCGGGTTCGAGCAGGGCCGGAGGGCTCAGGTACACCCAGTCCGCGCCGGTGTGGGCCCGGCAGGCCCGCAGCTGGGCGACCCCGGCGACGGCGACGGGCCGGTACTCGGCGGGCACGTACATGGGGTTGTCGGCGACGAGCAGATCCCGGTCGCCGGGGCTGCGCAGGGCACCGGCGCCGCCGACGACGAGGACGCGTATCCCGTGCCGGGCGGCGATGTCCAGCACGGTACGGGTCGCGCCGACCAGGAACTCCTGGTCGGCCGGAATGGTCCGGACGGTCACCACGACGGCGTCCGGGACGGCACCGTGGGCCGCGGAGCCTGCCAGCGCCTCGCGCAGGGCGTGCGGGTCGTTCGCGTCGACCGCGACGGGCGTCACGTTCGGGTCGTCGCTCGCGGGCTTCCGGGACAGGGCGAGCACCCGGTGCCCGCGCGCACCGGCCTCGTCGATCACCCGGCTGCCCACCATGCCGGTGGCACCGAGCACGGCGATTGTCCTGCGGGTCGTCGTCAAACCGGTGTCCATGAAACCTGTGCTCATCAAACCCGTCCTCATCGAACCTGTCGTCATCGAACCTGTCGTCACCGAACCTGTCGTCATCGAACCTGTGGTCATCGCGTCCGCTCCTGTTGGATGTGGTCTCCCACGGGCCCACGGCGCGCTATATGGCCGCGCAGGATCGGGGCGTTGAACTGCGCGGCGAGCAACGCCGCCAGCGCCAGGACGAATCCGCAGGACTGCGGCAGGCTCAGCGACTCGCCCAGCCCGATGCCTACGACCGTCGCGACCAGCGGGGACAGCAGGACCAGCGGTGCGGACGCGCCGACCGGCAGCCGCCCGATCCCGCGGAACCACAGCGTGTACGCGATCAGCCCGCCCATGCTGCCGAGCCACAGGTAGCCGCCGACCGCCGCGGCGTCGATCCGCTGCGGTACCCCTTCGATCGCGAGGGCGAGCGGGAGCAACAGCAGGCCACCGGCCGTCAGTTGCCAGCCCGCCAAGGTCAGGGCACCCACCCCCGTGGGGCGCCCCCAGCGTTTGGTGAGGACGACTCCGCCCGCCATCGCGGCCGTACCGCCCAGGCCCGCGAGGACCCCGACGGCGTCCAGCCGCGCCTGCGGTCCGAGCACGACGAGTCCGACCCCGAGCACGCCGAGCACACCCCAGGTCCACCGCCAGGCCGTCGGCCGGTCGTGGAGCACCGCGATGGCCAGCCCGGCGACCAGCAGTGGCTGGGTGGCGCTGAGGGTGGCGGCGACTCCGCCGGGGAGGCGTTCGGCCGCCAGGAAAAGCAGGGGGAACAGCGCGCCGATGTTGAGCACGCCGAGGACGGCGGCCTTCCACCGCCAGTCCCCGCGCGGGAGCACGCGGGTGAGCGCCAGCCCGACCAGCCCGGCGGGCAGGGCGCGCATCAGACCGGCGAACAGCGGATGCCCGGGCGGGAGCAGTTCCGTGGTCACGGCGTACGTGGTGCCCCAAGCCGCCGGGGCGAGGGCGGTCAGCGCGACGGTCGCCACCTGCTGCGCGGACGCGGTCCGCGGCGAGGCCGGTGACCGCTCGGTCAGAGTCTCCATGCGAGGAAGTCTCGGCTTCCCGGGCCATGAGTCCAAAGCATACTTGTCATGGCAGCCATGAATGATGACGATGGAAGGGTGGATCTGCAGCAGATGCGCTACGTCGTCGCCCTCGCCGAAACCCGCAACTTCACCCGCGCCGCCGAGCGCTGCTCGGTCGTGCAGTCCTCGCTCAGCCACCGGATCGCCGGTCTGGAACGCGAGCTGGGGGTGCGGCTCTTCGCCCGGTCCAGCCGTCGCGTCGAACTGACCAGTGCCGGAGCGGCGTTCGTCGCCGGGGCCCGCGAGTGCCTGGCCGCCGCCGACCGCGCGGCCGCCGACGCCGCCGCGGCGACCGGCGTGGTACGCGGGCGGCTCGCCGTCGGTGTGATCGTGACCGCGGCCGCCGTCGACGTGCCCGAGCTGCTCCAGCGGTACCGCGCCCAGCACCCGCAGGTGAGCGTGGCCCTGCGTTCTGGACGCAGCGACGACCTGGTCATGGCGATCCGCGAGGGTGACCTGGACATCGCCTTCCTCGGCCTGCCGGAGGGCGAGCAGCCGTCCGGGGTGGAGAGCGTCGTCCTCGATCACGACCGGCATGTGCTGGTGGTGCCGGCCGGGCACCGGCTCGCGGGCGCGGCCCGGGTCACGCTGGAGGAGATCGCCGGGGAGACCTTCGTGGACTTCGCGGCCGGAACACCCGCGCGGGCCCAGTCCGACCAGGCGTTCACCGCGGCCGGTCTGGTCCGCGACGTCGCGTACGAGGGGGCCGTCGTGGAGCTGATGACCCGGCTGATCGCGCGGGGGCTGGGCATCGCGCTGATGCCGTCGGCGTACATCCGCCCGCTGGCCGCCGACTCTCCGGAACTGGCCCTGGTCCCAGTGGTCGACGGCCCGCGCCGGGTCGAGTATCTGGCGTGGAGCCGTTTCAATCCCAGCCCCGCGACCCGAGCCATGCTCGACGTCCTCGGCGTCAGAACACCGGCACAGCACGGGCGCCCGACGACCGGATGATTCAACGCCCCTGCCTAGTCGACGGGTGCGAGGAACTCCTTCCGGGACAGTGGCCGGTCGACGATGCGGGTGTCGCCCAGCCAGCCGTAGAAACCCTGGCCGAAACGCTCGTCGAACGGTGTGGCGCCGAGGATGAAGGGCTTGGCGAGGGTGGCGATGCCGGTCGACGGCTGGGAGGGGTTGCGGGATCTTCGAGCCATCCACGTACATCACCGTGCGGCGGCCGTCGTTGACGACGGCGATGTGCATCCAGCGGCCGACGGGGACGGCGTGGCTCCACGAGGTCGGGTCGGCGTCCTGGCGGTGGGGATAGACGACGAATTGGAGGAAGCGCTCCGGGGACACGTTGAGGCCGCAGGTCGGCTCCAGCGGGGACCAACCTGTGGTCTTGCCCGCGTCGCCGCTGCGGCGGCCCTGCCTCGAGAGATCGGGATCCCGGCCAGGCCCTGGGCAACATCCCACCCTGCTCCCGTCTCTCGGACACACGAGATCTGACCATCCACGCATAATGCGGGGCATGGACCTACGCTCGGAGTTGCGTCCGCCGCCCGTGGACCAAGAGCAACTTGATGAGATCTGCAGTGAGATCGAGCGGATCTCAGACCTGATTGCTCGCGGGGGCCCCGCGGACGACGCCGTCGCCGCCTTCAACCAGAAGACCGGGCACGAATACACGATCCTCGACTTCGCCGAGTACTACGGATGGCGCAGCCTGGAGGACTTCACCCGGGAAGCCGCCCGGCCGGCATGGCCCAAGGTGCCCGACATCACGCGCGACGAACTCGTCGAAATTGTCCGTAGAATCCTGGCCAACGACCCCGAGGCCCGCTTCTACCTGCGGCTTTTTGAAGTCAACGTGCCCCATCCGCGGGCAGCTGACCTGATCTTCCACCCTCCGGCCGAGTTGCAGGACGCTCCCGCCGAGACGGTCACCGATGCGGCGCTGAGCTACCGCGCGATCTCGTTGTGACGCTTCGCTCAGCCCCGGAAGATTGTCACACCAGCACTTGAGCTGCGACTTCAAGTTGGCGGAGGCTCACCGCACCGCACCACCCCACCACTCCCCGTCAGACCTCCAACAGCTCCCCCACCCCAACCACCCACCCCGCCCCCAACGACTCATTCGCCGCCAGCCCCGTCACCAACGACCGCGCCCCCGCCGTCGCGTCAGCCGCCCGCCCCAGCGGGTCGGCACCCCCCGCCCCGAACAGATCGCCCAGCATCCGGACATCCCCTCCCCCATGCCCGCCCTCCCCCACCGGCACCTCGATCTCCCGCGGCCGTTCCCAGAACCGCCGCAGCAGCAACTCGGTGCGCCCGGCGTCCTCGTCGGTCTCGGCGCCGTGCAGGGCCGTCTGGATGCCGGGGCGGGACCAGGTCGTCTCCTCGACGAGGAGTTCGAGGCGGCCCTCGCTGCCGTTGAAGGCGATCCGGTAGCCCTCCCACGGCGCGTAGGCGGTGAGGTGATACGTCAGGGTCGCGCCGGAGTCGTAGCGGACGAGGACCGCCATGTCGTCCTCGATGGTCACGCCCGGCGCGAAGACGTTCTGGTCGCGGTGGTAGCCGTCCTCCGACTCGGCGTCCAGGTAGAGGGACTTGAGCAGCGGCTCGTCGGCGAGGCGCAGGGCGAAGGGGTCACCCTCGGCCGCCGGGGAGCCGTGGGCGCGGGTGTAGTCGCGGGCGAGGCCGCGGCGCCGGCCGGCTTCATCGCCGTAGAAGAAGAGCCCGCCCTGGGCGAAGACCGTGTCGGGGCTTGCGTCGAGCCACCAGTTGACGAGGTCGAAGTGGTGGGTGGACTTGTGGACGAGGAGGCCGCCGGAGTTGGCCTTGTCGCGGTGCCAGCGGCGGAAGTAGTCGGCGCCGTGCCGCAGGTCGAGGAGCCACTCGAAGTGCACGGAGCCGACCTCGCCTATCTCGCCGCGCGCGAGGAGTTGCCGTACGGCCGAATGCACGGGGTTGTAGCGGTAGTTGAAGGCCACCCGCACCGAGCGGCCGGTGCGCCGCCGGGCGTCCAGGATGCGGCGGGCGCGGTCGGCGTCCGTCGTCATCGGTTTCTCGGTCACGACGTCGCAGCCCGCCTCCAGAGCGCGCACGATGTACTCGTCGTGTGTGCGGTCCACCGTGCACACCACCACGAGGTCGACCCGCTCGCGGCGCAGCATCTCGTCGAAGTCCTCGGCCCGGTACGCCGGGACCGGCCCGGCGGGCGCGATCCATTCGTTGTGCACGGCCATGCGGTGCGCGTTGACGTCGCAGAACGCCACGAGTTCGGCCCGGTCGGCGTGCGGGCCGGTGAGGGCCTGGGTGTAGAGCCGGGCGCGGGCGCCGAGGCCCACCACGGCACAGCGGCGTCGGGGCGCGGAGTCCAAGGTCATGCGGAGCCTTTCGTTCCGATAATGCGGTGCACGGGTCTTGTCGTGACATCCGGACGTCCCTAGGGTCCCAGAAGGGCGCAAGCGCTTTCTAGAGTCTGGAGAGGGGTGACCCGCATGCCCGGAAACAGGACGAGGAGGTCCTGTGTCACGGCGGTCGTGCTCGCACTGTGCGCGGTGCTGTCCGGCTGCTCGGGTGGGACCGAGTCGGGCGGCAGCGGCGGCAAGGTTGTGCTGCGCTACACCTGGTGGGGCAATCCGGACCGGGCGGCCAGGACCGAGGAGGCGATCGGGCTCTTCGAGAAGAAGTACCCGGGCATCGAGGTGCAGTCGTCGTTCTCCGGCTACGACACCTACAAGCAGAAGCTGGCCACGCAGGCCGCCGGCGGCGACGCCCCCGATGTGATGCAGCTCGACTACCGCATGATCGACCAGTACGCGTCCGGCGGTGTGCTCTACGACCTCGGCCGGCAGAAGTCCGTGCTGCGGACGGATCAGATCGACGCGGGCCTGCTCGCCACCGGCGCGCTGGACGGCAGGCAGTACGCCGTCCCGCAGGGGCGTGGCACGGAGACGGTGGTGTACGACGCGGAGCAGTGGAAGGCCACCGGCGTTCCCCTGCCGAGCGGGGCGTGGACGTGGAGCGAGTGGGCCGACGCCATGCGGGCCCTGGCCGAGAAGACCGGCGCGCCGGCGGCCACCGACCCCGGTCAGAGCGAGGACGCCTTCGAGGTGTGGCTGCGCGGCCAGGGCAAGGACCTCTACACCAAGGACGGCGAACTCGGTTTCAGCGCCGATGACCTGACGCGCTGGTGGACCTTCACCGACCGGCTCCGCCGGGACGGCGTGGTCTCCCCCGCCGAGCAGACCACCCAGCTCGACGGCACCGTGGAGAACACCCCGCTGGGCCGCGGCAAGGCGATCGTGGACATCAACTGGGACGCGCCCGCGAGTGGTTTCGTCTCCCTGGTCGGCGAGGGGGTGACGCTCGCGCCGATGCCGTCCGGCGAGGACGGAACGCCCGGGCAGTACTTCAAGCCGTCGATGTTCATGGGCATCGCCGCCAACACCGGGCATCCCGAGGAGGCCGCCCGGCTGATCGACTTCATGCTCAACGACCCCGGCGCCGCACGCGTCCTCGGTGCGACACGCAGCATGCCGGTCAACGAGACCCTGCGCGAGGAGATCGCCCCCGATCTCAAGGACTTCGACAAGGTCATCAACGACTACCACGCCACCGTCGAGGGCAAGCTCAACGATCCGCCGCAGGCGCCGCCCTCCGGGGACAGCGCCCTGCAGACGACCTTCCAGCGGGACTACGACCAGGTGTCGTACGAGCGGATGTCGCCCCGCGAGGCGGCCGAGAACTACATCACCGAGGCGAAGGCGGAGCTGAGGTCATGACCACCACGGAAGTGCCGACGGCCGCACCCCCGAAGCGTGTTGCCGTGCCGGGCAGGCCCGCACGCCGTCGGCGCGAGGGCGCCGCCTGGGTGTTCCTGTCCCCCTGGGTGCTCGGCGCGTGCGTGCTGACGCTGTTGCCGATGGCCGTCTCGCTGTATCTGTCGTTCACCGACTACGACCTGTTCAACCCGCCGAGCTGGGTGGGCCTGCGCAACTACACGCAGATGTTCACCGAGGACCCCCGCTACTGGCGCTCGGTGGTCGCGACGCTGACGTATGTCGTCATCGCCGTACCGCTGCAACTCGCGCTCGCCCTGGCCGTGGCGCTCGCGCTGAAGTCGATGCGCCGGGGCCGGGCCTTCTACCGCTCGGCGTTCTACGCACCCTCACTGCTCGGCGCCTCGATGTCGATCGCGCTGGTCTGGCGGGCGATCTTCAACGACGGCGGCACCGTGGACAACCTGTTCGGCACCGGCGGCTGGGTCAACAAGCCGGGCTGGGCACTGTTCGCGGTCGCGCTGCTGACGGTGTGGCAGTTCGGTGCGCCGATGGTCATCTTCCTCGCCGGACTGCTGCAGATTCCGGGCGAGTTGTACGAGGCTGCCGCCGTCGACGGGGCGAGCCGCTGGCGCCAGTTCGCGCACATCACGATCCCCATGCTGTCGCCGGTGCTGTTCTTCAACCTCGTCCTGCAGACCATCCAGGCCTTCCAGGTCTTCACCCCGGCCTTCGCGGTCAGCGCGGGCAAGGGCGGACCGGCCGACTCGACCCTCTTCTACACGCTCTATCTCTACGACCGCGGCTTCGTCGCCTCCCACATGGGCTACGCCTCCGCCATGGCCTGGGTGCTGCTGATCGTCATCGGCGCGGTGACCGCCGTGCTGTTCCGCACCTCGCGCTCCTGGGTCTTCTACGCCTCCGAGGGGGACCGATGACTACGGCAACTCCCGCTGTCCGCACGTCTTTTCCGTGGCGGCGCATCGCTCTGCACGTAGGCTGTCTGGCCGCCCTGCTGGTGATGCTGTACCCGCTGGCCTGGCTGCTGGCGACCTCGCTCAAGCCCGCCGACGAAGTGATCGCCAGCCTCAACCTGCTGCCGAGCCGCCTGGATTGGTCCAACTACTCCACCGCTCTGGACGGCGTCAACGACGTCTCCGTGGCCCAGCTGCTCGGCAACTCGCTCTTGATCGCGGGCGGCGCGGTCGTCGGCAACGTGCTGTCCTGCTCGCTGGCCGCGTACGCCTTCGCGCGGCTGCGGTTCCGTTTCCGGGGCCCGCTGTTCGCGTTCATGATCGCCACGATCATGCTGCCGCACCACGCGGTGCTGATCCCGCAGTACATCATCTTCAACCAGCTCGGCATGGTGAACACCTACTGGCCGCTGATCCTGCCCAAGTTCCTGGCGACGGAGGCGTTCTTCGTCTTCCTGATCGTGCAGTTCATGCGCGGCCTGCCGCGGGAGCTGGAGGAGGCGGCGCGGATCGACGGCTGCGGCCCGTTCCGCAGCTTCTTCCTGGTCATCCTGCCACTCACCCGGCCCGCGCTGATCACCACGGCGATCTTCACCTTCATCTGGACCTGGAACGACTTCTTCACCCAGCTGATCTATCTCTTCTCGCCGGAGAAGTTCACGCTGACGCTGGCCCTGCGGGCGTTCGTGGACGCCTCCAGCCAGTCGTCGTTCGGTCCGATGTTCGCGATGTCGGTGATCGCGCTGCTGCCGATCGTGCTGTTCTTCCTCGCCTTCCAGCGGTTCCTGGTGGAGGGCATGGCCAGTTCGGGGGTCAAGGGGTGAGCGTGCGGACCACCCGGGAGCCGGGCGAGCTGTTCGGTCCTCGCACGACGCTGTTCGCGGACGTGCTCAGCGTGGGCCTCGCCACCGCCGTGGTGTGTCTGCCGCTGGTGACCGCACCGGCGGCGCTGTCCACGGCGTGCGCCGTGCTGCGCGGCGTACGTGAGGACCGGCCCGCCACGGCCGGGCGGTACTTCGGTCTGCTGCGACAGCGGCTGCGCGGCGGGGATCTGGCCGCCGGTGCGGTGGTCCTGGCCGGGGTGCTGCTGCTGGTCGCGGATCTGGCGCTGGCGGGGGCCGGGCTGCCGGGGGCGCGGTTGTTCGCCGTGCTCGCGGGGGCGATCGGGGCGGGCGCGGCGGTCGTGGGGCTGCGGGCGTGCGCCCGGCCGGCCTCGCTCACCGACTGGCCCGCGGCCGTGCGCGAGGCGGCCCGGGACGCCGTACGGGATCCGGGTGGGAGCGGCCTGGTCCTGCTGGCTCTCGCGGCGGCCGTGCTGTGCGCATGGATGCTGCTGCCGCTGGCCTTTCTCGCGCCGGGGCCGCTGGCCCTGGCTCTGACCGCAGTCGACGTACGACAGGAGAGCGCGTGATCGCCCGTAGAACCTTCCTCTCCACGACCGCGACGGCCGCCGCGGCCACCGGGATCAGTGGCGCGCCCGCCGCGGCCGGATCCCGTACGGACGCCGCCTTCATGTCCCTGCTGACCGAGACCGCCGACCGGCGGGCCGCCGAGCTGCTCACCACGTACGGCGAAACGGTCACCGACCTGCGCGACCGGGGCCGGGCGCGGGCCGCCGCCCGGGCGCTGCGGACGTTCACCTCGGTCTACGTCCACGAGGACTCGGCGTACCACCATTCCCGCAATCTGCTCGGGCCGCTGGGTGAGCTGGCCGATGTGCTCGCGGCGGAGCAGTACGACGACGGTCTGTACGACCAGGGGGCCGTGCACTCGCCGCCGGACACCGCCTTCTCCGTGGTCGATCTGAACCTGGCGTACGCCCTGCTGGAGCGGGACGGGCACCGGGCGACCGAGGGCATGCGCCGGACCGTCGCCGGGGTGCTGCGGAAGGCGGGGCCGGGGCTCGCCCACGGGGGCGTGCACACGGCCAACCACCGCTGGCTGGTGTGCTCGGCGCTCGCCCGGATCCACGGCCGCTGGCCCGACCCGGCGTACGCGCGGCGCATCGACGCCTGGCTGGCGGAGGGCATCGACCGGCTGCCGGGCGGCGAGTACAGCGAGCGCAGCCCCACCTACTCGGCCGTCGTCACCAACCCGGCGCTGCTGACACTGGCCCGCCACTACGGCCGTAACGAGCTGTACGGCCATGTGCGGGCCAACCTCAAGGCCACCCTCTTCGTCATCGAGCCGAACGGCGAGGTGGAGAGCGTGCATTCGCGGCGCCAGGACCAGACGGCGTTGCGTTTTCTGCCGGAGTTCTGGCTCCAGTACCGGGAGATGGCGATCCGCGACGGCGACGGGCGGTTCGCCGCGGTGGCCGCGCTGCTGCACGAGCGCGGGACGGAGCAGACGTTCGGTGAGACGCCGCTGGGCGACCGTCTGGCGGAGGTGCTGGACCGGCCGGAGCTGGCCCGTCCGCTGCCCGAAGCGGCCCCGCTTCCCGAGGAGTTCGTGCATCACGACACCGACTGCCGGCTGGTCCGGGTGCGGCGTGGCACGGACACCGCGACGATCTTCGGCGGCACCGACTTCCCCGAAAAGCAGGCGATTTCCTCGGGGCTGTCGACCAATCCGACCTTCTTCAAGATGCGCAAGGGAGCGGCGATCCTGGACTCGCTGCGGCTGTCGCCGCAGTTCTTCTCCCTGGGGCATTTCCGCGCCGAGGGGCTTCAGCGGGTGGACGGCGGCTGGCGGCTGCACGCCGAGGTGCGGGCGGCGTTCCACCAGCCGCTGCCGCCGCAGCACCGACGGGCCGACGGCGACTATCCGCTCTCCAACGACGGACGGTTCTGGTCGGCGATGGACTTCCCGCACCGGCCCAAGGAGTGGCGGACCCTGCGCACCGAGGTGCTGGTACGGCAAGTGCCGGGCGGCGGCTGGCAGTTGGACTTCGACGTGTCGCAGTCGGCGGTGCCGCTCGCGCTGGAGCTGTGCTTCCGGCGCGGCGGCTCGCTGACCGGCGACGGGCTCACGCCCGTGGCGGGGCAGGCCGACACCTACCAGCTGGTGACCGGCGAGGCCGCGTACACCGTCGGCGACGACCGGATCGTGTTCGGGCCGGGCAATGGCGCGGGCGGCAAGCAGCCGCCGGTCGTCGACGCGGGGGAACGCTACTCGTGGATGAACGGCTCCCTCACGCCGGACGGCATCCGTGTCCTGATCACCGGGAGGTCCCCGCTGCGGTACCGGCTCACCATCGCCTGAGTCACCGCGCGGGCTCGGCGGGCCGCCCCATGCGGCAGTAGCAGGACGACTCGATCGGTACGTCCGCCAGGGCAGCGGCGATCTTCAGCTGCTGCGCCACGATCCCGGCCTCCGCCGTCTTGCCGAGCCGCATCAGGCATTCGTGGAAGCCGTGCAGGGACCAGACGTTGCCGGGGTGCTGCAACGGGCGGGGCAGTGTTTCGTCGAGTCCGAGGTCGGCCCGGTAGACCGCCTCGGCCTCGGCGACCCGGCCCTGTTCGAGGAGCAGGGCGCCGTAGGCGTGGCGGGTGGGCTGCATCCAGCCCCAGGGCTCGTCGTAGGGCAGGCTGTCGTCGAGTTCGATCGACCGTTCCAGCGCGGCGAAGGCCTCGGTGTGGTTGCCCTTGCGGTACTCCAGCTCACCGTCGAGCATCTCCGAGGCGACGGCGAGGATGTCGACGCAGGTGTTGTTGAACAGGGTGCGGGACGGCGGGACCCGGGCGACGGCCTCGCGGAACAGCAGCCGTTCGGCCTCGGCCTCGTCGATCCGGCCGGTCGCGGAGAGGGCGACGCCGCGGGCGTAGTGGAGCATCGCGGTGGTCACGCAGTAGAGCTGCGCGTCCTCGGGGAGGGGCAGGTGCAGGATGTCCGCCCAGCGGCCGAAGCGGATCAGGACGTGGACCCGCATGGCCAGGAAGCCCTCCAGCCAGTCGGCCATGGGCGGGCTCTGCACCCGCAGCAGCTCCTCCGTGATGGTCTCTTCGAGCTGGGCGGCGGTTTCCAGGGCGGTCCTGGACTGGCCGAGGAACATCGCGCCGTAGATCTTGAAGTGGTAGTTGTGCGACCGGTACAGGGTGTAGAAGTTCATCGCGCCGGACTGGGCGAGGAACTTCTCGTCGGCGGCGATCGCGTCGCTGTTGCCCGAGACCACGCGCCGGTAGTCGCCGCACAGCACGTCCAGGTGCGAGGGCATGTGCAGGAGGTGCCCGGCGTCCGGCACCAGGCCGCGCAGCCGGTCGGCGACGGTCAGGGCCGATTCGGGGGTGGCGGACATCTCCATCAGGTGGATGTACATGTGCAGCACGCCGGGGTGCCGTGCCCCGTCCTCGGTGGCGATCGCGCGCTCCAGGACGTCCTTGGCCTCAAGGGTGCGGGAGCCCTCGGCGGGCTCTCCGGTGGTGATGTCCCACAGCTGCCAGGGGGTGAGGTTCATCAGGGCGTCGGCGTACAGGGTGGCGATGTCGAGGTCGTCGGGGGCGAGGTCGTACACCGCGCGCATGCGGTCGGCGTAGGGCTCGTTCCACACCGAGCAGTCCTCGACGGCATTCGGCTGCGGGTAGCGGGCGCGCAGGGCCTCGATCAGGGCGCGTTCGACGGGCGAGGCGCCGGCCGCCTTCTCGTGGGCGCGTTCCACGGCGGCGTGGGTGCGGTCGACGCTGTCGACCAGTTCCCGCGCGTCGAAGGCCTCCCAGGGTTTGTTGTAGTTGGGGCCGAGGGCGTAGGCGATGCCCCAGTAGGCCATGGCGCAGTCGGGGTCGGCGGCCGCGGCGGCTTCGAAGCAGGAGACGGCTTCCTCGTGGTGGAAGCCGTACGTCCAGTTCAGGCCGCGGTCGAACCACAGCTGGGCTTCGGGGGACGTGGTCGTCACCGGGCGGGTGTGGGTGCCGAGGTCGTAGTAGTCCATCCGTGTCTCCTGTGATCGCGCGGGCGTCGCGGCGCCGGCGCCCCGGCGTCGAGGAGGCCTGCAAGGCCAAGGATGCCCCTCGGTCACACCAAGCGCACCTCAACCCCTGGCCATGAATTCACCATGCCAGTCCATGATTCAGTAGTGTGAACACCGCGGGCCCCTCCCGGGCATACGTTCAGGCCGTGAACCTCGATGACACCCCTCTCAGAACCACGGCGGCGCCCGCCCGCCGTGGCCTTCTGCGCGCCGCTCTGACCGGCGCCGCGGCGCTCGGTGCCGGCCTCGCCCTCGACGCCTCCCCCGCGTCCGCCGTCACCGCAGCGCCGCACCACCGCCCCAGCACCCCCGCGCAGGCCCTGCGCGCACTGGAGGCGGGCAATCGGCGCTGGCGCACCTTCCGCGAGCGGCACCCGGACGAGACACCGGCCGTCCGGCAGGCGCTGACGTCGGGTCAGCATCCATTCGCGGTGATCCTCAGCTGCGTCGACTCCCGTGTTCCTCCGGAGCTGGTCTTCGACCAGGGACTCGGTGACCTGCTCACGGTGCGCAGCGCCGGTGAGGTCCTGGACGAGGCGGTGCTAGGCAGCGTCGCCTACGGGGTCCTCGAACTGGCCATACCGCTGGTCCTGGTCCTCGGCCACCAGTCCTGCGGCGCCGTGGGGGCCGCCGTCGCGGCGGAGGAGTCCGGGGAGCCACTCCCGGCCCACATCCAGTACCTGGCCGACCAGATCAGCCCGGCCATCGACCACACGAAGGAGGGCTCCGCCCGCGTCGACGCGAGCATCGACGCCAACATACGGCTCGTCCGGTCCCGCCTCGCCGCCGAGCCCGACCTCGCGGCCAAGGTGAGGTCCGGTGATCTCGCCATCGTGGGCGCGCGGTACGAGCTGACGACCCAGCGGGTGCATCGCATTTCCTGACGTGCACGCAAGGGGGCGGGCGGGCCGGTGTGGTCCGCCCGCCCCACGGTGGGTCGGGGCGGGTCAGTTGGGGTTGTCCCCATGCGTGAGGGTCTCCCAGGCCACGAACAGGTTGTTGCTGCCGGACGGGCGGTTGCGCTCGGTCAGTGCCTGGGTGTTGGTCATGGCGTGGCCGAGCCGGTTGTGCAGGGCGTTGTAGCCGACCTCGGTGACCGGCCCGAGCCCCAGGTGCAGGGAGCCGCCGCACAGCCAGCTCGGGACGGCCGCGCCCATCTCGTACTTGGCCTGGAAGCCGAGCGCGTGCCGCAGCCGTTCGCCGACGTCGGTGCCGTAGAGGTCCTGGCCCTGGATGCGGCTGGTCTCGGCGACGTGGGAGATGGCGGAGATGCCGTAGCCGGTGTGGGTGAGGTCGCGGCAGGTCTCCTGGGTGAGGCCGGTGACGAAGGTGGACTGGCCCTGCCAGTACTTGACGATCTTCTCCCGGGTGTTCAGGTTCTGGCTCGGGACCGTCTTCGGCAGGTCGCCGTCGGAGGCGAGGTAGACATAGGCGGCGGTGCGGGTGCGGAACTTCGCCATGGCCTTGTCGTACGAGGTCTTGTCCTCCAGGAAGACGGAGATGCCGATCGCGGCCTCCATCATCGACAGCTCCCAGTTTCCGTTGGAGTTCGAGCCGTTGATGATCTCGGGGAGGTAGACGGTGCGGAGCATGGTGGCGAAGCGGCCGGAGTTCGCCCAGCCGCCGGTGTACGTGTACTTGATGATCTCGGCGGCCTTGGGCCAGGAGGAGCCCGCCCAGCCGGTCTGGAGCGGGGCGTTGCTGTTGGTGTGGTCGCGGATCACGGCCGACCAGGCGTCCATCAGCTCGATGGCCTTGCGGGCGTGCCGGTCGTCGCGCGTGATGTACCAGGCGAGGGCGTGGGTGTAGGCGGCGATCGCGTCCTCACGCTCGTCGGTGCAGCCGTAGTTGGGGTTGGAGTACGAGCCGCACTCGACGACCGCACGGGGCTTGGGGGTGCGGTTCAGGTCGGCGTACTTGCTGGCCATCATCCGGTCGAAGGCGCCCTTCCAGGGCTGGGCGCCGGCGTTGACCTTGCTCCGGGTGAAGTCCAACTGGCTCTTGGAGACGGTCACTCCGGGGTGGACGAAGGTGGCGGGGGCGGCGTCGGCGCGGGGCGCGCCGGGACCGGCGAGCACGGTGGCCACAAGTGCGGCCGCGGTGGCGGTGGTTGCGGCGAGGAGTGAGCGGCGGAGCCTGCGGCGGGGTCGAACGGGTGCGTCGGCCATGGGGGGGTCCGTTCTTGTATGTGAACGACGGGTGAATGACTGAACGCGCGCGCTGGCCGTGACCATAGGTACAGACCAGCCTTCCGTCAAGACGCAAGGGAAGACGAGGCGTCGGGAGGTGGGGCGCGAAAAGTTACCTATAGGTATGTCGTGACTTCGTATGCCGACGGCAGTAGAACCCGTTTCGATTCACTCGAAAACGAGGAGTGCCGTATGAGCGCTGACCTCCAGAACAGACGCCCACTAAGCGGAATCTCCCGCCGCCGATTCATCGCTGGAACGAGTTTCATTGCAGGCGCGGCGGTGATCGGCGGCCACAACTCTCCGACCCTTGCGGCCCGGCAACAGAACACCGCCGTCATCGAACCGGGTGCGCGGATTCCGGTCCTGGTGATCGGCACCGGATACGGCGGCTCGGTCGCCGCTCTCCGGCTCGCGCAGGCCGGCGTCGAAGTCCACATGGCCGAAATGGGAATGGCCTGGGACACCCCGGGTCCGGACGGAAAGATCTTCGCCAACACCACGAGCCCCGACTATCGGTCTTTCTGGCTGCGCACCAGAACCAAACAACCCATCAGCAACTTCCTGGGCTATCCGCTCGACAAGGACGTGCCCCGCTACACCGGGATTCTCGATGCCGAGGAAATGGGCGGGATCACGGTCTATCAGGGACGCGGAGTCGGCGGCGGATCACTGGTCAACGGCGGCATGGCCGTGACGCCGCAGCGGGAGAACTTCGGCGCCGTGCTGCCGTCCGTCGACGCCGACGAGATGTACGACGTGTACTACCCGCGCGCCAACACCGAACTCGGCGTCAGCACCATCGACCCGGCCTGGTTCGAGACGGCGGCGTGCTACCAGTACGCCCGCGTGGGCCGCAAACACGCCCAGCGTTCCGGGTTCCCCTTCGTCTTCGTCCCGGACGTCTACGACTGGGACTACATGAAGCAGGAGGCCGCCGGTACGGTCCCGAAATCGGCGCTGGCCGGCGAGATCCTTTACGGCAACAACCACGGCAAGAAGACCCTCCAGCAGACCTATCTCGCCCGGGCCCGGGCGACCGGAAAGGTCACCGTCTCGCCGCTGCACAGGGTCGTCTCCGTGGCTCCCGCGGCCTCCGGTGGCTACACGGTCGGCATGGAGCAACTCGACACCGGCGGCGCCGTCACGGCCACGAAGACGGTCACCGCGGGCCGCGTGTTCTTCGCCGCCGGCAGCGTCGGCACCTGCAAACTCCTGGTCCGCCTGAAGGCGAACGGCGCGCTGCCCGGGCTGAACGGCGAGATCGGCAAGGGCTGGGGCGACAACGGCAATGTCATGTGCGGGCGGGCCAACCACATGTGGGATCCCACCGGCGCCCTGCAATCTGCGATTCCCACCGCGGGTATCGACAACTGGGCCGCGGGCGGCGCCTTCGCCGAAGTCGCGCCGCTGCCCACCGGAATCGAGACGTACGCCTCCTTCTATCTGTCGATCACCAGGAATCCGCACCGCGCGGAGTTCTCGTGGAACCCGGCCAGCGGAAAGGTCGAACTCAACTGGCAGACGTCCTGGAAACAGCCGTCCATCACCATGGCCAAGTCGATATTCGACCGGATCAACGCGAAAGAGGGCACGATCTACCGCACCGATCTCTTCGGCGCGTACAAGATCTGGGGCGACCACCTCACCTACCATCCCCTGGGCGGCGCGGTGCTGAACAAGGCGACGGACAACTACGGCCGCCTGCACGGCCATTCCGGCCTCTATGTCATCGATGGGGCGCTCATTCCGGGCAACACGAGCGTGAACCCCTTCGTCACCATCACGGCGCTCGCCGAACGGAACATCGAAAAGATCATCGCCGCGGACTTCTGAACCGCCTCACCGCTGGGGCAGGACACAGACGCTGTCCAGCCCCAGCACATGGTTGAGCCGGCCGAACGCCAGCCAGGACCCGATGCTCATGGTGAGTTCCACGATCTCCGCCTGGCTGTAGTGGGCCGTCATCCGGCTCCAGAAGTCCTCGTCGAGGCCGTGGTGGTCCAAGGCGTAGCGCTCGGCGTACTCGGCGGCCAGGCGGGTGCGTTCGTCGAAGGCGTCCGTGGTGCGCCAGGCGGTGACCGACTCCGGGAAGTCGTCCTCCACCATCTTCCCGTCGCGTTCGGTGCGCCAGTCCAGGCAGAAGGCGCAGCCGTTGATCTGCGCGATGCGCAGCCGCGCCGCCTCGAACTCACGCAGGCCCAGGGTGGTGTGGGCGTACACGGCCAGCGAGAAGTTCGACGCCGCCGCGCCGATCTGGGGGACCATCTCGCCCCACACGTACGGGATGGGGTCCGCTCCGTCGGGGATGTCGATACGCAGGGTCACCGGTCAGGTCCTTCCGAGTCGGCCGGCCGAGGGGCGCAGCGGGACGTCGAGCGCGTCGTAGAGGCCGGGTTTGGCCTCGGTGAGCCAGTCGATGGCGTTGACCAGGCGGCCGGCGGCGGTGGCGTTGCCGCCCGCCGACCGGTTGCCGCCCTCGTCGCTCGCCTCGACGGTGACCTCGATACGGGGGCGGCCCTCGATGACGACCCGGTGTGCTCCGGCCCCGCCGTCAGGGGCCTGCGGCCAGTCCGGGGCGCAGGAGCCGTGGATGCGGGTGACGTGCTCGACGACGATGCGGGGCCGTCCGCCGACGAGGCCCTGCACTTCGAAGCGCACGGCGCCCTGGGTACCGGCCGCGAACTCGCCCATGGTGGGCGTGGTGACGGTGGCCTCCAGGGGGCGTCGCTCCAAGGTCTCCCGAATCTCGTCCAGTTCCACTCCCAGCCCTCGGGCCATCATCCGCAGCTGCCCGCCCCACACCATCGTCGGCACCCCCTCGACGAGCATCGGCGGCTGGTAGTCCATCGGATGCCCCATGCCGACCAGGTGCCGTACCGAGTCCTCCTGGTCGTACGTGGCGTAGTCGAAGATCTCCTGGCAGCGCACCGCGTCGATCCGTGAGCCGAGGCCGGTGATCAGCAGGGGCAGGGTGTCGTTCGCCCAGCCGGGGTCCACGCCGGAGACGAACAGGGACCCGCCGCCCGCCGCGACGGCCTCCAGCAGCGGTTCCCTGATCTCGGGCGGGGCGCCCCGGTGGTCGTACATCCCGTACACGGACGGGGTGACGACGACCGCCCCGGCCCGGACCGCCCGTCCGATGTCCCGCAGGGCCTCGTCGGGTCGTACGTCCCCCGAGGCCGCGTAGACGACCGCGCGGGGGCCGGTCGCGAGCACGGCGGAGACGTCGTCGGTCGCCGTCACGCCCAGCCGACGGCCCAGTCCACTCAGGTCGCCCGCGTCCCGGCCGACCTTGGCGGGGTCGGCGACCAGCACGGCCGCGAGGCCCAGCGACGGATGCGCGTCGACGGCACGGATCGCCGCGCGGCCGACATTGCCCGTACCCCACACAACCGTGGAAATCATGGGCGGAGGGTAGCCAGGCGTGGCAAAGGTTCCCAGAGCCGTGCGGGGAGATCTTTCCGGGCCGAAAAGGGATCTTTCTTCGGAACCGGCGACAGCGGGGTGGGCAGCAGGTCGGCGAGGTCATGATCATCCGTGCCGAAGTGTGCCCCGCGATCCAGGGGTAGGCTGCGGACAGGGCAGCCGAGGCGGTGCTCGGTCATGCTCCGACCGGTGCGTGAGTGGCCGGGTCCGGCGGGTGGGTCCCGGCGGTCGGCCTTCGGGTTCCTTCCGACGCGAAGGTACGACGAGCGGGACGGTGGACACGGATGGACTGGCGTGCGTTTGCCGAAGAGATGGCCGAGCTCGCCCGGCATCTGCTGGCGCAGGGCTCCACGCAGGAGACGCTCGACGCGATCGCCGAGCGGGGCGTGGAGTTGCTCGACGGGTGCGACGCGGCCGGGATCCTGGCCGTACGCAAGGGCCGGGCGGTGACGCTGTCCGCGTGCGGGGACATGGCCGTGGAGTCCGACCGGTTGCAGGGTGAACTGGGTGAGGGCCCGTGTTTCGACGCCGCCCGTCGCACCAACGGCGAGCGGCTGTTCCGGATCACCGACATGACCAAGCCGCAGCCGGAGTGGCCGCGCTTCGCGCCCGCCGCCCGCGAACTGGGCGTGGGCAGCATGATGGGCTTCCTGCTCTACACCCGGGACGACGACTTCGGCGCGCTCAACCTCTACTCCGGCCGGCCCGGCGCCTTCACGCCCGAGATGGAGACGGCCGGCTGGCTGCTCGCCTCGCACGCCGCCGTGGCCCTGGCCAGCGCCCGCACGGTCGACCAGCTCGAACACGCCCTGGACACCCGGCACGCCATCGGCGAGGCCATGGGCATCCTGCGCGAGCGGCACCACCTGAGCGAGGACGAGGCCTTCGACGTACTGCGGCGCATCTCCCAGACCCACAACGTCAAGCTGCGCGACGTCGCCCAGTCCATCCGCGCCAGGGCCGTCCCGGAGCGCTGAGCCCGCCTCGCTGGGAATGCCCACGGCATCGTTGTTCGGATGCCGACAAGGGCGATTCAGCCGCGCGCGAGGAGGGGTACCTGGAGGGCAGACGAAGCCGGTGCCGCGGACCCAGCTTCGTCAGGTGTCGTGGTTCGGACCAGAGCCACGACACCGCCGTGTCCGCACACGCCGCCGTGACCGGGCACTCTTAGGACGGCGGACTCGGGTTACTCGGCGGTCATGGCGAAGCTGCATCTCCCAGGGCACAGAGATCACCGCGACGGAGCGAATCCGGCGCCCGAGGAGGCCGGGCCCCGGCCGGAGGTGGAACGGGCCGCGCCCGACTCGCCGACGAAGCTGCCGAGGCGGTCGTGGGGCGCGGTGCTGAAGGGGAGCCTGCGCGAGTTCAAGGACGACGAGCTGACCGACCGGGCGGCGGCCCTGACGTACTACACGGTGCTGTCGCTGTTCCCGGCACTGCTGGTGCTCGTGTCGCTGCTGGGCGTCACCAGCAGGTCCGTCACGGACCGGCTGCTGGACGAACTCCAGCAGTTCGCCCCCGGGGCCGGCCGGGACATCATCACTCAGGCCGTGCAGCAACTGCAGAACAATGCGGGCATCGGCTCGATCATGGCCGTCGTCGGCCTGGTGCTGGCCGTGTGGTCGGCGTCGGGCTATGTGGCGGCGTTCATGCGCACCTCGAACGCCGTGTACGACATCCCCGAGGGGCGGCCGATGTGGAAGATCCTGCCGGTGCGCCTCGGGCTGACCGTCGTCCTGATGGTGCTGGCCGTGATCAGTGCGGTGATCGTGGTCTTCACCGGCGGTCTGGCTCGCCGGGCCGGGGACATCCTGGGCCTGGGCGACGCCGCACTGACGGCGTGGTCGATCGCCAAATGGCCGGTGCTGGTCCTGCTGGTCACGCTGATGATCGCGATCCTCTACTGGGCCAGCCCGAACGCCAAGGTCAGGGGGTGGCGGTGGATCACCCCGGGCAGCTTCCTGGCGCTGCTGGTCTGGATGATCGCGTCCGCGGGCTTCGCCTTCTACGTCGCCAACTTCGCCTCGTACAACAAGACGTACGGCACGATGGCGGGCGTCATCGTCTTCCTCATCTGGCTGTGGGTGACCAACCTGGCTATCCTCCTCGGCCTGGAGTTCGACGCGGAAACCGCACGTCAGCGAGCCATCGCCGGCGGGCATCCCCCCGAGGCCGAGCCGTACACCGAGCCGCGGGACACCCGCGCGTGGGACGAGCAGGACCGGCGGAAGGTGGATGGCGGAACCTCCTGACCGCTTCGATGGGTGGCCGCTGATGGCGGCAACGGGCCGCCAGAGACGCGGCTGGCCGCACCGCGGGCGAGGGCCGCAGCCACTCCGGCAACTGCGCTCAGGTAGCGCACCGGGGACGGGTCGCTGCACGCACGTGTGCCGCCGCCCCGGATCGCCCCACAGACCCCACGCCGTCATCCTGGAACGGTAGGGACTCGCCTCGCTGCCGGAGGGAGGGGCGATGAAGGCAGTACGAACCCATGATCGTGACGCGGCTGTGGACAGCCTGGTCGTGGAGGAGGCACCGTACCCGTACGCGGGCGAGGGCGATGTCATCGTCAGGGTGCGCGCGGCCTGCTTCACCCCGAACGAGCTGGACTGGCCGGCCACTTGGGTCGACCGGGGCGGCAGGGACCGAGCGCCCGTCACTCCAGGACACGAGGTGTCGGGTGAGGTCGCCGAGGTAGCGGTCGGCACGACCGGGCTGTCGGCCGGCCAACGTGTCATGGGGCTCACCGACTGGAACCGGGACGGCACTCTCGCGGAGTACGTCGCGGTGGAGGCGCGCAATCTGGCACCGCTGCCCGCGGGAATCGACCACGTGCAGGCGGCGGCTCTGCCGATGCCGGGCCTGACCGCCTGGCAGGGCCTCTTCGTGCACGGAAGGCTGGAGGCCGGGCAGAGCGTGCTGGTGCACGGAGCGGCAGGGGGCGTGGGAATGGCCGCGACTCAGCTTGCCGGCGATGCCGGGGCGCGTGTGATCGGGACGGGGCGCGGGAGGAACCGGGACCTGGTGCTGGAGTTCGGCGCAGAGGTGTTCCTCGACCTCGAACAGCCGGGGTGGGAGGACGCCGTGGGGCGCGTCGACCTCGTCTTCGACGCCATCGGCGGGGACGTACTCGACCGCTCGGCCGCCCTGCTCAGGCCCGGCGGCACCCTGGTGACCATCGCCGAGCCCCCGACCGTACGGCCCGAGGACGGCCGGGCCATGTACTTCATCGTCGAACCCGACCGTGGTCACCTCCTGGAGATCCTCCGCAGGCACCGGGAGGGCCGGCTGCGCCCGCTGGTGGGCGCAGTCCATCCCCTCGACCGTGCGCCGGAGGCGTTCCGCGCGAAGAAGGGAACAGCCGGCAAGACGGTCATTCGAGTTGCGTGAGCTCACGCAGAGGCCGGAAGACGCGGTCGCCGAGAACGAGAAGTAAGCCAAAGGAAGAAGATGGCCCCCCATGGATCTGAAGCTCGAACTCATCGTGCTGCCCGTCTCCGACGTCGATCGGGCCAAGGCCTTCTACGAGGCCGCGGGATTCCGTCTGGACCTCGATGCCGCGCCCAGTGAGGGCTGGCGCGCGGTACACCTCACGCCGCCCGGTTCGGAGTGCTCGATCATCTTCGGCAAGGGGCTCACCCGCGCCGCGCCGGGCTCGGTGCAGGGCCTGTACCTCGTCGTCTTGGACATCGAGGAGGCCCGCGCCGAGCTCGTCGGCCGAGGCATCGAGGTGAGCGAGGTGTTCCACGATGACGGAGGCATCTTCTACCACGGCCATGAAGCCGGCGGGGTCGTCCACCATGGCCAGGACCAGGGGCGGTTGGCCGGCCCGCACCCCGACCGTGCCTCCTACGGCTCCTACGCCACCTTCAACGACCCGGACGGCAACGGCTGGGTGCTCCAGGAGGTCAAGCAGCGGGCCCCCGGCCGCTGACACGGCCTCAGACCCTCGGTACGGCAACGGCGCACAGTGATGAACCAGGCCATTGATGAACGGTGACCGGGCGCACCTACGATGTGATCATCCTCGGTTGGCCAGGGCCGACGCGCGCCGGGTGCACGGGCTGCGCCAGGCGGTGGATGGGCCCCTGCACGTCGCCGCGGTCCCCGCCCACCGTGGCCGTCGAGATGGCCACCGCCTGGCAGGCGCTCGGCTCTGAGGTGACCATGTTGGTCCGCGGCGCCGGACTGCTTGCCAGGATGGAGGCAGACGGCGCGGAGCTGGCCGCGGATGAGATCCTCTTCGCGACCGGCCGGGCCCCGCGGACCGCCGACCTCGGCCTGGAGACCATCGGTCTCACTCCGGGCACCTGGGTGACCGTGGACGACACATGCTGGGTGACCGCCGTCGCCGTGGAGAGACTCTGGCACGCCGTGTCGGCGTTTCCCACGATCATCGAGGTACGGCTGAGGCTGCTGGAGACCTACCGGGACCTGTCAGCGGAGCCTTCTTGACGGACTCCCTCGACGTAGGCCGCCTCGACCTGGGCGACGCGGTTGGCTTCTTCGAACACGCTGACGACCTGTGCGGCGGGGACGACGACAGCGCCGGACGCGTCCGCGAACACGTAGTCACCCGGGCGGACGGTCACGCCGGACACGACGACCGGCCGGTTGGCCTCGAAGGGCGTGACGACATCGCCGCCCCACTTGGTCGTCTGCCCCAAGCAGTAGGCGGCGAAGTCGTACGTCGTGATGTCGACGAAGTCCCGAAGACGACCGTCGGCCAGGACGCCCGCGAGACCGTGCGCCGCCACCAGCGACAGCTTTGATCCGCCCCCGAGGGATACGTCGGTATGCCCGTTGCTCGCCAGAACCAGCACGCGGCCCTGTGCGCCCTGCCGGATGGCCTCACGGAACAGTCGGGAGAAGGTGTACTGCTCAGGTGGGAGCGCTTCCTTGCACGAGGGGAGATAAGAGATCGTTATCGCCGGGCCCAGGAGGACGCGCCCCGGGGTCGGGCTCACCAGGTCGTTGATGTGACACCGATGGCGGTGCATCCGTCCCATGGCATCGACGACGTCGGGGGTACGTACGCGCGAGGCGAGTTCTCGCACACGGTCGTTCATGTCTGTACCGGTACCGGCATCCGGACGTAAGCCAGTCCGCCGGCGTCGAGCCACATCTGGGTGGGAGAGCGGACCAGGCGAAGCAGGACGCTGTCGCAGCCGGGGCAGCGCAGCACCATCCCTGGACCGCCGAGGTAAGCGTGCGTTTGGGCAAGCACCATCTGTTCGCTGCAGCCGCGGCACCGTCCGGACGCCATGGTCATATCGGTTCCGAACAGAGACTCGAGCTCCCCGGCGGCGGCGTTGCCGTCGAGGAAGTCAGGCGTCAGGCTCATGGAGATTCGCTCCTTATCCGCTGGGTCCGAAACGCTCGGTTCGGATACGGCCCGGGTGGTGGCCGAGGGCCACCAGCAGTCCGGCGGCCGTCTCGACAAATCCGGTGGAACCGCAGACGTAGCAAGTGGGCTCGAAGTCCGGTGGCCACCCGGCGCCTGACAGGTCGGAAGCGGTGAAACGCCCGGGAGGACGCGGCCACTCCGGTGGGGTCGAGCGGCTGTAGAGGTACCTCTTGTCGAGGCCCGGGTCGTCCCGTCTCAACTCGGGGACGAAGAGTTGGTACTCAGGGCTGCGTACGGAGTACACCAGCTTGAAGGGCGTGCGGCTGCCGACCGCGCGGCGCATGCGGATCATCGCCATGAGGGGTACCACGCCGGAGCCGCCGGCGACGAGCAGAATCGGTTCCTTCTGCTCGGGCCGCCACACGAACCAGCCTCCGACCGGCCCACGCAGTTCCACCACGTCGCCCACTGCGAGTTCGTCCGTCAGGTACGGGGAGACCTCGCCGTCGTCGACACGCTGAACGGTCAACTCGACGCTCTCGCCGTCGGGCGCCGACGCCAGTGAGTAACTGCGCTGGGTGGAGTAGCCGTCCTCCGCCGTGAGCCGCAGATCGACATGCTGCCCAGCCAGATGACCCGGCCAGTCCGGCACCTCGAACACGAGGGTGCGCGCAACCTGGGACTCGCTGCGCCGATCAGCCAGACGGGCGGGCTTCCAGCGCAGTCGGCCGCCTAGTCGCCCTGGTACCGCTGCTCGCGCCATGGGTCCCCATAATCGTGGTAGCCGATGTTTTCCCAGAAACCCCGCTCTTCGTCGTCGAGCAACTGAATTCCGCGCACCCACTTGGCGGACTTCCAGAAGTACAGGTGCGGAATCAGCAGTCGGGCGGGGCCGCCGTGTTCCGGCGCGAGTTCCTCACCGTCGTATCGGTAGGCGATCCATGCCTGCCCGTCGAGGAGGTCCTCCAGGGGCAGGTTGGTGGTGTAGTCACCGTAGGAGTGAACAAGCGCATACTCAGCACCGGTCGCGACGGCCTCCAAAAGGACGTCCAAGGACACTCCTTGCCACTCCGTGTCGAACTTCGACCACTTGGTGACACAGTGCAGGTCGACGGTCGGTGTCTCGGCGGGCAACGCCATGAAATCGGCCCAGTTCCAGATGTGCCGTGCGCCCGTCTCCGTGCGTATGGTGAACTCCCAGTCGTCGAGGTCCACCGTGGGTGTGGGCCCGGCGGACAGAACGGGGAAGTCGGCGGTCTCGTACTGCCCAGGAGGAAGTTTGTGCCGCGCATCGCGCGCCCGGCCGTGAAATCCGCGTGAAATGATGGGCATGTCGTGCCCCTTGTTCTTCGAATTGGGCCTTTCCCATTCTCCCGGACACCGCACAGCAAAGCATCTCGGCAGGAGCTTGATCGATGGTCGCCAGCAACCTGGTTCTCCTCGGCAACGCCGGTGACGTGGGCCGCGCGGTCCTCAAGCAACTGCGCGCACAGGACGTGCCCGTACGCGTCATGGTGCGTCGCGACGACGAACGGGCGGCTGAGCTGCGTGGCCTCGGCGGGGAGGTCGTCCTCGGCGATCTGACCCGGCCCGAGAGCGTCGCGGCGGCGCTGGAGGGCGTCGGCAGGATGTACTTCGCCATGCCCGTATCACCGGACCATCTGCTGGCCGCGACCGTGGTGGCCAGCGTGGCGCGCGAGCACGGAGACCTGGACGCACTCGTGGGCATGTCCCAGATGACGGTATCGCAGATGACCGCCACCAGCACCGCCGAGTCGCGCCAGCAGCGGCTGCACTGGCTGGCGGAGCAGGTACTGAACTGGTCGGGCCTGCCGGTGGTACACATCAGGCCGACGTCGTTCCTGGACAACCCGCTGTTCACCGTGTTGCCGGCCCGCACGATCCGGGAGAGCGGCACGATCGCGCTGCCGTTCGGCACTGGGCGCACCTCGCCGGTCGCCGTGGAGGACGTCGCCCGAGTCGTCGCCACCGTGCTGCGAGACCCGGGCCCGCACATCGGACATGTCTACGAGCTCACCGGCCCGCGCTCGGTGGACATGACGGAGATGGCCGAGGAGTTCTCCCGGGCGTTGGGGACTCCGGTGACCTATGTGGACGTCCCGCCGGACGAGTGGCGGGCCGGAGTCCTCGCCAAGGTGGGCCTGCCGTCGCACACCGAAGAGCACATCGCCACCATGGCCCGGCTGCATCGCGAGAACCGCTACGACCGTGCGACGAACGACGTACAGCAGGTCACGAGCGTACCTGCGCGATCGGTCGAAGAGTTCGTGGCCGCTCGCAGGGACTTCTACCTGGGCTGAGCCGCGACGTGTGATCGCGCCCCCTCCGGTCGACCGCCGCGGCTCCAGCGCTCCGTGGCACTACTGTCGACGGCATGAGTGAGAAATCCGAGCGATCCGCGCGTTCCGTTGTCGTAGAGCGCACGAGCAGTGGCCACTTCGTCGCGACCAACGCCCGCGGCGGATCGATCAGTTTCGGTACGGCCTCCGGTGCCGGCGAGGACACCGAGTTCACCCCGGTCGAGCTGTTCCTTGCCGCGATCGGGGGCTGCACGGCCGTGGACGTCGATGTCGCGACCAGTCGCCATGCGGAGCCCACCGAATTCTCCGTCGCGGTGACCGGCGACAAGATCAGCGACGATCTCGGCAACCGCATGGTCAACCTCGCGGTCACCTTCACCGTTGCCTTCCCGGACGGCGAGGGCGCGGAGCGCGCACGCGCCATTCTTCCCCGCGCCGTCAGGACATCCCATGACCGTCTGTGCACGGTCAGCCGCACGGTCGAGACCGGCACCCCCGTGACCGCGACAATCAAGGACGTCTGACGTTCTGCTCGACGTCACGCACAGGGGCCGGGCCGTGCGGCCCGGCCCCGGCGAGGGTGGCTACGACGACGCCGCCGTGCGGTCGCGGCGTACGAGTCGCTTCAGCAGGGGCCAGGCCAGCAGCACGACGATCACCGCGTACACGGTCACCGCGAACGGCGTGTTGACCAGGCCGGTGACGCTGCCGTCGCTGATCTGCAGGGCGCGGCGGAGCTGCTGCTCGGCGTTGGGGCCGAGGATGACGCCGATGACAGCGGGCAGCACGGGCAGCCCGTAGCGGCGCATACCGAAGCCGATCAGGCCGATGATCAGCAGGATCACCAGGTCGACGACCTCGCCGCCGACCGCGTACGCGCCGACCGCCGCGAAGAAGAGGATCCCCGCGTAGAGGTACGGCCGCGGAATGCGCAGCAGCTTCGCCCACAGCGGCGCGAGCGGCAGGTTGAGGGCGAGCAGCAGCACCATGCCGACGAACAGCGAGGCGATCAGGCCCCACACCAGCTCGGGCTCGCGTTCGAAGAGCAGCGGGCCGGGCTGGATGCCGTACTGCTGGAAGGCAGCCAGCATCACCGCGGCGACCGCCGTGGTCGGCAAGCCCAGCGTGAGCATCGACACCAGCGTGCCGGCCGCCGAGGCCGACGCGGCGGACTCGGGTCCGGCGACGCCCTCGATGGCGCCCTTGCCCCACTCGTCCTTGTGCTTCGACAGGCGCTTTTCGGTGACGTAGGAGAGGAAGGTGGGGATCTCGGCGCCGCCCGCGGGGATCGCGCCGAAGGGGAAGCCGATGAACGGGCCGCGCAGCCAGGACTTCCAGGTGCGCCGCACATCGCCGCGCCCCAGCCACGGTCGGCCCACCGGGATCGGCTCGGCCGGCCGGCGCCGCAGATGGGCGGCGACCCACAGGGCCTCGCCGATCGCGAACAGGCCGACCGCGACGATCACGACGTCGATGCCGTCGGCGAGTTGGAGCGAGCCGAAGGTGAGTCTTTGCTGTCCGGTCATCTGGTCCAGGCCCACCAGACCCAGCGTCAGCCCGATGAGCAGCGAGGCGAGCCCGCGGATGCGGGAGGAGCCCAGGACGGATGTCACCGCGATGAAGGCGAGCACCATGATGGCGAAGTAGTCGGGTGCGCCGATGTCGACGGCGAGCCGGGCGACCGTCGGGGCGAGTGCGACCAGCAGGATGGTGCCGACCATGCCGCCGGCGAAGTGGCCGATGGCGGCGGCCGCCAGCGCCTGTGCGCCGCGCCCCGCCTTGGCCATCGGGTTGCCTTCCATCGCGGCGACCACGGCGGCGCTCTCACCGGGGGTGTTGAGCAGGATCGAGGTGGTCGAGCCGCCGAACATGGCGCCGTAGTAGATGCCCGCGAACATGATGAACGCGCCGATGGGGTCGAGTCCGTACGTCACCGGCAGCAGCAGCGCGACCGCCATGGCCGGGCCGATGCCGGGCAGGACGCCGATCGCGGTACCCAGCAGGACGCCCAGGGCGGCCCAGAGCAGGTTGATCGGGGTCAGTGCCGTGCCGAAGCCGTCCAGCAGGGAGTTGAGGGCGTTCATCTCACAGCGCTCCCATCAGGGGGCCGCCGGGCAGCGGCACTCCGAGCAGGTTGTTGAACACGGCGTAGGTGACGAGGGACAGCACGGCCGCGATGAGCGGATCGCGGTCGAGGCGACGGCTGCCGAGGGCGAACGCGGCACCCCAGAAGAGGAGAGCGCCCGCGATGGGGAAGCCGAGCGGTTCGATGAGGACGGCGGCGCCCAGGAACACGCCGGCGAGCAGCAGGACCGTACGCCAGTCGGCGGGTTCGGACAGGTCGATGTCCTCGCCGGTCTCGGCCTGGCCGCGGCCGCCGCGCAGCACGTCGACGGCGAGCAGGGCGGCGATGAGCAGCAGTCCGGCGCCGACGACAATGGGCACGGTCTTGGGGCCGACGGGGCCGCGCTGGGCGATGTCGACGTCCATGGCGAGCGCGTCGGTGAGGACCAGCACGCCGAGGGCCAGCAGCAGGACGCAGACGCCGAGTTCGGAGTGGTCGCGAAGCCAGGAGCGGCGGGCGGAGGCGGGCGCCGGGGGGATGTCGGTGGTCTGAGTCGTCACAGTCCCAGCTCCTTCAGTACCGAGACCACACGCTGGTCCTGGGCGTTGAGGAAGTCCCCGAACTCCTCGCCGGACAGGAAGGCGTCGTCCCAGCCGTTCTGTTTCAGGGACGCCTGCCACTCGGGCGAGTCGTGGAGTTCCTCGATGAGGCGGACGAGTTTGTCGCGCTCCGCGTCGGTCAGGCCGGGCGGGGCGACGATGCCGCGCCAGTTGGTGAAGTTCACGTCGTAGCCCGCCTCTTGGAGGGTGGGCGCGTCCAGGCCGTCGACCCGCTCGGGGCCGGTGACCGCGAGGAGGCGCAGTTCGCCCGCCTTGATCTGGTCGAGGTACTCGCCGACGCCGGAGACGCCGAAGGCGACCTTGTTGCCGAGGATGGAGGCGAGGAGTTCGCCGCCGCCGTCGAACGGGATGTAGTTGACCTGCTTCGGGGAGATCCCGGCGGCCTGCGCCATCAGCATCGGCGCGAGGTGGTCGGGGCCGCCGGGTGAGGAGCCGCCGCCGACCGGGAGTTTGCCGGGGTCGGCCTTCCAGGCGTCGATGAGGTCGTCGATGGTCCGGTACGGGGAGTCCTTGGCGACCACCACGACGTCCTGTTCCTCGGTGAGGCGGGCGATCGGGGTGGTGTCGGCGAGGGTCTTGGGCGCGTCGTTGGAGCGGACGGCGCCGACGACGCCGAGCCCCATCGACATCGCGAGCTTGCCGTTGCCGTGCTCACTGACCAGGCGGGTGAGGCCGACGGTGCCGCCGGCGCCGGGCAGGTTGAACACCTCGATGTTGGGGGTGAGTCCGGCGTCCTCGGCGTTCTTGGCGGCCGTACGGGCGGTGATGTCGTAGCCGCCGCCGGGTGTGTTGGGGACCATGAAGCGCAGGCCGGGGATCTGGGTGCCGGTCTCGGTGCTGCTGCCGGTGGTCAGCAGCGGTGGTCCGAGGAGGACGAGCACGGCGGCCCCGAACAGGGCGAGGGGGGTGCGCAGGCGCACGAGTGCCACCACCTGTCGGTTGGTCGATGCGGTTGGGGAAAGCCCTGTGGGGGAGGGTGAGGTGGGCCACATGTTGCCCCCGCGTTAACGGGCTGTCCCGCTTGCGGAACCAACGAAGGTTTTGGTCTTTGTGTCAACTTCGTCTTTGTGTCGACGGCGCCCGCGGCTGCCGTCTTGCCGGCGACCGGTCTCTTTCCTCCGGCGCAGGTGGAGGCCATGATGGGGCGACCCCGCCCCGGAAGCCCCCTGCCGAAAGATCGAGTACGTCGTGGTCGCCACCTTCCGTCGTCAGACCCTCGCCGGCGAGATGCTGGTGCTCCAGCTCGCCATCGTGGTGGTCGTGCTGGTGGCGATCGCCGCGGTCTCGCTGGCCCAGTCGGAGGCGACCTTCGACCGGGTGGAGGGCCGCCGGGTGAGCGCGCTGGCCGAGCAGCTGGCGGCGAATCCGCTGGTGCGCGGCCAGCTGGTGCTGCCGTTGCCGCGGGAGGCGCTGGCGCCGCTGGTGAACGCCACGCAGTCGCAGTCCGGGGTGACCTCGGTCACGGTGGCGGACGCGGAGGGGCGGATCGTCAGTTCCACGGACCCGACGGCGATCGGCAAGGCGCTGCCGCTCGGGGACGGCGCGGTCGAGGGGCGCGGCTGGTCGGGCGAGCTGTCGCTGGACGGCGGGCGCGAGCGGGTGGCTCAGGTGCCGGTGCTGGGGGCGACGCGGGAGAACCTCGGTGAGCACCTGGGCACGGTGATGATCGGCGAGGCCTCCCCCACCGTGTGGCAGCGGCTGAGTGGCGCCTCCTCGTATCTCCTCGCCTATCTGGGCATCGCGAGCGGGCTGGGGCTGGCCGGGTCCCTGCTGCTGGCTCGGCGGGTCAAGCGGCAGACGCTCGGCCTGGAGCCGCGGGAGATCGCGGGGCTGGCCGAGCACCGGGAGGCGATGCTGTACGGGATCGCCGAGGGTGTGGTCGCTCTCGATCCGCAGCACCGGCTGACGCTGGTGAACGAGGTGGGGCGGCGGTTGCTCGACCTGCCCGAGGACTGCGTGGGGCGGAGCCTGGCCGACCTCGGTGTCGAGGGGCGGCTGCGGGACGTGCTGGCCGGGGACCGGGACGGTGCGGCCGACAAGCGGGACGAGGTGGTCATCCGGCGCGGTCGGGTCCTGGTCATGAACCGGATGACGGTACGCAAGGACGGGCGGCTGCTCGGCTCGGTCACCACCCTGCGGGACCGTACCGAACTGGCGCGGCTGGAGCGGGAGATCGGCTCCTTCCGCAGCTCGTCCGAGCTGCTGCGCGCCCAGGCGCACGAGTTCGCCAACCAGCTGCACACCATCTCCGGGCTGATCCAGATCGGCGAGCAGGAGGAGGTGGTGCGCTACATCCGCGCCCTGAACCAGCACCGCCAGTCCCTGGACATCACCCTCAGCCGCCGCGTCCGCGACACCACGGTGGCCGCCCTCCTCATGGCGAAGTCCTCCCAGGCCGCCGAACGCAAGGTCCACCTGCGCATCTCGGACCACACAGCCCTCGACCGCCTGACACCGGAGGACGCGGCGGACGTGGCGACGGTGGTGGGCAACCTGGTGGACAACGCGGTGGATGCGGCGGCGGGAGGTGCCGGGCGATCGGACAGTGGGGGTGAGTCCTGGGGCGGCAGCGAACCGGGCGGAGGCGATGAGGACGGGCGTGACGGCCGACCCGACGGGGGCGACGAGGACCGGCGTGACGGCCAGCCCGGCGGGAGCGATGAAGACCGGCGTGACGGCCAGCCCGGCGGGGGCGACGAGGACCGGCGTGACGGCCGACCCGGCGGCCGCCGTCAAGCCTCGGGCAGCGGTCAACCCGGCGGTCGGCGTGAGGCGTGGGTCGAGGTTGAGTTGCGGCAGGATGCCGCCAGTGTGGAGATCGCTGTGCGGGACTCCGGGCCAGGTGTGGCGCCTGAGCTGGCGCGGGAGGTGTTCTCGCACGGCTTCACCACCAAGGCCGCCCAGAACGGCGAGCGCGGGATCGGCCTGGCGCTGACCCGGCTGGTCTGCGAGCGTCACGGCGGGGAGATCTCGGTGCGCAACACACCCGACGGCGCCCTGTTCACCGCACGCATGACCGTCAGCCACCTCACCGACGCGGTGGCGGAAGGAGCGGGCCGATGACCGGCAGAGAGGAAACGTCCGGTACGCCGGACGCGATCGACGTCCTCGTGGTCGACGACGACTTCATGGTGGCCAGGGTGCACCGCGCCTTCGTCGAACGGGTCAGTCCGTTCCGCGTGGTCGGCGTCGCCAGCAGTGGCCGGCAGGCCATCGACGCCGTCGACGAGCTGCGCCCCGACCTCGTCCTGCTCGACCTGTATCTGCCGGACATGTTCGGCCTGGACGTCATCCCCCGGCTGCGCACCGCCGGCCACGACTGCGACGTCATGGTGATCAGCGCCGCCCGCGAGGCCGACACGGTACGCGGTGCCGTGCGCCATGGCGTGGTCGACTACCTGCTCAAGCCGTTCGAGTTCGAGGACCTGCGGGCCCGCCTGGAGCGGTACGCCGCCCAGCGCGGCCGTCTGCTGACCACCGTCGTACGCGGCCAGGCGGACGTGGACCGTGTCCTGGCCGGAGCCGCGCCCACGCCTGCCGCGGGCGGGCTGCCCAAGGGCATGAGCGTGGAGACCGCCGAACTCATCGAGCGCGCCCTGCGCACCGCCGACGGCACCCTCTCCGCCACCGAGTGCGCCACCCTGACCGGCGTCTCCCGCGTCAGCGCCCGCCGCTACCTGGAGTACTTCCACACCACCGGCAACGCCGACGTGTCCCTGCGGTACGGCGTGGCCGGACGGCCCGAGCGGCGGTACAGCTGGCGCGTGTGAGCACGGCCCCGCCCGTGTTAGTCCGCCGCGCGCAGGGCACTCGTGCGGCGGCGGGTCTCATCCGGAGCCGCCGTGCTCACGCAGGAGGCAAGGATCATGGGACATGGTGGAAACGTCATCGACGAGCTGGTGACCGATCACCGAGAGGTCGAGGAGCTGTTCGGTCGCATCGAGGCGCTGCCGCCCGGTGAGAAGGACCGCAAGCTCCACGCCGACCAGGTCACGATGGAGCTGGTCCGGCACTCGGTGGCCGAGGAGGCCTACCTCTACCCCGCGGTACGCGAGCACGTGCCGAACGGCGACGCCCTGGCCGACAAGGAGATCGACGACCACTCCAAGGCCGAGCAGATCATGAAGGACCTGGAGAGCTGCGACGCGGACGACCCCGAGTTCGACCGCCTCATCGGCATGCTCATGAACGAGATCCGCGCGCACGTGGCCGACGAGGAGGAGAACCTCTTCCCCAAGCTGCGCGCCGCGTGTTCGCCGCAGGCGCTGGAGGAGCTGGGCGACAAGGTCCGCCAGGCGAAGATGATCGCACCAACCCGTCCGCACCCGTCGGCCCCGGACAAGCCGCCGCTGAACAAGCTGCTGGCGCCGGGCGCGGGGCTCGTGGACCGGGTGCGGGACGCGCTGACGGGTCGCGGGAAAGAGGCGTGAACCGACGGCAAACCGAGTGAACCGCCGAGGCTGTCCGGCCGGCGGAGGCCCGTCGGCCACGGCCTCAGGCGATCAGCGCCTGCCCCGGCCCCAGCCGGTCCAGCAGCCCGTCCTGGTGCAGCTCGGCGACCGGTGCCAGGAGGTCGGGGTGGCGCAACAGCGCCGCCGCCCGCCGGTCGCTCGCGTCGGGCGCGAGCAGGCGGCGGAACTCCGTCGGTATCCCGGTCGTATGACTGCCGTCGGCCAGCGCGGCCACCGCCAGGTGGGCAAGCTCGGGGTCGGTGAGCAGGCAGGCGGCCCAGCTCGCCACGACCTCGTCCACCCAGGTCCGCCAGGCGTAGGCGTCCGGGTCGTCCGCCCCGCCCGCGTCCGCGCCGGTGATCCAGTCGAGCCGGTCGGAGCCTCCGGGCCCCGCCATCCCGACCAGCGCGGCGTCCATCTGCGTCGGATACCGCAGCCACGCCGCGACGGTCACGGCCTGCCGCGCCTGCACCTCGCACAGGGCGGAGGCCAGGGCTCCGCCGGACGCCGGGTAGGCGCGCGTGAGCCACTGGGCGGTCGCCGCGATGAGGGGGGAGAGATCTGCGAGCACTGCCGAGCCGTCCGAGTCCTGGGTGCGGAGGGGCGTCCGCGCCGTGTGCGAGGGGATGGGTCTGGCCAAAAACGGTAGCCCGCGACCCTGGGGTGACGACATGGCTCGGAGCTCATCGATGGCGTGGTTTCGGACACACGTCCGGGACCCCGTTGGGTGTCACACGGTCGATGCACCCGGGTGGCGAGGCGTCGGGGCGGGACCTAGTAATGGTCAGGGACATCGCGTGTCGCGCTTCGGCAGCGCAGGAGCGGCCGCACGAACTCCCTTGGAGCTCAGGATGACCACGCGTTCTTCACCAGAGCAGTCGAACCCGTCCGACATAGTCTTCGGCGAGCCCGCCCCCGTCGGCGAGCCGCCGCCGTCCGCTGCCGCCCTCGTCGGCACCGCACCTGTCGGCGAACCGGCACCCGCTACCGCCCTCGTCGGCGAGCCACCGACCGGTACCACCCCGGCCGTCGGCACGGCGTCCGCCATGGGTGCAGCGCTCGGCAGCGACCCTTCGGCCCTCCTCGGATCCGCGCACCCGCTGGACGACACCGCTCCCCAGCGCCCCGCCGCGCCCGACCCCGGCGCGGGCGGCAGTGTGCCGGATTCGGCGTTCCTGGATCCGGTCGGTGACCTCGTCCATGCCGCGGTCAGCGATCGGCCGCTGGAGGAGATCGTCCGGCTGGTCACGCTGATGGAGCAGTCGCCTGAGTACGCGCAGACCGTCGGCGCCGTGCTGCGGGCGGTCGCGTTGGACCGTCCCGTCGAGGACGTGGCCCGACTGGTCGTCGAGTTGACCCGGCCGCCGCGCGAGGCGGACAGCGCGGACGAAACGATCCGCGTGGCGGTCGAGCGACGGTGCCTTGAGGACGTGTCCCGGCTGATGGCGCTGCTGCACCAGGCCTCGCTGCAGCCGCACTGCGGACAGGAGGCGGTTCGCGCGGCGGCCACCGGGCGGCCCATAGAGGAACTCGTGGAGCTGATCGGCCGGCTGGCCCAGGAACGGCAGTGCGAGGCGGAAGCGGCGGCGGACGTGCGGCCGCTCGCCGAGGGCACCCCGGAGACGGCTTTCGCACAGGCCGCGATGCCTGCGCCGGACTCGGAGGTGGCGCGTCCGCGCGCCAGGCGGCACCTGCGCATACGGCGCGCGCGTCCCCCGGCGCAGCCCAAGAGGCCGGTCTTCTGGCCGAGTTGGCTCGCTGCTGCGGCGCTCGTCGTGTGCGGTGCGGCGTACTTCCCGCTGCGCCGGGACGGCGCGCCGCTCAGCGTCTTCGCGGTCACGCTCGGCATGTCCGGGCTGTGCCTGACGCTCGCCGTGGTGCTGGCGCTGCGGACCAGTGTCGCGGCACTGATGACGGGCATGCTGCTGCCGGCGGGGCTGGCAGGTGCCGGGCTTCTGGAGAGCCGGGTCCATTCGGCGGGGCTTTCGCAGGCCATGCACCTCACGGTGGCCCCACCCTGGAGCGCAGGCCTCACGGCGGTGTCCGCCTCACTGGCCTCACTGGCGGCCCTGCTCCTGCTGCTGATGGTCCAGGTGGCGGAGCGCTATCCGGCAGTGCATCCGACAGCCGAGGCGAGCCGGGCTGCGGAGTGATCGGCCCCGTCGGGGTGGGGCGGACGACCACCCGGGCTGGGCGGATGCCGCGCGTGCGGATGACCGGACCGCCGGTGCGGGCTGACGCAGGAGCCTCTGGAGACCCCAGAGGCCGCGATCGCAGAGCCGGGGCTGGGCGGATACCACGCCTGCGGACGACCGGACCGCCGGTGCCGGCTGACGCAGGCGCCTCCGGAGACCCCGGAGGCCGCGATCGCCGAGCCGGGACCGGGCGGATACCGCGCCTGCGGACGACCGGCCCGCCGGTGCGGGCTGACGCGGGAACCCGGACGGTCGCGATCGCCGAGCTGAGGCTGGGCGGATGCGGGCGGCTCCGCCCCCGGCTCCATCAGCCCCTACAGCCACATCAGCCCTGCGGCTCCATCAGCCCCAGGGCCCGGCGCACACGGCCCCATCGGCACCCACCGCTCCCTCGCCGCCCACCGCTCCCTCGCCGCCCACGGCTCCATCAGCCTCCCACCGCTCCCTCGCCGCCCACGGCTCCATCAGGCACCCAGCGCTCCCTCGCCGCCCACGGCTCCATCAGCCTCCCACCGCTCCCTCGCCGCCCACGGCTCCATCAGGCACCCAACGCTCCCTCGCCGCCCACGGCTCCATCAGGCACCCACCGTTCCCTCGCCGCCCACAGGCCCCATCGGCGCCCTCAGCTGCATCAGCCCCTACGACTCCATCAACCCGGCCGCAACCGTCGCCCCCAGCTCCCAGCAGCTCTCGATGTCGGCCCGGTCCGGCTCGCCGGTCACGGTGACCGCCTCGGCCGTGCGTCGCCAGCCCAGGCCGGTCGTGATCGACTCGATGCCGCGCACCGCGCCGGTGACGTCGTTGCCGCCGTGCACGTAGTAGCCGAAGGGTCGGCCGCGCGTCTCGTCCAGGCACGGGTAGTAGACCTGGTCGAAGAAGTGTTTGAGGGCGCCGGACATGTAGCCGAGGTTCGCCGGGGTGCCCAGAAGGTAGCCGTCGGCGGCCAGCACGTCGGACGCCGTGGCGGACAGCGCCGCCCGTCGCTCGACCCGGACGTTCTCGATCTCCGGCGTCGTCGCACCGGAGATCACCGCTTCCAGCATGGCCTGGCAGTTGGGCGAGGGCGTGTGATGCACGATCAACAAGGTGGTCACGCCCGCACCCTGCCGTGACGGCCCAGCCGACCGCAACCGCCCCAGCCGCAAGCCACTCCCCCCCAAGGGCACCTTGCCCGCCATAACCCGTTGTGACCCCGGCCCGTGAATGGAACGATGCACGGCACATCCGTGACGAAGGGACGCATCGTGACCGACGGGGATCACCGGCCGCCCGCCGCAACCGCGTTCGACGCGATCGGGGCGGCGTACGAGAAGGCGTTCGCGGGGTCCGATGCGCACCGGGCGTCGCTTGAGTGGTTGCTCGCGCAACTGGAACCCGGCAGCCGCGTACTGGACGTCGGCAGCGGGACCGGACGTCCCACGGCGCAGACGCTCGCCGAGGCGGGCCACGACGTCCTGGGCGTCGATGTCTCACCCGTGATGGTGGACCTCGCGAGCCGGCAGGTGCCGGGCGCCGCCTTCCAGTGCGCCGACATCCGCGAACTGCCGCTCGCCGACGGGTCGTTCGACGCGGTGTGCGTGTACTTCTCCCTGCTCCAGATGTCCCGCGAGGAGCAGTCCGCGCTCGTACGGCGGCTGGCGCGGGCGGTGCGGTCCGGCGGTCACCTGGTGCTCGCCACCGTGCCGCTGGACGTGCAGGACGTCGAGGCCGTCTTCATGGGGCAGCCCGTACGGGTGACGAGTTTCGGCGCCGAGGAGTTCGCCGCGATGGCGGGCGGGGCGGGGCTCACGGTGCTCCGGCAGGACCGCACGGTCTTCACTCCCGCACATCCGGAGGCGATCCCCGAGCCGCACCTGTTCCTGTACTGCCGACGTGACGGAGACCCGGCCCACTGACCGTCCTAGGACCTGTCGTTTGGATCACGCCGGCGTCGCGGGGCCTGGCACGTACTCCCCCAGAGGGGGTGCCCCCAGCCGCGTTGTCGTCGGTTGCCGACTCCCCCACGCTCGAACCAGCTCGCGCGGGGGCACCCCCATCGCCCCCGCTCGGGTCGGCTGAAAGCCGCAGTCTCTCTCAGCCGACCTGATCCAAACGACAGGCCCTGGGCCCGGACCTGCCGACCGGGCGGCGTCCGCGTTTCTGCGCGACCATGGCCAAGTGGCCGCCCACCGGCGAAGGGACTGTGACGTGCGGGAACTGGCGATCATCGAGGCGCCGTCCGTCCTGGGGCTGCGGCCGTCCGGCGTCCAGGACCTCCCGGCGGCCCTTTTCGCCGCCGGTCTGCTGGACATCCCGGGCGCGGTACGGGCCGGCCGGGTCGAACCGCCCGCCTACGACCCGAAGCGGGACCCCGACACCGGGGTCCTCAACAGCACCGGCATCGCGGAGTACTCCTTCCGGCTCGCCGACGCGGTCGGCGAGGCGCTCGACTCCGGCCGCTTTCCCGTCGTGCTCGGCGGCGACTGCAGCATCCTGCTCGGCAATCTGCTCGCCCTGAAGCGGCGCGGCCGGCACGGCCTGCTGTTCCTCGACGGCCACACCGACTTCTACCAGCCGGAGGCGGAACCGATGGGCGAGGCCGCCTCGATGGACCTCGCGCTGGCCACCGGCCGCGGCCCCCGGCTGCTCGCCGACCTGGCGGGCCGCGGCCCCCTGGTGCGCGACGAGGACGTGGTCGTACTCGGCTACCGCGACGCCGCGGAGTCCGCCCAGTTCGGTATGCAGCCCCTGCCGCCCGAGTTGTACGCCATGGACCTCGACGGGGTCCGTGCCGTCGGCGCCGGCACGGCCGCACGCCAGGCGGTCGAGCGGCTGGCGAGCGTACCCGGCGGCTACTGGGTGCACCTCGACGTCGATGTCCTGGACGACGCGGTCATGCCGGCCGTCGACTACCGCCAGCCCGGTGGACTGACGTGGCTTGAGCTGGAGGACGTGCTGAGCACGGCCCTGGCCGACGAACGAGCCGTCGGCCTGGACGTCACGATCTTCAACCCCCGCCTGGACCCCGACGGGAGCATCGCGGCCGGTCTGACGGAGTGCCTGCGTCACGGGCTGTCGGCCCGCGCGGACGCGGGCTGACGACCCGGATCGCCATCCGGGCTGACGACCCCGGGAGACGACCCGCATCCGCCCGGGTTCAGCGCCGGCCGAGCGCCTTCAGTACGGCCTCGGCGGTCGCCGTGCTGGACTGCGGGTTCTGACCGGTGATCAGGTTGCCGTCCACCACGACCGTGTTGCTCCACGCGGGGCCGGTCTCGACCACGGCACCCTGCTCACGCAGCCTGCTCTCCAGGTAGTAGGGCATCTTGTCGCCCAGACCGCCCTGGCGCTCCTCCTCGTCGCTGAACGACGTCAGCGTGCGTCCGGCGAAGGTGAAGCCGCCGTCCTGCCGCTCGGCGCTGAGCAGACCGGCGACACCGTGACACAGGGCCGCCACCGCCCTGCCTGCCGCGTCGGCCTCGTTGAGCAGCCGGCCCAGGTCGGCGTCCTGCGTGAGGTCGGCCATCGGGGCGTGGCCGCCGGGGAGATAGAGGGCGTCGTAGTCGTCGAGCCGTACGCCGGACAGGGCGAGCGGCGCGGCAAGCTGGTCGGCGAGGGTGTCGAGGTAGGCGCGGAACCGCTCGGCGTCGGCCTCCGGCACGCCGCCCCGCTCGTCGAGGCTGAGGGCGTCGACGGTGGGACGTACGCCGCCGGGGGTGGCGATCGACACCTGGACGCCCGCGTCGGTGAGCACCTGGTGGGAGGCGGCGACCTCCTCCGCCCAGTAGCCGGTGGGGTGGGTGGAACCGTCGGCCAGCTGCATGCTGTCCGCGCCTGAGATGACCATCAGAATCTTCGTCATGGCTCCAGGTTCCATCAGCGATCAGCGAAGTGCATTCCTCAGGCCATAAGACTGCTTATGGCTCACACTTGCGCACCGGAGCCGCACCGACTACCGACCCTTGACGACCCGAGAATGTGAGTGATTAAGTACTCACATGAAGGCAGAACAGCGTCGACTCTCCACCGCCGAGGAGCGCAGGGAGACCGTGCTGCGCACCGCCATCGGAGCGTTCGCGGCCCGCGGCTACTTCGGCACCACCACGACGGAAGTGGCCAAGGCGGCCGGTATCTCACAGGCGTACGTCTACCGGCTCTTCCCGAACAAGGAGGCACTGTTCACCGCGGTCGTGGAGCACTGCTTCGTCCAGGTGCGCGCCGCCCTCGAACGCGGGGCAGCCGAAGCGAAGGGCAGTACACCCGAAGCGGCACTGGAGTCGATGGGCGATGCCTACGCGCGTCTGATCAGCGACAACGACCTGCTGCTGGTACAGCTGCACGCCCAGGCGGCGGCGGTCTCCGAGCCCGCCATCAGGGATGCGGTCAGGGCGGGATACGCCCGGACGGTCGAATACGTCCGCGGCGCCTCCGGCGGCAGCGAGCAGCAGATCCAGCAGTTCTTCGCGACCGGCATGCTCTGCCACCTGATCGTCTCGATCGACGCGAACGCCGTCGACGCGCCCTGGACGCGCACGCTGGCGGCGGGCATCACGCACTACTGACCGACCGAACCGACCCGGGCGGCCGTCCGGTTCCTCCACGGACCGACAGCCGCCCCTCACAAGCCCCAGTGAGTGAGTGGTTAATCACTAACTCAGTCGAAGAAGGAGCCAACCATGCGAGCCACCGAAGTCGTCCTCCCCGCCGTCGGAGAGCCCGAGAGCCTCGAACTCAGGATGCGGGACCTGCCGACGCCCGGCCCGGGCCAGGCCCTGGTGCGGGTCGAGGCCAGTGGCGTGACCTTCGCCGAGCAGCAGATGCGGCGCGGCAAGTACTACGACATGCCGAAGTTCCCCTTCGTCCCCGGCTACGACCTCGTCGGCGTCGTCGAGCAGCTCGGCTCCCCGGAGTCCGGCCCCGTGGCCCTGGGGCAGCGGGTCGCCGCGCTCACCAAGACCGGCGGCTGGGCGGACCGTGTCCTGCTGGACGCGGCGGATCTGGTGCCGGTCCCCGAGGGGGTCACGGCGGTGGAGGCCGAGACGTTGGTCACCAACGGCGCGACGGCCTGGCGCATGCTGTTCCGCACGGCGAAGGTCCGAAGCGGCGACACCGTCGTGGTGCACGGCGCCAATGGCGGCGTCGGAAGTGTGCTGGTCCAGCTGGCCCGCAGCAGCGGCATCCACGTCATCGGCACCGCCTCCGCCCGCAACCAGGAGGCCGTCGCCGCGATGGGCGCCACGCCGGTCGACTACCGCGGGAATGTCCTCACCCGCGTCCGGGAGCTGGCGCCGCGCGGGGTGGCGGCGGTCTTCGACCACGTGGGCGGCAAGGGCATCGAGGACTCGTGGCGGATGCTCGCCCCCGGCGGCACCCTCGTCTCGTACGGCAGCGCCTCGACCCGCGATCGGCCCGGCAGCGGCACGATCACGGTCCTGAAGCTGGTCGTGAAGCTAGCGGTGTGGAACGCCCTTCCCAACGGCCGCCATGCCCACTTCTTCAACCTGTGGGCCGGGAAGGCCCGGCATGCGGAGCGGTACCGGACGGAGTTGGGCGAGGACCTCTCGCAGATCTTCGGGATGCTGCGATCCGGCGCGATCGAGGCCAGGATCGACCGGGTCTATCCACTCCAGGAGGCGGCCGCCGCGCTGCGGCACGCCGAGTCCGGCACCGTCGTGGGCAAGGTCGTGATCGCCCCCGGCGCGGGGCAGGCGGGGTGAGGCTCAGAGCGTGTTCCACCGGCGCGCGGCCTGCTGGAGGCGGTCGCGGAGCACGGTCACGGCGGGGCCGGCCGGGGCGCCCCGCCGTACGGCCAGATACAGCGTGTTGAGCGGCGCCACCTCGGGGTGGTGGAGCTGCACGACCTCCCCGGCGGCGAGGGCCGGGGCGGCGATGTAGCGGGGCAGGACGGAGATCCCGGCGCCCGCGACCACCGCCGCCAGGACGGCCCGCAAGTCCGGGACGACCATGGCCACCGGGTTCGGTGGGCGGCGGCCGAACTCGCTGCGCCAGTAGCGGCGCACGACGGGCAGCTCGTCGGCGTACGCCACCAGCGGCAGATGGGCGAGCGCGGCCACCGGTTCGGCCCGCAGCCGGTCGGCGTCGATGGTGTGGGCCAGCGCGGGCGGGGCGACCAGGACGAACTCCTCGTCCACCAACGGCACCGCGAGCAGGGCCTGTTGGGACGGACGTACTGCCGAGACGACGAGGTCGAGTCGGCCGTTGGCCAGCTGCGACAGCAGGTCGTCGGCGAGTCCCAGAGTAACGTGGACGGTCACGCCCCGGCCGACCAGTTCGGCCAGCACCGGCAGCACCCGCAGGGTCATCACCTCGGCCGCTCCCCCGACCTTCACCGTCCCCTGGAGGGGCGCCTCGGTGTCGGCCGGGTGCAGGGCCTCGCGCAGGCCGTCCACATGGACGCCGATGCGGGACGCGAGCGCGGCGGCCCGCTGTGTCGGCGTGACGCCCCTGTGCGTACGGACGAACAGGGGCTCGCCGATCTGCTCCTCCAGCCGCGCGAGTTGGCCGGTGACGGCGGGCTGGGTCACGCCGAGCCGCTGGGCGGCGGCGGACAGCGAGCCCGCCCGGTAGATCTCCAGGAACGTCGACAGCAGGTCCAGGGGCGGCATACCACCGCGGGTTTGGTTCACGGCCACAGGCAGAAGGAAAGCACCGTGGCAGGTAGCGTGCCGGGAGGGCCACGGTGGCCGCTTATGGATCCCATAAGGCGGCCTTATGAGCTCATAGGTCGGACCCGCGTACCAGGTAAGGCATGCCTTAGCTTAGGCTTCCCGTCGAGTCGCAACATCACCGCTCGAAGGGAACCTGATCATGCCCCGCCCGCTGCGGGTAGCCATCGTCGGAGCCGGCCCGGCCGGGATCTACGCCGCCGACGCCCTGCTCAAGTCCGACGTGGCCGCCGAACCCGGCGTGTCCATCGACCTCTTCGAGCGGATGCCGGCGCCGTTCGGACTGATCCGTTACGGCGTCGCCCCCGACCACCCCCGGATCAAGGGCATCATCACGGCCCTTCACCAGGTCCTCGACAAGCCGCAGATCCGGCTCTTCGGCAACGTCGACTACCCGACCGACATCAGCCTGGACGACCTGCGCTCGTTCTACGACGGTGTGATCTTCTCCACTGGCGCGACGGCCGACCGCGCGCTGCCGATCCCGGGCATCGACCTCGACGGCTCCTACGGCGCCGCCGACTTCGTGTCCTGGTACGACGGCCACCCGGACGTGCCGCGCACCTGGCCCCTGGAAGCGGAGAAGGTCGCCGTCCTGGGCGTCGGCAACGTCGCCCTCGACATCGCGCGCGTCCTCGCCAAGACCGCGGACGAGCTGCTGCCGACGGAGATCCCGCCGAACGTCTACGACGGCCTGAAGGCCAACCGGGCCAAGGAGATCCACGTCTTCGGCCGACGCGGCCCGGCGCAGGCCAAGTTCAGCCCGATGGAGCTGCGCGAGCTGGACCACTCCCCCAACATCGAGGTCATCGTCGACCCCGAGGACATCGACTACGACGAGGGCTCGATCGAGACCCGGCGTGGCAACAAGCAGGCCGACATGGTCGCCAAGACACTGGAGAACTGGGCGATCCGCGACGTCGGCAACCGGCCGCACAAGCTGTTCCTGCACTTCTTCGAGTCGCCGACGGAGATCCTCGGCGAGGACGGCAAGGTCGTCGGCCTGCGCACCGAGCGCACGGAGCTGGACGGCACCGGCAACGTCAAGGGCACCGGCACGTTCACCGACTGGGACGTCACCGCGGTCTACCGCGCCGTCGGCTACCTCTCCGACAAGCTCCCCAAGCTGCCCTGGGACATCGACTCGGGCACGGTCCCGGACGAGGGCGGCCGGGTCGTCGAGGAGGGCGGCACGCACCTTCAGTCGGTGTACGTCACCGGCTGGATCCGGCGCGGCCCAGTGGGCCTGATCGGCCACACCAAGGGCGACGCCAACGAGACGGTGTCCAACCTGCTGGACGACTTCGCCAACAGCCGTCTGCACACGCCGTCGGCGCCGGAGCCCGAGGCCGTGGACGCCTTCCTCGCCGAGCGCAATGTCCGCTTCACCACCTGGGAGGGCTGGTACAAGCTGGACGCCGCGGAGAAGGCCCTCGGTGAGCCGCAGGGCCGGGAGCGCGTGAAGATCGTCGAGCGTGAGGACATGCTCAGGGAGAGCGGCGCGTAAGCGAGCCCGTTCTCAAGGGGTCCGGCGGCTATGCCGCCGGACCCCTTGCGTGTCTTACGGACCTGTGACGTGCCGGGCGCGGATCGGCGGCGGGGCCGGTCCGCCGACCTAGCGTGTGGACATGCGAGTACTGGTCACCGGCGGTGCCGGGTTCATCGGGTCCCATGTGGTCGAGGCGCTGACGGCGGGCGGGCACGAGCCCGTCGTGTACGACGTGCGCGTGGACGCCGGTTCGGACGTGCGGGACGCCGACGCCGTCCGCCACGCCCTGTCCGGCGTCGACGCCGTGTGCCACCAGGCGGCGATGGTCGGCCTGGGGACCGGCTTCACCGACGCGCCGGACTACGTCTCCGCCAACGACCTCGGCACGGCCGTCCTGCTCGCCGCGATGGCCGAGACCGGCGTACGGCGGCTGGTGCTGGCGGGGTCGATGGTGGTCTACGGCGAGGGACGGTACAGCTGCGCGCGGCACGGCGTGGTACGGCCCGGGCCCCGGGCCGTCGCCGATCTGGCGGCGGGACGCTTCGAACCCCTTTGCCCCGCGTGCGGTGCCGAGCTGACGCCCGGTCTGGTCACCGAGGACGCCCCGGTGGATCCGCGCAACGTGTACGCGACGACCAAGCTCACCCAGGAGCATCTGGCGGCGGCCTGGGCGCGGACCACGGGCGGATCGGCGGTGTCGCTGCGGTACCACAACGTGTACGGACCCCGGATGCCCCGCGACACGCCGTACGCCGGGGTCGCGTCCTTCTTCCGCTCGGCGCTCGCCCGCGATGAAGCCCCGCGTGTGTTCGAGGACGGTCGGCAGCGGCGGGACTTCGTGCACGTACGGGATGTGGCGGCGGCCAACGCGGCCGCGCTGGAGGCGGGTTCCGCGCCGGGCGCGCTCACGGCGTACAACACCGGCAGCGGCGAGCCGCACACGGTCGGCGAGATGGCCCGGGCGCTGGCGCACGCGTACGGCGGGCCGGAACCCGTGGTGACCGGCGAGTACCGCCTGGGGGACGTACGGCACATCACCGCCGACTCCGCACGGCTGCGCTCCGAGCTGGGCTGGAAGCCCGAGGTCGGGTTCGAGGACGGCATGCGGGAGTTCGCGCGGGCCGGGCTGCGCGAGGTGTGAGCCGAGGGCCGCGCCCGCCCTCCGACGTCCGTGTTTCGTAAGCAACCAAAGTCCGATATGCCCGCCTTCCATTCGTAGGGTGAAAGCCGTGACGACCCCTCACCCCTCCCCCGCTGTCGACGTGATCCTGCCCTGCCTGAACGAGGCCGAGGCGCTGCCCTGGGTGCTGGAGCGCATCCCGGCCGGATGGCGCGCCCTCGTCGTGGACAACGGCTCCACCGACGGCTCGGCGGACCTCGCCCGCGCGCTCGGCGCGACCGTCGTCCACGAGCCGCTGCGCGGATTCGGCGCCGCGTGCCATGCGGGCCTCACCGCCGCCACCGCGGACATCGTCTGCTTCTGCGACTGCGACGCCTCGCTCGACCCGTCCCTCCTCGTCCCGTTCGTACGGGAAGTGCAGGCCGGTGAGGCGGACCTGGTACTGGGCCGGCGCCGGCCACGGGGCCGCAACGCCTGGCCCGCACACGCGCGCGTGGGCAACGCCGCGCTGGCAGTGCTGCTGCGGCGGCGCACGGGGCTGCGGCTGCACGACCTGGGTCCGCTGCGGGCCGCCCGGCGTGCGGCGCTGCTCGGTCTGCGGCTCACCGACCGGCGCAGCGGCTATCCGCTCCAGATGGTCGTGCGCGCCGCCGACGCGGGCTGGCACGTCACCGAGCACGACGTGCCGTATCTGCCCCGCACCGGCGCGTCCAAGGTCACCGGCACCTGGCGCGGCACCTGGCACGCGGTACGGGACATGCGCCGCGTCCTGGCCGAACCGCCCACCGCACTCGAAGGGAGCCGCCGATGACCACCCTGCTCGTCATCGCCAAGGAGCCCCGCCCGGGGCGTGTCAAGACACGGCTGACGCCGCCGTTCACGCCCGTCGAGGCGGCAGCGCTGGCCGAGGCGGCCCTGGTGGACACCCTGCGGACGGTGGCCGCGACACCGGCCCGCCGCCGGATCCTGGTGCTGGAGGGGCGTCCGGGACCCTGGCTGCCGCCGGGTTTCGACGTCGTACCGCAGTGCGCGGGCGGGCTGGACGAGCGGCTGGCCGCGGCATTCGCCGGGTGTGGGGGACCTGCGCTGCTGATCGGGATGGACACGCCGCAGGTGACGCCGGAGCTGCTGACGGTGGACTTCGCCGGGTGCGACGCGTACCTCGGTCCGGCCGAGGACGGGGGCTTCTGGGCGCTGGGGCTCGCCGAGCCCGCGCCGGAGTTGCTGCGGGGGGTTCCGATGTCGACGCCGGTCACCGGGGCCGTCCAGCGCGACCGGCTGGTCGCCGCCGGGCTGCGGGTGCGGGATCTGCCGCGGCTGCGGGACGTCGACACGGCCGCCGACGCCGACGCGGTGGCCGGGCTGGCACCGCACGGCCGGTTCGCCGCGGAACTGGCACGGCTGCGGGCGGCCGCCCACCGATGAGCGCCCCCCAAGAGACGCGGAGTCTGCTGCCCTGGACCGCCGACGACCCCTATGTGCACGCCCTGCGCACCGGGCGCGGCCCGCTCTTCCTGCGCCGCAGTGACGGCTGGCTGCTCCCGCTGGACGTGGAGCGGTGGTGCGCCCGCCCGGACGAGGCCGACCTCACCGTGCTGGCCCGCTGCGAGGGCGCTGTGCTCGACGTGGGCTGCGGTCCCGGACGGCTGGTGGCCGAACTCGCCGCCCGAGGTCGTACGGCGCTCGGCATCGACGTCAGCGAGGCCGCCGTCGCGCACACCGCGCGCCTCGGCGGCCGGGCCCTGCGCCGCTCCGTCTTCCAGCCGCTGCCCCGCGAACGCCGGTGGGGCACCGCCCTGCTGATCGACGGCAACCTCGGCATCGGCGGCGACCCGCACGCCCTGCTCGACCGGCTGGCCCGGCTCCTCGCGCCGGGCGGTCTGGTGATCGCCGAGACGGTGCCCGTGGACGTCGACGAACGTGTCCAGGTCCATGTCACCGACGGGCGGGGCACGGCGGGCGCCCCGTTCCCGTGGGCCCGCCTCGGCACCCCGGCGCTGCTGCGGCACGCGCGCGTGCTGGGCCTCGCCGTGGACGGTCAGTGGTCGGTCGAAGGCCGCTGCTTCGTCGCCCTGCGCACCCGCAGCGCCAGCAGCAGCGCCGAGCCGCCGAACAGGACGGCGGTGATCAGCAGCCAGCGGGCGAGGAAACCGTCCGCCGACAGCCCGGTGGCCAGCCGGTAGCGCTCGTCGACCCGGCCGCTGATCAGCGGGAACCACACGAGCAGCAGCAGCCCGGACAGGGCGGCCGGGACCCGGACGTACCCGATCCACTCCCGCCGCCGCACCGCGCCCAGCGCGCCCGTCAGCGCCCGGTCGGCCGCCGCGTACAGCGGCACCAGCACCAGGTCGTGCAGCACGGCCGCACCCACGAACCAGAGCACGACCTGGAACCAGTCGCCCGCGAGCAGCCGTACGCCCGCGTACCCGGCGAGCGCGAACGAACAGCCGAGCAGCAGCAGCTGGAACGGGCTGCCGACGACGAGGCGCGGTCGGATGAGGGTGCGGCGCATCAGAGGTCTCCGAACGTCATCCGGGCCACCCACTTGGTGTTCAGCACGCCCGGCGCGGCGGGCACGATGATCCGGGCGGGGTAGCCGTGGTCGAGGGTCAGCGGCTCGCCGTTGACATCGAGGGCGAGCAGGGAGCGCGGGTCGGCCACCTGGTTGGCGCGCAGCGCGGCCCGGCGGAAGGCGCCGCGCCGTTGCAGGGACTCCACCAGGACGTCGGCCGGGTCGTCGTACCCGACGAGGGCGGCGAGGTCCCGCAGTCGGACGCCGCGCCACCACTGGTCGGACGTCGACCAGCCCTCCACGCAGGCGATCGGCAGCGCGGCACTGTGCAGCGGCAGTCGCAGCAGGTCCTCGCGGCTCAGCCGGACGTCGCCCGTCCGCCCGGTGACGACCAGCTGCCAGGTGTCGCCAGTGGTCTCCCGGGTGTCGATCCCGGCGTAGGCGGCCGTCTTGTTGATCTGGAAGCCGCCGGGACCACTGCCGGGTTCCGGTCCCCCGTGCGGCGTGAGGAGGGCGGTCTGGCGCAGCGGCCCGTCGAAGTTGCGGCCCACGGACGTCGCGAACAGCAGCAGGGAGGCGCCTCCGACCAGCCCGAACGCGCCCCGCCGGGACACGGTGGGCTCGGCGGGCCGCGGAGTCACCAGATCGCTGTCCTCCGGTTTCTCCGCATTCTCCGGTTTCTCCGCTTTCTCCGCGCGGAGTCGGCGCAGATTGCGCAGCGCCGTCGGCAGCTTCAGGGCGACGTGTGCGACGAACGCGGCGAAGAAGACCCAGGCGCCGTAGAAGTGCAGCGTGTAGAAGGAGCCCGGGAAGACGTAGTCCAGCTGGACGTTGAGCACACCGGTCGTGAACTGGAACAGGGCGCCCCCGACCAGCAGGAGCAGCGAGATCCGCTCCAGGGCGTGCGCCAGCGATCGGGCCGGTGGCAGCGTGAACAGCCTGGGCACGACCGACCACAGCTTGGCCAGCAGAACGGGGATGAGCGTGATCCCGAGGGTGACGTGGACGCCCTGGTTGAGCCGGTACAGCCAGTACGGGTTCGTCGGCCAGGAGAACAGGTAGAAACCGAGGATCCCCTTGTCCGGAGTCTGGTCGTTCACCGGCGACAGATTCGGGTTGTAGGCGGCGTACGACAGCAGTCCGGTCACGAACAACACCGTGATGCCCACCAGCAGGACGATCCCGAGCACAGCGGTGAAGCGGGGGCCGCGCAAGGGGCTGCGCCAGAAGCCGGGCGAGGAGGGAAGCCGTAGGTCTCGCATGTCCCGACGGTAGGCCGGAACCGGGCGGAAAGGGGCCGCGCAACCGATGACGAAACGCTGACGTCAGGGCGCCGGACCTGCTGACCGGGCCGGTGGCGGCCTAGCGTCCAGCGTGTGATCCGCTCCTCTCATCTCCGTGACCTGGCCGCCGCCCTGGCCGCCGTGCTGCTGTTCGTGGCGGCGGTGCTGGTCGGCCGCCACATCCAGAACACCGACGGCACGCTGTTTCTCAACTGGCCCCCTTTGTTCGCGTCCTGGGGCCCGCACGTGGGGCCCGGTACCCCGGCCGCCGTGGTGGTGGCGGGCGCGGTGGTCGTGTACGGGCCCGCGCTCGCCGCCCGGCTGTCGTGGCGTGCGCTGCTCGCCGTGTCCTGCGGCGCCGCGATGGCCTGGACGTGGTCCCTCGCCCTCATCGACGGCTGGCACCGGGGCATCGCCGCGCGGCTGACCACGCGGTACGAGTACCTCCAGGTCATCGACCGCTTCCACGACATCCCGGCGGCCCTGCGCGACTTCACCGAGCACATCCTGATCCAGGGCCCCGAATACCACTGGCCCGCGCACGTCGCCGGTCACCCGCCCGGGGCCACGCTCACCTTCGTCTGGCTCGACCGGATCGGGCTGGGCGGCGGTGCCTGGGCGGGCGTCTGGTGCATCACCGTGGGGGCCACGGCGGTGGTGGCCGTGCTGGTGACGGTCCGGGCGCTGGCCGCGGAGGGGCTCGCGCGGCGGGCGGCGCCGTTCCTGGTGCTGGCGCCGGGTGCGGTGTGGATGGGGACGTCGGCCGACGGGTACTTCACGGCGGTCGCCGCCTGGGCCGTGGCGCTGTTCGCGCTCGCGGTGACGGGGCGACGGCCACGGGCGGCGGCGTTCGGGGCGGGACTGCTCTACGGGCTGACCTGTTATCTGTCGTACGGGCTGACGCTGATCGGGGTCATCGGGCTGGGCGTGCTGGTCCTCGGGCGCAACCGGCGAGCGGTGCTGTTGCCGCTGGTGGCCGGGGTGATCGTGGTGCCGTTGGCGTTAGCCCTCGCCGGGTTCAACTACTGGGAGGCGTACCACCTGCTGGTGGAGCGCTACAACCAAGGCGCCGGTGGTGTCCGGCCCTACTGGTACTGGGTGTGGGCGAATCCGGCGTGCACGGTGCTGGTGGTGGGGTTGGCGACGGTGGCGGGGCTGGTGCGCGCGGGTGGGGTACTGCGGCGGCAGCGCAAACAGGACGGCTTCCTGAGCACGCCCGAGCCCCGTCTCGCCGTACTGCTCCTCGCCGCGCTCCTCGCCATCCTCGTCGCCGATCTGTCGGGGATGAGCAAGGCGGAGACGGAACGGATCTGGCTGCCGTTCGCCATCTGGCTGCTGGCCGCCGGTGCCTTCCTGCCCCGTCCCCGCGCCTGGCTCGCGGCACAGGCCGTGGTCGCGCTGCTCGTCAACCACCTGTTGTGGACGGGCTGGTGAGCGGCGGATCCATAGATCTAGGGCAGGATCGAGTCCACGTATCCCCCGTCGACCCGCACGGCCGCGCCCGTCGTGGCGGACGCCAGCGCTGAGCTCAGGTACACGACGAGGTGGGCGATCTCTTCAGGCTCGATCAGGCGCTGGAGCAGTGACTGCGGGCGGTAGCTGCGCATGAAGACGCGCTGGGCCTCGTCCCAGGGCAGGTCGCGGTCGACCAGCTGGTACACGAAGTCCTCGACGCCCTCGGTGTGGGTGGGGCCGGCGATGACGGAGTTCACGGTGACGCCGCTGCCCGCCGCCTCCTTCGCGAAGCCTCGGCTCACCGCGAGCAGCGCGGTCTTCGACATGCCGTAGTGGATCATCTCGGCCGGGATGACGACGGCGGAGTCGCTCGCGATGTTCAGCACCCGGCCCCACCCCTGGTCGATCATCCGGGGGAGGTACGAGCGGATGAGCCGGACTCCCGACAGGACGTTGATCTCGAAGTAGCGGCGCCACTCGTCGTCGCTGATGTCGAGGGCGGGGGTGGGGCCGAAGATGCCGAGGTTGTTGACCAGGATGTCGACGTCGGGCATGGCGTCCACGGCACGGGCGGCGCCCTCCTCGGTGCCCAGGTCGGCGGCGACGGGCACGAACAGGCCGTCCGGCACCTCGGTCCGGAGTTTCTCGACACTCCTTTCGAGGCGTTCGGCGTCCCGTCCGTTGACGCCCACACGGGCGCCCGCCCGGGCCAGGCCCACCGCGATCGCCGCTCCGATGCCCTGGGAGGAGCCTGTCACCAGCGCGGTTCGCCCGCCGAGGTTGACGTTCACAGGGGTCACCCCTTTTCCGGTTTCCGCCGTAGAGTCAGCCGATGTCCTCCTGCCCACCATCGCCGACCTCGCACGTGACCGCAGGCGGACCGCCTCCTCGCCGGGTGCCCCCCGGATGATCCCGGACCGTCCGCGGCGACGATACTGGCAGCAGCACGTCGCCCCCGTTCACAGATGGACTCATGCCGACCTCCACCTCCGTCCGCCCCATGACTCCCCCCACGGTGTGGCTGGCTCGCGGCCGCCATGTCGGGCCCGCCGCGGAAGACGTACTCCGACGGCATGTGCAGCAGCTCAAGGACAGCGTGGTGCTCCGCGACTGGCTGGAGCTGCCCGAGGCCGAGGACGCGCAGGAGCGGGTCTTCGAGGCGCGCTGGGAGACCGGCGAAGGGGTGACCGTGCGGGCCAGGCTGTCACTGGCGCACGACGGGGAGTGGGTACTGGCGGCGGAGGCGGCGGCCGCGTGGGATCCGCGGTGGCCGTCGCCCGCGACCATGTTCTGGCCGGACGATCCCGACGCGCCCTGGGACCACGAGGTGGAGACGGGCGCGGAGCTGCGGTTCCGGGACGTCAACCCGCTTCCGTCGGACGACAAGGAGCTGCGGCGCGTCCTCAAGGGCGCCGCGCGCAGCGGGTGGTCCGTCCACGTGGTCGTCCACGAGGCCATGACGCCCGACGCGCGCGGCCGCCTGCCGCTGGCCCGGCTGCTGCCGCCGGGGCTGCGGCACCGGGTGGTGGAGCACCGGGCCGCCCCGCACCAGCTGCGGGCCGTGAACTGGGCGCTGCGGGACTCGGGGGTGCAGGTGCCGCGCGGTGGTGCCGTGGTGCTGCCCGGCGCACCGGCGCCGGAGGGGTACGACGGTGACGCCTTCGCCGTCCGCAGTGTCTTCCTGGACGGCTCGGAACCGGCCGAGCTGATCGAGACGCTGAGCCGGTTCGCCGCCTCGACGCGGCCGCTGCCCGACGGGGCCGAGGAGGTGCTGACCGCGCTGCGGGATGACTGGCATCTGCTGACCCTGGAGGAGGAGCTGACGCGCGAGCGGGCGCTGGTGAAGATGTACGCCGAGGCGCTGGAGGCCATGACCAGGTCCCGGGACCTGTACCGGGAGGCCGCCGAACGCGCCCACGAGGCCCTGACCGCCTACCGCGAGTCGGCCGCCGCCCTCCCCGAGCCGCCGCCCACCCGCGAACAGCCCCAGGACACGCCCACCGCGTCCCCGCTCCAGCAGCTGACCCGCACCCTGGAACGCCTCAAGGTCGGCAAGGGCCGCCGCCCGACGGATTAGCCCCGCTCCACGCGTTCACGGGCGTCAACCCAGGCACACCCGTACCTGGTCAGGATGTGCCGAGGGGCACAAACGCCGCAACAGAGGCAATACCGGAGCCATATCAGGGAATCCAAGAAGTGCACGCGCGTAGCGCGTGCACCGGACCGAGGAGGGCCCGTTGGATTCCACCACAGCAGTGCTCGCTGTCGTCGCCGTGCTCGCGGCGCTCCTGCTCGCCGCGGCCGTGGGGCTGCTGGTACGGCTGGTCCGGGCCCGGCGCGGACTGCGGCGGGCCGGGCTGCCGACCGGGCCACGCTGGGTGTTCTGGGGCGCCGTCCTGTATTTCGTACTGCCGACCGACCTGTTGCCCGATCCGGTGTACCTCGACGACATCGGCGTACTGCTGCTCGCTCTGCGCACCCTGCGCGCCCCCCTTGCCGCCCGGGCTCCCCGTACCCCCGCCGAGGTCGGCAGGCCCGGCGAACCCGTCTGACGTTTCCGGACGGATCCCCGCACTCCGCACCTCACTCAAGGGCGCGGCCCGAGCCACACGCCCCCGCGACCGCCCCGATGCGCCCCACCGCCGCTCCGTGTGCGCGGCTCTCGACCCAACGACCAGTCAACCGACCGACTCTGTCGGCCGTCTCAGGTTCAGAGCGGCCAACTCGCCCGCGATCACGGAGCGTAAGGAAACCAACCACCCGTTCGATTCGTATAAGTCCATGGAAGCCCCGGACAACGAGCGGGAGATGCCACCACACGGCAGGCCGACGGCCTGACCGGGGCAGCACCGAGAGGGAGAGACGATGCAACCGTTCGCGCTCAACTACGCACGCCCGGCGGCGGAGTTGGACGTCGCCACGCCGTACGCGTACGACCCCGGCCTGCAGTTGAACGTGCTGTTCGACGGGCGGATAGCCGCCACGGACCTCGCGCTGCTCAGAGAGCTGGCGACAACGACCTCCACCGCCGGCTCGAAGACGCACTTCGACGACTGACCCCGGGCCGTCGACATGACCGTACTGATCCTGACCAACGACGAGGACGTCACGGCGGACATGGTGGTGGTCCACCTGCACGCGTCCGGGGTTCCGGTGGTCCGCCTCGATCCCGCCGATCTGATCGGCGGTGCCGCCCTGTCGGGCGAGTATGTGCACGGCGCGTTCCGCGGACACCTGTGGTCCGCGGGCCGCCTGGTGAGCATGGACGGACTGCGGTCCGTGTGGGTGCGCCGGCCCGGGGCTCCGGCCACGCGGGTGGCCGAGCCGTCCGCGTGGCTGACGGAGGAGTCCTCGCAGGCGCTGTACGGCATGCTGCGCAGCTCCGGCGCGCGCTGGATGAACCACCCGGACGCGGCCCGCCGGGCCCGGCACAAGCCGTGGCAGCTACGGCTGGCCCAGCGCTGCGGGCTGCCGGTGCCGGCCACGCTGATCACGACGTTCCCGCAGGCCGCGCGGGACTTCGCCGAGCGCTTCCCCGACCTGGTGGTCAAACCGGTCTCGGGGGCGCACCCCCAGGAACCGCCGAGGGCGGTGCCGACCAGCCGGGTGGCACCGGACGCCGACTTCGCCGCGGTCGCCTTCGGGCCGACGCTCCTGCAGCGGCGTATCGCCAAACGGGCCGACATCAGGCTCACCGTGGTCGGCGAGCGGCTGCTGGCCGCCCGCAAGCCGACCGCGCCCGACGCCGATCCCGAGGAGGTGGACGTCCGCTTCGCCGCGGACCGAACGCCGTGGCGGTGCACCGAGGTGCCGCCGAGGGTCGCCGAGGGCGTGCGGTCGTATCTGCGGGAGGCGGAACTGGCCTATGGCGCCTTCGACTTCGTCGAGGACGCCGATGGGACGTGGTGGTTCCTGGAGTGCAACCAGTCCGGGCAGTTCGGCTTCGTCGAGGCCGACACGGGTCAGCCGATCGCCCGGACCATCGCCGAGTGGCTGGCGAGACCCGCCGCCGAAAAGCAGCGGCGGGTCAATGGCACCACGACGACCGTGCCGTGACGGCCATGGACCGCGCGGCGCTGGTCAGACGGCCAGCGACAGTCCGCTCTCCCCGTCCGGGTCGGTGGGGCGCTCGCCCATCAGCAAGGCGTCCGCCTTGGCGATCGCGTCATGGATGCTGGTCGTGCCCATCATCACGCACAGTGTGTAACTGACGTCCTCCAACTCCCGTGCAGTCGTCGACGTCTCACTCTCCGCCTGGGCGATGCGCAGCGATGCGTACCGGGTCAGCAGCTTCCTGACGACCTTCGGGTCCGGAACAAGCACGGGGCGCCCCTCTCTCGACTTTTGCGCACCGTATGCCCGAATGGAGCCGGACCATTCACCTCCTTGGGCCCGGGACACCCAATTGACGCAATACCGTTGCCTACCGGGACAGTCCCGCCGCCCGCCGTTCACCTCTCAGGCCACCTGGCCGCTGTGCAGCGCCGCGTAGGCTCCGCCCCGGCGCAGCAGCTCCTCGTGGCGGCCGATCTCCTGGATCCGGCCGTCGGCCATGACCACGATCCGGTCCGCGCCGCGCACGGTGGACAGCCGGTGCGCCACCACGAACGTGGTACGTCCCCGCAGCAGCCGGGCGAGCGCCTGCTGGACCAGGGCCTCGGAGCGGGTGTCCAGCGCGGAGGTCGCCTCGTCCAGGACGAGCACCTTGGGGTCGCGGATCAGGGCGCGGGCGATGGCGAGGCGCTGCCGCTGCCCGCCGGACAACCGTGCCCCGCGCTCGCCGACCAGGGTGTCGAGCCCCTGCGGCAGCGCGTCGACGAACTCCAGCGCGTTGGCGTCCCGCAGTGCCGCCCGGACCGTCTCCTCGTCGGCGTCGTCCATGCCGTAGGCGACGTTCTCCCGGACCGTCCCGTCGAACAGGATCGACTCCTGCGGCACCACCGACACGAACCGCCGGTAGGTGCGCAGGTCGAGGGTGGCCATATCGGTGCCGTCGAGCAGCAGCCGGCCCGAGGTGGGGCGGATGAAGCCGATGACGAGGTTGAGCACCGTGGACTTGCCCGCGCCGGACGCGCCGACCAGGGCGATGGTCTCGCCGGGCCGGACGGAGAGGGTGAAGTCGCGGACCGCCGCCCGGCCGCCGTCCTCGTACGCGTGGCACACGTTCTGGAAGGTGACGTGCCCGCGCAGTTCGGTGAGCTCGGCCTTGCCTTCGTTGTCCTCCAGTTCGGGCGCCTGGAGCACCTCACCGACCGAGCGGACCGATTCGAGGCCCTTGGTGATGACCGGGGCGAGGCCGGCGAGGGTGGTGGTGGAGTTGGTGAGGGTGGTCAGGAAGGCGCTGAGCATGACGACGTCGCCCGCGGTGACGCCCCAGACGTCGTAGTACGAGATCAGCGCGGCGCCCGCGAGGACGAGGACGCCGATCACATTGAGGACCACCCAGGCGAGCGAGCCGAACCGGCCGTTGACCAGGTCGAGGCGCATCCCGGAGGTGAGCAGGCGGCGCAGGGTGCCGTCCATGCGGTGCAGCGCCTTGCCCTCCAGACCGTGCGCGCGGGTCACCGGGATGAGCCGGGTCATCTCCGTGACCCGCGACGACAGGGTCTCGACCTCGTGCCGGAAGTGCTCGTTGTGGGTGCGCAGCCGGGCCCGGAGCCGGGCCACGAGGAGCGCGGCGGCGGGGACGACGACGAGGAAGACGGGGAGGAACTCCGGGGTGCGGACGGCGATGATGATCAGTCCGCCGGTGAGGACGGTGAGCGCGCCGAGTCCGTTCTCTGCGGTCTGCTGCACCATCTGCTCGACCGTCTCGACGTCGCGTACCACCTTGGCCTGCAGGACACCGGCGCTGACCCGGGAGTGGTATCCGATCGACAGCTGCTGCATTCGGGTGCACAGCGCGGAGCGCAGGGCGGTGCCCATGCGGCGCACGCTGCCGTAAAGGAGGCGGACGTAGAGGACGTGCAGGGGGTAGTTGATCACCAGGATGAACATGATGATCCCGGTGCTCGTCCAGAGCCTGCTGATCGGCCCGTGCTGGACGACGGTGTCGATGATGGACGCGGTGATCAGCGGCAGCAGCCAGATCGGGCTGTGCTTGACGGTGAAGACGCCGACGGCGGCGGCGAGCCGCCGGCGGTCGGCGTGGAACAGGTAGGCGAGGGTGCGTATCGGGTGTTCGCCCCGGTAGCGATGGTCGAGCGGTTGCTCCATCGACGACGCCATCCGCGGTGGTCCTCTCCGTTGGCCGAGTGGGTGCGGTGAGCGCAAGCGCGCGAAAGCGCTTACTCCCCTCGTTCGGCCAGGGGTATACCAGGGCGCGGGTGGAATGTGGGGGGCGTCCGGAGCGTGAGACCCGGTTGAGGGCTACTCGCCGAGAGAACGGGCGAGTTCGGTGGACGCGTGGGCGATCTCCGCGTCCTCCTCGGCCATCAGCTGCCGCAGGGCAGCCCTGCGGGCATGGACCGCGCGACGGGCGGCGCGCTCCCAGACCACGTGGTTCTCACGGTGGTTGAGCAGCTTGGGGTAGGCCGACGCGGTGTGCTCCCACTGGCGGGCGTCGGCGATGTTCTTGAGCAGCTGGATGATCCGGGCTCGGCAGGTCACCTGGGGAAGCTGGGCGAGCTCCCACAGGAACGGCACGGTCGCGGCCGTGGCCTGTTCCACCACGAAGCCGTACTGGCAGATGCGGTCCCGCAGTTCGTGCAGCGCGCCGCTCGCGGCCTCGGGGCCGCCCCACGCGATGGTGTTGAGCAGCAGGGGGATCGCGGCCGCGGACCCGGTCGAGTCCTGGATCTCCCGCCACGGCACCTCGCCCAGCGCCCGGAGCGGCGTCGCTGGGCCGCTCGGGCGCGTCTCACGGTCGGTGCGCTCGGTGCTCGGCTGCTGGGTCGAAGCGGTGCGCATGGCGTCGGGCCTTTCCGCGGCAGTCATGTCGGACGGGGAGACAGGTACGCCGACCTGCTCTTTTCCCTGATGCAGCGTCATGATCGGGCGTCTTCCGGTGGGTTGACGCCAGGGCTATTATCCACGCCGTCAGCGCCCGCGTGCAATTGCACGAGAAATTGCGCGAGAATCGGGTAGGGAACTCAGCACCGTGAACTGAGGGAGGTCGCGATGCCAGTGATGCCGAACGGAGTGCGGGCGAGTGCGCTGGACGCCCGCTGGATCAAGAGCCGGCACAGCAACGCCGAGGGCAACTGCGTCGAGGTCGCAGCGCTGGTGGACGGGGGCATCGCGCTGCGCAACTCCCGCGATCCGGACGGGCCGGCGCTGGTGTACACGGCGGCCGAGGTGGCGGCCTTTCTGGCCGGGGCGAAGGACGGCGAGTTCGACCATCTGCTGTGAACGGCGCCCGCTGTGGTCTCCGCCTGCGGTGAAGCTCCGCCTGCTGCGGATCGGTGAAGTGCGGTAGCGTGGTAGGTACTTCTGCCGGTCCGCAGGGAGCCAGGATGTCCGCCGAGTCACAGCGCATCTCCCGCCTCCGACCCTATCTCGATCGGGCGGAGCCCGCCCCGACTCTGCTGAAGATGCTCGTCGGCGTGCAGTTGGCGGGCTTCCGGGAGGACGCCGGGTTCGCCCAGGACCAGGCGGCGCGCGCCCTGGGGTTCAGCCCGGCGAAGCTGTCGCGCATCGAGTCGGGCAAGGGCCGCAGGCCACCGACCGAGGCCGATGTCCAGGCGCTGCTGAAGCTGTACGGCGCGGACGAGTACGAGGCGTCGGTGCTGCTCCAGTTGCTGCGACGGGCCGGGGAGCCCGGCTGGTGGCAGCGGTACGACAAGCGGCTGATGCCCGAGTGGTTCGACCGGCTGGTGGGCTTGCAGGAGGCGGCCGCCTCGATCCGTACCTTCGAGATCCAGTACGTGCCCGGACTGCTCCAGACCCCGGACTACGCGCGGGCGGTCGTGGAACGCGGGTTGCCGGTCGCGTCGTCGCACGAGGTACGGCGCCGGGTCGAACTGCGCGCCCGGCGCACCGAGTTGCTGCTGCGCCCGGCCGCGCCCCAGGTGTGGGTGATCATCGACGAGTCCGTGCTGCTGCGGGTGCTGGGGAGCCGGGCGGTGATGCGCGAGCAGCTCGCGCATCTGATCGAGATGGCCCAGCGGCCCCATGTCAGCGTGCAGATCGTGCCGTTGGACGTGAGCAACGCGTCGGCACCGTCCATCCCGATCACCTATCTCCGGTTCGACGGCCTCGATCTGCCGGACGTCGTCTACCTGGAGCACATCAGGAGCGCGAACTTCCTGGAGGACCGGGACGAGACGGAGGAGTACCGGATCGCCCTGGACCGGCTGGCGGACGAGGCGCTCACACCGCGCGAGTCGCTGGCGCTGCTGCGGGAGACGATGGAGCGGCGCTACCCGGAGGGGTGATCTCCGGGGTCGTGACTACGTGAGGGGGATACGGCCCACGCCGCCGAACTCGATCCACTCATGGGTGAGCTGACGGGGCACCACCTCGTTGTCCGGCCGCCAGGTGGACACCTCCACGAGGCCCGGTTCGAGAATCTTCAGACCCTCGAAGAGTTCGGCGACGTCCTTCTCCTGGCGGACCCGGCCCCAGTGTCCCTGCGTCACCTGGTCCATGAAGTTGGTGACGAAGTCACGGACCTCGGGGTCCTCGCTGACCAGCTGGCACATCACCAGGAAGCTGCCGGGCGCCAGCCGTTCGCTCACGCGCCGGACCACGGCCTGCGGGCCGTCGGTGTCGCTGTCCGGGATGCAGTGGAAGACCGAGTTGAACAGCACGGCCACCGGCTGGGAGAAGTCGATCAGGCGCTCGGTGTCGGGGTGGGCGAAGATCGCGTCCGTCTCCCGCATGTCGGCGTGGATCACGCAGGTGCGCTCGTCCTGCTCCAGCAGCGCGCGGCCGTGCACCAGCACCATGGGGTCGTTGTCGACGTAGACGACGTGCGCGGTGGGGTCGTGGTGCTGGGCGACCTGGTGGACGTTGTCCTGGGTGGGCAGGCCGGAGCCGTGGTCGAGGAACTGGCGGATGCCGTACTCGGCCGCGAGGGTGCGTACGACGCGCTGCAGGAAGCGACGGTTGTTCACGGCCAGTCGGCGGGTGCTGGGGACGACCTTGTCGAGCTCGTCGCAGGCCGCGCGGTCCGCGGCGTAGTTGTCCTTGCCGCCGAGGTAGTAGTCGTACATCCGGGCGGCCGTCGGGACGTTGGCGTCGATCTCCTTGGACAGCGGCTTGTCGGTGTTCATCGATCCCCCTGTTCGCGTCGAGCGCCAACTCGACTGGCCTGACAGGGAGTACATCCTAGGGATGCGGGGATGGCCGGTGCCAGTCCATGAGCGAAACCGGTGTGCTGCGGGCCACAGGCGCAGCTCGGGCTCGCCGGAGCGGAACGCCGGGGACGACGCGCCCGCGCACCTGCCCGCCCACGTCAGCACGCGGTACCCCTTTCCCCCATCCGTGTGACACGCTCACCTCGACCGGCAGCATCCGCGCTGGTCCTCGCAAGGTTCCGCACGTGGGAGAGGCGACGCATGCGTATCGGACTGCTCGGCACCGGCCCCTGGGCGCAGATGGTGCACGCCCCCGTCCTGAGCGGGCACGACGAGCTGGACTTCGTCGGTGTGTGGGGGCGCCGTCCGGCCGCCGCCAAGGAGCTGGCGGACCGTCATGGCACGCGAGCCTACGACGACGTGGACGCCCTGCTCGGAGACGTCGACGCGGTGGCGGTCGCGCTGCCCCCGGCGGTGCAGGCGGACCTCGCGGTGCGGGCCGCGCGGGCGGAGTGCCATCTGCTGCTCGACAAGCCCCTCGCGCCGACGGTCGCCGAAGGGCAGGCCGTGGCCGAGGCCGCGCGCCGGGCCGGTGTCGCCTCGGTCGTCTTCTTCACCGCCCGCTTCCAGACCGAGCCCGAGGCCTGGATCAGCGAGAAGGCGGGCAGCGACGGCTGGTTCGTCGGGCGCGCCCAGTGGCTGGGCGCGGTGTTCACCAGCGGCGACAGCCCGTTCGCCGCCTCACCGTGGCGGCGGGAGAAGGGTGCCCTGTGGGACGTGGGTCCGCACGCCCTGTCCGTACTGCTGCCGGTGCTCGGGGACGTGACCGGTGTGCCGGCGGCGGCGCACGGTCCGCAGGACACCGTGCACGCCGTCCTCGACCATGTCTCCGGCGCCTCCAGCACCCTGACCCTCAGCCTCACCGCCCCGCCCGCGGCGGCGGGCGCCACCGTCGAACTGAGGGGCGCGACCGGGGTGACGTCCCTCCCGGAGAGCTCCGAGGGCGCGCTGCCCGCCTTCTCCCGGGCGGCCGACGCGCTGCTCACCGCCGCCCGCACCGGGCGGCCGCACGCGTGCGACGCGGCGTTCGGGCTGCGGGTCACCGAGATCCTGGCGGCGGTGCAGGACGTGCTCGACCGGCCCGGCGCCTGAGCCGCGCTCGGCGTGACAGTGCGGGGGCACGGACCGGACGTCCGTTCCGTGCCCCCGCGCCAAGGGCTTCTCGGGCCGCGGCCCGCTCTGCTCGGGGCTCACGCCTCAGGCGTGCCGGTGCGAATGCCGGCCGCCGGTGAAGGCCCGGTACAGCAGGAGCAGGATGAGCGAGCCGACGATCGCGGCGACCCACGTCGACAGGTCGAAGAACCCGTCGATCGAGTCGACGCCGAAGATGACCTTCCCCAGCCAGCCGCCGAGCAGACCACCGGCGACACCGATCAGCATCGTGATGATGATCCCGCCCGGGTCTCTGCCCGGCAGCAGCATCTTGGCGATGGCACCGGCCAGAAGCCCGATCAGGATCCAGGCGATGATGCCCACGTCTCGTCCACCATCCGTCGGAACTGTGTTCCCCTACCGGATACGCCGAGAAGCCGTTGTCAAACCAGAAACCGCTCCGGCGAGGACAGGACTCGTCCTCGAACCCCACGCCGCCTCGGCATCCCGGCCCCGATGCGCGGTGCCCGGTCCGGCGTAGCGTGGTGGTGTGGGTAGGGTGCACCTGCTGTCACCGCTCCGGCACCTGGACCGGCGGGGCTGGCTTCGGGGCGCGCCGCCGCCGCGCTGGGTGCGGGTGCTGCCGGTTGCCCTGATCGCGGGTGTGGCCGTGGCCACGGCGGTCAGTCACGATCCGCTCGACATCGGCTTCCTGCTGGGTGCCATCCCGCCGCTCGCCGTGCTGTCGTACGGGCCGCTGGCGACGGCGCTCCTCGGTGCGGCGACGGTCACGCTGCTGCACGTCCCGGCGCTCCAGCTGAACCGGCCCGGCGACACCGACCTGTGGACGCTCAGCTTCGTCGCCGCCCTGAGCGTGTTCGTGTCCTTCGTCCGCAGTCGCCGCGACGCCCAGCTCGACCTGGAGCGCACCATCGCCGAGGCCGCGCAGCGGGCCCTGCTGCCGCCGTTGCCCGAAGCGGTCGGTCCAGTGCGCTGCCGGGGCCTGTACCGGGCGGCGCAGCGCGGGGCGCTGGTCGGGGGTGACTTCTACGACGTGCGCGACGGCCCGTACGGGGTGCGCGCGGTGCTCGGCGATGTCCAGGGGCACGGTCTGGCGGCCATCGGCACCGTGGCCTCGCTGCTGGGCGCCTTCCGGGAGGCGGTGCTCGACCAGCCGGACCTGGAATCGGTGGCCGGCCGGCTGGACCGCCGGCTGACGGCGGACGCGGCGGAAGCCCGGCACGCCGATCTCTTCGCGACCGCCGTGCTGCTGGAGTTCGCCCGCGACGTGCGTTCCGTACGGGTGCTGGCCTGCGGGCATCCGCCGCCCGTGCTGCTGCGCGCGGGGACGGCCACGGACATCGGGGTCGAGGCGTGTACGCCGCTGGGGCTGGGCCTCGCCGACCCCACCCCGCACCGGGGGATCACCGTGCGGCTGGAGCCGGGCGACCGGCTCTTCCTGGCCTCGGACGGGGTCTTCGAGGCCCGTGACCCGGCTGGCGCGTTCTACCCCCTGACCCAGCGGATGGCGCTCCTGACCGGGGACGACCGCGCCGCCCTGCCCGACCTCGTGTGGGAGGACCTGCTCCGGCACACCCGGAGCCTCCACGACGACGTCACGATGCTCGTTCTCGCGCCTCGGCCGCCGGAGCGGCCCTGATGCCTCCGGAGAAGGCCCGGTGCGGAGCCTTCCGGATGCAGGGAGGGCCCCGGCGTTGAATGGTGTAAGTGGACCCGATGCACGCACCGGGTCCATAGGAGAACCCCGGACCGGAGGAGCAGAGATCATGTCGACGCCACAGCCCGACGCGTCCAAGCCGGTCACGGACCGCGTCACCCCGGATGCCCTGCTCCACACCCGCACCGGCACGGACGTGTCGCCGGAGGACGTGGTGCTTGCCTCCGGCAAGGACCTCACGCCGAAGAACCTGGAGTGGGCGCGCCGCAAGCTGGCACAGGAGGGCGACGCCGCGCTCGACAAGCTGCTGCCGTAGCCCGGCGTCGGTGAGCGCCCGCAGGCCCGACTCGCCCGTGGCCCGCGGGAGTTGACCCACGCCACGTCGAGGTTCCGCCACGACTTCGCCCTTACGGAGAGGCCGTTCGGGCTGTCACACTTCCGAGGGTGCCCGACTTCGACATGCTCGTCCTCGGATCCGGCCCCGGTGGCCAGAAGGCCGCCATAGCCGCGGCCAAGCTGGGCCGCCGGGTCGCCGTCGTCGACCGCCCCGACATGGTCGGCGGGGTCTCCATCCACACCGGCACCATCCCCTCCAAGACGCTCCGCGAGGCGGTGCTCTACCTCACCGGTCTCACCCAGCGCGACCTGTACGGGCAGAGCTACCGCCTGAAGGAGGACATCACCGTCGCCGACCTGATCGCGCGCACCCAGCACGTGGTCGGCCGCGAGGTGGACGTCATCCGCAACCAGCTCTCCCGCAACCACGTCACCCTGTTCCCCGGCACGGGCCGCTTCGTCGACCCGCACACCGTCGCCCTGCAAGAGATCGGCGGCCGGGAGCGGCTGATCAGCGCCGAGCACATCGTGATCGCCACCGGCACCCGGCCCGCCCGGCCGGACAGCGTCGAGTTCGACGGCCGCACGATCATGGACTCGGACAACGTCCTGGCCCTCGAACGCGTCCCGCGCTCCATGGTCATCGTGGGTGCGGGGGTGATCGGCATGGAGTACGCGAGCATGTTCGCCGCCCTCGGCAGCAAGGTGACGGTGGTCGAGAAGCGGGCCGGGATGCTCGACATGTGCGATGTCGAGGTCGTCGAGTCGCTCAAGTACCACCTGCGGGACCTCGCGGTGACGTTCCGGTTCGGGGAGACCGTCGCCGCGGTCGAGCGGCATCCCCGGGGTGCCCTGACCGTGCTGGAGAGCGGCAAGAAGATCCCGGCGGACGCGGTGATGTACTCGGCGGGCCGGCAGGGCCTCACGGACGGCCTCGACCTCGACAAGGCGGGCCTGACCGCCGACGCGCGCGGCCGGATCACGGTCGACGAGCACTACCGCACGCAGGTGCCGCACATCTACGCCGTCGGCGACGTCATCGGCTATCCGGCGCTGGCGGCGACCTCGATGGAGCAGGGGCGGGCGGCGGCGTACCACGCCTTCGGGGAGCCGGTGGGGCGGATGCACAACCTCCAGCCGATCGGCATCTACACCATCCCGGAGATCAGCTTCGTGGGGCGTACGGAGGACCAGCTCACCGACGACCGGGTGCCGTTCGAGGTCGGTGTGTCCCGCTACCGTGAGCTGGCCCGGGGGCAGATCATCGGGGACTCGCACGGCGTGCTGAAGCTGCTGGTCTCCCCCGAGGACCGCACGCTGCTCGGCGTGCACTGCTTCGGCACGGGGGCGACCGAGCTGATCCACATCGGGCAGTCCGTGATGGGGTGCGGCGGCACGGTCGACTACCTGGTCGATGCGGTGTTCAACTATCCGACGCTGGCGGAGTCCTACAAGGTGGCCGCCCTGGACGCCACGAACAAGCTGCGCCAGATCGACCGCATCGCCGACTGACCGGTCAGGTCGTGTCCTCGTCCACGATGTGTACGGCCGCCTCCTCGGCGCCCGCGGCCCCCGCGTCGATGCCCTTGTCCTGCGCGACCGCCTCCTTCGTCGTGTCCGGGTGCGCCCCCTCGTCCGGGGCCACCAGCCGCCCGGCGCGCTCGGTGCCCGCCTCGGGGTCGACCGGCTCGCCCGCGCCGCCGGCCAGGTCGCCGATGTCGTCCCCGGCGGGTTCCTCCACGTCGGGGCGCTCCTGGGCGAGGCGCTGGTCGAGGGTCTCGCCGGTGTGCTGTTCGGCGGCCGTGGTGCCGTGCTTGCTGACGCCGAGCGGCTTCTCCGCCGGCGAGTAGCCCTCGTCCAGGGTGTCGTCGTACGTGCGCTCGTCGACGGCGTCCTGCAGGTCGAGGGGCGCGGCGTCCTCCTGCTCCTCGTTGGTCCCGGTGGGCTGGTAGGCGTCGTCGGCCATCGCGTCGTCCGCCCCCGGTTCGGGACGCGTTCCTTCGCTGCCCATGGCTGCCTCCCTGTCGCGGCCGCGTCGGCTCGTCGATCTCGGCGTTGGTCCCTGTCCGCGTTTCCCGTCGGGCACACTCCATTCGCCCGTCTCCCAGGCCGGACCGCGCGGGTTCCGCTTCGCGGGCGACAAGGTCCGTGACCGGCAGCGGAGTTGGCCATGCGGCGGTCCGCGAGATTTCCGCAGAGGTCAATCTTGCAAGGCCGACGCGCGGGGCTATCATCACTCGCACACTCGGTGTGACCGTCCGACAACGGGGCGGCCACCACGCCCACCCTCCGCTTTTTCTGCCGCCCCGGCCCGAGGCCATCCCTCGTCGGCCGCAGGCGGGTTCACCCCCCACACCACTTACGCCGTCGGGGCGTTCGCCCTCGCGTCGTGCAAGTCGAAAGCAGCGCAAGGATGAGCAAGAGCACGGGCAGAGGGCTGCAGGCAGGCGCCCTCAGTACGTTCGACACCGTGGTGATGGCGGTCGCGGGCAGCGCCCCCGCCTACTCGCTGGCCGCGACCACGGCCGTTCTGTTCGGGGCGGTGGGGCTGGCGGGCCCGGCGGCACTGCTGTACTGCGCGATCCCCATGCTGGGCATCGCGCTGGCGTTCAGCTATCTCAGCCGTATCGACGTGAACGCGGGCGCCAGTTACTCGTGGGTGGGCCGTACGCTCCATCCGTTCCTGGGGTTCATCAGCGGCTGGGCGCTGGTGGTGTCGGCGACGATCTTCATGGTGGCCGGTTCGCTGCCCGCCGGGTCGATGACGCTGGCGCTGTTCGACGAGGACCTCGCGGACAACACCGCGCTCGCCTCGGTGGTCGGCGCGGGGTGGTTCCTGCTGATGCTGCTGGTGGTGCTGGGCGGCGCCCGGCTGACCGTGCGCGCGCAGCTGCTGATGTCGGGTGTGGAGCTGGTCATCCTGGCCGTCTTCGCGGTGCTGGCACTGCTGCACTCGGACAACGCCCGCACGTTCGACTGGTCCTGGCTCGGGTTCGGCCACTTCGACGGCCTGTCGGGCTTCGCGTCGGGGGCGCTGGTCGCGGCGTTCTACTACTGGGGCTGGGACGTTGCCTGCAACCTCAGCGAGGAGACCCGCAACAGCCGCCGTACCACGGGTCTCGCCGGGCTCATCGGCGTCGGTATCGTCTTCCTGCTGTTCATGGTGTTCACGATCGCGGTGAACATCGTGCTTTCCACCCGGCAGATCGAGGAGAACGGCGCCGACGTGCTGGCCGTGCTCGGCGACGAGATCTGGCCGGGCTGGGGCGGCAAGCTGATCGTCGCGGCGGTGATGCTGTCCACCATCGCCACGCTGGAGACGACGCTGATCCAGGTCACGCGGTCGCTGTTCGCGATGGGCCGGGACCGTACGATGCCCTCCGCGCTGGGCCGGGTGCACCGCCGGTGGAACACGCCGTGGGTGGCGATCGCCCTGGTCGGCGCGGTGGCGCTGGCGATGTTCGTCGCGGCCAACGCGCTGGGTTCGGTGGGCGACATCCTGTCCGAGGCCATCTCGGCGATCGGTCTGCAGATCGCCGTGTACTACGGCCTGGCGGGCCTCGCCGCGGTCGTCGCCTACCGGGGGATGCTGCTCCGCTCGCCGGCGCACTTCGTGCTCGGCGGGGTGTGGCCGTTGCTCGGTTCGCTGTTCATGTTCTGGGTCTTCGTGGAGTCCCTGGGCGAGTTGAGCGCTACGGCGGTCGCGATCGGCGTCGGCGGGCTCGCCGTGGGCCTGGTTCCGATGCTCTGGTACTGGCACAGGGGCAGCGACTACTACCGTCCGGACCGGCTGGACGCGACCCGCGCCATCGTGCCGGACTACCCGCCCGACGGCCACGCGGCCGCGGGCTCCCGCAGCCATGAGGGTCTCTCCACCGACTTCTGAAAGAGACCCTGATGGCGCGCGACCGTTTCGCCCCCGACTTCGACCCCGACTGCGGGGACGCGGACCTCACCGCGGCCCGCCACGACATCGTCATCGGCCGCTGGCAGGGGCTGCGCGAACTGCTGCGGTCCACCGGCCCCGACTGGCCCCTGCGGGGGCACCGGGTGCGGCTGCTCGCGCAGGCCTGCGCGGGCAGTTCGGCGGTGGAGTCCTGGCTGGCCGCCGAGCCGTACAGCGCCGACGCGCTGGTCCTGCGGGCCGCGACCGAGACGGCCCGGGCGTTCAACCTGGCCATCGCGGCCGGGCGGGGCGTGCCGATCGAGCAGGAGCGGATCGACGGCACGGTCATGGCGTGCATGCGCGCCGCGGAGGCGTACCCGGCGGACCCGACGCCGTGGATCTCGCTGATCTCCGTGGCCCGCCTGTACCCGCAGGGGGTGCGCAGGCGCGAACTGGCTCGCTGGTGGGACGAGTTGCACCAGCGGGACCCGTACAGCATGGAGGGCCACCTTCAGGTCCTGCACTACTACTCCGCCCGCTGGCACGGCACCCACGGCCTGATGTACGACTTCGCCCGCGACGCCGCCGGAGTGGCCCCACCCGGCTGCGCGCTGCCGGTGCTGGTGCAGTACGCCCGCGTCGAGGAGTTCCGCTACGCCCTGGACGCCGCCCGCGGCCTCCACTCCGCGGTCCGTCTCGGCCAGCACTGGGACCACGACGGCGCCGTCAGCGACGTACGCCGCACCTGGCAGCGCTGGCTCCAGGAACGCCCGGACACCCCGGTCACCCCGGTCGAACTGCGCGACCTCAACTACCTGGCCCACGCCGCCTGCCACGCAGGTGCCTCCGCGATCGCCACGGAACTCCTCCGGCTGCTCGGCCGCCGGTACACCCGGACTCCCTGGTCCTACACCGGAGACCCGGCGAAGGAGATCACCAAGTGGCGGGGACAGCTGAGGGTGTGAGCCTTGGGAGACTGGGCCCGACGTTCCCGTCCCGCGCCCAGGAGGCATGCCCGTGACCGCCGCTCCCGCACGTCGTCTGGCCCTGCTCGGCGGGGGTTTCTCCACCGACGAGGACGGACTGCTGGACGACTGGGTTTTCGGCCAGGCGCGCGCGTCCCGGCCGAAGGTGTGCTTCGTCCCCACCGCCAGCGGCGACGCGCCCGGCTACATCGAGCGGTTCCTGGACGCGTTCGGGCCCCGGCGGTGCGAGCCGTCCGTCCTGCCGCTGTTCCGGCGGGAGTTGGACGACGCCGCGCTGCGGTCCTTCCTGCTCGCGCAGGACGTGGTGTACGTCGGCGGCGGCAACACCGCGAACCTGCTGGCCGTCTGGCGCACGCACGGCGTCGACCGGCTGCTCGCCGAGGCCTACGACCGGGGGACCCTGCTGTGCGGGATCAGCGCGGGCGCCAACTGCTGGGCCGAGGGCTCCCACACCGACTCGTTCGGCCCGCTCACCTTCCTGCCGGACGGCCTGGGCCTGCTCCCCGGCTCGGTCTGCCCGCACTACGACAGTGAGCCCGGCCGCCGCCCCTCGTACCGGGAGGCCGTGGCGACCGGCCGGCTGCCCGCCGGGTGGGCCCTGGACGACGGGGTGGGCGCGCTGTTCACGGACGGGGAACTGGCGGAGGTGGTGACTCGCGCGCCGGGCGCGCGGCTGTACCGGGTCGAGCCGGACGGTCGGGGCGAGGCGGTGGAGCGGGCCGTGGCGGCACGGCCACTCGCTCCCTGAACACCGCTGTCACGGTGTGGCGTTCGGCCCGTCGGGGCGGGTGCGGCGTTGTTCGACCATCTCGTGGGTCAGTTCCTCCGTCTCCTGAGCGGGCAGGCGTTCGAAGCCGTCCTCGGTGATGACGGAGACGATCGGGAAAATGCGGCGGTTGATGTCCGGGCCGCCGGTCGCGGAGTCGTCGTCGGCCGCGTCGTACAGGGCGTGGAGGGCGGCCAGGGCGGCCTCGCGCCGGGACATGCCCGGGCGGAACAGCTTCTTCAACGCGCCCCGCGCGTACGGCGAACCGGAGCCCTCGGCGTGGAAGTCCGGCTTCTCGTAGGCCCCGCCGACCACGTCGAAGCCGAAGATGCGGCCCCGCGCGCCCCCGGCGGCCTTGACGTCGTAACCGGCCAGGAGCGGCACGACGGCGAGGCCCTGCATGGCCTGGCCGAGGTTCTGCCGGATCATGCCGGCCAGCCGGGTCGCCTTCGCGCTGAAGGTCATCGGGGTGCCCTCGATCTTCTCGAAGTGCGTCAGCTCGACCTGGTACAGCTTCACCATGTCCACGGCGAGCCCGACGCTGCCCGCGAAGGCGACGGCGGTGTAGTCGTCCGCGGGGTGCACCTTCTCCAGGTCGCGCTGGGCGATGAGGTTGCCCGAGGTGGCCCTGCGGTCCCCGGCGATCAGCACGCCGTCGCGGTAGCCGAGCGCCAGCACGGTGGTGCCGTGCGGGAACCGGTCGTCCGCCGCGCGGACGCCGTCGGGGAAGGGGCGACGCATGGGCAGCAGCTCCGGGCGGTACGCCGCGAGGAACTCCGTGAAGGACGAGCTGCCGGGGACGCAGAACTCGTCCCCCAGTCGTCCGGCGCTCTCGTGTCCCGCCATGCCACTCCCCCCTCGTCCGAGCCGACAATCGGAGTCCTACCTGAGGCGGGCGCCGGGGAAACGTCCCGGCCGGGTCACGGAGCCTTGGTAAGCGCCGGTTCCCCAGGCCCGCTCCGCGGTGCGACGTACACCCGCAGCCCGTCGAGCCGGTGCTCGGTCCAGTCGCGGGCGTACGCCGGTGGGCGGCCGTCGGCTGTGGTCAGGGTGGCGACGGGGATGCGGCGGGCGCTGCTCAGGATCTCCGCCTCGGTGGTGTTGGCGTTGTGGCCGCGGACCGCGCCGGAGGAGCAGCCGGTGTAGTACGCGATGGGGATGGCCTGGTGGCCGGTGAGCAGGCAGGGCGGGCGTACCCCGAGGCTGTGCAGTCGGTCGGCGGTGCGCACCCAGTCCTCGCGGTCGGCGACGGTGCGCTGCGCGGTGCGGTCCAGGACGACGTACTGCACCGCCAGATGACCGGCCAGCCCGAGCGCGACCAGTGTCGCCGCCACGGGCCGCCACCGCCCGTCCGGTGCGGTGACAAGGCGCCACAGCGCGTCGGCGGCGGGGAGGGCGAGGAGCGCGTAGGCGGGCAGCAGGAAGCGGGGGGCCGCGTACTCGATCAGGAAGAGGTAGGGGACGGCGGCCGTCGTGGCGCAGGCGAGGGCGGCGAGGGTGGGTCTGGTGCGGCCGGCGCGGATGGCGATCGCGAGGCCGAGCGCGGCGAGGAGCGGAAGGGCGTACCACCACAGGGTGATGACCGGGTTGGGCATCGGCGCGGTGCACGGGCGGCACAGGGTACGGCCGACCAGGCTGCGCAGTTGATCGTCGACGGCGAAGTTCAGGCCGAGTCCGCCCTGGATGCGGGAGCCCTCGGCCAGCCGCTCCCCGAGGCCGCCGTAACTGACGTAGGCCTCGACGATCCACTCCGCGGCCCCGGCCGCCAGGCCCGCCAGCAGTGCCGCGAGGGCTCGCCACTGCCGTACGGACACGGCGAGGACCAGCAAGGGAATCGTCACCCACACCGCGTCCGTCGGCCGCATCAACGCCATCAGCGCCGCGCTCGCCCCGATCCCCCACAGCGCCCTGGCGCTGTCCCCGGCCCGCACGAAGCAGCCGACGCAGATCAGCGCGCCGATCGCCACCCAGTAGTTGGGCATGGCCTGCGGGGCGTAGAAGAGCGTCACCCAGAGGGTGCCGAACAGGGCGCCGGCGGTGGCCAGGACCCGGGGCGGGAACAGGCCGCGCCAGGAGCGCAGGGCCAGGTAGAGGCCGAGGCCGGCGAGGAGTGCGAGGTAGACGCGGAGCAGTGCGGTGGACGTCGACCAGGACGCGATCGGCGCCACCAGCAGGGAGACGCCGCGGGCGCGGGGTGCGCTGAAGAAGGCGGCGGGGGCCTGGTCGCCGACCTGGCTGACGTACACCGTCTCGTCCCAGCCGAGGCCCATGCCGGGCGGCACCAGCAGGAGTTGCGCCACGGTGAAGGCGCCCGCCACCACCGCCGGGGCGCCCGGCGGGCCGAGGCGCAGCCTTCCGACACGGGTCACCCTCGCACTTTCGGCCATGGTCCGGCCCCTCCCCCAAGCTCACCGGGTTACTGAAACCCCCACGGTCGATGAACTTGGGGAGGATTCAGGGAAAACAATCAAGAACATTAGCTTACGTGAGTGGGCTCAGTGGGCGTTCGGTGTGCGGTGCGGGGGCTGTTCCGGGGTCGGGCGCTCGGGTGTCGGCGGGACCGTGCGGACGGCGGGGCTGTCGGGGCCGACGTTCAGGTGCTCGCCGTGGTGAGTGATCGTCAGGCGTGGGCCGGATAGCAGGGTGTACGTGGCCTTGTCGGGGCTGATCTCCACGTGCAGGCGGCGGTCGAGGAGCTGGATCGTGAAGGCGAGCCTGCTGAACCGTTCGGGCAGGCGGGGCGCGAAGCGCAGCGTGTCGCCGGTGCGGCGCATCCCGCCGAAACCGGCGACCAGCGCCATCCACGTACCGGCCAGCGACGCGATGTGCAGCCCGTCGCGGGTGTTCTGCTCCAGGTCGGCCAGGTCCATCAGGGCCGCCTCGACGGTGTAGTCGTAGGCGAGGCCGAGATGGCCGGCCTGGGCGGCGATGACGGCCTGGACGCAGGCGGAGAGCGAGGAGTCCCGCACCGTCAGCGGCTCGTAGTAGGCGAAGTTGCGGGCGATGTGCTCGTCGTCGAAGTGGCTGCCGCAGGTGTACATCGCAAGGACCAGGTCGGCCTGCTTGACGACCTGCTTGCGGTACAGGTCGAAGTACGGGAAGTGCAGCATCAGCGGGAACTGGTCGGGGCCCGTCGACTCGAAGTCCCAGCGCTGGTAGCGGGTGAAGCCCGCGTGCTGCTCGTGCACGCCGAGGTCGGGGTTGTACGGGATGTGCATGGCGGTGGCCGCTGCGCGCCAGGCGGCGCTCTCCTCGTGGTCCACGTCCAGTTGCGCGGCCTGTTCCGGGTGGCGTTCGACGGCGGCGGCGGCGGCCAGCAGGTTCGCCCGGGCCATGAGGTTGGTGTACGTGTTGTCGTCGGCGATCGCGCTGTACTCGTCCGGGCCGGTGACACCGTCGATGTGGAAGGCGCCGTGGTGGTCGTGGTGGCCGAGGGAGCGCCACAGCCGGGCCGTCTCCACCAGCAGCTCCACGCCGGTGTCCCGCTCGAAGTCGCGGTCGCCGGTCGCCGCCACGTACCGGACGACGGCGTCGGCTATGTCGGCGTTGACGTGGAAGGCGGCGGTGCCGGCGGGCCAGTACGCCGAACCCTCCGAGCCCTCGATCGTCCGCCATGGGAACGCCGCGCCGCGCAGGCCGAGTTGGGCGGCGCGTTCGCGGGCGGCGGGCAGGGTGTTCTGCCGCCAGCGCAGCGCCTCGGCGACGGCACCCGGCGAGGTGTAGGTCAGCAGGGGCAGCACGAAGGTCTCGGTGTCCCAGAAGGCGTGGCCGTCGTAGCCGGAGCCGGTCAGGCCCTTGGCGGGTATCGCTCGGCCCTCGGCGCGGGCGCCCGCCTGGAGGACGTGGAAGAGGGCGAAGCGGACCGCCTGCTGGATCTCCTCGTCGCCGTCGACCTCTACGTCGGCCCGCGCCCAGAAGTCGTCCAGATACGCCTGCTGTTCGTCGAGCAGGCCCTGCCAGCCGCTGTGCGCGGCCGCCGCCAGCGCCGCCTCGACCTGGTCGCTCATCGCGGGCCGGGAGCGGACGCCGGACCAGCCGTGCGCGACCAGCTTCTCCACCCGCAGCCGCTCACCGGGGTCGAGCACGGAGGTGACGGTCAGGCGGGCCACGTCCACATTGCTCTCGCTGCTCGTGGTCGTGCGCTCCGGGCCGGTCAGGACGTGGTCGGCGGCCACGGCGACGCGCAGGCCGCTGCGCCGGGTGCGGTGCACGAGGCGCAGCCGGGGGCCGTCGGCGAAGTCCTCCTCGTGCTCCAGCGGCGACTTCAGCGCCCGGGCGGCACGCGGGTCGCCGTTCGGCTCGGGCAGGCTCTCGTTGGCGACCAGCTCCGACTGGATCACCACCCGCGTACGGCTGTCGACGGGCTCCACCTCGTACGCCACGGCGGCGATCGCCCGCTGCGTGAGCGACACCAGCCGCGTCGAACGCACCCGCACCGTCGAACCGGCCGGTGAGGTCCACTCGCAGACCCGCTCAAGGACACCCCTGCGCAGATCCAGGGTCCGTTCGTGCGCGACGAGCCGCCCGTAGCGCAGGTCGAACGGCTCGTCGTCGACGAGCAGCCGGACGACCTTGCCGTTGGTGACGTTGATGACCGTCTGACCGGACTCCGGATAGCCGTACCCGGCCTCGGCGTACGGCAGCGGATGCAGCTCGTGCACCCCGTTGAGGTACGAGCCGGGCAGGCCGTGCGGCTCGCCCTCGTCGAGGTTGCCGCGCCAGCCGACATGGCCGTTGGACAACGCGAACACGGACTCGCTCTGTGCCAGCACGTCGAGTTTGAGGTCCGTCTCCCGCACGGTCCACGGCTCGACGGCGTACGCCCCCTGTGCGATCACTCCTTGCCCCCCAGTTCGGCGAGATCCTCTACGACCCGGTCCGCGCCGTGCGCGTACAGGGCCTCGGCCTGTCCGGCGCGGTCGACGCCGACAACGTAACCGAAGTCGCCCGCGCGCCCGGCGTCCATGCCGGCCAGCGCGTCCTCGAACACGGCCGCCTGCCGCGCCTCGACGCCGAGGTCGTGGGCGGCGGCCAGGAAGGTGTCCGGTCGCGGCTTCCCCGGCAGCTTCCGCTCCGCCGCCACCACGCCGTCGATGCGTACGTCGAACAGCTCCTCGGCGTCGATCGCGCGCAGCACGTCACGGCAGTTGGCGCTGGACGAGACGATCGCGGTGCGCAGGCCCTGGGCGCGGACCGCCTCGATGTAGCGCAGGGTGCTGTCGTAGGCCTCGACGCCGCCGCTGCGGATCTTCGCCAGGAGGAGCTCGTTCTTGCGGTTGCCGACGCCGTGCACGGTCGGGGCGTCGGGCGGGTCGTCGGGGCTGCCTTCGGGCAGGTGGATGCCGCGGGAGGCGAGGAAGGTGCGCACGCCGTCCGCGCGGGGGCGGCCGTCGACATACTCGTCGTAGTCGGCGACGGCGTCGAACAGCCGGAAGTCGTCGCCGTCGCGCTCGCGCAGGAAGGCGTCGAACGTCTCCTTCCAGGCGGCGGCGTGCACCACGGCCGTCTTGGTGACGACCCCGTCGAGGTCGAAGAGGCAGGCCAGGATTTCTTCGGGGAGACCGAGCTCTGTCATACAGGGACGGTTCCCCGGCTCGCCGGGGTCCAGTGGGTGGCGGGCGCCACACCGGGCACGTTCCGCCGTACGACGGTCAGTCGAGGGGGAACGAGTGGTGCTCGTGCGCGATCCGCCAGCGGCCGTCCTCCTTGCGCAGGCCAATCGTCAGCCGCAGGCGCAGGGTGGGCTGCGCGGCGAGTTCCTTGGGCATGCCGCAGCGCAGCAGGGCGTGCGCGTAGGCCACCTCGGTGCCCGCGGTGACGTCCAGGGACTCGATCTCGAAGGACGCGCCCTGGGACTGCCACTCGAAGAACGGCGGCCAGGTGTCCCGGTAGGCGTCGATACCGCGGACGCCCTCGTGCGGTGGCGGCACGTCGAACATGACGATGTCCTCGGTGTGGTCCGCGAGGACGCCGTCGAGGTCTCCACGGTGGACGGCTTCGGCCCACCGGGTGATGAGGTCACGGATCAGGGTCTCGTCGTCGGACATGTGCCTTGCTCCCTTCTTCCTGTCTCTCCCCCCTTCTTCCTCGTCTCGCAACCCCCCTTCTTCCTCGTCTCGCAACCCCCCTTCTTCCTCATCTCTCCCCTGATCCGACTCTGCCCGGAGCCGGAACTCATCGCCCGTCGGCCGGATGCCACACTCTGCTGTGTGCCAGTGACCTTCGACGACCTCCTGGCCCGCGCCCGTGCCCTCGCGGCGGACGGCCGCCGGGCCGTCCTCGGCATCACCGGCAGCCCCGGCGCGGGCAAGACGACCCTCGCGGAACGCCTGGTGCGGGAGCTGAACGACACCGGCCGGCCCTGGGTCGCACACGTCCCCATGGACGGCTTCCACCTCGCCGACGTGGAGCTGGACCGGCTCGGCCGCCGCGAGCGCAAGGGCGCGCCCGACACCTTCGATGCGGCCGGGTACGCGGCCCTGCTGCGGCGGCTGCACGAGGACGGTGACGACGTGGTGTACGCGCCCGGCTTCGAGCGCGTCCTGGAGCAGCCGATCGCGGGCGCGATCCCGGTCCCGGCGACCGCCCGCCTGATCGTGACCGAGGGCAACTACCTGCTGCTCGACTCGGGCGCCTGGGCGCGGGTCCGGCCGCAGCTGGACGAGGTGTGGTTCTGCGAACTGCCCGAGCCGGAGCGAATCCGCCGCCTCGTCGCCCGGCACGAGGAGTTCGGCAAGGGCCACGAGGAGGCGGTGGCGTGGGTACTGGGGACGGACCAGCGCAACGCCGAGCTGGTGGCGGCGACCCGGGGGCGTGCGGACCTGGTCGTGGGCATGGGCTGGCGGGGTTTCGACGTCAACTCCGGTTCGCCGGTTAGTGGGGCTTGAGTCTCAGCTCCGGTTCGCCGTGGGTGTCGCCCGCCGCGATGCCGATCAGGGCCGTGAAGGCCTCCGTGCGGACCGTCAGGCCGCGTGGGCCGGGCTCGAACGTGGGGGCGAACGGGGTCGGATCGCCGTAGCGGACGGCGAAGACGTGCAGGTCCGCCGGTGCCTCCGGGGCCGGGGCCGCCTCCAGGGCCGTGGAGGAGATCAGGTGCCGCCAGCTTTCGTCCGGGTTGCCGAAGACGCGCGGGTCGGCGGCGAGTGCGAACGCCGCCTGCTCCTGGGTGACCTCGGCGCGGGCGTCGAAGTGGTCGGGCCCCGGCGCCGAGGGGTGCGTCAGGCGCAGGGGGCCCGCGGAGGTCACGCCGGCGGGCTGCGCGGTCCTGCGCACCCGGTCGCCGTCGTCCGCCGCGTACGGCATCCCGGCCAGCAGATACGGCGTCCCGGCCAGCCGCTGCACGGCGACCGTCACCCACAGACGCGTGCCGTCGGTGACGTACAGGGACCGCACATGACGCAGGACGTGCTCGCGGTCCACGACCGGCTGGGTGACCAGCTTGCCCGCGAGGCCGCCGGTGCGCAGGTCGCGGACGCGGACCTCGCCGAACGGACGGCACAGCAGGAAGCCGTCCGTCACCGGGCCGAAGCCGTGCTGGCGGTGGACGGCGGCCGGGAGGTAGTAGGTGCCCGCCGCCTCGATCAGTGACGGGGTCATCCGGTCGTCGAACGCCACCGAGACGCCGCCCGCGCGCAGTTGGTGGCGGGCCGGGGTCGTCGAGGGCGTGCGGTGCCAGCCCGGGGTGTCCTGGATCTGCCAGACGAGCATGAAGGCGAAGTGGCCGTCGAGGCCGCCGTCGGGCTGTGCCGCGTGCCGGGCCCAGCGGGTGTCGCCCCGGTAGCGGCCCAGGTCGGCGCCGATACGGCGGCCGAAGTGCCGCAGGCCGAGGACCGCCTCGAAGCCGCAGTGCTGTTCGCTGTAGCGGGGCCCGCCGAGGTCGAAGCCGCCGCCCGTCAGGCGGGCGTCGAGATAGCGGGCGAGCGCGTCGCCGTCCTCGGCGAAGACCTCCTCGCCGCTGACCCGGTGGGCCTGGGCGAGGAAGGAGAGGGAGATGGGGCCGTAGTTGTTGTCGTACGCCCCGCCGTGCTCGGGTGGCAGGAGGGCACCCCGGTCGCGGATCCGGCGGGCGCGGATCTCGTGGTCGTACAGACTCATCGCCCGGAGCCGAACCGCCTTGCCCTCCGCGGGCGGGAGATGGCGTGCCAGCATCAGGCCGCCGACGACGCAGGCGATCGCCTGGTTGCCGGCCTGCTGCGGGTTGAAGAAGGTGGCCTCGGTCAGCCAGCGCCAGTAGCCGTGGGCCAACTCCCGCAGCGCGCTGACCGGTTCGTCGTCGAGGATGCTGTCCGTCGCGTCCAGCACGTTGACCGTCTGCAGCAGCGCCCACACCGTGCTCGGCCAGTCGCCGTGCGGGTGCGCGCCCGCCCGCAGGGCGAAGCGGGCGTACGGCAGTCCGGAGCCGCGGATCCTCAGGTTCGGATAGCCGGGGTTGTCCTCGCGGAACACCCGCTCGCGCAGATGGAAGGCGAGGCTGCGGCGCACCACCTCCGGCAGGCGTGGATCCCGGCCGCGCTGCCAGGCGAGCGCCAGCAGGGACGTGACGCCGAGGGAGGTGTCGCCGACGTCGAGGACGGCGGCGGGGTGTTCGAGGCTGCCGTCGGGCGCGATGCGGGCCAGGGCCTGCTCGGTGACGGCGGCGAGGACGGCGTCGTAGGCCTCGGGGGTGTCCGGCAGGTCGTGCAACGGACGGCGCTGGTAAGGGAGATGCACGTCGGTCAGCCTTTCCGCGCGGCCGCTTCGGCGAACGCGGCATCGGATAGGATCCCACGCGTTCACACAGCGAACATCAATGTCCGTCAGGCAGAACGAACACACCCGCACAGAGATCACCAGATCTCGTTCACCCGCAGGACATGGCGCCGTCGCCGGACCATCCCCGGACCGACACAACTCGCCCGTAGATCTTCGCTCGCAGGCCTTGAGTGCCTCACCCACCCCCGTCGCCACCGCACCCACCCACCCGAACTCCAGAGAGGCACCCTCATGCCGTCACCAGCCGGGCACCCGTCCACCGCGTCGGCGGGTCAGCTCGCCCTCAACCGCCGGGGTTTCCTCAGGACCTCGCTGGGCACCTCCGCGGGACTGCTGGCCGCCCCGACCTTCGCCGGCTGGCTGGCCGCCGCGGACGCCAAGGCCGCCACCCCGCTCGCCGCGTTCGTCGACGACTACAAGAGCAACGACACTGCCAACCGGACGCCCGAGACCAACGCCGTGGTGCGGATCCTCGGCGGGATGGCCGAGGTGTGGAAGACCGGCGACGCCTGGAACACCGGCACGCCGCTCCACCCCGAGGTGCTGCGCGCCAACATGCGCTACTGCGCCCGGATCACGGCCAGGCGGACGCCGGAGCAGGCCAAGGAGGCGTTCATCGTCGACCGGCAGCACCAGAGCTACGCGATGATCGCGGGCCTGGGCCCGCTGGCCGGCCTGTACCGGGAGGGCGCCAAGGCGGTCACCTCGATCACCAGCGCCCCGGACGGCACCCCGGCCACCAAGATCAGCGACGCGGTTCCGGCCGACGCGCCCGCCGGATCGGCGCTCGGCGCGGGCTCGACCGCCTCGGAGCTGGGCAAGGTGGCCGAGCTGGTCAACACGGTGCGCGGCCCGTTCGCCTCCAGCAACCCCGCCAAGTTCACATACCAGTACCCGCGCCCGTGGCGCATGAACGAGGACAGCGAGGTCGTCGACACCGGGCGGACGGACGCGTTCGGCTACCCGGTGTACGACTGCGAGGTGATCGTCGCCCCGCAGCTGCTGCGTCAGCGCAGCACCAGCCCCGCCGACGACGGCGGGTTCCCCAGCGGTCACGCCAACGCCCTGCACCTGGCGTGCCTGGCGTACGCCTACGCGATACCCGAGCGGTTCCAGGAGCTGGTGACGCACGCCTTCGCGCTCGCCGACACCCGGATCGTGGCCGGTATGCACTCCCCCGTCGACGTCATCGGCGGCCGCGTCATGGCCACGGCCCTGGCGGCGGCCGCGCTGGCCGACCCGGCGAACGCGGAGCTGAAGGCCGCGGCGCGCGCCCAGGCCCTCGCCTACTTCCGGGCGCGGACCGGCACCACGGCGGACACCCTGAACGCCTACGCGCACTCGGCCGACGCCGAGACCGACCCGTACGCGGACCGGGCCGCCAACGCCCGTTCCGTGCGGCCCCGGTTGACGTACATCCTGACCCGGCACGGCCGTAGCAAGCCGATGACCGTGCCCAAGGGCGCGGAGGTGCTGCTGGAGACGCGGCTGCCGTATCTGACCGCCGAGCAGCGCCGCGAGGTGCTGCGCACGACCGCGCTGCCCTCGGGGTACGTGCTGCTGGACGGCGTCGAGCAGTGGGGCCGGCTGAACCTGTTCGCCGCGGCGGACGGTTACGGCGCCTTCGACTCCGACGTGACAGTGACGCTGAACGCGGCGGCCGGCGGCTTCGGCGCAGCCGACGCCTGGCGCAACGACATCGACGGGCGGGGCGGGCTGACCAAGCGGGGCACCGGCACGCTGACCCTGACGGGCCACAACAAGTACACCGGCGGCACGGTGGTTTCGGGCGGTGTGCTGGCCGCCGGTTCGGGCCACGCGCTGGGGCACGGTGACGTGCGGGTGACCGGCGGCACGCTGAGGCTCGCCAAGTCGGTGCAGGTGCACGGCACCTACGCCCAGGAGTCGGGCACGCTGGAGGTGACCCTGCGTTCGGGCAAGGAGCCCGCCCTGGAGGTGACGCGCCGGGCGATGCTCGGCCGGGGCAGCACGCTGTCCCTGCGGCTCGACGCCGACAAGCCGCCGGCCGCGGGCAGGACGATCCGCGTGCTCGACGTCCCGGTGCTGCGCGGCCAGTTCGACCGCGTCGAGCTGGACTCCGACACGCTGCGGGCCGTGCCGCTTTACACCGCGCGCGGTCTGTCGGTACGGCTGCTGAAGCGGTGACGCCCGGCCGGTGCGGGAGCCTGTGCACGACCCCGACTCCCGCACCGGTTCCGGCCGCCCTCGGTGACCGGCGTGCGCCCCTGGCCCAACTGCCCCCGGTGACCGGCATGCGCCCCTGCTCCGACCGCCCCGGTGACCGGCATGCGCCCCTGCTCCAACTGCCCCCCGTGACTGGCATTGGCCCTTGCTCCGGCTGCCACCGGTGACCCGCGTGCGCCCCTGCTCCGACCGCCCCGGTGACTGGCATTGGCCCCTGCTCCGGCTGCCACCGGTGACCCGCGTGCACACCTCCTCCGACCGCCCCCGGTGACCGGCATGCGCCCCCGCTCGGGCCGCCCCCGGATGACCGGCATGGGCCCCTGATCGCCACGGTGCGTGAGCTATGTTGAAGCTCCGTGGGAAGCAAAGGAGGCGCACCCGTGGCATCGCCGCAGCAGGCACGCGCACAGGCATCCGCGATCACCTCGGGGAAGACCGCACCGGAGGCGGAGGCCGCCCCGAGTTCCCAGCTCAGGGCGCTGTTCGACCAGCCCAGACTGTCGCCGGGGCAGCGGCGCATCGCGCAGTACCTGATCGAGCACCTCACCGAGGCGGCGTTCCTGTCGATCACCGAGCTCGCCGACCGTGCCGGGGTCAGCCAGCCGTCGGTGACGCGTTTCGCCGCCGCGGTCGGCTTCAGCGGTTACCCCGCGCTACGGGAGAAGCTCCAGGCGATCGCCCTCGGCGCGCTGGCCGGCGGCCCCGCGACCGCCGAGGAGGACCGCGGCAACGAACTCCAGGCCGCGGTGGACGCCGAGATCGAGAACCTGGAGAACCTGCGCCGTGACTTCGCCGACCCCGACCAGGTGATCGCGATCGGTCGCCAGCTGTCGGAGTCGACCCCGCTGACCGTGCTGGGGCTGCGCATCTCCGCCTCGCTCGCCGAGTACTTCGCGTACGCCGCGCGCCGTATCCACCCCGACGTACGGCTGGTGACGAAGGGCGGCAGCGTCGCCTACGACGCGCTGCTGCAGTCCCGCGAGGCCGGCGGCACCTGGGTGCTGGCGTTCTCGATGCCCCGGCACGCCCAGGAGACCCTCGCCGCGGTACGCCTCGCGCGCGGCGCCGGGCTGCGCGTCGCCCTGATCACCGACCTGGCGCTCGGACCGGTCGCCGACGAGGCCGACGTCACGTTCGCCACCGGCACGGGCTCCCGGCTCGTCTTCGACTCCTACGCGGCGCCCGGCGTGATGGCGGCCGCGCTGCTCCAGGCCATGACGGACGCCGACCCGGAACGCACCCAGGCCCGCCTGGAGGCGTACGAGCACGTCTCCGACCAGCACCAGTTCTTCCTGCGGGACTGAGCTCCCGCCCCTACCTGAGCGGAATTACAAAGGGACCTTTCATTTCAAAGCGCGCATGAATGTTTTCATACGTCTTGCAAAGCGATCGGCATATATAAATACTGCTCGCGGATCCGCACCCGCCCGAGAGAGCCGACCGTCAGCCCATGCGCAGGCCTGCTTTCCCGGGTGCCCGCACGAACACCCGAAGCCGACGTCCCCTACCCGCGTCGGTGCCCTGGGTGTTCGGTCAGGGCGGCCCCGGTCATCCCCTAGGCCGGGGCCGCCCCACCACCGCGGACCACCTCCGCACCGCAGCACACCGGAAGCGATGATCATGCCCCTGACGTCCACGCGCACCAGCCCGGACTGGCCGTGCCAGGTCAAGACCCCCGGCAGCTACGACTGGGAGCGCTCGGCGGCCAAGTGGCTGCGCGAGCTGGTACCGGCGCGGTACGCCGGCTATCCGGCGCTGATCCGCCACCCCGTGCTGCTCGCCCGGCACGCGCAGATCCAGGTCCAGCACGAGATCCGGGTCGCCCGCACCGCCCTGCAGACCGCCCGCGCCGACCTGCCGCGGCTCGGCATGCCGGAGTCGGTCATCGAGCACACGATCAAGCTGTACGCCGCCGAGGTGCTGCAGCTCCAGCACATCGCGCGCAGCGTACGGGCGGTGACCGACGCGTTGGTGGAGCGCAACATGGGGCGCTGAGGGGGCTTCGGGAGCACTTCACTGCTTCGCCGACCGGAACCGGCGTGACCAGCCATGGCCACGCCTTGCGCTTTCGAGTGGATTCCCTCCAGGCGACCTTGCGCTCTCCGGGGGGTCCCTGTGCGATGCTCGACGCGTGACGAGCGACCCCGCGATCCCGGCGGAGAACAGCACCGGATCCGAGACGGTCACATCGGCCGGAGCCATGGCCGGGCGACGCGCCGAGCTGGACCGGCTGCGGGACCTGGCGGCGACCTCGGCTGTCCTGGAGCGGGCCAAGGGCGCTCTCATGGCCCTCACCGGGTGCTCCGCGGACGCGGCGCACGAGGAACTCCTCAGGCGCGCGAACGCCGGGAACCGCACGCTGATCGAGGAGTGCTGGATCACGCTCGGCAACGGCTCCCCCGGCAAGGCCATCCCGGCCCCCGACCGGGCCCCGCCGGCGCCCGACAACCCCGGCGTCCCGGTCCCCCCGCCCGCCCGTGAGCCGTCCGACGACGGATCGACCGCCCTGGGACGACTGGGCCGAGCACTCGTGGGCGTGCGCACCCCGCAGGAGCTGGCCGGATGCCTGCTGGAGCATCTCGCGCACACCGTCGCCGCCGACGCGGTCATGATCTTCGCCCGGCTCCCCGAGGGCGGCCTCGAACTGGTCGGGCACGCGGGCGTCGACGCCACACTGGCCGCCCAGTGGCGTCGGGTGCCCCCGCTGACCGGCATCGCCGCGCTGGAGACGCTGCGCACCCGGCAGGCGCGCTGGCTGGAGGACCTCGCGGAGGACCGGAAGCGGTTCCTGCTCATCGGCGACCCGCCCGAGCGCTGGCGGTCGCGCGCCTGGCTGCCGGTGGTGACCGGCGACACCGCCGACGTCGCGATCGGCGTGCTGCGCACCCGCCCCGTTCCGTTCACGCCGCGCACCCGCGAGCATCTGCGGGCGGTCGTCCGGCTGTGCGCGGGTCGGCTGCGGGCCTTCGACGCCCGGCCGGAACCCGTCGCCGACGGCGCCGCCGAAGCCGTACAGGCCGTGTTCGACACCCTGCCCGGCGCGGCGATGCTGCTCACCCCGCTGCGCGCCCCCTCCGGCGACATCGAGGACTACCGCATCGACGCGGCCACCCCGGAGGCGATCGACGTCATCGGGCGTGGTGGCCGTGAGCTGGTGGGGCTGCGGATCCTGGAGTGCTGGCCGCCGATCGCGGACGAGTCGCTGTGGCAGCGGTGCCTGGATGTGCTGAGCGCCGGGAGGCCGTACGAGGGCGAGCCGTTCGGGCAGCAGGACGTGGTGGCCGGCGTCGCCGAACTGTCGACGTACTCGGTACGGGTGGCGCGGCTGGGCGACGGGCTCGTGGTCAGCTGGATCCGGCTCGACCCGTCGGACCGGCAGGAGCAGCGGCTGGCGGACGTGCAGCGGCTGGGCAACCTCGGCTGGGCGAACTGGAACCTGGTCAGCCACGACGCCACATGGTCCGCCCAGATCTTCACCGTCCTCGACCGCGATCCCGCGCGCGGACCAGTGCCGCTCTCCGACCTGCCCGGCCTGGCCGTGCCGGAGGACGTGCCGGCCCTGACCCGCGCCATCAGGGCGCTCCAGCACGAAGGACGGCCGGTCGACGTGCCGTTCCGGATCCGGACGGCGCGTGGGCTACGCCATCTGCGGGTCGTCGCCGAGGCGGTGGCCGACCTGCACGGCACGCCCGTGGAGGTGCACGGCTTCGTCCAGGACCTCACGGCGCAGCGCAGCGCCGAACTCGCCCTGGTGGCGAGCGAGCGGGCGATCCTCACCCAGCACGGGGTCCTCCAGGCCGAACGGGCGCTGGCCGCCCGGCTCCAGCACGCGCCTGCTGCCGCTGCCGGACAAGCCGTTGCGGCTGGCCGGACTGCGGGTGGAAGTGGCGTATCTGCCCGCGCAGTCGGGGATCCACGTCGGCGGCGACTGGTACAGCGCCATCGAACTGCCCGACGGGAACGCGCTGTTCGTGGTCGGGGACGTCGCCGGTCACGGCATCGACGCGGTCGCCACGATGGCCCAACTCCGGTTCACCGCCAAGGGCATGGTCATCACGGGCTCCTCACTCACCGGTGCCCTGAGCCGGCTCAACACGCTGCTGCTGCACTCCCGCGACCCGCATGGCACGGCGACCATGGTGCTGGCCCACTACCGGCCCGGCGAACGACGACTGGTCTGGGCCCAGGCCGGCCATCCCCCGCCGCTGCTGCTGCGCGCCGGTGCGGTACGACGGCTCGGGCGGCCCGGCGGCATGCTGCTCGGGGCGAGCACCACACCGGTCTTCGAGGAGGCGGAGTGCCGACTGGAGCCCGGCGACCGGCTGTTGCTCTACACCGACGGGCTGGTGGAGCGCCCCTCGGAGGGCATCGACCGCGGCCTGGAACGGCTCGCGCAGGCCCTCGTCACCCACCACACCGACGAGCCCGGCTCACTCGGCCCGCTGCTCGCGGCCGTGTTGGAGGAAGAACGACGGGACGACGTCTGTGTGGTGGACATCCGCGTGCCGACCGACCCGGCGGACCCCGCGCAGAGCTGACCGTCGCATGTGATCCCAGGTCAGAAAATGCGGGTCTCAGCTTTCGCCGACCGACGCCCCGCTGTCCGCGGACTCCCGGCCGCGGTGCGCCTCGTCCCGGGCGAGCAGGGAGAGCAGGGCCGCCACGGTCAGCCCCGCCTCGGCCGGGTGCCGCAGCACCTTGGTGGGCTCGATGCGGTACATGTTGCCCCGCCCCTCACGCCGGTGGGAGAGGTAACCGGCCTGCTCCAGATCGACGATGATCTTCTGCACGGCTCGCTCGGTGAGCCGGCAGTGCGCCGCGATATCGCGTACGCGGGCGTTGCGATCATCGGCGATGGCGGCCAGCACCCTGGCGTGGTTGGTCAGGAAAGTCCATCCGGTATGCGGCTCAGGCACTCCACCCATGGCCCCCATCATAGGAGCGACGGTTCCCGCATTCAAAAACGCGAACCGGATTTCATGTATCCCTTGACGTATACCGACATGAGGTCGACTCTGGTGGGGACGGCAGGCAGGAGATTCGAAGGAGTGTCGGCCATGCCGGAGCCTGCGTACTCCACGCAGCCCGCTACCCCCGCGGCCGTGCGGCCACAGCCGCTGACGATCGCCACACAGCCCGACGGCGGCCGCTCCATCGTGGTGGTGCGCGGCGAGTTGGACCTGCAGGCGGCCGACGAGCTGGGGGCCGCCCTGCGCCGGGTGCTGAAGTCCGCGGCCGAGGGCATCGACCTCGACATGCGAGGCGTCACCTTCTGCGACTGCTCGGCCCTGAACGTCCTGCTCGCCGTCCGCGAACAGGCCCTGGCAGAGAGCAGGACGGTGACGATCCAGTCCCCCAGTCCCGCGACCGAACGGCTCCTCACCCTCACGGGCACCCTGTCGCTCTTCACCGCCGAAACCGACGACGGCACCGACCACCAACTCGGGGTGGAGGTCGTGCAGTTGCGCCGGGCCATGCAGACCCGGCCGACCATCGATCTGGCCCGCGGGGTCCTGATGGCCACGTTCGGGCTGAGCCCGCAGGACGCGTGGCACGTGCTGGTGATGGTGTCGCAGCACACCAACACCAAGCTCCATCGTCTCGCCCAGGACCTGGTGACCGCCGTACAGGGAGAACCGCTGCCCGACTCGGTACAGCGTGAGGTGGCCGCGGCGGTGGCCCGGCTGGCGGAGTCCGACGGCGACGGGGAGGCATAGGGCGGTCGCACGCAGGGCACTCGGTTCCCCGCCTGCGCTGCACTGAGTGCCATCAGACCTGTTCAGGTGCTACGTTCCGTCCCATGAGCGCGAAACCGCCCATGCGGGAGGCCCTGGTCGCGGCGGCGTTCCAGCTGTTTCTGGAGCGGGGCTACGAACAGACCACCGTCGACGACATCGTGGCCCTCGCGGGCGTCGGACGGCGATCGTTCTTCCGCTACTTCCCGTCCAAGGAGGACGTGGTCTTCCCCGACCACGAGCGCTGCCTGGCCGACATGACCGCCTTCCTGTCGACCGGCGGCGAGGACGACGAGCCGGTCGAACGGGTCTGCGACGCGGCCCGGCTGGTGCTGCGGATGTACGCGGAGAACCCGGCCTTCTCCGTGCAGCGTTACCGGCTCACCAGGAAAGTCCCGGGGCTGCGCGCGTACGAGCTGTCGGTGGTGTGGCGCTACGAGCGTGCCCTCGCCGAGTATCTGCGGGGGCGCTTCGCGGGCCGGCGCGACGGCACCCTGCGGGCGGACGTGATCGCGGCCGCCGTCGTCGCGGCGCACAACAACGCGCTGCGGTCCTGGCTGCGTTCGGACGGCAAGGGCGACGCGACCGCGGCGGTGGACCACGCCCTGGGCCTGGTGCAGGCCACCTTCGCGGGCGGGCCCACTCCCCCGGTGGACGAGCGGCCGGAGGACGTGGTGGTCGTCGTCTCGCGGCGCGGGGCTCCCCTGTGGCGGGTGGTGCAGGAGATCGAGACCACGCTCGGCCGGGACTGACTCCTCGGGATTCTGGGGTACGGAGTGCCTTTACGCGTGGCACTCAGTGCCATACGCTGGGGCCGTGCACGGTGGCACGGTGAGCCGCGCACAGACGTGCGCGCGGTGTCGCGCACGCGGGTTTTCCGGCCGAGCGCAGGGAGTTGACCAGCGTGTACCACCACTCAGGAAGCGTCGCTCAGCAGGCATCCGGCTCCGCCGCGGGCGTCCTCGACCATCGGGCCCCCGACCAGGAGGCCATGCTCTTCCAGCGCTGCACCTGGTGCGGCACCGCCATGTACCACCGGCTGCTGTGCCCGGTCTGCCAGGGCAGCGACCTGCGGACGGAACGCAGCGAGGGAACCGGTACGGTCCGCCACACGACGGTGGTGCACCGCAACACGCCCGCCGCACGCAATGTGTCCCTGGTCGAGATGGCCGAGGGGTTCGTGGTGCGGGGCCGGGTGATGGGCCCGCCGGTCGGCATCCACAGCGGCGACCGGGTGCGGCTGTCCACCGCCAAGGACCCGGTGCGGGGCGAGCCCGTGTTCCAGCTGGTCGACGAGCCGTATCGGGCCTGGAGCTGACGGGGCTCGCGCTCGGGCGAGTTGACGGGCGTTCCCGAGTCGAGGGGCGTCCCCTCAGCCCTTCAGCGTCACCCGGATCCCGACCGTGCCCTCCGGGCCGCGTCGCAGTCGGCTGCCGAGCAGCACGAGGCGGCCCGAGATGCCGTACTTGCGCGCGATGAGCTGCCGATAGCGGGCCGTCGTCGCCGCGTCGGTGATCTCGGCGGTGGCCGGGACCTGCTCGCCGGTCGGGTTGCCGCGCAGGTCGCAGGGGCCGACGAGGACGTCGGAGCGGCGCCGGATCCGCTTGACCTTCCAGGAGTCGGCGACCGTCCAGACCCCGAGCGCGTCACCGTCGGCGACCACCCAGACGGGCGTCGGGACCGGGGTGCCGTCCTTGCGGTAGCTGGTGATCAGCAGGTACTTGCCGGCGCCGAGCCGGGCCGGTGACGTGGCGTCCATGGCGGGAGTGTAGGCGGCCCGCACCTCAGTCCAGCGCGGCGGCCATCCGCCGTACCGCTTCCGTGATGATCTCCGGCGATGTGGCCAGGTTCAGCCGTACGTGCCCGGCGCCGCCCGTCCCGAAGGGCAGACCTGAGTTGAGTGCCACCCTGCCCCGGTGCAGCAAGACGTCGGCCGGGTCGTCGCCCAGGCCGAGCGGGCGGCAGTCGAGCCAGGCGAGGTAGGTGGCGTCGCCGGGTTGGTAGGCGATGGCGGGCAGGTGCTCGGCCAGTAGCTCGGCGAGCAGGCGCCGGTTCTCGTCGAGGCCGGCCAGCAGGGCGTCCAGCCAGGCGGTGCCGTCGCGCAGGGCAGCGGTGTGGGCGATGATGCCGAGGTGGCTGGGGCCGTGGCTGACCTCCCCGGGCATCAGGGCGAGGTCGGCGGCGGACTCGGGGCCTGCGATGGCCAGGGCCGCCTTGAGACCGGCGAGGTTGAAGGCCTTGGACGCCGACATCAGCGACAGGCCCCTCCCGCCGCCCGGCACGCTGAGATACGGCACGAAGTCCGCGTCGCCGACGACCAGCGGGGCGTGGATCTCGTCGGCGACGACGCGCACGCCGTACTCCTCGGCGAGGCGGGCGACGGCGGCCAGCTCCTCGGTGGTGTGCACGGTCCCGGTCGGGTTGTGCGGGCTGCACAGCAGGAACGCCGCCCGGCGCCCGCCCGCCACGGCCTGCCGGAAGGTTTCCTCCAGGACGCCGAAGTCGACGCGCAGGTCAGCGCCCAGCGGGGCCTCGACCACCCGCCGGTCCATGTGCGCGACGAACTGGAAGAACGGTGGATAGACGGGCGGGTTGACCACCACCGCGTCCCCCGGCCCGGTCACCAGCTTGAGCATCTCGACCACGCCGAGCATCACGTCGGGCACGATCGCGGTGCGCGCCACGTCGAGCCCGGTCCAGCCCCACCGCTTCTCCGCGAAGTCGGCCAGCGCCTCGGCGTAGGCGGTCCCCGCCGGGTAGCCAGTGTCGCCGAGCGCGAGCGCGTCGGTGAGCGCGCGGACGACGGGTTCGGCGAGCGGCACGTCCATCTCGGCCACCCACAGCGGCAGCACGTCGTCGGGGTAGGTGCGCCACTTCATGCTCGTACGGCGCCGGAGCTGGTCGAGGTCCAGTGCGCGCAGGGGGTTCGGTTCACCGGACGTTCCGTGCGTGATGCTGGTCATGGGCACACGATAGGCGGCACGGCTCGGACCGCCCACCGAAAACGCACAAGCCCCGGCAAAGATCAATTCATCGGTCTAGATTGCGTCTTGACACCGCACGAGGCGTCTTCACGCCCCGGCACCAGGCATCCCCAGGAGCTGATCCCGTGACCGAGAACCCGCCAGCCGCGGACGGCATGGCCCAGTCGCTGCGCGAGCGCATCAACACGTCCCAGCCGCACACGGCCCGGATCTGGAACTACTGGCTCGGCGGCAAGGACAACTACGAGGTCGACCGGGCGGCCGGTGACCAGATCCGCCAACTGCACCCGGGCATCGGCGAGTACGCGCGCGCGGACCGCCTGTTCCTGGGCCGCGCCGTGCAGCACCTGGTCTCCGACGTCGGCATCCGCCAGTTCCTGGACGTCGGCACCGGCCTGCCCACCGCCGACAACACCCACGAGGTCGCCCAGCGGCTCGCCCCCGACGCCCGGATCGTGTACGTCGACAACGACCCGCTCGTCCTCGCCCACGCCCGCGCGCTGCTCACCAGTACGCCCGAGGGCCGCACCGACTATCTCGACGAGGACCTGCGCAACGTCGACGCGATCCTCGGACACGCCGCGAAGACCCTGGACTTCACGCAGCCCGTGGCGCTGATGCTGCTCGGCGTCGTCATCTTCCTCGGCGACGACGAGAACCCGTACGGCGTGGTCCGCCGGCTGATGGACGCGCTGCCGTCCGGCAGCCACCTGGTGCTGTCGCACACCATCACCTCGCCGGCGATGCCGGACGTGGACGAGGCGGTGAAGTTCTGGAACGAGCACGGCACTCCGAAGCTGACCCAGCGCACCCCCGAGGCCATGACGCGCTTCTTCGACGGTCTGGAGCTGCTGGAGCCGGGTGTCGTCTCGTGCTCACGCTGGCGGCCGGAGCACACCAACGAGGCGGAGCCGGAGGAGGTCGCCATGTTCGCCGGGGTGGCCCGGAAGAACTGAGCCGATCGCCCCTCGGGCCTGCCTGACCAATCCCCGCCTCCCCCGCGACTCCTGGCACGCACGCTCGTAGGGCGCCCCGGTGCCTTGCGAGCGCACGCTCGAACGGGCTCCGCGGGGGCGCCCCCATCGCCGCTTCGGGGACCGCACTTGGGACGACGGAGATTTGTCAGACCGGCCCTCGGGGTGAACGCTGCGGGACCCCGGCACGTATGGAGAGGGGGCGCTCGACGACCCGGGCGCCCCGCGGCGTAGGCGCGCCGCGTGTTCGGGGTTCGGGAGCCATGCATGAGGCACGCACGACGACGGATCGTCCGGCGAGTGACACGGCTGGCGTCAGTCGGCGGGATCGTCCTCGGGGCGGCCATGGTCACGCAGGCAGTCGCGAGCGAACCTCCTGTCGCGTCCCCCAGAGTGCTCGCCGAGGACACCGGCGCCGACCTCGTCGAGCGGCTCGGCGCCTCCCGTACGGCGGGCAGCTGGATCGACGACAAGGGGCGGCCGGTCGTCGCGGTCACCGACGACAAGGCGGCCGCCGAGGTCCGCGAGGCGGGCGCGACACCCAAGCTGGTGCGGCACAGCATGCGCGAGCTGAAGTCGGCCACGGAAACGCTGCGTTCGGCGCCGACGGTGACGGGCACGGCGTGGGTGGTGGACTACCGGTCGAACGAGGTGGTGGTACGAGGCGACAGCACCGTCTCCGCCGGCGACTGGTCCGAGCTGACCGACCTCGCGGACGGCATCGGCGGCTTCGTCCGCATGGAGCGCACCGAGGGCACCTTCACCACCCGCATCAACGGCGCCCTGCCCATCCTGTCCACGGCCGGGCGCTGCTCGGCGGGCTTCAACGTCACCAACGGGGAGACCGACTTCATCCTCACCGCCGGGCACTGCGGACCCAACGGTTCGGTCTGGTTCGCGGACAACCGGGGCAACCAGCCGGTGGGCCGGACGGTGACCGGCAGCTTCCCGGGCAACGACTACTCCCTCGTGGAGTACACCGGGGGCCGGGCGGGCGACGGGGCGGACGTGGTGGCCATCGGCAACGGGCAAGGGGTGCGGATCACAGGTGTGGGTCAGGCGTCCGTCGGGCAGCGGGTGTTCCGCAGCGGCAGCAGCAGCGGGTTGCGGGACGGGGAGGTGACCGCGCTCAACGCCACGGTGAACTACCCCGAGGGCACGGTCTCCGGTCTCATCGAGACCAACGTGTGCGCCGAACCCGGGGACAGCGGCGGCCCGTTGTTCTCGGAGGGCATCGCGCTCGGCGTGACCTCCGGAGGCAGCGGGGACTGCCAGGCGGGCGGGACGACCTTCTTCCAGCCCGTGACCCAGGCGCTGTCCGCGCTCGGTGTGCAGCTGATCACGTCGGCCGCTCCGGCGCCGTCCGCGTCGGGCACCCAGAGCGCGGTCGCGCCCCCTCAGGCGGCGGCGCCGGGAGCGTCGACGCCGATCTCGGGTGAGGCGGGCAGGGAGCTGCTGGCCCGGCTGGCGGACCCGAAGAACGTCGGGCCCGGCCTGCTGGTCATCGGGGGCAGTCTGATCGCGCTGGTGGCCACGCGGTGGATCCGTACGGAACAGGACCGCAAGGCCTACCAGCGGTACTACTCGGCGACGTGGGGCTGACGGAGAGATCCGGGGGCCCGAGGGGGCACCGGGCCGTCGGGAGCGGTCAGGCGGCCCGCGCCGATTGCGGCGTCGCGGCGGCCCACTCCATGACGAGGCGCTGATACTCCTCGCGCTGCTCGGTGCTCAGTGTCCCGCCCGACCGGCGCCACAGCGCCCGGATCTCCTCGTTGACCTCCGCAGCCGATCGCTCGATGGCGGCTTCAACACTGGTGGACATGCTGTGAAGCATACGGCGCCCGAGGTGAAGGCGATGTGAGTAATCGTGAGCTAAACGGACATATCGGGCCGTGTTGCTGATCACGTCCATTTCCCTGAACCGGCCGGGCAGTTCAGGCATCCGCCGCACCCAGCACGAGCACCTGAATCGCCAGCACAGCGGCACCGCGGGCCCAGTCGTGAAAGTCGGACTTCCTGGTCTCCAGGTCGACCGGGGTGGCCAGCGGATGCCGACGGGCACGGATGGTCTCCTGCACCGTGTTCCTCGCCACGTCCATCAGCCCGACCCCCTCTCCGGCGAGCAGGATCTTCTGCGGCATCGCGAAGTTGGCGATGTGGGCGACGAGGACACCCAGGGCTCGGGCGGCTTCGTCGACGACGCGGGCGGGCATGGGCTCCCCGGCGGCGGCGAGGGCGAGGATCTCCTCGTAGGTGTGGTCGCCTCCGGTGGCGGCCCGGATCTGGTAGCGGATGCTGGGGATGGCCAGCAGCGAGACGGCGCTGCCGCGGTCGCCGTCGGGGGTGAGCGGACCGTTGGGGTCGAGGATCCAGCGCCGCCCGAAGGCCCGGTCCTCCCCCTCGGACGGCACCCGCTTGCCGCCCAGCACCAGCCCGTAGCCGATACCGGCGCCGATGGTGAGCACGACGAACCGGTCGAGGCCACGCCCGGCGCCGAACCACGTCTCGGCCTCGACGAGGGCGGCCACGTCGTTCTCGACGACCACGGGCAGCCCGGTGCGCTCCTCGACGAGCGCGGCGAGAGGGATGTCACGCCAGTTCAGGAACGGTGACTCGCCCACGACGGCCCGGTCCTGCACGAATCCGCCCACGCCGATGCCGATCCCGGCGAGCCCGGGGTGGCTGCGGGCCAGTTCGTCGGCCATCTCCGCGAGCAGGTCGGCGACTTCGCCGGGGTCGTGCGTGGTGAGGGGGCGGTCGTGGCGGGCGACGATCTCGCTTCTGAGGGTGGTGACGACGCCGTAGACCATGTCCTCGGTGACCTTGAAGCCGAGAAAGAAGCGGGACTCGGCGACGACGTCCAGCGGCTGTGAGGGCCGTCCCTGCCGGGCCTCCCCCGGGGCGCCACCGTCGGGGGCCTCGACCAGCAGGCCGGACTCGATCAGCGGTTTGGTCAGCCGGGTGAGGCTGCCCGCGGACAGGTTCAGCCGCCGGGCGAGCTCCGCGCGGGAGAGCGGTCCGTTGACGAGTACCTCGATCGCCACCGAGCGTTCACCCGGACTCAGCGGCAGCCAGTTGTCGGAACCTGCGGTCATGGAGATCAGACTCCCACGAGTTTTTTCTTTCGCGCCACAACTAATGATCCCACAGTAGGGCCGAGGGGCCAGCCTTCAGAAGATGTCCGCGCGCCTCTTGACGCCGAGATTATTCCGGCTCAAAAGTAAGTGGCACCCAGGACGAGCCGCCACAGCCGAGGGAGCCTGCCCATGTCCATCGCCTCCAGCAGTCCGCCGACATCCCGGGGTGACGGGCGTCTCGCGGCCGTGTTCCTCGCGCCCGCCCTGCTGGGCTTCCTGGTCTTCCTGCTGTGGCCCACGCTGCGAGGCGTGTATCTGAGCTTCACCCGCTTCAATCTGCTGACCCCGGCGGAGTGGGTCGGCCTCGACAACTACGTCCGGATGGTCAACGACCCCATCTTCTGGGACTCCTTGCAGGTCACCGTCGCGTACGTGGTGATCAACATCGGGGTGCAGACCGTCGCGGCGCTGGCGATCGCCGTGCTGTTGCAGCGGCTGACCCAGTCGGCGGTGCTGCGCGGGATCGTGCTCACGCCGTATCTGATGTCGAACGTCGTCGCGGGCATCGTCTGGCTCTGGATCCTGGACACCCAGTTGGGCGTGGGCAACGAGATCGTCACGGCGCTCGGCGCCGACCGTATCCCGTTCCTGGCCGACGAGACCTGGTCGATCCCGACGATCGCGCTGATCAACGTCTGGCGGCACGTCGGCTACACCGCGCTGCTGCTGTTCGCCGGTCTCCAGGCCATCCCCCAGCACCTGTACGAGGCCGCGAAGGTGGACGGCGCGGGCGAGTGGCGGATGTTCTGGCGGATCACGCTGCCGCTGCTGCGGCCGGTGCTGGCCGTCGTACTGATCATGACGGTGATCGGCTCGTTCCAGGTGTTCGACACCGTCGCGGTGACGACCATGGGCGGCCCGGCGAACGCCACCAATGTGCTCCAGTACTACATCTACGGCTCCGCCTTCGGCCGCTTCCAGTTCGGCTACGCCTCCGCGATGTCCGTGGCCCTGCTGATCGTCCTGACCGCCATCACCGTCCTGCAGTACCGGCTCACCCGGGCCGGCCGGACCGACCTCGGCTGACGGAAGGGAGAACCGACATGGCTGCTGTCGCGACGACGACCGTGACGACCGTACGGCGCACAAGGCGCAGGCCTCCCCTCGGGCGTGCCGTGGCCTGGGCGGTGATGGCCGCGATCGTGCTCGTCACCCTGCTGCCGTTCTACTGGATCCTGCGCACCGCGCTGTCCACCAACACCGGGCTTGCCGCGCAGCCCGCCGACCTGCTGCCGGTCGACTTCACCACCGGCGGTTTCGAGCGGGCGCTGGGCCTGCAGTCGACGGAGGAGGCGATCGCGCAGGGCGGTTCGGGCGCCGGGCTGGCGTTCTGGCGCTATCTGCTCAACTCGGTGCTGGTCTCCACACTGATCACCGCCTGCCAGATCTTCTTCTCGGCGATGGCCGCGTACGCCTTCTCCCGGCTGCGCTGGCGGGGCCGGGACAAGGTGTTCGGGCTGTTCCTGGCCGGGCTGATGGTGCCGACGATCTTCACTCTGCTGCCGAACTTCGTGCTCATCAAGGAACTCGGCCTGGTGGACACGCTGTTGGGGATCGCGCTGCCGACGATGTTCATGACGCCGTTCGCAGTGTTCTTCCTGCGCCAGTTCTTCATGAACATCCCTCGCGAGGTCGAGGAGGCCGCCCTGCTCGACGGTGCCGGGAAGGTGCGGGTCTTCTTCCGGGTGCTGCTGCCGATGGCGTCGACGCCGGTCCTGACGCTGGCGGTGCTGACGTACATCACGTCCTGGAACGACTACTTCTGGCCGCTGATGGTGTCCTACAGCGACAGCTCGCGGGTGCTGTCGGTCGCGCTGGCCGTCTTCCGCGCGCAGACGCCGCAGACCGGCACCGACTGGTCGGGGCTGATGGCGGCGACGCTGATCGCGGCGCTGCCGATGCTGGTGCTGTTCGGGCTGTTCGCCCGGCGCATCGTCGGCTCCATCGGCTTCACCGGGATCAAGTGAGGGAACTGCCATGCGCATTCGTACGGTCTTCGCGTCGCTGGCCTCAGCCGTGGCGCTGTCCCTGGTGACCGGGTGCGCCCAGGGCGGCTCTGCCGGGTCGTCGGGGAACACGGTGACGTACTGGCTGTGGGACGCCAACCAGCTGCCCGCCTACGAGGCCTGCGCCAAGGACTTCGAGCGGCGCAACCCCGGTCTGAACGTCGAGATCACCCAGATGGGCTGGGACGACTACTGGACCAAGCTCACCGCGAGCTTCATCGCGGGCACCGAGCCGGACGTGTTCACCGACCACATCCAGAAGTTCGGCCAGTTCGCCGACCTGGACGTCCTCGAACCGCTCGACGACCTGGGCATCGAGGAGTCGGACTACCAGCCGGGCCTCGCCGCCAACTGGGTCGGCCAGGACGGCCACCGCTACGGTGCCCCGAAGGACTGGGACACGGTCGCCTTCTTCTACAACAAGAAGATGGCCGACGACGCCGGCCTCACCGCCGAGGAGCTGAACGACCTGTCCTGGAACCCGCAGGACGGCGGCACCTTCGAGAAGGCCGTCGCCCGCCTCACCGTCGACAAGAACGGCAAGCGGGGTGACGAACCCGGCTTCGACAAGAACAACGTCAAGGTGTACGGGCTGGCCACCGGCGGCGCGGGCGACGGCGACGGGCAGACGCAGTGGAGCCCGTTCACCGCGTCGGCCGGGTGGAGCTACACGGACGAGCAGCGTTGGGGAACGAAGTACCAGTACGACAGCGAGACCTTCCAGTCGGTCGTCGACTGGTACTTCGGTCTGGCGAAGAAGGGCTATCTCGCGCCGTTCGCGGACTACAGCAACAACGGCAACCCGGCCAACGCGCAGGTCGCCTCCGGCAAGGCGGCGGCCGCCTTCGACGGCGCCTGGATGATCTCCACGTACTACGGCGCCAAGGGCCTTGAGGTCGGCACGGCCGTCACTCCGCAGGGCCCGACCGGCAAGCGGGCGACCATGATGAACGGCCTCGCCGACTCGGTCAGCAAGAACGCCCGCAACAAGACGGGCGCGAAGAAATGGGTCCGGTATCTGGCCTCCGACGCCTGCCAGCGGATCGTCGGCCGCTACGGGATCGTCTTCCCCGCGACACCGGACGGTACGGAGGCGGCCGTCGCCGCGTACCGGAAGAAGGGCATCGATGTGACGGCGTTCACCGAACCGGTCACGGACAAGGAGAGGTTCACGACCTTCTCCTTCCCCATCACCGACTACGCCGCGGACGTGCTCGCGCTGATGCGCCCTGCCATGCAGGACATCTACGCCAACGACGCCCCGGTGAGCGGCCTGAACCAGACCAACAGCCAGATCAATCTCATCCTCGGCCAGTGAAAGGCACCCATCCCATGACGTTCTCCCTCGGCATCGTCGGCGCCGGGCAGTTCTCCGGGCAGTTCGCGAAACTGTTCCTCGCCCATCCCGGCGTCAGCGACGTCTACGTCACCGACCTGCTTCCGCAGCGGGCCGAGCAGCTGGCCGCCGCGGAGGGCCTGAGCGGCACCTTCCCGACGTACGAGGCCATGCTGGAGTCGACGGCGGTCGACGCGGTCGCGATCTTCACGCAGCGCTGGACGCACGGCCCGCTGGTGCTCCAGGGGCTGAACGCCGGGAAGCACGTCTACTCCGCGGTCCCCATGGCGATCACCACGGAGGAGATAGCGGCGATCATCGACGCGGTCAAGGCGACCGGGCTGACGTACATGATGGGCGAGACCAGCCAGTACAACCCGGCGACGGTGCACGCCCGCAACCAGATCGCCAAGGGCGCCTTCGGGCGGATCTTCTACGCCGAGGGCGACTACGTCCACGACATGGATCTGGGGTTCTACGAGGCGTACCAGTACAGCGGCGGGGAGAACTGGAAGGCGACCGCGAGCTATCCGCCGCTGCTGTACCCGACGCACGCGGTGGGCGGGGTGCTGGGCGCCTGGCAGACGCACGCGGTGAGCGTGTCGGCGATCGGGGTGGTGGACGAGCGGGGCGACGGCGTGTTCGACCGGTCGGTGAGCCAGTTCGACAACGACGTCTCGAACGCGACCGCGCTGTTCGAGGTGGCGGGCGGTGGCTCGTTCCGTACCAACGAGTTCCGGCGGGTCGGCTACCCGTCCCACATCCGGGAGTCGCGCTTCCGCTTCTTCGGTACGGAGGCGAGCATGGAGCAGCTCGCCACGGTGGCGCTGTGGCAGGACAAGACGGGCGTCACGGATATTTCCGAACTGCTGGAGCCCAAGCCGACGATGTCCCCCGACGACCCGTCGCTGCAGCACATCGCGCCGGATCTGCGGGCGGCGTTCACCTCGGGGTCGGCGCCGGTGCACGACCGGTCGCGGCTGCCGCGCACGTTCGACCACCTGCACAACGGCCACGAGGGCAGCCACCACTTCCTGGTGGACGACTTCGTGACGGCGGTGAACACGCGCTCGCTGCCGTCCGTGAACGCCTGGGTGGCGGCCCGCTACACCCTGCCGGGCATCATCGCGCACGAGTCCGCGCGGCAGGGTGGTGTACGACTGGAGATCCCGGACTTCGGCGACGCGCCCGAGGCCTGACACCTCCGCGCGGGCCGGGTCCCGTCAGGTGCCCGGCTTGCGCCCGTACACGTAGACGTCGTCGCCGTTCTTCAGCAGCGACCAGTACTTCTTGGCGGCGGTCTTGGTCATGTTGACGCAGCCGTGCGAGCCGGGCGGGTTCCACATGCTGACGCCGACGGAATGGAAGGCCTGACCGCCGTCGAAGAACTGGGCGTAGGGCATCGGCACGTCGTAGATGGTCGACACGTGGTCGATGTTGCGCCAGTAGATCTTCTTCAGGCCGGTGCGGGTCTCGTAGCCGTTGCGTCCGGTGCGGACCGGGACGGGGCCGTAGACGAGCTTCTTGCCGTCCTGGATCCAGCTCAGCTGGAGCGTGAGGTTCACACAGGCGATGCGGCCCTTTTTGACCGGGCACTTCCCGGCCTTGTTCGGGTTCTTCCCAACGGCCTTCTGCTTGTTCATGAGGTCCATCACACCCCAGGTGACGGGACCCGCGTAGCCGATGTTCGGCTTGATGCCGTGCTTGGTCTGGAACGCCTGGATCGCCTTGCAGTCGGCGGCGGACTGCTTGCCGTCGACGGGGCGGCCCAGGAACTTCTCCACCTGCTTCTGGTACGGCCCGGTCTGTGTGGTGCAGCTCGCCGCCTGCGCCGGGCCGGCGCCCAGCGCGAGTGTGAGCGGCGCCACAAGTGCGGTGGTCCCCAGAACGACGGTCGCCCGTCTGCGTGTCTCCCCCATGGGTGGCCTTGTCTCTCTCGCATGGATTGCGCGTCGGTCGCGCGGTCTCTGCCAGCTAGACCGGTTCCGGGCGGAATGGGTTGTACGGGCGGGTCGATCGCGACGAAACGGTGACATTCGGGTCCAGCGGGATCACCGGTACCCGGTCGTGTCCGCCGGTTTGCCCGCGTCCTGGACCTCGACAAGATAACGCCAGGCGTCCGGCCGGCTGCCGTCGAGGTCGGTGAAGCCGTACTCCTGGGCGAGGGCGCCGCTGGAGAGGGAGTGGCCGTTGAAACGGGACACCTCGGGGTCGGCGGCGAGGGCCGCGACGGCGCGGCCGACGTAGCGCGGGGTCTCCGAGATGGCGAAGTGCGGGACCTTGTCGAGGGCGTCACGCCAGTTGTCCTCGCGGACGCCGTAGTGTTCGAGCATCATCTCCGAGCGCAGCCAGCCCGGTGTGAGGGCCACGGCGGTGGCGCCGCGCGGGCCCAGTTCGTGCCCCAGGGAGAAGGCCATGCGCAGGACGGACGCCTTGGCCAGGTCGTAGAAGAAGTTCACCCGGTAGTTGTCGCGGTTGTAGTCGGCCGTGCCGTCGGTCATCTCCACGACCAGGCCGCCGGGGCGGCGCAGCAGGAGGGGCAGGGCGTGGTGGCTGGTGATGGCGTGGGTCTCGACGGCGAGGCGGAGCAGCCGTAGGCCGTTGTCGAGGTTGTGCTCCCAGACGGTGGTGTCCCATTCGAAGAGCTTCTCGCCGCCCCAGATGTCGTTGGCCAGGATGTCGAGGCGGCCCTGTTCCCCGTCGATGCGCTCGACGAGGGTGCGGACCTGCGCCGGGTCGAGGTGGTCGGTGGGTACGGCGATGCCGTGGCCGCCGGCCTCGGTGACCAGGTCGGCGGTGTCCTCGATGGTCTCGGGGCGGTCGTACTCGGAGCGGCGGGCGCGGGTGCTGCGGCCGGTGACGTAGACGGTGGCGCCGGCCGCGCCGAGTTCCACGGCGATCCCGCGGCCCGCTCCGCGGGTCGCTCCGGCGACCAGCGCGATCTTGCCCTGCAGCGGCTGTGACATGTCCGACCTCCCGTGTGGCTGTTCCCGGGGAGGAGCCTGACGCGAAAGCCGGACATCTTCTGTCACCTTTCCCGGCGGGTCACTCCGCCGGGATTCAGTGACCCCGTGCGATCCACTCCTCCAGGTGCGGGGCCTCGGCACCGATGGTCGTCGAGTCGCCATGGCCGGTGAGGACCTTCGTCTCCGGCGGGAGGGTGAGGAGCCGTTCGCGGATCGAGTCGATGATCGTCGGGAAGTGGGAGTACGAGCGGCCGGTCGCGCCGGGGCCGCCCTGGAAGAGGGTGTCCCCGGTGAAGACCACACCGAGGCCCGGATCGTGGAGGCAGACCGCGCCGGGGGCGTGGCCCGGCGTGTGCAGCACCCGCAGGTCGGCGCCCGCCGCCTCGATGACCTGGCCGTCGAGCAGCCCGGCGTCCGGGTCGCGGTCGGGGTGGGTCTGCTTCCACAGAGCCAGGTCGTCGTGGTGCAGCCAGATCAGGGCTCCGGTGCGCTCGGCGAGCGCGGGCGCGGCGTTGATGTGGTCGTTGTGGGCGTGGGTGCACACGATGGCCGTCAGCCGGCGGCCGCCGACCGCCTTCACGATCGCGTCGACGTCGTGGGCGGCGTCGATGACGACGACCTCGTGGTCGTCGCCGACGAGCCACACGTTGTTCTCGACGTCCCAGCTGCCGCCGTCGAGCGTGAACTGCCCGGCGGTGACGAGGCGTTCGATGCGGGCGGTCATCACAGCACCACCACCGAGCGCAGTACGTCACCGTGGTGCATCCGCTCGAACGCCTTCTCCACCTCGTCGATCCGGATCGTCTCGGTCACGAAGGCGTCCAGGTTCAGGCGCCCCTGCAGGTGCAGGTCGATCAGCATGGGGAAGTCGCGGGACGGCAGGCAGTCGCCGTACCAGGAGGATTTCAGCGCACCGCCGCGTCCGAAGACGTCGAGGAGCGGGAGTTCGAGCTTCATCTCCGGGGTGGGTACGCCGACCAGGACGACCGTGCCGGCCAGGTCCCGGGCGTAGAAGGCCTGCTGGTACGTCTCCGGGCGGCCGACCGCCTCGATGACGACGTCGGCGCCGAAACCGCCGGTCAGGTCGCGGATCGCCTCGACCGGGTCGGCCTTGGTCGAGTTGACGGTGTGGGTGGCGCCCATCGTGCGGGCGGTCTCCAGCTTGCGGTCGTCGATGTCGACCGCGATGATCCGCGCCGCTCCGGCCAGGTGCGACCCGGCGATGGCCGCGTCGCCGACGCCGCCGCAGCCGATGACGGCGACGGTGTCGCCGCGGCCGACGTTGCCGGTGTTGATGGCGGCGCCGATGCCGGCCATCACACCGCAGCCCAGCAGTCCGGCGACCGCCGGGGAGACGGCCGGGTCGACCTTGGTGCACTGACCGGCCGCGACCAGCGTCTTCTCGGCGAACGCGCCGATGCCGAGCGCCGGGGAGAGCTCCTGGCCGGTGTTGGCGAGGGTCATCTTCTGCTCGGCGTTGTGGGTGTCGAAGCAGTACCACGGCCGACCGCGCAGACAGGCCCGGCAACGGCCGCACACCGCACGCCAGTTGAGGATCACGAAGTCTCCGGGCGCCACGTCGGTGACACCGTCGCCGACCGTCTCGACGACCCCGGCGGCCTCGTGGCCGAGCAGGAAGGGGAACTCGTCCGTGATGCCGCCCTGCTTGTAGTGCAGATCGGTGTGGCAGACCCCGCAGGCCTGCACCCGCACCACGGCCTCGCCCGGCCCCGGGTCCGGCACGACGATCGTCTCGACCCGCACCGGCTCGTCCTTCCCCGGTGCGATCACGCCGCGTACTTCCTGCGCCATGGTGCTGACCCCTTCCCTCTCCGGGCGTCCGTCCCGCTCCCGACCTTACGTGTGACTGATCGGTAAGGGGCGGGTTCGGGGACCGGAGGAAGGGCGGGCGGTTGCTTCCGGCCACCTTTCTGGATACCCCCGGGGGTACTTCACCTTTGCTCCCGGGTTCGCCTAGGAGAGGAGCGCTGCCGTGTACTTCGTCGACACCATCGACGTGCCTGGTCTGGGCAACCGCGGCTATCTGGCGGGTGGTGCGCACGGTGCCGTCGTGGTCGATCCGCCGCGTGACATCGATCGGGTGATCGGGGCCGCCGCCCGGCGCGGGGTGCGCATCTCGCACGTCGCCGAGACCCATGTCCACAACGACTACGTCACCGGTGGCCTGGAGCTGGCCCGGGTCACCGGCGCCCGCTATCTGGTGCCGGCCGGGGCGCGGGTGGCGTACGAGCGGACTGCCGTCGAGGACGGCGATCTCACCTGGATCGGAGACGGTCTGGCGCTGCGCGCGCTGGCCACGCCCGGCCACACCCCGCACCACATGTCGTACGTCCTGGAGGACGACGGGCGGGCCGTGGCCGTGTTCACGGGCGGCTCCCTGCTCATCGGCACCGTGGGGCGGCCGGACCTGGTCGAGCCACGGCTCACCGAGCGGCTGGCGCGGGCGCAGTACGACTCCGCGCACCGGCTGGCCGCCGAGCTGCCGGACGCGGCGCAGGTGCTGCCGACGCACGGCTTCGGCAGCTTCTGTTCGGCCGGGCAGGATGACAGCCGGACGCAGACCACGATCGGCCGGGAGCGCACCGCCAACGAGGCGCTCGTCAAGGACGTCGACACGTTCGTCGCCGATCTGCTGGCCACGCTGGACGACATACCGGCGTACTACGCCCACATGGGCCCCGCCAACGCGGGCGGTCCGGCGCCGGTGGACCTCACGCCGCCGCGCAGGGCCGACGCCGGGGAGATCGCCGCCCGGCTGGCCGCCGGGGAGTGGGTGGTGGACCTGCGTAGCCGGGTCGCGTTCGCCGAGGGGCATGTCACCGGCGCGCTGAACTTCGAGGCGGAGGGGCAGCTCGCCACCTATCTGGCCTGGCTGTTGCCGTGGGGCAAACCGGTGACGCTGCTGGCGGAGTCGGCCGAGCAGCTGGCCGACGCCCAGCGGGAACTCGTCCGGGTCGGCATCGACCGCCCCGCCGCGGCCGCGACCGGCTCCCCCGCCGACTGGGTGCCCGCGGGCGAGCGGCCGCGCTCCTTCCCGCGCGGCACGTTCGCGGAGCTCGCCACCCGTGACGGCGCCGTGATCCTCGACGTACGGCGCGACTCCGAGCGGGCGGCCGAGCACATCGCGGGTTCGCTGCACATCCCGCTGCACCGGCTGCGCGACCGGCTCGCCGAGGTGCCGGACGGCACGGTGTGGGTGCACTGCGCCGGCGGGATGCGGGCGGCCATCGCGGCCTCGCTGCTGGATGCGGCGGGGCGGGACGTGGTGGCCGTCGACGACGGGTTCGACGCGGCGCGGGAGGCGGGGTTGCCGCTGCACCGCGAGTCCCGCGCGTGAGCGCGCTGATCCTCGCGCTGCTCGCCGGTGCCGTCACCGGTCTGGCCCTGGGGGCCCTCGGCGGTGGCGGCAGTGTGCTGGCCGTGCCCGCGTTGATCTACCTACTCGGCCTCACCCCGGCCGCGGCGGCCACCGCGAGCCTGCTGATCGTCAGCGTCAGCTCCGGCATCGCACTGCTCGGACACGCCCGCGAGGGCACGGTTCAGTGGCGTCGAGGCGTGCTGTTCGCGCTCGCCGGTCTGGTTCCCGCCGCCGTCGGTGGCGCGGTCTCCGGGCGGCTCCCTGCCGGGCTGCTGACCGGCGCCTTCGCCGTCCTCGCGGCCGTCGCCGCGGTGCGGATGCTGCGTCCCTCGGCGGCCGTGCGCGACGAGGCGCCGGTACGGCGCGGGCGCGTCGCCACCGCCGGGGCCGGGCTCGGCGCGGTCACCGGGGTGCTGGGCGTGGGCGGCGGCTTTCTGGCCGTACCGGCGCTGGTGAACGTCGTGGGCCTGGGCATGCGAGCGGCCGTCGGCACCTCGCTGCTGGTCGTCACCGTCAACTCGCTGGTCGCGCTGGCGGCCCGCGCGGGAGCGGCCGTGGGCGTCGACTGGGCGCGCATCGCGCCGTTCGCGGCGGCGGCTGTCCTCGCGGCGTGGGACGGCAGACGGCTGGCGGCGCGGGTTTCCGCCGGTTCGCTGCGGCGGGTCTTCGCCTGGACGCTGCTGGCGGTGGCTGCGTTCATGCTGGCGGACGCCGTCTGGTGAGAACGCTCAGGCCAGAGACAGGAAGAGCTTCTCCAGGCGGCCCTTCATGGCGTCCGTGGTCTCCTCGTCCTGCGCGTCGGTCAGGCACTGCTGAAGCCCCGTCGCGATGATCGCGAACCCGGCGCGGTCCAGGGCCCGGGAAGCCGCGGCGAGCTGGGTGACGACGTCCTCGCAGTCGCGTCCCTCCTCGATCATCTTGATCACTCCGGAGATCTGCCCCTGCGCCCGGCGCAGCCGGTTCAGCACCGACTTGAGCTCATCACCCTCGAACCGCAACTCCACAGCCACCACCCACTCCTCTACCCACCGGACCATATACCGGTGGGGGTATTCTACCTCTCCCTCCACGGAAGGATCGAACCATCATGACCGCTCCCGTCGCCCTCACCCCGGAAGAGGCCCGGACCCGACTCCCCCACCTCACCGTCGTGGACGTCCGCACCCCGGCCGAGTACGCAGGCGGCCACCTCCCCGGCGCCCTGAACGTCCCCCTGGACCAGCTCCCCCGCGCCCTCCCCGCGCTGCGCGAGGCGCGCGGCGAGCTGCTCATGGTCTGTGCCTCCGGCCGCCGTTCGGAGCAGGCCTGCGCGGCGCTCGCCGAGGAGGGCGTAACGGCCATGACGCTGACGGGCGGTACGCAGGAGTGGGCCCGGCGCGGTCACGAACTGGGCCGCCCCGACAGCACCCCGCGCACTACCTGGTCCATGGAACGCCAGGTTCGGTTCACCGCGGGGGCTCTCGTCCTCACAGGGCTCGCGCTCGGACTGCTGCATCCCGCCTGGCAGTTGCTCGCCGCGGGCATCGCGGGCGGGCTGGTCTTCTCCGCGCTGACCAACACGTGCGGCCTGGCCGCCCTGCTCGGCAGGCTGCCGCACAACCGGCCGCGCCCGGCCGACCTCGACGCCACCCTGACGGCGCTCAGGGCGCGGTAGCCGCCGACGGCGAAACCCGGAGGTCGATTGTCAGTGCTCCCCCGTAGTCTCTGAACATCCCGCCGGATTCGTGAACGAGCGAATTCGTGAAAGAGCGAGTTCGTGAAAGAGCCAAGGAGCAGCGTGAGCATCGCACAGACGGAGACCGCCCCGCCCCCGTGGCGCATGCTGCTGGGTTATGTACGACCCCACCGGTGGGCCCTGTTCGTGGGCGCGGTGCTCTCGCTGGTCACCGGGGCCACCGGGCTGCTGCTGCCGCTGGTGGCGCGGGAGTTGATCGACGACCTGTCCCACGACCGGGCCATCACCGGCGCGTTGATCGCCATGTCGGGCCTGGTCGTGGCCAACGCCGCGGTCGGCGCGCTGGGCGCGTACGTGCTGCGGCGCACCGCCGAGTCGGTGGTGCTCGGCGCGCGGCGCACCCTGTCGTCGTATCTGCTCCGGCTGCGCATTTCCGCGGTGGACCGCAGCGAGCCCGGTGACCTGATGGCCCGGATCACCTCGGACACCACGCTGTTGCGCGAGGTCACCACCGACTCCCTGGTCGGCCTCGGCACCGGTGGGCTCACGCTGGTCGCGACCGTGGTGATGATGGGCCTGGTCGACCCGGTGCTGCTCGGCGTCACCCTCGCCGTGGTCCTCGGCGCGGGCACGGTCCTCGGCGTCATCGTGCCGCGCATCAACAAGGCCAGCCGGCGGGCGCAGGACGCGGTCGGGGTGATGGGCGCCTCGCTGGAGCGGGTGCTGGGCGCGCTGCGCACGGTGAAGGCGTCCGGCGCCGAGCACCGCGAGGAGCAGACTCTGCACGCCGCGGCTCAGGAGTCGTGGCGGCAGAGCGTGCGCGCCGCCAAGTGGTCGGCGGCCGCGGGCAACACGGCCGGGCTGGCGATGCAGATCGCCTTCATCACGGTGCTCGCGGTCGGCGGCGCGCGGGTCGCGACCGGCGCCGTCGACGTGGGCACGCTGGTCGCCTTCCTGCTGTACGTCTTCTACCTCATGGCGCCGATCCAGCAGGTCGTCGGCGCGATCACCCAGTACCAGACGGGTGCCGCGGCCCTGGCCCGGATCCAGGAGGCGCTGCGGCTGCCCGCCGAACCCCCGGCGTCCGCCGCCCCGTTGCCTTCGTCCGAAGCGCGCCCGGCGGCGCTCACCTTCGAGGACGTCCGCTTCCGCTACGCCGACGACCTGCCTTACGTCCACCACGGCGTGAGCTTCGAGGTGCCGGCGCAGGGCATGACGGCGTTCGTCGGCCCGTCCGGCGCGGGCAAGACGACCGTCTTCTCGCTCATCGAGCGGTTCTACGACCCCGAGTCGGGCGTGATCACGCTGGACGGGCGGGACCTCACGGAGTGGGAGCTGCCGCAGCTGCGCTCGGCGATCGGCTACGTCGAGCAGGACGCGCCGGTGCTGTCCGGATCGCTGCGCGACAACATGCTGCTGGGCAATCCGGAGGCGGACGACGACGCCCTCGCGCGGGTGCTGAAGACGACCCGGCTGGACGGGCTGGTCGGGCGGCTGCCGAGCGGGCTCGACACGCTGGTCGGCCATCGCGGCACCAAGCTGTCGGGCGGCGAGCGTCAGCGGGTGGCGATAGCCCGCGCGCTGCTGCGCCGCCCGAGGCTGCTGCTCCTGGACGAGGCCACCTCGCAGCTGGACGCGGTCAACGAGGCGGCGCTGCGCGACACCGTCGCCGACGTGGCCCGTACGACCACGGTGCTGGTCGTCGCGCACCGGCTGTCCACGGTGACGATGGCCGACCGGATCGTGGTGATGGACTCGGGCAAGGTCCGCGCGGTGGGCACGCACCGCGAACTCGTGACCGCCGACCCGTTGTACGCGGAGCTGGCGGCAACGCAGTTCCTCGCCACGGCGGGCTGACCCGTCAGGCGCGGCCGCCTGCGCTTGCCGAGGCCCACCGTGCGGAGGAATCTCGTAGGTGAGGCCCTGCGCGGCCCGCGTCCCCTGTGGGCCGCGGCCCTCGAAGGAGGTCACGATGGGTACTGCGGCAAGTCCCGCCTTCGACGCAGAGACGTTGCGCCGGGGCATTGAAGGCAATCCGAACACCCTTCTGTCGCTCTACGCCGACGACGCCGAACTGCGCGTCGTGGACCACAACACACAGCCCAGCCACCCCCGGGTGCTGCACGGCCGCGACGAGATCAGCGCCATGCTCGACGACGTCTACAGCCGTGACATGACGCACAAGCTGGAGGACTGCATCGTCCAGGGCGACCGTGCGGCCTTCAGCGAGTCCTGCGAGTACTCGGACGGGGTCCGCGTCTTCGCCGAGTCGATGATCAGGCTGCGCGGCGGCAAGATCACCGAGCAGACCCTGATCCAGGCGTGGGACGAGCAGTAGCGCAGAAGCAGGAGAGCAGGTGCGGCACGGCCTCGGTTACTCTGGTCCGGGGCCGTGACTGGCGCTGAGGTGGAGTACCACCGGGGAGCGGTCCACGCAGAGTCGATGCCGCGCGCCTGGGCGATCCGCACGATCGACCCAGGAGTGGATCATGTCTCAGGCCCGGCTCATGGATGGCACCGCGCTCGCCCGGCGCATCGTCGAGGACACCGCGAAGCGCGCCACCGCTCTCACCGAACGCACCGGCACCGCCCCGTGTCTGGCGACGGTGCTGGTGGGCGAGGACCCCGCGTCCGTCACCTACGTCCGTATGAAGCAGAACCGCTGCCGCAAGGCCGGTATCACCTCCCGGCATGTGGCGCTGCCCGCCGCCACGACCACCGAGGAACTCGTCGGCACGCTCAGGGCCCTCTCCGCCGACCCCGAGGTGCACGGCATCCTGCTCCAGCACCCGGTCGGCGAGCACATCGACGAGCGGGCCGCGTTCGAGGCGATCGCGCCGGAGAAGGACGTCGACGGCGTCACCTTCGCGTCCTTCGCGACGATGAGCTTCGGGCTGCCGGGGTTCGTCTCGTGTACGCCGGGCGGGATCATGCGGCTGCTCGACGCGTACGACGTCGACCCGGCCGGCAAGCGGGCCGTGGTGGTCGGCCGCAGCGCGATCCTCGGCAAGCCGGTCGGCATGCTGCTGCTCGCCCGGGACGCCACGGTGACGTACTGCCACTCCCGCACCCGGGACCTGTCGTCGGCCGTCCGGGAGGCGGACATCGTGGTCGCCGCCGTCGGCCGCCCCCGCCTGATCCGTGGCCAGGACATCAAGCCGGGCGCCGTCGTGATCGACGCCGGTTACAACGCCGGGAACATCGGTGACGTCGATTTCGACTCGGCCGTGGAACAGGCCGCGCTGATCACGCCGGTGCCGGGCGGGGTCGGGCCGATGACGATCGCCACGCTGCTGGAACAGACGGTCCACGCGGCGGAGCGGCAGCTGGGGGTGGCCTGAACCCGGCGCTCAGGTAAGGGAGTTCACCTCTCCCCCGACCGCCATCCCGTAGGCCGCAAAATCCCCAGCAGTTGTCGCACCAGCTCGTCCACCACCTCGTCGAGCGTCGCCGGCACCCACCCCGCGCTCCAGTCGTGGATCAGGCCGTTGACGCTGCCGATGAAGGCCGTCGCGGCGAGGCGGTAGTCACGGCGGGCCGCCTCTCCCCGCTCGGCGGCCGCATGTGCCTCCGCGCAGATCAGGTCGACCCAGCGGGCGCGGCGCGTGAGCCGCTGCTCCTCCATGCGCGGGCTGACGCCGACGATCTCGACGAAGGTGATGCGGATACGGCGGGGGTCGGCGGTGACGTTCCCTGCGTACGCGCGGAAGATCGCGGTGGCCCGCTCGTCGATCGGTGAGCCCTGTGTGGCGGCCGACGCCGTCAGTACGGCTTCCTCGGCCCAGGCGTTGACCTGGAGGTGGAGGGCGGCCAGCACATCCTCCAGGGTGCGGAACTCCTCGTAGAACTGCCGGGTGGACAGTCCCGCCGCCTCGCTGAGCGCGGCGACGGTCGTGGACCGGTAGCCGGGGCTGTCGCCGAAGAGCTGGAGCGCCGCGTCCAGGAACCGCCCGTGCCGCTCGGCCTGGCGTTCCTGCGCCGACTTGCCGCCGTAACGCCCCGTCGGCGCCCTGAGCCTGCCCGCCAACATCCCTCCCGTTCCGAACCGTTGGCCAATTTTGTCGTGTACGCAGTCTTGTGGAGAAGGGCGCCGCCTCCTTACTTTCCAGTAAGTCAAACTCTGAACGATCTCGTATTCAGAATCCAGAGCATTCAGAATCCAGAGGAAAGAGCCGTCATGCCTGCCATCAGCCCCAGGCACCTGTGCTCCATCGCCGCCGCCCTCACCCTGACCCTCGCCGCCCCCGCGACCACCTCCCTCGCCGACACGCCCGACTCCGCCGCCCTGCGCGAGGTCCTGTTCGTCGGCAACAACTGGGACGGCACCGCCGACGTCATCAAGTCCACCGGCGACTTCGCCAAGATCGGCCGCATCAACGTCATCCCCGACAAGGACGAGCGGATGGCGGAGATCAACGCCGATCCGATCAAGTGGATCTACTTCATGGCGATCCGCAACAGCGTCGGCGAGGGCCACGACCAGTTCGTCGACGACATGTACGCCACCCCGGACGGCACAGCGATGGTGGTCTCCCGGCCGAGCTTCGCCGATGTCGTCTCCATCGACCTGGCGACCGGTGACATCAACTGGCGCTTCCCGGTGTCGGGTTACCGCTCCGACCACATGGCCGTCTCCCCGGACGGCACCCGGGTCGCCGTCTCCGCCTCGACCTCGAACACCGTCCATGTGCTGGACATCGCCACGGGCGAGCAGGTCGGCCGGTTCGCCACCGGCGACAAGCCGCACGAGAACGTCTTCAGCAAGGACGGCAAGTACATCTGGAACATGTCCATCGGCGACGTCAACACCGCCACGGACGCGCCCTGGCTGGACTGGACGAAGGGCGACCGCCGCATCACCGTCGTCGACGCGAGCACGTTCCAGCAGGTCAAGGTGATCGACATGCGCGAGCGGCTGGACGCGATCGGCCTCGACGACTACTCCGACGCCGTCCGCCCCGCCGCCTTCAGCCCCGACGAGAGCAAGCTGTACTTCCAGGTGTCGTTCTTCAACGGGTTCTTCGAGTACGACGTCGCCACCGACAAGATCACTCGTACGAAGACCCTGCCGAAGAACCCGGAGACCAGCGAGGACCGCACCACCTGGGTCAATGACTCCCGCCACCACGGCATCACCATGAAGCCCGACGGCAGCAAGCTGTGCGTCGCGGGCACCATGGACGACTACGCGGTCGTCGTCGACCGCGCCACCCTCCAGGAAGGCCCGCTCGTCCCCGCCTCCAAGCCCTACTGGTCGACCGTCAGCGGGGACGGCAAGGCCTGTGTGGTCTCCGAGAGCGGCGCCGACCAGGTCACCGCGATCGACTTCGCCACCGGCGGGAAGCTCGTGTCGGTCCCGGTCGGCGACCACCCCCAGCGCGTACGGCTGGCCCGGGTGCCCGCCGACTGGACGGGCCCGTCGGCTAGTTGACGGCCTGCGCGGCCCACGCCGTGAGTTCGGCGCGGGCCGCGCTCAGCAGCTCGGCGGAGGGAGCCGTCGCCCCGTTGGTCACCAGCGCGTAGTGCAGGACCCTAGAGTCCGGCGCGGTGAGCAGCAGGCGGCGGCTGCCCGCGCCGCCCGCCTCGGCGGCCACGCCGATCGGGGTCGTGCCGGTGTAGGCCGGTGGGGTGTGTGCCGTGCCGAGGTCCGACACCACCGTCGTCGCCGAGGTCGGGAAGGACGCCGGAAGGTGCAGTTCGGTGGGCGCCGAGCCGCCGTTCGACCGCCACAGCAGCAACGCGTACTGGCCCGACCCCACCAGTCGTCCCACGTTCGGCAGCGAGCTCGGCACCGGGTTCCAGGTCAGGGTGGTCGAGCCGTCCCGGGAGCGGTCCTCGTAGGTGAAGGCGACCGTCGTACCGGACGTGGCGCTCGGGTAGACGCGGTCCAGCAGCCGGGCGTCCTGACGCAGGGTCACCGCACCGGAGTCGTCGAGGTGGACGGCGGACAGGTCCTCGTCGTTCCAGGCGTCGCCCTCGGTGAGCACCTTGTCGGGGTTGCCGTTCATCAGCTCCTGGTGGCGGCCGTTGTAGATGTCCCACTGCCACTGCGTGCCGGACAGCACCGGTCCGGACGCCTTCGGGCTCGACCACCAACTCGCTCCGGGCAGCCGGGAGTCGAGGGCCTGGTACATCGCCTTGAGGACGGTAGGCGCCTTGTCGGAGACATTCCCGGCCAGCGGATGGCCGAACTCGCTGACGATCGCGGGCGTCCCCGTCGCCGCCGCCCGGTCCCGGACTGTGCCGAAGTCACCGGCGTACTGGCCGTCCTGCGCCTTGCCCCACATGAAGACGCCGGAGATGGCCTTCTGGTCGTAGAAGTGGGTGTTGAAGACATAGCGCGGGCCGAGCGTGCCCGCGTCGAGCAGGCCGCCCTCCTCCTTCTGGAAGTCGAGGTTGGCGTTCCAGAAGAGGTTCGGTTCGACGAAGGCGGGCTTGGACTGCCAGCCCGCCGCGTCCATCCGGGCGCGGAACCGCTCGTAGAACGGCCACAGCACGTCCCGCTCCCAGGTGCGGCTGGTCTGCCCGGAGTCGTACACGCCGGCGTGCGGCTCGTTGTAGGGGTCGAAGCCGACGACGCCGGCGAAGTCCTCGGCGGACAGGTGCTGTCTGACGTACGCCATGGTCTTTTCGGCGGTGGTGAGGAAGGCGTCCTGAAGGCCGTGGGCGTTGTGCCAGAAGTCGTACGACGCCTGCTTGACGGCCTCGTTCTGGGTGATGTTCTGGCCCCAGAAGAGGCAGATCCCGCAGAATTCGTCGGGGTAGTCGCCGAGTTCGACGGCCCATTTGGGGGCGCCGTCGCCGGTGTACCAGCTGTCGGGGTCGAAGAGGTACCGCGAGTAGAGGTCCTGGTGGAAGTCGGGATAGACGCGGATGCCGACATCGAGGAACGCGCGCATCTGGTCGGTGGCGGCGGCCAGGTACGCCGTGTCGACCTGGCCGCGCACCGGCTCGGCGTAGGCCCAGGAGAGCAGGAAGCGGACGGTGTTGCCGCCGCCGAGGGCGCGCAGCGCGGTCGCCGACTTTCGGGCGTCGGCGACCGAGGCGAAGGGCAGGCCGTCGTTCTCGGCGAGCTTGGTCTCGCCGGAGACGTTGTAGCCGCGCAAGACCACCTCGCGGCCCGAGGCGTCGGTGAAGCGGCCGTTCTGCACGGTGAGCGGGGAGCCGTCGAACCAGAGGGAGTCGGGGAGGGTGTCGGCGGTGGCGGGGCGGGTGCCCGGGACCGACAGGAATCCACAGAGGACAACCAGAACAACGAGCAAACGCGCACGTTTATTCGGCATGTCCACCACAGTCCGACCAAATCCGGACACCGTCAACACTTCTGACTCGGGAGTAAGTTCGTTCTCGGCCACATCGAGCCACCTCACGGACCGACGCGGCGCGTCACATTCAGCAGATACTCCTTCCGGTTCAGCGGGTTGTGGTCCGTGCGCGGCCGCTCGGGCACCGGGGTGCCGGACGCGACGGGCGCGTAGTGGTCGAAGGCGCTGTCCAGTTCGCCCTCGCCCCGGGTGAGCCCGGGCAACTGCTGCTCGAGGGCGTGCACCTGGGCCGCGGGCACCGAGCCCTCCAGGACGCAGGCCGTGCCACGGGTGCCGGTCGTCTGCGGCACGGCCCGCAGCGCGGCCAGCATCGGCAGCAGGGCGCCGAGGGTGTCGGCCGGGGCCTCGATACGGAAGCGGTGCATCGGTTCGTGCACCCGGGTGCCCCCGCGCCGCAGGGCCTCGATCAGCACCAGCGGGGTCAGGCCGCGGAAATCGTAGCCGGTGCTGGACATGCTCTTGTCGAAGCCCTGGTGGGCGTGGCTCTGCCGGGGCGAGTAGCCGGAGTGGGTCATGGTGACCGTGCAGTCGGGGATCGGCCAGCCGTGCAGGCCCTGACCGAGGGTCTCCCGGACGGTGTCCTCGACGGCCTTGAAGAAGGCGTACGGCATGGAGCCCAGCTCCACCTCCAGCCGGAAGTCGACGCCCGCACCGGGCGGCGCCGGGTCGACGCGCAGGCCGACCGTGGCGAGGAACGGATTGGCGTCCTTCTTGTTGAACTCCACCGCCGACCCGGTCCCGGCCAACCGCTCGATGCACAGCGGTGTGGTCTCCCGGAAGGTGACGTCCAGTCCGTAGTCGTCGGCGAGCGTCGCCTGGACGACCTCCTTCTGCACCTCGCCGTACAGGGACACGGACGTCTCCTGGCGCACCTCGTCGTGCCGCAGGGCGATCAGCGGGTCCTGCTCGGCGAGCTGGGTGAGCGCGAGGTGCAGGGCCCGTCGGTCCGTCCCGGGGCCCGGCACGACAACCGTCTCCAGGGTCGGCGGGGCGAAGAAGTGCCCGTACGGCTTGCGTGGTACGCCGATGGAGTCGCCGATCCTGATGTCGGCGAGGCCCCACAGCCGGGCGATACGGCCCGCCGGGACGGCGTCCTGCCGGGCGTCGGTGCCGTGGTCGAAGACGCTGATCGCGGTGACCCGGCCCTCGGTGGCGTCCTCGCCGCACGGCACCCGGTCGCGGGTGCGCAGCGTGCCGGAGAAGATGCGCGCGTAGGCGACCTTCTCCCCTGCCGGGCCCCGCTCGACCTTGAAGACGGTCCCGGACACCGGGCCCTCGGGGTCGCCGTCGGCGGTGGGCAGGAGGTCCCTGATACCGCCGATCAGGGCGTCCACTCCCGCGCCCGTGATGGCCGAGCCGCCGTACGCCGGGTGGACCAGGGCCTGACGGATCCGAGCGGCGAGGGACGTGCGCAGCAAGTCGTCCGAGACGGTGCCCTGGACGTAGGTGGCGAGCAGGTCGTCGTCGTGGTCGGCGAGGACGTCGAGCGCGGCCGGGCCGAGGCCGGGGGTGAAACCGGCGGCGCGGGTGCCGAGGCCGGTGGCCGTGCCCATGGGGACGACGGGGGCGCCGAGCCGTTCGCGGACCGAGCGCAGCACGTCCTCGTACCGGGCTCCGCGGCGGTCGATCTTGTTGACGAAGAGGAGGGTGGGGATGCGCAGCCGTTGCAGGGTCCGCATCAGGACGCGGGTCTGGGCCTGGACGCCCTCGACGGCGGAGACGACCAGGACGGCGCCGTCCAGGACGCCGAGCACCCGCTCCACCTCGGCGATGAAGTCCGGGTGACCGGGTGTGTCGATGAGGTTGACGGTCACGTCGTCGACGGGGAACGAGACGACGGCCGACTTGATGGTGATGCCGCGCTGCCGCTCCAGCGCGAGGGTGTCGGTCCGGGTACTGCCCGCGTCGACGCTGCCGATCTCGTCGATCACCCCGGCGGTGTGCAGCAGCCGTTCGGTCAGGCTGGTCTTACCTGCGTCGATGTGCGCGAGAATCCCCAGGTTGAGCAAGTGCACGAAGCGTCATGTCCTTTGTGGTGTGGGTCAGTGCGACGGCGGGGGACATGAACGCTGCTCGCATCAAATCGCTCCTTGTCTGTGACGACGTGACCACGTGACGACTGGTCGGGTGCAGTGCAGCAGAAGGAGCGGCGGCGCGACAATGGATTAACGCTCAACCATGCGAGGGTCGAAGCATGCGTGACATTCTTCCGGCACTGCGCCGCTGGTACGCGGCCTCGGACCCGTTCGGCCTGGCCACGGTCGTGGGGGTGAGCCGCAGCGCGCCGCGTGACCCGGGGGCGGCGATGGCGGTGGGGCCGGGCGACGAGGTGGTCGGCAGTGTGTCGGGCGGCTGTGTCGAGGGTGCGGTGTTCGAGCTGGCCCAGGAGGCCGTGGCGAGCGGCGAGGCGCGGCTGGAGACGTTCGGGTACAGCGACGAGGACGCGTTCGCGGTGGGGCTGACCTGCGGCGGTGAGATCACCGTGCTGGTCCGGCCGGTCACGCCCGAGCGGGATCCGGCGTTCGGGGCGGTGGCTCAGTCGGTCCTGGACGGCCGCCCGGTGACGGTGGCGACGGTGACCGACGGGCCGGCGCCGCGCGGGGCCACGCTGGCCGTCTGGCCCGATCGGGTGGCCGGCACGCTGGGGGCGCGCGGCCTGGACGTGGCGGTCACCGCAGACGCGCGCGGCGAACTCGCCCTCGGCGCCACCGGCGTACGGCACTACGGGCCGCACGGGGAGCGGCGCGAGGACGATGTCTCGGTGTTTCTGCACTCCTTCGCGCCGCCGCCGCGGATGCTGGTGTTCGGCGCGATCGACTACGCGGCGGCGGTGGCCCGCGTCGGCGACTTCCTCGGCTACCGGGTCACCGTCTGCGACGCCCGCCCGGTCTTCGCCACGCCGAAGCGTTTCCCGCCCGGCGTGGAGGTGGTCGTCGACTGGCCGCACCGCTATCTGCGCGGCACCGAGACCGACGAGCGCACGGTGATCTGCGTGCTCACGCACGATCCGAAGTTCGACGTACCACTGCTGGAGGAGGCGCTGCGCCGGCCCGCCGCGTACATCGGGGCGATGGGCAGCCGCCGTACCCACGACGACCGCGCCAAGCGCCTCACGGAGGCCGGGCTCACCCCGGGCGAGCTGTCCCGGCTGCGTTCCCCGATCGGGCTCGACCTGGGCGCCCGTACGCCGGAGGAGGTGGCCGTGTCCGTCGCCGCGGAGATCGTCGCGTTGCGGTGGGGCGGGACCGGGGCGCCGCTGGCGGCGACAGCGGGGGCGATCCATCCGCCGACATGACGGGCGGGGTCGCTCAGGCGTTCTCCTGCCGGTGGTCGGCGATGAGTTGCTCCAGCTGGTCCAGTGCCGCCGCGGTCCGGTCCGGGTGGTCCCGGAAGTAGGGGTCGTCGGGGACCGGGAGGGAGCTTGCCACGGCCCAGCCGCGGCCGCGTGTCCAGGTCGCGTCGTCCGGGTCGACGGCCTCCCGGAACGCCTCGCGGGCGGTCGCGGGCAGGAACAGCCAGGCGGGCAGCAGGTCGACCGCCGGGTCGGCCACGGCCAGGGTGCCGAAGTCGATGACGGCGCTGAGGTGTCCGTCCCGGGCCAGCAGGTTGCCGGTCGCGAGGTCGCCGTGGATCCACGCCGGCGGCTTGTGCCAGGCGGGCGCCGCTAGGGCCTGTCCGGCGGATCAGGCCGGCTGCAAGGAACGGCATCTGATCAGCGCAGGTGAGCGGGGTCTGGTGCGTCCAGCTGCAAGGCGGAGGAGGGCGGCGACGCGGAGCGTCGGCAACCGACGACAACGCCGCTGGGGGTACCCCCTCTGGGGGAGGGCGTGCCAGGCCCCGCGACGTCGGCATGATCCGCCGGACAGGCCCTAGGGCCGCCTCCCACACCTCGGTCACCGCGTCGGCGTCGACGAGTCCGGCTGCCCTGAGCGCCTCGATCTTGGGCCGCACCCGGGCCTCGGCGGCAAGGGAGTCGCGCTCGTCGCCCAGCGGCACGCCACGGAAGGCGTTGCTCTGCTGCGGGCCGGGCCCGCCCGCCGGGTCGATGTTCTGCAGGGCGGTGATGAACCCGGCGAGGTCGCGGGCCGCCTGCACGGGGTCGGCCAGCGTCCGGGGGGATGCTCTCTCGCCGTCCAGCCAGCGGTAGACGGACCACCGGTACGGGTAGCCCTCGCCCGGCTCGCCCTGCGCGAGCGGCTCGGAGACGGGCAGCGGGAGATGCGGGGCCAGCCGCGGCAGCCAGCGGTGCTCCCGCTCCACCTGGCCCTCCCAGTACGCGTAGCGCGGCAGCCGGACGGACAGTTCGTCGCCGAGCCGGAAGGTGGCGTTGTCCAGGCCGGAGATCGGAACCGGGGAGATCGGAAGGACGGCCCACTGCGGGAACTGGGCGGTGAGCAGACGGCGTACGAGGGCGGCATCGATCAGCACCCCGACAGGGGACCGCTGCGCACGCCGGTGCGTCCACCGAATTAGCGGGGCGGCAGCCGGTGCAGGGTCACGTCCGTGAGCCGGCCGTCGGTGACGGTGGCGGTCATGTAGGTGCAGTGGGGCTGGCGGCGGCGGTCGGTCGGGGAGCCGGGGTTGAGCAGACGCAGGCCGGTGGGGGCGGTGGTGTCCCAGGGGATGTGGCTGTGGCCGAAGACCAGGACGTCCAGGTCGGGGAAGCGGGCGGCGCAGCGGGCCTCGCGGCCCTGGGCGGGGCCCGTTTCATGGACGGCGCCGAAGCGCAGGCCGTCGAGTTCGGCGTACGCCACCTCGGGGAGCCGGGCGCGCAGTTCGGGGCCGTCGTTGTTGCCGTACACGCCGATCAGTCGGCGGCAGCGGCTCTCCAGCAGGTCGAGGGTGGCCGTGTCGACCCAGTCGCCGGCGTGGAACGCGACGTCGGCGTGCGGGAGTTCGGCGAGCAGCGCGTCCGGCAGCGCCTTGGCCCGTTTGGGCAGGTGGGTGTCGGACATCAGGAGCAGGCGCACGGCTTCAGCGTAGGACGGCTGCCGCACGCGGGGCGCGTCATGCGTGTGCTTCAGTCCTCACCCCGCACGATGTTCCACTCCGGGGCCGTGTGCGGGGTCCGTGGTCCGTCCGGGCTCTCCACAGCCGGGAGCCAGGTGCGCAGTTCGTTCTTCGCGCGCAGCCGACGGGCTTTCGACCAGCCGGTCTCCAGTCGGCGGACGACGGGTTTGTCACTGGTGGACGTGGTCACGACGCATCCTCTTCCTTCTGCGTCCCCTCGTACGGGTGTACGGAACTGGGGACCGGGTCCCCCGCTCCGCCGCTGGTAAACGCCCTGCCGGTCAGGCCCCGCCGGGTCCGCCGCTGCCGAACGAACCGCTGGATCCACGGTTCCAGCGCGGCCGGCGCTGATCTCCGCTGCGCATCCCGCCGGACGGCCTGAGGTCGTGCGGGGTGAGCCGTTCCTCCCCGGCCACCTCGTGGGGTTCGCGCTGCTCCCGCGTCTCCCGGACCGCGCCGGAGGCCGGCAGCCTCGGCTGCTCGTCGGGCCGGGGGCGGCGGGGCTCGCGCTTGCGCACCTTGATGCCGAGCAGGACGGCCCAGATCAGCACGGCGGTGACGACGACGCCACCGACGAGGATCACGACGAACCCGGCGGCGGAACCGGCTGCGGCTACTTCCTGAGCGATGGGATTCATGCGCTTTCGAGTACCCGGTCACGGGCGGTGAATGACTCCGGTCGGTGCCCTGACGGCTGACAACAGGGCGTGGCGCGGGCGGCACCACACGTCACGGCGATAGCGTCGCGGCGGCCGGAGAGGAGGACGATGACGGAGCTGCCGCAGGACACCCCGACCGCCCGGCGGCGCACGACGCACGGGCGTCCGCTGGGCGCCACGCTGTTGGGCTGGGCCACGACGACCGATCACAAGGTGATCGGACGGCTGTACATGGTCACCGCCTTCTGCTTCTTCCTCCTCGCCGGGCTGCTGGCCATGGGCATGCGCGCCGAACTCGCCGCCCCGGGGCTGCAGTTCTTCAGCGATCTCGGCTACAACCAGCTCTTCACGAACCACGGCACGATCATGATGCTGCTGTTCGCGACGCCGATGTTCGCCGGCTTCGCGAACGCGGTGATGCCGCTGCAGATCGGCGCCCCGGACGTGGCGTTCCCGCGCCTGAACGCGCTGTCGTACTGGATGTACCTCTTCGGCGGGCTCATGGTGATCGCGGGGTTCGTCGTGCCCGGTGGCGCGGCCGCCTTCGGCTGGTTCGCCTACGCGCCCATGAACAGCGCGTACTTCTCCCCCGGGGCGGGCTCAGATCTGTGGGTGATGGGACAGGTGGTGACGGGTGTGTCGACGACGCTGGGTGCGGTGAACTTCATCGCCACCATCATGTGTCTGCGCGCCCCGGGCATGACGATGTTCCGGATGCCGATGTTCACGTGGAACGTGCTGTTCACGTCGATCCTGGTACTGCCCGCGTTTCCGGTGCTGACCGCCGCACTGCTCTGTCTGGAGTCGGACCGGAAGTTCGGCTCGCAGATCTTCGACGCCACCAGCGGCGGGGCGCTGCTGTGGCAGCACGTGTTCTGGTTCTTCGGGCACCCCGAGGTGTACATCGTGGCGCTGCCGTTCTTCGGGATCATCACGGAGATCATCCCGGTGTTCTCCCGCAAACCGCTGTTCGGCTACCTGCCGATGGTCGGCGCGACCATCGCGATCACCATGCTCTCCGCGGTGGTGTGGGCGCACCACATGTTCGCCACCGGTGCGGTGCTGCTGCCGTTCTTCTCGCTGATGTCGTTCCTGATCGCCGTGCCCACCGGCATCAAGTTCTTCGCCTGGATCGGCACCATGCACCGCGGCTCACTATCGTTCGAGACGCCGATGCTGTGGGCGTTCGGGTTCCTGGTGTCGTTCCTGCTGGGCGGGTTGAGCGGGGTGCTGATCGCCTCCCCGCCGCTCGACTTCCACCTCACCGACTCGTACTTCATCGTGGCGCACCTGCACTACGTGCTGTTCGGCACCGTCGTCTTCGCGATGTTCGCCGGGTTCTACTTCTGGTGGCCCAAGTTCACCGGCAAAATGCTCGACGAACGGCTCGGCAAGCTGCACTTCTGGCTGCTGTTCCCCGCCTTCCAGCTCACCTTCCTCGTCCATCACTGGCTCGGCGAGGAGGGCATGCCCCGCCGCTACGCCGACTACCTGCCCACCGACGGCTTCACCTTCCTCAACGCCCTGTCCTCCGTCGGAGCGTTCCTCCTCGGCGCCTCCACCCTGCCGTTCCTGTACAACGTCTGGCGCACCGCCAGATACGGCAGGACCGTGACCGTGGACGACCCCTGGGGGTACGGGCGCGGCCTGGAGTGGGCGACCGCGTGTCCGCCGCCGCGGCACAACTTCGTCGCGCTGCCCCGCGTACGGTCCGAGTCCCCCGCGTTCGACCTGCACCATCCGGCGGTCGCCCGGCAACGGCAGCTCAGGAGGGGGGAGAAGACCCGATGAAGACCGAGGCGTTGTTGTTCGGAGGCGTCGCGCTGTTCTTCGCGGGCATCGGCGGGCTCTACGGCGCGTGGTCCGAGGAGCCGGCCGGCACGGCGGTGCTGGTGATCGCGTTCCTGATGGCGGGCGTGGTGTCGTTCTTCAGTGCCGTGCAGTACCGGCGCAAGGGCCGCCGCCCGCAGGACCGGCTCGACGCGGAGGTCGCCGACGCGGCCGGGCCGCTGGAGTTCTTCCCGGCGGACAGCCCGTGGCCGATCGTCACGGCGGCGGGCTTCGCGGTGGCGGCGACCGGCGTGGTGTACGGGCTGTGGCTGTTCCTCATCGGTCTTGCGGTGCTGACCCGGGGGGTTCTGGGGCTGGTGTTCCAGTACGCGCATCGGGGTGCCGGTCGCCAGCAGTGAGCTCCGGGCGCGGCGCTCCGGGCCGGAACTCGCCGACCGGCCGGTGCTCGCTCTCGTAGGCGCCCTCGACGGTCTGCCGTACCTCGCCGGTCGACACGCCCTCCTTCAGCCGCTGCTCCTCCGCGCGCAGCAGGGCGTGGCACAGCCGCCGGGTGACCATGAACGCGAGGATCGGCCCCAGCACCAGGGCCACGCGCAGGATCCAGGTCAGGGCGTTCACCGAGATCCGGAAGGCGAACGCCACGACGTCGTTGCCGCCGGCCAGGAGCAGGACGGCGTAGAAGGTGATACCGGCGACGCCGAGGGCGGTGCGGACGGGGCGTTCCCGGGGCCGGTCGCACAGGTGCTGCTCCTGTTCCCCCTCCCCCGTCAGTCGCTGCTCCACGAACGGGTACAGGTACAGGACCGTGAACAGCAGCCCCGGCAGGACGACCGCCGGGAGCAGCACGTTCCACATGAAGGTGTGCCCGAGGACGACCGTCTCCCAGGGCGGTACGAGACGCAGCGCGCCCTCCAGGAAGCCGACGTACCAGTCCGGCTGGGCACCGGTCGACACCAGGTCGGTTCGGTAGGGGCCGTACGCCCAGATCGGGTTGATCTGAGCGATGCCGCCGAGCACGGTGAGCAGGCCGAAGACCATCAGGGACAGGCCGCCCGAGGTGGCCGTGAACTGCGGGAAGAACGGTTTGCCGACGGCGTTGCGCCGGGTGCGGCCCGGTCCGCGCCACTGGGTGTGCTTGAGGTAGAAGACCAGGATCAGATGCACGGTGACCAGGGCGATCAGGGCGCCGGGCAGCAGCAGGACGTGCAGCACGTAGAGCCGGGTGATGATGTCCTCGCCGGGGTACTCCGCGCCGAAGGCGAACATGCTCAGATACGTCCCGACCACCGGGATGGACAGCATGATGCCCTGCGCGATGCGCAGCCCGGTGCCGGACAGCAGGTCGTCGGGGAGCGAGTACCCGGCGAAGCCCTCGGCGAGGGCGACCACGAACAGGGTGACGCCGATGGCCCAGTTGAGCTCGCGGGGGCGGCGGAAAGCACCGGTGAAGAAGATCCGCAGCAGGTGCACGCCGATGGCGGCGAGGAAGACGATGGCCGCCCAGTGGTGGGTCTGGCGCAGCAGCAGTCCGCCGCGGACGTCGAAGCTGATCTGCAGGGTGGAGTCGAAGGCCGCCGACATCCGCACGCCGTGCAACGGCGTGTACGAGCCGTCGTAGACGACCTCGGTCATCTCCGGTTTGAAGAACAGCGTCAGCCATACGCCCGTCACCAGCAGCACGAGCAGGCTGTAGAGGGCCAGTTCGCCGAGCAGGAAGGACCAGTGGTCGGGGAACGCCTTGCGCAGCAGGGCGCCGCCTTCGTGGACGGGCAGCCGGGCGTCCGCCGCGTCGGCGAGCCGGGCCCCTCGGGAAGGGGGGCGCCGCCGGGCCGCCGCCTCGTCGCCTGCTGCCACGTCACGCCACCTCCGACCGCCGCCCGCACCGTCCCGTGCTGTCTATCCCGCGCCGGGACGGCGCCGAGCGCCCGCGGGGCGTGAAACACCCCGTTCGGGGGTGTGCGACGGGCTATGTGTTGGGCTTGGCCGCGCTGATGTCCCCCAGTGCCGACTCCGGGTCGCGCTCCATCGCCAGGTCGCCCAGGGAGACGATGCCCACCGGGTGGTCGTCCTCGACGACCGGGATACGGCGTACGGAGTGTTCGCGCATGAGTTCCACCGCGTGGTCCAGTTCCTCGTCGGGCCGTACGGTCACCAGGTCGTCGCTGCACGCGGCGGCCACGGTGATCTCGCCGGGGTCGCCGCCGTCGGCGATCGACCGCACCACCAGGTCGCGGTCGGTGACCAGGCCCCGCAGGTGGTCGCCGTCCGTGACCAGGACAGCGCCGAGGTCCTGGTCGCGCATGATCCGGGCCACCGCCACGACGGACGTCTGCGGTTCGACGGTCACCGGGTCGCCGGTCATGATGTCGCGGACGTACTGGGCCATGACGTACCTCCTCATCTGCTGTTCCTCGGCTCCGGGTACCCGGGGCTGCCGGGTCGGCACGTGCGGGTCAGCGGTCGAGGGTGAGTTCGCTCCACACCTGTTTGCCGCCGCTGACCGGCACCGTGCCCCAGGCCGCCGACATGGCCTCGACGAGGAGGAGGCCGCGGCCGCCGGTGGCCTCCCAGCCGATGCTGGTGGGCTTGACGGGGCTGCGCGGCGAGGTGTCTGCGACGGCGACGCGCAGCCGGCTGTTGATGAGGGTGAGGTCGAGGCGGACCGGGCCCTCGGTGTGCACGAGGGCGTTGGTGACGAGTTCGGAGACGACCAGCTGGACGGCGTCGGTGTGCGCGGTCACACCCCAGGCGCGCAGGGCTCGCCGGGTGAAGCGGCGGGCGTGACCGACGGCCTCGGGAAGCCGCCACACGGTCCACGTCTCGCGCCGCGGGCGTACGGCCATGCCGTCGTAGCGCATCAGGAGCAGCGCCACGTCGTCGCCGCGGTGCGCGTTGCCGAGCAGGCCGTCGGCGACCAGGCCGAGGTGGGCGGGGTCGGAGGCGGCGAGCCGGTCGGCGAAGCCCGCCATGCCCTGGTCGATGTCGGCTTCGGCGGACTCGACCAGGCCGTCGGTGGTCAGGGCGAGCAGGGTGCCGCGCTGGAGCCGGATCGGGCTCATCGGGTAGTCGGCCTGCGCCACCACGCCGAGCGGCGGGCCGCCCTCGGCCTCCGCGATGTGGGTAGTGCCGTCGGGGTGGCGCACCACCGGGGGCGGATGTCCGGCGCGGACGCACCAGGCGGAGCCCTCCTCCATGTCGACGTCGACGTAGGCGCAGGTGGCGAAGAGGTCGGTCTCCATGTCGACGAGGAGCCGGTTGGCGTGCGAGACCACGACGTCGGGCGGGTGGCCCTCGACGGCGTAGGCGCGCAGGGCGGTGCGCATCTGCCCCATGAGGGTGGCGGCGGCAGCGCTGTGTCCCTGGACGTCGCCGATGACGAGGGCGACGTGGTTGTCGGGCAGCGGGATCACGTCGTACCAGTCGCCGCCGACCTCCAGACCGGCCGTGGCGGGCAGATAGCGGGCGACGGCGACCGCGCCGGGCAGTTTCGGCAGGCGGCGCGGGAGGAGCTGGCGCTGGAGCGTGCCGACGAGTTCGTGCTCGGCGTCGAAAGCGCGGGCGCGCATCAGGGCCTGCCCGGCGAGGCCGGCGGAGGCGGTGAGCAGGGCGCGTTCGTCGGGGCCGAAGTCGTGCGGGTGGTCCCAGCCGATCAGGCAGGCGCCGGCCATGCGGCCCGCGGCGGGCAGCGGGAGGACGGCGAGGCCGCCGGGGCCGACATCGGCGAGCGCGGGTTCCAGTGCGGTGCCCGCGGGCCAGATCTGGGCACGGCCCTCGCGCAGCGCGGCGGCGAGGGTGGGCATGGCGCGCACGGGCGCGTCGGGCCATTCGGTGCGCCACTCCAGACGCCACAGCTCGGGCCAGGCCTCCGGTTCGGGCGGGTCGAGGACGGTGACGACGAGCCGGTCGTGCTCCAGTTCGGCCAGGGCGATCCGGTCGGCCTGCAAGGGGCGGCGCAGCGCGGCGACCACGGCCTGGCTGACGTCCCGGACGGTGCCCGCGGTGGACAGGGCGGCGGCCAGGCGCTGGACGCGGGCGACGTCCGTGACGTCGGACCGCAGCGTGGAGGCGTCGTCGACCGTGCCCGAGAGCCGGGCCGGGACGCCCTCGCCGCTGGGCAGCAGACGGCCGCGCAGCCGGAGCCACTTGGGAGGACCGGTGCGCTGGAGCACCCGGAACTCCAGTTCGCGCTCGCCGATCGTCATGTGATCGGCCTCCACCACGGACATCAGCGACGGCACGTCCTCCGGCACGGTGCGGCCGAGCAGCGTCTCGACCTTGCCGTCGAACTCGTCCCGGCTGAGGCCGAACAACTCCAGGATCTCGTCACCGACGTCCACCCGGCCGCTGTCCATGGCCAGGCTGAACGCGCCCGGCGGCAGCTCACCGGCCTCGGCGGGCACGGCCGGGGCGGGGGCGGCGACCGCGTCGGCGATCAGCTCCAGGCACTTGCGGTCCTCGGTGTCGAAGCCGTCCCGGCACTCGCTCACGGCGAGCAGACAGCCCCCGTCACCGCCCCGGCGGACGGGCAGCGCGGCCAGGGAGAAGTCCCGCGCAGGGGTACGGCGGGCCTCCGCGCGGTCGGCGAGTTCGCCCGGGCCGAGCCACACGGCGCGCCCGGTGTGGTGGGCGTCGGCCACCGGGGAACTCCCGGCGAGCGGATAGCCGTCACGCAGGCCGTACAGGGTCCTTGGCACACCGGCCGAGTCGGCCAGGCACAGCAGCTCACCGTCCTCGCTGGGCGCGTACACGGCGGCGAAGGTGGCTCGCGCGAAGACGAGCGCCTGTTCGAGGACGCGGCGCCCGCGGTCGGGGGTGTCCGGGTCGGCCAGGAGCGCCGACAGGGCCTCCTCGGCACGCAGCACTCTCGCCCTGCGTCCGGCAACGCCCTCACTGACCACGTCCGTATTACAGCGCTAATGCCCGCCGCGCGCAGCCCCTGTGAACGCGGATACCTGCGTACCGTGCGGCCGTCTCGTGACAGGCGTGACGTCGAGTCCTGTGGCATGGGCCGGGGCAGTCGGGGTACGCGGTTGCTTTGTCCAGACGCCGCCCGTGCCCCGTGGGCGAGGGCCTCGCCGTGCGCGGTGGGCCGTGACAAGGGAGATTTGATCCCTGGGACTCGTCCCGCGGCGCTGCGAGGAGGTGGTCGGCGTGTCCGACAAGCAGGCGCCCACGGCGCGGCGGGCTCCGCCCGGTGGATCCCTGCTGTCGCTGGCGCTGGCCTCGATGATCGACGGTGTCGACGCGCATTCCGGCGGGTTGTATCTGTTGTCCGCCGACGAGTCCGTACTGGAGCTGGAGGTCACGGCCGGGCTGCCCCGGGCGTTCGCGGCGCCCTGGGAGCGGGTAGGGCTCAGCGCCCCGATCCCGATCGCCGACGCCGTGCGCGAGCGGCAGCTGATCTGGGTGGGCGGCGAGGACGAGATGGCGCGCCGCTATCCGCGGGTCGCCGTGGTACTGCCGTACCCCTTCGCGCTGGCCGCGCTGCCGGTGGCGACCGAGTCCAAGGTCTACGGGTCGGTGTTCGTGACCTGGCCGGGCTCCCATCCGCACGAGCTGTCCGACCGGGAGCGGGAGCAGCTGACCGCGGCCTGCGAGCGGCTCGCCGTACGGCTGGAGCGGGCCGCCGAGGAGAGCCGCCCGGTGCTTCCGGAGGCCGATTCGCTCCCCGCGACGGGGAGAGTGGCCGACACGCTGGGCTCGGTGGAGGCGGTGCGGATGGTGGCGCGGCTGCCGTACGGGTTGTGCTCACTGGATCTGCACGGGCGGATCACCTTCGCCAACACGGCGGCGGCCGCGCTGATCGGCGTCCCCGTCAGCCGGCTGCTCGGCACCCAGCTGTGGGCGGCGGTGCCGTGGCTGAACGACCCGGTGTACGAGGACCGGTACCGGGCGGCGCTGATCAGCCAGCACGTCACGTCGTTCGTGGCGCTGCGGCCGCCGGGCGAGTGGCTGTCGTTCCGGCTGTATCCGAGCAGGACGGGGCTGAGCGTCCGGGTGAGCAGGGCGCGGTCCGTGTCGGAGATGGACCGGGCGGTGCCGTCGCACGACCACGGGCCGTCCCGTCTGGTGACCATCTCGCAGGTGCTGAGCCTGGCCGGCGCGCTGACGGAGGCGGTGACCGCGCAGGACGTGGTGCAGCTGGTCGCCGAGCAGATCGCGCCGTCCGTGGGCAGTCAGGCGCTGGTCGTGCTCGGCTCGCGGGCGGGGCGGCTGCATGTGCTGGGGCACCGCGGCTATCCGGATCCCCAGGTCGTGGAGCGGTTCGACGGTACGCCGCTGAGCGCGCCGACGCCGGGCGTACACGCGCTGAACAGCGGGGTGCCGGCGTTCTTCGAGTCCCAGGCGGAGCTGGAGCGGCTGTATCCGGCCCGGCACGCGACGCCGGACGGCTTCGCGGCCTGGGCCTATCTGCCGCTGATCGCCTCCGGGCGCCCCGTGGGCACGTGCGTGCTGTCCTACGCCGAGCCGCACGCCTTCCCCGCCGACGAGCGGGCCGTTCTGACCAGCCTCGGCGGGCTGATCGCGCTGGCGCTGGAGCGAGCCCTGCTGTACGACGCCAAGCACCAGCTGGCTCACGGGTTGCAGGCCGCCCTGCTGCCGCCGTCACTGCCACCGCTGCCCGGCATCGACGCGGCCGCGCGCTATCTGCCGAGCACCCGGGGCATGGACATCGGCGGCGACTTCTACGACCTGGTGCCGGTCGATGGGCTGGCGGCCGCGGTGATCGGGGATGTGCAGGGGCACAACGTGACGGCGGCGGGGCTGATGGGGCAGATCCGCACCGCCGTGCGCGCGTACACGACGGTGGGGCAGTCGCCGGCGGAGGTCATGTGCAGCACCAACCGGCTGCTCATCGACCTGGGGGCCGACCTGTTCTCCAGCTGTCTGTACCTGCGGCTCGACCCGGGACGCGGGCGGGCCGTGATGGCCCGGGCCGGGCATCCGCCGCCGCTGCTGAGGCGGCCGGACGGCCGGGTCCGGGTGCTGGACCTGGCGGGCGGTCCGCTGCTCGGGATTGACAGCTCGGCGACATATCCGACGACCGAGGTGGACCTGGCGCCGGGTTCGGTGCTGGTCCTCTACACCGACGGCCTGGTGGAATCTCCCGGCGTCGACATCGAGGACTCGCTCGTGGAGCTGGGTCGGCGACTGGCCGAGGCCGGGGACCGACCGCTGGACGAGCTGGCCGACGTGCTGGTGGGACAGGAGGGACACGCGGAGGAACGGATCGACGATGTGGCGCTGCTGCTGTTGCGGGCGCGGGGGGTTGCGGGGGGCGGCTGAACGGCGGACGGCCGGGCGACCCGGCCTCCTGCCGAGACACGCGGCCCGGCCTCCTGCCGAGTCACGCGGCCCGGCTGCCGCCGAGGCATGCGGACCGGCCGTCCGGCCGAGGCCTACGGCCGCAAGCCTCCTCCGAGGGACACGGCCCGGCCACCACGAGGGGCGCAGCCCGGCCTCCGCGAGGGGCGCTGCCCGGCCTCCGCCGAGGGACACGGTCCAGCCCCCGCCGAGGCACGCAGCCCGGCCCCCGCGAGGGGCGCCCCCGCCGAGGAACACGGCCCGGCCCCCGCGAGGCACGCAGCCCGGCCCTCCGCCGAGGGACACGGTCCAGCCCCCGCCGAGGAACACGGTCCGGCCCCCGCGAGGGGCGCTGCCCGGCCCTCCGCCGAGGGACACGGTCCAGCCCCCGCCGAGGAACACGGTCCGGCCCCCGCCGAAGGGCCGGACCATCGGACTTGCGACTCCCGATCAGTTGGTGCCGGTCAGCCCGGAGCCGTCCTCGACGCCGGACTGGTCGCCGACACCGGCTTCCTCACCGGCCTGCTCACCGCCGACGGCGTCACCGCCGCCCGCACCGGCCTCTTCACCGGCGCCGTCGCCGACACCTTCACCCGCACCGGCGCCTTCGCCGACGCCCTCACCGGCACCGGCACCCTCACCGGCGCCACCAACGCCCCCCGCGCCCAGCGTCGCGCCGACCGCCGCCAGAGCCGTAGTGACCGGCTGGAAGAACGTCTCGCCGCCGACCGTGCAGTCGCCGCTGCCGCCCGAGGTCAGGCCGATGGCGAGGCCGTCCTGGGTGAACATCGAGCCGCCGCTGTCGCCGGGTTCGGCGCAGACGTTGGTCTGGATGAGGCCGGTGACCGTGCCCTCGGGGTAGTTGACCGTGGCGTCGAGCCCGGTGACCGTGCCGTCGGCGAGGCCGGTGGTGCTGCCCATCCGGAACACCTGCTGGCCGACGGCGGCTTCGGCGGCCTGGAGGATCGGGACGGTCTGCCCGCCGCCGACGTTGACGTCGCTCGGCGCCTGGGTGGCCGGGTCGTTGTACTTCACCAGCGCGAAGTCGCCCTCGCCGGGGAAGACGGCCTGGTCGACGGTGGCGATCGGGGCGCCGTTCTGCGCGTCGGACCACTCGGCGACCGCGACCCCGCAGTGACCGGCCGTCAGGAAGGCCGGGGAGCCGTCGCCCGCGGTGACGTTGAAGCCGAGCGAGCAGCGGGAGCCGCCGCCGAATATCGCGTCGCCGCCGGAGGCGAACGTCTTGAAGGTGCCGGCGGACTTCTGGATGGTCGCCATGCCGGAGCCGAGGCTCTGCACGGTCGACTCCAACGTGTCCCACTTCTCGCCGGTGACCGTGCTGTCGGCGGTGACCCGTATCTTGTTGGTCCTGGGGTCGACGGCCCACGCGGTGCCCGGGATGGTGGCCTCGGTCTTCAGCGTCTGCGCGGCGGACTTCAGTTCGGACGTGCTGTTCTCCACCTGGCGGACCGCGGCGCCGGCCTTCTTGGCCTGGATGATCAGCTGGTTGTTGTCGCCGACCACGTTGACGACGAGCTGCTGGTTGTCGGCGTCGTAGTAGGAGCCGGCGAAGGCGTCGCCCAGCAGCCCGGCAAGCTGCGAGGCGAGGTCCGATGCGTCGCCCGCCTTCAGGGTCTTGGGGGCGGCGGCCGTGTCCTCGGCGCCGTCCTGGGACGCGTTGGCGTTCGGCAGCAGGAGTGCCGCCGCTCCGAGCGCCGCCACGCTGCCCGCCGCGATCGCGGCCTTGCGCTTCGGAATTCGCTTGTGACTCAAGGGTTCTCGACCTCCTGGAGGACGGGGTCCGTGCCACCGTCCCTCGGCAGCTGATAGGGGCGCCTGGATGGCCACTGGTACGCAGGGGGCGCGCGGGACGTTCAATTCCGGTTCGCGGCGCGCCCGTACGGACACTGATTCGGCCATCGCCGGAAGCTTCTTCCGCCCTCTGAGCCTCTGCCGGGCCGATACCGCTGGTAATCGATCAGCGACGGTCCGTTCCGGACGATGAGCGGAATCCTCGCTTCAGCGAATCTGCACATCGAATGCGCAACCAAGTCACCGGCACCCGCGGTTCTGCACAATCTCGCGCCCCGTGGCACGCCTTTGGGGCGGGAGTGCCGGATTCCGCGAGCGGACGGCAAGGGGTCGGTGCGGGGCGATGCCGGGCGGCATGTGAAGAAGTCGCCTACAAGCCGTGGGCACACCTGCACGGATGGGGGCTGGTGTGACTCAAGTGCCCTGATGAGGCCGCTGATTGATTGGAAGCCCACGGTCGCCGCGTGCTTTGATCCATCGCACCGCGGGGTCCGCGAAGGGCTCCCCGGCCAGGGGCGCTGCCTGGCGCCCGCGGTCGCGGCCGTCCATCTGTCCCCAGAGGGGGCCGCTCCCCCCTTGTGAAATTGCCATACGAAGGGAAGTTCCATCATGAACTCCACCCCCCAGGTTGAGACCGTCGAGATCTCCGACGCCGAGCTCGACAACGTCTCCGGCGGCCTCTCCGTGAACGCCGTGAACACCGTCGTCGGCGCGGTGGATGGCATCGCCCCGGTTTCCGGCCTGGTCGACACGGCCGTCGGCACCGTCGAGGGTGTCACCGGTCTGAACACCGCCCCGGTCACCAACCTGGTCGCCGGTCTCTGATCGCACACCAGTGCCGCTGAGTCCCGGAGCCGCCTCCCGGCTCCGGGGCTCTTCGGATGTCGTAACGGGATGTCGTAACGCTCTTCACCCGGTGAGGGAAATTCCGTGCAGTTCCGCCAACAGGCCCTCGCCAAGCTCCAGTCACCGGAGGAACTCGACCTGCCGGTGCGCCTCGCCCGCCCGCAGGGCTGGCTCGTGCTGTCCGTGACCGTGGTCGCGATGGCCGCCACGTCCGTGTGGGCCGTGACCGGCTCGGTGACCTCCACGGTGAGCGCGCCCGCCATCCTCACCCACGGCGAGGGCAGTTACGTCCTGCAGAGCCCGGTCGCGGGCCAGGTCACCGCGATCCTCGCCGAGGAAGGCGAGCGGCTCCCCGCCAACTCGCCCGTGCTGAAGGTCCGTACGAACGACGGCGAGACTGTCGTGCGCACCATCGCCGCCGGCCGCCTCACCGCGCTCGCCGCCACCATCGGCCAGATCATCGCCACCGGCGCGAACGTCGCCGCCGTCGAGAAGGTCGCCGACGCGGACGACCCGCTGTACGCCACGGTGTACGTGCCCGCCGAGAACGCCGGCTCCATCCCCGCGAACGCGGCCGTGGACCTGACCGTGCAGACGGTCCCCACCCAGGAGTACGGCGTCCTGCGCGGCCATGTGAAGTCCGTGGACCGCTCCCCGCAGTCGCCGCAGGAGATCGCCGCGTTCCTCGGCGACAGCCAGCTCGGCGAGCAGTTCACCAAGGACGGCCGCCCGGTCGCCGTACTGGTCCGCCTCGACAAGTCGTCCGGCACCGAGAGCGGCTACAAGTGGTCGTCGGCGGACGGACCGCCGTACCCCCTCACCTCCATGACGATGGCCACGGGCTCGATCCGGCTGGCCGGTCAGCGTCCCGTCGATTGGCTGCTGCCGTGACCACCGCCGCACCGGAAACCCGGGGCCGGCGCCGGGCCGCCCCGCCCAAGCGCACCGTCCCCAAGGGCCGCCGCAAGACCGTCCGCACCCCCACCGTGCTCCAGATGGAGGCCGTCGAGTGCGGCGCCGCTTCCCTCGCCATGGTGCTCGGCCACTACGGCAAGCATGTCCCGCTGGAGGAGCTGCGCATCGCCTGCGGTGTCTCCCGCGACGGCTCGCGCGCCAGCAATCTGCTGAAGGCGGCGCGCAGTTACGGCCTGACCGCCAAGGGCATGCAGATGGACCTGGCCGCCCTCGCCGAGGTGAAAGTGCCGGCCATCCTGTTCTGGGAGTTCAACCACTACGTCGTCTACGACGGCATGGGCCGCCGCTTCGGCCGCCGCGGGGTGTTCATCAACGACCCCGGCAAGGGCCGACGTTTCGTGCCGATGGAGGACTTCGACGGCAGCTTCACCGGCGTCGTCCTCACGATGGAGCCCGGCGACGGCTTCACGCGGGGCGGGCGCAAGCCGGGCGTCTGGGGCGCGATGCCCGCCCGGCTGCGCGGCACCGCAGGCACCATGCCGGCCGCCGTGCTGGCGAGCCTGCTGCTGGTGGTGGTCGGCGCGGCCGTGCCCGCGCTCAGCCGGACCTACATCGACATGTTCCTGATCGGCGGGCAGACCTCGCTGCTGAACGTGCTGTTCGCGTCCATGGGCGCCTGTGTGCTGCTCACGCTGGTGCTGACCTGGCTGCAACAGGCCAACCTGCACCACGGCCGCATCATCTCCTCCACCCTCTCCAGCGCCCGCTTCCTGCGCCATCTGCTGCGCCTGCCGGTCACCTTCTTCTCCCAGCGCAGCCCCGCCGACCTGGTGCAGCGCCTGCAGTCCAACGACGCGGTGGCCGAGACGCTGGCGCGTGACCTGGCGGCGGCGGGCGTGGACGCGGTGGTCGTCGTGCTCTACGCCGTGCTCCTCTACACCTACGACCCGCAGCTCACCTTCGTCGGCATCGGCGTGGCGCTGCTGAACATCGTCGCCATGCGGGTGGTCATCCGCCTGCGCGCGACCCGTACGGCCAAGCTGCGCGCGGACAACGCCCGGCTCACCAACACCGCGTACACCGGTCTTCAGCTGATCGAGACGATGAAGGCGACCGGCGGCGAGGACGGCTACTTCCGCAAGTGGGCCGGACAGCACGCCACCACCTTGGAGGAACAGCAGCGGCTCGGCGTGCCGAGCGCCTGGCTGGGCGTGGTCGCGCCGACGCTCGCCACGCTGAACAGCGCGCTGATCCTGTGGATCGGCGGCATGCGCGCGATCGAGGGCCATATCTCCGTCGGCCTGCTGGTCGCCTTCCAGGCGCTGGTCACCCGTTTCACCGCCCCGCTGACCCGGCTCAACGGCGTCGCGGGCCGCATCCAGGACTTCGCGGCGGACGTGGCCCGGCTGAAGGACGTGGAGAACTTCCGCACCGACCCGCTGTACGACCGGGCGGGCGGCGACTCCACCCGCCGTCTGCACGGCCACGTCGAGCTGCAGAACATCACCTTCGGCTACAGCCCCCTCGACAAGCCCCTGCTCACCGGCTTCGACCTGACCGTCGGGCCGGGTCAGCAGGTCGCGCTCGTCGGCGGCTCGGGCAGCGGCAAGTCGACGGTCTCCCGGCTGATCTCGGGCCTGTACACGCCGTGGGAGGGCGTGATCCGTATCGACGGGCAGCGCCTTGAGGACATCCCGCGCGGTGCGCTCGCGGCCTCCGTGTCCTTCGTCGACCAGGACGTGTTCCTGTTCGAGGGCTCGGTCCGGGACAACGTGGCGCTGTGGGACCCGTCCATCCCCGACGAGGCGGTGGTGGAGGCGCTGAAGGACGCCGCGCTCCACGACGTCGTGCTGCGCCGCCCCGGCGGCATCCACAGCCGGGTCGAGCAGGACGGCCGCAACTTCTCCGGCGGCCAGCGCCAACGCCTGGAGATCGCCCGGGCGTTGGTGCGCCGGCCCAGCATCCTCGTGCTGGACGAGGTGACCAGCGCGCTCGACGCCGAGACCGAGCTGGCCGTCATGGACAACCTGCGCCGGCGCGGCTGCGCCTGCGTGGTGATCGCACACCGGCTCAGCACCGTGCGGGACAGCGACGAGATCGTCGTACTCCAGCACGGCACGATCGTGGAGCGCGGCCGGCACGACGAGCTGGTGGCGCGCGGCGGCGCGTACGCGGCGCTGGTCAGGGAGCGGTGAGATGACGACCGTGCACGGCGACGACTACGTCCTCGGCGCCCTCGGCTCGGTGGGCACGCCCATCGACTGCGCCGGGTTCAGCCGCCTGGACCTTCAGGGGCCGCAGGTGCTGTGGCTGGTCGCGGCGGGTGCCCTCGACCTGTTCGCGGTGGACGCCGCCCAGCAGGGCCACTGGCACCACCTCGGCCGCTTGGAGGCGGGCTCGCTGCTGCTCGGCCCGGTCGCGGGCCCGCAGCACACGCTGATCGCCCGCCCGGTGCGGGACTGCGTGGTGCACCGCATCGGGCTGCGCGAGTTGTACCAGCCCGCGCAGACGCAGACGTGGTCGTACGACGAGTACGGCAACCCCCAGTACGTGCCGCCCACGACGAGCCCGCTGGAGTACGCCCTCGCGCTCGGCGTCGGCCGCGGCCTGTCGATCCTCTTCCAGGCGCCGACGGCCGGTGAGCGGGCCGCCGAGATGACCGACGACGACGTGTTCTGGATGCAGGTGCCGCCCGGCAGCGTCCAGTACGGCTCGCTCTACGGCGCGGAGGCGGCCGCCGACCTGTTGATGGACCCGGCGGTCTGGCAGAGCATGGTCGATCAGCAGTACCGCCTGCTGACCACGCTGGACCGCTGGATCGAGCAGCTGGAGCGCACCCACGAGACGCGTACGGCCGCCGGTATCAAGGCCGGTGAGCAGGTACGCGCGCAGGCCGACCGGACGCTGCTCGCGGCGATCGGCAAGCCGTCGGCCAAGCGCACGACGGCCGCCGACGCGGACGCCACGTACGCGGTGTGCAAGCTCGTCGCCGGGGCGGCCGGGATCGTCCTCGCCGACCCCGGGCACGGCGGCACCGAGAGCGACCGTCTCGACCCGGTCGAGCGCATCGCCCTCGCCTCGCGCGTCCGTACCCGCGCGGTGCGGCTGGACGGCAGTTGGTGGCGCGACAACGTGGGCCCGCTGGTGGGCCACCGGGCCCTGTCGGGGGCGCCGGTCGCGCTGCTGTGGCGGCGTGGCGGCTATGTGGCGGTGCATCCGGCGACCGGACGCGAGACGCCGATCGAGAAGGCCAACGCGCCGGAGTTCGAGCCGCGCGCGGTGATGTTCTACCGGCCGCTGCCGGAACGCCCGCTGGGCCCGCTCGGGTTGCTGCGCTTCTGCATGCGGGGCACGCGCGGGGATGTGATCGGGCTGGTGCTCAGCGGGCTGGTGACGGTGGCGATCGGCGCGCTGGTGCCCATCGCGACCGGCAAGGTGCTGGGTGAGTTCGTGCCGAAGGCGCAGGCGGGGCTGATCGCGCAGGTCTGTCTGGCGGTGATGGTCAGCAGTGTCGCGGCGGCGGCCTTCATGCTGCTGCAGAACATGACCATCCTGCGCCTGGAGGGCCGTATCGAGGCAACGCTCCAACCGGCGGTGTGGGACCGGCTGCTGAGGCTCCCGACGAAGTTCTTCACCGGCCGCTCCACCGGTGAGCTGGCCAGTGCGGCCATGGGCATCAGCGCGATTCGGCGACTGCTCGCGGGAGTCGGCCCGACCGTCGCCCAGTCCGTCACCGTCGGTGCGATGAATCTGGGTCTGCTGCTCTGGTACAGCGTGCCGATGGCGCTGGCCGCGATGGGCATGCTCGTCGTCATCGCCGGTGTCTTCCTCGGGCTCGGGCTGTGGCAGGTGCGCTGGCAGCGGCGCCTGACGGTGCTCACCAACAAGCTGAACAACCAGGCGTTCCAGACCCTGCGCGGCCTGCCCAAGCTGCGGGTGGCGGCGGCCGAGAACTACGCCTACGCCGCCTGGGCGCGGGAGTTCGCGCGCAGCCGTGAGCTCCAGCAGCGCCTCGGCCGCATCAAGAACCTCACCACCGTGCTCGGCGCGATCTATCTGCCGCTGTGCTCGCTGCTGATGTTCATGCTGCTCGCGGGTCCGGCGCGGGGCTCGATGTCCGCCGCCGCCTTCCTCGCCTTCAACACCTCGGTGACGATGCTGCTCACCTCGGTCACGCAGATCACGGGCGCGTTTGTGTCGCTGGTGGCCGCGCTGCCGCTGTACGAGCAGATCAAGCCGGTGCTCCGGGCGACGCCGGAGGTGCGCACGGCCAGCACCCGGCCGGGCCCGCTGACCGGCGCCGTCGAGGCGCGGCGCCTGTCGTTCCGTTACTCCGACGACGGGCCGCTGGTCCTGGACGACGTGTCGTTCGAGGTGCGGGCGGGTGAGTTCGTGGCGATCGTCGGGCCGTCCGGCTGCGGCAAGTCGACGCTGCTGCGGCTGCTGATCGGCTTCGACAAGCCGGTCTCCGGGAGTGTCCTCTACGACGGCCAGGACCTGGCGGCGCTCGACCAGTCGGCCGTACGGCGGCAGTGCGGGGTGGTGCTCCAGCACGCGCAGCCGTTCACCGGGTCGATCCTGGACGTCATCTGCGGCACCGAGCCGTACACGCCGGAGGAGGCGATGGCGGCGGCCGAGATGGCGGGCCTCGCCGAGGACATCAAGCGCATGCCCATGGGCCTGCACACGATCGTCGCGGGCAACGGGGCCATCTCCGGCGGCCAGCGGCAGCGGCTGATGATCGCGCAGGCGCTGATCCGCCGCCCGCGCATCCTCTTCTTCGACGAGGCGACCAGCGCCCTCGACAACGAGACGCAGCGCAAGGTCATCGAGAGCACCAAGGCCCTCAACGCCACCCGCATCGTCATCGCCCACCGCCTGTCGACGGTGCTGGACGCCGACCGCGTGATCGTGATGGAGGACGGCAAGGTCGCCCAGCAGGGGCCGCCGGCAGAGTTGCTCGCCGACACGGGCGGGCGGCTGCACGAACTGGTGCGGCGGCAGTTGGCGTAGTCGGTCCCTGCCGGGGGGCGCCCCTCCGGCGTACTGGCGCACTTCGGGCGGCGCACGGGTGTGGAGACCGTTGGAGTGCGGCGTAATCGGGTACCCGCCAGGCCATGCGAATCAGCGTGGTGGATGTGGGGTCGAACACCGTCCGGCTGGTGGTGGCGGACGCCGAGGACGGAGTGCCGCTGCCGGTGCACACCGCCAAGTGGCGGCTGCGCCTGTCCGAGTACGTCAAGCCCGGGGGCGCGATCCCCGAGGAGGCCGTCGAACGACTGGCGGAGGCGGTCGCCGAGGCGAGGCGTACGTCGGCCCAGTGGGGTTCGGCGAGTCCGCTGGGCTTCGCCACGGCGGTGGTCCGCGGCGCCCCGAACCGTCTGGAGGTGCTGCGCACCGTCCGGACGCGGGCCGGAGTGGAGCTGTGCACCCTGCCCGGCGAGGTGGAGGCCGAGCTGACGTTCCTCGGCGCCCGGCGCTGGATGGGCTGGCGGTCGGGGCCGCTGGCGCTGCTGGACATCGGTGGCGGCTCGCTCGAAGTGGCCTTCGGGCGGGGGCGGTTGCCGGACTTCGTGGCCTCGCTGCCGCTCGGCGCGGGACGCCTGACCCACGAGTTCTTCGCGGAGCAGGATCCGCCGTCGCCGGAACAGGTACGGGCGCTGCGCCGCAAGGTCCGGCACCAGCTGCGGGACGTCGGGTCGCGGATCCGCTGGGAGGGGCCGCGGTCGGCGGTGGTCACCTCGCGGACTTTCCAGCAGCTGGGCCGCCTGTGCGGTGCCGCGCCGGGGCGGTACGGGCCCTTCGTCGAGCGGCGGCTGCGGCGCGCCGACCTGCGGGAGGCGGTCGCCCGGCTGGCCGCCCTCCCCGCCGCCGAGCGGGCGCAGCTCCCGGGCATCTCCGCACCGCGCGCCATGCAGAGCCTGGCCGGGGCGGTGGTCGGGCACACGGCGATGAAGGTGACCGGGCTGAAGACGGTCACCGTGTGCCCGTGGGCGATCCGCGAGGGCGTCCTGCTGCGGCACATCGAGGACGGTGCGTCCTGGTGGGCGGAGGTCTGCCGGCTCAGCGAGGAGGCCGTGCCGCCGGACCCGGTACCGCTGCGGATCGCGTCCGCCACGTCCTGACTTCTCGGCCTCGCCCACTGCTCAGATCTCTCAGGCCTCTCAGGAAGGAGCCACCGTGACCAAGAGCGACCAGAACGGCAAGCACCCCGAGGACAAGAACCCCGAGGAGCACGCCGAAACCGCCCGCGAGAAGGTCCTGCGCGAGATCCGGGACGCCAAGCCCCGCGACGCGCAGTCCCCGGAGGAATCCGGGCACCGGGGCGAGGCCGGGGACGCGATCACGCCCAACACGGAGGCGCAGGAGCAGTCACAGGGAGACTGACGAACGCTCCTACCCGGGCGGCGCCCCCACCGGCTGTGCGGCCAGCGCGCGGGCCACTCCGGTCAGGTTGGCCGCCATCGCGCGGCCCGTGCGGTGGGACCAGTCGCGGCCGCGTTCGTCGTCGAGGTAGTCGGGGCCGGGGCCCGGGCCGAGGTGCCAGTAGGTCCACGCCTGGCCGGGGATCGTGTAGCCGATGTCGGCGAGGGCGCCGGAGATCTCGCTGATGACGTGGTGCGCGCCGTCCTCGTTGCCGGTGACGACCACCCCGGCGACCCGGTTGTAGGCGACGGGCCTGCCCTCGTCGTCGGTCTCGGACAGCATCGCGTCCATCCGCTCCAGCACCCGCTGGGCGACGGACGACGGCCGGCCGAGCCAGGTCGGCGAGGCGACGACCAGGATCCGGGACTGGAGCAGCTTGTCGTGGACGCCCGGCCAGGCGTCGCCCTCGCGCATCGGCTCACTCGTCACGCCCGGCGCGATGTCCAGATCGACGGCGCGCAGCAGCTCGACCTCCACACCGTCCTTCTCCAGCTGCTCGACGACGACCCGGGCCAGCGCCTCGGTGTTCGAGGGCTCCGGGGACGGCTTGAGCGTGCAGTTGATCACTAGTGCCTTCATGGGGCTCAGGGGTACCCGTGAAGCCGGGTGCCAGTCGGGTGGGAGGACCGCTGTCACCCGGGTACTCGCTCCCGCATGAGGCACGACCACCAGGAACCACGGCTGCCGTCCGCCCGCGGCCCGCTGTCCGCCGCAGTCATGGAGTACCTGCGGGGTACGGGTCCGCTGCCCGGCGACGAGGAGATCGCGGGCGCGGCCGCGTACGGCGACGACGTCCAGCTTGCCCTCTACCTCTGCTACGAACTCCACTACCGAGGCTTCGCGGGCGTGCCCGAGGACCGCGAGTGGGACCCCGACCTGCTGCGCACCCGCGCCGCACTGGAGGACCGCTTCCTGACCGCCCTGCGGGCAGACACGCCGGTGCACGACGGCGTCGAGGAGGCCCTCGCGGAGATCCTCGTCGAGCCGGTCGACGGCACCGGCGTCACCCACTACCTGCGCGACAAGGGCGAGCTGTGGCAACTGCGCGAGTACGCGGCCCAGCGCTCCCTGTACCACCTCAAGGAGGCGGATCCGCACGCCTGGGTGCTGCCTCGGCTGTGGGGCAGGGCGAAGGCGGCGATGGCGGCGGTGGAGTTCGACGAGTTCGGCGGCGGCCGCGCCGACCGGGTCCACGCCCGCCTGTTCGCCGACCTCATGACGGACCTGGGCCTGGACACGACGTACGGGCACTACCTCGACGGGGCCTGCGCCGAGGCCCTCACCACGGTGAACCTCATGTCCCTGTTCGGCCTGCACCGCTCCCTGCGAGGTGCCCTGGTGGGCCACTTCGCCGCCGTGGAGGTCACCTCGTCACCGGGTTCCCGGCGGCTCGCCGAGGCCATGCGCCGGACCGGGGCGGGACCGGCCGCCGAGCACTTCTACGACGAGCACGTGGAGGCCGACGCCGTCCACGAGCAGGTCGTTCGGCACGACGTCATCGGCGGCTTGCTGGAAGAGGAACCGTGGCTGGCCTGCGACATCGCCTTCGGTATCGACGCCACGGGGTATGTCGAGGACCGCCTCGCCGAGCGCCTGCTCACCGGCTGGCGGGCGGGGAAGTCGTCGATGCGCACCCCGCTCCCATCCGAAAAATCCCATATTTCCTGAATACCGGGGTACCTGGCCGGAGTGAAGCCTCTGGTGCCGCCCGGCGTCTACACGCCCCAGGAAGACACCGCCCTGCTGGCCGAGGCCCTGTCCGAGGAGACGCTCGCGCAGGGTGTGGACGTGCTCGACGTGGGCACCGGCACGGGCGCGCTGGCGCTGCATGCCGCGCGGCGTGGGATGCGGGTGACGGCCGTAGACGTGTCGTGGCGGGCGGTGGTCGCGGCCCGGATCAACGCCTGGCTGTCCAGGGTGCCGGTCCGCATCCTGCACGGGAACCTCTTCGACCCCGTGCGCGGACAGACGTTCGACCTGATTCTGGCCAACCCGCCGTACGTGCCCGCGCCGGACGGGCGCTCGACGCCGCGCGGTACGGCCCGGGCGTGGGACGCGGGCCGCGACGGCCGGCTGGTCCTGGACCGGATCTGCCGGGAGGCGCCCGCCCTGCTGCGCCCGGGCGGAGTCCTGCTGGTCGTCCACTCGGCCCTCAGCGGACCCGAGCGGACCCTGGAGCTGCTGCGCGCGGCGGGCCTGAAGTCGAGCGTGATCCGTCGTCGCCGGATCGCCTTCGGTCCCGTACTGCGGGAGCGACAGGGCTGGCTGCGGGAGCGGGGGCTGCTGTCCGCCGCCGAGGACAAGGAAGAGCTGGTGGTCGTCCGTGCCGAACTCCCCGTCTGACGCCCCGCGCCGGATCACCGTCCAGCGCCGTGGCCCCCTGCTGGTGGAGGGCCCGGTGGAAGTGGAGCTGGAGGACGGTACGACCGTTTCCTCCGACCGCTTCCGGGTCGCGCTGTGCACCTGCCGGCGCAGCCGCCGCTACCCCTGGTGCGACACCAGCCACCGGGACCGGGCGCAGCCGTCCGACGAGTGATCCCAGGGGTCGGCGGGCGGCCCCACTCCGCCCGGCCGACCCCTGGGGCGAGACCACAGGGTCCCCGCGACGACGGCCCGCACTCCCCAACTGCGGGTCGCTCGCGGCATTCACGGAGACCATGCGATCCCGGTCCCTCAGAACGCGAAGACGCTCGCCCCGTACGAGTTCTTCACGCACTCGTTACCGAAGGTGCGCTCATAGGAGACGTACTGGCCCTGCCAGACCCCGTCGACCCGGACGACCACGGGGTTGTATTCCCGGGTGCACCACACGCCAGTTTTGCTCTCCAGGGCGTCGAAGTTCCCGTCGACACCGCGCAGTTCGGCACAGGCCGCGGCGGCGTTCGGGTGCGTACCGGAAGCCGTCGGGGCGCAGTTCAGCGTCACCGCGCGCTCGGGGGTGACGGTGGCCGAGCTCTCGCCGTGGCCCGTGGTGAGCACCAGGGCGGACGGGGCGTAGAGCGAGGCCGGTGTGGCGGCGGGGGCGGCGTGCGCGGCTCCGGTCAGGGGTCCGCAGACGGCTGTGGCCGTGAGGCCGAGGGTCGCTGCCCAGCGCGCGGGGTTCCGCATTGTGTGCATCCTTCCGCTCGATTGCATGAGTCGCCGGACCGGCTTGTGGTCGGTGCCCGACCGGCGAGCGCGAGTCTGCCGAGTCCGGCGCCGAAACTCACCTCCACCCCACGTGTTTCAGTAACATTGCGTGTTGAAACAGTGGCGTGAAGTCACGGAATTCGAACGTTACAACCGGCCCGGGACGCGGCTCTTGATCGCCCCGCGTGGCCGGATGGCTGGATCTCTGCGGTTCTTTAATCGGCCTGAAACATTCCGGATGCGCCTTGAGCGTAGTCCGTTTTGACCCCTTGTGTTCATGGGCGGGCCGCGTAATGGTCATTACATGATTACGAAAGACCAGCAAGAGAAACTGCGCGGCTGGTTCGCCGGCCGGCTGCCCGACGACCTCTTCGAGGAACTGACCGAGGTGACGGTCGACCGCGAGGAGATCACCGTGATCGGCCGTATCCTCGAACCCCGGCTGGCGGAGGACGCCTCGTCGGGTGAGCGGGAGGCGGCCGTACAGGGGCGTATCGAGGAGTTCCGGGAACGCACGCGGGAGGACCGGATCGCGGTGGCCCGCGAGGCCGAGCACCGGTTCCGCCGGAAGGTGTCCTGGGGCGTGGAGTGCGGCGGGCAGCGGGCGCTGTTCACGCACATCGCGGCACCGGTCATGACCCGACTGCGGCAGCCCGAACGCCAGGTCCTGGACACCCTGATCGCCGGCGGCGTCGCCCGCAGCCGCAGCGACGCGCTCGCCTGGTGCGTGCGCCTGGTCCAACGCCACACCGACGACTGGCTGACCGAACTACGGGACTCCCTCGAACACGTCCAACGCGTACGGTCGCAGGGACCCGACGCCGAGCCCCCGAAGGAGACCACCAAGGATGGAGAGTGATCGATGACGGTGGTCGAATCGCCCGAGGCTGGTACGACCCGGAGGCGCGACAGGTCTTCAACCGCCGCCAGCGGGGCGGCCGTTACTGGTTCGCGCACGGCTGGAACTGGCGCGGCATGACCGCGCGGTGGGTCTTCGCGGTCATCGGCGTGCTGTTCACCAACATCCCGGCCAGTTCGTGGGCTCCCCGTGCCGCCGATCACCGGCGATTGTCAGTGCCCCGCGCTACGTTGCCGCCATGACCGAATTCGTGCTTGTGGCAGGTGCGTGGCTGGGGGCGTGGGCGTGGGACGAGGTGGCGGGGGAGCTGCGGGGGGCCGGGTACGGGGTGCATCCGCTGACCCTGTCCGGTCTCGCCGAGAAGCGGGGCGTGCCGGCCGGGCAGCAGACCCATGTCCAGGACATCGTCGACGAGGTCGAGCGTCTGGACCTGCGGGACGTCGTGCTCGTCGGGCACAGTTACTCCGGTGTCCCGGCCGGCCAGGCCGCCGAGCGGATCGGCGACCGGCTGGCCCGGGTGGTGTTCGTGGACGCCAACGTCCCCGTCGACGGGGAGACCTTCCTGTCGGGGTGGCCGAGCGATCCCGTGCGGGCGGCGATCGAGAAGCACGACGGCTTCTGGCCGCCCCTCACCGCCGACGACTGCGCGGGCCAGGATCTGACGGACGACCAGATCGCCAGACTCCTGCGGGACGCGACCCCGCATCCCGGCGCGACGCTCACCGAACCGGCGGTCCTGACCCGCTCCCTCGCCGAGCTGCCGACGACGTACATCAAGTGTCTGCTCGACGGGGAGGAACCCCTGGATCCCGTGCGCGAGTTGCTCGGCAGTGAGCGCTGGGAGCTGGTGCGAATGGACACCGGGCACTGGCCGATGCTCTCCCGGCCGCGCGAACTGGCCGAGATCCTGCATCAGTCGGCTGGGAGGGAGGGAGTGAGGGTTCACCGCTGGACGTGACCTGCCCTTACTCGCCAGTATCGTCGGGACGACGCGGCTCGACGGCGAGAGGCGGGGACCTGGCGATGGCGAAGCACTGGGCCGACTTCCAGTACGAGATCTATCTGAACGGGATGACGGGAGCCGTACCCCGGCTGCCCACCGATCTGACCCGGCTGGAGGAGCTCACCGCGCAGCGGCTCGGCCCCGGACCCGTCGGCTACGTCGCGGGCAGCGCCGGCGACGGCAGCACGGCCCGCGCCAACCGGGCGGCCCTGCGACGCCGTCGGATCGTGCCACGCATGCTGCGGGCCGTGCACGAGCGGGATCTGTCGGTCGAGGTGCTGGGCCGCGCGCTGCCCGCGCCGCTGGCACTGGCGCCGGTCGGCGTGCTGTCGATCATGCACCCGGACGCGGAGTGCGCCGCCGCCCGGGCGGCCGCCGCGCAGGGCGTGCCGTATGTGCTGTCGTCGGCGTCCAGCACGCCCATCGAGCAGGTCGCGGAGGCGATGGGCGACGCCGAGCGCTGGTTCCAGCTGTACTGGGCCAAGGACCGCGAGGTGACCCGGAGTTTCCTCAACCGAGCGAAGGCGGCCGGGTTCAGCGTCCTGGTCGTCACGCTGGACACACCGCTGCTCGCCTGGCGGCCCCGCGACCTGGACCAGGCGTATCTGCCGTTCCTGCACGGGGTGGGCACCGCCAACTACTTCTCGGACCCGGCGTTCCAGGCTGGCCTCGCCAAGCCGGTGCACGAGGATCCGAACGCGGCGGTGATGCACTTCGTCGGCATGTTCGCCGACCCCGCCAAGACCTGGCCGGACCTGGCGTTCCTGCGGGAGAACTGGGACGGCCCGATCGTCCTGAAGGGCGTCCTGCACCCCGACGACGCCCGGCAGGCCGTCGACGCCGGAATGGACGGCGTGGTGGTGTCCAACCACGGCGGCCGACAGGTGGCCGGTGCCATCGCGGCCGCCGACGCGCTGCCCGGCGTCGTGGCGGCGGTCGGCGACCGGCTGACGGTGCTGTTCGACAGCGGGGTGCGCACCGGTGACGACGTCTTCAAGGCGCTCGCGCTCGGCGCGCGGGCGGTCCTGGTCGGACGGCCGTACGTCTACGGTCTCGCGCTCGACGGTCAGGCGGGCGTGGAGCACGTGATCCGCTGCCTGCTCGCCGAACTCGACCTCACCCTCGCCCTGTCGGGCCACGCCACACCCGGGACCGTCGGCGCGGCGGACCTCGTGGAGGATCCCGCCTGATAGCAATCAAAACGGATGCAAAACGGACGTAAACGCGAAACCCTGGCCGACACGGAACGTCGGCCAGGGCCACGGGCACGGCAACCGTGCCCGCCGGTCGCCGCTAGGACCCGCTCCCCAACCCCGCCTGCCGCGCCGACGGGTCGCCCGTCTCCGCGACCGACAGGGAGCCGGCGTCGGCCGGCTGCGGGTCGGTCAGCCACCGCTGGGCGTCGGATCCGTCGCGCACCTTGACGACAATGTCGGCGCCGGGGTCCCCGGTCGTGGTGGCGAGCGCGAGCTGCTCGTCCCAGCGGGGCAGCAGCTCGCCCCGGACGGTGAGGTCGTACCGCACGTCGTCGGCGCGCTCGTCGTCGCCGTCGGCGCACGTGCCGAGGATGACGACACCGGCGTCCGCGCGCGAGTCCAGGCACAGCCCGGGATCGGCCACGCTGCGCAGCAGCCCGTCGTTCTCGTACGACCACTGCTGGGTCGGTTCGGACGAGCACGCCGCCAGTACGGCCCCGGCCCCCTCCTCGGCCTCGTCGCGGATGTCGAGGCACAGCTCGTTCGCGGCGTTGCGCAGCCGGGTCTGCCGGGGCGCGGTGGGGAGTTGGGCGGTGCCGGGCGGCGTGGGCTGGGCCTGGGTGCCGGTGCCGGGTGCCGTGCCGGTGCCGTCGGTGGCGCCCGCGGAGGCCGTGGGGTCGGTCTCACCGTCGTAGGACGACAGGCTGGTGGCGAGGACGGTGCCGAGCAGGGCGGCGCCGGCGATGCCCACGCCCGTGCGCAGCGCCCGGGAGGGGCGCCCGGTCATTTTGGGGAAGCGGGCGAGGACGCGGTGGCGTGCGGCGTTGCGGGCGCGGGCGGAGTGCCGGGCGGCGGCGCGGGTGCGCGATCGGTGCGGGGTGCGGCCGGGCCGGGAGTCGAGATAGCGGCGGCTGCCCCAGCCGAGCACGGCCTCGGCGAGCAGGACGTCCAGCGCGCCCTCGAAATGGCTGAGCTGTTCGGCGGCGTCCCGGCAGTAGCGGCACTCCGCCAGATGCTGCTGGACGTCCGGCAGCAGGGCGCCGCCGCGGCGGATCGGGACATCGAGGAGGCGGTTGTAGAAGCCGCAGTCCTTGGACGGCGCGAGTTGCTGATGGGCCCGTACACAGCCCTCGCGGAATTTGTCCCGGGCCTGTTCCAGGGTGGCCGACGCGGTGTCGGTATCCATGCCGAGCAGACCGGCGGGGAAGGTGATCGGTTCCGCCTCGACCTCGGTGTGCCACAGCAGAGTGCGGGCCGGCCCCGGAAGGCCCTGGAATGCGCGCTCGGCCAGCTTGCGGTTTTCCGGCGTCATGGACTTCGCGGCCCGCATACCGCGCCCCCCGGCCGGTTTCTGCAACTCCGGCAGTGCCCCCGTTATTCGTTCCTCGGCCGACCACAGCCGGACGATGTCCCGCACGGTCACCAGCAGCCGCGGCCGCAGCACATCGCCCGGCTCCCCGAGGGTGAGGCGGTCGAAGACCTGATGGAAGGCCGCCGCGGTGACCATGGACGCAAGGCTCGCCGAGGAGGCGAGGCAGATCACCGCGTAGTCGTGCGCCGACTGCCAGTGCCGGGCGATCAGCAGGGCCGTGGAATGGGCGACTTCGGCGTCCGGGGCACCGGTCAGCCGGGCGGCGAGGGCCGCGTCGGATTCGCCCGGATCACCGCCGGACGGCGGGTAAGGAGGACGAGGGGGGTGGGGGGTGGGCACTGAGCGGATTCCTTCCCACGCAAGGTGACACAAAGAGTTCTGCCCGCCGAAAAGGGAAGCCGGGATGAACCCGGATTGGTGTATACCTTTTTGACAGGTGCGAGGGGCGTGAATTGTGCGCGAGAACCCGGCCATTACACCCCCCGCCGGATGGTTCACCCTTGCACAGCTCACTCTGGGCCAACAAGGCACTTGGGCAACATCAGCGCCACTGACAGAAAGTCAAATTCGACAGCAAGTCATAGCACCTGATCCGCCATTCGCTATTTCAGGGGCAGGTCTCAGATCTGCCAGGACCGCAGCCGGTCCGCCGCCCCGTACACATCCGTCTTGCCGTCGATCAGATCCCGGGTGAGGTCCACGAGAGCGCCGTAGGGCGGGTCGATGCCGACGCCGCTGACGAACATGTAGGCCACCGCGGTCGCGCAGGCGAAGCGGGCGTTGGCCGAGGGCAGCGGCTTGAGCAGGGCGAGAGTGTGCAGCAGGGCGGCGGCCCGCCAGGCGGGGTCGGAGTCCACGCCGAGGCGGGGCGGGTCGACGCGGTGCCGGGCGACGGCGGCGACCAGCGCGGAGAAGTCGTTGATCGTCGGCTGGTCCGGAAGGACCTCCTCGTGCCGCTGAAGAAGCCACGGCACGTCGATATGCAGGACGGGTGCCATTGGTCAGGCGACCCGTCCCTCGCCGCCGACGGACGGCTCGTCGTCCGGGAAGGCGGCCGCGAACTCGTCGGCGTGGGTGGCGAAGAACCGGCGGAAGGCCTCGGCACCCTCCTGCAACGCCCGGTGCCGGGCTATGTCGGCCGCGGCCGCCTCCCGCACGAGGGCCTTCATCGACGTACCGCGCTCCTTGGCGATCTGCCGCAGGTCCTCCAGCTCGCGATCACTGAACTCCACGTTGAGGGCTGGCATGCCGTAACGGTACCGCCAGGGTACTTACTCGTAAATACCCCCAGCTCAGAGGGGCCAGGAGACGGTACCGGACGGACAGGGGGCGCTCAGAATGCGAGAGAGGTACGTCACATTGAGCGCCCCCGAGGTCATATCCAGACTGGTGGCGTACGTCAGCCCTGATCCGCCACGAAGGACGCCATCCGGGCCAGTGCGGCGTTCCAGTTGATCGTCGTCTCGTTGGTCGACCAGGACTGGATGTCGTCGATGTAGCAGAACTGGCCGACGCAGCCGGTGAGTTTGCTCTGCGCGTAGGGGTCCTGAATGCTGGAGTTCGGGCCGCCGGCGAGGGTGCCCCGCGGCGGGTTCGGCAGACCGGGGTCGAGCTGGCGGGCGTACCAGCGGCTGTGCTGGTTCTGCGCGCTGACCTCGCCGTAGCCGGTGACGTACGAGATGTTCAGGGCGTTGCGGCCGAGCACGTAGTCCATGCTCTGCAGCGCGCCGTCGCGGTACTTGGCGGCGCCGGTCAGGTCGTAGGCGGTGGCGATGATCACCGCGTTGTTGAGGACCTGGTGGGTGGAGCCCCAGTCGTAGAGGTTGCCGTCGGGGGCGTAGGGCATGCCGTACGGCTGTGCCTTCAGCGTGGCCAGATAGCGGTCGGCGCCCTTGATCACCGACCGGCGGACCTTGTCCCGTCCGGGGAGCCGGTTGGGCACGGTCGCGAGGTCGAGGCGGCCCGCGGCGGCCGTCCGGGCCCAGTCGAAGCCGAGGGGGCCGAAGATGTCGGCGGTGTGCACGGGCGAGGTGAGGATGTGCCGCTCGAACTGCCGCTCCCCGGTGGTGAGGTACAGCTCGGCCGCGGCCCAGTAGAACTCGTCGGTCGCGTCACTGTCGGGGTAGGCGCCGCCGCCGATGCCGTCGTTCGGGTCGGCGTACATCGCGGGGTGCGCCAGGGCCGCCGCCCAGGCCTTGCGCGCCGCCGCGAGCGCCCGCGCCGCGAACGCCCGGTCGTAGGGCCGGTACAGCCGGGCCGCCTGCGCGGCCGTCGCCGCCAGGTTGAGGGTCGCCTGTGTGGACGGCGGGTGCAGCTCGCGCTTCTGCGGATCGTCGCTGGGCAGCAGCGGCAGGCCCGTCCACTGCTCGTCGTGCATCTTGTGGTGCGCCATCCCGGCCAGCGGCCGCCCGTCCGGCACCTGCATCTTCAGCAGGAACTCCAGCTCCCAGCGGACCTCGTCGAGGATGTCCGGCACCTTGTTGCCGCTCTCCGGGATGGCGAGGGTGCCGTCACGGAGCGTGCCGGGCCGGCCGGTGCGGGCGTGCAGGGCGCGTTCGTAGGTGCTGAGCAGCTCCCATGTCGAGATGCCGCCGTTGACGACGTACTTGCCGTGGTCGCCGGCGTCGTACCAGCCGCCGGTGACGTCGAGCGTGTAGTCGCACACGCCCGGTTGGCAGGGCACATTCGTATCGCCCTGGTTGGGCGCGACGTCCACGTGTCCGGCGGGGCGTCCGTAGCCGGGGCGCAGCTCGTCGCGGATCTCGATGCCGCTGCGCTGTGTGTAGTAGAACTTCAGCGAGTCGAGGCGCAGATCCTCGTACACACCTGCGTCGATGTCGAAGGGTCGGCTGGTCTCGCCGTCCGCGACCAGCGTGAGGCCCGCGCCGTGGGCCCGGTAGGAGCCGAAGTCGATGGAGTGGACGTGCTGCCCGGAGGAGACGTCGACACCGCGCGGCACGGTCCTCCCCTGGGCCACCACCGCGCCCCCGGCGTTCTTCAGCTGCCAGGGCAGCGCCTCGGTCGCGTCGGTGACGAGGGTGGCGTTCTTCGGCCCGGCGGGCAGATAGGCGACCTGGTTGACGCGGACCCGCGGCCCGGTGTCAGGTTCGTACGGCTCCGGCGGCACCCCGCCCAGCAGCGACACGTCGTCCATGCAGAAGCGCCAGTCCTGCGCTCCCCCGCCGAGCTGGAAGGCGACCTGGCCCTGCGTGGTGTCGACGGGCGAGGTGAAGGTGTAGGCGTACGCGTCACCGGAGACGCTCAGCTGCGGCTTCACCTCGAACCAGGTGTCGTACGGCGCCTCGGACAGCCCCACGATCGCGCGCACGGCGTTCCCGGCGGGCGCGCCGGACGCGGAGAAGGAGAAGCGGTACGACTCCCCCTTGACCAGGGTGAGGTCGTTCTGGCCGACGGCCGCGTCCCAGGGGTTGGTGGTGCCGCCGGGCACGTCCGCGCAGAGCCGGCCGTCGGACAGGCCGGCGGTGACGTTGCTGGTCCACCACGGGTCGGTGGTGGTGTCGAAGGTGCCGTTCCTGATCTGCTCGACCTCGTCGGCCTCGGCGGGCAGTGCGGTGAGGGCCGTTCCCAGCAGGGCCGTCAGGGACAGCAGGGCGGTTCTGCGTCGTTTCACGTCGGGGGCTCCTCGGGTGCGTGTGGCGCCCCCTGCGATGGGAGCGCTCCCAAGTTGCGGATGTCCGCCATGGTGCGAAAGGTGACACCCCGTCAACGGTCCGGACACGACTTCTGCTTTTGGCGTCCGGACCGTTGGCGTACGGGCCTCAACCGGCCGGGACCTCCAGCTTGCCGATGCGCACCGCGCCCCTGGCCTCGCCGGGGTACCGGCTGGTGAGGGTGAGGCGCAGCCGGGAGCCGCGGACCGGCGCGAAGGTGATGACCGTCGGTGTGTCGGAGGCGGTGGCCCAGTCGACGGACGCGTCCTTGACCGGCACGTACCGGCGGCCGTCCCACACCTCGGCCTCGACGGCCGCGGGCAGGCTGTGTGTCGCGTCCGTGGTGAACCAGACCTCCGCCCGGTCGAAGGTCCGCGCCCGCCCCCAGTCCACCGACACCCAGTCCTCCGCCCGGGCCCCGTCGAAGGCGGGCAGCAGGGCGGTGGCCGCCTTGTGGAAGCCGTTGGACCAGCCGGTGGCCGGGTCGCTGTCGAGCATGGCGGCGGGCAGCGTGTCTGGGCGGCCGGAGTAACTGGCGTCGGCGTGGGGGTAGTTCAGCGGCGCCGGGTGGTCAGGCGCGAACCGAGGCGCGGGGGTGGTCGCGGCCGACCGGGCGGACGTCGTGCGCACGGTCACGGTCCCGGTGCGCAGGCCCTTGACGCGGGCGGTCACCTTCACGGCGCCGGGCCTGCTGCCGGAGCGGACGATGGCGAGTGCCTTGCCGTGGAAGGCGGTCCGGGTGCTCGCCTGGTAGCGCTCGGCGCTCTCCTGGCGGCCGTTGTCGAGTCCGGCGAGGGAGCCGCCGCTCACGTCGAAGGCGATGAGGTGCTCGGCGCCGGGCACCACGACGCCGCGGGCGTCGACGATCTCGGCGGTCACGAAGAGCAGCGAACGCCCGTCCGCCGCCAGGGACTTGCGGTCCGCGGTGAGGCGCACGGCGTGCGGTGCTCCGGCCGTGCGCAGCACGTCCGTGGCGACCACCTTGCCGTCGGTGCGGGCCACCGCCTTCAGCTCCCCCGGCTCGAAGGGCACCCGCCAGGTGAGGTGCAGTTTGCCCGCGCTGCCGTTCGGGCTGGTGTAGCTGCCGGGGTACGGGCCGTCGGTGAAGGTCTTGTCGTCGCCGGTGGCCTCGGTGGTCTCCAGGTAGGCCCGCCCGTCGGTGGTCTTCTTGGTGTCGAACCGCCGCACGCCCAGCGACCGGCCGTTCAGGAACAGCTCGACGGTGTCGACATTGGCGTACGCCCAGACCTCGACCGTCTCCCCCCTGGCGTGGTTCCAGCTCATCGGCAGCAGATGGACCATCGGCTCGCTCGTCCACTGACTCTTGAACAGGTAGTACATGTCCTTCGGAAACCCGGCCGTGTCGACCGCGCCGAAGAAGGACGCCTTCACAGGGAAGACGTCGTACGGCGTGGGCTCACCGATGTAGTCGATGCCCGACCACAGGAACTGCCCAGTGAACCACTTCCGGTCCCGGTCCTTCTTGTGCCCGTACTCGCCGCTCATCGTCCAGGAGGCGAGGTTGTTGTCGTACGAGGAGGTGGCGCGCCTGCCCGGCGTGTAGTTCTCGCCGGTGTTGAGCCGCTCCGGTTCCTGGTACGTGCCGCGCGTCGAGGTCTCCGACGACGACTCCGACTCGAAGAGGAACAGGTGCGGGTAGGCCGCGTGCAGGGCGTCGACGGACTTGGCGGTGTTGTAGTTGAGGCCGAGGCCGTCGAGCTTGGCCAGCATCAGGTCGGCGGCCGAGCCCTTCGCGGGCAGGCGGCGGTACTTGTCGGAGCCGATGACGACCGGGCGGGTGTCGTCGGCGGCCTTGATGGCGGCGATGATCCGGTCGGCCATGGCGAGCCCGGCGGTGGAGGTGGAGTCGGGGACCTCGTTGCCGATGGACCACATGATCACGGCGGGCGAGTTGCGGGCCGCGAGGACCATCTCGGTGGCGTCCTGCTCGCACCACTCGTCGAAGAACCGGCCGTAGTCGTAGCGGTTCTTGCCCCTCCGCCAGCAGTCGAAGGCCTCGACCTGGAGCACGATGCCCAGCTCCTCGCAGACCCGGATCACCTCCGGCGAGGGCGGGTTGTGGGAGGTGCGCAGGGCGTTGACGCCCATGGACTTCATGATGGTCAGCTGCCGCCGGACGGCGTCGATGTGGGTCGCCGCGCCGAGCGCGCCCAGGTCGTGGTGGAGGTCGACGCCCTTGAGCTTGGTGTAGGTGCCGTTGAGGTGGAAGCCCTCGTCGGGGTCGCAGCGGAAGGTGCGGATGCCGAAGGGGGTGCGGTAGGTGTCGGTGGTCTCGCCGTCGACGCGCAGCTCGGTGACCAGGGTGTAGCGGTGGTGCGGGGTGGCGAAGTCCCACAACTCGGGCCGCTGCACGGTCAGTTCATGGGTCTCCGTCGCCCGGTCGGTGACGTCGACCGTGGAGCTGGTCCGGGCGACCGTCCGGCCGTCGGGGCCGGTGATGCGCGAGCTGATCTCGACGGGTCTCGCGCCGCCGGAGGCGTTCACCACGTCGGTGCGCACCCGCACCAGGGCGCGCTCCTCGGTGACCTGGGGTGTGGTGACGTACGTGCCCCAGCGCGGCACGTGCACGGGTTCGGTGACGACGAGGCGGGTCTCGCGGTAGATGCCGCTGCCGGAGTACCAGCGGCTGCTGGGGAGTTGGTTGTGCACCTTCACGGCGAGGACGTTCTCGGTGGTGCCGTCGGTGTGCACCAGGTCGGTGAGGTCGAAGGCGAAGCCGGTGTAGCCGTAGGGGTGGCGGCCGAGTTCGCGGCCGTTGCAGTAGACGTACGCGTCCATGTAGACGCCGTCGAACTCCACCGAGATCCGCTTGCCGGCGTAGCCGGGCGGCAGGGTGAAGGCGAGGCGGTACCAGCCGAGGCCGCCGGGGAAGAAGCCGGTGCCGCTGGTGGTGCCGTGGTCGGTGGTCGGGGTCTGCTCGATGCTCCAGTCGTGCGGTACGGCGACCTCGCGCCACGCCGAGTCGTCGTACGCGGGGTCGGCCGCGTCGGCGTAGGCGCCCGTCGGGTCGGTGGTGCCGCCCGGGTTGACCAGCGCGAAACGCCAGCCGTCGCGCAGGGGGACGCCACTGCGGCCGGGGGCGTGCCCGGCGGCGTCGGCGGCCAGGGCACTCGGGGTGCCCACCAGCGCGCCGGCGGCCGGGGCGGCCGTACCGGCGATCAGAACCGATCTGCGCGTGACCGTCATGGCGGCTCTCCCTCATCAGGGCCCAGAAGTACTCACAACTGATCGCGACCAAACAGATTCTGACGGTGTGCCACGCACGCCCGTCAAGGGTGCGGTGAGGTCCTTCTGTCCCGGGTGTCACATCGGCCGGATCCGGCTCTTGACCGGCGCGCCGGACGGCCCCCGGCGACCGGATTCGCGTCGGACCGCGACGCATTAGGCTGGAACCGAAGTGACTTGGTTGTTCACTGTGCGTATATGCGCGATGGAGTGACGACGATGCCCCCGGAGTACCCGTTCGAAGAGGCCGCCACGGCCCGGGCCGTCATCGACGCCGAGGGCCGGGTGACCGAGTGGGGCGAGGGGGCCCGGCGGCTGCTGGGCTGGACGGCCGACGAGGTCGTGGGGCGGTCCGCCGCGCGGCTGGTCCAGGGCAGGGCGCCCACGCTCCGGGGACCTCGCTGGAACGGAACGCTCACTTTGCGCCACCGCGACGGCCGTACGGTGTCCGTGTGGCTGCTCGCCCACCGGCAGTCGGGGCCGGGCGGCCGCACCGGGGACTGGCTCGTCGTCACCCCGTTGGAGGGCGCCCGGGCCCGCCCGGACGACGATCCGCTGGACCGGCTGGCGCTCATTCAGTCCCCTTGCGCCGTCGCGATCTACGACGAGCGGCTCCGGCTGTACCGGATCAACGACGCCCTGGCCGCGGTGATCGGACTGCCCGAGGAGCGGGTCCGGGGACTGCGTGTGACCGAGCTCAGCGGCCGGCTCCGGAGCGAGGAGATCGAGCGGCAACTGCACCGTGTCCTCACCACCGGCCAGGCGCACGACTTCAACACCTGCGTCCCCGCCGCCGACGACGGCCGGATGACCGCCTGGCTGGGCCGGATGGCGCCGATCACCGACGCGGCGGGACAGGTGTGCGGGGTGTGCGTCGCCGTGCACGACGTCACCGACCAGTACCTGGCCCGCGAGCGGCTCCAGCTGGTCAACGAGGCGAGCGTCCGGATCGGCACCACCCTCGACGTCACCCGGACGGCCCAGGAGCTGGCGGACGTCTGCGTGCCCGGGCTCGCCGACTTCATCAGCGTCGACCTGCTCGACCCGCGGGAGCCCACGGGTGAGCCCGCCATCGGGCCACTGACCGCCCCGGTCACACTGCGCCGGGCAGCGCACCAGTCGATCAATCCGGGCCCCGGGGCGGTGGTGAAGCCGGGCCGGCCGGACGTCTACCCCGCCGGTTCGCCGCAGGCCGACTCCCTGCTGGCCGACCGGACGATCGTCGCGGACACGGCGTCCGAGGACCTCGCCCAGTGGCTGTCCTGGGACACGGCCCGGAAGGAGCAGGTGCGGCCGTACGACATCCACTCCACGATGTCCGTGCCGATCCGGGCACGCGGTACGACTCTGGGCGTCGCGGTGCTCACCCGGTTCCGCCGCCCACACCCGTTCACGCCGGACGACCAACTGCTGGCCGAGGAGATCACGGCACGCGCCGCCGTGTGCATGGACAACGCCCGCCGCTACTCCCGGGAGCGGGAGACCGCCCTCGCCCTGCAGCGCAGCCTGCTGCCGCAGTCGCTGCCGAGCACGGCCGCCGTTCAGGCGTGCTCGCGGTACCTTCCGGCGGCGCGGGCCGGGGTGGGCGGCGACTGGTTCGACGTGATCCCGCTGTCGGGGATGCGGGTCGCGATGGTGGTCGGGGACGTCGTCGGCCACGGCATCCAGGCCTCCGCCACCATGGGGCGGCTGCGCACCGCCGTGCGCACGCTCGCCGACATCGACCTCGCGCCCGACGAGCTGCTCACCCACCTCGACGACCTGGTGCTGAGGCTGTCCGACGAGTCCGGTGCCGACGGCAGCGCCGGGGAGGTCGGCGCGACGTGTCTGTACGCCGTGTACGACCCGGTGTCCCGGCGCTGCACGCTCGCCCGAGCCGGGCATCCCTCGCCGCTCATGGTGCGGCCGGGCAGGACCGCAGAGGAGGTCGAGCTGCCCACCGGGCCGCCGCTGGGGCTTGGCGGGCTGCCGTTCGAGGCGGCCGAGCTGTATGTGCCCGAGGGCACCGTGCTGTCGTTCTTCACCGACGGGCTGATCGAGTCCCGCGACCGGGACGTCGGCCTCGGCCACGACCTGCTGCACGAGGCCCTGTCACGGCCCTCCGCCTCCCTGGACGAGACCTGCGACCGCATCCTGCGCCTGCTGCTGCCGACCGGCGGGGCCCGCGACGACGTGGCCCTGCTGCTGGCCCGCACCCAGGGGCTGCCCGCCTCGCAGGTCGCGACCTGGGACATCCCGGCCGATCCGGCGCTGGTCGCCCCGGTGCGCAAGCAGGTCGTCAACCAACTCGGCACCTGGGGGCTGGAGGAGGCCGAGTTCACCACCGAGCTGGTGGTCAGCGAGCTGGTCACCAACGCCATCCGGTACGGCTCCCACCCCATCCGCCTCCGGCTGATCCACGACACGGCCACCCTGATCTGCGAGGTGTCCGACACCAGCCACACGGCCCCGCACCTGCGGCGCGCCAAGACCTGGGACGAGGGCGGCCGCGGACTGCTCCTGGTCGCCCAGCTCACCCAGCGCTGGGGCAGCAGGCACACGACCGAGGGCAAGACGATCTGGGCGGAGCTGGCGTTGTTCCAGGAGCAGTGAGGGCCGCGCTCCCGGAGCAGTGAAGGCCGCGCCTTCCCTTTCACCCCGCCGCGTCCGCATCTGTCGCCCGGCACGGGGCACAAGCACCAGTACGTACGCATCGGCGAACGTCCGGGAGTGTTGAGGTACATGACGTCCACGTCCCCGTCCGCGCATCCCTCCCCCTCGACGCGCCGCCCGGCGCTCCTCGTGAGCGCGGTCGCGGTGCTGGGCCTGCTGACCGGCTGCGGCGGTGCGGCCGGCGGCACGACGAGCAGCCCGCCGCGGCAACCGTCCCTCACGGACGCCGCCGCCCCCATGGAACGCGGGACCCGCTGCCACACCTCCGAACTGCGCGCCTCCGTCGGCCGCGTCAACCCGGGTGCCGGTCAGCGCAACTACCCCATCGTCCTGACCAACACCTCGTCCCGCACGTGCACCTTGTACGGCTTCCCGGGCGCCGCCTTCGTCGACGCCTCCGGCAAGCAGCTCGGGCCCGACCCGGTGCGCGAGGGGGACGCGCCGTCCAGGGTCACGCTGGCGCCGGGCGACAGCGCCTGGTCCGGCCTGTCGTACACCAGCCCCGAAATCACCGGGGCCCGCACGGCCACGCCCGCGTCGCTGCTGGTGACCCCGCCGGACGAACGGGACCAGCTGACTGTGCGGTGGACGGGCGGCGAAGTGCCGGTGGCCGGGAACGAGTCGGAGGTTTCCCTCACGGTGCTGCGAGCGGGTACCGGAGCCTGATCTCACCGAGCTCTTACCCTCGCCTGCTGCGATGGACCGGCAACCCCTGATCGCAGCCGTCCGAGGATCCCCCTGAACACGCCGCTCGCCGAAGCCCTGTCTGTCGTCCTGCTCGCCGCCGTGCTGGGGTGGGCGGTGCTGCGTCCGTTCGGGCTGCCGGAGGCGGTGGTCGCCGTTCCGGCGGCCGGGCTGGCGGTGGCGACGGGAGCGATCTCGCCGGACCACGCGCTCCATGAGATCGAGCGGCTGGCGCCGGTGGTGGGCTTCCTCGCCGCGGTCCTGGTCCTTGCCCATTTCTGCGAGGTGGAGGGCCTGTTCCGGGCCTGCGGGGCCTGGCTGGCGCGTCGGGCGGGAGGGCGGCCCGGTCGGCTGCTGACGGCGGTGTTCGCGCTGGCCTCGGCGGTCACGGCGGTCCTCAGCCTGGACGCCACAGTCGTGCTGCTGACGCCGGTCGTGCTGGCAACCGCCGCCCGGGCGGGCGTCCGGCCCCGGCCGCATCTCTACGCGTGCGCGCATCTGTCGAACACGGCGTCGCTGCTGCTGCCGGTCTCCAACCTCACCAACCTGCTGGCGTTCACGGCGAGCGGGCTGAGCTTCACCCGGTTCGCGGCGCTGATGGCGCTGCCGTGGCTGGTCGCGATCGGCGCCGAATACCTGGTGTTCCGGCGGTTCTTCGCCCGGGACCTCGCGATGGCGCCCACCGCGCAGGAGGCCGTACGGGCGCCCGAGCGGCCGGTGTTCGCGCTGGTCACCGTGGCCTGCACGCTGGCCGGGTTCGTCGTGGCATCCGCGCTGGGCCTGGAGCCGGCCTGGGCGGCCGCCGCGGGCGCGCTGGTGCTCGCGGCACGCGCGTGCGTACGGCGGCAGGCGACGTCGTCCACGGTGGTGCGGGCGTCGGCGCCCGCGTTCCTGGCGTTCGTGCTCGCGCTCGGCGTGGTGGTACGGGCGGTGGTCGACAACGGCCTCGCCGACGCGCTCGGGCAGGTCCTGCCCGACGGCTCGGGACTGGTGGCCCTGCTCGGCATCGCCGCGCTGGCCGCCGTCCTGGCCAACCTCATCAACAACCTGCCCGCGATACTGGCCCTGCTGCCGCTGGCCGCCCCGTCCGGCCCGGGCGCCGTGCTCGCGGTGCTGCTCGGCGTGAACATCGGCCCGAACCTGACGTACGCGGGATCGCTGGCGACGCTGCTGTGGCGGCGCATCGTGCGGCAGCACGGGCACCGCGTCGACGTACGGGAGTTCACCCGTCTCGGGCTGCTCGCGGTGCCGTCGGCGTTGATCGCGGCGGTGGCGGCACTGTGGGTGTCGCTCCGGGTCGTCGGAGTGTGATCCGCACGGCCCCGCATCACCCGACTGGCTCAGCCCCTCACCGGTGCGCGGCCCGATATGCGCCGGGCGGGCTTCCGAAGCGTTCGTGGAACACCCGGTTGAAGTGGAACGGGCTGGCGAACCCCGAGGCCGCCGCCACGCGTTCCACGGACAGGTCGGTGCCCTCCAGCAGCCGGGCGGCGTGCCGCAGGCGCGCCTCGCGCAGGGCCCGCATCGGGGACTCGCCGACCTGCTGGGCGAACAGGTGCGCGAACCGCGAGGGGGACAGCGCGACCGCCTCGGCCAGTGAGCGGACGGTGTGCGGGGCGCCCGGGTCGGCGGCGATCAGCGCCTGGGCCCGGCGCACCCGGGCGTCGACGCCGGGCGGGGGCGCCGGGGTGCGCGCGGCGGCGGCCGTGAGCAGGACGACCTCCTCCAGCGCACCGAGCGCCAGCTCATGGGCCGCCATGCCGTGGGCGACGGCGATCCGGTCGTCGGCGGGCGTTGTCGCGGGCGGTGCCTCCACACCCGTCCAGCGGGCGTCGGCGAGCATCCGGCGGAACGCCGACTCCACCCTGCCGTGCAGCACGGCAGGGACGGGCGCGACGACATGGACGCCGTCTCCGGCGTCGTACGGGCGCAGCCAGGGCCGCCAGGACGGCCGTGCCTGGCAGTGCGCCCACCAGAAGCGCCAGCGGCGCGCGTCCGGGGCGACGCCGTAGCCGTGCGGGACGCCGGGCGCGAGCACGACCAGGTCCCCCGGACCGGCAAGGGTCTCAGTGCCGCCCTGGCGCAGTCGGCCCTGGCCGCCCGTCGTCCAGGTGAACAACCAGCTGTCCGCGCCGCGTGGCCGATCGACGGCGTAGCCCGGAGACTGGTCGAAGTGGCCGACCACCACCAGGCCGGGCGGCGGCGCCGGATCACCAGGGACAGCAGGCTCGGGCAAGTCGTCAGCGCTCATGGACATCCTCCCGGACGGCGTTCCGGCCTAGCGTGGTGCACCGACGACACCTCATCGAGGAGTGGACGCATGACAGCCACGGACATAGGCGCCGCCGGTCATCCCATCCTGACCCAAGAGGGGCTCGCACAGTTCCAGGAGGACGGTTTCACGGTCGTCCGCGGGCTGTTCGGGTACGACGAGATCGACCGCCTGTGCGCGGAGTTCACGGCGCTGCACGCGGCCGGGCCGGTGCCGGGGCACTTCGAGCCGCGCGAGGGCGACGATCCGCTCGCCGCCCACCCGAGGGTCATGCACCCGCACGAGATCAACGAACTGGCCCTGCGGTTCCTGCTGGACGCGCGGCTGCGCGGGGTGCTGGAGGTGCTGCTCGGCGAGGAGGTGCTGGCCGCGCAGAGCATGTTCTACTTCAAGCCGCCGGGAGCCCGGGGACAGGCGCTGCACCAGGACAACTTCTACTTGCGGGTCGAGCCGGGCACGTGCGTGGCGGCATGGGTGGCCTGCGATGTGATCGACCGGGAGAACGGCGGTCTGGAGGTCGTGCCGGGCACGCACCGGATGGACATCTTCTGCCCGGAGGAGGCGGACGCGGAGGTGTCCTTCGCACGGGAGTACGTGCCGCCGCCGCCCGGGCTCACTCCCGTGCCGGTCGACATGCGGCCGGGTGACGTCCTGTTCTTCAACGGCAGCCTGGTGCACGGCTCCGGGCCGAACCGTGCGACCGACCGTTTCCGCCGCTCGTTCATCGGCCACTACATCGGCCGCTCCGCCGAACGCATCGGCGGCTTCTACCGCACACTCACGATGAGCGGCGACCGGGTGCCGTTGCCGGAGAGCGAGGGCGCGGGCCCGTGCGGCACGGAGTTCGACCCGCCGGGCCCGCACTGAGTCTCAGTGCCCCGAGATGGGGTGCGGGGTGTAGGGCTGCTGAAGCTCCTCGATCTCCTTGTCGGTGAGCTCCAGTTCGACGGCAGCCACCGCGTCGTCGATGTGGTGCGGCTTGGCGGCACCGATGATGGGGGCCGTCACCGTGTCCTGGTGCAGCAGCCAGGCGAGGGCGACCTGGGCGCGCGGCACGCCCCGGTCGTTCGCGATCCGGGTGACGGCCTCGACGATGGCGCGGTCGCCCTCCTGGTAGAGGCGGCTGCCGAAGTCGTCGTTCGCGCTGCGCTCGGTCGTGGTGCCCCAGTCCCGGGTGAGGCGGCCGCGGGCGAGCGGGCTCCACGGCAGTACGCCGACGCCCTGGTCCGCGCAGAGCGGCAGCATCTCGCGCTCCTCCTCGCGGTAGAGGAGGTTGTAGTGGTTCTGCATGGACACGAACCGGGTCCAACCGTGCAGCTGGGCCGTGTACTGCGCCTTGGAGAACTGCCACGCGTACATCGAACTCGCCCCGATGTAGCGCACCTTGCCCGCCTTGACCAGGTCGTGCAGCGCCTCCATCGTCTCCTCGATCGGCGTCTCCGGGTCCCAGCGGTGGATCTGGTAGAGGTCGACGTAGTCGGTGCCGAGGCGGCTGAGGCTGTGGTCGATCTCGGTCATGATCGCCTTGCGGGAGAGCCCGCCGCCGTTGGGGCCGGGACGCATCCGGCCGTGCACCTTCGTCGCGAGCACGATCTCGTCGCGGCGGGCGAAGTCCCTGAGCGCCTTGCCGACGATCTCCTCGCTGGTGCCGTCCGAGTAGACGTTCGCGGTGTCGAAGAAGGTGATCCCGGCCTCCAGCGCCTGTCGGATCAACGGTCGTGACGCCTCCTCGTCGAGGGTCCACTCGTGCGCGCCCCGGTCGGGAAGGCCGTAGGTCATGCAGCCCAGACAGATCCGCGAGACGTCCAGGCCCGTCGAACCGAGCTTCACGTACTGCATCGTTGCTGCTCCTGCCGTCGGAAAGGGGATTCCGAGGCGAGCGTACGCCGCGCTCAACCCCCTCTAGCGGTCGACCAGGTCCAGCGCGTACTCCCACCGAAACGCCTGACGGTCCTCTCCGGAGTGCGGGTCGCCGAAGCGGACGCCCATCCCCCGGAGCCTCATCAGGCTCTCGTTGTAGGCGGGATGGGCGGCCAGCGCGTCCGCGACGCAGGGCAGGACCGCGATCGGGACGCCCAGGCCGTACGCCTCGCACAGGGTGGCGACGGCGAGGGTGTCGGCCAGGCCCGCGGCCCACTTGTTGATGGTGTTGAAGGTGGCCGGTGCCACCACCACGGCGTCCGGCGGCGGGAAGGGGCGCGGCTCGCCCGGGGTGCGCCAGGCGGAGCGGATCGGGCGGCCGGTCAGCGCCTCGACGGCGGCGGTGTCGAAGAAACCGCCCATGGCGGCCGGCGTCGCGATGACGCCGACCTCCCAGTCCCGCTCCTGCGCGGCGGTGATCAGTTTGCTGACGTCCGCGGCGATCCCGGCGGCGCAGACGACGACGTAGAGGAAAGGCTTCCCGTCCTGTGCGGTCACCCGGGAACCCTACTCAACCGGGAAGGACCAGCCGCTCTCGGCCGCCGGGCGCGGGCCGTGGATACGGCGCGCGCTCTCCTCGATGGGGACGTCGTTGATGCTGGCCTCCCGCCGGGTCATCAGGCCGTGCTCGTCGAACTCCCACAGCTCGTTGCCGTACGACCGCCACCACTGGCCGTCGGCGTCCCGCCACTCGTACTGGAAGCGGACCGCGATGCGGTTGCCGTCGAACGCCCACAGGTCCTTGCGCAGCGCGTACTCCTGATCGCGCCGCCACTTCGCGGTGAGGAACTCGACGATCTCGGCGCGGCCGGTGACGAAGGTGTCGCGGTTGCGCCAGACGGAGTCCGAGGAGTAGGCGAGCGCGACCTTGTGCGGGTCGCGGGTGTTCCAGGCGTCCTCGGCGGCCTGGACCTTCTGCGCGGCGGTCTCGCGGGTGAAGGGCGGGAGGGGCGGGCGGGTGGTCATGGGGGCTCCTCGACGGGAAGGGAGAGAACGAGCGTTCTCCCGTGTTGCTGCTACCGTAGGAGAACGCTCGTTCTCGCGTCAAGGAAGAGGTCGTTCATGGACACCGCAGTCGCCCGGGAGCGGGCTCTGGACGCCGCGGAGCGGCTGTTCTACGGGCGGGGTGTGCAGTCCGTCGGCATGGACGACGTGCGCGGCGCCTCGGGGGTCTCGCTGAAGCGGCTGTATCAGCTGTTCCCGGCGAAGGAGCAGCTGGTCGAGGCGTACCTGGAGCGGCGAGACGTGCGCTGGCGGGGGCGGCTCGCCGCGTATGTGGCGGCCCGGCAGGAGCCGCGGGAGCGGATCCTGGCCGTCTTCGACTGGCTGGCGGAGTGGTTCGGCGAGGCGGATTTCCGTGGCTGTGCCTGGATCAACGCGTACGGCGAACTGGGCGCCGTCTCCGGCCGGGTGGCCGAGCAGGTGCGGGCGCACAAGCGGGCCTTCCGGGACTACGTGGGCGGTCTGGTGGCCGACGCCGGTCTGCCCGCCGCGCTCACCGGGCCGCTGTGCCTGCTGGCGGAGGGCGCCATGGTCACGGCGGGTATCACGGGGAGCGCGGAGCCTGCCGCACAGGCGCGTGCGGGGGCTCGGCTGCTGCTGGCGTCGGGTGTCACCTCGGCCGGGGACGGATCGTCGAGGGACTGAGGGAGCAGGCCGGAGGGAGGTGAGCCATGGGCGGCCAGGAGGAGCTGGCGGCGCGGTTCGAGGCGGAGCGCGGGCGGTTGCGGGCGGTCGCGTTCCGGATGCTGGGCTCGCCCGACGAGGCGGACGACGCCGTGCAGGAGGCGTGGCTGCGGCTGAGCCGCGCGGGCGGCGACGGTGTCGGCAATCTGGCGGCCTGGCTGACGACGGTGGTGTCCCGGATCTGCCTCGACATGCTGCGGGCCCGCACGGCCCGGCGCGAGGAGCCGTACGGCCAGGAGTTCGACGGCGACGGCAACGTGCCCGAGGACGAGGCGGTGCTGATCGACTCGGTGGGGCTGGCGCTGCTGGTCGTGCTGGACACGCTGGGGCCGGCCGAGCGGGTCGCGTTCGTGCTGCACGATCTGTTCGCCGTGCCCTTCGAGGACATCGCCCGGATCGTCGACCGTTCGCAGCCGGCGGCCAAGAAGCTGGCCAGCCGGGCCCGCCAGAAGGTGCGGGGCACACCGGCGCTGCCCGCAGCCGAGGTGGACCGGCACCGGCGGGTCGTCGAGGCGTTCCTTGCCGCCGCGCGCGGCGGCGACATGGGCGCGCTGCTCGACGTACTGGCCCCGGACGTGGTCCGCCGGGCCGACCCCGCAGTCCTGCCGCCCGGAGTGGCTCCGGAGCTGCGGGGCGCCCGTGCGGTGGCCGAGGGGACGGTGCGGTTGCGCGAGCGGTCCCGGCACGCGGCCACCGCCCTCGTCGACGGCCGCGTCGGCATCGTCGTCGCCCCGCGCGGACGGCTGCTGTTCGCCCTCACGGTCACGGTCGAGGGCGACCGGATCGGCTCCTACGAGGTCGTCGCCGACCCGGCGCGGCTGCGGCGGCTTCGTCTGGCGGTGCTGGACGGGCTCAGCTCGCGCTGAGGCCTGTCTGACAAATTCCCGTCGTCCGCCCGGAGGGCGGGGCGCGCGGCGTCATGGGGCTCCACCCGCGCGAGGTTGCTCGAGCGCGGGGGACCGTGCGATCGCAAGGCGCCGGAGCCGCCCTCGATGGGGGGAGGAGTTACGTGGGCGGTTCGGCAACGCGGCGAGCGTGCGTGCCAGACGCGGCGCGGCAGGCGGGAATTTGTCAGACGGGCCCAAAGGCCCGGGCCACCGACAGGCTGTCCTCGTACACGTGGTGGCGGACGATCCGGCCGTCCTCGACGGTGAGATGCAGGGCGAACCGGGCGCGGTAGGGGCGTCCGGTGGGGCGGGCCGTCTGGCGGATCTCGCCGAGCACGACGGCGTCGGCGCCGTCGACGAGGACGCGCTCGATCCTGGTGTCCGCGGCGCCGGGGACGTGGTGGGCGGCCAACTCGCGGTAGTGGGCGGCGGCGTCGCCGCGGGTGCCGCGCTGGGTGATCCACGGCGTGGCGGCGCGGCCGTGCTCGTCGTCCGGCCAGCTCAGCTTCCAGTCGGCGTGGGCGGCGTACAGCTCGGCGATGTGGTCGGGGTCGCCCTGGCCGATCCTGCGCAGCAGTTCCTCGACCGTGGCGCGGGTCGTCGTGGCGGTCTCGGTGGGGGTCGGGGTCATGGGGTGTCCTCTCCTTCGGGCGGCTCCCGGCGGGGTGTGTGTTCGACTGTGCCGTGAGCACGCGAACGGCGCGATTACCTCGGAGGTCATCACGGGCGCCGGAGTGTCGGCCGGGGTGGATGAATCCCGCGTTTGTCAGTGTTGGGGCACGGTGATGGGGGGGCTTCGATACACGACGATGGGACGGTTGCCATGCCACTTGAGGGCGAGTACGAGCCCAGTCCGACGCAGTGGGTGCGCGAGCAGGTGGAGTTGTACGAGAGCTCCGGCGGTACGAAGGGGACGACCCTGATGGACACCGGGTTGCCCGTCGTCCTGCTGACGACCCGGGGTGCGCGGAGCGGCAAGATCCGCAAGACGCCGCTGATGCGGGTCGAGCACGAGGGGCGCTACGCCGTCGTGGCGTCGCTGGGCGGGGCGCCCAAGCACCCGGTCTGGTACCACAACGTCACGGCCGATCCGCGCGTGGACCTCCAGGACGGCCCGGTGAAGCGGGACATGACGGCCCGGGAGGTCACCGGCGCGGAGAAGGCGCAGTGGTGGGAGCGTGCGGTGGCCGCGTATCCGCCGTACGCCGACTACCAGAAGAAGACCGACCGTGAGATCCCGGTGTTCGTGCTCGAACCGGTCGACGGGGACTGAGCCGGAATTTATTTCCCGGCGCGCGATGCATGAAGGCGTGCACGCCGGGCACCCGCACGTCAGGCCCCGCCGCGTTCCCCCGTCGCGGCGGGGCTTTCGCGTGCCTCCTCGGCGAGCCGGTCGGTCACGTCGAGGAAGATCTGGTCGGCCTCGGGCACCGTACGGGCGATCGACCGTTTGATGCGTACGGCGACCTCCTCGACCCGCTCGCTGTCCAGGCCGGGGACCAGGTCGACGCGCGCGGCCACCAGCGCCGAGTCGATGCCGGTCTTCATCGTGAACAGCGCCTCCACGCTGTCGATCTCGGGCTGCGCCTGGAGCAGCGCACGGATCCTGCCGCCGGCCTCCGGGTCCGCGGCCTCGCCGATCAGCTGGGCGCGGGCGTCCTTGCCGAGGCGGTACGCCACGTACACCAGCAGTGCGCCGATGGCCAGCGAGGCGGACGCCTCCCACACCACCTCGCCGGTGGCCATGTGCAGCGCCATGCCGGTGAGGGCGAGGGTCACACCGAGCACCGCGGTGCCGTCCTCGGCGACGACGGTGCGCAGGGCCGGGTCGCGCAGGCCGTCGGCGACGCCCTGTCGGCGCAGTTGGTGCAGGGCGCGGAGCAGGGACGCGCCCTCGGCAAGGAGGGCGACGCCGAGGACGATCATGCCCGCCGCGTAACCGCCGAAGGTCTCCTCGGTGCCCTTGGTGAGCGCCTCGAAGCCCTGGAAGAAGGAGAAGCAGCCGCCCATGACGAAGATCCCGACGGCGGCGAGCAGCGACCAGAAGAACCGCTCCTTGCCGTAGCCGAAGGGGTGCCGCCCGTCGGCGGGGCGGCGGCTGCGGCGCAGGGCGGCCAGCAGGAAGACCTCGTTCAGACTGTCGGCCACGGAGTGCGCCGCCTCCGACAGCAGGGCAGGCGAACCGGCGATCACCCCGCCGATCGCCTTGGCGACCGCGATCACCAGGTTGGCCGCGAGCGCGACGAGTACGGTCACGCGGGTCCTGCGGTCGTTCTTGGATGTCCCGCTCATCACGGCCGGTTGCCCCCGTCGGGGCGGATCACACCGTGGCGGGGGCGGAAACGGGGGAACTCGGGGAACCCGGTCGGCAGCACTGCCCACGGTGAGGACACGGTGAGGAGGAGAGAGGCCATGAACGGCCAGGGTGACGGGAACGGTGACGGCAACCGCGCGTACGGCCGGACGTCGTTCCAGCGGTCCAAGAGCCACTTCGCGGACCGGATCACGGCGGACGGCCGGGACGGCTGGCCGGTCGCGGCGGCACGTTACCGTCTGGTGGTCAGCCGTGCCTGTCCGTGGGCGAGCCGCGCGGTGATCTCACGGCGGCTGCTGGGGCTGGAGGCGGCGGTGTCGATGGCCATCGCCGACCCGATCCAGGACGACCGCAGCTGGCGCTTCACCCTCGACCCGGACGGCCGTGACCCCGTCCTCGGCATCCGCTTCCTCAGCGAGGCGTACGACAAGCGCGAGACCGGATACCCCGGCGGTGTCAGCGTGCCGGCCATCGTCGACGTACCCACCCGGCAGCTGGTCACCAACGACTACCAGCGGATCACCCTCGACTTCGCCACCGAGTGGACCGCCCTGCACCGGGAGGGCGCGCCGGATCTGTACCCGGAGGGGCTGCGGGACGAGATCGACGAGGTGATGGCGAACGTCTACGAGGACGTCAACAACGGCGTGTACCGGGCCGGTTTCGCCACCGGGCAGGCGGAGTACGAGGCCGCCTGCTCGGGCGTCTTCCGGCGGCTGGAGCTGCTGACCGAGCGGCTGGCCCGGCAGCGGTATCTGGTCGGCGACACGATCACGGAGGCGGACATCCGGCTGTTCACCACGCTGGTCCGGTTCGACGCGGTCTATCACGGCCACTTCAAGTGCAACCGGTGGAAGCTGACGGAGAACCAGGTGCTCTGGGCGTATGCCCGCGACCTCTTCCAGACGCCCGGCTTCGGCGACACCGTCGACTTCGACCACATCAAGCGGCACTACTACCAGGTGCACACCGGCATCAATCCGACCAGGATCGTGCCGCTGGGACCGGACCTGTCCGGCTGGCTGACCCCGCATCACCGCGAGGAACTCGGCGGCCGTCCGTTCGGGGACGGCACACCGCCGGGGGCGGTCCGCCCGGGTGAGGACGTCCCGGCCGCCGGCCGTCCCTGAACCCCACAGCCCGTACACCGACAACCAGGGAGACCACGGTGGCCAAGAAGATCAAGAAGAAGAAATTCCCCCTCGCCTACCAGCCGGTCGGATGGGTGCTGGGCTATGCGGGCGGTGCGCTGGCGGGCCTGGCCTTCCGCAAGACGTGGATGGCGCTGCGGCACGAGGAGGACGCGCCCGACGCGCTGGACCCGGACCGCGGCTGGGGGGAGATCCTGCTGGCCGCCGCCATCCAGGGAGCGATCTTCGCGGCGGTGCGCAGTGCGGTGGACCGCACGGGGGCCAAGGCCATCGCGCGCTCGACCGGCGTGTGGCCGACCAAGGAGAAGGGTGGCCGGGACTGACCGGCCGACACGGCGGCGACCGGCACGGCGCGCCTCGGCATAGGGCCGTGACCGAGGAGGCTCAGCCCTGCTTCGGCGCCGTGGGCGCGACGCGGCGCAGGGTGAAGGAGTGTCCGGCCGGGTCGGCGTAGCCGCGTACCTCGTAGCGGCCCGGCGCGCGGCCGGCTCGGCGGCGTCGCGTTCATGTCGCGGCGGAAGGCGAGCCGGGTCCCGTCGGCGCCCCTGATCTCCACTCGGTTGGCGGTCGCGTCCGTCTGCTCGGCCTCCAGCAGTTCCCGGTAGAATACGGCGAGTTTCTCCGAGCAGCAGGTCCAGGGCCGCCGACGCGACCGCCAACCGCGGCACCGTGTGCATCGACGCCGAGCAACTGCCCAAGTGCGCCACCGAGTTGGACGCGCTCGACTTCCAGTGCCACTGTCACGCCCTCGGCGACCGGGCCGTACGCGACGCGCTGGACGCGACCGGGGCGGCGCGCGCCGCGAACGGGCCGAGCGACACGCGGCCCCTCGGCCCATCTCCAGGTCGTCCACCCCTCCGACGTGCCGCGCTTTGCCCGGCTCGGGGCCACCGCGAACATCCAGCCGCTGTGGGCCGCGCACGAACCGCAGATGGACGAGCTGACCATCCCCTTCCTGGGGACCGAACGGGCGGCGTGGCAGTACCCGTTCGGCGCCCTGCTGCGCTCCGGGGGCCGACGACACGCCGGTGTTCCTGCCCGGTGAACGCATAGGACTCGCCGAGGGAGCCCGCCGTGTAGGCCGAAGGCGATCGCGGAGACGCATGTATCTATCACTTACATCGGGGGCGCGCGAGTATACGCAGCTCAAGAAGTGTGAGCAGTAATCGAGATCACGGTCCGGTTACGCGTAGATCATTTACGCCCTGGGCAGTCTCCTACCGCTTTTCGCTTCAACTTACGTATCAGGAAGGTGAGTTCGAATGAGCGGGCGGTCGTGCGGCCGCTCGCCCGCAGGGCGGGGGGACCTCGGGCCACGTCCCCCCGAGCTCGTCTTCTCGGACACGACCGGCTGACAACCACGGCCGATGGACTCCGTTGCCAGGACCACAGCTTGAAGGGAGACCGGTGTGAAATCCAGAGTCGTAGCAGGTGGTCCGGAGACGTCCACCGACAGCCTGCTCCCGGCGCAGCCAAGCGCCCGGCTCCAGCCGGCGGAGGCGGGGAACGCCCTGGCCCGCCTCTTCGCGGAACACATCAATGGGCGCACGGCTCAGTACCGAGATTGCCAGAACGCCGCTCAGCAGCGGCTGGACGCACTGATATCCCCCCGCTCCAGCACCACGCTGCATGTGGAGGGAGCCCTCCAACTGGCGCCGCGCGCATTCCTCCCGCCCGACGAGGAGGGCCAGGCCAGGTTGAGGCGACTGGACGCCAGCCTGCGCGTGATCGAAGCAGCCTTCCCCCAAGTCAGCACCGATATCGCGGTCTGCCGACTGACTTGCACGATGCTGGAAGGGACCTGGAGGAGCCGGGCACTCAGCCCGCCACGCGAGGAGGACCAGACAACCGTCTGCGCCTGCTCTCTGTGCCGTCGACTGCCCACGCCCCCGGCACGCACGCTGGCTGACTACGGTTGGCGGCAGAGCGCCGGTCGTCCCCTCACCGTCAAGACCTGGCCGTACCACCGGGAACTCGACAGCGTCCTGACTGGTGGATGGGTCTTGGCCCGGCAGATGAACGACCTTGAACGAGACCTTGGCTACCGCCACCGCTTCGAGGACGACATCCTGCTCTTCCACGAATACAAACGCGTGATCGACACCATAGACACCACGCACCTCACCCAACTCATCGAAGGCCGCTTGGCCGAGAGTTTCAGCACCAACACCGCACGGGCCCTGGTCTGCGGACTCTACGCAGCCCATAAGCGATCCGTGGACGAGTACTGGCTCCAACAGCATCACGCGGGCAGCGTCGTACTCCCCCAGACCAACCCACTCAGCCAGAGCACCTACTCAGTCCTGCAGATGATGGACTGCCTGTTCTGGCACGTCTCGCCCGACACCGAACTCTGGCAGGAAGAACACCTCGCCTCCCTGCTGCTGTGCCGCGTCGTCGACGACATGGTCGACGTACGAGCCGACGCCCTCACCGGCGAGATCAGCAACTTCTGGCTCGCCGACATGCCCACCCACACCAAGGCCCTCTACGCCGCCTGCGCCATCGCCATGGTCAAGTACGGCTGCATGCCCGAGGCGCATCCCCCGATGTGGAACACCTGGCTGATGCCAAGCACCATCGTCTGGTTGGGTCTCACGGGCCGCCACGCCTTGTGGTTCGACGGCATCACCGAGGGCCTCCCCCCGGCCCAGGACTGCCCGCTGTGCGACCTTCAGCCCAACGCATGCACCGGCATCCTCACCCACGGCACCACCCTCACCATCGCCCCGCGTCCCACCGCACCGGCTCTGAGCGCCCGGACCGCCGAGCTGTCCGCACGCTGCCGGGCCCAGTACCCCGAGACATGGCCCCTCTTCGACGCCGAGCTCCATGCCTTCGAAGCACTGCACGGCCCCTGGCACGGCAACACCGACAGCACATGGGAGATCCTGCGCCGCACGTACATCGCCGCCGTGGAGGCAGCCGGCGCCGCACCGTCCACGGCCCGCGCTCGTGATGTCCAACAAGACTCCGGCGCAGTCGGATCCGAGTTCTTCTACGCCCTGCACGACCCTCAGACCGGGAGGGAGGACACCGCACTGCTCGCCTACATGTTCGGTTGCGCCCACCCGCATTTCCTCTGGAACGCCACGGGATACCGTCCCACGGACCTCGCAGGCGACTGGCTCGACGGCTGACGGCTGACGGCGCGTCTCAGGGCCTATACCTCGAACTCGACCGGCAGGCTGTCCAGCAGGGACATCCATGTGGACGCGGTCGAGGTGAGCTCCTCCGGCGGCACGGCCAGGCGCAGGCCCGGCAGACGGTGCAGCAGGACGTCCACCGCGATCTCGATGATGGACATCCCGATGTTCTGCCCGGGGCACTCGTGCGGGCCCGCGCCGAACGCCAGGTGCGCCTGGTTGCCCTCCACCGAGACACCCGGGTCGGGCCGGATCTCGGGGTCGAGGTTGCCCGGGGCCAGACCGAGAACGAGCAGGTCGCCCTCCTCGATGCGGTGCCCGCCCAGTTCGACATCGCTGGCGGCGAAGCGCCCCGGCAGGACGGCCAGCGGCGGAGAGTTCCACATGGCCTCCTCCACCACCGCCGAGATGTTCAGCTGACCGCTGATCAGCCCGGAGAGCCGGGAGGCGTCGGTCAGGACCAGCTCCAGCACCCGGGCCAGCAGGTTCGTCGTGACGTGCGCGGCGATCAGCACCGCGCGCAGGTGGGCCACGACCTCGTCGTGGTCGAGCGCCGCGTGATGCTCCAGCAGGCCGGTGGCGAGGTCGGAGCCGGGTTCGGACCGCCTGCGCTCGGCGAGTTCACCGAAGATCTCCCTGATCACGCCGTCGTGCGCGACGGCGTCCTCGCCGCCCTTCATCACCTGGGCGCAGGACTCGACCAGGCGACGCCCCTCCGCCTCGGCAAGCCCCAGAATGCGGGCGATCACGAGCATCGGCAGATAGTCGGCGTAGTCGGCCACCAGATCGGCGCGGCCGGAGTCCGCGAACGCGTCGATCTGCTTGTTGGCGAAGTGCGTGGCGTGGCGCCGGACACCGCGGTCGGCGGCGGACTGCAGCCCGTCGCTGACGGCACCGCGCAGTCGGCGGTGAGCCTCGCCGTCCTGGGACACACAGTCGGGGCGCCAGGCGAGCATCGGAACCAGCGGAGAGTTGTCCGGGATCCGGCCCTCCCGCCAGTCCCGCCAGATCCGCGCGTCCCGGGGAAAATGGAGGGGATTGTCGAGCACTCGTCGGCTGTCCCGGTAGCCCAGTACCAGCCAGGCGGGGATGTCGCCCTCCAGCAGCACCGGAGCCACGGAGCCGTGCTCCTTGCGCAGCCGCTCGTAGATGCCGCGCGGGTCGGTCGCCGCCTCCGGCCCGTACAGCCGGGTGAGCTCGGTGTCATGGCCGAAGGGGCAACCGCGGGGCGTATCGGAATCGTTTGAGGGCTGGGCGTTCATCGGGACTCCAGTACGACGGCAGAGCGTTCCTTCAAGTGACGTATCAGAGCGACGAGCACGTCACGGCTGGAGGTCCGGTCGCGGGCGTCGCAGGCCACGACCGGGATGTGCGGGGAGATGTCGAGGGCGTCCCGGATCTCCTCGACCGGATAGTCCTTGGAGTCGGGGAAGACGTTGAGCGCGACGACGAAGGGGACGTTCTGCCGCTCCATCTCCTCGATCGCGCGGAAGCTGGAGGCCAGGCGGCGGGTGTCCACCAGTACGACCGCGCCGAGCGCGCCCTTGAACAGGCCGTTCCACAGGAACCAGAACCGCTCCTGCCCCGGGGTGCCGAACAGGTACAGCACCAGGCTGTCGTTGATGCTGATCTTGCCGAAGTCCAGGCTGACGGTGGTCTCCGTCTTGTCGGCGACGCCGATCAGGCGGTCGACATCGGCGCTGGCCTGGGTGAGGGTCTCCTCGGTGGTGAGCGGCTTGATGTCACTGACCGAGCGGACCATCGTGGTCTTCCCGGTGCCGAACCCGCCGGCGATCATCACCTTCACCGAGCGGGTCTCCCCGGCCGCCGCACTGCCGGGTTGGTCAAAGCCTTTCAAGTCCACTGAGTACCTCCTCAAGGAGCGCGAGGTCGGGCCCGCGACCGGCGTCGTGCGCCGGGATGGGGTCACGGGCTTCGACGCGGCCTGCTTCGAGCAGGTCCGCAAGCAGCACCGCGAGAATGTTGAAGGGCAGGTGGAGATGGGCGCCGAGTTCGGCCACCGACAGCGGTTCGCGGCAGCGCCGGATGATCTCCGCGTGCTCGTGCTGCATGCCCGGGGCGGGGGCGGCTCGGGAGACGATGAGGGTCGCCACGTCGAGGCTCGACGCCGAACCGCCCGGTCCGCTGCGCCCTTTGGTGAGGACGTAGTAGCGCTCGAGACCGGACGGGTCCGTCGGCCGGCGGGGAACACTCATCCAGAGTGCTCCTCCAGGCGCGGAGTGGTGCCCAGCAGTTCGCCCATCCTGCGGGCCAGGTCCCTCATCTGATGGCCCAGCAGGCCCTGGTCGAGGCCCTCGCGCGCCAGGACACCGAGGTACGTCTCCACGCCCGCGCGGACCACGAAGAGGTGACCGCCGTCGACCTCGATCATGGCCAGCCGCAGGTGTCCCGCGTAAGTGGGGAACTGCTCGGCGACCGGCTGGGCCAGCGCCTGCAGTCCGGCCACCACGGCGGCGAAACGGTCCACGTCGTCGGGGTCTTCGGCGCCGTAGGAGGTGATGGCCTTGCCGTCACTGGAGGCCACGAGGGCGAAACGGATCTCCTGGATGCTCTCCACCAGATCGCGCAGCGCCCAGCTCACGTCGGTTCCCTGTTGCGTCATGTGGACTAGTCGCTCTCTTCAGTGCGGTGCTCTGCGGACTCGCGTACGGCGCTCGACTCGCGGTCGGCCGGCCCGGATCCCTCGCTGCGCTCCCGTCCGGCGGTGGCGAACGCGGCCAGTCCGGTGAAGGACGTGTCCGGCGGTACGGCGGAGACGGCCGCCTCCTCGGTCCGCGCGGCACGGGCGGCCGGGGCGGGCTCGCCCGATTCGCTGCGCCTGCTGCGGCGCCGGGGCAGTCCACCTGGCGTGGTGTCCTGCGCCTCGGCGGGGTCGGGGGCGGGCTCGGCGGTCGCCGTTCGCGGTGCGGTGGCGGGGGCCTCCGATACGGTCGGGGCGGTGGCCGACGCGGACGCGGTGGCCGGGGTGGCCGCGGGCAGCGGACTGAAGTACTTGTGCGGTACCACGACGACCACCGAGGTGCCGAGCCAGGGCGAGTCCGCGAAGGTGACGCGGATGCCGTAGCGGCGGGCGAGGATGCCGACGACGCGCAGGCCGATGTTGGCGTCCTCCGACACACCGCCCAGACCGGGGCCGGCGGCGGTGCCGGCGAGGGCGTGCTCGGCCTCGCGCTTCTTCTCCTCGCTCAGGCCCTTGCCGGAGTCCTGGATCTCGATGCCGACGCCGTTGGGAACCTCCTTGCCGGAGACGAGCACCGGTTCGGTGGGCGGCGAGTAGCGGGTGGCGTTGTCCAGCAGGTGCGCGAAGATCAGCGTGAGGTGGTCCACCAGGCCGCCGTCGACGCCCAGTTCGGGCAGGTGGCGGAGCTCGACGCGGTGGAACTCCTTGATCCGGCCGATGCCGCCGCGCACCACGCTGAGCAGCCGCTGCGGCTCCTGCCACTGCCGTCCCGGGCGGTCCGAGCCGCCGAGCACACCGATGCTGGCGGCGAGACAGTCGGCGGGGCCGATCGCCTGGTCGAGCTCCATCAGGCCGCGCGCGACGGACGGGAGCCGGCCGTGCTCGCCCTGCATCTCGTGCAGCCGGCCGCGCAGCTTGCTGGTGAGTACGTGGATCCGGTTGCCGATGCCGACGACCGCCTGCTCGGCGGAGGTGGAGCGGTTGAACTCCTCCTCGACGCCGATCAGCGCGGTGCGCAGGACCTTGCGAAGCTCGGCCTGGAGTTCGGGCGCGACCTTGGCGCACTGGTTGGTCGGGGGCAGCAGGTCGTCGATCGCGTCACCGGCGCGCAGCCGCTCAAGCGCTTCGGGCAGCTGCTCGTTCGCGAGCCGGGCGACCGCGGCCTGCTGGTGGTCGAGGCGTTCCTGCCAGGTGGCGGTCTGCTGGGCGAGCTGTGCCTCCAGGCGCTGGGCCTGCTCGGCGAGCTGTGCCTGGTAGTCGTCGGCCTGTTCGGCGAGGCGGGCCTCGTAGCCCTGGGCCTGCTCGGCCAGCCGGTCCTCGTAGGCCCGTGACTGGTCGGCGAGTTGGGCCTCGTGGGCGGCGCGTTCGGCGGCGTGCTTGCGCTCCAGGCCCGCCACGTGCTGCTGCCACTGCTGGGAGTGCTCGGCCTGCGAGGTGCGGAAGCTGCCCTCCGCACGGCGCAGTTGCGTCCGGGTGCGGATCAGCAGCCGTACGCACACCGAGGCGGCCGCCGTCGCCGCGATACCGGCGACGGCCGCGGTTATTCGCTCCGAGCTCATGAACGTGGCGGCAACCGTCCCGCCTCCTAAGGCCAGCGGCATCAGCCACCAGCTGTACCAGGCGACAGGGGCCCGCGCCGCCGGGGGCGGAGTGGCGAGTTCCATCTGCATCCTTCGAAGCAACACGATCGAACAGGGGGGGTGTACAGGGCGACCGCACTCATGAGTACGCACTGCTGGGTCGACCCGTCGCGAACGTGTCAACTCGCAGCGCCGGATGGGAGCTTATCGGGTTCCAACCCGAAAGGATCAACCTCAACGGCCGAGCGGACGTGAGGGTTCCGTCACTCTCCGCCAAGAACCCGTTAGTCGACAAGTCGGCAGGTCATCAGCGCGTGCTGTGGAACGTACGGCGGTACGCCTGCGGTGAGACGCCGATCGCGGCGTGCAGGTGCTGGCGCAGGGACGCGCCCGTGGCGAAGCCGACCTGGCCGGCGATGTGGTCGACGGGGAGGTCGCTGGACTCCAGGAGGTGCCGGGCGCGGGCGACGCGCTGCTGGATGAGCCAGCGGCCGGGGCTGACGCCCACCTCGTCGTGGAAGCGGCGGGCGAAGGTGCGCAGGCTCATCCGGGCGTGTGCGGCGAGGTCGGACAGGGTCAGTGGTTCGCCGAGGCGTTCCAGCGCCCAGGTGCGGGTTGCGGCGGTGCTCGCGGCGCCGGTCTCGGGCACGGGCTGCTCGATGTACTGGGCCTGGCCGCCGTCGCGGAACGGCGGGACGACGCAGCGCCGCGCGACGGTGTTGGCGAGCCGGCTGCCGTGGTCCTTGCGCACGAGGTGCAGGCAGACATCGACGCCGGAGGCGGCTCCGGCGGAGGTCAGGACGGGGTCGTCGTCGACGAAGAGGACGTCCGGGTCGAGGTCGATGTGCGGGAACATCCGCCGGAAGTGATCGGCGACCTGCCAGTGCGTGGTCGCCCTGCGGCCGTCCAGCAGTCCGGCGGCGGCCAGGACGAAGGCGCCGGTGCAGATGGAGACGATGCGGGTGCCGGGCCGGATCCGGGCGAGCGCGGCACGGACTTCGTCCGGGATGTCGGCGGAGACGGACGCCGGCGCGATGGGCGCGATCACCACCGTGTCGGCCGTCGCCAGGGCCTCGGGGCCGTGCTCGACGGTGACCGAGAAGTCGGCGTTGGTGCGCACCGGCCCGCCGTCGACGCTGCACGTCAGCACCTCGTACCGGCCGTCGGCCGCGCCGAAGATCCGGCTGGGGATGCCCAGTTCGAAGGGGTACACGCCGTCGAGGGCCAGCACCACGACTCGCTCCACACGCTGCATGGCACGATTCTATCAAAGGTTGGCAATCGTGCCATTTTCCGAGCGGGCGGGCGCGGGCAGGCTGGGTGACCATGAGCGATGTGAACACCATGCGAGTCATCAGCCAGGACGTCCTCGGCGGTCCCGAGGTGCTGAAAGAAGTAGAGGTGCCGCGGCCGACTCCGCGGCCGAACGAGGTGCTGGTCCGGGTGCGGGCCGCCGGCGTCAACCCCACCGACTGGAAGCACCGCGCCACCGGCGGCTTCCTCGGCGAGCCGCCCTTCACCCTCGGCTGGGACGTCTCCGGCGTCGTCGAGGAGACCGGCATCGGCGTCGCCCTCTTCCGGCCCGGCGACGAGGTCTTCGGCATGCTGCCCTACCCGTTCGGTCACGGCTCGCACGCCGAGTACGTCATCGCCCCGGCCCGCGCCCTCGCCCCCAAGCCCGCAGGGATCGACCACACGCAGGCGGGCGCACTGCCGCTGGTCTCGCTGACCGCGTGGCAGGCGCTGGTGGAGCGGGCGGACCTGCGACCGGGTCAGCGGGTGCTGATCCACGCGGCGGCCGGTGGCGTCGGACATGTGGCCGTGCAGATCGCCAAGGCCCGGGGCGCCTACGTGATCGGCACGGCGAGCGCGGGCAAGCACGACTTTCTGCGCGAGATCGGCGTGGACGAGCCGGTCGACTACCGGGCGACCGACTTCGCGGAGGCCGTGCACGACGTCGACGTGGTGCTCGACACCATCGGCGGCGACTACTCCGTCCGCTCGCTGCGCGTCCTTCGCCCGGGTGGAATCGTGGTGTCGATCCTGCCGATCGGGTCGGACGACTTCTACGCGGAGGCCGAGCGGCTCGGCGTACGGGCGATCCGGATGCTCGTCGACGCCGACCAGTACGGCATGAGGGCCATCGCCGGGCTGATCGAGGACGGCAGTCTGCGGGCGACGATCGCGGGGACCTTCCCGCTGGCCGAGGCCGCCAAGGCGCATGAGCTCGGCGACACCGGCCGGACCACGGGGAAGCTGGTGCTGCTGGCCGACTGAGGCCGGTCAGAAGGTGAGCACGGGCTTGATGGTCTTGCCCGCGCTCATGTCCCGCACCGCCTGGTCGATCTCCGTGAAGGGGTAGGTGCCGATCAGGCGGTGCAGTGGGAGCCGCCCGTCCTTCACGAGCCGGACCAGGGCGGGGATGACGGTCCGGGTCTCGCTGTCGCCGAGCGTCAGGCCGACGATCCGCTTCCCGGCGAGCAGCCCGTTGACGTCCAGGGAGACCTCGGTACCGAACGGCGGGGCGCCCACGACGACCAGCGTGCCGCGCGCGGCGAGCGCGTCGACGCCCTGCCGGAGCACGGCGACGCTGCCGGTCGTCTCCACGACACCGTCGGCGCCCTGACCGCCGGTGAGGTCGGCGATCGCGGCCCCGACGTCGGCCGTTCCGGCGTCGACGGTATGAGTGGCACCCAACTCCTTTGCCAGCGAAAGGCGTTCGCCCACCTTGTCTACGGCGATGACAGTGGTCGCGGGCGTCAAGGCGGCCGCCATCACCGCCGACAGGCCGACGGCTCCGGCGCCGAGGACGACGACGCTGCTGCCGGTGACCGGCCGCAGGACGTTCCAGACGGCACCGACCCCGGTCTGTACGCCGCAGCCGAGCGGGGCGATCGACGTGAGCGGCACATCCGGGTCGACCTTGACCAGGCTGCGCTCGTCCGCGAGGGCCCGCTCGGCGAACGAGGACTGGCCGAAGAAGTGCCCGCCGAGCGGTTCGCCGTCGCGGCTGATGGTGCTGGTGCCGTCCGCGCGTCGGCCCCCGATGAGGTTCATCGGCAGCCAGGTGGCGCAGTATGCGGGGTGCCCGGCGCGGCAGTTGCGGCAGTCGCCGCAGGAGGTGAAGGACAGCACGACGTGGTCCCCCGGCGCGACCGCAGTGACGGACGGGCCGACGGCCTCGACGACTCCGGCTCCCTCGTGGCCGAGCACCCCGGGCAGCGGGAAGGGCAGGGCGCCGCTCGCCACGCCGAGGTCGGTGTGGCACAGGCCGGTCGCGACCATGCGGACGAGGGCCTCGTGGGGGCCGGGTTCGTCGAGGACGACGTCGGAGAGGGTGAAGGGTGCCCCGCCGGATTCGACGACGGCGGCGCGGGTGGTGGTGGGCATCGTACGAACTCCTTGGCGGGCGCGCTCAGTCGAGCGAGACGACGACGGACTTGACCTTCGTGTAGGAGGCGAGCGCCTCGGGGCCGTACTCGCGGCCGAAGCCTGAGTCCTTGACGCCGCCGAACGGGACCGCGGGGTCGAGCATCGCCCAGTCGTTGATCCAGACGATGCCGGCCTGGAGGCGGTCGGCGACGCGGTGGGCGCGGGCGAGGCTGCCGGTCTGCACGCCCGAGGCCAGGCCGTACGGCGTGGAGTTGGCGAGGGCGACGGCCTCGTCCTCGGAGTCGAAGGGCTGGACGGTGAGGACCGGGCCGAAGATCTCCTCCTGGACGGCTCGGGAGTCGTTCGGCAGGTCGGCTATCACGGTGGGCTTGTAGTAGTAGCCGCCGTCGAGGTCGAGGCGCTCGCCGCCGCAGACGATACGGCCGCCCTCCTGGCGGGCCAGGTCGACGTACTCCTCGACCTTGCGCAGATGCCGCTCCCCCGCCATCGGTCCGACGACGGTCTCGGGTTTGCGCGGGTCGCCGACGGGCACGCCGGGGACCGCTTCGGCGAGGATGCCCAGCAGGGTGGCGTACACCTTGCGGGCGACCAGCAGCCGGGGTCCGGCCATGCAGAACTGGCCGGTGTTGAAGACGAACGCCTTGATGACCGCGCCGACCGCCTTCTCCAGGTCGGCGTCCTCGAAGACGAGGTGGGCGGCGTTGCCGCCGAGTTCCATGGTGACGGGCCGCAGCGCCTGCCCGGCGACGCCCGCGACATGGCGGCCGACCGTGGTGGAGCCGGTGAAGGCCACCTTGTCGACGCCGGGGTGGCGCAGCAGGGCCTCGCCGGTCACCGGGCCGGTGCCGGTGACGACGTTGACCACGCCGTCCGGGACGCCGGCCTCCTGCAGCAGCCGGGCCATGTACAGGGCGCTGAGCGGGGTCTCCTCGGCGGGTTTGTGGACGACCGTGTTCCCGGCGGCGAGCGCGGGGGCGAGCTTGGTACCGGCCAGGATCAGCGGGAAGTTGTACGGCGTGATGGCCGCGACCACGCCGAGGGGCTCGCGGCGGGTGTACGCCAGGGCGTTGAGCGGGGTGTCGCGGGTGGCGCCGTCGAGGGAGTGGGCCAGGGCGGCGTAGTGCTCGTAGTCGTTGGCGGCGTTCGTGATGTCGACGGCGCGGCACAGGGTGATCGGTTTGCCGACGTCGAGGCTCTCCAGCTCGGCGAGGTCTTCGGCGTTCTCGCGGATCAGCTCGGCGACGCGGTGCAGGACGCGGCCCCGTTCACGGCCGCTCAGCCCGGACCACTGGCCGGCGTCGAAGGTCTCGCGGGCGGCCCGCACGGCGGCGTCCACGTCGGCGGGGCCCGCCTCGGCGACGGTGGTGAGGACCGTGCCCCGGGACGGGTCGACCACCTCGCCGCGCGCTCCGTCGGCGGCGTCGTGCCACCGGCCCCCGATGAACAGCCGACCGGGTTCGATCTCGAAGGTGGTCATCGCCACTCCCAGCTTCATTGCCAAGATCAGGAAACCAACAGGATCTCCAGAGTTCAAAAAACAGGATTCCTGTTGGTCGGCAGTCTGAATTCAGACAGGTTTCCTGTCAATGCTCTAGGCTCGATCCATGGCCGGCACCCAGACAACCAAGGCACCCCCGTCCCTGCTCTACATGGTCAAGCAGGTGGAGCTCGTGGTCCGCTCACACCTGGACGACCTGGTCAGACCCTTCGGAATCACGGCGCTGCAGTACACCGCGCTCACCGTCCTGGAGCGGCACGACGGACTGTCGGCGGCGCAGCTGGCCCGGGACTCCTTCGTCACCGCCCAGTCGATCGCCGACCTGGTCCGCTCCCTGGAGGGCCGCGGCCTGGTGCGCCGGGAGCGCAACCCGCACAACCGCCGGGAGCTGCTGATCCTGCTCACCGGCGAGGCGCGCGAACTGCTCACGCGGCTCGCCGGGCCGGTGCGGGAGCTGGAGGAGCGGATGGTACGGGAGTTGACGGCACATCAGGCCGAGCAGTTCCGCCGGGCCCTCAGCAAGGCCTGGCAGGCCTTGTCGTAACACTTCGCTCACGCCGCGAAGAAACTCGGTCGCAATTCGAAGACATATGTCAACCGAACATGCTGAAATGCTTTCCAGCGAGGGTAACTTGCAGGGCGAGGCCCGCAGTTGTGGGTCACCGGCAGCGGACGGGAGGTGAGTCGACGTGGAACGGAACGCCGCGCCGCTCACCCGGCATCTGCGCGTCCACCGGGAACAGGGGCACACGGTGCTGGAGTTCCGCGGGGAGATCGACATCGCCGCGGCGGCGGAGATCCTCCCGCACCTGGACGACGTGACGGCGCTCCCCGGCGCCCGGATCGTGATCGACCTCAGCCCGGTCGAGTTCTTCGACTGCTCGGGGCTGCGGCTGCTGTACCGGGCGCGCAGCCGGGTGCTCGCCCACGACGGGCGGCTGCACCTGGTGTGCGCGCACCCCATGACCCTGCGCGTCCTGCGGGTCACCGGGCTGCACCGGCTGCTGCCGCCACAGCCCACGCTGGACGCGGCCCTGCGGTATCCCGAGACACCGACGGTCTGACCTTCTGTCGAGAAGGGCATGCAGGAGGGTAGGAAGGAGGACCGTCACCCATGACGACTTCCATCAAGCGCCTCCCCGGGCGCATGCCCGGCTGGGCGAAGGCGCTGAGCGCCGTCGTGCTGGTGCTCGTCGTGCTGTTCGCCGGGATCCGGCTGAGCGTACTGCCGGGCCTGAAGGACCTGTTCGGCACGGAGACCCACGACCGCTCGGGGCCGGCCCTGCTCAAGTCGATCCAGGACATCAGCCGTTACGACGCCGCCTCCGGCAACTTCCAGGTCGTCGTGGACCTGGAGAAGGACACCAAGTACCTGCCCGACGCCATCCGCGGCACCCGCACCCTGTACATCGGGGCGGGCACCGTCGACGCCTACGTCGACCTCGGCAAGGTCGGCGAGGACGACGTGACGGTCAACGAGGACCGTACGTCCGCCACGCTGCGGCTGCCGCACGCGGCACTCGGCCGGCCCGCACTCGACCCCGACCGCTCCTACGCCGTCTCCAAGCAGCGCGGTCTGCTCGACCGGCTCGGCGACCTCTTCTCCGACAACCCCAACGGCGAACAGGCCGTGCAGCAGCTCGCGGTACGCCACATCCGCGACGCGGCGAAGGAGAGCGAGCTCACCGCGCGCGCCGAGAGCAACACCACCGACATGCTCGAAGGACTGCTGGGCTCCCTCGGCTTCAAGGAGGTCGACGTCACCTACGGAACCTGATCATGTGCCGAGGACTCCGGGCAGGGCGAGGGCGCCGAGCAGGGTGGCGCCCACCAGCAGCCAGGCCACGTAGTCCCCGACGTGCCCGGACTGCAGGCGCCGCAGCGGCAGCGCCCAGTCCGGGGCGGCGAGCAGCCTCGGCCGGGTGACGGCCAGCGCGGCCAGCCCCACGGCCACCGCCGTCGAGACCAGGCCCAGCAGGATGCCGTACGGCGTCCAGTGCACCGGGACGACCGCGCCGCCGGAACCGGCCTCGTTCACGGCCCGCGCCACCGTCTCGCCGAAGCCGGGGGCCACCCCTGCCGCGAGCGCCCCGGCGAGCAGCAGCGCCGGGACGGCGGTCATGGTGTCGGGGACGAAGCCGAGCCGTCCCCGGGTCTCGGGCTCCTCGCCGGAGCCGGTCGTCTCGTACTCCCCCGCGTCCGGCGGCGGAGGCCCGAGGCCCAGGAACACCCGCGCGGCGACCCGTAGCACCGCGCCCGCCGTCATCGCCGAGGCGATGACGTACAGCACGGCGAGCGGGCCGCCCGCGGCCTCCTCGGCGACCGACTTGCCGAGCGCACCGGCGAACGGCGGCAGTCCGGCCAGGCCCAGGCCGCCGACGACGAACATCACGGCCACCGCGCGCTGTCTTCGGGCCCGCCCGTGCAGGACGTGTTCGTCGACGCTGCCGTAGCGGTCGAGCAGGATGCCCGTGCAGGCGAACAGCGCCGCCTTCACACCGGCGTGGCCGAGGATGTACAGCGCGATCCCGTCGTCGGCCTGCGGGGTCAGTACGCCGATGCCGATCAGGAACAGTCCGATGTGGGCGACGGTCGAATAGGCCAGGAGCCGCTTGATGTGCCGCTGGTACCAGCACATGACGGCACCGACGGCCGCGGTCAGCGCGCCCAGCACGACCAGCATCCGCTCCAGGTCCGCGGCCGGGACGCCGCCGGGCCCGGAGAAGACCGTGCCGTACACCCGCCAGGCGCCGTAGACGCCCAGCTCGACCATGACGCCGGACAGCAGCATGCACACCGGCGTCGGCGCGACGGCGTGGGCGTCCGGCAGCCAGAAGTGGAAGGGCACGGCCGCGGCCTTGACCAGCAGACCGGTGAGGACCAGCACGAAGCTCGCGAGGACCAGGGCGTCCGGCCCGCCGTGCGCGTCCAGTCCCCGGCCGATCAGCGACATCGTCAGCTCGCCGGTGCGCGCGTACAGCAGGGCGATGCCCATCAGCATGGCGTACGCGCCCAGCGAGTTGACCACGCCGAAGGTGAGCGCGCCCTGCACCGCCTTGGCCTCCTCGACGCGGTACCCGGTCAGGGCGTACGCCACGACGCTCATCAGCTCGAAGAACACGAACGCGTTGAACAGGTCGCCCGTGATCGCGAAGCCGCACATCCCGGCCTGGAACACCAGCATCAGCGCCGGATACGAGCCGGCATGCCGACGCGGCGGCTCCTCGAAGTAGCGCCAGGAGTACGTCAGCGCCGCCAGCGTCAGCAGCGAGGCGAGGGCGGCCATGCCGAGGCCGGGGCCGTCGCCGACCAGGACGATGCCGACGCTCCGGCCGTCCACGGGCGTCCAGCCGCCGACCCACTCGGTGCGCGGCGGCGAGGAGTTCAGCAGCAGGACGATCACCAACGCGGCGGTGCCCGCGGAGACGGCACAGCCGACCGTGTCGGCGGCGACCCGGGGCAGGGCGCGGCCCACGGCGACCAGCAGACCGGCGCCCAGCAGCGGGACGGCGACGAGGAGCGGCAGCAGGTGGTGCATCAGCCGCGCAGCTCGGAGAGTTCGTCGGGGTCGACCGTGCCGTGCCGCTTGGAGATCTGCACGACCAGCGCGAGCAGCAGGGCGGTGACGGTGGCACCGACCACGACGTCGGTGAGCGCGAGGGCCTGCACGACCGGGTCGACGACCGGACGGGAGCCCGGCTCGATATCGGAGTAGACGGGGGCGGTGGCGTCGTCGCGGTAGCCGACGGCGAGCAGCAGCACGTACGTGGCTGCCTGGCACACGGACAGACAGCCGACGGCGTGGATCAGGTTGCGGCTGGCGGCCAGTCCGTAGCAGCCGGCCAGGAAGACCCACGCGGCGACCAGATAGGGCAGCACGCTCATGCGCGGCTCTCCTCCTCGATCTCGACGGCCTGGTCCAGGAAGCGGGCGAGCAGGACGACGACCGCGCAGGCGACCTCCATGCCGATGGCCGCGTTCAGCAGGGGGACGGTGCCACCGGAGGACAGCGTGTTGAAGGTGCCGTACGGCAGCAGGGTGTTGGCGAGGAATGCGGTACCGGCGAGGACGCCGGCCAGGCCCAGGACGAGGTAGGCGCAGGCGGCGGCCGCGTCGCCGACCTCGTACAGGCCGACGGGGCGGATGCGTTCCAGGGCGCGGTAGTCGGCGCCCAGGTAGAGCAGGTGCAGGGCGGTCGCGGCGACCACGCCGCCCTGGAAGCCGCCGCCGGGGCTGAGCTGGCCGTGCGCGATGACGTAGAGGCCGGTGAGCAGGGCGACGGGAAGCACGATCAGGGCGTAGCGGCGCACCGGCGGCTCCACGTCGGCGGGTTCGGGCCGGGCGCGGTGTTCGTCGCGGGTCTGGCGCAGCAGGACCACACAGCCGAGGACGGCGGCGAACAGGATGGTCATCTCGCCGAGGGTGTCGAAGGCACGCTGGTCGAAGTTGACGGAGGCGACGGTGTTGGCGGTGTGTCGGTCGAGGGAGGCCCGCACGGCCCGGTCGCCGTACGGGTGCCAGGCGCCGCCGAAGTCGGGCAGCTCCAGGCAGGCGGCGACGAGCAGCGCGGCCAGTCCCGCGCTGCCCACGGCCACGAGCCACAGCCGGAAGCGCCGGTTCACCGCTCTCGCCCCTTCCGCTGCCCGCGCCGTCTGACCTTGCGGACGGTGAGCAGCAGCAACAGCGGGGTGACGGCGGAGCCGACGGCCAGTTGAGACAGGCCGACGTCGGGCGCCTGGAGGACGGTGAACAGCACGGCGAGCACGACCCCGAGGACGGACAGCACGAGCGCCTGGCGGACCGGGTCGCGGACCGCGACGGCGAGGGTCGCGGAACCGGCCACGAGCAGCAGCGCCACGACGACGACCGGGTCAGCCACCGCGCACCCCCCGGATGCCGCCGGTCAGCGCGCGGCCGGCGACCACGTTCCCGCCGACCAGCAGCGCCCCGGTCACCAGAAGCTTGACCGTCGCCCGGCCGGGTGCGGTCACCGCGCACAGCGCGAGGACGACGGCCGTGCCGAGGGCGGCCGCCGTCCAGGTCGGCCACCAGGCGCGCGGCGGGTGCCCGGTCAGCTCGTCGGAGAGCAGCCGGGCGAAGACGAGTGTGCCGACGGGGCCCAGCACGGCGAGGACCAGGGCCAGATCGACGTACGCCGGACGCTCGTAGGCCTGGGAGAGCAGGAGCAGGCCGGGGCAGGCGACGGCGGTGGCGAGGTTCTGCGCCACGACTCGGCGGCCGAGCGGGCCGGTGGTCACGCCCCACAGGGTGGCCGTCAGTCCGCCACCCAGCGTGACGGCCGCCGCGAGGAGCCAGCCGTTCACGGTCCGGTCACCGCCCGTCGCGCGGCCCGCGCCGCCAGTGCGGCCACGCCCGCGGCGCCCGCGCCGACGGCGAGTTCGAGGGTGTCGACCGCGTTGATGAAGGCCAGCCACAGGCCGCCCAGCGCCACCCACCAGGCCAGCACCTCGGCCACGGCGAGGCGCGTCGAACGCCGGGTCATGGCAGCACCTCCGCGGGTTCTTCAAGTGACTCTGCGTCATCAAAGCACCGGCCCATGAGGAGCACGGGGCGGCGCGCGGGTCCTGGCCGGAGTGCCCCGGCAGGACAGCGGGAAACCGGCGCCGCATCTCTGCCCGCTCCGGGGGTAACAGCCTTGTTGTCGAGGGAAGTTGAAGTCTGGAGGACCGAGTGGCCCGTACAGCCTTGCTGTCCCGCGTTCTGTCGCGCCCGCGACGCGCCAAGCGGCCCGCCAAGGGGTCCACGAAGCCTTCAGCCAAAGCAAAGCGTTCGGCCAAGCAGCAGTCGAAGAAGCGGCGCCCGCTGCTCCCCCTGATCGGCCGGGCGGTGGCGATCGCGTGTGCCTTCGCCTTCATGGTCGCGTTCGCCGTGGTGCTGGCCCGGCTGACCCTGCAGCCCTCCCCCGCATCCGAGGCGCTCACGCACAGCAACCTGCGTCCGGGCAGCTCCCTGCGGGCCTATCTGGACCAGCCGGAACTGCGTGACGCCGTGAAGCAGATCGGCGGCAATCTGCTGCTCGGGGTGCCTTTCGGGGTGCTCGTGCCGGTGCTCGCGCCCCGGGCGCGCGGGATCCTGCGGGTGCTGCTGCTCACCGCGGTCGTGATGCTGATGGTGGAGCTGGCGCAGGGGGCGATGGTGACGGGCCGCGCCTTCGACATCGACGACGTCATCCTCAACACGGCGGGTGCGCTGGCCGGGTATCTGCTGGTGGGGCGCAGGCTGGGGCGGGCGGTGCACGCGCGGCGCTGAGGCCCGACGTCCGGTCGCGACTCAGAGGCCCCAACTTCTGGTCCGTACCAAGGTATTGACGCGCCCTTACCTCATCTCTTAAATCAAGGGGAATCCTTCACCCCCCACCTCAGTCGGCGCGCCCGTGCCCGGGACGCCGTACGGAAGGGAAGGCCGTGGCTTCCCCACGACTGCTCCGCAGATGTCTGCTCGGCGCGCTGTCCGCCGTGCTGCTCGCCTCCGCCGCCGTCGCCGCGCCCGCCCAGGCGGAGCCGGCCGGCGTCCGGGCGGTGACGTTCTCCGACACCTTCGACGGTCCCGCCGGTGCGGCGGTCGACTCCTCGAAGTGGCAGATCGAGACCGGCGACAACGTCAACAACCACGAGCGGCAGTACTACACGTCCGGCACCAACAACGCGGCGCTCGACGGGCAGGGCCATCTGGTAATCACCGCCCGGAAGGAGAACCCGGGGAACTACCAGTGCTGGTACGGCCGTTGCGAGTACACCTCGGCCCGGCTGAACACCGCCGGGAAGTTCACCGCGCAGTACGGGCACATCGAGGCCCGGATGAAGATCCCGCGCGGGCAGGGCATGTGGCCGGCGTTCTGGATGCTCGGCCATGACCTGGGCGACGTCGGCTGGCCGGACTCGGGCGAGATCGACATCATGGAGAACGTCGGCTTCGAGCCGTCCACGGTGCACGGCACGATCCACGGCCCGGGCTACTTCGGCTCGGGCGGCATCGGCGCGGCCTACTCCCTGCCGAACGGGCAGGCCTTCGCGGACGGTTTCCACACCTTCGCCGTCGACTGGGCGCCCGACTCGATCACCTGGTCCGTGGACGGCACCGTCTACCAGCGCCGTACCCCCGCCGACCTGGGTGGGAGGCAGTGGGTGTTCAACAAGCCGTTCTTCCTGATCCTCAACCTCGCGGTCGGCGGCTACTGGCCGGGCGACCCGGACGGCTCCACCGTCTTCCCGCAGCAGCTGGTGGTGGACCACGTGTCCGTGACCACGAGCGACTCCACGACCGGCGTGGCGATCCGAGGCCTGGCGGGCAAGTGCGTGGACGTCGCCGGGGCGAGCTCCGCCAACGGCACCCCCGTACAGCTCTACGACTGCAACGGCACCGCCGCGCAGCAATGGACCGTCGGCTCGGACGGCACGATCCGGGCGCTCGGCAAGTGCCTGGACGTCACGAGCGGCGGCACGGCGGACGGCACGGCCGTCCAGCTGTGGGACTGCAACGGCAGCGCCGCCCAGAAGTGGGTCGTCACCGCGGCACGCGACATCGTCAACCCGCAGGCCGACAAGTGCCTGGACGTCACCGGCAACAACGCGGCCAACGGCACGCGGCTGCAGATCTGGACCTGCACGGGCGGCGCCAACCAGAAGTGGACGGTGGGCTGAGCGCAGGCCCTAGCGAGGTTTCCAGGTGAACTTGTCGCCGCCGACCCAGCGCACCACGTCCGGGTCGTCCAAATCGTGGACCGTGATGCCGAAGGCGGCGGCAGTCTCCAGAACGTCGGTGACGGCACGCGCCGCACCGACCACTACACCGTCGATCTCCATGATGCGGAACGGCGGACTGCCGGGCTGGACGCCGAGCACCATGATCCGCGGATGGGAGATGTAGGGGCTCGCGATTTCGGTCATGTCATAGAGCGTAGAGCGGATCCGGCCATTGTGGCCCGTGTGCGGTGGCCGGATAGCGACCCCCAGGGCCGGTGCGGGCTCAGGGGCGCCGCCAGTCGTCCGCGGTCAGGTGGGAGCCCGCCTGCGGGCCCATGCGGAGCATGCCGCCGTCGACGGTCCACGAGGCGCCGGTGACGTACGAGGCGTCGGGCCCGGCGAGGAAGGCGATCACGGCCGCGACCTCGCGCGCGTCGCCCGGCCGCCCCAGGGGCACACCGGGGCGCCGCTCGGTGCGGACGTCCGTGTCCTCCTGGCCGGTCATCGGCGTGGCGATCTCGCCGGGCGCGACGGCGTTGACGGTGATGCCGTGCTCGGCGAGTTCCAGGGCCATGACCTGGGTGAGCAGGCCGAGGCCGCCCTTGGCCGCGCAGTACGGCGCGGCGCCCACCCGGGGCTGGTGCTCGTGCACGGACGTCACGTTGACGATCCGGCCCCCGTCGCCCTGCCGGATCATGTGCCGCGCCGCCCGCTGCCCGCACAGGAAGGGGCCGACCAGGTCGACGTCGAGGACCTCGCGCACCTTGGCGAGGTCCAGGTCGAGAAAGGGCGTGGCCGTGCCCGTTCCGGCGTTGTTGACCAGCACGTCCAGTCGGCCGAGCCTCTCGCACAGCTCGTCGACGGTGTCCGCGGCCTCGGGCAGCCGCGTGAGATCCATGTGGGCGACGGCCGCCCGCACGCCCTTGGCCCGCACCTCCTCGGCGGTCTCCTCGGCGCCCTTCTCGTCGCTGTGCCAGGTGATGCCGACGTCCAGCCCCGCCTCGGCCAGCCGTACGGCGGTGGCGCGTCCGATGCCCGAGTCGGCGCCGGTGATCACGGCGACCTTGGGGTGCGGTGCGGTGGGGGCGGACATGAAGGCCTCCGGCTGGACGACGTACGGGACGAGGCATCGCAGTACCCCGACGCGTACTGGACAAACCGCCCGCCGCCGCCGTGCGGCCCCCGTGCGGCTGGGGAACCCTGGAGGGTGACCCGGAGGAGGTGGCGATGGATCCCGTCGAGGCACTGGGCCGGATCGCCTTCCTGCTGGAGCGGTCACTGGCGCCGACGTACCGCGTCCGCGCCTTCCGCACCGCCGCCCGCGTGGTGGCCGAGCTGCCCGAGGACGAGCTGCGGGCGCGGGCGGCCGCGGGGTCACTGGAGTCCCTCAAGGGCGTCGGCCCGAAGACGGCGCAGGTGGTGCGGGAGGCGCTGGCCGGGCAGGTGCCGGGCTATTTGGCGCAGCTGGAGGCCGAGGCCGGGCGGGAGCGGCCGGTGCGGGGCGGGGAGCGGTTGCTGGCGCTGCTGCGCGGGGACTGCCATGTGCACTCCGACTGGTCGGACGGCGGCAGCCCGATCGACGAGATGGGCCGGGCCGCGGCGGCGCTCGGCCACGAGTGGACGGCGCTCACCGACCACTCCCCCAGGCTGACGGTGGCGCGCGGACTGTCGGCCGAGCGGCTGCGCGAGCAACTGGACGTGGTGGCCGCCCTCAACGAGACCTGGGCGCCGTTCCGGCTGCTCACCGGCATCGAGTGCGACATCCTGGAGGACGGCTCGCTGGACCAGGAACCGGAGCTGCTCGCGCGGCTGGACGTCGTGGTGGTGTCCGTGCACTCCAAGCTGCGCATGGACGCCCGCTCCATGACCCGCCGCATGGTGCGGGCCGTCCGCGATCCGCACGCCGACATCCTCGGGCACTGCACCGGGCGGCTGGTGACCGGGCGGGGGCGGCCGGAGTCGGAGTTCGACGCGGACGAGGTGTTCGCCGCGTGCGCCGAGTCCGGCACGGCGGTGGAGATCAACAGCCGCCCCGAACGGCTCGACCCGCCCCGGCGGCTGCTGCGTCGGGCGCTGGCGGCGGGCGTGCTGTTCTCGGTCGACACCGACGCGCACGCGCCGGGACAGCTGGACTGGCAGATCAACGGCTGCGCCCGGGCGGAGGAGTGCGGGATACCCGCGGAGCGGATCGTGACCACCTGGTCGGCCGACGAGCTGCTGGCCTGGACGCGCGAGGGGCGGGTACCGGCCGGGGTATGAGAACGGCTGATGGGCTGATGCGGAAGGGAGCGTAAGGACCGCCATGGATCGCGCCGCCGTCTTCGACGTCGACGGAACCCTCGTCGACACCAACCATCTGCATGTCGCGACCTGGTGGGAGGCCTTCCGGCAGGCAGGCCATCACATCCCGATGCACGCCATCCACCGGGCGGTGGGCCTGGCGTCGTCGGACCTGATCGCGCATCTGCTCGGCGACGACCGGGACAGGGACCGGGACGACGAGCTGAGCTGCGCCCACAAAGTCCTCTACGGGCAGTACTTCGACCGCCTCCCCGCGCTCCCCGACGCCGGCCGGTTGCTGCGCAGGCTGCACCAGGACGGCTGGAACGTGGTGCTCGCGACCTCGGCGGGCGGCGCCTAGCTGACCGCGCTGCGCCGCGCGATCGACGCGGACGAGGCGATCACCGCGACTGCCGGCGCCGACGACGTGGAGAAGGGCAAGCCCGCGCCGGAGCCCGTCGAGCACGCCCACACACCGCACCCCGGCCCGGCTGGAAGAGGCCGGGCGGACGCCATCTACGACGATCCCGCTCATCTGCTGGCGTCCCTGCCGGAGCTGAGCGGGACGGCAGGGTGAGGTAGATCACGGCATTGCGGGGCGCGCGACGGAACACCCGAGGACAGTTGCCCGTTGAACAGACCGTGGGTGCGGATGGGACAGTGTCCCCGGGCCTCACCTTTTGCCCACAGGGACGATCGTTCGGCTGAAGCCCTGTGGAGCCTTTCGCCGAGAGGCGACCGCCATCCGCGCCCACCCCAGTACCGCCCCGACCGGAATCCCCCGTCCGGTCGGGGCTTTCTCGTACGCGCGCTCGCACGCGTATGGCCTGCCGCGACCGGGTACTCGGTGCCCTCCGCAGAAGGAGTACGCCCGAGAGGAGCCGAACGTGAGCAGCGAAGCCGGCAGCAGGATCGTGGTCACGGGCGCCACCGGCAACGTCGGCACCAGCGTGGTGCGCCTCCTGTCCGAGGATCCGCGGGTCGGGTCGGTACGGGGCCTGGCACGCCGACTCCCCGAGTGGTCGCCGCCGAAGACGGACTGGGCGGCGGTCGACGTGGCCTCCGAACAGGCCGATCTCGTCAAGGAGTTCCTCGGTGCCGACGCGGTGATCCATCTGGCCTGGGCGTTCCAGCCGACGCACGACCCGGCCACCACCTGGCGCACCAACGTGCTGGGCAGCATCCGGGTGTTCGACGCCGTCGCCTCCGCGGGCGTGCCCACCCTCGTCCACGCCTCCTCGGTGGGCGCGTACTCGCCGGGGCCCAAGGACCACACGGTGGACGAGTCCTGGCCGACGCACGGCTGGCCGGACGCCGCGTACTGCCGGGAGAAGGCCTATCTGGAACGCACCCTCGACACCTTCGAGCGCGATCACCCCGGGATCCGCGTGGTGCGGATGCGGCCCGCGTTCCTGTTCAAGCGGGAGTCGGCGAGCGAGCAGCGGCGGATCTTCGGCGGCAGGTTCCTGCCGGGGCCGCTGGCGCGTCCCGAGCTGCTGCCGTTCCTGCCGGACATCCCGGGACTGCGGGTGCAGGCGCTGCACACCGACGACGCGGCCCGGGCGTACCAGCTGGCGGTGGGCTCGGAGGTGCGGGGCGCCTTCAACCTCGCGGCCGAGCCGCCGGTCGACGCGGAGCTGCTCGGTGAGCTGCTCGGCAGCCGCCCGGTACGGCTGCCGAGGACCGCGGCCCGCTCGGCGATCGCCGCCGCGTGGGGGCTGCATCTGCTACCGGCCTCCCCGCACCTCTTCGACGCCGTGCTGCGGCTGCCGCTGATGGACTGCACGCGCGCGCAGACGGAACTGGGCTGGCGGGCGACGCGCACGGCGCCCGAGGTGATCGAGGAGTTCCTCCAGGGGCTCCAGCAGGGGGCGGGGGCGCGGACGGAGCCGTTGCAGGGTCGGAAGGTGGGCTGAGCGTCCTTGGGCGATGCGGCGATGCGTGTCAGTCCGGTGACTCGTCCGGTGCCGGGTGCTCGGGGTGGACGGTGGCTGACTGCGGGGCGCCCTGTCTGCCCGAGCCCGCCTCGTCCGTGTCGGGTACGTCGGCGGCGGTCCGGTCTTCCTCGGCGCCCTCGGCACCCTGGGCCCCCTTCGCCTCCTTGGACACCTCCCAGGGGTCCTCCTCGTCGGCCATGGCCTGCTGGTCGGGCAGGTCACGCGGTACGGGATCGGGACTGCGGCCCGGCTCCTCATCTCGGTGAGCGGTCACGACGTACTCCCTTCCTGGCGTCCGAGACCCACGCGAGTACCTCCGGGAACGGCGGCGAAACCGCACGTCGCGGCCATCACCCGCTCAGTGCGACGCCCGTTCCTTCAGTACGGCGCGCCAGGCCGGCGGCGGTCCCTCAGGCGCGGGCTCGGGTCGGCGGCCGCCGCGGGCGAAGAAGTCGGCCAGCGGCAGGATCGCCGCGCCGACGGTGACCGCGTCGGGCCCGAGCCGGCCCAGCTCAATGGTGACCTTCTCGGCCGGATACCGCAGCGCGTACGCCGCCGCGTGCCGGCGTACGGCGGGCAGGAACCCGGCGCCGAGCTGGAGGCCCGCCCAGCCGCCGATGAGGATCCGCTCCGGCTGGAAGAGGTTGATCAGGTCGGACAGGCCCGCGCCCAGGTACTCGGCGGTCTCCTCCAGGACGGCCAGCGCCGCCGGGTCGGCCGTTCCGCCTGCGGGCGGGTAGGCGGCGGCCAGCATCGCGGTGAGCGCGGTCTCCTCGTCGGTGTCCTCGGGCGGGTGTCCGCCCTCCTCGTGCCAGCGCTCCAGCAGCGACTCGGCGCCCGCGTAGGCCTCCAGGCAGCCGAGCGCACCGCACCGGCAGCGACGCCCCCTGACCCGTACCGTCAGATGGCCCCACTCGACGGCTCGCCCGTGCTCCACCTCGGGCGTGACGAGACTGGCGCCGACGCCGGAGCCGAACAGGACGACGACCGCGTTGCGGGCGCCGCGTCCGCCGCCGAACCACATCTCGGCCTGGCCGAGCGTCTTGGCGCCGTTGTCGATGAAGTACGCGGCCGCCTCGGGGAGTTGGGAGGTAGAACGGAGCAGCGCCTCCAGCGGGACCGCGTCCCAGCCGATCGTCTGGCCGTGCACGACGGCGCCCCGGTCGGGGGTGCGTTCGACGATGCCGGGGACGCCTATCCCCACGCCGAGCAGCTGCTCGCGGGCGACGTCCGCGGCGGCGAGCACCTCGGCGACACCGTCGCGGATATGGCCGACGATCACCTCGACGTCGTACCGCTGCTGCTCCAACGGCCGTTCGGCGCGGGCCAGTTCGGTGAGGGTGAGGTCGAACAGCTCGATGCGCACCCGTGTCTCGCCGACGTCGACGCCGATCATGTGGCCGCTGCCGGGCGCCACCCTCAGCAGCGTGCGCGGGCGGCCGCCGTCGGAGTCGACGCTGCCCGCCTCCTCCACCAGTCCGTCGGCGACCAGGTCGGCGACGACGTTGCTGACGGAGCCCGAGCTGAGGCCGGTCGCCGGGCCGAGCTCGAAGCGGCTGAGCGGGCCGTCGAAGTACAGCCGTTGCAGCACGGCCGTCCGGTTGGCCCGTCTGAGGTCGCGCACTGTGCGCCCGTTCCGCCCCGCCATGTGGCTCCTTCCGAACCCCTGCCCGACCGGCACACACCTGGCCGGGCCATCGAGGGCATATTACTCCAACCCTTAATTCAGGCCGTGAGCTAAGCGGGGCGGAACTCGGTGAGGGATGCGGGTGGTCAGCACGTGGCGTACACGTCCTCTACGCGGGGTGCGCGCTCCCGGTACAGGGTACGGAACACCTCCCGGCAAAATTCAGTGGCTGCACCGCACCTAAGCTTCCTAACCTAGGCTGAAACCTAGGGTCCCTAGGTTTTGCGAGGTCCTCGGCGGCCTCGCCCGGCGACGCCCCAGGAGGCTCCCCCATGAAACCGCTCACCGAGCAGGACATCCGCAGCTCCTTCATCAACTGCTCCAAGGGAGAGGCCAAGCGACTGGCCGTCCCGCGTGACCTCGCCGACCGCCCCTGGGACGACCTGGACTTCCTGGGCTGGCGAGACCCCGGGGCACCCGACCGCAGCTATCTCGTGGCCGAACGCGAGGGGCGGCTCATAGGAGTCACCCTGCGCTTCCCGCCCCCGCAGCGCGGCTATCTGCACCGCAGCCTGTGCTCGCTCTGCCTCACCGGCCATCCCCGCGGCGGCGTCTCCTTGATGACGGCCCGCAAGGCGGGCGCGGCGGGCCGCGAGGGCAATTCCGTCGGCGTCTACATGTGCGCCGACCTCGCCTGCTCCCTCTACGTCCGCGGCAAGAAGATCTCGGAGTCCGGGGCGCGCTTCGAGGAGAGCCTGACGCTGGAGGAACAGATCGCCCGGACCACGGGCAACCTGTTCGCCTTCCTCGACAAGCTGTCCGCCTGAGAAGGTGGACGACACGTTCGATGCCACAGGTGATGGGGAACAGGCCAAGGGATGCGAGTGGAACGAGACTGGTCGGCGTACCGCGCGCGCCTGACGAAGTTGCGACGCGACCCCGTGGTCGTCCAGACGCTGCGGTCGACGGTCGCGGCGACCGTCGCGTACGTCATCGCGCTGCGCCTGAGCCCCGAGGCCGCGCCGCTCACCGCGCCGCTGACCGCGCTGCTGGTCGTCCAGGTCACCCTCTACGCCACCCTCACCAACGGCGTCCGCCGGGTGAACTCCGTGGTGGCGGGCGTCCTCGTCGCCATCGCCTTCAGCCTGCTGGTCGGCCTGACCTGGTGGAGCCTCGCCCTGGTGATCCTGGCCGCGCTGGCCGTCGGGCACCTGGTAAGGGTCGACGAGTATGTCCCCGAGGTGGCGATCAGCGCCATGCTGGTGCTCGGCGTCACCACCGTCGGGGACACCGCCTGGGCGCGGATCGTGGAGACGCTGATCGGCGCGGTCGTCGGGCTCTCCTGCAATCTGCTGCTGGCGCCGCCGGTGTGGGTGGGCGAGGCCGGCGAGTCGATCGAGGGGCTGGCCCGCCGGATGCGGCAGCTGATGCTGCGGGTCGGCGAGGAGGCGGGAGGCCGCACGCCCGTCGAGTACGCGGCCGAGCGCCTGCACGAGGCACGTCGGCTCGACCACGACATCGTGCAGGTGGACGCGGCCCTTCGGCAGGCCGAGGACAGTCTGCGGTTCAATCCGCGGGTGCGGGAGGGGCTGCTGCACCGGGTGGTGCTGCGCACGGGCCTCGACACGCTGGAGATCTGCACGGTGGTGCTGCGGGTCATCGCCCGCACCCTCACGGACCTGGCGAAGGAGCGCGACCCGGAGCCGCTGTTCAAGGGCGAGACCGGGTCCGTCGTGGAGCAGCTGCTGTCGGAGATCGGCGACGCGGTGGTGAGCTTCGCGGTGCTGGTCACCACCAGCGTCAGCGCGAGCGCCGAGTCGGCGGAGGAACGGCTCGCCGCCGAGTTGCACACGGCCGTGGCCACCCGCGACAAGCTGGCCCAGCTCCTGCTGGAGGAGGTCCAGCGCGACGCGCGCGAGTGGCAGCTGTACGGCGCCGTGCTCACCGAGGTCAACCGCATCCTCGACGAACTCGACACCGAGCACCGCTCGCGCCGGCTCCTGGAGGAGCTGGACCGCCACACGCGTGAGCAGCGCGAGCGCATGCCGCGGCTGACGCGGCTGCGCGAGCGTCTGGGCGTTCAGGAGCAGCTGTGGCGGAACCGCACCGGGGCCGGCGGGCGTTCTTGGTGAGGGAGCGCCGGGACTCGATCCGGCACGGGATGGGAGGGGGCGTGCGGATGAGCGGGACCACCGTGCGGATCGACGGAAACACGCTGCGTCTGCCGGGCGGTGTGGCGGTGCGCTTCATCCGCACACTGCGCCTGCCGGAGACGGGCACGCACCCCCTGCCGCCCGGCCTCGGCGAGTTCCCGATCCGGCGGGTCGCGGACCACGCGGACACGGTGCCCGAGCAGTGGCTCGCGCGCGGTGGCGTGATGCTGCCGGTGTATCTGCGCGAGGCGATGTGGCTGAGCTTCGCGGGCACCACCGAGCCCGCGGCCCTTCAGGTCGGCGTGGGCAAGGTGTGCGCGGTCTCGGGCCGACCGTGGAGCGACCGGCTCGCCCGGGAACCGCAGAACTACGTCGTGCTGCCGCGTCAGCCCTGGCTGGACGGCATCAACTCGGGCAAGGGCACGGTCCGCCAGTTCGTGGCGGTGCCGCTCGGCCTCGGTGCGACCGTGGAAGGGCAGGTCACGGGCGAGGAGGTGTGGGGCGGCGTCCAACTGCAGTCGTTCCCGCTGAACGACGCGGCGCTGGCCGCCTGGCGTGCGGAGGAGCGGCGCAGGGCGGAGCGGTCGCGGGCAATGCCCCTCGCCCCGCCGAGTTACGGGGCCGCGATGGCGGCTCCCGCGGCGGCGCCCGGCGGTGCACCCCGGGCCGCCGCGGCAATGGGGCTCGGCGTCGGCGGCTCGATGCGCCAGGAGGTCTACCGGGACGACCGGCCGCTCACGGACTGGGCCGAGCCGCCCGCCGGACGGGTCTTCGTCCACCTGGTGACACCACCGGAGTGGCGCCGGATCACCGGCGAGGCTCCCCCGCCGTCGCCCGTGGACCGTGCGGCGTACACGCGCGCGGGACTGCCCTGGTACGACTACTACGACCAGGAGGCGGAGGATCTGGCCGCCCCGGACACGCTCACGGCGGTCAAGCCCGTCGGCGACTGGCTCGGCGACGACCACGAGCCCTGGCAGGAGCCCGCGCCGCACCAGGTGCAGCCGCTGAAGGACGCGCCGGGCAAGCCGGTCACGGACGGCGACTGGTAGGCCCGTAACCCTGTTGCACCACATGCAACGCCTGTTGCTCTTCTTGCACTTGGTGGGTGATCCGCGCCAAGGTGACTGTCACGCCCGGGACCACCGACGAGTTCCGGGGCGGACGACGAGCTGAGGTGCGGAGATGAGCAGGGATGCGCGGGCGCGCGGCGGCTGGAGCAGGCGGCGCTTCGTCGGAGCCGTCACAGGGACGGCGCTGTCGGCATCGACCGCCTGCGGGACCCGGCCGACCCCCGAGACGCCCGCCGAGCGCGGCTCACCGACGGCCACGGGCGAGCCGACAGCCACGGACGAGCCGACCGCCGCAGGCAAGTCGACCGGCCCCCGCCCGCTCTACGTCGGCACCTACACCTCCGTCGAGGACGGCGGCACGGGCATCGGCCTGGCGACCTACGATCCGGGGACGGGCCGTATCACCGGGACGGGCACCCTCACCGGCGTGGCGGACCCGTCGTATCTGGCGGTGCATCCGGACGGCCGCACGCTGTACGCGGTGAACGAGCGCGAGGACGGTGCCGTGACCGCCGTACGGCTGGCCGACCGCAAGATCCTCGGCAGCCGCAGCACGGGCGGCGCGGCCCCCTGCCATCTGTCCGTGCACCCGAGCGGACGCTGGCTGCTCAGCGCCAACTACACCTCCGGCAGCGTCGCCGTACACCCGATCGAGGCCTCGGGCGCGCTCGGCGAGCGCACCGACGTGGTCACGCACTCCACCCCGGCGCCGGGTCCCGGCCAGGAGGGCCCGCACGCCCACCAGTTCGTCACGAGCCCGGACGGCCGCCACGTCCTCGCCGTCGACCTCGGCACGGACAGCGTCTACACCTACCGCCTCGACCAGCAAAAGGGCACGCTCCGCGAGGTCGCGCGGGCGCACACCCGGCCGGGGGCGGGTCCGCGCCACCTCACCTTCCACCCCGGCGGCCGGCACGCCTATCTGGCCAACGAGGTCGACAACACGGTCGCCGTCTGCGTCTACGACCCGGCGAGCGGACGTCTGACGATCGGCGAGCCCCAGTCCACCGGGACCGGCGAGGGCACCTCCTACCCGGCGCAGATCCTGGTGACCGCCGACGGCGCGTACGCGTATCTCGCCAACCGGGGCCACAACAGCCTGGCCCGTTACGCGGTGGAGGCCGACGGCGCCCGGCTGCGGCTGCTCGGCACGGTTCCGGTGGCGGGCGACTTCCCTCGGCAGATCGCCTTCTCCCCGGACGGGCGGCTGCTGTTCGCGGCGAACCAGCGGTCCGGCAGTGTCAGCGTCTTCCACGTGGACGGCGCGAGCGGCGAACTGCGGCTCGCCGGTGAGCCGTTCGCCTCACCCGTCGCCGTCTGTGCGCTGCCGCTGTAGCGCGCGGGGGCAGGAGGCGGCGCTGGCCTGCGCCAGCAGCACGTGCATGCGCTCGGTGAGCTGCGCGACCCCGTCGGCGGGCGTGTGGAAGGCCAGCCGTACGTCGCCATGGGCGCGGCGGCGTTCGATGCGCAGCGTCAGTCCGTGCCGGTCGACGGCGAGTGGCTGGACGCGCACCACGCCGTGCAGGCTGCCCGGCTCGACGAGCCGGGTGAGCCGCTCTACCGCGTCGGGGTGGGCCTCGGCCAGGTGGGTCAGCAGCCGGGCCTCGGCGGTGGCCAGCGGGTCGGGCGAGGCGGCGGCGAACTCGTCGAGGTCGATCACCACGGCACCGGACGGGCGGCGCAGCACCACGCGGGTGGCCTGGAAGGCGAGGTGGCCCTCCTCGATGATGAACCAGCCGGCCAGCCAGAGCCGGGACCGGATCCGGTTGCGCATCGGGACGGGTGCGACGTCGGCGAACTCCAGGACGGCGGACGGCTCGCCGCGGGGAGCGCAGATGGTGGCCGCGAGCAGGGCGCTGTCCTCCGGCACGTGCAGGAGGATCCGGCCGTCCTCCGCCACGGTGTGCGCGCCGACGAGTTCCTCGCGCACGCCCTCCGCGGTCACCGCGCACGACCACGAGGTGGCGAGCACCGATCGGGCCCGTTCCGCCGCGGCGGGCGCGGCCGTCCAGGCTTGGCTGTCACCCATCCCAGTTCCTCCTCATTAGGTAAGGCTCACCTAACCTACCGAAGATACGGGCGTGCGCCAACCAGGGATGCCCCCCAGGTTTTCCTGTGCGTCAGTGAAGGGCCGTCCAGTGCGCGGGCCGTGACACGGTCTTTGGCAGCTTGGTGCCGGCCGTGCCCCGGGCCGCGGTGAGCTGAGGCTGGGTCAGGAAGAACGCCCCGGTCAGATCGGCGTCCGTGAGGTCGGCGTCGCGCAGGTCGGCGCCGATCAGGTCCGCGCCGCGCAGATCCGCGCCGGTCAGGTCCGCGGCGATGAGAAAGGCACCGCGGAGGTTCGCGCCACGCAAATCGGCGCCTTTGAGCCGGGCCCCGATCAGATCCGCGCCCCGGCGGTCCTTCTTCCGGCCCTGCGTGCCTGCCCGGGCCAGCTCACTGGTCTTCAGGAGCAGGACGTTGACCTGCTGCCGGTGGGCGCCGACATCCAATGCGGCGAGTTCCTGCGGGCTCTGCCGCGCGAGCCGCTCGGTGTCCTCCAGGGCACGGCGCAGATCGGCGTGGACCGGGCGGGCGGCGGGCAGGGCGAGGGCCTCGGTGAGGTACCAGAGCAGCTCGTGCAGCTGCCGTACGACGGGGAAGACGTCGAACATCCGCCGGGCGTGCTCCCGGGAGCCGATGCGCCAGTCCTGCCCGCCGAAGGTGACCTGCGAGACCCGCTGTCCGGCGCCGAAGCAGTCGTAGACCGTGCAGCCCGTGAAGCCCTTCTGCCGCAACTCGGCGTGGATACCGCAGCGGTGGTCGCCCCGCAGGTTGGGGCAGGGCTTCCCGGCGTCCTTGTTCAGCGCGAAGTCCGCCGAGGCGGCGAAGGGCAGGGCCACACAGCAGAGACCGAAGCAGTTGGCGCAGTCTCCGCGCAGGTCGGTGAGGTCGCCGGGGTGATTGTGCATGCCGACAGCCTAATGACCCGCCCAGTGACCCTTAGCGGCCGAACAGCTCGAACGCCACCGCTGGCCGACCCCCGAACCGCTCCCCCGTACTCTTCGCGTATCCGGTCAGGAAACCCCGCACGTACGATTCCGGGTCCTCCTCCGTCAACGCCTCGATGTACGTGCGGTGTTCGAGCAGGGAGCGCACCGCGCGCTCCATGCCGGGCGTGGCGTCCACGGCGTGGGTCGGCGTATTGGAGCCGGCGACCGCGACCCAGCGGACGCCGTTCCAGGGTTCCAGGCCCTGTTCGGTCAGCTCCGGGAAGATCCACCGGTTGCCCGCGTCGCCCGCCGCGTCGAGCGTGGCGCGGCCGACGGCCACGTGGTCCGGGGTGTTCCAGTCGACGCCGCCCCAGGTGTCCCGGTGGTTGAGGGTGATCACCAGCTCGGGCCGGTGCCGGCGGATGGCGGCGGCGATGTCCCGGCGCAGGGCGGTGCCGTACTCGATGACACCGTCCCGGTGGTCGAGGAACTCCACCACCGACACCCCGACGACCGCCGCGCTCGCCCGCTGCTCGCGCTCCCGCAGCGGGCCGCACTGCGCGGGCTCCAGCGTGTCGATGCCCGCCTCGCCTCGGGTGGCCAGGACATACGCCACCTCACGGCCGGCGTCGGTCCAGGCGGCGATGGCCGCCGAGCAGCCGTACTCCAGGTCGTCCGGGTGCGCCACGACGGCGAGGGCGCGCTGCCAGTCGTCGGGCATGGGCTTCAGCTGAGCGGTCGTCGGCTCGGTCATGCCCGCAGACTAGTCCGTCGTACTGACGTCAGACCTCGTCATGTGCCAGCCCCAACAGTCGGTCCAGCACGCGAGGGCCGCCCGCACGTACGCCGTCGTGTTCGAACTCGTCGGTGACCCAGGTGCGCAGGCCCCGGATGGCACGGGCGGTCTCAAGCGAGTGGGCCGTGTCGACGTACATGTCGTCGTGGTAGATGGCCGCCGCGACCGGCACCTCGTTGGCCGCGAGGCGCGCCGGGTCGTACAGGGGCCGCCAGCCGGTGTGGGCGGCGAGGAGTTCGGCGGTCTCACGCAGCGGGCGCAGCGCCGGGTCGCAGTCGAACATCCAGGGGTGGATCGTTTCTCCGGTGAACAGCACCGGCCCGTCGCCCGCAAGGGACTTGGCCGCGTCGAACTGCGGGAACTCACCGCGCACCCGCTCGGCCGACCAGGCCGTGGGGCGATGGTCCTGGCCGTAGCAGGCCTCGTGGACGAGCGCGTACAGCGGGTGTCCGGCGTACGACAGCAGGCCCTGCACCTCCTCCTGGAACGCGTCCGAGAGGACCGTGCCCTGCGGCGTGCGGACGAAGGCGTGCTCCAGGAGGTAGTGCAGCCGGTGGCTGCCCTCGCTGCCGCCGAGCAGGATGCCGAGGGACTGGAAGGCCTCGACGGTGAGCCGGTAGCCGTTCGGGAGGACGACGTCGTGGGTGAGCAGATGGTCGGCGATCCGGCGGACCCGCTCGACGTCCTGCGGGTAGCGGGCGTAGTGCGCGGTGACCTTGCGCTCGATGCGCGGGTAGGCGGCGCGGTAGACGTCGTCGGCGTGCGCTTCGAGGGAGGGCAGGCCGCCGGTGACGACGGCGGTGGCCAGGCCTTCGGGGGCGGTGGAGAGGTAGTTCACCGTGCAGAAGCCGCCGAAGCTCTGGCCGAGGACGGTCCAGGGCGCGCCGCCGGTGACCTCGCGCCGGACGGTCTCGCAGTCGCGGACGATCGCGTCGGCGCGGAAGTGCGTCAGGTAGGCGGCCTGTTCGGCGGGGCCGCCGCGCAGCGGCAGGGTCTGGCGGTTGGCGGGGGTGGAGTGGCCGGTGCCGCGCTGGTCGAGCAGCAGGACGCGGTAGTCCTTCAGGGCCCGGCCGAGCCAGGCCTGCTTTCCGACGAAACGGTTCGCCCCGAAGCCGGGGCCGCCCTGGAGGTAGAGCAGCCACGGCAGGTCCTGCCCCGCCTTGTCGCTCGCGACGACCTCGCGGGCGTACAGCTCGATCGTCTCCCCGTGCGGGTCGTCGTGGTCGAGGGGCACGGTGAAGTGGCGGTCGGTGAGGACGATGCCTGGCTGACGGTAGCTGACGCTCAACGGGGCTCCCGGGGCGGACGACGGTGCGGACCGCGTCCCAGTTCAGCACATCGCGGGCCGCCCGCCACCGCCGGGGATCATGAACGGCTGCTGAACGCAGGTTCAGTGGCTCAATCCCTGCGGTGCTGAACGCCGAGTCAGTGACCGGTCCGGGCGGTGGTTCAGCGGCCGGACAGGCTGGAGCGGCGTACCACCAGTTCCGGCTGGAGCACGACCCGGCGGTGTTCGTGCCGGGGCGGGCCGTTCTCCGTCTCCGTCTCCTCCAGCAGGAGTTCGGCGGCCAGCGCGCCCATCGTGACGGCGGGCTGGCGTACGGACGTGAGGGGTACGGCGGCCGCGGCGGCGAACTCGATGTCGTCGTAGCCGACGATGGCGAGGTCGTCGGGGACGCCGACGCCGGCCGCGTACATGGCCTGCAGGACGCCGAGCGCGAGCAGGTCGTTGGCGCAGAAGACGGCGGTCGGGCGGTCGGCGAGGCCGAGCAGCCGGGCGCCGGCGTCCCGGCCGGCGGCGACGTCGAGCCGCTCGGTGGGCAGCTCGCGCAGCGCGTGGGGGCCGAGGCCCGCCTCGGCGAGGGCGTTCAGGGCGCCGGTGCGGCGGTCGCGCACCTGGTTGAGGCCGGGCGGGCCGCTGACGTAGGCGATGGAGCGGTGCCCGGCGTCGATCAGATGGCGTACGGCGAGGGCGCCGCCCGCCACGTCGTCGACGGAGACGGAGCACTCGGTGGCGCCCTCCGCGACCCGGTCGACGAGCACGAAGGGGATGCCGTGGCGGCGGAACGTCTCGATGTTGCGGCCGGTCGCGTCGGCCGGGGTGAGCAGCACGCCACGTACCCGCTGTTCGGCGAAGAGCGAGAGGTACTCGGCCTCCTCCGAAGGGTCCTGGGCGCTGTTGCAGACCATCACGCCCAGGCCGGCCTCGCGGGCGGCGCGCTCGGCGCCGCGGGCCACGTCGACGAAGAAGGGGTTGCCCATGTCCAGCACGAGCAGGCCCATGATCCGGCTGCGGCCCGCGCGCAGCTGGCGCGCGGACTCGCTGCGGACGTAGCCGAGCCGGTCTATGGCGGACTGCACCCGCGCCCGGGTCTCGGTGGCGACCGTGTCCGGGCGGTTGATGACGTTCGAGACCGTGCCCACGGAGACGCCGGCGGCGCGGGCGACGTCCTTGATACCCACCGACTGGGCCATCAGGCAGCGACCTCCAGGAGAACGTGGGGCGACGGGAAGGCCTTCACAGTACCCTCACGGCGCCCCGGGACAGCATTGGTCATGCGGGCAGCCGGAAGTCGATGACATGCAGCGCCGACGGTGTCGTACCGCTGGACTTCTGCTGGTACATGAAGGACAGCACACCGTCCTGCGCGACCCGCGTCTCGTCGATCACGACCTCGCCGAAGGCGTTGAGTCCGCTGCCGTCGAAGAGGAGCTTCCAGTCGGTGTACCCGGAGGCCGCCGAGGCGCCGGCGATCCGGCCGAACGGGAAGATCGCGTACGCGTTGTTGTACTTGTCCAGGATCAGCTTGGTGCGCTGGCTGGAGTTCAACGGGACAGGGATCTCCGTCTTCTGCCAGGTGCCGGAGGCGTTCCGGCGGACGTGGAAGGCACGGCCGTTCGCGGTGCGGTTGGCGACGTAGTTCGTGGTGCACTGCCCGAAGCGGCCGGGGACGTAACTGATGATCGCGTGCGGGCGGCCGGCGGAGTCCGTGAACTGGCTCTCCTGGTTCATCAGGGAGTGGTCCGGGTTGAGCGGGTCGACGACCAGGCCCGCGTCGTTGACCGAGACCCGGTCGGAGCCGCCGGTGGTGCCGACGACCGTACCGGCGTTGTTGCGCCAGGTCCGGCCGCGGTCGTCGGAGTAGACGTAGCCGGTGTCGTGGTTGGTGATGCCGCCGCCGTTGCACATCACGGCGCCGTTCTGCTCACGCCAGGTGAAGAAGGCGTGCAGCCGACCGTTGCGGTCGTAGTCGATGCCGTGCAGGTACATGTTGCGGGCGGTCGACGAGCCGTGCTCGCTGGTGTACGTGCCGGTGGAGCTGGTCCACTCGCCCAGCGCCGTCCACCGCGAACCGTCGTACTCCGCCAGCGCGTTGCGGCCGTTGCCGGAGATGCCGACCCGGTAGCTGAGCTGGAGGCGGCCCTCGGGGGTGGTGACGAACTGGGGGTAGGTGAACTGGCTGGTGAGGCCGAGGCCGTCGAGCGTGGACTGCGGGGCGCCGAAGCGGCTCGCGACCCAGCTCAGCCCGGCCGGGTTGTCCATGAGACCGGCGACGGACTTGACGTAGGTGAAGCCGTCGCTGTGCGAGTCCATGTTGAGGTGCAGTCGGCCGTCGACCCGGGAGACGCCCATGGAGATGACGTTGTGGGAGTCGTTGTAGCGCAGGGTGTGGCCGACCTTGACGGTCTGCCAGGTGGTGGCGCCGAGGGCGCGGCGGCCGACGACGGCGTTGCGGTCGGCGGTGTACCAGGCGGCGTACTGGTAACCCTTGTAGGTCAGCAGGCCGTTCTTCTGGAACGAGTTGTTGTTGACCAGGCCGTCGTAGGACACGAAGTAGAGGGCCTGGGCGTCGAGTCGGGTGGTGGCGATACGGGCCACGGAGGGGCCGGGGTCGGCGGCTCGGGCGGTGCCGGTGGCGAGCGTCGGGCCGGCCACGACACTGAGCACGGCTCCGGTCAGCAGCGTACGTCTTCTCATCTCGTAGGACTCCGTTGTCAGGCGAGGTGGAACACTTCGGTGAGCGGTTTCATGGCTTCGTCGGGCCGGGAGCCGTCGAGGGACTCGAAGAACGGCGCCATCTCGGCTTGCCAACGGGTGTTGACCTCGGTGGCCTCCATCCCGGCGAGGGCGGCCGCGAAGTCCTCGGTCTCCAGGTAGCCGACGAGCAGTCCGTCGTCGCGCAGGAAGAGCGAGTAGTTGTGCCAGCCGGTGGCCGAGAGCGCTTCGAGCATCTCCGGCCACACGGCGGCATGGCGTTCGCGGTACTCGGCGATCCGGTCCTGGCGGACCTTGAGCAGGAAACAGACGCGCTGCATGAAGTACCGCCCCGGGACTAGAAGTTGTACTGGTCGATGTTGTCGGCGTCGAACACGGTCGGCTTGCCGAGGCTGATCACACCGTCCTTGCCGATGGTGTACTCGCCCATGTCGCCGGCGGTGAAGGTCTCGCCCTCCTTGCCGGTGATCTGGCCCGACACCAGCGCGACGGCGGTACGGGCGGCCAGCTCGCCCAGCTTCGCCGGGTCCCACAGCTCGAACGCCTCGACGGTGCCGTCCTTGACGTAGTTGCGCATGTCGTTGGGGGTGCCGAGGCCGGTCAGCTTGACCTTGCCCTTGTACTTCGAGCCGGACAGGTACTGGGCGGCGGCCTTGATGCCGACGGTGGTCGGGGAGATGATCCCCTTCAGGTTCGGGTACTCCTGGAGCAGGCCCTGCGTCTGCTGGAAGGACGCCTGCGCGTCGTCGTTGCCGTACGCGACCTTCACCAGCTTCATGTCCTTGTACTTCGGATCCTTGAGCTCGTCCTTCATGAACTCGATCCAGGTGTTCTGGTTGGTCGCGGTCTGCGCGGCGGACAGGATCGCGATCTCGCCCTTGTAGCCGATCTGCTCGGCGAGCAGCTGCACCTCGGTGCGGCCGAGGTCCTCGGCGGACGCCTGCGAGACGAAGGCGTTGCGGCACTCGGGCTTGGTGTCCGAGTCGTAGGTCACGACCTTGATGTCGTTGCTCATGGCCTGCTTGAGGGCCGTGCACAGGGCGCCCGGGTCCTGCGCGGACACGGCCATCGCGTCGACCTGCTGCTGGGTGAGCGTGTTGACGTAGGAGACCTGCCCGGAGGTGTCGGTGGCGCTGGAGGGTCCGACCTCCTTGTAGCTGGAGCCCAGCTCCTTCAGCGCGGCCTCGCCGCCCTTGTCGGCGGTGGTGAAGTAGGGGTTGTTGACCTGCTTGGGCAGGAAGCCGACGGTGAGGCCCTTCTTCAGCTCGGCATTGGGGTCGGCCTTGCCGGCCGCGGCGGCCGAGCCGCCCTCGCCTGCGACGTCCTTCTTGGTGGTGCCGCCGCAGGCGGTGAGGGCGAGGGCGAGGGAGGTGACGGCGGCGAGGGCCGCGGAGGTACGGCGGAGGGATGACTTGCGCATGGCGTTGGTCCTTTACGAGGGAGGGCTGGGTTACGAGGTCGGAGTCGAGGCGGCTCTGCGGCCCGCCCTCGCTACGGAGATCTGCCGTGCGACCCGGGGGCCGAGCACGGAAAGGACGAGCAGGACACCGGTGACGACGATCTGCGACTGGGCGGAGACATCCTGGAGGCTCATGACGTTCTGCAGCGCACCGAGCAGGAAGACTCCCGCGATCGCACCGCCGAGCGTGCCCTTGCCGCCGTCGAAGTCGATACCGCCGAGCAACACGGCCGCGACGACGGAGAGTTCGAGGCCCGTGGCGTTGTCGTACCGAGCGCTGGCGTAGTGCAGCGCCCAGAACACGCCGGTGAGGGACGCCATCAGGCCCGTCACCGTGAACAGAATCAGCTTCTGCCGCTTCACCCGGATCCCGGCGAACCGCGCCGCCTCCTCGCTCGCGCCGATCGCGAACACCGACCGCCCGAACGGCGTGGCGTGCAGTGCCACCACCGCGATCGCCAGCAGCACGAGGAAGGGCAGGAAGGCGTACGGGATGAACGTGTCGCCGATCCGCCCGGCCGCGAAGTCCAGGTACTGGGAGGGGAAGTCGGTCACCGCGTCGGAGCCGAGCACGATCTGCGCGATGCCCCGGTAGGCGGCGAGCGTACCGATGGTGACGGCGAGCGACGGCAGCCCGAGCTTGGTCACCAGCAGACCGTTGATCAGCCCGCACACCACGCCGAGCAGCAGGCACAGCGGGATGATCGTCTCGATGGTCATGCCCTGGTTCCACAGGGCGCCCATCACCGCGCCGGACAGCCCGGCGGTGGAGGCTACGGACAGATCGATCTCGCCGGAGACGACGAGCAGGGTCATCGGCAGGGCGATGAGCGCGATCGGCAAGGTGTTGCCGATCAGGAACGACAGGTTCAGGGCGTTGCCGAAACCGTCCACGAACCCGAACGACAGCAGCAGAACGACGATCAGCAGCGCGCCGACGACGGTGTCCCAACGGATCGCGCGCGTCAGGGACTCAGGCATGGCGGGCGTTCCTCTTCTTCAGGGCGGACGCCACACGCAGGGCGACCACACGGTCCACGGCGATGGCGAGGATGAGCAGGATGCCGTTGATCGCGAGCACCCACACCGAGCTGACGCCCAGGGCGGGCAGCACGCTGTTGATCGAGGTCAGCAGCAGCGCGCCGAGTGCGGCGCCGTAGACGCTGCCCGAGCCGCCGGTGAAGACGACGCCGCCGACCACGACCGCGCTGACGACGGTCAGTTCGTAGCCGTTGCCGGTGCCGGAGTCGACGTTGCCGAACCGGGCCAGGTACATCGCTCCGGCGAGCCCGGCGAGCGCCCCGCAGAAGGTGTACGCCGCCAGGATCCGCTTTCGGACCGGGATGCCGGCGAGCCGGGCGGCCTCGGGGTTGGAGCCGAGGGCGTACAGCTCGCGGCCGCTGCCGAAGTGCTTGAGGTAGTAGGCGGTGGCGATGAGAACCGCGAGAGCGATCAGCGCCAACCAGGGCACCGCCCCGATGCCGCCCGAGCCGAAGTCGACGAACCCGCCGGGCAGGTCGGCCGCGGTGATCTGCCGGGAGCCGACCCAGATGGAGTCGATGCCGCGGATGATGTACAGCGTGCCCAGGGTCACCACCAGCGCGGGCACCTGGCCGAGGCTGACCAGCAGGCCGTTGAGCAGGCCGAAGCCGATGCCCATCAGCACCGCCAGCAGCACGGCCACCACCGGGTTGCCGCCGCCCTGGAGATACGTACCGGCGGCGAAGGCGCTGATGCCGAGGGTGGAGCCGACCGACAGGTCGACGTTCCTCGTGATCACCACCAGGGACTGGCCGGTGGCGACCAGGACCAGGATCGTCGCGTTCAGCAGCAGGTCCTTGATGCCCTGCTCGGACAGGAACTCGCTGTTGCCCGCCTGGGTGACGGCGATCATCACCAGGAAGACGACCAGGATCGCGAGCTCGCGCATCTTGAAGACGCGGTCGACCAGGCGGGTACCGCTGGACTTGGGCGCCTCGTGGGTCGACGTGGGATTGGGTGCGGTCACCGTCATGCGGCGGCCCTCCCGGTGGCTGCGGCCATCACGGTTTCCTCGGTGGCGTCGGAGCGTGGGATCTCGGCGGTGAGCCGGCCCTCGTGCATCACCAGCACGCGGTCGGCCATGCCGAGGACCTCGGGCAGGTCGGAGGAGATCATCAGGACGGCGACGCCGTCGGCGGCGAGCTGGGACAGCAGCCGGTGCACCTCCGACTTGGTGCCGACGTCGATACCGCGGGTCGGCTCGTCGACGATCAGCACCTTCGGCTGCGTGGCGAGCCACTTGGCGAGGACGACCTTCTGCTGGTTTCCGCCGGACAGGGTGGAGACGGTGTCGGCGATCCGGGCGTACTTGACCTGGAGCTTGACGGCCCAGTCGAGGGAACGGCTGCGTTCGGCGCCCCGGTCCATCAGGCCTGCCTTGACGGTCGTACGAAGTCCGGTCAGGCCGATGTTGCGCTCGATGGACATGTCCATCACCAGGCCCTGGGCGCGCCGGTCCTCGGGGACCAGAGCGAGCCCGGCGGCCATGGCGGTGGAGGGGGCGCCGTTGGTGAGCTTGCGGCCGTCCACGGAGACTTCGCCCCCGTCCCAGCGGTCGATGCCGAAGACCGCTCGCGCCACCTCGGTGCGTCCGGCGCCCACGAGGCCCGCGAGGCCGACGATCTCACCGCGCCGCACCTCGAAGGAGACATCCGTGAAGACGCCCTCGCGGGTCAGCCGGCGCACGCTGAGGGCGACTTCGCCGGGGCGGACGTCCTGCTTGGGGTAGAGCTCGTCGAGGTCGCGGCCGACCATACGGCGGACCAGGTCGTCCTCGGTCATGCCGTCGAGGAGCTCGGAGGCGATCCAGGCGCCGTCGCGCAGGGTCGTGACGCGGCGGCAGATCTGGAAGATCTCTTCCAGGCGGTGCGAGATGAACAGGACGGCGGCGCCCTGCTCCTGCAGCGTGCGCACGACGCCGAAGAGGCGGGCGACCTCGCTGCCGGTGAGCGCGGCCGTCGGCTCGTCCATGATCAGGACCCGGGCGTCGAAGGAGAGCGCCTTGGCGATCTCGACGATCTGCTGGTCCGCGATGGACAGCCCGCGGGCCGGGCGGTCGGGGTCGAGCTCGACGCCCAGGCGCTGCATCAGCGCCAGCGTCGCGGCATGGGTGGCCTTGTGGTCGATGCGGCCGAGGGCGCGCCGGGGCTGACGGCCCATGAAGATGTTCTCCGCGATCGACAGGTCGGGGAAGAGCGTGGGCTCCTGGTAGATCACGGCGATACCGGCGTCACGGGCGTCGCCGGGGCCGTGGAAGACGACGGGCTCACCGTCGAGCAGCACGTGGCCGGCGTCCGGCCGGTGCACCCCGGCGAGCGTCTTGATGAGGGTCGACTTGCCCGCGCCGTTCTCGCCGGCGAGGGCGTGCACCTCTCCGGGGAACAGCTCCAGGGACACGTCCCGCAGGGCGCGTACCGCGCCGAAGGACTTGGAGATGCCCTTGAGCGCCACTACCGGGGCCGGCCCCGTGTCGGACGGGTGGGTCATGAGGGGCTCCTCGACGACGCGGCGAGGGCGGCGAGGCGCCCCGCACGGCGTCGTGAAAGGTTTCAACTGGATTGCCGGGACGTTAGGCGGGCCAGCCATGTCACGTCAATGGGTTCATGTCGAAAAATTTTCGATAGCCGAAGGTCACGGCGGGATCACAAAGAAACGGGTTGGTCAGAGCGCTTGACACCCCTTGCGGGGGCTCATAGCTTGCCGTTCTGAATCGTTTCATCGTTCGTGTCGACAAGCGCAGGAGCCCAGCAGTGACCGAACTCGCCGCGGTGAAGGCCGCGCTCAAGACCCAGGCAGTCGAGACGCCGTCGTGGGCGTACGGGAACTCGGGGACCCGTTTCAAGGTGTTCGCACAAGCCGGTGTGCCGCGCGATCCGCGGGAGAAGCTGGACGACGCGGCCAAGGTGCACGAGTTCACCGGCGTGGCCCCGACCGTCGCCCTGCACATCCCCTGGGACAAGGTCGACGACTACGCGGCGCTGGCGAAGTACGCCGGGGAGCGCGGGGTGAAGCTCGGCGCGATCAACTCCAACACCTTCCAGGACGACGACTACAAGCTGGGCAGCATCTGCCATCCGGACGCGGCGGTGCGGCGCAAGGCGGTCGACCATCTGCTGGAGTGCGTCGACATCATGGACGCGACGGGCTCCGCCGATCTGAAGCTGTGGTTCGCCGACGGGACGAACTATCCCGGGCAGGACGATGTGCGCGAGCGGCAGGACCGGCTGGCGGAGGGTCTGGCCGAGGTGTACGCGCGGCTGGGTGAGGGGCAGCGGATGCTGCTGGAGTACAAGTTCTTCGAGCCCGCGTTCTATACGACGGATGTGCCGGACTGGGGGACGGCGTACGCGCACTGTCTGAAGCTCGGGACGAAGGCGCAGGTCGTGGTCGACACCGGTCACCATGCGCCGGGGACCAACATCGAGTTCATCGTGGCCACGCTGCTGCGGGAGGGGAAGCTCGGGGGGTTCGACTTCAACTCTCGGTTCTACGCGGATGACGACCTGATGGTGGGGGCGGCGGATCCGTTCCAGTTGTTCCGGATCATGTACGAGGTCGTGCGTGGGGGTGGGTTCGGTGCCGAGTCCGGGGTCGCGTTCATGCTCGATCAGTGTCACAACATCGAGGCGAAGATTCCGGCGATCATTCGGTCGGTGATGAATGTGCAGGAGGCGACGGCGAAGGCGCTGCTCGTTGATCGGGGGGCGTTGGCTGCGGCTCAGCGGGAGGGGGATGTGCTGGGGGCGAATGCCGTGCTGATGGATGCGTACAACACGGATGTGCGGCCGTTGCTTCGTGAGGTGCGGGGGGAAATGGGGCTGGATCCGGAGCCGCTTGCTGCGTATGCCCGGTCCGGGTGGGCCGAGAAGATCGTGGCTGAGCGGGTTGGGGGGCGGCAGGCCGGGTGGGGCGCCTAAGCGTCTGCCGGGTTCTGTTGTCTGCGGGCTGCGGGTCCGATGTGGCTGGTCGCGCAGTTCCCCGCGCCCCTTGCGTACGTGCACTAACCCCCTGTTGAGAAGGAACCGACTCCAATGGCAACCCATCCTGAAGCTGCCGCTCTTCTCGCTCGGTCTCACCGGCTTGGTGCTGATCCGCGCAACACCAACTACGCCGGCGGCAACGCCTCCGCCAAAGGTGCCGATACCGATCCCGTCACCGGTGGTGATGTCGAGCTGATGTGGGTCAAGGGGTCCGGAGGGGACCTCGGGACGCTCACCGAAGCGGGGCTCGCTGTGCTGCGGCTGGATCGGCTGCGGGCGCTCGTCGATGTCTACCCCGGCGTCGAGCGCGAGGACGAGATGGTCGCCGCGTTCGACTACTGCCTGCATGGGAAGGGCGGCGCCGCGCCCTCCATCGACACCGCGATGCACGGGCTCGTCGACTCCGCTCACGTCGATCATCTGCACCCCGACTCCGGGATCGCGCTGGCCTGCGCGGCGGACGGGGAGAAGCTGACCGCCGAGTGCTTCGGGGACAGCGTGGTGTGGGTGCCGTGGCGGCGGCCCGGTTTCCAGCTCGGGCTGGACATCGCCGCCGTCAAGGCGGCCAACCCGCAGGCCATCGGTGTGATCCTGGGCGGGCACGGCATCACCGCCTGGGGCGACACCGCCGAGGAGTGCGAGCGGAACTCGCTGCACATCATCCGTACCGCCGAGGCGTTCCTGGAGGAGCGGGGGAAGGCCGAGCCGTTCGGGGCCGTCATCGAGGGGTACGAGGCGCTGCCCGAGGCCGAGCGGCGGGAGCGGGCGGCCGCGCTGGCGCCGTACGTCCGTGCCGTCGCCTCGCAGGACAAGCCGCAGGTGGGGCACTTCAACGACTCCGACGTCGTGCTCGACTTCCTCGCCCGCGCCGAGCACCCTCGGCTCGCCGCGCTCGGCACCTCCTGCCCCGACCACTTCCTGCGCACGAAGGTACGGCCGCTGGTCCTCGACCTGCCGCCCACGGCTCCGCTGGACGAGGCGATCGCCCGGCTGAAGGAGCTGCACGCGGAGTACCGCGAGGAGTACGCCGCCTACTACCAGCGGCACGCCCTGCCCGAGTCCCCTGCCATGCGTGGCGCCGACCCCGCCATCGTGCTGGTGCCCGGCGTGGGCATGTTCAGCTTCGGCAAGGACAAGCAGACGGCCCGGGTCGCCGGCGAGTTCTACGTCAACGCCATCAACGTGATGCGAGGCGCCGAGGCCGTGTCGACGTACGCGCCGATCGAGGAGTCGGAGAAGTTCCGCATCGAGTACTGGGCGCTGGAGGAGGCCAAGCTCCAGCGAATGCCGAAGCCCAAGGCGCTCGCGACGCGGGTGGCGCTGGTGACCGGCGCGGGGAGCGGAATCGGCAAGGCGATCGCGCAGCGGTTGGTTGCCGAGGGTGCGTGTGTCGTGGTGGCGGACCTCAACGCGGAGAACGCCGCCCAGGTCGCCGAGGAGCTGGGCGGAGCCGACAAGGCCGTCGCCGTCTCCGTCGACGTCACCTCCGAGGAGCAGATCGCCGAGGCGTTCAAGGCCGCGGTGCTCGCCTTCGGGGGCGTGGATCTCGTGGTGAACAACGCGGGTATCTCGATCTCCAAGCCGCTGCTGGAGACGTCCGCCAAGGACTGGGATCTTCAGCACGACATCATGGCGCGCGGGTCCTTCCTCGTCTCCCGGGAGGCGGCGCGGGTGATGATCGCTCAGGGGCTGGGCGGTGACATCGTCTATATCGCTTCGAAGAACGCCGTTTTCGCCGGGCCGAACAACATCGCCTACTCCGCGACCAAGGCCGATCAGGCTCATCAAGTGCGGCTGCTGGCGGCCGAGTTGGGTGAGCACGGGATTCGGGTAAACGGGGTCAACCCGGACGGTGTGGTGCGGGGCTCGGGGATCTTCGCGGGTGGCTGGGGTGCTCAGCGGGCGGCCGTGTACGGGGTGCCGGAGGAGAAGCTCGGGGAGTTCTACGCCCAGCGGACGATCCTCAAGCGTGAGGTGCTGCCGGAGCATGTGGCGGGTGCCGTGTTCGCGCTGACCGGCGGGGAGCTGACGCACACCACCGGGCTGCACATCCCGGTCGACGCCGGCGTGGCCGCCGCGTTCCTGCGGTGAGCAGCGCCATGAAGTCGTACGCCGCGGTCGACCTCGGTGCGTCCAGTGGGCGGGTCATGGTCGGCCGCGTCGGGCGGCACGAGCTGGAACTGACCGAGGCGCACCGCTTCGCCAACCGGCCGGTGCGGGTGCCGGAGGGGCTGCGCTGGGATGTGCTCGCGCTGTACGCCGGTGTCCTGGACGGGCTGCGGGCGGCAGGGCAGGTCGACTCCGTCGGCATCGACAGCTGGGCCGTGGACTACGGACTGCTGGACGCCGACGGGGCACTGCTCGGCAACCCGGTGCACTACCGGGACGGGCGGACCGAGGGCGTCGCCGAGAAGGTGTGGGCGAACGTGCCCGCCGCCGAGCTGTACGCGGCGACCGGGCTGCAGTACGCCCCCTTCAACACGCTGTACCAGCTCGTCGCCGCCCGCTCCTCCGACCAACCCGGCCACGCCGAGCGCCTGTTGCTGATCCCCGACCTGCTGTCGTACTGGCTCACCGGGGAGCAGGGCACCGAGCTCACCAACGCCTCGACGACCCAGCTCGTCGATCCCCGGACGCGGGACTGGTCGTACGACGTGGCCGCGCGGCTGGGCATCGACCTGAGCCTGTTCGCGCCGCTGCGGCAGCCGGGCGATCCGGCGGGGGCGCTGCGCCCCGAGGTGCTGGACGAGACGGGCCTCACCGGTCCCGTGCCGGTCACGGCGGTCGCCTCGCACGACACGGCGTCCGCGGTCGCCGCCGTACCGGCGTCCGGTGAGCGCTTCGCCTACATCTGCACCGGCACCTGGTCGCTGGCCGGGCTTGAGCTGGACGCGCCGGTGCTGACGGAGGAGAGCCGGGCCGCCAACTTCACCAATGAGCTGGGCCTGGACGGCACGGTCCGCTATCTGCGCAACATCATGGGGCTGTGGCTGCTCCAGGAGTGTGTACGGGCCTGGGGGGAGCCGGACCTCGGTGAGCTGCTGCAGGCCGCGGCCGGGGTTCCGGCGCTGCGGTCGGTGGTGGACGCGGGCGACGCGGCGTTCCTGGCGCCGGGGCGGATGCCGGAGCGGATCGCCGAGGCGTGCCGTGCCTCGGGGCAGCCGGTGCCCGAGTCTCCGGGCGAGGTCACGCGCTGCATCCTGGACTCGCTCGCCCTCGCTCACCGGCGGGCCGTGGAGGACGCCCAGCGGCTGGCCGGGCATGACGTGGACGTCGTCCATGTGGTCGGCGGCGGGGTGCGCAACGCGCTGCTGTGCCAGCTGACCGCCGATGCCTGCGGGCTGCCGGTCGTGGCGGGCCCCACGGAGGCGGCGGCCTTCGGAAACGTACTGGTGCAGGCGCGGGCCCACGGGCTCGTCGGCGACCGGGCCGAGATGCGGCGGCTGCTCGGCCGTACCCAGCCGCTCACCCGTTACGAACCGCGCGGTGACACCGCGCCCTGGCGGGCGGCCCAGGCCCGGCTCGCCGGAGCGTGAGCGGGGTCTCCCCCGGCCCGCGCCACCGCACTACCCTGCACACGTCGGATGATCAACCCCAAGGAGCCGCGATGCGTGTCGCCCTGTTCCTGACCTGTGTCAACGACACGCTCTATCCGGACACCGGGCGCGCCGTGGTGAATCTGCTGACCAGGCTGGGCGTCGAGGTCGACTTCCCGATGGCCCAGACCTGCTGCGGGCAGGCCCACTACAACACCGGCTACCGGCGTGAGGCGGAGCCGCTGGCCCGGCACTTCTCCGACGTCTTCGGGGAGTACGAGGCTATCGTGACGCCGTCCGGATCGTGCGGGGCGATGGTGCGGGAGCTGTATCCGCGGATGGGTTCGCGGGCGCGGGCCGAGGGGCGCGGGAACACGCTGGCGACCGCGCTCGCGTCGGTGGTGCCGAAGACGTACGAACTCACCGAGTTCCTGGTGGATGTGCTGGGGGTGACGGACGTGGGCGCGTACTACCCGCACCGGGTGACGTACCACCCCACCTGCCACGGGCTGCGCGGGCTGGGCCTGGGCGAGCGTCCCCGCAGGCTGCTTCAGGCGGTGAAGGGTCTTGAGCTGGTCGAGTTGCCGGGCGCGGACGAGTGCTGTGGGTTCGGGGGCACCTTCGCGTTGAAGAACTCCGATGTCTCGGCGGCGATGGGTGCCGACAAGGTGCGCAACGCCGAGTCGACCGGCGCCGAGGTGCTGTGCGCGGCGGACAACTCCTGTCTGATGCACATCGGCGGCACCATGACCCGGCTGCGCACGGGGATGCGGCCGGTGCACATCGCGGAGATCCTGGCGAGCACGGAGGAGGAACCGGCGCTGTGAGCGGAACGTTCGTCGGAATGCCGGCGTTTCCGGCGGCCGCGCACGAGGCGGTGCGCAATCCCACCCTGCGCGGCAATCTGCGGCACGCCACGCACACCATCCGCGGCAAGCGGGAGAAGGCGGTCGCCGAGGTCTCGGACTGGGCTCAGCTGCGGGAGGCGGGGCGGCGGATCAAGGACCACACGCTTCGTCATCTCGACCGGTACCTCGTGCAGTTGGAGGAGTCGGTGACGGCGGCGGGCGGCACCGTCCACTGGGCCGTCGACGCCGACGAGGCCAACCGGATCGTCGCCGACCTGGTCCGGCAGACCGGCGAGTCCGAGGTCGTCAAGGTCAAGTCGATGGCCACCCAGGAGATCGGCCTCAACGAGGCGCTGGAAGCAGAGGGGATCCGGGCCTATGAGACCGATCTCGCCGAGCTGATCGTGCAGTTGGGCAAGGACCGGCCGTCGCACATCCTGGTCCCGGCGATCCACCGCAACCGTGGTGAGATCCGGGACATCTTCGCCCGTGAGATGGGCGAGTGGGGCCGTCCGGCGCCCGAGGGCCTGACCGACACGCCCGCCGAGCTGGCCGAGGCCGCCCGGCTGCATCTGCGGGAGAAGTTCCTGCGTGCCAAGATCGGCGTCTCCGGCGCCAACTTCATGGTCGCCGAGACGGGCACGCTGGTGGTCGTGGAGTCCGAGGGCAACGGGCGGATGTGCCTGACCCTCCCCGAGACGCTGATCTCGGTGGTCGGCATCGAGAAGATCGTGCCGACCTGGCGGGACCTGGAGGTGTTCCTGCAGACCCTCCCGCGCTCCTCGACGGCCGAGCGCATGAATCCGTACACGTCGATGTGGACCGGTACGACGGACGAGGACGGGCCGCAGAACTTCCACCTGGTCCTGATCGACAACGGCCGTACCGACACGCTCTCCGACGAGGTCGGGCGGCAGGCCCTGCGCTGCATCCGCTGCTCGGCTTGCCTCAATGTGTGCCCGGTGTACGAGCGGGCGGGCGGTCACGCGTACGGCTCGGTGTACCCGGGCCCGATCGGCGCGATCCTCAGCCCCCAACTCCGGGGCACCGCGAGCGAGATCGACGCCTCCCTGCCGTACGCGTCCTCGCTGTGCGGAGCCTGCTACGAGGTGTGCCCGGTGGCCATCGACATCCCCGAGGTGCTGGTGCATCTGCGGGAGCGGGTCGTGCAGGGCGGGGAGGTGACGCGGGGCGGCAACAAGGTCCTGCTGAAGCCGGCGAAGGGGCATGCGGCCGAGCGGGCGGCGATGCGGGCGGCCCGCTGGGCGTTCGCCCACCCCGGCGCGCTGCGCACCGGGCAGCGGCTCGCCTCACGCACCCGGCGCTTCCATCCGCGCACGCTGCCGGGTCCCGGCAAGGCGTGGAGCGGCAGCCGGGATCTGCCGCCGGTGCCCGCGGAGCCGTTCCGGGACTGGTGGCAGCGGACGCGTGGTGGAAAGGACGCTTCGGAGTGAGCAGCAGGGAGCGGATTCTGGGCCGGGTGCGACGCGCCCTGGCCGATGTGCGGGACGACGACACGCCGTACGAGCAGGCGGTTCGGCGCGACTATCTCAGCGAGCACGGCGAGCGGAGCGTCGAGGAGACGGTGGAGCTGCTCGCCGAGAATCTGGCGGACTACCGGGCGATCGTGCACCGCTGCGCGGACGAGGAGTTGCCGGATGTGCTCGGGCGGCTGCTGGCCGCGCGGGGCGCGCGGACCGTGCTGGTGCCGCCCGGGCTGCCGGAGCGCTGGCTGGAGGCGGTGGACGCGACGCGTGTGCCCGATCGCGCCGCGAGCACCCCGCACGAACTGGACCGTGTCGACAGCGTGGTGACCGGCTGTGCGGTCGCGATCGCCGAGACGGGCACCATCGTGCTGGACGGCTCGCCGGACCAGGGGCGGCGGCGGATCACCCTCGTCCCCGACCATCACATCTGCGTCGTACGGGTGCCCGCCCAGGTCGTGTCGTCCGTCCCGCAGGCCATGCCCCGACTCGACCCGGCACGCCCGCTGACCTGGATCTCCGGGCCGTCCGCCACCAGCGACATCGAGCTCGACCGGGTGGAGGGGGTGCACGGTCCGCGCACCCTTGAGGTGGTGCTGGTGAGCGGGGACGAGGTGGCGCCGCTAGCGTGAAACCATGATCCGGTTCGAGCAGGTCACCAAGCGCTACCCGGACGGTACGACCGCGGTGGACGGGCTGTCCTTCGAGGTGTCGGAGGGCGAGCTGGTCACGCTCGTGGGACCGTCGGGCTGCGGCAAGACGACGACCATGATGATGGTCAACCGGCTGATCGAGCCGACGTCGGGGCGGATCTTCGTGAACGGTGAGGACATCGCGGGCGTCGATCCTGTACGGCTGCGGCGGCGGATCGGATACGTCATCCAGCAGGTCGGCCTCTTCCCGCACCGCACGATCCTCGACAACACGGCGACCGTGCCGTCGCTGGTCGGCTGGAAGCGGGCGAGGGCGCGGGCGCGGGCGGCGGAGCTGCTCGATCTGGTGGGGCTGGATCCGAAGACGTACGGGCCGCGCTACCCGCACCAGTTGTCGGGCGGTCAGCGGCAGCGGGTCGGCGTGGCGCGGGCGCTGGCAGCCGATCCGCCGGTGCTGCTGATGGACGAGCCGTTCGGGGCGGTCGACCCGGTGGTGCGGGAGCAGTTGCAGGACGAGTTCCTGCGGATGCAGGCCGCGGTGCGCAAGACGGTGCTGCTGGTCACGCACGACATCGAGGAGGCGGTACGGCTCGGTGACCGGATCGCCGTGTACGGGCAGGGCCGGATCGAGCAGTTCGACACGCCCGGGGCGGTGCTGGGCACGCCCGCGTCGTCGTACGTCGCCGAGTTCGTCGGCGCCGACCGGGGCCTGAAGCGGCTGTCGGTGACCGCGATCGAGCGCGGTGATCTGGAACAGCCGCCGATCGCCCAGGTGAACGAGCCGTCGGGGAGAGCGGCGGAACGGCTGCGGTCGGAGGGCGCCCGATGGGCGGTCGTCCTGGACGCACACGGCGACCTGCACGGCTGGGTCGGCATCGACGAGCTGGGCACGAGCGCCCGCGTCGGCGACCTGGCCCACCGCATGAACGCCTGGGTCCCCGTGGGCGCGCCCCTCAAACAGGCGTTCGGCGTGATGCTCCAGCACGACGCCGGCTGGGTCGCGGTCCTGGAGGGCGCCCGCTTCCTGGGCGTCCTGACCCCGGCGAAACTCCACGAGGCCCTGCGCCGCTCGGTGGACGCGGACGCGCTGGGCGTGCCGCGGGGCCAGGTGGACTTCGACTCAGTGGCGGACGCCTGAGCAGGCGGGCACCGTGTGCCTGGTGGCGAACGCCAACGCCCGGTGGACGCCCGAGCCCGGTGGCGCATGCCTCAGTCCGGCGCCGGACGCCCTGAGCCTCATGGCAGACGCCTAAGGTCCTGTGGCCGACGCCCTGAGCCCGGTGGCGAACGCCAGCGCCTGGTGGACGCCCCAGCCCGGTGACGAGCACCTCAGCCCGGCAACGGACGCCCTGAGCCTCGTGGAGGGCGCCCGAGGTTCTGGCCGACGCCGGGTGACCCCGGTGGCGAACGCCCTGTGCCTTGTGGCGGACGCCCGAGGTCCTGTGGCCAACGCCGGGTGAGCCCGGTGGCGAACGCCCTCAGCCCCGTGGAGGATGCTTGAGGTCCTGTGGCCGACGCCCCGAGCCCGGGGGCGAACGCCCAACCCCCGCGCCGGACGCCCAGAACCCCGTCGCAGACGCCCGGGGCCCTGTGGCCGACACCCTGAGCCCCGGGGGGGCAACGCCCGAGGCCCTGTGGCAGACAGCTTGAGCCCGGGGGCGAACGCCCGACCCCGGCACCGGATGCCCTGAACCCCGCG
>NZ_BJND01000004.1 GCF_006539505.1 Streptomyces spinoverrucosus
CGAACGCCCGACCCCAGCACCGGGCGCCCCCGAGCCTCGTGGCGGGCGCGGAGCGGCCCGGCGGCGGATGCCCTGTGCCGAGTTGCGGGCGCGGAGCATCACTTCAGCAGGCCTTTGTCCTCCAGGTACGTCCGGGCCACGTCCGTCGTCAGGCGGCGCCAGCTGTCCACCTGCTGGTTCATGGTGGCGAGGTCGGTCGTGGTGAGGACGGCGTTGAGCTTGTTCAGGGCCTTGGTGACGCCGGGGGCGCCTGCGCGGGCGCGGTTGACGACCGGGACGACGTAGTCGGCGTTCTGGAGGTGTTTGTCGTCGGCGAGCAGGACCAGGCCGAACTCGTCGAGGGTGGCGTCGGTCGTGGTGGTGAGGACCATCTGGTCCTGGCCGCTCTGCACCGCCCGTTTGGCCTGGGTGGTGCCGACGCCCTTCGGGTCGACGGCGGTGATGTCGATGCCGTAGGTCTTGCGCAGGCCCGGGGCGCAGTACGGGCGTTGCACGCATTCGTCGCCCGCCGCCAGCCGTACTTTCAGGCCGGACCTGCCGAGGTCGCTGAGGGTCTTGAGGTGGTGCCGACGTGCGTACGACGCGCTCACCGCGAAGGCGTTCTGGTCCACCGCCCGGCCGGGGTTCAGGACGGTGAGGCCGCGAGGCGTGGCCAGTCGGCGCAGTGCCTTCATGGTGGCGTCGAGGTTCGGGGAGCCGACCGGCGGGGCGTCGGGGCCGTTGGTCTTGGCGTTGAGCCAGTCGGCGAAGGTGGCCGCGTACTCCGGGACGACGTCGATCTGGCCGGACTCCAGGGCCGGTTCGTAGAGTTCGCGGTTGGCGACGGTGATGAGGGACGTCTCGTAGCCCGCCTGGTTCAGGAGCAGGGCATACATCTGGGCGAGCAAGTCGCTCTCGGTGAACCCCGCCGAGCCGACGGTCAGTTGGCGGCTGTCGCCGGGCGGCGCGGTGACCTTGCCCTGGTTCTCCAGGGAGGGGCCGGTGGCGCAGGCGGTCGCCAGGAGCAGGAAGGCGGCCGCCAACGGCGTACGGCCTCTCATGGCGTGCCCCTGACCCACGCCGGTGCCAGGCCTTCGGCCACCTCAAAGAGGCCCTCGACGATCAGCGCGAACACGGCGACGAGCACCGCCCCGGCCACCACCTGCGGCGTACTGGCGAGGTTGAAACCCGCTGTGATGATCCGGCCCAGGCCTCCCCCGCCCGCCAGGGCGGCGATGGTGGCGGTCGCGACGAGCTGGACGGCGGCGATCCGCATACCGTTCAGGATCATCGGGGAGGAAAGGGGCAGTTCCACGTGAAACATGACCTGGCGTCCCGTCATCCCCATCCCCCGCGCCGCCTGCACGGTGCTGCGGTCGACCTCGCGCATGCCGACGTACGCATTCGTGAGGAGGGGCGGCACGGCGAACAGGACCAGGGCGACGACCGTGGGGCCCTCGCCCCAGCCCCCGATGGGGGTGAGCAGCAGGAGGACCAGCACCGCGAAGGTGGGGACCGCGCGGCCGACGTTCGAGATGTTGACCGCCAGCACCCCGCCCTTGCCGAGGTGGCCGAGGATCACCGCGACGGGCAGGGCGATCAGGCAGCTGACGATCAGGCAGACAACCGTGAGGACGAGGTGTTGCAGCAGCCGCTGCCAGATGCCGTCGGCGCCCGACCAGTGCGCGGGGTCAGTGAGCCAGTCCCAGGTTTCGGTGAGCGTGTTCATGTGCGGGCCCTCGTCCAGGGCGTGATCAGCCGCTGGACGCCCAGCAGAAGCAGATCGGCCGCGACCGCGATGACCACGCACAGCACCGACGCCGTCAGCACCTGGGCCTTGAAGTACGTGTTCATGCCCGAGTAGATCAGATTGCCCAGTCCGCCGAAGCCGACGATCGCGCCGACCGTCACCAGCGACACCGCGGAGACCATGGCGATGCGCAGCCCGGCCATCGCGGCCGGCAGGGCGAGCGGCAGTTCGACGGCGAGGAGGATGCGGATGGGGCCGTAGCCCATGCCGCGGGCGGCCTGCCGGGTCTCCTCGGGGACGGCGCGCAGACCCGCGAGGATGTTGCGCACCAGCAGGGTCAGTGAGTACAGCACGAGCCCGGCGATCACGAGCGTCGCCGACAGCCCGTACAGCGGCAGCAGCAGCGAGAACATCGCCAGGGACGGGATCGTGTAGAGGATCGTCGTCACGGCGAGGACGGGACCGGCCGCCCAGCCCCAGCGGCGGGCCAGCACCGCGAGCGGCAGGGCGAGGGCGAGGCCGATCAGTACCGAGACGGACGTCAGCTGGAGGTGCTGGACCACGGCGTCGAGGAGGATCTCGCGGCGGGTGCTCAGATAGTCGCCGCAGATCCATTCGTTGCGCGCGAGGCAGTCGTCCGGGGGCGCGGTCACGCGTCCATTGCATCGGGCGGTCCACCGGGTCGGCTTGTTCTGGTGACCCGTCCGGGGTTCTGCGCCCCCTGCGGTCCGCCGGTGGCTACTTCACATCCGCCGCGTCGAGCAGCGCGCTCACGGTCGCCGTCGCCAGCCCGTCGTCCAGCGCCTCCACACGCGGGCGACCACGCTCGCCGGGTGATCGGGGTCCTTGAGCTCAGGTCCGGCCGCGAGCTGCGCCTCGAACATGGTGACACAAGCGCTGAACAAGCGCTTAGATAGGAGCTGATCCCGTTACGCCGCCACCGCCGGAGGCCCGGTTGTTCACTTCCGTCGACGATGTCTCCGCACGCCTCGCCGAGACCGGCTACCTGGCGTCGCCCGCGGTCGCCACGACCGTCTTCCTCGCCGACCGCCTAGGCAAGCCGCTCCTCGTGGAGGGCCCCGCGGGCGTCGGCAAGACGGAACTCGCCAAGGCCGTCGCCCAGGTCGCACAGGCCCGGCTGGTACGGCTCCAGTGCTACGAGGGCGTCGACGAGTCCCGGGCGCTGTACGAGTGGAACCACGCCAAGCAGCTCCTTCGCATCAGCGCGGGCCGCGACGAGACGTGGGACGCCACGCGCACCGACATCTTCAGCGAGGAGTTCCTGCTCGCCCGCCCGCTCCTGACGGCCATCCGCGGTGACGACCCCAAGGTGCTGCTGATCGACGAGACCGACAAGGCCGACGTCGAGGTGGAGGGCCTGCTGCTGGAGGTGCTCAGCGACTTCCAGGTCACCGTCCCGGAGCTGGGCACGGTCACCGCGACACGCCGCCCCTTCGTGGTGCTCACCTCGAACGCGACCCGCGAACTGTCCGAGGCGTTGCGCCGCCGCTGCCTGTTCCTGCACATCGGCTTCCCGGAGGAGGAGTTGGAGCGGCGGATCGTCCGGATGAAAGTGCCCGGCATCGACGCGGCGCTGGCCGAGTCGGTGGTGCGGGTGGTCGGCGCGCTGCGCGCGATGGATCTGCGGAAGGTGCCGTCGGTCGCGGAGACCATCGACTGGGCCCGCACCCTGCTCGCGCTCGGTGCCGACACCCTGGACGAGGACATCGTCCGCGACACGCTGGGCGTGCTGCTCAAGCACCAGGACGACGTCCTGAAGGCCGCGGCCAAGCTGGACCTGGACGCCGTATGACCGCCGATGCAGGTGTGACCGCCGATGTGGCCTCCCGGCTGACGGACTTCGTGGCCGCGCTGCGCGCGCACGGCGTCCGTGTCGGCACCGGTGAGACCGTGGACGCGGCGCGGGCGGTGGAGGCGCTGGGACTCGCCGACCGCGAGCTGCTGCGCGAGGGACTCGCCGCGACGCTGCTGCACACCACCGGCCAACGGCAGGTGTTCGACCCGGTCTTCGACCTGTATTTCCCGCACGGTGTGGGCGGGCCGGAGGGCGAGGCGGCGGACCGGGACGACCTGCGCGACCGGCTCGCGGCGGCGCTCACCGCCAACGACAGCGCCTGGATGGGCCGGTTGGCGATCGAGGCCGTCGACGGCTTCGGCGGATACGGGAGTTCACCCGCGTCGGACGGCTGGTCGTCGTACCAGACGCTGGATCGGATCCGCCCGCAGACGCTGCTCGCCCGGGTCCGCGCCGAGGTGCGGGCGCAGTCGGGGGAATCGGGGTTCGCGGACCGGCTGCTGGACGACGAGATCCGGCGGCGTATCGAGGTCTTCCGCGCGTTGGTGGCGGCGGAGGCACGGCGCCGGGTGGCCGAGCGGCGGGGTCGGGACGAGATAGCGCGGCGCGCGGTGGCGCCGACCGCCGACCGGGTCGACTTCCTGTACGCCGGAAAGGACCGGCTCGCCGAGCTGCGCAGGACGGTTCAGCCGATCGCTCGCAAACTGGCGACCCGACTGGCCGCCCGGCGGCGCCGGGCCGCCCGGGGCAGCATCGACCTGCGGCGCACCCTGCGCGGGTCGCTGTCGACGGGCGGCGTGCCGATGCGGCCCGTGCTGCGCCGACGGCGGCCTGTCCGGCCAGAACTGGTGCTGCTGTGCGATGTGTCGGGCTCGGTGTCCGGCTTCTCGGACTTCACGATGCTGCTGGTGCAGGCGCTGCACGACCAGTTCAGCAAGCTGCGCGTGTTCGCGTTCGTCAACCGGATCGACGAGGTCACCGGCCTACTGGAGCACGGCGTCGCCGACTCGGAGGGACTGGGCGCGCGCATCCGCTCCGAGGCGACGCTCACCGGCTGGCACGGCAGCAGCGACTACGGCGTCGCGCTGGGCGAGTTCGCCGAGCGGTACGGCGACGCGGTCGGCCCGCGCACCACGGTGTTCGTCCTCGGTGACGCCCGGACGAACCTGAGCGACCCGAACCTGGCGGCCGTACGGCAGATCGCCGGACGGGCCCGCCGCGTCTACTGGCTGAACCCCGAGCCGCGCCCCCAGTGGGGCACCGGCGACTCCGCCGCGCCCGCCTACGCCGAGCTGGTCGAGATGCACGAGTGCCGCACCGCGCGTCAGCTCGGCGCGCTGATCGCCCGCCTGCTGCCGGTCTGATCAGGCTGCGACTCGGGGCCGAGCCGCGATACGGCTCAGACGGCGAGCTGCGGGCGGCAGGCCGAGGGCGGCCATACCCGGGACTTCGCCGGGGTCGTGGAAGCGGTCGGCAGTGCGGTCAAGGGGCGTGCTTGACCTGGTGGGCAACCGTTCCCTGGGCGAGTTCCGGCGCGCCCTCACCCCGGACGGAACGCTCGTCCTGTCCGGCGGAGGCTTCTACGAGGGCGGCAGCCTCGTCGGCCCGATGGGGCTCTTCTTCAAGCGCCGCATGCCGGCCCCCTTCGTCCGCCGGCGTCTGCTCGGGTCCGCGCGGCGGGCGCACGGAGTCGTCCGTGCGCCCCTCGCCCTGCGCCTACTCCTCCTTCGCGTACTCCCTGGCCATGGCGCCCGCGAAGTCGTATGCGACGACCTGCTCGTCACCCACCACCCAGGCGTCGTGTCCGGGCGGGCAGACGAAGACGTCGCCGGGGCCGACCTCCTGCTCGGCGCCGTCGTCCATCCGGATGCGCATCCGGCCCTGGACGACATAGCCGTTGTGGTGGATCTGGCAGGAGTCGGTGCCCGCGATCGGGGCGACGGACTCCGACCAGCGCCAGCCCGGCTCGAAGGTGGCCACGGCGAAGTCGAGCCCCGAGAGGTGGACGGCTTCCAGGTGGCCGCGCGGGAAGTCACGCCGCTCGTCCGGCTTGTCGAGCGTCTTCACCTCGAGCATGACCGCTCCTCCTTTCCGGCCGGGGTGTCGGTCTCCGTCGCCCGCTCCGGAAGTTCGTGAGCGGCACCGGCGAAGGCCGAGCCCTCCTTTTCATCGTCCGCCCTTCCGGCCCCGGCCCGCCAGCCCCTCCCTCAGTCGCCGCCCGCGCACAGCCGGGCGAAGCGGTCGGCGTCGATGTTGCCGCCGGAGATGATCACGCCGACGCGGCGTGGGAGGCGCTCCACGCGGCCGGAGAGCAGCGCGGCCAGCGGGGTGGCGCCGCTGGGTTCGATGACGATCTTCAGCCGTTCGAAGGCGAAACGCATCGCGGCCCGGATCTCGTCGTCACCGACCAGCGCGATGCCGTCGAGGAGTCGACGGTTCATGGAGAAGGTCAGTTCGCCGGGTGTGGGCAGCGCCTGTCCGTCGGCGATGGTGTGCGGCACCGGGATGCTGATGCGCCGGCCCGCCTCCAGCGACCGCTTGGTGTCGTCGCCGGCCTCCGGCTCGACGCCGATGACCCGGATGCCGGGGTACAGCCCCTTGGCGACCGTCGCGCTTCCGGCCACCAGTCCGCCGCCGCCCACCGGCGTGATCAGGGCGCCCAACTCCCCCACCTCTTCGAGGAGTTCGAGTGCCGCGGTGCCCTGCCCGGCGATCACATGCGGGTGCTCGTACGGCGGGATGACGGTGAGTCCGCGCTCCGCGGCCAGGGCCTCGGCGATGGCGGCCCGGTCGCCGGTGTAGCGGTCGTACGTGACGATCTCGGCGCCGTATCCCGCGGTGGCGTCCCGCTTCGAGGCCGGGGCGTCCTCGGGCATGACGATCACCGCGGTGGTGCCCAGTTCGCGGGCGGCGAGGGCGACGGCCTGGGCGTGGTTGCCGGAGGAGTAGGCGGCGACGCCCCGGGCCAGCTGCTCGGGCGTGAGCCGGGAGGCGGTGTTGTAGGCGCCACGGAACTTGAAGGCGCCGGCGCGCTGGAAGTTCTCGCACTTGAGGAGGACCTCGGCCCCGACCAGGGCGTCGAGGGTGCGTGAGCGCAGGACGGGCGTGCGATGGGCGACGCCCTTGATCCGCGCGGCGGCGTCCCGGACATCGTCGAGGGTGACGGGCGGGGTGGTGGTCGTCACGGGCGGGCTCCTTCGGAAGCGGGGTCGGTCGTGGCGCGGGCCTGGGCGAGGTAGCTGTAGGCCGACGCGCGGGAGATGCCGAGGCGGGCGGCGACCTGCTCGACGGCGCGGCGCACCGCGAAGACGCCGTGGCCGTCGAGGCTGCGGAAGAGTTCGAGGCGCTCGGCGCGGTCGAGGCCGGCCCAGCTCTGGTGCTGCCGCACCTGGTGGGCGTCGAGGATGGCGTCGACGACCGAGTCGATGTCGTTGCCGAACGTGGTGACGGGCGCCTGGCCCGCGTCGCCGGCCCCGGCGAGCGCGCCGAGCAGGGCGTGGGCCTGCTGGACGGCACCGGCGTCCACGTTGACGCACAGGGCACCGAACACGGCGCCCGTGGAGTCGCGCAGCACCATCGTGGACGACTTGACCAGCTGCCCGTTCCGGGTCCGGGTGAGGTAGTTCAGCTCGTCGTCGGCCTCGTCACCGCGGGCGAGCACGCGCATGCCGATCTCGCTCATCGCGCCGCCCACCGCCCGCCCGGTCACCGAACCGGCGACGGCGACCACCGACTTCTCCGGCCGCCGGTAGTCGTGCAGCACCACCTCGCACACCGGCCCGAAGGTCGCCGCGATGCCGTCGACGACCGGCCTGAGCGCCGCGATGATCGCGTCCCGTTGCGCCTCCACGTCCTGCTCGGCCATCCCACGCCTCCTGGACTCACTATCCACGTACTGGACTCACAGTCTAAGTCAGCGCCCGAAGCCGATGGAACGGCCTGCGGCGCGTCCAGGCGTGTGGCCGAAGGCGCGGCGGAAGACGTCGATGAACGCGCTCGCCGAGGACCAGCCGCAGCGGTGGGCCACCACGGTCACCGGCGTGTCCTCGGCGAGCAGCACCAGGGCGTGGGCGAGGCGCAGTTGGGTGCGCCACTGCGGGAACGTCATGCCGAGGTCGGCCTTGAACAGGCGGGACAGTGTGCGGTCGCTGGCGCCGACCTGTCTGCCCAGGGCCGCGAGCGTGCGGTTGTCGGCGGGGTCGGCGAGCAGGATGTCGCACAGCGCCTTGAGTTGCGGCGCGGTCGGCGTGGGCACGTGCAGCGACTGCTGGGGTGAGGCCCGCAGCTGGTCGCACAGGACGGCACGCAGGCGCCGGTGTTCGGGGCTGTCGTCCGCCGGGTCGCGGGTGCAGGCGAGGATCAGCTCGCGCAGCAGCGGGCTGACGGTCAGCACGGTGGGCTTGTCGAGGCCGCGGGGGTTGGTGTCCACGGGGAGGCCGACCAGGTGCAGTTCGAGTTCGCCGTACGCCTGGTGGGAGTGCACGGTACCGGCCGGCACCCAGATGGCCCGGGTGGCCGGGGCGATCCACGATCCGGCGTCGGTGGTGACGGCGAGCACGCCCCGGCCCGCGTAGACGATCTGGTGGTCGTCGTGCCGGTGGGCGTCGATGCCGGCGCCGGGGGCCAGCCATCGGGTGCTGGTCGGCGCCACCGGCTGGTGGCGGATTTCCCTCATCGATTGGCAGATTATCGGAAGTGCGACAGTGCGGCCACGGACGACCATGGCGCCATGCCAAGGAACAAGTCGATCGTCCTGCTGTCGGTCGGACATGCCTGTGTGGACGTCTACCAGGGCGCCGTGGCGGCCCTGGTCCCGTTTTTCGTCGCCGAGCTTGCGTACACCTACGCCGCGGCCTCGGGAATCGTGCTCGCCGCGAGCCTGCTGTCATCCGTGGCGCAGCCCTTCTTCGGCGCGCTCACCGACCGGCACCCCATCCCCTGGCTGCTGCCGGTGAGCACGGTGTTCGGCGGGCTCGGCGTGGCGCTGAGCGGCATCGGCGGCTCGTACGCGCTCACGCTGCTGTTCGTGGCACTGTCCGGCATCGGGGTCGCCGCGTACCACCCGGAATCGGCACGGGTCGCACGGGTCGCGAGCAAGGGCAGTCACCGTTCCATGGGGTGGTTCTCGCTGGGCGGCAACGTCGGCTTTGCGCTGGCTCCGCTCCTGGTCACCGTCGTGATCGCCAGCGGCGGGCTGCGGTGGTCCCCGCTGCTGATCCTGCCCGCGCTGGTCGGCAGCGTGCTCACCCTGCCGGTGCTGCGGGCGCTGGAGAAGGCGCCGCGCGCCGAGGGCGGCCAGGGGGCCGCGGAGGGGCGGGACGACTGGGTCTCGTTCGTGCGACTGTCGCTGGCGGTGGTGTGCCGGTCGATCGCCTTCGTCGGGCTGAGCACCTTCATCGCCTTCCACGCCCGGGAGCAGACGGACGGCACTACGGCGGCCGGGACGGCCGCGCTCTTCGTGCTCTACCTCGGCGGCGCCGTCGGCACGGTCGTCGGCAGCAATCTCGCCCACCGCTGGGACCGGGTCACGGTGGTGAGCATGTCGTACCTCGTGACGGTCGCCGCCGTCGCCGGTGTGGTGTTCGTGCCCGGCCCGGCGATCTACCTGTTCGTGGCGCTGACCTCGATCGGCCTGTACGTCCCCTTCTCGCTCCAGGTCACGCTCGCCCAGGACTATCTGCCCACGCGCGTCGGCACCGCCGGCGGGATCACGCTGGGCCTGACGGTCAGCGTCGGTGGCCTCACGAGCCCCGTCATCGGCACCATCGCGGACGCCACTTCGCTGCGCACGGCCCTGATGCCCCTCATCGTGATGCCCGCCCTGAGCTGGCTGCTGTTCCGCACGCTGCCGGAACCGGCCGTTCCCCAGCGCCTGTTGGGCGACCGGGGCGAGGACGCCACACTGAACGCCGTAGGCACCTCCACCGAGCACAGCCGCCTGTGACCACCGGCCCGCAAGAGCCCGCCCGGGGATCGGGCGGGCCCCGGTGTCACCGCTGGTACAGGCCCACCAGCGTGCCGTCGGCGAGTTCCCGCTTCTCGACCGCCTCGTGCACCTGCGCGGCGTTCGGCGCGTCGGGGAGCGCGCACGGTTCCGACAGGGCGTAGAGCCGGAAGAAATAGCGGTGGGCCTCGTCTCCCGGCGGGGGATGCGGGCCGCCCCAGCCCCGCTCGCGGTAACCGTTGACGAGTTCGGTGCCGCCGGACGGGACCTGCCCCGCCGCGACACCCTCGCTCCGGGGATCGATACCGACCACGATCCAGTGCACGAACGTGCCCGACGGCGCGTCGGGGTCCTCGCACAGCAGCACCAGCTCGGTGGTGTCGTCCGGTACGCCGCTCCACGCCAGCGGGGGCGACTCGTTGTCCCCTTCGTATGCGTAGTGGCGCGCGATGAAGGAGTGGTCGTTGAATGCGCTACTTCTGATGTCGATGCCAGCCATGTCACCCGAGTAACCGCAGTGGGGCCAGAACTCACGTGAACGGGAGCGTGTACGTGCGGCCCTCCACGCCCCACTCGCCGGCCGGCGGCCGCGCCCCGGCGTCGATCGCCCGCAGGGTCGGCCGGCCGATATGGGCGTACACCAGCCGCCGTACTCCCTGCCGCTCGGCCTGGTCGGCCACGGCGAGCACCGGCAGATGGCCGCCGACGCCCCCGCGGAACCGTATCGGCCGGTCCCAGGCGGCGGCCTCGGCGAACATCAGATCCGCCCCCGCCGCCCAGCCCGGGAACTCCCAGAACTCCGGCGCCCACACCGCCACCACTCCGCCCGCCTCGATGCGGTAGCCGTAGGCGGGGTGCGAGGTGTGTGCCACGGGGCGGCACCGCACGCATACGGCCGCCTCCGCGACGTCCAGCTCCAGGTCACCGGCGCGCGGCCGCACGCCCCGCGCCGTCGCGCTGCGGCGCAGTGCCGAACGGAGTTCCGCGTGCTCGTCGGTGACCAGCCAGCCGTCGAGGCGGCCGGGCGGCGGTTCGGCGCCGGGGCCGCCGTCGAAGGCGACGCGGTGCCCGGCGCAGCTCAGCAGCAGGCCCGCGGGGGCGAACCGTGGCGAGTTCATCGCGCCGACCCCGAGCAGGGTCAGCCGCAGTCGGCGGTTCATCGGCCGCTCTCTGCGGCATGGCGCAGCGCGAACGTCCCGTCGGGTTCCAGATCCAGGTGTACGCCTGCACTGATCCGGTCGAGTGTGGTGCACAGCCACATACGGTCCCGTTCCTGCGCGGGCTCCAGCCGCATCCGCCGAGCCTGCAACGGCACCATGCGCAGGCCGGTCAGCTGCCCGGTGTCCGCCTGCAGTGTCGTGAGGTAGGCGAGGCGGAGGTCGTCACGGTACTCCTCGTAGCCGGGGATGCCCTCGTAGTCGTCGACGAAGTCGCCGCAGCCGTAGAGGATCAGCCGGTCCCGGTAGACCTCCAGCGGGCGAGGGTGGTGCGAGGAGTGGCCGTGGACGAGGTCGACGCCGCCGTCCACCAGGGCGTGGGCGAAGCGGACCTGGTCGCGGGAGACGAGGTAGCCCCAGTTCGAGCCCCAGTGCACGGAGACGACCGCGAGGTCACCGGCCCGCTTGACCCGTCGTACGCGCTGGACGGCGGCTTCGGCGGTGCCGGGCGAGAGCCCGGGGACGTACGCGATGCCGGACTGCCCGTCCTCGGTCGCCGCCCAGTCGGAGGGGATGCCGCTGGACCGCGTACCGAGGGCGAACACCAGTACGCGGCCGCCCGCCGGCAGGGTGACCACGGCGGGCGCGTACGCCTCGGCGGCGTCGTGTCCCGCGCCGGCCGTCCGCAGGCCCGCGCCGCCGAGCGCGGCCAGGGTCTCCGTCAGGCCGGGGCGGCCGAAGTCCAGGACGTGGTTGTTGGCCAGGACACAGACGTCGGGGCGGGCGACGGTCAGGGCGGGCAGGTTGGCCGGGTGCATGCGGTAGTGCACTTCCTTGCCGGGCGCGAAGGCGCCGCAGCTCGTGACCGCCGTCTCCAGGTTCACGATCCGGGCATCCGGCGCGGCCTCGTCGAGCACCCGCAGCGCCTCGCCCCACGGCCACGCCGGTTCGACCGGAGCGGGTATCGGCCCGCTGACCGCCTCCGCCAGCGCCACGTAGTCGCGCGCGTCCGTGACGTACCCTTCGCGCAGCCCCGGATCGCCGGGATGCGCGAGGATCTGATCGACGCCGCGCCCGAGCATCACGTCCCCGCACAGGAACAGCGTCACGACACCGCCGCCCATGTCCCCACCCTAGAGCTTGTCGTCGATCGAGGGCTCTGGCGAGATGCCCGAAGTCAACGGCGTTGACGACGCAGGAGACAGCTGCGTCGCCGTCCGCGCCCGGCTAGGTTGTGCCGCATGAGCAACCTTGACCGCGCGCCCGTACCGAGCGTGTGCGGCGGCCGCGGATTCGTCGTCGCCGAACCTGTCCGCGAGCTGCTGAGTCCCCGACACGTCAAGCTCGGCGAGTCGACCGAAGTGCGCAGGCTGCTGCCGAACCTCGGCCGGCGCATGATCGGCGCATGGGCCTTCGTCGATCACTACGGCCCCGACGACATCGCCGACGAGCCCGGCATGCAGGTGCCGCCGCATCCGCACATGGGGCTGCAGACGGTCAGCTGGCTGCACGAGGGCGAGGTGCTGCACCGCGACTCGACCGGCAGCCTGCAGACCATCAGGCCGAAGGAGCTCGGGCTGATGACGTCGGGCCGCGCGATCAGCCACTCGGAGGAAAGTCCCAAGTCGCACGCCCGGTTCCTGCACGGCGCGCAGCTGTGGGTCGCGCTGCCGGACGCCCACCGCCACACCGAGCCGAGGTTCGAGCACCACGCCGAGCTGCCGACGGTCACGGCGCCCGGTCTGACCGCGACCGTGCTGCTCGGTGACCTCGACGGCGCGACGTCGCCGGGGACGACGTACACCCCCATCGTGGGCGCCGATCTCGCCCTCGCGCGCGGCGCGGACGTCCGGCTGCCGCTGGTGCCCGACTTCGAGTACGGGGTGCTGTCGATGTCCGGCGAGGTGCACGTCGACGGCGTGCCCGTACTGCCGGGTTCGATGCTCTACCTCGGCTGCGGTCGCGGCGAACTGCCGCTGCGGGCCGAGTCGGACGCCGGTGTGATGCTGCTCGGCGGCGAGCCGTTCGCGGAGGAGCTGATCATGTGGTGGAACTTCGTCGGCCGGTCCCAGGAAGAGATCGTGCGGGCGCGCGAGGACTGGATGAAGGGGGACCGTTTCGGCCAGGTGCAGGGCTACGACGGGGAGCCGCTCCGCGCACCGGAACTGCCGGAGCTGCCGTTGAAGCCGCGAGGAAGGGTGCGTTGACCTGTGCAATGCCGACCTTCCTGACGGAGCGTCAGGAGGTGTGAAACGGTCTGTTCACCGTTGGGGAGCCCGGCGTGGGGACACCTTCCGATGCCCGGTCATCGTTTGTCGCGGGCGCGCCGGGGATACACGTGTGGGGCAAGCGCCGCTTTGTCCTGGTGGGTTCCCAGTCCGGCATCTGTGAGTGGGAAGGCTTTGCATGAACCCGGTCGATCTGCCTCTGCCCGTGGTCCGCCCATCCGCGGCGGAGGTCGATACCGAGTCTCTGGAGCAAGACTTGCGGGCCCGGGTCGACGGTGAGGTCCGGTTCGATGCGGGCACCCGGGCGGCGTATTCGACGGACGGTTCGAATTACCGGCAGGTCCCCATCGGGGTGGTGATTCCACGGACCGTGGAGGCCGCCGAGGAGGCCGTGGCCGTGTGCCGGAAGCACGACGTGCCCCTGCTGTCCCGCGGGGGTGGCACCAGCCTGGCCGGGGAGTGCTGCAACACCGCGGTGGTTCTCGACTGGAGCAAGTACTGCAACCGGCTGCTGTCCGTGGACGCCGAGAACCGCCGGTGCGTGGTCGAGCCCGGCATCGTGCTGGACGATCTGAACCGGCAGCTCGCCGAGTACGGCCTGCAGTACGGGCCGAGGCCCGCCACCCATCCGAACTGCACGATCGGCGGGATGATCGGCAACAACTCGTGCGGGTCGACGGCCCAGGCGTACGGCAAGGTCGTCGACAACCTCCACCGCCTTCAGGTGCTCACCTACGACGGGACCCGCATGTGGGTCGGCCGGACCGACACCGGCGAACTGGAGCGTCTGATGTCGGGCGAGGGGCGGCAGGCGCAGCTGTACCGGGGATGGTGGCCCTGCGGGACCGGTACGCCGATCTCGTGCGCGAACGCTTCCCCGACATCCCCCGCCGGGTGTCCGGCTACAACCTGGACTCGCTCCTGCCCGAGCACGGCTTCGACGTGGCCGGCCTGCTGACCGGCTCGGAGTCCACCCTCGTCACCGTGCTGCGCGCGGAACTGGAGCTGGTACCGGTCCCCGCACACACCTCGCTGGTCGTGTTGGGCTACCAGGACATCTGTGCTGCCGCCGACCACGTGCCGGCCGTGCTGGAGCACCGGCCGGCTGCCCTGGAGGGTGTCGACCACCAGTTGGTGCACTTCCAGCAGGAGAAGCACCTCAATTCCGAGGCCCTGGCCATGCTGCCCGGCGGCCGGGCTTACCTGTTGGTCCGGTTCGCCGGGGACACCGAAGCGGAGGTGGAGGAACGGGCCCGAATGCTCATCGACGCGAAACCGGACGATGTCGATCACACCTGGTACGGGGACGAGCAGCACATGCACCAGCTGTGGCTGGTGCGCGAGTCGGGTCTCGGCGCCACCGCCCACATCCCGGGGCAACCGGACACCTGGGAGGGCTGGGAGGACGCAGCCGTCCCAGTCGACCGCCTCGGTGACTATCTGCGCGACCTGAAGCGCCTGTACGAGGAGTTCGACTACGGCCACCCCTCGGTATACGGCCACTTCGGTCACCTCGTCGTGGCGTACGGCGGGTCGCTGTCGGGTGAGCACGGGGACGGGCAGTCCAGGGGCGAGCTGTTGGTGAAGATGTTCGGGCCCGAGCTGATCGAGGGTTTCGAGCGGCTGAAAGGGCTCTTCGACCCGGACGACCGGATGAACCCGGGCAAGGTCGTGAGGCCGTACCGTCTCGACCAGAACCTGCGTCTGGGCCCCGACTACCTTCCCTGGGAGCCGGACACCGCCTTCTCCTATCCCCACGACGACGGCAAGTTCAGTCGTGTCGCGGCCCGGTGCGTCGGTGTCGGCAAGTGCCGGTCGCTCCAGGGCGGGGTGATGTGCCCCAGTTACCGCGCCACCCGGGAGGAGGAGCACTCCACGCGCGGCCGCGCACGTCTGCTGTTCGAGATGGTCCGCAACGACTCCCCCGTCCCGTCCGACTGGCACTCCCGTGAGGTGAGTGACGCCCTCGATCTCTGCCTGGCCTGCAAGGGCTGCAAGACGGACTGCCCGGTCAACGTCGACATGGCCACCTACAAGGCGGAGTTCCTGCACCATCACTACGCGCGCCGGCTGCGTCCGCTCGCGCACTACTCGATGGGCTGGCTGCCCGCCGTGGCCCGCGTCGTCGCCCTCGCTCCTCGTACGGTCAACGGGCTGGCCGCCCTGCCCTGGATGGCCAGGGTGGCCAAGCCACTCGGCGGCATCGCCCCCGAACGGGACATTCCGGTCTTCGCCGAGCAGCGCTTCACCGACTGGTGGCGCGAGCGGGGTGGACCGCGGGGTGACGGGCAGCGGGGCGAGGTCGTGGTGTGGCCGGACACCTTCACCGACCATTTCCACCCCGCGATCGGCAGGGCCGCTGTCGAGGTGCTGGAAGCGGCGGGCTTCCGGGTCAAGGTGCCTCAGGCGGCGGTGTGCTGCGGAGTGACCTGGATCTCCACCGGGCAACTCGGCGTCGCGAAGCGCGTTCTTCAGCACACGATCGATGTCCTGCGCGAGGACCTGCGCCGGGGCACTCCCGTGGTGGGTCTGGAGCCCAGCTGCACCGCCGTCTTCCGCTCGGACGCACCTGAACTCCTGCCGAAGGACCCGGACGTCGAACGGCTGCGCGCACAGACCCGCACGCTGGCCGAACTGCTGGTGGACCGCGCCGAGGACTGGGATCCGCCGGCTGTCGACGCGCCTGCGCTGGTGCAGCGTCACTGTCACCAGTACGCCGTCATGGGCTTCGACGCCGACCGGAAGCTGCTGGATCGGGCAGGAGTCGACGCCGACGTCCTGGACGAGGGCTGCTGCGGGCTGGCCGGCAACTTCGGTTTCGAGAAGGGGCACTACGAGGTGTCGATGGCCTGTGCCGAAGCCGGCCTGCTTCCCGCCGTACGGAACGCCGGGGACGCGACGCTGGTCGTGGCGGACGGATTCAGCTGCCGTACCCAGGTCGAGCAGGCCGGTATCGGGAGGCGTCCCCTGCATCTGGCCGAGGTCCTGGCCGCCGCCCTCAGGGGATCGGCCGCCGAAGCCGAACGCCCCTCACCCCCTGGCTTCCGGGCCCTGCTGCCGCTGGCGGCGGCGAGCGGTGCGGCTGCGGCACTCGGGGTGCTGGCACTCAGGCGGCGCGTCTGCCGTCGATAGATGCTGATGTCCGAGGAGGTGACAATGCCGACCAGTCGGCCGCCTTCCTTCTCCGGGACCGCGTCGGCGCTCTTCAGACCATGACGCTCCAGTGCACGCCCACACGCCCCAGTGAGAACGTCGCCCGCACGGCACCCACCTCCCCCGCCGACCCCTGAGGGATCCGTCAGTGACCGAAGATGTGCCGGCGACGCCGGTGGACCGGCTGCGGCGGCAGCGGACGCTCCGCCCCCGGCTCCCCCGTCACCGGCGCGGAAGCGAGGGCCTTGCGCACGCGCCGTCGGTGTTTCAGCCCGGCGGCGATCATCGCCAGACCCAGGCAGAAGATCAGCGCCAGCGCCGCGCCGGAAAGGAACAGCCCGGGCGGACTCAGCGTCGCGATCTGATTGCCGAAGACCTCCACCGCGTACTCGGAGCCACCCCGGAAGTTCTCCGCGACCGCTATGGCCGCGAATCCGCCAGTGGCCAGCGCCAGCAAGAGTCCCAACGCGATCACTGCTCTCACCTCTTCGGCCGGACTTTCCGACCGACTACCCGAGGCCGGGGCCCCGACACGCGCCACCGGCGCGCCGCGCGCTTGGCCGGGATGTCAGGCGGGTCGCGCTCCGTACACGCGGAAGGGTTCGGCATCGGCCGCAGGCGGCGCACGGCGCAGAAGGCGTGGGCGGAGATCGCCGGCGCGCAGTGGGCGGACAGGTCGAGGTCACGGGTCGCCGACAGACCGGCCACCTCCAGGAGGCCGGTGATGCCGCCGCAGCGGGTCACAGTCCGGGCTCCTCCAGCCACCGCACGTCCCACTCCGCACGGAACCTGCGCGCCCAGTACAGGGCATCCTTGCGGGTGAGTGCGCCGTTGGCGTCGGTGAAGATCTCCGGCTTGTCGCCCACCGCCTTGCGTACGGCGGTCAGCCGCTGCGGATCCCGCTCGGGCTCACGGGAGGTCTTGAGCTTCACACGGGAGATGTCGTGGGCCACCCGTCCGGCGAGCTGCTCGGTGAGCCGGTCCAGCGAGGACGTCGACCGCGTCGACACGGCACTCGTCCAGTCCCGCTCCCCCAGCGGTCGTACGACCGATCATGAATGCCGCCCGGGCAGGTGCTCGTCCAGGTACCGCTTGACGGTGATCATCTCGTTCCTGCCGTTCATGTGCGCCTCACGCGCGGCCGCAAACCGTCAGCGACCCTCGTCCTCTTCGTCCGCCTCCCGTTCCTGGCCGTATGCCGGAGTCCCCTCGCGTTCCAGGCGCTCCGCGAGTTCGTCCCGGAGCAGGAGGCGGTGGTCGAGGGCCTGGGCACGATAGGCGGCGCGGCCGATGATCTGGCTGGTGACGGGGGCGGTGAGCAGTTGGAACAGGGCGACGAGCAGCAGCACGGGGGCATGACGGAGGGGCATCTGCACCGCCGTTCCCACCAGGACGAGCAGCAGGCCGAGCGTCTGGGCCTTGGCCGCCGCGTGCAGTCGGCTCCCGGTGTCGGGGAAACGGAGCAGGCCCAAGGCCCCGAGCAGACAGAAGGCCGCGCCGGCGGGGAGCAGAACGGCGGTGACCGCGTCGCGCGCCGTGTTCAGCGCGTTCATCGCATGCCTTCTCGTTTCTCGACCAGGTGCGCCGCGGTCACCGACCCGATGAAGGCCAGCAGTGCGAGAACGACGAGCACGGGAAGAGGCGTGGGGTCCCCACGTGCCGCCATCCCCACCGCGGTCCCGGCAATGATCATCGTCGCCAGAACGTCCAGCGCCATGATGCGGTCGAGCGCGCCCGGACCACGCACCAGACGCAGCAGCGTCAGCAGGCCGGCCGCCGCCACCACGGCCAGTACGGAGTCGTACAGGACTGTCATGGATGCCTCCCTCTCAGTCGGGACCACAAGCAGTCGGGACCTCAAGCAGTCGTGTCCTCAACCGCCTTTGCGACGACTTGATGGTCCGTCGATTCCGTCGAATCCCTCGAAACTCTCCCCGTGACCGATGGCCCGCGCGACGCGGCGTTCCACCATCTGCACCTCGCTCTTGCGGTGGTGGATGTCGCGCTCGTCGTGGACCGGAAGCGTGTGGACGTAGAGGAGCCGCCGACGGCGGTCGATCTCTGCCACCAGCGTGCCGGGGGTCATGGTCGTGAGTTCGGCCACGGCCGTGATCAGCAAGTCGCTGTCGACCCGAAGTTCGACTTCGACGATCGCGGCGGACGTCCGGGGGCCGTGGCGCAGGGCCTGCCAGGCGGCGGTGGCCCCGGACCGGACCAGGTCGGTCAGAAGATGCACCAGCAGGGCCCCGATTCGGAGCGGCCGTGGAACGGCCCGCGGCAGCGCCGGGGGCAGAGGAAAGGCGGCGACCAGGGCGAGAGCGACGGCCAGACCGCCAAGGAGGACCTCCAGGTCGACGGACCCCCACAGCAGGATCCACAGCAGCCATAGCCAGGCGATCATCGGCAGATGGCGCACGCCACGGCGGGCCCGTTCCAGACCATTCAACGTTCCTCCCCGTCCAGGACGACGGACCGGTACGGCCCCGGATCCAGCAGGTCCTGCGCGGCTCGTTCGCCGACACCGGCGAGCAGACCCGCGCACATGGCGATGGCAAGCCCGGTCACGGTCAGGCCGGCCGTGGCGGCCAGCATCAGTCCGGTCCCGCGGACCCCACCGGTGGTCTCGGCGGCCCGGCGTTGCGGCAGCGCGGCCGCGCCACCGGCCGGGCGCGACGGCCGGTCCGCGAAGGCCGACGTCCACACTCGGGTCATGGTGTAGAGCGTCAGCAGACTGGTGAGCAGGGCGGCTGCGGCGAGGGCGTACGCGGTGGGTCCGCCGTGGGCGACTCCGGCCCGCAGCAGCGTCAGCTTGGCCACGAAGCCGGAGAACGGCGGCATCCCGGACAAGCTGAGGGCCGGGAGCCCGAAGAGTACGGCGACCAGCGTGCCCGGCGGCGGCCCGTGCGCCATACGGTGCAGCGCCGCCGTCCCCGTGCGGCGCACGGCGAGGCCCGCGACAAGGAACAGGGCCGCCTGGACGACGATGTGGTGGATGACGTAGAGGATGGTGCCGGTCAGTCCGAGGGTGTCGAACAGCGCGAGCCCGAACAGCATGAAACCGATGTGGCTGACCAGAGTGAAGGACAGCAGCCGGTTGAGGTCGTCCTGGGCGATGGCTCCGAGGATGCCCACGATCATCGCGGCGATCGCGGCGCACGCCAGCACGGTCCAGACACCGGTCCGCGGGAAGAGCAGCGTCTGGGTGCGCAGCAGGGCGTACACACCGACCTTGGTCAGCAGCGCGGCGAAGACGGCGGTGATCGGCGCGGGGGCGGTCGGATAGCTGTCGGGAAGCCAGAAGTGCAGCGGAACGATCGCCGCCTTGATGCCCAGGACCGCCAGGAGCAGCAAGGCGAGCGCGGATCGGATGCCGTCCGGCAGTTCCGCGAGCCGTGGGCCGAGTTGCGCCAGGGTGACCGTGCCGGCGGCCGCGTAGACCAGTGCGACCAGGGTGAGGAAGAGCAGCGAGGATGTCAGGCTGGTGATCATGTACGTCATGCCCGCGCGGGTGCGGTCGCCGTCGGCGTCCAGAGTGATCAGGACGTACGAGGCGGCGAGCATCATCTCGAAGGCGACGAAGAGGTTGAAGAGGTCTCCCGAGAGGAACGCCAGACTCACGCCTGTGACGAGCACCAGGTAGGCGGGGTGGAAGACCTCCGCCGAACGCCGGCGCTCCTCCGCCGTGCCCTGGCCGATGGCGAAGACCAGCACGGCCAGCGCCACCAGCACCGACACGGTCAGCAGCAGGGCCGACAGCCGGTCGGCGACGAGCGTGATTCCCAGCGGCGCCGGCCAGCCACCGATGTGAAGTGCCAGCGGTCCCCGCGTATCGGCGAGCGCGAGCAGCGCCACACCGTCGGCCAGGACAACGGCCAGCACGATGCTGCTCAGCCCGCGCACGAGCGCGCGGGGCAGGCCGAGCAGGGACACGCCGAGGCCAAGGACCGGCAGCAGCACGGGCAGGGCAAGCAACGCCGCCGTCATCGGCGACCCTCCCGGCCCGGATCGGCGTCCGGCTGATCGCGGTTCGGGCCGGCTTCGGACTCGGCGCGTTCCCGGGCGGTGCCGATACGGCGGTCCTCCACGTCGTCGCGTACCTCGTCGTGCCCGGACAGGCGCCAGGAGCGGTGGGCCAGGGCCACCAGGAAGGCGGTGAGGCCGAAGGTGATCACGATCGCCGTCAATGCCATGGCCTGGGGCAACGGGTCGGCGACGGTCTCGGGGTCCGCCGTCCTGCCCTCCAGGACCGGCGGCCGCCCGGCCACGCCCCCGGCGACCAGCAGCAACAGGTTGGTGCCATGGCCCAGGAGGACGAAGCCGAGGACGATCCGCATCAAGGACCGTTGCAGCATCAGGTAGAAGCCGAACGCGAACAGGCCGCCGACCACGACGGCCATCGTCACATCGAGCGTCTTCACCGCCGGGCCCCTTCCCCGTCTTCGCCGGACTCGGCGGTCTCGGCGGACTTGGGGGTTTCCTCGCTGAGCGAGACGCCCACCGCTGACAGCAGCTTCAAGGTGATACCGACGACGAGCAGATAGACGCCGATGTCGAAGAACAGGCTCGTCGCGAACTTCACCGTGCCCACCCCTGGCAGGTGGAACGTCACCAGCGCACTCTCCAGCGGCGCGCCTCCCAGAGCCGGCGGAAGCATGCCCACGACAGCCGTCAGCATCAGACCTCCACCCGCGACCACGCCCGGGGGCACCGGAGCGGCCAACCCGAGATCGGCCCGTCCGCCCACCAGATACCTCAGGACGAACGCCTGACCCGCCACGAGTCCCCCGGCGAATCCCCCGCCGGGCCGGTAGTGCCCGGAGAACACCAGGAACAGCGACAGCACCAGCACCGACGGGAACAGCAGCCGGGTGACCACCTCAAGCAGGACGGAGCGCTCGCCGCCCGGACGCTCGCCCGCGCCCGGCAGCCAGGTCTCCCGCGGCTCGTCCCAGTGCGCCGCAGGGAATGTCCCGCGCCGCCGGACGCCACCGCGGGCCACCGCGTCGTCCCGCCCGTTGACCCGGACCAGGCTGACGACCCCGACCGCCGCGACCACCAGCACCGAGATCTCGCCCAGCGTGTCCAGGGCGCGGAAGTCGACGAGGATCGCGTTGACGACGTTGGTGGCGCCCGCCTCCGCCGTCCGGCGCACGTACCCTGCGGAGACGGCCGGGGCAGTCCTCGCGGAGGATGCGGCCAGGGCGAAGCACGTGACGAGCAAACCGATCGCACCGGCGGCACCCGCCCGCAGCAGACGCGCGCGGGCGGTCGTCCGGCCGGGGCCGAACCGGACCGGCATCCGGCGCAGCACCAGCACCACCACGACGAGCGTCATGGTCTCCACCAGGAACTGCGTGAGCGCCAGATCCGGCGCCCCCCGCACCATGAACACCCCCGCCACGCCGTAACCGACCGCCCCCGCCAGCAGAATGCCGGTCAGCCGGTGCCGGGCTGCCACCACCGCCGCGGCCGCCGACAGCACCACCACCGCCAAGGGCAACTCGATCGGGGACCGCCACAGCGACGGCGACCCCAGCGAGGGCGTCGCCCCGGCCAGCACCGCGCCGGGCACCACGGTCACCGTCACCAGCGCCACCGTCAGGTAGACCGGCAGCGAGCCGACCTGCGTACGCCGCGTCACCGCCACGGCCAGCCGGTCCACGGCCGCAACCGTACGGTCGAACGCGCCCTGCACATCCGGCAGTCCCGGCACGGACGGTGCACGGCGCCGCCCGGCATGGAGCAGTCCGCCGAGGAGCAGACTCAGCGCCGACAGTCCGAGCACGGGCGTGAAGCCATGCCAGAGGGAGAGTTCGTACGGACTCCGCGCCACCGGCGGATAGCCGTCGGCGTAGGCCGCGGCGACGGCCGCGATGCCCGTGTACCACACGCCGAGCACCAGCCCCGCCCCGGACAGGACGGCGACCGGCGCGACGAACCCCGGCTCGGGCCGCTCCGCTCCGTCGGCCACCCGACCCGGACTCCCGCCGAAGGCGCCCCGAAGGAAGCGTGCGGCATACGCCACGGTCAGGGCGGAGCCGAGCAGGAGCACGGCGGTCAGCAGGGCGTGGCTCGGGAGCTGCGTGCCGTGCAGGAACGCCTCGAAGGAGGCTTCCTTGCCCAGGTAGCCGACGAGCGGCGGCAGTCCGGCCATCGAGGCCGCGGCCACCGCGGTCACGCCGAACAGCACGGGCAGGCGGCGTCCCAGCCCGGAAAGCTCGCGAATGTCCCGCGTACCCGTCTGGTGGTCCAGGATCCCGACGGACAGGAACAGCGCCGCCTTGAATGCCGCGTGCGCCAGCAGCATCACGACGCCGGCCAGCGCCGCGGTCCGCGTTCCGGCTCCCAGCAGTGCGGTCAGCAGACCCAGTTCGCTGATCGTGCCGTAGGCCAGGAGCAGTTTCAGGTCCGTCGCGCGCAGCACCCGCCAGGCGGCCAGCACCATCGTGGTCAGCCCCACGCCGAGCACCATCGGCCTCCACGGGCCCGCCTCCGCCAGCGCGGGTGCCAAGCGGGCCACCAGGTAGACCCCCGCCTTGACCATCGCGGCCGCGTGCAGATACGCGCTCACCGGTGTGGGCGCCACCATCGCCGCCGGCAGCCAGCCGTGCAGCGGCATCTGCGCCGACTTGGCGAAAGCGCCGACCAGGACCAGCACCACCGCGGCCGATACGGCCCCGCCGTCCGGCGGGTCGGCCAGGATCGCCGAGACGCGGTAGGTCCCGGCCGCCTGTCCCAGCACGACGAAACCGAGGAGCATGACCAGCCCGCCGGCCGCGGTCACCAGCAGCGCCTGCCGAGCGGCACGCCGGTGCTCCGCCGACTCCCCTCGCCCCGCGATGAGCAGGAAGGAGGCGACCGTGGTCAGTTCCCAGAAGACGTAGAGCACGAAGAGGTTGTCGGCCAGGACGAGTCCCGCCATCGCCCCCGCGAAGGCCAGCAGCAGGGCTGCCTCACGGCCGGCGTCCCGCTCGACGTAGTACCGGCAGTACAGCAGCACCACGGCTCCGACACCGGCGACGATCCACAGCATCAGCAGGGACAGCGCGTCCAGTCGCAGATCGACGGTCAGCCCGAGCGACGGCGCCCACGACAGGGACTCCCGGTAGTCGCCACCGTCCAGGATCCGCGCCGCCCGCGTACCCGCCCAGGACACCGCCGCCAACGGCACCAGGGCCGCGACCACCCACACGGCGCGGCCGAGCCGCCGCTCCCACCAGGGGATCGCCGCCGCGACCACCGCGTGGGCGCCCAGCAGGAACAGCACAGCACCAACTCCTTCAGGAGCACTGGGCGTCCGGACAGCGTCGAGTGCCCTGCGTGGCAAGGGACCAGGCCTCTCGGCACCGCTGTGCCTGCTTCGGGCAGAGCGGCGGTGCGAGGCTGCGATCAGTTCAGTGTGCGGTCGGCTCCCACCGAACCGCCCGTCCAAGGGGTCCACCGGTGGCAGACGCCTTGCGCCGAGACACACGCCTGTTCGAGCACTTGAAACGTGGGCTACGCGGTGCGCGCGCCGCCCGGTGCGCCCCTTCGAGCAGCACCTGACCGGTCCCGCCCCGGGCACGTCGTACGTCTGCTTCGCGGCCCGGCAGAGCCTCGTGGCCGGTTGTCGCCGGCGCCTTCCTCGCGCGCCAGGCCAGACGGCCGGCGAGCACCGATCCGCCGCCCACCACCAGGGCGCCACGAACAGGGCGGCGGCCAGGGCGAGGAGCAGCAGCCCGCCGACGTCGAAGGGCAGCACACTGAGCGCGACGAATCCCAGGGCAAGCAGGATGACTCCGATGACACCGGCGAAGCACATGCCCGGGTTGGCCAGCTCGTAGATCACCGCGAGCGTGCCGATCGACAGGAAGAGGTACGCCAGTTCCGGGCTCGCCAGCAGCCCGCTCCGCGTCCTCCGGCCGACCACGACACGGCGGCCGTCCAGTTCGGTGAGCAGGGCGTCGCGGGGCGGCGCCACGACATCGATGACGTTGATCCGCCGGGCTTCCTGGTCGGAGACCGACTTACCGTCGCGGACCATGTCCCGGGCCAAGTCCGTGCTCCGCCACCGGGGCGGCAGCAGCAGCCCAACGTCACCAGGAGGATCTGGGCGACCCTCCGACGACGGCCGTCTCGACCCGCAGCACGTTGCGGTCCTCCGGCAAAGTGAGGAGCAAACCAGCCCGCCAGGCAGCCCGCCCATGGCCCCACCCAGAAGTAGTGGAATGTTTAACCACTCACCTTGGTTGGAGTGCGTCGAAGGAGGTCACCAGTGGACACGACGTACTACGACCACGGAACACCGGCCGAGCGCTGGGACCGCGCGCGGATGTTCTTCGAGGCCAAGGAGTACGCCGCCGCGGCGCGCATCCTGGGTGGGCTGGTCGAGGAGGTGCCCGAGCAGACCGGACCGCGGCTGCTGCTGGCGCGCGCCTACTACCACTCGGCCCAACTGGGCCGCGCCGAGTCCGAGTTGCGCGTCATCGTCGAGCGCGACCCGGTGGAGCACTACGCCCGGCTGATGCTCGGCCGCACGCTCCAGCGGCAGGGTCGGCAGGAGGAGGCGGAGCCGCATCTGCGGATCGCCTCGGCGCTCGCGGGTGACTTCGACGAGCAGAGCTGACGCGCGCGACTCGACCCACCGAAGGTATGGGCCCGGCCTCCCCCCGAGAAGGCCGGGCCGGTCCTTATGTGGCTGCCGCTCCGTCGGCAGCCACTCCCCCGTTGCCGTCCGACCGCCGCCCCCGCCGGTGCGCGATCTCCCCCAGGATCACGTCCACGACGATGAACGCGGCCAGCGGAATACCGAGCAGCGGCACGAAGTAGCCGATGACGGCGACCACGGCCATCAGCGGGACCAGGATCTGCGGCGGCACCTGCGCCCAGCCGCCGCGCGGGATCGGCCGGCCGAAGGCCGAGCCGCGGCCCCGATGCCACCACATACGGTAGCCGAGCACGATCAGCACGATCAGGGACAGCGCGAGCAGCATCAGGGCGATCTGGTTCACCAGCCCGAACAGGATGCCGGTGTGCAGATCGATGCCCCAGCGGGTCAGCTTCGCGAGCAGCGGATAGTCGGCGAACCGCAGCACGTCGGTGACCTCACCGGTCGCCGGGTCAATGGCGACCGAGTCCTGCTTCTCGGGCCAGCTGCGCTGCACCTGCTTCACCACGTACGCCGAGCTCGCGTCGGCCGGCGGAACGATCTCCACGGGGTCGCCCACCCCCTCGGCCCGGGCGGCGGCCAGCACCTTGTCGAGGCCGACGCCGTGCTCGCCGCTCCCTCCGGTGCCCGCGGCGGCGCCGTGGTCCCCGTGGTCGCCGCCCACCGACGCCGACGCCGACGGCGTGGACTGGCCGAGGGAGGTGCGCAGTTCGTCGATGTTCGCACCGGCGTACGTCGACCAGGTCAGGCCGGTCGCCGACAGGAAGAAGAACCCGATCGCGGCCCAGACGCCGATCGTGCCGTGCAGGCCGAGGGTGCGGCGCCGCCCGCTGGTGCCGCGCACCTTGCGCAGGGCGCGGCGGCGGGAGAACCACAGCACCAGGCCACCGGCCGCGATCACCCACAGCCAGCTCGCGGCCAGTTCGCTGTAGAGGCGGCCGGGGTCGCCGAGATGCAGATCGCGGTGGAACTCGTCGATCCAGGTGCGCAGCGGCAGCGCCCCGGTGGAGCCGTACTGCTCCAGGGCGCCGCGCACCTTCCCGGTGTAGGGGTCGACGAACACGGCGAGCGTGTGGTCCTCGTCGACGCCGGGGACACCGGACAGCAGCACGCGCGTGGTGGCGTCGTCCGCCGGGGAGGGCCGTACGGCCGAGAGCGTGCCCTGCGGGTGGGCCTCGCGGGCGGCGGCCACCTGCTCGGAGATGGGCAGCTTGGTGTCGCCGACCTCGGGGACGGTCCTCTCGTCGGCGTACACGATCTTTTCGGCCTGGAACGACCCGGCGTACAGGAAGCCGGTGGTGGCCGCGACGAGCAGGAAGGGGGCGACGAGCAGTCCGGCGTAGAAGTGCAGCCGCAGGACGAGCGGGCGCAGGGGTGCCCAGGTGCGGGACTTCGGTGGCGCGGCGGTCTGCTGCGGGGCCTCGTCCGTGCTGGTCGAGGGAGCGGTGGTCATCGGCGGTTCTCCGGGGAGGGGGACGGTTTTCGGCCGTAGTGGTGCAGTAGTCGGGGTGGGAGTGCGGTGAGTTCCCGGAGATGCGAGTGACCCGCGTCACACGACGGCGGGTCATGGCATGCTGGCGCAATGTCAACTCCGCGTGACCGTATGCCGCTCGCCGAGCGCATCGAGCAACTCCTGGCCATGGAAGGCCCGTTGTCCATCGTCGAGGCCGGAGACCCGGTGCTGCGGCAACCTGCCGAGCCGTTCGACGGGCAGCTTCAGCCCGCGCTGCTGGCCCGGTTCGTCGAGGCCCTGCGCGTCACCATGCACGCGGCCCCGGGGGTCGGTCTGGCGGCGCCACAGGTCGGCGTGCCGCTGCGGATCGCGGTGATCGAGGACCCGGCGCCGGTGCCGGAGGAGGTGAGGCTGGCGCGCGGGCGGGTGCCGCAGCCGTTCCGGGTGCTGGTGAATCCGTCGTACGAGCCCGTGGGCGCGGCGCGTGCCGGGTTCTTCGAGGGCTGTCTGAGCGTGCCGGGCTGGCAGGCGGTGGTGGCCCGGCCCACGCGGGTGCGGCTGACCGGCTCGGACGAGCACGGCCGTGCCCTGGACGAGGTGTTCACCGGGTGGCCCGCCCGGATCGTGCAGCATGAGACGGACCACCTGGACGGCGTGCTCTACGTCGACCGGGCCGAGCTGCGCTCCCTGTCCGCGAACGGGACGGTGGCGGGACGCTGGGCGCAGCCGACGCCGGAGGCGGCCGCGCGCGAGCTGGGCTTCGAACTGCCGGACTGAGCCTTGGGGTTCAGTTGTCCCGGTAGCTCTCCAGCAGCCGCAGCCACACTTCGCTGATCGTCGGGTACGACGGCACCGCATGCCACAGCCGGCTCACCGGCACCTCCCCGGCGACGGCGATGCTCGCCGAGTGGATCAGTTCCCCGACGCCCGGGCCCACGAAGGTCACGCCGCGCAGGATCTCGCGTTCCACGTCGACGACCATGCGGGCGCGCCCCCGGTAGCCGTCGGCGTACAGGCCCGCTCCGGCGACGGAGGAGAGGTCGACGTCGACCGCGCGGACGCGGTGGCCGGCCTGCTCGGCCTCCGCCAGGGACAGCCCGACGGCTGCCGCCTCCGGGTCGGTGAAGACGACCTGGGGTACGGCCGCGTGGTCGGCGGTGGCGGTGTGGGCGCCCCAGGCATGGGACTCCAGGGCGGGTTCGCCGGAGGCGCGGGCGGCGATGGCGGCGCCCGCGATGCGGGCCTGGTACTTGCCCTGGTGGGTGAGCAGGGCGCGGTGGTTGACGTCGCCGACCGCGTACAGCCAGTCGGTGCCGGTGACGCGCAGGCTGTCGTCGACCGGCAGCCAGGAACCCGGTTCCAGGCCCACGGTGTCCAGGCCGATGTCGTCGGTGCGCGGGGCGCGGCCGGTGGCGAAGAGGATCTCGTCGGCCTCTATACGGTCGCCGTGGTCGGTGACGGCGACGACCGTGCCGTTCTGGCGGGTCACCGACTCGACCGAGGTGCCCGTACGGACGTCCGCGCCGGCCTCGACGAGTGCCTCGGCGACCAGTTCGCCGGCGAAGGGCTCCATGCGGTTCAGCAGGCCCTTGCCCCGGACCAGGACGGTGACCTGCGAGCCGAGGGCCTGCCAGACGGTGGCCATCTCGGTGGCGACCACACCACCGCCCACGACGATCAGCCGACCGGGCACCTCCTTTGCGCTGGTGGCCTCCCGGCTGGTCCAGGGCCGCACGTCGGCGAGTCCGGGCAGGTGGGGCAGTTGCGCGCGGCTGCCGGTGCAGACGGCGACGGCGTGCCGGGCGGTGAGGGTGCGCTGCTCGCCGTCGGGGCCGGTCACGACGACCGTGCGCGGTCCGGCGAGGCGGCCGTGGCCGCGGTGGAGGTCGGCGCCGATACCCTCCAGCCACTGGACCTGGCCGTCGTCCTTCCAGTGGGAGGTGTAGTAGTCCCGGTGGGCGAGGACCGCGGGCGCGTCGAGGTCGCCCTGCACCGACTGGCTCAGGCCCGGCACCCGGCGGGCGTCCGCGCGGGCGATGACCGGGCGCAGCAGGGCCTTGCTGGGCATGCAGGCCCAGTACGAGCACTCGCCGCCGACCAGTTCGCTCTCCACGACCGCGGTGGACAGGCCGGCCGCGCGGGTGCGGTCGGCGACGTTCTCCCCCACGGGCCCGGCACCGAGCACCACGACGTCGTAAGCGTTGGATTCCGTTTCCGTCATGGGGTCAGTCTGGTGGGTGGTGTGGCCCGAGGCCACATGGGTACGCGCGCCGTTACATGATCGGCCATACGCGGAATACCCGACCGTCCGACCGTGTTTCCGCCGACGGCCTCGCCCCCTCACCAGGAAGCAGGGATCACGCCATGAGCCAGACCGTGGAGCTCACCAAGGAGAACTTCGACCAGACGGTCACGGACAACGACTTCGTCCTGATCGACTTCTGGGCGGCCTGGTGCGGGCCGTGCCGCCAGTTCGCCCCGGTCTACGAGAAGGCGGCGGAGGAGAACCCGGACCTGGTGTTCGGCAAGGTGGACACCGAGGCGCAGCCGGAGCTGGCCGCCGCGTTCGGCATCCAGTCGATCCCCACGCTGATGATCGTGCGCGACCGGGTCGCCGTGTTCGCGCAGCCCGGCGCCCTGCCCGAGGCCGCGCTGGCCGACGTCATCGGCCAGGCCCGCAAGCTCGACATGGACGAGGTCCGCAAGGCGGTCGCCGAGCAGCAGGGGCAGGAGGGCGGCGGCCAGTAAGGCCCTAGTCAGGGCCTTGAGCCGCGAGCAAGCGCTCAGAACGCGAGTAAGCGCTCAGAAGGGGTACGTCGCCACGTCCGCGCGTACCGTCGTCCAGCGCAGGTCGGTGAAGGCCTCCAGGTTGGCCTCGCCGCCGAAGCGGGCGCCGGTGCCGGACGCGGCGACCCCGCCGAAGGGCGCCACGGCCTCGTCGTTGACGGTCTGGTCGTTGATGTGGACGATGCCGGTCGGGATCCGCTCGGCCAGTTCGAGTGCGCGGGCGGCGTCGCGGGTGACGATGCCGAGGGCGAGCCCGTACGGGGTGCGCGCGGCGAGGTCGGCCGCCTCCTCGACGCTCTTGAAGGACCGTACGGGTGCGACCGGGCCGAACACCTCCTCCGCGTAGGCGGGGGTGTGGTCGTCGACGCCGGCCAGGACGGTCGGCCGGTAGAACAGGTGCTCGTAGCTGCCGCCCGCGGCCAGCCGGGCACCCTCGGCCCTGCTCGACTCCACGAGCCCGTGCACCTTGGCCAGTTGCTCGCGGTCGATGACCGGGCCGAGGTGGACCCGGTCGCGGTGCGGGTCGCCGACGGCCAGCGAGTCGGCCCGGGCGGCGAGCCGCTCGACGTACTCCTCGTACAGCGACTCGTGCACCAGGTGGCGGCCGGTCGTCATGCAGATCTGGCCCTGGTGGAAGAACGAGCCCCACGCGGCTGTGCCGATCACCGCGTCGAGGTCGGCGTCGTCGAGCACGATCAGGGCGGAGTTCCCGCCGAGTTCCAGGTGGGCACGCTTGAGATGGCGTCCGGCGGTCTCGCCGACCGCGCGCCCGGCCGCGGTGGAGCCGGTGAAGGAGATGACCGGCACGCGCGGGTCGGCGACGAGCGCCTGGCCCGCTGCCGGGCCGCCCGGGAGCACGTGCAGCAGGTCCTCGGGCAGACCCGCCTCCGCGAGGACGGCGGCGAGGGAGAACCCGCCGCAGACGGCGGTGCGCGGGTCCGGTTTCAGCACGACGGCGTTGCCGAGCGCGAGGGCCGGGGCGACGGACCGGATGGCCAGGATCAGCGGCGCGTTGAACGGGGCGATCACCCCCACGACGCCGACCGGGACGCGCCGTGTGTACGACAGCCGGGGCACCTCGCTGGGCAGCACGTGCCCGGTCGGGCGGGAGGCGAGCCCAGCGGCCTCGTAGCACTCCTGGGCGGCGACATGCAGCTCGAAGTCCGCCTTGCCGGGGATCGAGCCGGACTCGCGGACGAGCCATTCGCGCAGCTCGTCGGCGTGCACGGTGAACAGGTCCCCGGCCCGCCGCAGCACTCCGGCCCGCACGAAGTGCGGAACGCGGGCCCACTCATGCTGGGCGACGAGGGCGGCCTCGGCGGCGGAGGCGATGTCGTCGGCGGTCGCGAGGCGGGCGTGGCCGAGCGTGTCCCCCGTGGCGGGCTCGATGACGGCGTACTCGTCGCCCGCCAAGGGGCGGGGCTGCCAGGTCCTGGGATCGAGCAACGGCATCGCGGCTCTCCGTTCGGGTCACCGGCGGTCATGCGCGGAGGAGAAGCGCCTCGCCGGACACACGGGTGTCAGGCACACCTTCGAGTATGCGTCGGCCGTCCCGGCGGAGCAGGACGTCAGCTGGAGTCGCGGTGCACCACCTCGGCGCCCAGCACCTCGTGCCGCTCGGGCGCGGCGCCCGGGTCGCGCACCGCGCGGTCGACCAGTTCCGCGAGTTCCCGGCCGGACGGCAGCTCGATGTGGACGGTGCTGAGCCGGGGCCGCAGCAGCCGCCCCAGCATCAGGTCGTCGGCGCCGATCATCGCCGTGTCCTCGGGGATCCGCACGCCCTCGTCCTGCAGGGCCCGCATCAGCAGCATCGCGTACTCGTCGTTGTACGCGAAGACCGCGTCGAGGCCGAGCGCACGCCAGCGCGCGGCGAGACGGGCGGCGGCCTCCTCCTCGTAGGCGAGGGGCAGTTCGGTGACGACCGCGTCCGTGCCGTGCACGGCCTGCCGTACGCCGTCCAGGCGGGGCGTGGAGTAGACCTCCAGGCCGGGCTCCTCGGGGACGACGACGCCGATCCGGCGGCGGCCACGTTCGTACAGGTGACGGCCTGCCACCTGGCCGACGGCCGCGTGGTCCATGAGCAGGGCGTGCGCGCCCTCGACGCTCGCCGGGCCGAGGGTGACCACGGCCCGGGCGCCGGAGCGCTTGAGCACCGCCACGCCCTGCGGGCCGAGGCCCTGGCCGGGCACCAGCACGGCCACCGGCCGCAGTTCGGCCCAGGCCCGGGCGGCCTCGTCGCCGTGCAGGCCGAGGGTGCCGTACTGGACGACCGTGTAGTCGAGGCGGCTCAGGGCCCACTGGAGCTCGTTGATGAACTGGCTGTAGAGCGGGCCGGCCGGGATGGCCGGGGCGGGCATCAGGACCATCCGGCTGTGCCCGGCGCGCAGGCTGCGGGCGGCCGCGTGCGGGACGTAACCGAGTTCCTTCGCGGCCTCGTGGACCCGGCGGCGCGTGGGCTCGCTGATCCGTACGGCACTGGTGTTGTTCAGGACGTAGGAGACGGTCGCGCGCGAGACGCCGGCCAGCCGGGCCACGTCCGCGCTCGTGGGCACGGAGCGCTGGGCGGGCGGCGCGGAGGCGGGCGTGTTCGGTATCTGCACCATCACGCACCGCATCTTGGCAGAGGCGGTGGGGCGTGGCTCGGGCGGGGGAACGTGGTCTTCCATTCAACGAACGGATGTGTTCGGCGCGAACGGTATGCACTGCTCGGCTCGATCGGCCCGGCCCAGGAGCAGCGGTCCCCCGCAGCGCGGCCGCCGTGACCGAGTCGGCACGCAGCGCCCGCCTGCTGTTCCGCGAGGACGGGGCACGGAGCGAGACCTGTTCGCCACGCACGCCTGAGGCCCGGGACGCCGACACGCCGGCGGGCGCCCCGGGCCCACCTCAGCAGGGCGGCTCGACGGCGGGGGCCAGCTCGATTCGGAGCCCGGTGGGTGGGGGGTCGGTGCGGGTCAGCCGTGCTACCAGGTCGATCCAGCCGGCCTCCAGCCGGTCCAGCGGCATGCCGCAGTTCTTGGTCAGGTGGTGGACGAGGGCGGGGTCGAGGTAGCCCATCAGTGTCTGGGCGAGCAGTTCGCAGTCCGCGTCGGGGACCACCTGCCGCAGCAGCATGATCAGATGGCCGTTGCGCAGCAGCCGGGGCGGCGGGGTGTACCGGCGGTCGGGGCCCCGCTCCGCGGCGAGCTGGAGCTCCAGTTGCTCGACCGACCACCGCAGCGACGCACAGCCGAACGCGCGCAGCCGCTCCACCGGCGGTGCACCGGGCCCGAGCGGCGGCGGCCCACCGAGGAACGCGGCCTGGAACTTCTTCTCGGAGTGGTCGAGCAGTGCCGTCAGCAGCCCGACCCGGTCCCCGAAGCGGCGGAAGACCGTTCCCTTGCCCACCGACGCGGCCGCGGCCACCGCCTCCATCGTGAGCGTCGCCGCGCCGTGCTCCGCGACCAGCCGCGCGGCGGCCTCCAGCAGCCGGGCGCGGTTGCGCGCGGCGTCCGCGCGCAGGCACTGCTCCTCGACCGACGGGCCGAGTTCGAGCAACTCGGGTGATTCCAGGGACTCGTGGGGCTCCGGGATGGGCGGCAGGGAGGCGGACATGAAGACAGAGTAAAGCACCGGGAAGAAACTGGACCGCGGTCCGGTTAGAGTGCTACAACATTAAACGGACCTCGGTCCGGATTCTCACTCGTGTTACATCCCCCAGGAGTTCCCATGTCCGTACGCATCCTCGCCCTCGTCGGCAGCCTCCGCGCCGGTTCGCACAACCGCCAGCTCGCCGAGGCCGCTGTGAAGTTCGCCCCCGAGGGCGTCGACGTCCAGCTGTACGAGGGCCTGGCCGAGGTCCCCTTCTACAACGAGGACATCGACGTCGAGGGCTCCGTCCCGGCCGCCGCCGCCCGCCTGCGCGAGGCCGCCGGTTCCGCCGACGCCCTGCTGCTCTTCACGCCGGAGTACAACGGCACCATTCCGGCCGTGCTGAAGAACGCCATCGACTGGCTGTCCCGCCCGTACGGCGCCGGCGCGCTCACCGGCAAGCCGGTCGCCGTGGTCGGTACCGCCTTCGGCCAGTACGGCGGCGTCTGGGCGCAGGACGAGACCCGCAAGTCGCTGGGCATCGCCGGCGCCAAGGTGCTGGAGGACATCAAGCTCTCCATCCCGGGCTCCGTGACGCGTTTCGCCGAGACCCACCCGGCCGACGACGCTGAGGTCGCCGCGCAGCTCACCGAGGTCGTGGCGCGCGTGCACGGTCGGGCGGCCGAGCAGGCAGCCTGATCGCAGGCCCCGTACCCGGCCGGCTCCGACCCACACTGAGCGGGGGTCGGAGCCGGCCGACGCCGTCCCGCACCCGACGCCCGTTCCGCTAAGCGGCGCGGCTTGCGTCGACGGCCTCCTGGTTCCTCGTGGCCCTGAGGCTCGTGAACGTCGTGATCGCGAGCACGAGCACGATGAAGCCCAGGGAGAACGGGATGCTGATCTCCGGGACGTGGACCCCGGACTCGTGCAGCGCGTGCAGCACCAGCTTGACGCCGATGAAGCCGAGGATGATCGACAGGCCGTACGACAGGTGGACCAGCTTCTTCAGCAGGCCGCCGATGAGGAAGTACAGCTGCCTGAGGCCCATCAGCGCGAAGGCGTTGGCGGTGAAGACGATGTACGGGTCCTGGGTCAGCCCGTAGATGGCCGGGATGGAGTCCAGCGCGAACAGCACGTCGGTGGAACCGATGGCGAGCATCACGACCAGCATCGGGGTCATGACGCGCTTGCCGTTCTGTTCGATCCACAGCTTGGTGCCGTGGTAGCGGTCGGCCACGCCGAAGCGCCGCTCGACGGCCTTGAGGAGCTTGTTCTCCTGGTACTCCTCCTCGTGGTCCTGCTTGCGCGCGTCCTGGATCAGCTTCCAGGCGGTCCAGATCAGGAATGCGCCGAAGAGGTAGAACACCCACGAGAACGTCGAGATGATCGCCGCACCGGCCGCGATGAACACCGCGCGCAGCACGAGCGCCATCAGCACACCGATCATCAGCACCCGCTGCTGGTACTGCGTCGGCACCGAGAACTTCGCCATGATCAGCACGAAGACGAAGAGGTTGTCGACGCTCAGCGACTTCTCGGTGATGTATCCGGCGAAGAACTCCCCGGCCGGCCCGCCACCGCCGTAGAAGACCAGCCCCACCCCGAACACGCAGGCCAGCACGATCCACACGATCGTCCAGGTGCCTGCTTCCCTGATCGACACTTCGTGGGGTTTTCGGCCGATGAAGAAGTCGACGGCGACGAGAACACAAAGGACCGCGACGGTCAGCAGCCAGACGGTCAGGGAAACATTCATGGGGTGGTACTCCAGGTGCTGGTATGGATCGCCAGCGTTGCCCGGCTACTTGATCACTACCACCCGGAAAAGATGAACAAATGGTCTAGGTAATTCAAAAAGCAGGTCGCTACGTCCCCACCGCGGAGTGCCGGTGGAGGAACAGGTCGAACGCCTCCGCCACCTGCTGGTCCGTCGCCTGGGAGATCTCCACTACGTCGTCGCCCAGCGTCAGGCGCAGCGACGGACGCCTGCCATGACAACGGCCCCACCAGTCCCGGACGACGTTCAGCACCTCGCTCAGCCCGGCGGCGGCCGTGCCGAGGTTCACCTGCAGGGCACCGATCAGGGCGGTCTCGCCCGCCCGTGCGCCGGGCGGGACCGGTGGACCGGGGACGGCCGTCACATCGTCCACATCGAGCTGGAGCAGTTCCTCGCGCAGATACCCGGTGAGTTTGGCGATGTGCTCGGCTTCCGCCCCCTCCTCGGAGAGGAGGATCTGCAACTGAGTTTCCACCGGCATATGACCAGTCTCTGCCGCCCGGCCTGCGGTGGCAAACCGCTGGCGCGGTGGGCGTTTCGGGCGCACGGTGGGGAGTGGCGGGTTAGAACCGTCGTACGGAAGTGATCATGATGGAAGCCAAGCAGTGGACCGTGCAGATCTACATCACCGAGGACGGTGACGACACGCGCGCGCGTGCCGTGCTCAGCACCAACGAGACGTCGACCGTCATCGGCAAGGGCGTCGCCCGGCGTAACCCGATCGACCGGCCCGTTCCGGAGATCGGCGACGAACTCGCCGCCAGCCGCGCGCTGGAGGACCTCGCCATCCGGCTGCACGACGTGGCCGCCGACGACATCATCGAGCTGGCGGGTCCGGTTCGGACCTGACGGCGGAGACGGGCACGAGCGGACGCCGGTCACCCCGGCTGCGGCACCACCGCCACCGGGCACGCCGCGTGGTGCAGCAGGGTGTGGCTCACCCGCCCGAGTTGCAGGCCGAAGGGGCCGGACCTGTGCCGGGACCCGAGGATGACGAGGTCGGCGGCGGCCGAGCGGTGCACGAGCACCCTGCGGGCCGAGCCCTCGACCGTCGTACGGCTGGTCCGCACCCCCGGGTGGTCGGCCGTCACCCCGGCGAGCAGCGCGTCGAGCACGGCCGAGGCCTGCTCCTCGTGCTGCCGCGCCGGCTCCTGGGCCGCCGCCCGATGGACAGGGGGCTCGTACGCGGGGCGTCGCCAGGCGCGTACGACGTCCAGAGTGCAGCCGCGTGCCTCGGCCTCCCGGAAGGCGAACCGCACGGCCTCGCCGCACGCCTCGGGCTCCCCGGCGCCGAGCAGGATCCGCCCGTGGGTGCCGGCCAGACCGGCCGGGTCACCCCGGACCACGATCACCGGGCACTGCGCGCGGGCCGAGACGGCCAGGCCGACCGAGCCGAGCAGCAGTCCTCTCAGTTCGCCGCGACCGCGCGAGCCGGTCACCAGGGCGGCGGCGTGACGGCCCTCCTCCAGCAGGGCGGAGACCGCGTCCGCGGGGATCGTGTCGGTGGCGATCTTCACGTCGCGGTTGCGCTGCCGGGCGCGCTCGACGGCAGCGCCGACGATGTGCTCCGCCAGCAACTGCTCCGAGGGGCGTTCGGGGCTTGTCTCCGGAGCGACGCCCTCGTAGCGCTCCCACAAGGAGGCGTAGACGAGCCGCAGCGGCAGACCGTGCCGGACGGCCTCGTCCACCGCCCAGTCGACCGCGTGGAGACTGCCGTTCGATCCGTCGACGCCCACGACCAGGGGCAGCTCCATCGTTCCCACCGCCTTTCACCGGGCAGCAACCTGGTCCTACTGTCACGGTCGCATCCCTCGCTCGCGACAGGTAGGGCACGCGCCCGATGCCGTGCTGACGGCTGGATCGGAGCCGTACGGCCCTGGCGTCCGGGCGGTCCGCGTGGTGTGCTGTAAGTGACGGGAAGGACCCGAGAAAGACGCGGGGAAGCGGCCCTCACCGCGCACCGCGCAATCAGGATCCGCGAGAAGTGGATGTCCTTCCCGTCCCTCATGCGCCGTCCCTTGTGCCGGGCCGCGCCCCATGGCCCCCGTCTCGCGCTCGACTGGGCCGAATGACCCACCATCAGGCCCGTGCGGCCCGTGGTGCTGCCGCCCCCGCGGGGCAGAGCCTGGGATCAGCAGGCCCCACGAACCCTGGGCTGGTCGCGGCGGCCGGAACGAAGGGACGGACCGATGATCCCCACCACCACCTCGGCCGGAAGCCTCCCGGCCAAGCACCGCGAACGACTGATGCGGATCGCCCGCGAGGTCTCCTTCGACGCGGGCACCCGCCTGTTGGAGGAGGGCCGACGTGCCGACCGGTTCTGGATCATCCGGACCGGCATGGTCACGCTCGACCTGTACGTCCCCGGCCGCCGCGCCCCCGTCATCGAGTCGCTGGGCCCCGGCCAACTGGTCGGCTGGTCCTGGCACTTCCAGCCGTACCTCTGGCATCTGGGCGCCGAGGCCCTGAGCCCCGTCCGGGCCTGGGAGTTCGACGCGGATGCCGTGCGGGCTCTGTGCGCCCAGGACGCGGACTTCGGCCGGGCGATCGCCGACTGGGTCGGCAACGTGGTCGCCGACCGGCTGCACGCGTCCCGGATCCGGCTGCTGGATCTGTACGCCCCGTACGGCAGCGGGAGCCAGATATGACCGCCCGATGAAGCCCGGCGTTCCGCCGCCGACGGGATTCCCCGGCTGGCGGGGCGCCGCGGGTACGGGCAGCGTGGAGCTGGAGACATCGACTGCTGAGTGAGGTGGCCATGCATTCCTCAGAGCCGCATTCCTCTGAGCCGCAACCCTCTGAGCCGCGTTCCTCTGAGCTGGTACGACGGGTGGTGGTGGGGGTGGACGGTTCCCCGTCGTCGTACGCGGCGCTGCGCTGGGCGGCCCGGTACGCGCAGTCCGTCGGCGGTGTCCTGGAGGCGGTACACGCCTGGGACACACCGTCGGTCATCGGCTGGACCGGACCGGCGATCGACCCGGAGTTCGACCTGGTGCAGGCCCGGGAGCGTTTCGCGGAGGAGCTGCGCGCCGTCTTCCCGGGCGAGCACCCCGCCGGGCTGCGCGAGGAGCTCGTGGAGGGCGACCCCTCGGAGGTGCTGATCCGGGCCTCGGAAGGAGCGGAGCTGCTCGTCGTGGGCGGTCGCGGCCGGGGCGGCTTCGCGCGGGCGATGCTGGGATCGGTCAGTCAGCGCTGCGCCCAGCACGCGGCGTGCCCCGTGGTCATCGTCCGGCAGGACCAGGCCCCGGCGCACTGATCGCTTCGCCGTCGCCGCAGCTCACGTCCAGCTCCACCTCGGTAGCCCGCGCGAGCGTGTTGGCCACCGTGCAGTGCGCGACCACCGCACGCAGCGCGGCCGGCCGTTCCGGCGGCAGCGACGGCGCCCGGACGGTCAGGGCGAGGGCGGCGACCCGGGCGGGTCGGTCGTCGGCCATCCGGAACCCCGCCCGCACGGACAAGCCGTCCCGGCTGAGGCCGTCCCGGTCGAGCAAGCGTCCCGCGTAGTGCGCCGTGCAGGAGGCCATCGCCGCCACGAAGAGCTCCACGGGCGTGGGTGCGGTGTCCTTTCCACCGGCGGACTGCGGTTGATCGGCCATCAGTACGTGGCCACGGACCCGTATCTCGAAGGCGTCGCCCGCCACGGGCACCACCTCGACGTCTCCGGGCCGGCGGATCGGACCGGGGGTCCACGGCCGCGGCTTGGAAGATCAGCAGTCCCGCGAGGCGCCGGACCTCCTCGGCCGTGAGGGACGCCCACAACTCGCCCTCGTCATGGGGCGCACGAGGTGTCCAGTACGACGCGCCCCATCGGGGCGGGCAGGCCACCTACCAGTCGACTGCTGCCGCACCAGCGGCGTCTGGGGCCGAACAGGCCACACCCCGCTTCGAAGGTCCCTCGCACCCACGCCGTACGGCCCGCCCGCGCTCAGCGCAGCCGCCGCAGGTACGGGTCCCGCGCGGGGCGCGGCAGCAGCCGGAGCCGTGCGTCCAGGGCGGTGACGCCGTCGGGCCGGGCGACGACGGGGTTGAGGTCGGCCTTCTCGAGCTGCGTCAGGTCGCCGGCCATGCGGTACAGGCCCAGCAGAAGCCGCTCCAGGCCCTCCATGTCCACGGGTCCGCCGCCCCGGTAGCCGAAGAGCAGGGGCGCGCAGCGCGGTGCGGTGAGCAGGTCCCGTACGTCGGTATCGGTGAGCGGCGCGAGGCGGGCGGCGTGGTCGGCGAGGAGTTCGGTGGCCGTACCGCCGAGGCCGAACAGCACCAGTGGGCCGAACACCTCGTCCTGCACCACCCCGGCGACCAGTTCGGTGCCGCGGGCGGCCATCGGCTGGACGACCACGCCGGTCATCCGGTCCCCGAAGCGGTCGGCCAGGTCGCGGTGGGCGGCGCGGACCTGGTCGGCGCCCTGGAGATCGAGCCGGACGGCACCCTGGTCGCTCTTGTGCACCAGACCGGGCCAGTAGGCCTTCATGACGACCCGTCCGCCGGGTCCGGCGAGCCGTTCGGCGGCGCGTACGGCCTCGTCCTCGTCGCGCGCCCAGGCCCACGGCGACTGGGGGATGGCGTAGTGGGCGAGCAACTCGGCGGTGGTCTGCGGGTCCGGCCCGCCGCCTTCGGGGTGCTCGGCGAGGTAGCGGGCGACGACGGCCTCGGCCGCGGCCGTGTTCACCTCGGGCCGTTCGGGGACGGTGCCGGGGCGGCGGGCGAGCAGGCGGGTGCGGGTGGCCGCGTGGGCCAGGGCACGGGCGGTGGACTGCGGGTCGGCGTACGCGGGGACCGTGCCGCCGTCCCTGGTGTGCAGCAGCCGTACGGACTCGGTCTGATCGAGCAGGACCGCGACGACCGCGCCGGGCCGGGTGTCCGGGTCGGCGTGGATGAGGGCGCGCACCGGGTCGTCGCCGGTCGCCTCGGCGAGGGCGGTGCAGGGTGCCGATGCCCTGGTGGTGGTGTCCGTCGGCGACCGCGAGGGCGATCTCGGCGTGGGTGGTGCCGGGTTCCGTCTCGTACTCGGCGAGGCCGAGGATGCGGTCGCCGTCCTCGACGACCAGGGCCCGGTGGCCGGTGGTTGCCCGGTCGGCGGCCAGTTCGGCCGAGCGGCGGCTCACGCCGAAGAAGCGCAGGCGCAGGTTCTCCGGGGACATCTCGTCGTACAACCCCAGAATCCCGTTCCGGTCCTGCGGTCCCGCCCGCCGGATCCGTACCGTGCTGCCGTCGGTGAGCAGGGCATACGCCTGCGGCCGGGTCTCGGTCATCGCGGGTGCCTCCTCGTCGCCGGACTGCCGGGATCAGCGTCCGGCTTCGGGCGGCCCGCACCACAGGGGCCGACCGGGCAGCGTGGTGGGCCGAGCGGCCCGAATCACGGCGTGTGTCCGCAGGCGCGCGCTATGCCTCCCGCACTGGCACCGGCCACCAACCCGCGCTACGCCTCCCGCAGCGGCACCCGCCACACCACCCGCGCCCCGCCCTCGGAAGGACTCGTCACCTCCAGCGCGCCGCCCAGCTGCTCCGCCCGGTCGGCCATGTTCCGCAGGCCGCTGCGGCGGCCGTCCGGCGGGATGCCGACGCCGTTGTCGGCGACCGTGAGGGTCAGGTGCTCGCCGTCGGTCGACAGGACGACATCGGCCCGGTTCGCATGGGCGTGCCGGGCGATGTTGGTGAGGGCCTCGGAGAGGACGGCGAGCACGTGCTCGGCGGTCTGCTTGGGGACCTGGGTCTCCAGCAGGCCCTCCATGCGCAGGCTGGGCGCGAACCCCAGCACCGGCGCCACCTCCCCGACCGCCCGCACCACCTTGGCCCGCAGTCCCTGGCCCACGGCGGTCTCACGGGCGCGGAGCCCGAAGATCGTCGACCTGATGATCTTGATGGTCTCGTCCAGGTCGTCCACGGCCCGCACCACACGTTCCGACGCCTCCGGATGCTCGATGAACCGGCCGGCGCTCTGCAGCGTCATGCCGGTGGCGAACAGCCGCTGGATCGCCAGGTCGTGCAGGTCACGGGCGATGCGGTCGCGGTCCTGGAGCAGCGCGATCTGCTCGGCGTCCCGGCGGCGTTCGGCGAGCTCCATCGCCACCGCGGCCTGGGCGGCGAAGCCCTGCAGCGGCTCGGTCTCCTTCTCGGAGAACACCGTCCGGCCCGCCGGGCGGACCAGCAGCACGACACCTCGTACGCCGTCCTTGCTGCCGATGGGAACGGCCACCGCCGGGCCGAGCCCGGTCACCGGCCCGGGATCGACCGACAGCGGCTCGTCGATGGAGACGTCGGGCCGGGTGACCGGGACGCCGGCGGAGAAGGCCCGGCCGATCAGGCTGTCGTCCACGGGCAGCACCCGCCCCCGATGTGCCTCCGCCTCCTGCCCGATGGCCAGTTCCACGGTGAGCGAGTCGGTGTTCTCCACCGGCACCGCGACGACGGCCAGGGCAGCGCCGGTGTTCTCCCTGGCCCGCTCGGCGATCAGGGCGAGCACCTCACCGCGTTCGCTGCCGGACAGCAGGCGATGGGTGATCTCGGCGCTCGCCCGCAGCCACCGCTCGCGCAGCCGGGACTCCTCGTAGAGCCGGGCGTTGTCGATCGCCACCCCGGCCGCCACGGCCAGGGTCGCCAGCACCGCCTCGTCCTCCTCGTCGAACTGCGCCCCGCCGCGCTTCTCGGTCAGGTACAGGTTGCCGAAGACCTGGTCGCGGACGCGGATGGGGACGCCGAGGAAGGTGCTCATCGGCGGGTGGTGCGCCGGGAAGCCGTACGAGGCGGCGTGCGCGGAGATCTTCTCCAGCCGCAGCGGCTCGGGGTTGCGGATGAGCTCTCCGAGGATGCCGTGTCCCTCGGGGTAGTGGCCGATCCGGGCGATCTGTTCCTTGCTGATGCCCACGGTGAGGAACTCCGACAGCCGTTTGCCGTCCGGTCCGATCACGCCGAGGGCGGCGTACTCGGCGTCCACCAGCACGGCCGCGGCCTGCACGATGCCGCGCAGCGCCTGTTCCAGGTCCAGCTCACGGCCGACCGAAAGCACCGCCTCCAGCAGGCTGTGCACCCGGTCGCGGGTGCCCCGGGCCGCGTCAAGGCGGGCCTGGAGCTCCTCCAGGAGCTCGTCCAGCCTCAACTGCGGCAGCCGCACACGGGCGCCCCCGGGTTCCTTGGGGCTTCCCACCGCTGGTCCTCCAGGTCCCCTCGACGTACCCGGGCCGAACGTTCCGGTCCAAAGCCACGGTATCGGGACACGGGAGGGGTCGGTACTGGATCACGGCGACGGGCTGGGGCCGGAGGTGGGCTCAGTGCCCTTCCTGCCGCAGCCTGTCCTGGGCCTGCGTCGCGATGACGGCGGCCTGGACGCGCCGCTCGACGCCCAACTTGGCCAGCATGCGGGAGATGTGGTTCTTGACCGTCTTCTCGGCAAGGTAGAGCCGCTGCCCGATCTGGCGGTTGGTCAGGCCCTCGCCGATCAGGGCGAGGATCTCGCGTTCGCGGTCGGTCAGCCCCGGCAGGACGTCCGGCTCGGGCTCCGGCTGCTGTCCGCCGCGCAGCCGTGCCATCAGGCGAGTGGTGGCGCTCGGGTCCAGCAGCGACTGGCCGCCGGCCACCGTCCGGACGGCCGAGACCAGGTCCGAGCCCTGGATCTGCTTCAGCACATACCCGGACGCGCCGGCCATGATCGAGTCCAGCAGGGCCTCCTCGTCGTCGAACGAGGTCAGCATCAGGCACGCCAGGTCCGGCATGCGCGAGCGCAGCTCCCGGCACACGGTCACGCCGTCGCCGTCCGGCAGCCGTACGTCCAGCACCGCGACCTGCGGGCGCAGCGCGGGGACCCGGACGAGGGCCTGTTCGGCGGTGGCGGCCTCCCCGACCACGGTGATGTCCGGCTCGTCGTCGAGCAGGTCGTGGACCCCGCGGCGTACCACCTCGTGGTCGTCGAGGAGGAAGACGCGGATCGGGGTCTCGGCGCCGCTGCGCTCACTGTCCGACATGGTCCGCTCCTGTCGTACACCCTCGTCCCCGTCCGGACGCGGAGGCTTCCCTACTCAGGATCTTGCTCCCCCGTGGGCCGATGGGCCAGGGCCGGTCGGCCCTGTTTTCCCGCCCACTCGGGACGGCCGGCACCTGCCCTCGCGCCCGTGCGCGTTCGACGCTGGAGACGAGCACAGGAAAGAGGGTGACATGGGCTCCGCACCGGACACCATCACGGCGATCCCGAACGGCCGGGTCGGCCCCGCCGGCCCGCGCCAGAGCGTCGCGCTGGACACGGCCGAGGCCCTGCGGCTGCTGGGCAGCGTCTCCGTGGGCAGGGTCGTCTTCACCCGGCGTGCGCTGCCGACGGTACGCCCGGTCAACCACGTCCTGGACCACGGCGACATCGTCATCCGCACCCATGAGGGCGCGGCGCTGACCCTGCACGCCCGGGATGCCGGCGCCCAAGGGGTGGTCGTCGCCTATGAGGCGGACGCCATCGACCCGGACACCCACGTCGGCTGGAGCGTCGTGGTCACCGGTTATGCCAGCCTGGTGACCGACGCCCGGGAGCTGGCCCGGTACCGGTCGCTGCTGCACCCGTGGGTGCAGCAGACCATGGACTACGCGGTCCGTATCCGCCCGGACCTGATCACCGGCATCCAGCTCACCGTCCCGGACGGGACGACCGTGTGAACGTCTGTGTATCCCACGGAGTTCTGTCAGCCGTCCCAGGACCAGTCCGCGACCTCGGGCAGGTCGGTGCCGTGGTCGCGGATCCAGTCGTGGTGGCGCAGGCGGACGTCCTCCATGCGCTGGCGTACGGCGGCGGCCCGCACCGCGAGACCGGGGACGCGGTCGATGACGTCCATGACCAGGCGGTAGCGGTCGAGGTCGTTGCGGACCACCATGTCGAACGGCGTGGTCGTGGTGCCGATCTCCTTGTAGCCCCGGACATGCAGGTGCTTGTGGCCGGTGCGCCGGTAGGCCAGGCGGTGGATCAGCCACGGGTAGCCGTGGTACGCGAAGATGACCGGCTTGTCGTGGGTGAACAGGCCGTCGTACTCGAAGTCGGTCATCCCGTGCGGGTGTTCCTCGCTCGGCAGCAGGCGCGCGATGTCGACGACGTTCACGACGCGGACGGCGAGCTGGGGCAGGTGGGCGCGCAGGAGCTGGGACGCGGCCAGCACCTCCTGGGTGGGCACGTCCCCCGCGCAGGCCAGCACGACGTCCGGCTCCCGGGTGTGGTCCTCGGTGCCGGCCCAGTCCCAGATGCCCGCGCCTCGGGCGCAGTGCACCCGCGCCTGGTCCATGGACAGCCAGTCGAAGCAGGGTTGTTTACCCGCGACGATCACGTTCACGTAGTCGCGGCTGCGCAGCACGTGGTCGGCCACGGAGAGCAGCGTGTTGGCGTCCGGCGGGAGGTAGACCCGTACGACCTCGGGGCTCTTGTTGAGGATGTGGTCGACGAAGCCGGGGTCCTGGTGGGAGAAGCCGTTGTGGTCCTGGCGCCACACGTGGGACGTGAGGAGGTAGTTGAGGGAGGAGATGGGGGCGCGCCAGGGCAGGCGGCGGGTCACGCGCAGCCACTTGATGTGCTGGTTGACCATCGAGTCGACGATGTGGGCGAAGGCCTCGTAGCAGGAGAAGAGCCCGTGCCGGCCGGTCAGGAGGTAGCCCTCCAGCCAGCCCTGGCAGGTGTGTTCGGAGAGGATCTCCATCACCCGGCCGTGCCGGTCGAGGTGTTCGTCCACCTCCAGCGTCCCGGCCTGCCAGGCCTTGCCGGTGGCGGCGTAGACGGCGTCCAGTCGGTTCGACGCGGTCTCGTCGGGGCCCACGAGGCGGAAGTCACGGCGCTGGGCCGTCTCCCACATGACGTGTTCGAGCAACTGGCCCAGCACCTTGGTGGGTTCGTGCAGGGTCACGCCGGGCTTGTCGACGGGGACGGCGTATCGCTCCAGCGGCGGCAGCGGCAGTTCGCGCCGCAGCAGGCCGCCGTTGGCGTACGCGGTGGCGCCGAGCCTGCGTGGCCCGGCCGGGACGCAGGCGAGGACCTGCGGTCGGGGGCTGCCCTGCTCGTCGAACAGTTGCTCCGGCCGGTACGAGCGCAGCCACGTCTCCAGCGCGCGCAGGTGCTCGGGGTTGTCGCGCACCCCGGCCAGCGGGACCTGATGGGAGCGCCAGGTGCCCTCCACCGGCAGGCCGTCGACCTCCGCCGGGCCGGTCCAGCCCTTCGGTGTGCGCAGCACGATCAACGGCCAGTGGGGGCGCTCGGCGGCACCCTCCTCGCGGGCGGCGCGCTGGATGGCGGCGATGCGGTCCAGCGCGGTGTCCATGGCTCCCGCCAGGGCACGGTGTACGGCGGCCGGGTCGTCGCCGGTGACGTGGATCGGGTCGTGGCCGTATCCCCGGAGCAGGTCGTCGAGCTCGGGCTGCGGCAGGCGGGCGAGCACGGCCGGGTTGGCGATCTTGTAGCCGTTGAGGTGCAGGATCGGCAGGACGGCACCGTCGTGGACGGGGTCGAGGAACTTGTTGGAATGCCAGGAGGTCGCCAGCGGCCCGGTCTCCGCCTCGCCGTCCCCGACGACACAGGCCACCAGCAGGCCGGGGTTGTCCAGGGCGGCCCCGTAGGCGTGCGACAGCGCATAGCCCAGTTCGCCGCCCTCGTGGATGGAGCCCGGGGTCTCGGGTGCGACATGGCTGGGCACGCCGCCGGGGAACGAGAACTGGCGGAACAGCCGCGCCATCCCCGCCGCGTCCCGCGTGATGTCCGGGTAGGTCTCGGTGTACGAGCCCTCCAGCCAGCTGTTGGCGAGGACGGCGGGCCCGCCGTGCCCGGGCCCCCAGACGCACAGGGCGTCGAGCCCGCGGGCCTTGATCACCCGGTTGAGGTGGGTGTGCACCAGGTTCAGGCCCGGTGAGGTGCCCCAGTGGCCCAGCAGGCGGGGTTTGATGTGTTCCGGGCGGAGGGGCTCGGTGAGCAGCGGGTTGGCCATGAGGTAGATCTGGCCGACGGACAGGTAGTTCGCGGCGCGCCAGTGGGCGTCCAGCGCCTGGAGCTCCTCGTCGGTGAGCTCGGCGGACACCGGTCGCGTGTCGACGGACATGGGGTTCCCTTCCCGGTTCGGACGGAGGTGGCGGGTTGAGGCGAGTGCCCTCCCACCTTCCGCCCGATGCCCGGGCACCCGACAGGGCCGACCGGTCCATCCGCGCGAGATGGCACCCGTTCAGCCGGACGACGGCGGGGGACTGTGTGATGTCGGTGGGTGTCCTGTCCGAGTACGGCGTACTCAGCGGGACTCGATCCGGCGGCCGGTGACGGCGACGGGGTCGATGCGCACCCACGCCACCCGCCGGCCTCCCACCCAGGGCCTGCTGTACGTCCGTTCCTCCAGCCGGCGCACCTCGTCCGGCTCTGTCACGGCCCGGGCGTTGCCCCGCACCAGCACGCTCCACCCCTGGCTGAGCGCCTCGTCGATGCGGTCGACCTCGAAGGCGACCAGGTTCCCCCGGGCCTGCCAGGGCGTCGTGCCGGGCGCGGTCCGGTAGACGATCCGGTCGTCGACGACGCTGTAGTTGACGGGGACGACGGCCGGACCGGAGGCGGTGGCCACCGCCACCCTCCCCACGCCGTGCGTGCCGAGCAGCGCCCGGCACTCCACCGCGCTCAGCTCGGTGAACCGGCGGTGCCGTGCGGCCCGGCCGAGACCGGGCGGCAGCTCGACGTTGCCGCCGGACAGCTCGGTCACGGTGGTTCCCAGGGCTCCGGCCACCCTGAGCAGGACACCGGCGTCCGGTGCGGCGGCCGGGTTCTCCTCAAGGTGCCTCAGGTAACCGGCGGACGTCCCCGCACGCGCGGCCGTTTTCCGCCGGGTGAGGCCCAGTTCGGCGCGCCGCTGGGCGATCCGCCTGCCGAGGTCGCCGCGCGGAGACCCTTCCGTCCTCCTCCACATCGCCTGCTCGGTCATGTCCCTCACTTCCTCTCCGTCAGGTCGGCCGCACGGCGACGACGTCGTGCTGCGGCTCGCCGAGCACCACCTTGAGCGCGCCGGTCTCGGCGGCCCGGGCGAAGACGTCGTACGCCTCCTCCATGTGGTCCAGCGGGAACGTGTGGGTGACCAGCTGGGAGGTGGGCAGCCGGCCCGCGGCCGCCATCCGCAGCAGGGTGGGCGTGGAGTACGTGTCGACCAGCCCGGTCGTGATCGTCACGTTCTTGATCCAGAGGTCTTCGAGGTGCAGGGTCGCGGGCGTGCCGTGCACACCGACGTTGGCCACGTGCCCGCCGGGGCGCACCATGCGGGTGCACAGCTCGAAGCTCTCCGGTGCACCGACGGCCTCGATGACCACGTCGGCACCCAGCCCGTCGGTGAGGTCGGCGACCAGTTGCTCGGGCATCTCGCGGGCGTCGGCCACGGCGTCCGCGCCGAGCCGCTTGGCGGCGTCCAGGCGGGCGGCGGCCAGGTCCACGGCGATGATCCGTTCGGGGGTGAACAGCCGTGCCGTGGCGATCGCCGCCAGCCCGATGGGACCGGCCCCGACCACGGCGACGGTGTCTCCGGGCCGTACCCGCCCGTTGAGCACGCCCACCTCGTACGAGGTCGGGAAGATGTCCGCGAGCAGCACGGCGTCCTTGCTGTCCAACGGGCCGGGCAGCGCGTGCACGGACAGATCGGCGTGCGGGACGCGGACGTACTCGGCCTGGGTGCCGTCGATCAGATGGCCGAGGATCCAGCCTCCGCCGCCCCGGCACTGGCCGTACCTGCTCTCCCGGCAGTAGCGGCAGCGGCCGCAGGCGCTGATGCAGGAAACCAGTACCCGGTCGCCCGGCCTTACGGTGCGTACATCGCCGCCCACCTCGACGATCTCGCCGACCGCCTCGTGCCCCAGCACCGTGCCGGGCCGCACCTCGGGCACGTCGCCCTTGAGGATGTGCAGGTCCGTCCCGCAGATGGTGACGGCGTCCACCCGCACGATCGCGTCGGTGGCGTCCTCGATGCCGGGGTCCTGGACCTCTTCCCAGGCGGACTGTCCGGGGCCGTGGAAGACGTAGCCCTTCATGACGATTGCCTCCTCTGGGCGAGGAGCGGTGCCGTAAAGGCCCCACAGGTCCAGCGTCACAGGGTCCGCCCGGATGCGCATGGGCCGGTCGGCCCTGGTGGGCGGCCGGACGGGCAGGGCGGCGTCGAGGCGGGGCCCAACGGCCCCCATGACTTCTGCCACTAGGGACCCGACCGGCTCTGCCACAAGGGGCCCGACCGGCCCTATCGCCCACCGCGGCGATGGGGTTTGTCTTCCACTGTGTCCGAGACTCAGATCAGGGCCACGCCCCGCCCCACGGCACGTGTCGTCGGCGATACGACGATCGTGGAGCTGAGCGGCGAGATCGACATACTCACGGCGCCGTGCATCGGCGCCCGTCTGGACGTGCTGTCCGCGCGTCCGCTCCCCGACCTGGTGGTGGACCTGCGCTCGGTTTCCTTCATCGACTGCAGCGGGCTGGGCGTGCTGTGCCGGGTCTCCAACCACGTCCGCGCCCGGCAGGGCCGACTGCGGCTCGTCACCGACAACCCGCGCTTCCGGCGCATCCTCCGGCTCACCCGCCTGTCCGGTGCGTTCGAACTCTGCGCGGTCCCGCCGGGGTCTGCGGCCGTGACGTCGAGCACCGACGCCGCTTGACCGGCGGGCGGCCGACGGTCGCCGCGCAGGGGCACGGGGTGCGTGACCGCCGCCGTGCCGCGCTGGGCCGTACGGTCCCCGGAGGAACACCGTCCGGCCCTGGCCTGGCAGGTGAAGGCGCACGAGCCTGGAAGCGGAGGAAAATGCGGGGCGGCATGGCGCCGTATGTCCCCCGCCCCACCGGAGGTGCGCCATGACCGGACTCGTCGTCGGCGTCGACGGCTCCCCCGCCGGTACGACGGCTGCCCGGTGGGCCGCGCACGAGGCCGAGGTCCGGCACGTGCCGGTCCACCTGCTCCACTCCTGGACCACCCAGCCGCCCAATGTGCCCGTGGCTGACCAGGCCCGGAGCAAGCGGCGGTACGGCCAGGAGGTCCTGCTGCGAACAGCGTCCGACCTGCGGCACCACCACGGCCATCTCACGCTGACCACGGAACTCGTGTCGGCAACAGCCGCACAGGCCCTGCTCGACCGCAGCACGGACGCGGACCTGCTCGTGCTCGGGTCCCGCGGACACGGCTCGGTGGCGAGCTTCCTGCTCGGCTCCACCGCCCTGCACGTCCTGGGTCTCACGCGGTGCCCCGCCGTCGTCGTCCGGGCGGACGACGCAACGGTCGAGGCCGACTGGGACCACCTGGGGACGGCGGGGCGCAACGAGATCGTGGTAGGGGTGCGGGAGCCGGGACCGGCCGCCGACCCCCTGCTGGAGTTCGCCTTCACCACCGCCGACGCCCACGGTCTTCTCGTCCGCGCGATCACAGCCGTACCCCCGCGCTCCGGGCCGTGCAACGGCAAGGACCAACGCGCCCGGCTCGAGGCCACTCTGACGCCCTGGCAGGAGAAGTTCCCCGAGGTCGCCGTCGTGCAACACGTCACGGCCGGACCGGCCGCCGAGGTGCTGCCGTCCTCCTGCACGCACAGCCGACTTCTGATCGTGGGCCGCCGACCGCACCCGCCCCGGGGCGTGTGGAAACTCGGCCCGGTCACCCACGCCGCGCTGCGGCACGTCGCCTGCCCGGTCGCGGTCGTGCCGCAGTTCCCGGTCGGCAACCTCGCAGGATAGGTCCTGTCGTCAAATTCCCGTCGTCCGCGCCGGGGGATAGCGTGCGATCGGGCCAGGACATGTTTCTCTCTCCGACCACTGCAGTCGGCAGACAGTCGACTCACCCCCCGACATTCGCACGACGCTGCCCAGTGTGCTGCTCGCGCTGGCCCTGGCCGACGTGTCGGACCCTGAACGCGGCTGTCTGCTGGTCAACGCGACGACAGAGCGCGCCGCCCACGGCAGCACGGTCGAGCAGGTGAGGTCGACCGCGCGGACCTGAGGCAGCGCGTGGGTCGGGCCCGGCTCGCCGTTGGAGGAAAGGAGGAGTCCTAGTAGTTGGTCACCAGGGGCTTCGTCTCGTCGACCACGTACGTGGAGAGCATCATCGTGGTCACCGTGCCGACGTTGCGAGCGTTGTGGATGACACCGTTCGGGATGAAGAACGGGTCACCCGTGCGCAGCCGGAGCGGCGGCCGGTCGTCGAACTCCATCAGGACGTCGCCGCGGACGATGTATCCGACCTCGACACCGGGATGGCTGTGACGGCCCGACTCTTTGTGCCGAGGAATCTGCACGAGCGTCTGCACGGCCTCCCAGCCCTCGGCGGGCGAGGGGTGTTCCTGAAGCAGGGTGCGTGTGACGCCTGCAGTCGGATCGGAGTCCGCAGCTGCGGCGGTCGACGACAGAGCGGCTACGCCGAGCGCGCCGGCCGCTGCGGCACCGCTGGTACGGAGAAGAGAGCGGCGAGCGATCACCAGAGGTCCTTTCGATCGGTAGGCATCAAAGCCGACCAGGCAGGCAGAAAGTTCTTCCAACACAAAACAACCATGTGTCTCAGTAGACACACAAGAGCGTGAGTCGGCCAACCTGAATACGTGTGCACACATGTCGAAGGTCGGGGCCGGGGACTGTAGGAACTGCGGCTGGCGGCCCTGGAGGTGTGTCCTCCTATGCGCACCGCGAAGCCGCTGCGGAGCTGTCCGTCCTGACGGACCGCCATCCACTGCGGCACACGACGCCGGGCCGGCTACTCGCCGCCGAGGTCGCTGGTGATCTTCGGCAGCGTCGCTCCAGTCGCTCAGCCGCCGGTCGAGCAACTGGATGGTGCGTTCGCACAGTTCGGCGAGCCGGGTCCGGCCCTTGAGTGTCAGGCGCAGGATGCGCGAGCGCCGTCCGCGGGATCGGGGCTGCGGTCGATCCAGCCCTGTAGCGACGGCTGCGGTACGGACCTGTACCTGAGTGCTACAGCCCCAGGTCGAGGGCCAGGCACGAGAAGGTGCGCCACGCGCCCGTGTCCTGGGGAGAGGTTTTCGCCCCGCCATTCAGCCCGGGCTCCACCACTTCGGTCATGTCCTCGTAGCTGATGCGCTCGGGCAGCTTGCCGAAGCGCACACGCCGTGCCGCCGCGGCGGTGTCCATCGTGGCTTCCTGGTTCACGACCAGCCTCCACTTCGTGTCGTGGCCGGGTCCTGTCGGTCGACGGGACTGCCCTCATCTTGCACCCAGCTCCGTCACCAGTCAAGGCGGTGACGCATTGACATGTGTGACTTGTACGGCTGGCCACTCCTGAAGAGAAGGACGGCTTCCTCGCGGCGCTGTACATCGTGTACGGCCCCGCCTACCGCGACCTGACAGCAGAGCCTTGACGGAGTGCGTCCGCGGTGCGGTAGCGCACCGGCAGGTACAGCACACCGCGCACCATGCCGGACGGGAACCAGGCGAGGGAGTAGGCAGGAACCGCCAGTTCCAGGTGCGGGACGCGGGTGAGCAGGGTGCGTCCTCGATCCGTACGACCCTGCCCGTACAACAGGACTTCTCTAGGGGAGCGACTGTGGCGCGAGGCTAGCCGAGAGGGCTCCATGCAGCTCAGCGCCGGTTCCGTTGACGCCAACAGGTGCAACAGGTGTCGTGGTATCGCCAGTTCAGGTGAAGCCCGGCTGCAGCCGGGCCGGGCAGGTCCCAATCCGGGGGGCGGTGGGAACGTGTGGTGATCTGTCACAGCGGTCTCCACCCATCGGTTGGCCCCCGCCCGGGTGGCGGGACCGGGATGCGGGCCCGTCACCGGTGCTGCGCCGTGCCCAGCTCGTCGGTGTACCGGCCGAGGGCGTCCTCGGCCGCGGGGACGGGGCCGAACAGCTGCTCCTGGCGGCGGGGGTCGGCGACGTAGCGGCCGCTGTCGAACCAGCCAAACATCGCGGCCATGTCCTTGACCAGAGGCATGAAGCGGCCGGCGACGGCTCCTGCGGCGCGGGCGACGGTGGAAGGGACGGACCACACCTTGATCTTCTTTCCGGCCCGGTGGCCCATCAGGTCGGCCATCTCGCGCATGCTGACCGGACGGTCCCAGCCGATGTCGATGCGCTCACCGTTGTCGGCCTCGGCGTCGACGGCGGCCGCCAGGTATGCCGCGAGATCGGAGGTGTGGACGAAGGTCAGCGGGACGGTGGTCTTGCCGATCCACATCAGGCGGCCCTTGTCGAGCGGGTCGCCCGCCATGGTCGCGATCTGGTCGAGGAATGCCCCCGGGCGCAGTGCGATGAACGGGACGCCGAGCTGTTCGAGCTTGTCCTCGGCGATCTTCTTGTGCCAGAAGTGCGGGACTTGGGGGGTCTGGTCGCTGGTGAGGATGCTGGTCAGGACGAACCTCCGGATGCCGGCGCGGTGGGCGGCCTCGGCGAGGTTGGCGTTGCCGACGGTGTCGATGTCGTACGCGTTCTTGCCGCCGCGGGTGTAGCCGGCAGCGGTAGTGATGACGGCATCGGCGCCGTTCATGGCGGCGACGAGCGAGTCGAGGTCGAGCATGTCGCCGCGGGCGATCTCGACACCCCGGCTTTCGAGCCTGCTCGCGTCGGTGGTCGGCCGGACCAGGGCGCGGACGTTCTTACCGCGCCCCAGCAGTTCGTCGACGACCTTGCCGCCGAGGGAGCCGGTCGCGCCGACGACGAGGACGGGGAGGGTGGTGGTCACGGGGGGTCTCACTTTCCATCAGGTCAGGTGTGGGGGATTAGGTGGCTGCGGACGTGGGCGCCGTCGGCCCGGTTGCTCAAGGGGCGGGCCTGTGATGGGTGGATCCGCGGCGCGGGTCGTCGCCGGACCGCAGGAGCTTGCGGAGGTCGACGGTGACCCGGACGCGGGTGATGCGGCCGTCCTCGATGTGCGGCCGGCCGACGACGGGGAAGGGCTCGACATCCCCGTGGGAGAGGTGTTGCTGCCTGCACCGGGACGGCTCGCGCTTGCCCCTGACGCTGAGGCCCCGCTCAGCCCGTTATTCCTGACGTACGGGGGTGAGCAGGGGTCCCGCCACATCGGCTGGCTCGGCTCACCGGGCTTCCGACAGTTGGGGAGCCTGGCTCCGTTCAGCACGGGCCTTCGTGAGCCGAGTGCGCTGCAGCTCTGTCCACTTCGCAGGAACGCCGGAAACGATTCGACTCCAGGCCGGAACCGGGGTGCACGCCGAGGTGAGTTACTCGGACTCTTCCCGCGGAAGAGCGCGGGTGTTGATCGCGTCGGCGATGGCGTAGGCGGTGCGGACGAAGGACTCCACCTGCTGCGCCGACAGGTTCAGCGCGGAAGTCTCCTCCAGGGCCCGCCACATGGCTGCCAGGGGCTCGCGCATGGCACGGCCCTTGTCGGTGAGGTGGACGACCATGACGCGTCGGTCGTGTTCGGCCGGCTCGCGGACGAGCAGGCCGGCGTCCTGCATGCGTCGCAGGGACTTCGAGACCGTTGAGTGGTCCAGGCCGACGCTTTCGAGCAGCTCGGACTGAGTCTGGCCGTCCCGGTCCAGCAGTTGCATCAGCAGCAGTTCCTGTCCGGGATGCAGGTCCATCTCGCGGAGCATGGCGGCGGCGCGGGCGCGGTGAGCGCGGGCGAGCTGGAAGATCGCGTAGCTCATCGGCCCCTCGCTGGCCGTGCTGGGGATGCGGGGTGTGGGGACGGACATGCGGTTCCTCAGACGGTGTAGGTGGGGTAGTCGGTATAGCCGGCCACTCCGCCGCCGTAGAAGGTCGCCGGGTCGGGGGTGTTCAGCGGCGCGTCCGAGCGTAGCCGCTCGACCAGGTCCGGGTTGGCGAGCGCGAGGGCACCGACGGAGACGAGGTCGGCCGTGCCGTGGTCGATGTCCTTGGCGCGGGTGGGCAGGTCGGTGCCGGCCCGGTTGAGGATCAGCGTGGTCGGCCACAGCGCGCGCAGGGTGTCCAGCAGTTCCTCGTCGCCCGCGTGCATCACGTGGAGGTAGGCCAGACCGAGCGGGCTGAGGGCGCGCAGGAGAGCCGGATACAACTCGGCGGTGTCCGACTCGGCGATGTCGTTGTAGGGGTTGCCGGGAGAGATACGGATACCGGTGCGGTCGGCGCCGATCTCGTCGGCCACGGCAGCGGCGACCTCGACGGCGAAGCGGATGCGGCCCTCGAGCGAGCCGCCGTAGCGGTCGGTGCGCTGGTTGGTGTTGCCGGACAGGAACTGGTGCACCAGGTAGCCGTTGGCGCCGTGGATCTCCACGCCGTCGGCGCCTGCCGCGACGGCAGCCGCTGCGGCGCGGCGGAAGTCCTCGACGGTCGCCGCGACCTCCTGCGTCGACAGCGCACGGGGTGTCGGCATCTCCTGGGGCCCGGACGCGGTGAACATCGCGCCCTGCGGCCGGATCGCCGAAGGGGCGACCGGCCGGCGCCCGTGGGGGGTGTTGTCGGGGTGGGCGATGCGTCCGGTGTGCATCAGCTGGATGACGATGCGGCCGTCGGCGGCGTGTACGGCGTCGGTGACCTTGCGCCACCCGGCGATCTGCTCGTCATTGTGGATGCCGGGGGTGAGGAGGTAGCCCTGGCCGTCGGCGGAGGGCTGGGTGCCCTCGGTGATGATGAGCGCGTGCGAGGCCCGCTGGACGTAGTACTCGGCGTTCAGCTCGGTCGGTACGCCTTCGGGTGTGGAGCGGTCACGGGTCATGGGGGCCATGACCAGGCGGTGCGGGAGGGAGATGTCACCGACGGTGGTCGGCGTCCACAGGGCGTTCAGCATGAATGGTCCTTCGGTGCGGTGATGAACAGGTGATGATCGGTAAATCGGGAGGGCGTGGCGGAAGGAGTGGCGGGCATGATCAGTCGAGGGTGAGGACGAGCTTGCCCCGGACATGCCCGGCGTCGCTGACCTGCTGGGCCGTGGCGGCCTGGTCGAGCGGGTAGGCGGTGACGGTGGTGACGACCTTGCCGGTCGCGGCATCCTGCGCCAGGGCGGCCAGGCGGGCGGCCGAGCGTTCCTGGGGACCGTTGGCGAAGGTGATGCCGAGCTCGTGCGCGCGGAAGTCGGCGATGGTGACGATGCGCTCGGTGCCGCCGCGCAGGGCGATGGAGTCCTCAAGGGCTCCCTTCCCGGCCAGGTCGAACACCGCGTCCACGCCGTCGGGGGCGAGCGCCCGGACCCGCTCGACCAGGCCCTCGCCGTAAACGGTCGTGGTGGCGCCGAGCGCGGCGAGGTATTCCTGGTTGGCGGGGCCGGCGGTGCCGATGACACGCGCTCCGCGGGCAGTGGCGAGCTGGACCGCCAGGGTCCCGACCGCTCCGGCCGCGCCGTGCATCAGCACCGTCTCCCCGGCGGCGACGCCCAGCAGGTTCAGGACCCGCTCGGCCGTCTCGCCCGCCACCGGCAGCGCGACCGCGTGCTGCCAGTCGAGGCCGGCGGGCTTGGGGGCCACGATGGTGGCCAGTGCGTACTCGGCGTACGAGCCGGTGTCCGACCAGCCCAGCACCTCGTCACCCACCTGCACGTCCTGCACGCCCTCACCCAGGGCGTCCACCACGCCGGCAAGTTCGTGACCGGGGACAGAGGGGAGCGGCGTGGGGAACACGGCCTCCAGTGCCCCGGAGCGGATCTTGCCGTCCAGCGCGTTCAGCCCGGCTGCCTTGACGCGGACGCGCACTTGGCCGGGGCCGGGCTGCGGGACCTTGATGTCCGCTTCGTGCAGCACTTCCGTGCCTCCGAAACGGTCGAACAGGATGGCTTTCATGACGACTCCCCTCGTGCACCCACCCATTTAGGTGGCTGGACACATAATTACCGTAACAGCGAACATGTGGCTAGCCAAGTATTTGCTGTCGCTCGGGCTGCGCAAGATCGGTAGCGCCCTCGTCGGTCTCCTCGGGGCGGCCGTCGAAGCCGGAGACGCCCCGCCGAAGCACGCCCTGCGCGGCCAAGGGCTACCTCGACCGGAAGCGGGACGACCGGGCCGGCCGAACCCTAGCGGTCCGCGGTTCCCTTCTGGTTCAGGGCCCGGGTCAGCTCGCGGTTGGCTGCCCGGGCAGCCTCCAGCTTGGCGTCCCTCTCCTCCAGCCGCGCCAACAGCTCGGTGTTCTCCTGTTCCAGGCGGGAGACCTGGCGCTGAAGCTCTTCCTGGTCGGCGGGGGCACCGAGGCCCGACTCCCGCCACGCCTGCACGCCCATCAGCTCGGCCAGCCGGCGCTCCAGGCGCTGGGTCTGGATGACGATCCGGGTGTTGCGGGCGTGTGCGTTGGCGAGGTCGGCCTGGAGCGAGGCGAGGCTGACCGGGGGCCCGGCCCCGGGCTCCGCGGCAGAGGGTTGCCGTTCGGCGGCGTGGATGAGGGCGAGCAGGTCGCGGTGGCGGTAGAGGAAGGTGCGGTCGACCCCGGCCTGCCGGGCGATGCCGCTCACGCTGATCGCCGTGCCGTTCCCGGTGGCCTGCCTGATGGCGGTTTTCACGCGCTGGCGGCGGCGTTCACCGTCGGCGCGGCGGCCGTCGGCCATGGCCCTGCTCATGCGGACCTCGTGGCGTGCACGTCGGGCAGGGGCCGGCCGATGCGGGGCATGCCCAGCATGACGCTCCGGCTGCGGCGTACGACGGCGACGGCCTCGCCGATCTGGGCCTGTTCCTCGGCCGTGAGGTCACCGAGATCGGCCTTGACCCGGTCGATCAGGCGACGCAACCGACGGATCTCCTCCTGGGAGGGCATGGCCTCGCTGCGCGCCCAGTCGTCGGCGGCGAACGCCGAGATCAGCCGCTCCCGGCTGCGCAGCAGGTCGGCCAGGTACGCCTGTAGATCAGGCAGGTAGGAGACGTCGGTGCGGAAATGGTCCGCAGCCCACGCAGCGGAACCGGATGGGGCAGCTCTGCCCGCCAGCCGCGACATTCGAGGGCTCCTGGCAGACGCCGTAGGGGACGCTGACCTCCCCGATCGCCCGCCGTACGTGTTCGGAGTCCAGCAGTGACTGGGCCTTGCGCCAGACGCGAGTGCCGTTGCGGTCGAACTGCAGGGCGACCACCCGGTCCACGGCGTCACGACGCCGGTCCTGGCTGACCCGGTAGTAGTTCTGGGGTGGTCTTGAGATCGGAATGGTCCATCAGCTCCTTGAGGACGTCCGGGGCGACGCCGGCATCGGCGTGCCGCTGGGCGTAGCTGTGCCGGTAGGCGTAGGGGAAGATCCTGCCCTTGTCGAAGGGCAGGAGGGTGACCGTCTGCCCGTCCTCTTCCACGGTGGTGGGGACGAGGAAGTCGGGCAGCGCGTCGACCCAGGTGCGGTGGCCTTCGCCGATGGAGTGGATCGCCTTGGTGCCGTGCGGGTTGGCGCGCATGCTGGGCAGCAACTTCAGCTCGCTGACAGGGGTGTCGGGGAACATCTCGCGCACCCGCTGCTGCTGGGTGGTAATGACGGCCGCGGTGGCCTTGCCGATCGGAAGCCTCCGGCCCATCCGGTAGGACTTGTGGTTGTCGTAGACCAGGACGAGGGAGCCGTCGGGGTCCTGTTCCAGGCAGTCAAAGGGCAGGTCGCGAATCTCCTGGGGACGCCGGCCGGTGTCCATCAGCAGTTCGGTGCTCACGCGGACCTCGCGGCTGATGAGCTCCTCCAGGTCGTCGAGGTGGTCGCACAGCTGGCGCCTGACCGCGTCGGGCAGGTCCTTACCGGCCTCGGTGTCCTCCGGCTCGGCGGGAGCGTCTTCCCGCTGCAGGCGGAAGTCGGTCGGCAGGCCCGCCATCGGCTGGCCCGGGGTGGGTCAGTCCCAGAGTGCGGATTCGGGTCAGCACGAGCGCGACGTTGCGTACGGCCTTGCTGCGCGTGTGCGCGGTGATCTTGCCGGTTCCGGTCAGGAACGCCAGCCGGTTGCAGAAGGCGACGATGTCCCGGCGGTGCAGATCGGGCGGATGGATGCCGCCGTCCTCGCGTTGCAGGCGCAGGCTCTCCGACAGCAGGTTCATGGCCGTCACGTACGGCTGGACCGCACCGCCCGGCCGCTTGCCCCGCCGGCGCGGCAGGTCGTCGTACGCCCAGTGCGTCACCGCCTCGCGCCGGCTGCGAGATCCGGGTGAAGTCCAGGGTGCCGGTTTGCCCCGTGAAGATCCTCAGATCCCACACGTCCTTGCGGCGCTCTGTCTCCGGCGTCGCCCCGAGCCTGTCCAGCCACATCAGCATCGCGGACCACACCGTGCGTGGACTTCACGTGCGAGACCTGGCGAACACCTCCGGGTCGGCCAGCGCCTCCAGGGTCGGCGTCTGCATCTGCCGCAGCCGGTCGCACAGCGGCCGAAGGAAGTGGTCCCACGTCCTGGCGCCCGCCTCGGTGCGGGCCTGAAGCCCGTAGAGGACCTCCGCGACAACCCGGTCCGGCAGACCCCCGCAGACACAGCTCCCGGTCGGCGTTGATGGCCGAGGTCCTACGCCGCCACCCTTCCTCGTCGCTCACCTGACCACGCCTGCGGGCGTACTTCAGCCGCAGCGAGTGCGCCTGGCAATAGGGAGAGGTGTCGTAATCGCGCAGCCGGTAGCAGACCGCCACCTCGCACTGCCCAGTACTCGCGCGCAGGATGACCGCGGGGTGGCCGATGAAGTCCGCCATGCTCAGTTTCAGGGTGTCGACCCGCTGACGGTGGTGCGGATCGCACAGCGCCACCTGAGCAGACTTCGCCGGCCGTCCGCAGCGCGGCACACGGCACATCTCCTGCCGCATACCCAGCATCCGGGGCTTGACGATCTGGGCGAAGTCCTCCAGGGACACACCCCGACGCCTTCCAGGTCCGCTCGCAGCCCATGCACATGGGCCGGCCGAACCTGACGCCCCTGGTGCAGCCCTTCACGCAGCAGTCCGGCATGCCCAGCACGGGGTGGTCCTTGGGAAAGAAGATCACTCGCGGGTCCCAGTCCCACCGCACGATCCGCAGGAACTCAGGATCCAGGGCGTCCACGGTCTGCCGCGTCCGCGGATCCGCCACGGCGCCCGACGCCATGGCGTGCCGCACCGGCGCGGTCATCGCTCACCTCGCTCAGCCAGCTCGCACGGCGAGGGGACCCGCTCGACGGCCTCTCGCACCCGGCTGCGGTCCGGGATCATACGGCGCGACCGACCCGGGGTGCTCCTGTCCCAGCAGCATCTGTACTTCGTCCCAGCTGCCGCCAGCGTCCACGACGTTGCTGCCGAACGCCCGCCGGGCCATGTGTGGTCCGATCTTCCGCCCCAGTCCCGCACGCTCCGACAGGCGGGCGAACAGCTCTCCCATCGCCGACGGGGGCATCGGCGCCCCGAGCGGCTCACCGAACAGATTCACGAGCAGGAAGTCACTCCCGCCCGCCCCCAGTTTCTCCAGGCGCTCGTCGAAGTACTGGTCAAAGCCCTGCACCACGAGGAAGTCCAGCGGCTGCACCCACGCCCGCTTCGACTGAAGGACGGTGACGACGATGTCGTGGAGCACACGGTCCGTACCGGGCACACATCCACCATCCGCCACCTGCCTCTCCCGCGGGAGAGGCAGGTTTCTGCCTGGGAAAGAACCTGCCCACTCACACCTGTGTCGCGGCCGCATGAAACTGGAGGACATGAAACCGACACCCGACCCCCGTGCCCTCGGCGCCTTTCTCAGGGCCCGTCGGGCGCAGCTGGATCCGCGCGAGTGCGGCCTGCCGGAGGCGGAATCCACACGCCGGATCGCGGTCCGCCGCGCCTCAGACGCCGGTGGTGTCCCTGGAGGTGCCGAGCACCGGTTCGTCGTCGTACACCTTGGTCACCTCCACGTTCAGCACTGTGGCGATCCGTCCGAACGACCAGTAGTAGCCGGCCGCTTGCAGCACCTCCACCAGTTCGCGGTCGCTGAGGAACCGGCGGGCCTCGTCGAAGACCTCGTCGGAGACGCGTGGGTGCCGCACCACCTCGGCGGTGAACCGGACGAGCGCGCGGTCGGCCTCGGACAGTTCGGGGCTGTCGATCTGCCGGTCGCGGACGAGCTGCCGGGTTCGCTCGTCGACGCCGGCCGAGCGGGCCATGGGGTCGTGCTGGGCCGCGACGAACGTACCGTCGGTGTGGGCGGCGACGGTGAGGACCACCAGTTCGCGTGCGCGGTCCGGCAGTTCGAGTGAGGTGAACAGCGTCCTGGCGAACTCGACGAACGGCTTCACGGTGCCCGTCGAGTGGGACATCATCTTGACCATCGGGTCGGGCGGCAGCTTGCCGAGGAACGTGGCGACCTCGTCCGGGAACGAGGCGGGATCCGGGTCGGTGAGACGGGGCATGGTGGTTCTCCGATCGTGGGTGGCTCAGACGGTCCGGGCGGGCTCGACGTCGAAACCCGTCTCGCTCAGGTGCCGGAAGCGGCCGTCCTCGGCGAAGGTGCCGAAGATCGCGATCTCCCGGGTCTGGGTGGTGCCGTTCTTCAAAGTGATGCGGAAGGCGTGCCGTTCGGCGTAGGTGTCACCGTCGGTCAGCTCGTCGAGCACGGTGACCGTGCCTTCCGTGACCTGGCCGCGGATGCCCGCGACCATCTGCGTGAACTCGTCGCGGTTCAGCGTCTTTCCGTCGCTGCGGTGTGTGTAGTCCGGGGCGTAGTAGCGGTCGAGGACCTCGTGCAGTTCCACCGCGGGGTCGGGCTCGAAGACCAGGGCGCGGAGGGCGTCGGAGATACGGACGTGGCTCATCGTGGGTGTGTCCTTCGGTTGCGGAGGGACGCCATAAGTGGACCCTTGAGTCCGGTACACATCGTACCGGACCCGCGGGTCCGGGCAGGAGTTCAAGGACCGGACCGAGGGCATCGCGTGGACGTCGACGAGAGCTTGTCGGCCTTCGGCCTCTCCGCAGCCAATTGACTTACGTCACGTCCCGCGCAGCCCGTTCGACGCTTCCCGGAGCCGCTCTTCGGCCGCCGGGGTTCTGTTACGCCCCTCCAGACGACGTCGTTTGACCGTCAAGTGACCGATGTGTGGGTTCTGTTCCCGGCGAAGAGTGGTAGGCGCAGACTTCGCCCCACGGAGGGAACTCCTGTCATGCACCGTGATCAGTCACCCCTGAAGGCGCGTCCGGCGTCCGAGCCGGTGCCTCCGCTGTTCCTGGACCTCGACCAGATGCTCGATGAGTTCACCCCGCTGCCGATACGGGCGGAGTTCCGCTTCGACCCGAACATGCCCGCGGTGATCACGGTCGAGTTCCAGGCGGAACGAGGACCGAGTCCCATCTGGCGCATCGGCCGCGAGCTCCTCCACCACGGCCTGACATCGATGAGCGGCTGTGGCGACGTACGGATGTGGCCGGCACTGCCCAGGTAACGGCCCTCGTCCTGGCTCCTTCTCGAATCGGAGGAGGTGGAGGCCCTGTTCGAGGTGCCCGCGGCACCGCTGACGGAATGGCTCGACGCGACCTACCGGATCACCTCGGCCGAGGCGGAGATGGACGGCCTGAACTGGGACAACTTCCTCATGGGGCTGCTCGACGGCCCGGCGACACCGTCCGAATGACCGCCGCCGGGTGTGCGCACTCGGATGACTTGCTTCCGATTGCGTCACCCGCCAGAGTGGTGACGCGCGGGGTTGCCGTCGTCGGCCCGGTACAGGACCAGTGCCACACGTGTGCCGTCCCGGACACCTGATGACAACGCTTTGCCACAGGCCGCGAGTGTGCGGCAGACGAGGAGGAATGACGTGAGGTCCAGCAACCCGATCTTCTCCCGCTGGGGTGCCGCCCGTGACGCCGGCCCGGCCGACGCCTACGCGCAGCGGCCGGTGGGTGCCGCTGTCGGCGGCCGGCCGGCGGACGACTACGCGACCAACCCCTACGCCCCCGGTGCGGACACGTCACCGCAGACCGCCGGGATCGCGGTGACCATGGACGACGTCATCGTCCGCACCGGGACGACGCTCGGCACCGTCTTGGCTCCTGCTGCCCGTCGACGAGGCGAACATCGGCCGCTCGTACGGCATCGTGTGGGCGCGGCTCTCGTCGCCTTCGTCCTGTCGCTGGTCCAATCCTTCAAGCGGACGCCGTCCCCGGTGCTGATCCTCGGGTACGCGGCGTTCGAGGGTGTCTTCCTCGGCGTCCTCTCCGGCACGATCTCGACCTATATCGCGCCGGGTGTGGTCGTGCAGGCGGTGCTCGGCACCTTCGCAGTGTCCGCGGGTGTGCTCGTCGCGTACCGCATGCGCTGGATACGGGTTACCCAGAGGTTCACCGGGTTCGTCGCCGCGGCCGCTACCGGCTTCCTCCTGCTGCTCGTCGCAGACCTCCTCTTCTCCGCCTTCGGCGCGGACGACGGCCTCGGGTTCCACAGCGGCGGCCTCGGCATCCTCTTCGGCCTCGCTGGCATCCTGCTCGGCGCGGCGTTCCTCGCCCTGGACTTCAAGCAGGTCGAGGACGCAGTCGCCTACGGTGCCCCGCGCGAGGAGGCGTGGCTGGCCGCCTTCGGTCTCACCACGACGCTGGTGTGGATCTACCTGGAGGTGCTGCGCGTGCTGACCATCTTCAACAGCGACAACTGAGTTCTCCGCCGCCGGAGGGGCATGCGCACCGCGCATGCCCCTCCGGCGTGTCCGTACATGCCCCGTGCGGTACGCCCGGCTCGCCCACGACCTGAGGAGTTCCGGCACTACGACACCTCCGTCGAGCGCTCCACCAGCCGTTACGCGGCGGAAGACATCGAACTGGGCGGGGGTGCCGATCCCCGGCGGCAGTATGGTCGTCGTCGCTCTCGGTGCGGCGGTGTGCGGCATCCACTACTGCCTGGGCGCCCCGCTCGCGCACCTGGAGACGACCATCGCCCTGCGCACCCTGCTCGCCCGCGTCCCCGAACTCGAACTCGCCGGCCCGGCAGGCTCCTTGCAGTGGATCGGCTCCGGCATCATCCGCGGCGTGCTCTCCCTCCCGGTGCGCTACCGCGTCGGCTGACGACATGAGAAACGTCCCGGCCCGCGTGGTGGAGACGCGGGCCGGGACGGAACAGAAGGGGTACGGCAGTCAGACGGTCCGGGTGCGCAGCTGACGGGTCTTCCAGCCAAGCAGGCCCGCCTGGACGATGAAGTCGAGCGAGGGATCGTCGCCGCGGCCTGGATGTTGTAGAAGATGCCGACGACGAAGGACAGTCCGCCCGCGATCAACATCGGCCACTGCTTGCCCCGGCGATGCCGACCGCGATGGCGGCGAGCGTGCTCAGCACCCCGTTGAACGCCGTGCCCCGGCGCTCCGATCCGTCAGCCTGATCGCCACGGCGTCGACGTCCTCGTGGGCTCCGGCGAACCCCAGCGCGCATGCCACGGCCACAGCAGTACCCGCGGATGCAGTGGCCGCCGGCCGGTCAGTGCCGGGACGGGGAGACGCACTTGAAGCTGGAAGCGACGGCCGGGTCGCCGTAGCGCTTGTAGCGGGACACCTGCGGGTAGGTGCACAGGTCCCGGGTGACGCTCTGGCCGTCGGCGTTGATCAGGGTGGCGGGCAGAGTCTTGGGCGCCTTGCCGTGCTCGACCCAGGCGGTCAGTGCGGCGAGGCCGTCGGTGGAGCCGTCAGCGCCGTTGAGGCCGCAGTGGTTGGTGCCCGGGGCGAGGAAGAGACGGTAGAAGTCGTCCACCCGCTTGGTGCCGCCCAGTTCACGCTCGACCTTCTCGCGGTAGTGCACCGTGCCCTGGGTGGGGATGTACTGGTCGGCCAGGCCGTGCCAGGTCAGCAGCTTGCCGCCGGACTTGCGGAAGGCCGACAGGTCCGGGTCGTCGGTGCCGATGACCTTGTCGTACTCGGCCTGCGACTGCTTGAACAGCTGGGTGAACTGGCTGTAGGTGATCGTCGAGAGGTCGAGCGAGGGGTTCTTGGCGACCCAGAGCTTGACCCAGGCTGCGGGCACCTGGAACGGGTCGGCGCCGGCCAGCGCGCTGATGTCGGCCCCGACCGGGACGCCGTACCAGAGCTTCTTGCCAGAGGGGGTGCGCGGGCCGTCCCAGATCTTGCGTACGACGGCCGCGTCGGCCGCCGTGATGGTCAGCTCCCTGCCCTCGCACACGACCTTGGTGCCGATCAGCCTGCGCGGGTCGAAGTCGCACCGGGACGGGTCGTTGACCAGGCCGTCCTTGACGCCGTCGAGGGAGTCGCAGGCCTTGACGGCGGCGTTGGTGAAGGCGTCGAACTCACACTTGGACGGGTAGGTCTTCTCGTTGTTCATGACCACCTGCGGCCACAGGGTGGCGACCTCGAACTCGTCCCAGTTGACGGCCGGAGCGTCGGCGAGGATGCCGTCGTAGTCGTCGGGGTAGCGCTGGGCCTCCATATAGCCCTGGCGTCCGCCGGTGGAGCAGCCGGTGAAGTACGAGTACGCGGGACGCTTGCCGTAGATCGCGTCGACGACCTCCTTGCCGACGACCGCCGCCTCGTGCTGGGAGCGGGAGGCGAAGTTCTCCAGCAGCGCGGTGTTGACCTGGCCCTCGCTGTCCAGCGCCCAGCTCGTGTCGAGGGCGTCGCCGACACCCGCGTCGGTGGAGACGGCGGCGTAGCCGTTCTTGACCGCGGTGCCCAGGCCCACGCCGTTGTCACCGGCCAGGTAGGCGGCGCCGCCGAGCCCCTGGAAACGGCCGTTCCAGCCGCTCACGGGCAGCCAGGTCCGCACCCTGGCGTGGTCGTTGTCGCCCGGGTGGGTGAGGGTGACCGTGACCTCGCAGTAGGCCGGGACACCGGAGACCGAACCCCCCAGGGCCCCGGTACCGATGATGGTTCCGCCCTCCTGGCGGACCGCGGTCACGGACTCCACCTCGGTCCCGGCCGGCGCCTTCACGGAGGGCGCCGAGCAGGCGAACGGCGCGGCGGCGGAGCCGTCCCGGGTCTCCGCCGAAGCGGTCGGCAGACACACCGCCGCGGCCAGCGGCACACCGGCCGCGAGGACAGTCAGAAGTCGTCTCATTGCTTTCCCATCCAAGGAAGGAGAGGTGTGTCCGCACAGAACTCGGCGACACATGTACACGAGCCACTCTGGCCGTGCGCCGCACACCTAGGCGACAGTCAGTTGACTGTCCCCGTCCAGGGGCATCGGCCGGGCCGGATGAAGGCCGCGTTAGGTCATTCGACGGTCCGCCGCTCAGACAGGTCACCCACGTGCTCCTCCCGCAGCCACCGCGAGTGATACCTCTGCGCCCACGACCGGTTGACGTATCCCGTGCGCATACCAAGCCTCGCCTCGGGGTCCTCCAACGCCTTGCGCATGTGTCCGAGCACGACAAACGTGGTGGCCCAGGCCAGGACGTCGTGGACGAAGATCGCGCTGGTGCGGGAGATGAAGGGCAGCAGCCCCATGAACCACATCAGCAGGCCGGTGAACATCATCACCAGTACGGCACCGGCGATCCAGCCCGCGTAGAGCTTCTGGCCCGCGTTGAACTTGCCTGCCGGGCGGGCCTCGGGGGACTTCCGGCGCCTGCGGACGGCGCGCAGCCACTGGCGGTCGTACACCGCGAAGCGGTTCAGGCGGCGCAGGTCGGCGCGGAAGGCGGGCGAGAAGAGCCCCAGCAGGGAGGGCAGGGGCAGCGAGATGCCGGACCATTCGTGGACCGTGACCATCAGGTGGCGCCGTCCGACGAGTTGGGCCAGCGGTCCGAAGTAGAGACAGGCGGCGGAGGCCAGGCACAGCAGCATCAGGTAGCCCGTGGCCCGGTGGACCATGCGCTCGGCGGTGCTGAAGCGGCGGACCCGGCCTTCGGGTTCAGGCCGCGCCACTGTGACGGTCGGCTCCGTCGAGCCAGCCGTCGACCGCATATCCGCGCTCCTCCCAGTAGCCGGGGACGACCTTGTCGGTGACCGAGATGCCGGACAGCCACTTGGCCGACTTGTAGAAGTACATGGGGGCGACGTAGAGGCGGACGGGTCCGCCGTGCGCGTGGGTGATGGGTTTGTCCTGCATGTTCAGCGCCACCAGGACGTCCGAGCGGCGGGCCTGTTCCAGCGTGAGGCTCTCGCTGTAGGCGCCGTCGAAGCAGGTGAACCGGATCGCCGCACCCGGGGAACGCACCCCGGCGTCGTCGAGGATGTCCGCCAGCTTCACACCTTCGAAGGGCGTGTTCTCCACCCGCCATCCGTCGGTGCACACGACGTCGTGGACGACCCGGGTCTGTGGCATCGCCCGCAACGCGTCGAGCGTGTACGTCTTCGGCCGCTCCACCAGTCCGTCGACCCGGAGTTCGTAGTTCGTCGCGTCCTTGTGCGGCACCGAGCCGACGACGCTGTAGTACCGGAAGCCGCCCGGGTCGGGCAGCAGACCGGTCAACCCCGAGGGGTCGATCTGCGAGGCGGCGCCGACGAAACCCTCCCAACCGCGCTGGAGGTAGGGCGCGGCGGCGAGCCCCGCCGCGCCCGCGCCGAGCATGCCCAGCATCGCCCGCCGCCCCACCGGTGCGCCCCCGGCCCTCGGCTTCGGTTTCTCGGCCATGGTGTGCGCTCCTTCCGGCACATGTGAACTCTGCCGAGCCATCATGCGCAGCCTCATCACCCGTTTAATCGGTGACGAGGCTGTCATGAAGGTCTCAGAGCTGTCAACACAGTGGCCCGTTGATGCACACGTATGAGCTCGGCGTCCGGCCACACCATCGACCGAGGAGGACGGGGACTGTTAGGCTCTCAGTGACATCGACCGTGTATCGAGGAGTCACAGACGTGGTGGGTGAAGACGACATCTCCGGGTGAGATCCGGATCTGACGGCCACCGGCCGAGCTCAGGAGCGCTGCCGACGTGGTCCGTCTCGTCGTACCCCTTTCCCACGTCTGACCAGGGCAGAGCTCTGTTCTCCGCCCTCAAGCCGCTCGAGGTCACCTCCATGTCCGACGCTTCCGTCGTCTGCTCGAACCTCTCCTTCGCCTGGCCCGACGACACCCCGGTCTTCCAAGACCTGTCCTTCACCGTGAACAGCGGCCGCACCGGCCTGGTCGCCCCCAACGGCTCCGGCAAGTCCACCCTGCTCAAGCTGATCGCCGGTGAACTCAAGTCCGCCACCGGCTCGGTGTCCGTCGGCGGCACACTCGGATACCTCCCGCAGAGCCTCCCCCTGACCGGCAACCTCACGGTCGCCGAGGTACTGGGTGTCGCCGCGGTGATCCGGGCCCTGGACGCCGTGGAGTCCGGCGATGTCGCCGAGGAGCACTTCACCACCATCGGCGACGACTGGGACATCGAGGAACGCACCCGCGCCCAGCTCGACCGGCTGGGCCTCGCCGACCTCACCCTGGACCGCAGCCTGAGCACGCTCAGCGGCGGCCAGGTCGTCTCCCTCGGCCTCGCCGCCCAACTGCTCAGGCGCCCCGACGTACTGCTGCTCGACGAGCCCACCAACAACCTCGACCTTCAGGCCCGCCACAAGCTCTACGCCGTACTGTCGGACTTCACCGGCTGCCTGCTGCTGGTCAGCCACGACCGCGCGCTGCTCGACCGCATGGACCGCATCGCCGAGCTCGGCAGCGACGAACTGCGCTTCTACGGCGGGAACTTCACCGAGTACGAGGAGGCCGTGCGCGCCGAGCAGGAGGTCGCCGAGAAGAACGTCCGCAACGCCGAACAGGAACTCAAGCGCGAGAAGCGGGAGATGCAGCAGGCCCGCGAACGCGCCGAGCGCCGCATGAGCAACGCCTCCCGCAACCTCAAGAACGCCGGTCTGCCCAAGATCTTCGCCGGCAACATGAAGCGTGGCGCCCAGGAGGCCGCGGGCAAGTCCGGCCAGATGCACGCCTCCCGGGTCAGCGAGGCCAAGGCCCGCCTGGACGAGGCCGGACGCGCCCTGCGCGACGAGCAGCGCCTCACCCTGGAACTGCCCGACACCCATGTGCCCGCGGGCCGCAACCTCTTCCTCGGCGAGGGCATGCAGGTCCGCCTCGGGGACCGGGATGTGTTCGCCGAGGCCGGCATCGACCTGACCGTCCGGGGCCCCGAGCGCATCGCGCTCACCGGCCCCAACGGCGCCGGAAAGACCACCCTGATGCGACTGATCACCGGCCAACTCGCCCCGGACGGCGGGGAGATCAAGCGCAACGACGGGCGGATCGCCTACCTCTCGCAGCGCCTGGACCTGCTGGACCCGGACCGCACCGTGGCGGAGAACTTCGCCGCGTTCGCCCCCGAGCGGCCCGAAGCGGAGCGGATGAACCTGCTCGCCCGCTTCCTCTTCCGGGGCGCGCGGGCACACCTGTCCGTCAAAGCGCTCTCCGGCGGCGAACGTCTGCGCGCCACCCTGGCCTGCGTGCTGTGCGCCGAACCGGCCCCCCACCTGCTGCTGCTCGACGAGCCGACCAACAACCTCGACCTGGTCAGCGCGGGCCAGCTGGAGAGCGCGCTCAACTCCTACCAGGGCGCCTTCATGGTGGTCAGCCACGACGAACGGTTCCTCGCCGAGATCGGCGTGAACCGCTGGCTGCGGCTGGCCGACGGAACCCTCAAGGAGACGGGAGCGCCCGAGGTGTGAGCCGCCGACGTGTGAAGTGGCCCGCGTCCGAGGCGGCACGCCCCGCGGGCCGAACGCCGATCACGTTGGACGGTTCCCCATGCCCCAGCCCCATCCGCAGCCCGCCCTGCTCGCCCACGACCTCGTCCGCACCCTGGGCGGCCGACGTGTCCTCGACGGCATCTCCCTGACCGCCTCCCCCGGCCACCGCATCGGCCTGATCGGGGAGAACGGCGTCGGCAAGTCCACCCTGCTGCGCGTGCTCGCGGGCGTCGACGAACCCGACGCGGGAAGCGTCACCCGCCCCGCCGACCTGGGCTTCCTGCACCAGGAGATGCCGTACGACGCCGACTCCACCATCGCCGCGGTCCTGGACGAGGCGCTGCGCGAGGCCCGCGAGGACCTCGCCGAACTGGACCGGCTCGGCGCGGAACTCGCCCGCGTCCCCGAGGACCATCCCGGCCACCAGGAACTCCTCGACGCCTACGGCAGGCGCCTGGAGCAGGCCCAGCACCGGGAGTCCTGGGACGCCGACCGCCGCGCGGCCCTCGTGCTGGACGGCCTGGGCCTCGGCGCGTTCGGCCATGACCGCATCCTCGGCTCGCTCTCCGGCGGGCAGCGCGGTCGGCTGGCCCTGGCCGCCCTGCTCGTACGCCGTCCGTCGGCGCTGCTGCTGGACGAGCCGACCAACCACCTCGACGACGGTGCCGCCGCCTTCCTGGAGGAGCAGGTCCGCGGCCTGCCCGGAACCGTGGTGGTCGCCAGCCACGACCGGGCGTTCCTCGACGCCGTCTGCACCGACCTGATCGACCTCGATCCCGCGGTGGACGGCCCTGTCCGCTACGGCGGCAACTACAGCGCCTACCTGTCGGAGAAGCACGCCGAACGGGAGCGCTGGGAGCGACGGTACGCCGAGGAACAGGAGGAACTGACGGAGCTCAGGCACGCTGCGGGGGTGACCGCGCACCGGGTCGCGCCGGACCGGGGCCGCACCGACAACGAGAAAATGGGCTACGGCCACCGGGCCGGCCGGGTGCAGAACCAGATCTCCCGCCGGGTCCGCAACGCCACCCGGCGCCTGGAAGAGCTGGAGCGCACTCGGGTCGCCGAGCCGCCCCGCCCGCTGCGGTTCGCGGCCGGGGAACTGGCCGCGCACAGTGAGGAGGGCCCGCGCCCCCTGGTGTCGCTGAGCGAGGTCCGGATGCCCGGCCGGCTCGCACTGGACGGCCTGGAGGTGTCGCCGACCGACCGGCTGCTGATCACGGGCGGCAACGGGGCAGGCAAGTCGACGCTGCTCGCAGTACTCGCCGGACATCTGCCCGCCGAGGGCGAGGTGCACCGGCGGCACAGGCTGACGGTGGGGCTGCTGACCCAGGACACCGCGTTCGAACGGCCCGACCGCACCGTCCGCGACACCTACGAGCTGTCGCTGGGCGCTCAGCGGGCCGAGAACGTGCCACTGGGCTCGCTCGGCCTGCTGCACGAGGCGGACCTGGACAAACCGGTCGGGCAGCTGTCCGTGGGGCAACGCCGACGGCTCGCACTGGCCCTCCTGGTGGCCCGCCCGCCCCAGCTGCTACTGCTCGACGAGCCCACCAACCACCTCTCCCCGCGACTGTGCGACGAGCTGGAGGCCGCCCTGGGGCCGGGGCCCGGCGCGATCGTCGTCGCCAGCCACGACCGCTGGCTACGCCGACGCTGGCAGGGCCGCGAACTCCGCCTGGAACCGGGACGCTGGCGACGGGAGGAGGCGGGCCCACACTCGCGGCCCACCCCCGCCCACGGCCCTGACCATCGCTGACCGAGCCTGGTGCCGTACGATCTCCAGCACCCTGGCACCAGGGAGAACCGTCTGGAACGGTGACGCTTCTTGCGTCCGGTGTAAGTCACCTGTCAAGATGGTGATGTGAATCTTGACCATGTATTCGTATGCGGGCACCCGGCTCTCGACTTCGCGGCCACCCTCCGGGCCCGGCGCTCGATCCGGTTCGAGATGTTCGTGACGCCGGAGCGGCTGAATGCCTGGTACCTGGAGTCCGGGCTGGTGGACACGATCACTCCCGGCGGGGAGGACGACGTCCGGGAGGCCACGACCGTACGCGAGGCCATCTACCGGCTCGTCACCGACCGCCGCCTCGGCGAGGAGTTCGACCCGGAGGCACTCGACGCGGTCAACGCCGCCGCGCGCAAGACCCCGGTGACGCCCCAGCTCACCCCGACCGGGCGGCTCACCGAGGCGACGCCCGAGCAGGCGCTGGCGACCGTCGCCCGGCAGGCGGTGGAACTGCTCAGCGGCCCGGACGTCCCCCTGATGAAGGAGTGCGGCAACCCCGAATGCACCCGGGTCTACATCGACCGCTCCCGGGGCATGCGGCGCCAGTGGTGCGGCATGGAGTCCTGCGGCAACAAGATCAAGGCCGCCGCGTACCGCGCACGCAAGAAGTCCGCGCCTGCCGTGGCCGCACGCTGACCTTCTGACCTGGGCGGCGGGCGCTCCCGGCGAACGCGGGGCTCAGTCGGCGGCGAGGTCCTTGTCCGGAGGCCGACGACCAGGTGCGGCCCACCCCGCCGGACACCGTCGGCTGCCGCCTTGCGGAGCCCCGTGAGCAGCGGTTTCACGACGGCGAAGTGCTCGGCCATCCGGTCCCGGATCCGGCGGGAGGCAACCGTCCCCTCCCCCCTCGGCCAGCGAGTCGTCCCCCTCGTCCAGCGGGTCCAGACTGCGGACCGCTTCGGGGCACCGCTCCCGCAGCACCGGCGAACGGAACAGGCCACCGCGGGCTTCACAGGGGGTGCACCCTGCCACGCCGCCCCCGCGAGTAACCACCTTGACGGGTGACGAAGCCTCACGAAACATGAACCCATCGTCACCTGTCAAGGTGGTTACCTCTCTGAGAAATGGCAAGGCCAGCCGCGAGGTGGACGCGACAGTGCGCTACTCGATCCTCGGTACCGTGCGGGCGATGCGCGGGGACACCGAGATCGACCTGGGCCCCCCGAAGCGACTGTCCCTGCTCGCCCTGCTGCTGCTCCGTGCCCCGGCCCACTCACCCTGAGCGAGGCGGTCGACATCACGAACTGCTGCGAGCCTGCGCGAGAGAGCTCAGCTCGCTCCTGGACTCCCCGACCGTGCGGTCCGAGGCGCTGGCCAGGATGTTCGAGCACTATCTGTACAGCGCCAACGCCGCCACGACACACCTCGCGCCCCATCGCGGCACCGTGCTCCTGCCGCCCCCGCGTCCCGGCGTCCGACCCAGCGGTTCAGCGGAAGCACGGACGCCGCCGAGTGGATCGTCGCCGAGCAGTACCTACTGCCGGAGCTCGTCCGCGCCATCGGCCACGAACCCCGCAGCGAGACATTCCGACGCCAACTGACCTCAGCGCTGGAGATGTGTCTGCACTCGACCAGTTTCTAAGCGGCCTCTGCCTCCGGCCCTACGACGCTCCGAAGTTTGCGCAGGGCGTTGTGGTGACGGCTCTTGCCGGTGCCGGCCGGGATGCCGAGGATGCCGGCAGTTTCATGAATGCTGCGGTCGCACAGGTATATGTGGACCAGCACGGCACGGTGATCGGGAGACAGCCGACGCAGCAAGGGCCTGGCCACCAGGGTGTCGTGCACCGCCTCGGTGCCGTCGGTGCCGTAGGTACCCGACACGGGGTCGTTGTAGGTGACTCCGACGACCTCCCTTCGGGCATGGGGTTTGCGCACCCAGTCGATGACCAAGTGCCGGGTCACGGTGAACAGCCAGCCGCGGACCGACCCCTCCATCCCCAGCAGTCTGTCGATGTTCCGCCAGGCCCGGATGATGGTCTCCTGGACGATGTCCTCGGCGAGTCCGTGATCACCCAGCATCTTCTCGGCGTACGAGACAAGACCGTCCCGGTGTTCCCTCACGAGGGTGTCGAGCAGATCGGACCGGGACATAGCCGTGAGGGGCGTAGCCATTGTGTTCTGAACCATCCTGGTTCTCTGTCGTGCGGCAATCGGGGGCATGGTGTGACCCCCGCGTGGGCACTCTAGGCAGCGGCAAGTGCCAGAAACATGCCGCATGTGTGTCGCCGTAGTGCCGGGAGTCCTCGACCGGCGAACAAAATACGTATGTGACACTGTCGCATGTTCCAGCGCGCGACAGTGAAAGGTATGACACATGCGTAAGAACCTGCTGCGACTGGGAGTGACCATGGCTGCCGCCACCGGTCTGTCCCTCGGTGCGCGCACCGCGTTCGCCACCCCGGCCGGTCCGGGTGTGACGGGCAAGATCATCTCCCAGACCACGTTCGACGGGAAGGACTACATCCTCCGCCAGGTCACCATTCCCCCGGGCCAGAGCACAGGCTGGCACTACCACGACGGAACCCTCTACGGCTTCGTCCAGCAGGGCACGCTCAGCCACTTCGACTCGGACTGCGAGTCCGACGGCGTCTACAAGACGGGCAGTGGCCTCACCGAGCCGTCCGGCGCGGACCACGTGCACATAGGCGGCAACCTCGGCACGACCGACGTCGTCCTCGACGTCCTGTACGTGCTGCCGCACGGCGCCCCGCTGTCGGAGGACGCCCCCAACCCGGGCTGCGACTTCCAGTAGGTCCCCGGCCCCTGCGCAGCACATGACGAGCCCGCCACGGCGACACACCGCGGCGGGCTCCTCGCACGGTGGGGCCCCGAGGCCCCTTCAGATGTCGGTGGGCGACCAGGAACGGAACACCGCGGCCTGGCCGTGGATCCGCCCCTCGGTGTCCATCAGGTCCCACATGGTCACGTCCTCGATCCAGAAGGCGCGGCCGCTCTTGCCGACGCGTATCCCCCGGTAGCCGGTGGCGTAGTGGTGGGCCGTCACGGCGCGCACGAAGGCCTCCCGGTCCTCCTGGCCGTCCGGGCGCGCCGACAGCCGGGACGGCAGGCCGACGAACTCGCCCCAGGAGTAGCCGAAGCAGTTCTGCGCCGTGCTGTTGGCGTAGACGAAGCGCGGGTCGGCGGACGTGTCGTGCGCCAGCAGCCCGAATGGGGCCTGCTCGTACAGCCACCGCGCGGCATCCCGCCCGGTCTCCCACACCGCCGGACACAGCGGCTCGCCCACCAGCCGTAGATGGCTGGAGAGCAGCAGCTCGCCGAAGGCGGGATCGGCGGGCCGCACGGGCAGGGTCATCGGCATGGCGCCGTCGTCAAAGGATGTCATCACCGTTCACATGTTTCTTCGTCCGGCAGGGCCGAGGGTTTCGTCATCGTCAAGGGCCTTGACAGGGAGGTGTCCGCCACAACAGCCTATGGCAACGTTGTCAGATCGCGGGGGCCGCCCCGTACCTGCAACGTGCGCCGCCTCTCACTCACCTCTTGTGATTGGATGACTACACATGGCCGATCAGTCGCGTGCCACACGACACCCCTCCCGGCGCACCGTCGTCGCGACCGGCTCGACGCTACTGGCCGGGTTCGGCCTCGGCATGGTCTTCGTGCCGGCCGCCGACGCCGCCGCCCGGACCGCGGGCGCGACCGGCACCGGCTCATCCTCCGCACCGGGTGAGATCGCCGCCTACCGCCCGGTCCGGGTCTCCTCGCAGGCCTACGCACCCGCGCCCGCCGAGTTCGTGGTGGACGCGATCCCGGCGCAGGGTGTGCGCGGCACCGGCTGGCGCGCCGAGGCGGGCGACCCGCAGTGGATCGAGGTCGACCTCCAGGCGGACTGCCGCGTCGACCGGATCCGGCTGACCTTCGAGGCCGACGCGAGCGATCCCGTGTTCACCCCGCCGACCAGTGGAAACCCGCGCCAGGGCACCACCGGTCAGGAGATTCTCTCCAGCTACGCCCGCGAGTTCGTCGTGGAGACGTCCCGCGACCGCGACTCCTGGACCAGCGTGTACCGCACCACAGCCGGCACCGGCGGCGTGGTGGACATCCCGCTGCCGAAGCCCGTCACGGCCCGCTGGGTACGGATGACGGCCCACCAGCGCTCCAGCCCCAACCCCCTCGGCCTCAACGGCTTCGAGGTGTACGGCACCGCTCCCGGCCACCGCCCGAAGGCCACCGGCTGGACCGACTGGGGCACCCACCACCGCGACGCCCCGCGGCTCACGGTCGCCGCCGACGGCACGGTGCCGCTGGAGTCGGGCTGGACGCTCACTCTGGACGACTGGGCGGACGGCGACGGCGCGGCCCTCTCGCAGACCGGCGTGGACACCAGCCGCTGGCTGCCCGGGACCGTGCCCGGCACCGTCCTGGGCTCCCTCGTCGACCAGGGCAAGCTGCCCGACCCGGTCGCGGGACTGAACAACCTGCGCATCCCCGAGGCGCTGTCCCGCCATTCCTGGTGGTACCGGCGGGACTTCGCCGTGCCCCGCGGCCTGCGCACCGGCCAAGGGCGGCACCTCTGGCTGGAGTTCGACGGCGTCAACCACAAGGCCGAGATCTGGCTCAACGGACACGGAGTGGGCGAGGTGACGTTCCCCTTCGCCCGCTCCGCCCACGACATCACCGAACTCCTGGCCACCAAGGGTGGCAACGCGCTCGCCGTGAGGATCTCCCCCATGCCGGTGCCGGGCAGCCCCGGCGACAAGGGCCCGGCGGGCGAGGCATGGGTGGACGCCGGAGCCAACACGATGAACCTCAACTCACCGACGTACCTTGCCTCTTCGGGGTGGGACTGGATGCCGGCCGTCCGCGACCGCGCGGCCGGTATCTGGAACCACGTACGGCTGAGATCGACCGGGCACATCGTCATCGGCGACCCGCGCGTGGACACCGTGCTGCCCGCGCTGCCGGACCTGTCGGTCGCCGAGCTCACCCTGACCGTCCCGGTACGCAACGCCGACTCCGCCGACCACGAAGCCACCGTCACCGCCGAGTTCGGCGACATCCGCGTCTCGCGCACGGTCACCGTCCCGGCAGGCGATGACATCGATGTCATCTTCACCCCCGACGCATTCGCGGCCCTGCGCGTGAAGAACCCCGAGCTGTGGTGGCCCAACGGCCTGGGCGAGCCCACCCTGCACGACCTGACCCTGGTCACCCGGACCGGCGGCGCCGAGAGCGACCGGCGCACCACCCGTTTCGGCATACGGCAGTTCGGCTACGAGTACGACACCCCGCTGAAGTTCACCCCCTCCTCCGACGCCTACACCCAGACCGTCCAGGTCGGTGAGCAGCGCGCCCGCCACGTCCGCGTCCGCTGCCTCACCCGGGCCACCAGCTGGGGCAGTTCACTATGGGCACTGTCGGTGTTCGACAGCGTCCGTCCCGGCACCGACCTCGCTCTGCACGCTCCCGCCGAGGCCTCCACCACCGATGAGGACGGTCACGCGGCGGCCAACGTCACCGACGGCGACCCGGGCACCCGCTGGTCCTCGGCCTTCGCCGACGACCAGTGGATCCGTGTCGACCTCGGTTCGGTGCAGTCCTTCGACCGGGTCGACCTGGTCTGGGAGCAGGCCTACGCGCGCACCTTCGTCGTGCAGGTCTCCGCGGACGGCGAGCAGTGGACGGACGCCGCGTCGGTGGACAACACGGCCGTCCCGCTGCCCTTCAACAGCGGCGACGCCAGCCTGCGGGTGACCGACTTCGAGGCCCGTACGGCTCGTTACGTCCGTCTGTCCTGCGGCCTGCGCAACACCAGCTGGGGCAACTCCCTGTGGTCCCTCGCCGTCATCGACAGCGCCGAGCCGGGCACCGACCTCGCACTGCACCGGCAGGCGACCGCCTCCAGCGAGGAGGACGGCCACCCGGCCGCCCACGCCACCGACGGCGACCCCGGCACCCGCTGGTCCTCCGCCTACCAGGACCACCAGTGGCTCCAGGTCGACCTGGGCACCGCCCGGCGCTTCGACCGGATCGCGGTCGTCTGGGAGCAGGCGTACCCCAAGACGTACACCCTCCAGGTCTCCGACGACGGCGACACCTGGACCGACGTCACCACCGTCTCCAACACCCCCGACCCGCTGAAGATCAGTGTCAACGGCGTACGCGTGCTGGTGCGCGGCGGCAACTGGGGCTGGGACGAACTGCTGCGCCGGATGCCCGCCGAGCGGATGGACGCGGCGGTGCGGATGCACCGGGCCATGAACTTCACGATGATCCGCAACTGGCTCGGCAGCAGCAACCGCGAGGAGTTCTACGCCGCCTGCGACGCGCACGGCATCCTGGTGTGGAACGACTTCCCCAACGCCTGGGCCATGGACCCGCCGGACCACGAGGCATTCCTGTCCGTGGCCCGCGACACCGTGCTGCGCTACCGCATCCACCCGTGCGTGGCGGTGTGGTGCGGCGCCAATGAGGGCAACCCGCCGGCCGCGGTCGACGAGGGCATGCGCAAGGCGGTCGAGAACCAGGCGCCGGGCATCCTCTACCAGAACAACTCGGCCGGTGGCATCGTCACCGGCGGCGGCCCCTACGGCTGGGTCGAGCCGGAGCGCTACTTCGATCCGTCGACGTACGGCAGCAAGGACTTCGGCTTCCACACCGAGATCGGCATGCCCGTCGTCTCCATCACCGCCAGCACCCGCGCCATGGTCGGCGACGACGGACCGGAATGGCCGATCGGCGGCGCCTGGTACCACCACGACTGGAGCGAGCACGGCAACCAGGCACCGCAGAACTACAAAACCGCCATCGAGACCCGCCTCGGCACCGCCCGCGACCTGGACGACTTCACGCGCAAGGCGCAGTTCGTCAACTACGAGAACTTCCGCGCCATGTTCGAGGCCTGGAACGCCAACCTGTGGGACAACGCCAGCGGGTTGATGCTGTGGATGTCCCACCCGGCCTGGCACAGCACGGTCTGGCAGACCTACGACTACGACTTCGACGTCAACGGCGCCTACTTCGGCTGCCGCAGCGCCTGCGAACCCCTGCACGTCCAGGCCGACCCGGTGAAGTGGCAGGTCATCGCCGTCAACCACACCCGCAAGGCGCTCAAGCGCGCGACGGTCACGGCGGAGACGTACGACCTGTCCGGCCGCCGGATCGCGAGCACCCGGCACGCACGCGTGGACGTGGACCCCGCGACCTCGGCGACGGCGTTCACCACTGCCCCCACAGACGACCTGCCGGACCTGCACCTGCTGCGGCTGACCCTTGAGGACTCCGACGGGCGGCTGCTGTCCCGCAACACCTACTGGCGCTGCCGCACCCCCGAGTCGCTGCGCGCTCTCAACCAGGTCCAGCAGGCCAGGCTGTCGGCCTCCCTCACCCGGGTGTCGCGCGACGGGGACCGGCGCACGGCCACCGCCACGGTCCGCAACCGGGGGTCCATGGTCGCCGCGATGGTCCGGCTCTCCCTGCTGGACGAGGACGGCGCCCGCGTCCTGCCGACCCTCTACGACGACAACTACCTGTGGCTGCTGCCTGGTGAGACCCGCACGGTGACGCTGGCGTGGCCCGCGTCCGCCCTGCCCTCGGGCCGGCCCAAGCTGCGGGTCGAGGGGTACAACACTCCTCCGGTCACGGTGCGCGGCTGACGTCGAGGTGTTCGAACGTCGCCCCGGGGTGTGCGCTCAGTTGACGCATAACCGGCGCACATGTGAACCAAATGTGCGAGGACGATGGAGACGTCACCGGGAAGCCGTCTGGAGCAGGTCCTTGCCGACTTCGCCGAGCGGTACGGAACTCTGTCCCGGGCCCAGGAACAGAGGAGGGCGCTGTCGGTGACGGCGCGTTCCAGGGACGGCGTCGTGGAGGTCACCGTGGGTGCCAACGGCCAGCGGCGTGGATCCGCTTCGTCGACATCGGTTCCGCGGGATGGCCGCCCCACAGCTGGGCGACAGTGTCCTGGAGGCTCTGACGACGGCCCGGGCCGAGGTCGCGGCCAGGGCGGCCGCCGTGATGACGGCCGCGAACCTCCTGCCGGCGTTGCCCGCGCAACCCGGGCCCGGAGGCGAGCCGACGAGGTCACGGCCGCAGGGGCCGCTGTGGGGCCGTAGGCCCTCGCTGCCCACTCCCCTGCCGCCCCCTCGATGTGCGGGTGTGCGGGGGTGCCGGAACAGCCGGGAGAGGTGCGGGCCTGGCAGACACACAGGTTTGACCACTCACACGTTACTCTGTGGCTGGAGAAATCCCACAGCGAAATGTGCCGGTCTCCGCCGGGTGTCCCAGGCGTGCGTCCCACTTTCGTGTTCCTCGATCCTTGTCACTCTCCGAGCAGGAGTCACACATATGTCCAACTTCCCCTCTCCGCCGCCGGTCCCCCAGGACCGTCAGTTCGTTCTCGGCCAACATCTGCGCCTGTCGGTCCTCGCCTCCGGGGAGGAGACCGAGGGCCGGCACGACGTGTCCGATGTCATCCTGCCCCCGGGCGCCGGGACGCCGCTGCATCTGCACACCGGCTACGAGGAGCGCATCTGGGTCGTCTCCGGCTCGCTGACGGTCTGGGCGGGCTCGGACGCCTTCACCCTGCGGTCCGGGGACTTCTACGCCATCAAGATGAACACGCCCCACACCATCAAGGCGGGGGACGACGGTGCGCGCACCCTCGCCATCACCTCTCCCGCCAGGTTCGCGGAGCTCATCAGCCGCACCGGTACCCCCGCGCACCTGGCCACCACCGAGACCGAGTGGGACATGGGGCTGTTCCAGGCCGTCACCGAGGAGTTCGGGGACATCATCCTCGGCCCGCCCGGAGCCATTCCGGCCGATCTCCAGCGCGACACCGAGTGACACGACGGGACCTGCACTGCGGGGTGTGACGACGGCGCGCGGCGCGAGGGAAGGGCCCGTCACCGGGGGTCGGGCTGAACCCCCGCTCCGTGGCCGCCGTCCTGGTCACACACGCGCACAACGACCACATCGGCGCGGCCGAGCACCTGCGCGCCACATACGACGTGCCGGTTCCTCATGCACCAGGAGGAGGTACCGCATGCCCGCCGCGATTTCCTCGACCAGGTGTCCGTCGGCCAGGTGCTCGCGCAGGCATGGCGGCCCGGTGTGCTCCCGTGGGCCGTCCACGCCCTCCGAGCCGGTGGGACCACGCATGTCCCGGTCTGCGAGCCGCAGGCGTTCCCCGCGCCGGGAGCACTGGACCTGCCCGGTGCGCCGGTGCCCGTGCACACATCGCAGATCAAGGGACCGCAGCTGCTGCCCGACATGTTCCACACCGACCGTGCCCGGGCTCTCGATTCCCTGGCCGTGATCGAGGGCCTGGACGCGGGTCTCATCCTGCGGGCACGCGGCCAGGTGAAGTGATGTCGTCGAACCCTCGGGAGGTCGAAGAAGGTCCACACTTCCCCTAGGCGCAGGCACATCAGCGCCTATCGTGAGGAGTGGACATGCTGGACGAACCATCTGGCGTCGACACTTATCTGCACGGGACCCTCGGCGTGGGTACCATGCGCAACGTCATCCATATCGAGGGAGTGAACGGTGTGACCAGCCAATCAGCCGCCACGCTCCGATCGCGGTACGTAGCACAAGCCGCGGCGGACCTGGAGGAGAACCGTCGGCGACAGCAGGAACTGATGGAGAAGATCAGGATGCTGAAGCAGGAGGAGGCCCTCCTGGCGGACATCATCAACCTCGCCGAGCGGTACGAGGGTTTCTCGGACGTGTCCCGTCTGCCCGAGCAGTTGCAGGAAGAGCCCGTCGTCGAAAAGGCGAAGCGGGCCCCTGCCGAAACCGCTTCACGGCGCTCCACGGCGGCCAGGACCACGCCGGCCGCCAAGACTGCGCAGGCCGGCGCGAAGGGGAAGTCGCAGCAGCCTCTGCTCGGTGACCTGCTTACGGACCTGCTGGGCCAGTACGACCAGCCGCGTCTGGCGAAGGAGCTGCGGGACGAACTCCTCGAGAAGCACCCGGACCGCAACCCCACACCGCAGGTGGTACGGAACACCCTCGAATCCCTGGTCGCCAAGGGACGTATCAGGCGTCACAAGCAGCAGCGTTCCGTCATGTACACCCTGGCGTAGCGGGCGAGAGGCCCTCGTCGCCCAGAGCGAAGCACGCAAGTGCGACGAGGTCCCGCGTGCCCTCGCGCCCTGCAGCCTTCTGCAGGAGCCGACGGTCGGTCAGCCGACTGTTGCCGTCAGGGGCCTCGTCCATGCAGCGGAGTCTCAAGAAGCCTCCCATGTGGCAGGTGGAAGCCCCGCTCACGGGTGTGACCACACCGTCGACGTGCCCGCTCAGCGGCCCTATCCTCGCCACACGTTCTCGAACGCAGCATTCTCGACGTCCCGCCGCAGTCGTAGGGCCTCCAGCTGCGTCACCGCGTCGCCGACGGCGGCCACCACCGTCGTGACCCGTCCTGTCGTGGTCGTGGCGGGATGGCGGTCTCAGCGGCCCGGGGCGCGCTCGGTGACCTCCCGGAGGAACCACTCATTGCCGTCGGCAATAGTCCGGTGCCGGTCCGGTCCTTCCTCGGTCAGAGAAAGCTCCGGACCGACGGGCCGTACCCAGACAGCGCGGCACTCTCCGTCCAGTTCCACATCTGCGTGTCCGTCGGCCAATCACGGTCCTCGGAGCTTGCCGCACCTCGGGACGGCCGCTCGCCGGGGAGGCAGTCGCGATCCGAACGAGGCTGCGGGCCGATCCGTACGTATGTGTGCGTCACGCATGTATGCGTCATGGAGGCCATGTCCTGCCCTCACTCTTCGGTCGGCGGTGTGGGTACTGCTGAGGGGGTGGCGGGTCCCGTGCAGGGGGAAACACGGGACCCGCGGTTCAGGGGGATGGGTCAGGCGGCGGCGACGGCGTTGATGGTGACCGGGATGTTGTCGCGCGTGGCCTTGGAGTACGGGCAGATCTGGTGGGCGACCTGCGCGAGCTCCTCGGCGGTGGCCTGGTCGACACCGCCGAGCACCGGGTTGAGGACCGCAGAGAGGGAGAACTCGCCGTCGTCGCCGTGCGTGAGGGTGATCTCGGCGGTGATGGTGGTGCTGGTGAGCCGTATCTTGCGAATGGTGGCGGCGCGGCGCAAAGCGCCGAGGAAACAGGCGGCCCAGCCTGCGGCCAGCAACTGCTCGGGGTTGGTTGCGGTGCCGGCGCCGCCGAGCTCCTTCGGGAGTGCGAGGCCGGTCTCCAGCAGACCGTCGGAGGAGCGGACGTGACCGCCGTTCCGGCCCTCTCCGTCGACGTCGACAACGGCGGTGTAGCTGACTGCCATGACTGGTGCTCCCCATCTGGGTCGAAAGGTCTTCGGACGCCCGCCGACCAGGACACTTTTCGCGTCACCGGTTGAGGCGGTGACGCAATCATGGCAGCCGTTCCGTCACTCGTCAAGCCGGTGATTGGCGACTTCGTGAATCAGATGAACGGCACGCGGCGCGCCGGGAGAGGCGCCGAACCGATGAGACACATTCGCTTGTCGGCGACGTTCACAGCGGGCGTCGCACTGGCCGCAGCGGCGGTCACCCCCTCGTTCGCCGACCCGCCGGGGCTGCCGCACACCAAGGTGGCGAGGGGGCCGCGTTCGGCGAGACGACCGTCCGCCTGATCACCGGCGACAGCGTGACTGTGTGCCAGGGCCCGGACGGCAGACGGGCCTCGGTAAGGCCGGGCCCCGGACGCGACGGCATCGTCCTCCACACCTTTGAACAGGACGGGCACCTGACAGTGCTTGATCTCGGCGCCTCGTATGTGGCCCTGCGCGTCACGGCCCGGGACTCCGCGCGCAACAGCGTCCAGCAGACGGTCTCCGTGCCTGGGCGGAGCGCCGCTGACCATCACGGCCCACCGGTACTCGCTGATCACGCGCCGCGCGATGTCCACAAGCTCGGGCAGGGTCGTGCTCTGCAGCCGCGCCCGCACATAGATGGTCTTGCTCTTGAATGGGAACGGTCTCAGCCCCGCAGTGACCTGAAGGCCGTGCGCAGCTCCCGGGACAGCAGTTGCGGCTGTTCCCAGGCGGCGAAGTGGCCTCCCCTGTCGACCTCGTTCCAGTGGATGAGGTTGCCGTAGGCCCGCTCGCCCCAACTCCGCGGCGCGGGGTAGATCTCGGCCGGGAACACCGTGACCGCCACCGGGACATCGGGGATGTCGAACGCGTTGAACGGGCCGCCGCCGGCCTGGGTGCCTTCCCAGTACAGCCGGGAGGACGACGCCCCGGTGTTGGTCAGCCAGTACAGCGAGATGGCGTCGAGCATCTCGTCGTAGGTGAGGACCTTCTCGGGCTCGCCGCCGGAGTCGGTCCACTCCGCGATCTTGTCGTAGTAGTACGCCGCCATCGCGAGAGGCGAGTCGGCGAGGGCGTAACCGATGGTCTGCGGGCTCTCGTTCATCATCGCCGCATAGCCGAAACCGTCGCGGTAGAAGTGCAGCAGCCGGTCATAGGCGACCTTCTCGCGAGCGGACAGACTCGAGGGTGCGGCATCGAAGTTGCGCAGGTGGCGCCGGACGTCTGGCGGCACGGTGCCCGGCATGTTGATGTGGATGCCGAGCAGACCCTTCAGCCGCTGCGTTGCCTGGATCTGAGCGATGATCGAGCCATGGTCGCCGCCCTGGGAGACGTACTGCTGATACCCGAGCCGGAGCATGAGCTGGTGGAGCGCGGTCGCCATGCGGGCCGGGTTCCACCCGGTCGACGTCGGCTTGCCGGAGAAACCGTGGCCGGGCAGCGTCGGCAGGACGAGGTGGAAGGCGTCCTCGGCGCGCCCGCCGTGGGCCGTCGGGTTCGTGAGCGGGTCGATGACCTTCAGGAGCTCGATGATCGAGCCCGGCCAGCCGTGCGTCATGAGCATCGGCAGAGCGCCGGGGTGCGGCGAGCGGATGTGGGCGAACTGGATGTCCACCCCGTCGATCTCGGTGATGAACTGCGGCAGCGCGTTGAGCCTCGCCTCGACCTTGCGCCAGTCGTACCCGGTCCCCCAGTACTCGACCAGGGGGCGGACCTTCGCCAGCTGGGCGCCCTGGGATCGGTCACCGACGGTCTCGCGCTCCGGCCAGCGAGTCGCCCGCAACCGCCGCCGAAGGTCACTGATCTTCCGCTGCGGAACCCTGATGCGGAAGGGACGGACTCCGGGGATCGGCTGGGCGGAGCGGAGGGTAGCGCCTGTCACCGATGTGGGAACCGCCGATGCCGACCCGCCTGCCGCCGCCTGCGCCTGGCCGGGCATGCCGAGTTGAGTGGCGGCGGCGGCACCCGCGGCGAGACCCAGGAACCGGCGACGGCCTGCGGTGGCGGGGTTGGTATCTCCGGTCGGATTCATGTGTGGAACTCCTTGTCTCGATGGTGAAGCGTTGGCAACTGAGGGCCGAGTGAGGACGGGGCAATAGAGACACCTTGACTCAAACATCTGGTGCACCGACACCTGTTGAGCCAGTGATTCCTTCACACATGGCGAGCATTACGCACCTTCAGTTACCCGTCAAGCAGGTGACGCGTCATACGTGTGAGGAGACGAAGTGAGCTGGGCCAATTCAACCGGAGGGCGACGCGATGACCTCGTCAGTCTGACCTGCTGCGGCTGCTTCTACGGGACACGTTCGTAGCGGGCACAGCGCCCGGGACGAGGCCCTCATCGCCGGTGGGATCCGCCATGCGGTAGCCAGCGTGTGTGTGATCCACGCCACATGGTGGGGGTGCATAGCAGGGTAGGGGCCAGTGTCTTTGTAGTAGGTGACAGGGGCGTGTCCGCGGTCGTGCGGTAGAGGGCGGCGTGCTCGGCAGGGAGGTAAGGGGGCAACGCTGATGGGGCAGTTGCGGGCCGATGAGTTCGACCGGTTCCTGGCGGCTCGGTGGTCGGCGTTGCTTCATCTGGCGCGGCTGCTCACCGGTGGAGACGGGCACCGGGCGGAGGATCTGCTGCAGGAGGCGCTGGTCAAGCTGTGGTTTGCGTGGCCGAAGGTGGCCGAGCAGGCGCCCGAGGCCTATGTGCGCAGGGTCCTGGTCCGTGCCGCGGCGCGCTCGGCGCGGCGTCGCTGGTGGGGCGAGCACCCTGTCGACCAGCTGCCCGACCCGCCCGGGGTGGGGGACGAGACCGCCGCCGTGGATGAACGGACCCGGCTGGAGGCCATGTTGGCGTTGTTGCCGGCGCGGCAGCGGGCTGCGGTGGTGCTGCGTTACTACCAGGACCTGCCCGAGCGGCATGTCGCGGAGGTGCTGGGGTGTCCGGTGGGTACCGCCCGTTCGCTCACGGCACGCGGCGTTGCACGGTTGCGGCGGCTCATGGCTGAGGCAGTCGAGCCGGTGGAGTGAAGAGGGAGCCATGGATCACTTCGAGCAGGAACTGGCACGCATGATGCGCGACAGCCAGGAGGACGTGCCGTACGAGGAGCGGCATCGATCTCGATTGCGAGCCGGCGTTCGCGCCCGACGGCGGGCCCGGACGGCCTGGATGGCCACCGGATCCGTGCTGACCATTGCCGGACTTGGCGTCGGACTGCTGCTCCTGACGAGCCTTTTCGCTCAGGGCGGGTCCAACGTTCCTCAGCCACGCCCCATCACCTCCGCCGAGTCGGTCCCGATGCCGTCGACGGCCCGCCCCGCCTCCACTGCCAAGGGGGTGCCAATGCCGACACGGACCTCAACCTCCACCCAGGTAGCCACTTGGCCGGGTTCCAGGGGTCCCGATCAGTGAGGCCTGGCTGAGCCGGCGTGACCACGACCGCCCGCCGGTCAGCTGATACCCGCTTGTCCTGCTCTCCACGAATTGAAAGCTCACGACGTGATTCATGAGAACGCACCAGCGCTGGCCGACGAGCCTCAGCAGGCGGCGAAGCCCCAGGCGGTCTCCTGGGAGCGGCGGCTGCGCGGGTTCGGGTACGTGGCACGGCCGCGTACGTCCGTGCGCGACCGCCTGGTCGTGCCGTTTCCCGAGCCCGGGTCACGGCTGTGGCGCACGCTGGGGCTGTCCCCCGTAGCGGCGGGCCGGCTGGCGCGCTGGTCGGGATGGGGCGGGCCGCTGCTGGTGGCGCTGCTGGCCGGGCTGTTGCGGTTTTGGCGTCTGGGCAGCCCGCGGGCGGTTGTGTTCGACGAGACGTACTACGCCAAGGACGCCTGGTCCCTGCTGCAGCTCGGTTACGAGGGCACCTGGCCGGACCGCAAGATCGCCGACCCGCAGATCCTCGCCGATCCCCAGGTGATCCCGCTCTCCGACAGCGGCGCCTTCGTCGCACATCCGCCGACGGGCAAGTGGGTGATCGCCCTCGGCGAGTGGATGTTCGGCCTCAACCCGTTCGGCTGGCGCTTCATGACCGCGGTCCTCGGCACGTTGTCGGTGCTGATGCTGTGCCGCATAGGCCGCCGCCTGTTCCGTTCGACAGTGCTGGGCTGCCTGGCCGGCGCGTTGATGGCGGTGGACGGCTTGCACTACGTGATGAGCCGCACCGCTCTGCTCGACCTCGTCGTCATGTTCTTCGTGCTGGCGGCGTTCGGATGTCTGCTCATCGACCGGGACCACGCACGAGCCCGGCTCGCGGCAGCCCTGCCGGTCGACAAGGACGGCCACATACGCCCGGACGCACACACCGGCGACCATGCCGGGACGGGAGTGCGTCCCTGGCGGCTCGCAGCCGGTCTCTTCCTGGGACTGGCGGCCTCGACCAAATGGAATGGCCTGTACTTCCTCGCCTTCTTCGTGACCCTCACCCTGCTGTGGGACGTCGGCTCCCGCCGCGTCGCCGGGGCATGCCGCCCTTACCGGGCGGTGCTGCGAAAGGACCTAGGTTGGTCGGTGCTGTCCCTGGTTCCGGTCGCCGTCGTGACGTATCTGGCGACATGGACCGGCTGGTTCCTGTCCGACAACGGCTACGGACGCCACTGGGCGGACGGCCGCGGCGGCACCTGGTCGTGGATTCCGGCCCCGCTGCGCAGCCTGTGGCACTACGAGTACGGCGTCTACCAGTTCAACGTGGGACTGCACACCCCCCACAAGTACGAGTCGAACCCCTGGAGTTGGCCGGTCCTGGGCCGCCCGGTGCTGTTCCACTACGAGTCACCGAAACCCGGGCAGGACGGCTGCCACACGACGACCGACTGCTCACAGACGATCCTCGCCCTGGGCACACCACTCCTGTGGTGGTCGGCATGCTGCGCCCTCGTGTACCTGCTCTACCGGTGGGCGCTGCGCCGCGACTGGCGCTCCGGCGCCGTCCTGTGTGCGGTGGGTGCCGGCTATCTGCCCTGGTTCCTGTACCAGGACCGCACGATCTTCTCCTTCTACGCGGTCGTCTTCGTGCCGTACCTGTGCCTGGCCGTGACGATGATGCTGGGAGCACTGCTGGGTCCGCCGGGAGCAACTGACAAGCGCCGCACACGAGGTGCGGTGACCGCAGGCGTGCTGGTCCTGCTCATCGCCTGGAACTTCATCTATCTCTTCCCGATCTACACCGGGCAGACGATCCCGTATGCCGACTGGCGCGCCAGGATGTGGCTCGACACCTGGATCTGAGCCCGGCCGCAGGTACGTGCGGGCGGGCTGCCTGGCCGCTCGCACCACCCTGCTCGGGGCGGTCCTGGGACCGTCCGCTCGGGATCGTTCCCCTCCCCGACCACGGCACGCTTTCCGACTGTGGTCCTGGGCTTCCACGCCGCTTCCCGCCCGCGAGCCGCAAATCGAGGCGGTGCACGCCGTACCTCGCCTCCTCGTGGGCGGCGTGGGCGTGGCCAACAGCGTGGTCGTCTCGGCCCTAGAGCGGCGCAGCGAGAACCGTTCTAGGAGCAGTGGCCGCGGCGGGGTACTCCATGTCCCAGTTCTGGCCCGTGGTGTTCCCGCCCCTCGCACTCGTCGCCGGCCTCCTGGGCGCGGTCACCGTCGGCATGGCCGCGGGCCTGTACCCCGCCGTACGCGCCTCCGGGCTGCCTCCGACCGAGGCACTGGCCGCAGTCTGAGGCGGCCCGGAGCGTCGGCATCGACCGGAGGGAGCCGGGCCTCCGCGCAATCGATTCGTCCCGGCCGGCGGGATGTCACCTGCTGTAGTTCTTCCCCCGGGGGCTCTCCAGGGGGATCGTCGTGCCGTCGTGCGACGTTGTCCGGTGTGTCCGTGGCCGGCTCAAACGCTCGGATCGAGCAGGAGCTTGCCGGAGGTACGCCGCGATTCGATGTCCGCGTGTGCCTGCTTGGCGGCGCCCAGCGGGTAGCGTTCGGTGATGTCGATCCTTAGTTTCCCCTCGCGGATCTTGTCGAACAGGTCTCCGGTGTGCTTGAGCAGCAGCTCCCGGTTGTGGATGTGGTCCGCGAACACTGCGTAGGTGACCCTGATGCTCTTGGGCAGGTCGAGCAGCCGCACCGTCGGGACGTCGCCGATCAGCGGGCCGTAGTAGACCAGCGTCCCGACCCGTCGCAGGGCCTCGATCGAGGGCCAGAACGTGGTGGCACCGCCGCCGTCGAAGACCGCGTGTACGCCCTCGCCGTCGGTCAGGTCCTTGACCCGGTCCACGAAGTCGCCACCCGAGGAGACGAGGACCTCGTCCGCACCCGCCGCCTTCGCGGCCTGGACCTTCTCCTCGCGGGAGACCAGGCCGATCACGTACGCCCCGCGCAGCTTGAGCAGTTGGGTGACGATGCGCCCCACACCGCCGGCGGCGGAGTGCACGAGCGCGGTCTCGCCCTCGGCCAGGGGTGCGGACTCGGTGACGAAGTGGTGCGCGGTGAGGCCCTGCATCATCGTTGCGGCGGCGACGTCGCTGGGGATGTCGTCCGGGACCGGGACGGCCTGGGCGGCGGGGACCACGATCCTCTCGGCGTAGCTGCCGTAGACGAAGACCCAGGCCACCCGGTCGCCGATCGCGAAGCCGCTGACACCCTCGCCGATGGCGGTGACCCGGCCCGCGCCCTCGACGCCGGGGACGAAGGGCGGGTTGCCGGGCACCGAGAATCCGGCACGGGTGCCGGTGTCCATGAAGTTGACACCGGAGAAGTCGACGTCCACCACCAGTTCGCCCGGCCCTGGCTCGGGGTCGGGCCATTCCTTCAGCTGGAGTACTTCCGGTCCGCCCAGCTCTTCCACTACTACAGCGCGCATGGCGCACACCTCTTTCTATCGGTACGAGCGCCGGATGACCGGCGGGTGCAATTGGAGAGACTGGTCCGCTCAGGCCTGCAGCAGGGTGGATGCGTAGGCGGGGTTGGTGTAGTCGCGCCAGGCCGCGATCCTGCCGTCGCTGAGCTCGTAGATCGCCATGTTCATCACCGGGGCGAGCTTCCCGCCGGGCAGGGCGAGTCCGTGGATCTGTTCGGCGATGACGACGTCACCGTTCACCGCTTGGTGCACGGTCTCGAACTTGATCTGTGCGAAGTTCGCGAAGACGCCCTTCCACAGGGCGATGAGCGCGTCGCGGCTCTTGACCGGTGAGTCGCCGTAGGCGGTGAAGACGACGTCGTCGGCGAGGAACGGGGCGAGGGCGTCGGCATCCTGTGTGTTGAAGGTGTTCACGAAGTCGCGCACGAGTGTGTCGTTGTCGGTGGCAGCCATGTCAAGGGCCTCCAGGATCGTTGTCTGTGTGTGTTCGGGTGTCTTCGAGCGTAGGGAAAGTTTCTTGGACTAGCAAGTCCAGAGTTCTGTTTCTCGGGCGCATTCAAACGGGGGCGCGTCCGACGTCGAAAACCGTACACACCTCACACGTTTCTCGCGCGCTACGCTCACACGTATGAGCGGCAACGATGTGGTTTCCCAGGCCGCCGGGGCCTTCCAGACGGCGGTGGAGGCACTTGCCGGGGTCGGGCCGGGAGCGGAGATCACCGATCTCGCCGCCGCCCACGGGCTGGCCACGCTCACCGCGCAGCCCTTCATGCTGCTGCAGTTGGACGACGAGTACGAGACCTTTGCCGCGGTCCTCGGCGCCGCGTTCGGCGCCCCGCCCGCGGTCATCACCAGCCTCTACACGCCTGTCGTCCTCGGGTAGTCCTTCGTCCGCGCGTATATCGCCGAAGTGGACGGCGTACCCACGGCGGCGGGGCTGGCCATCCTCACCGGACAGCATGTCGGGCTCGCCAACATCGGGGCCGACGGCGATTCCCACGCCCCAGCCGGCCCGGAAGCCGACGATGCCGTGCCGCCCACAACGCATATACATGTAGCCTGAATCAAACACCTGCCATCGACCACAGCCGACAGTCGACAGGTTCTGTTGCACCTCGACACGTATGTGAGGCATGGAGATACTCATGACGTCTGCGGAGAGCCGTGCCCGCCAATCAGTGGCCGTGATCGGCGCGGGAGCGGTAGGAGGTGTGTTCGCGTGGGCCATGCACAAGGCTGGACATGACGTCTCGCTATGTGCGAGGACCCCGTTCGACGAGCTGGTGATACAGACCTCCGACGGCGAGGAGCGCGTGCCCGTACGCGTGGTCACCGATCTCCACGATGTGAAGCCGGTGAACTGGGTTCTGCTGGCGGTGAAGTCCTTCGACACCGTCGGCATCGCGCGCTGGCTTGCCGCGCTGTGCGACCAGGACACCACCGTCGTCGTGCTGCAGAACGGCGTCGACCAGGCCGACGGCGTACACGGCCTGGCCCCCGGAACGACCGTCCTGCCGTCACTGGTGTACATCCAGGCCGAGCGTCAGGCACCGGGACGGGTCCGTCTCGGCTACGGCAACAGCATCGACGTCCCGGCCGGGCCCGAGGCCGAACGACTGGTGCGGCTGTTCCGCGGCAGCGGGATGGAGGTACGTCCGCAGAAGGATCTGACCACGGCCGCCTGGCGCAAACTCATGCTCAACGCCGCCGTGAACCCTCTGACGGCTCTCACCCTGCGCCGTATGGAAGCGATGCAGGACTCCATGATTCTCGAGCTGGCCGCGGGCCTCATGCGCGAGACGCTCGCGGTGGCCGTCGCGGTCGGGGCCGAACTCACCGAGGCCGACGTGGAGCAGACGCTGGCGTTCATGGGCGAGTTCAGCGAGGGAAACGGCACGTCGATGCTGTACGACCGGCTCGCGGGCAACGCGCTGGAATGGGAAGCGCTCAACGGGGCCGTGGTCAGGCACGCCGAGACCCACGGGATCGACGTCCCCCTGAACCGTGCCATGGCGGCCTTGCTCCACGCCCTGAGCCCCCAGAAGACGACGGCCGACGGTGGTTTGTCGAGCGGGCTCGTGTGAACCCTTCGCCCGATCCGTACGAACCCTGCTGGGCGACCCCGGGCACCACCTTGCAGTCGAGGAGCAGGACGCATTCGGCTCCCTGGGCCTGCCAGTCGCGGACCAAGGCGAGGTCATCCGCCGAGCGCACCGTGGCGCTCCGTGCGCCGAGCGTACGGGCCGTCCCGGCGAAGTCGGTGTCACCGAAGAGCATGGACCCGGGGTCGGCACCGCGGTCGCCGAACAGAACGACCTCCATGCCGTAGCCGCCGTCGTCGTAGATCACCACAAGCACCGAGCGTCCGGTGCGGGCCAGGGTCCAGTCCGGGCAGGCCCATGAGCGCTCCGCCGTCGCCCAGTGCGACCACGATCGTCCGGTCCGGTCGGACCACGGCCGCGCCGAGCGCGCCCGCGAAGCCGAGGCCGATGCTCTGGAAGGCGGCCCCGGTGAAGACGTAGCCGGCCGGGTCGGGAACCGACCAGTACATGGCGGGCCAGCCCACGAAGTGGCCGCCTCGGTGACGAGTGTGCGTGTCTCGGGCAGCAGCCCGGCCAGACCGAGGGTCAGCGTGCGCGGATCGATCCGGCCGTCCGTGCGCGCCTCCTCGAAGCGCTCCTGGTCCCAGCCCAGGTTCGTGATCCGGTCGGCAACGTCGTCGCGCCAGGTTGACCGGGAAATGCCGCGCGCCCGGACGCCGTCGAGCAGGCCGCAGCCACCTCTGTGGCGTCGCCGGTGACGAGGAGGTCGACGCGGTCGGTCGTCGGGGCGGGTGCGGTGTCCGCGTGCACGAGGACCGCCTCGGGGGCGAGCAACCTGCCAGTTCACGTTTGCTACGGGAAGGCGAGGTCGAGGTGTGCGCAGTGGACCTCCCAGCGGGAAGCACGCCTTGCGCGGCGGGCATGGACTGTTCCGCGCAGGATGTGGGTGCCGCTGTCCCTGGCGTCGAGGACGAGTACCAGTGCTGACACGGCCGGTGCTGAAGAACCGGACCGCGTTGCTGCGCGCGGAACCTGGAACAACGGGCCGTGCACGCCTTCCTCTGCGGTGAACAGAGCACCACCGATGCGCCGCTGAATGTGCTGGGCGCCCAGCGGGCTGCGGCCGGGCGTGATCGTGGCGGGTGATCCGGGCGGCGCTACCTGCTCATGCGACGACGCGGGCTGCCAGCCGGGGTGTGTCTTCGGCGGAGGCATGGCCGGACGTCACGCCGACGGCAACGTGTGCGGCATCTGCCTCCTGCGGGAGGCGGTCCGAGAGCGTGAGGCCAGACGGATCGCCGGGTGAGGGCGGGCGAACCCAGTCGCGCATCCCAGAGGTGGACCGAAGGGTCCAAAAAGGTGGGATGATGGTGAGATGAACAAGGGAATGACCGCCAAGGGCAGAGCTACCCGACACCGCATCATCGTCGCTGCGGCGATGCTGACCAGGGAAAAGGGGGCCGCCGAGACGACGCTCGACGACGTGCGGGCAGCCACGGCCACCAGCAAGAGCCAGCTGTTCCACTACTTTCCCGAGGGCAGGGCCGACATCCTTGCCGCCGTGGCCGAGTACGAGGCAGGGCAGGTCCTCGAGGCGCAGCAGCCGTATCTCGGCGATCTCTCCACGTGGGAGTCCTGGCAGGGATGGCGGCAGGCAGTACTCGACCACTACACGGAACTGGGACAGAAGTGCCCCCTCGGCAGCCTGACTGCCGAACTGGGCAAGTCCTCGCCCCAGGCCCGCTCGATCGTCACCTCTCTCTACGACGAATGGGAGGCAGCTCTCGTACGCGGCGTGAAGGCGGTTACATCCGACGAAGAGGAAGCCGTACGGCGACGGGCGCGGAGCATCCTGGCGGCCGTACAGGGGGGTGTCGTAATGCTCCAGGGGACGGGGCGCACGGACTATCTCGACGCGGCCCTGACCGCGGCGATCAGCCCGTTGCAGCCTGTGACCGCGGGGACCGCGTAGGCCGGCCGCAAGATTGGACTTAACGGTCCGATTTTGGCGAGCCATTGGACCATGCCCTCCAATCCTGCTTTGGAGTGCTCCCCCGACCCCGCACCCCGGACGCGCCCCCTTCCGCGCGGAAGGGGGCGCAGGCCTCGCTGACGCTTCTATCGGTCGCCACGGCCTCGTACGCCCTGGTCCAGTCCGTGGTGAACCCCGGTCTGGAGGCGCTGCGCGATCACGTCCACACGAGCCAGCTCGGAGTGAGGTGGGTGCTCACCGGCTTCCTGCTCTCGAGCGCCGTCCTGACACCCGTGCTGGGACGAGTCGGTGACCAGGTCGGCCAGCGCCGCGTACTCGTCGCGGTCCTCGCCCTGCTCGCTCTCGGCAGCGTGATCGGCGCCCTCGCCACCAGCCTCCCGTGCTCGTCCTCGCCCATGTCCTCCGGGGCGCCGGCGGTGCCACACTGCCTCTGGCCTTCGGCCTGGTACGCGACCTGGTGCCCCGACGCCAGGTCGGCACCGCGGTTGGCACGATCGCCGCCGTCAGCTCCGTCGGCGGGGCACTCGGGGTACTGGTGGCCGGCCCCATCGTCTCCTCTCTGGGTGTCGCCTGGCTGTTCTGGCTTCCCGCCATCGCCAATGGGCTCGTCGTAATCGGAGTGTTCTTCTTCCTACCGCGGTCCAACGGCGCCACAGCCGCTGGACGACTGAACGTGGGTGCCACCGTGACCCTGGCCGGCACTCTGGTCCTCCTGCTGCTGCCGCTCAGCCTCGGCCAGGACTGGGGATGGCTGTCCGGGCGGACGCTCGGCCTGCTCGCCGGGGCACTCGCGGTCGGGACGCTGTGGGTCTGGTGGGAGAACCGGTCCCGCCACCCCTTGATCGACATGTGTGTCTTCCGGATGCGTCCTGTGTGGACGGCGAACCTGGCTTCGTTCCTCTTCGGTTTCACGCTCTACTCGGTCTTCGGCTTCGTCCCGTCCTTCCTCCAGGTGCCCACGGCCACCGGGTACGGGCTCGGCGAGTCGATCACCGTGTCCGGCCTGCTGTTCCTGCCGGTGACGCTCACTCAGTTCGCGAGTGGGGTCGTGACCGGTCCGCTCGCCACCCGCATCCTTGGATCCGTACCCGTCGTGGTCGGCCTCCTGTTGCTGGCGGCTTTCCACGGCGAACCATGGCAAATCGCTCTCGCCATGGCGATAGGCGGCATTGGATTCGGCGTCGGCCTTTCCGCACTGTCGGCGCTCGTCGTGCACGCCGTGCCCGCCGAACACACAGGTGCTGTGAGCGGAATGAACGCCAACATCCGCACCATCGGCGGTGCAGTCGGTGCAGCCGTCGTCACGACGATTCTCGCCTCCACCGCGCGGGCGGACGGATACCCGAGCGAAGGCGGCTGGGTCGCGGTGTTCCTGGTACTGGCCGCTGCCGCGGTCGTCGGACTCACCTCGTGCCTGCTGATACCCACCGGCCACCAGGAGAACGAGTCGCAGGACATGCACATCGGCGCGGACCAGACCGCGGTGAGCGCCGCTCCGGTACCCAGTTCCTGAGGAAGCGGCCGAGGCTCAACCCACCCCTCACATGTGTCACCGACAGTCGTATGACTGAGTACACGGGCAAGACACATCTGTTAGACAATAGATACATTTCGGCGATGGAGGGCGGATACATGACAGAAGATGGCAGGAGTCTTCACTGACGACGCCGTCATGCGATTCCGCAACGTCGACGGCACACTCGCCAACGAAGTCACCGCCGCCGAATTCGCGAAGACCATCGGCGGCCGTGTCGGGGCAGGCCAGCCCATCCACCACCTGTTCACGCACGAGGTCACATTCACCTCGGACACAACTGCTCAAGGTGTGTGGGCCATGGAGGACCGGATCTACCACGACCGCGAGGCCTCCGACTGCGAGCTCACCCGGCTGCGGCTCAAGATCGTTCCCTGACCCGGAGCCACCCCGGCCACGCCTCGTCACCCGAGAGAGACTCCCGCATGTCCAGCAAGCCCTTCCCCTTGACCGCCACCACCATCCATGTCCCCGACGAGGTACTCGTCGATCTCAAGGAGCGTCTGCAGCGCACCCGTTACGCCGTGGACGCCGGCAATCGCGACTGGTATTAGGGCGTGGACGGTCAGTACCTGAAAGAATTGATCGACTACTGGATCGACGGATACGACTGGCGCGAGGCAGAAGCCGAGCTCAACCAGTACGAGCAATACCAGGTCGAAGTCGACGGCGTCCCCATCCACTTCATGCGCAGGGCCGGTGTCGGCCCCGATCCGAAGCCGATGCTGCTCTTCCAGGGCTGGCCCTGGACCGTCGCGATGGCCACCAAGGTCATCGACAAGCTCGCCGATCCCGGTGCCCACGGCGGAGACCCGGCCGAGGCGTTCGACGTCATCGTCCCCTCAACGCCCGGCTTCGGCTGGTCCACGCCCCTGCCCGACAACCCGGACATGAACTTCTGGAAGGCCGCCGACCTGTTCCACAAGCTGATGACGGAAGTCCTCGGCTCTGAGAAGTACGCAGCCACCGGCTCCGACCTGGGTTCCATGATCACTGCTCAGCTCGGCCACAAGTACTACGAATCGCTGTACGCCATCCACGTCGGCTCACCGATCCCGCTGAACATGTTCAACGGCGACCGGGCCTGGGACCTCACCGGCGGCAAGACGATCCCCGAGGGCACGCCCGAGGACATCCGCGCCGGGATCCTCTCCTTCCAGAAACGCTTCGTCGCCCACGTCGCCGTGCACATGCTCGACTCCAGCACCCTCGGCCACGCGCTGAGCGACTCCCCGGCCGGCCTGCTGGCCTGGATCCTCGAAGGACGAACTGGAGCGACAACGACGGCAACGTCGAGAACGTCTTCAGCAAGGACGACATTCTCACCAACGCGACGATCTACTGGGCCACCAACTCGATCAGCACATCGATGCGGATGTACGCCAACGCCAACCGCTACCCGTGGACCCCGTCCCACGACCTCACCCCGCCCGTTCAGGCACCCACCGGCATCACCCTGGTCGGGTACGAGAACCCGCCTGGCGTGACCACCGAGAACCGGGTCCAGGACTTCCTGGGCAGCCCCCGGGCACCCTGGTTCAACCACGTCAACGTCACCGCACACCCGGGCGGAGGCCACTTCGTGTTCTGGGAAGTACCCGACGCCTGGGTCGACGACGTGCGCCGTACCTTCCGCGGACGCACCGACTGACGGTCGGACGGACCGAAAGCATCCGAGGGCGGGTCGGCCATCTCCAGAACCGGTCCGTCCCGGGCCCTGCGGGAGGCAGGCACGGCCCTGGAAGCTGTACAGGCTCAGGCAGGACACCGCTCCATCGAGTCGACCCGGATCTACATCCACCTGGCCAACACCTGGCTCGTCTGGGGCGCCCGCGCTATCGGTGACGGGACGGATGCGGCCGGGCGCGGGGTACCTGGTCGCGCGGCGCCCGCGACTGGGCATCGTGCTTGCCCGCACGGAGCCGGAACTGCACCTGCGGTTCATGGAAACGGCCCGCACGCACGGCTTTCCCGACACGGTGGCCATGACCCAGTTCAACTCGCTGGGCCACTTCGTGGCGCTGTTCGGCAAGCAGGCCCACGAACTGCAACAGAGTGATTGGGACGAAGGGCGCCACCTCCTGCTGGGGGCTGCCCGCCGCATCCCCAACCGCGGAGTCATGGCCCTGTCGACTGCCCTGTTCAACCTCGAAGCGACGTTATCCCACGGCGAGTTGACCGACCAGTTGCCGTGCCGGCGCACCCCGGACCGCGCCGACATGCGAGCCCAGGAGTGGGCCCGCGTCCCGGTCAGGATGGCGGACACCATGCCGCACTATCTGCAGCAGATCGCCGGGACGCTGCGGCCCGGCACGGTAAAGAACGCCGAGCTGACGCTGAGCGAGTTCGCTTTGCTGGTGGCCGCTGAGGACACGGCTGTGACCTGCGTCGCCGAGCTCAAGCGGCGGCACGCCGAACGCTACCGGCAGTGCCTGCTGGAGCGGCCGGCCGCCCGCAGCGGACCGCTGCACCGGCACACTATCCGCGACCGGCTGAGCAAACTCCGCGGCTTCTTCCGTCGCCTGGACGAGTGAGACGCCGCCGACCGACCGCCCCGCCAGCCGGCGTTCGGTTGCACTCATCAGAACTTCCGTGGCTGGGGCCTTGATCTGCTCATAGTCCAACAGGCCGCCCGGCACGCTGAGGGTCAGGCGCTTCTTGAACGCACCCCACGCTCGGCCGGCCGCTTCATCGGCGCGCAGGTAGTCACGGAATAGGCGGGTGGATGGCGTCCTGGTTGTTGCCCTTGACTGCTATCAGCACGCCCTCCCATTCGTCACCCGGCAAGGCGGTGACGAACGTCGGGGTGCGGATCAGTCACCGCATGGCGTCGACTTCGAGGATCGCTGCGGTGAAGGCTTCGGGTCGCTCCTGAGGGAGGTTGTGTCCGGCCCCCGGGACGACATGGTGCTTCCAAGGGCCCGAGAAGTGGGCGGCGTAGCCGGTTCCGTCGGTCGGCGGGATGACGCCGTCGGCCTGTCCGTCCAGGGTGACGGCAGGAACGGTGATCTTCGGCTGCTCCAGCAACCGCTTCTCCAGTTCCGCGTAACGGGGATCGCCGGGGGCCGCGGACAGGCGGTGCCGGTAGCTGTGGATCACGACGTCGACGTAGTCCGGATTGGTCCACAGCTCCGCCGCCTGCGCGAACTCGGCCTCGGTGAACTGCCATTGGGGCGAGTTGCGGTGCCAGACGACCCGCGCCAGGTCCTCCCGGTTGCGTTGGAGCCCCTTCCGCCCGCGCTCAGTGAGGAAGTAGAAGAAGTACCAGTACCCCCTCCTCGAGCGCGGGCGCCAGCGGCTCCTGGGCGACGGCGAGGTTCTGGATGAGGTAGCCGTTCACGGAGACCACGCCGGTGCAGCGCTCCGGCCACTGAGCCGCGGCGACGTCACCGGCCCGCCCGCCCCAGTCGTATCCGGCGAACAGGGCCCGGGGAAGACGCAGGGCGTCCATGAAGGCGATCAGGTCCGCGCCGAGCGCCGCCTGCTCGCCGGAGCGAAGGGTGTCGTCACGGAGGAGCCGGGTCTCTCCGTGGCCGCGCAGGTAGGGGATGTAGCAGCGGTAGCCGCGCCGAGCGAGCGCGGGCGCCACCTCGGCGTAGGAGCCGACGGGGCTGAAGGGCCAGCCATGCAGGAGGATCACGGGCTTGCCGTGGGCCGGTCCCACGTCGTGATACGCGATGTCGAGGACATCGGTACGGGTATGACGCACCGGCCCCAGGTCGGGTGCGATCCGCCCGGTCGGCGCCGTGTCCGTGTGTGCCGACGCCTGACCCGACCCGGTGAGACCGGCGGCTCCGGTCGCCGCTGCCGCCGTCATGGCCTGGGGCAGTCTCCGTCTGCCGATCATGTGTTTCCTCGCATTCGATCCGGAGCTCGTGAGATACGTGTGCACACAATTCACCACGCATCACCGCTCTAACAGGTTACGAGGATCCTCGTGTCAGGTTCTCTGTCAAGCGGCCGACGACGTGGCGGCGCTGCACATGTGTCGGCCAACTCCGCTATCGGCACTTCCAGCTTCCAGTGCGGTGGCCAGCCATAAGACGATGACAGGAGGCCCGTCGTCTGCAGGGTCAGCCACCGATCCTGCGGAAGGTCTCGACGAGGTCCGAGGCGAACGCCTCGGGGTTCTCGTAGTGGACGAAGTGGCCGCCCTTCATGTGGGCGTTGGCGTTGACCACGTTGAAGGAACTGCGCGTCGGCCCGTTCTCGAAGAGGGCGATGCGCTCTTCGACGGTGTTGATGGCGGGCGGGTAGGCGTCGCCGAGCAGGAAGGTGAAGCCGGCCGGCGGCTCGACGACGGGCTGTCGGTCGTGGGAGGGCACCCAGGGGTGGCGCACCGCGTTGCGGTACATCCGGATCGAGGTGCCGATGGACTGCGTCACCCAGAAGATGGTGGCCTGGGTGAGGATGAAGTCGCGGGGGAAAGCCTTCTCGAAGTTGCCCCGCTTGTCGCTCCACTTCTTCCACCGCCGCAGCAGCCAGGCGAGCATCCCGATGGGAGAGTCGTTCAGTCCGTGGGTGAGGGTCGAGCCGTCCAGCATGTGGACAGCGACGTGCGAGGCATACGTGTTGACGAAGTTCTCCAAGCCCTCCCGCAGCTCCGGCGAGGCGTCCTCGGGGATCTTGTTGCCGTCGGTCAGGTCCCAGAACCGCTCATTGGCGAACTGCCCCGGATGCATGTCGTGGCCGTAGTGCAGGCCGACGATGCTGTCGGCGTACTTGTGCCCGAGCGCACTCGTCACCAGAGCACCGTAGTCGGAACCCGCCGCCCCGTACTTCTCGTAGCCCAGCACCTCGGTCATGAGCTTGTGCAGGATGTCGGCGATCTTCCAGTAGTTCAGATCGCCCCTGCTGACAGGGGTGGACCAGGCGAAGCCGGGCAGGTCCGGGATGATGACGTCGAACGAGATGGACGGGTCACCACCATGGGCGGCGGGGTCCGTCAGCGGGCCGATGAGCGCATAGCTGAACTCGCCGGGCCACGGCCATCCGGGGCTGATGATGAGCGGGATCGGGTTCGGACCCTTGCCGCGCTCGTAGACGAAGTGCACGGGTGTGTCGTCGATTTCGACCTTGTGCTGGTTGTAGGAGTTCAGCCGCTTCTCCTGCGCACGCCAGTCGAAGCCGTCCGCCCAGTACTCCACGAGCGGCTTCAGGTATGCGGTGCTGATGCCGTAGTACTCCTCCTCGTTGTCCAGGTCGTCGAAGAAACGGGTCTTCTTCAGGCGGTCCTTGAGGTCATCGAGGACGTCCTGGGGGACGTCGATGTTGTACGGCTCCAGCGCGGCGGGCTTGTTGCTGTTGCTCATGTCAATGCTGCTTTCGTGTGGGAATGAAAGAGAGGTTGTTACTCGGTAGGCAGGTGTCGGGGGCCGAAGTCGCGCCGTGGCCGGTTGGGTTGCCCGCCTCCGGGCGAAGCGAAGGGGTGCGGTCAGGCGGTGAAGTCCAGACGGACTCGGGTCTGCTTGAGCTCGGCGATCCGCCAGGAACCATCGACCTTGACGAAACGTGCGTGGTAGTGGCCGAAGCCGTGCATACCCCGGAAGGGAATGGTTTCGGACACCTCGGCACCCTCGGGCCGGGTGACGATGTCCTCCATCGCGAATACGCCCCGGGCGGTGCTCACCGAGGTGACGTCGATCTCGTCAGAGAACAGGTGGTGGATCAGGGTGACACCGGGGCCGCCGCTGGAGCCGACCGTCGCGGCGATCTCGTCCCGGCCGTTCATACGCAGCCACACCGTTCCGTCCGGCTTGTGTGGGGTGAACGTGCCGTCAGGTGTGAACAGGTTCGCCAGGTCGTCCCAGCGCTGGTGATCCGCGTAGCGGACGTAGCGGGCCATCAGGCGGCGGAGTTCCTCAGTGATGCTGAGGCGCTCGATAGTTTCCATGATCGATCTTCCTTCTTCCAATGATGTGCGGATCTCCGCAGCGCCCGGCCCGTCCGTCATCGACGTCATGCGCATCCGCCGAGGGCTGGCGATCAGCCTGCCGGTGATGCGAGCATCGCCGAGGTGCCCCGACCACTATGGACTGTTCGGTCCAGTCATCATGCGCCAGCCAGACTGGACCGGCAAGTCCAAAAAGTAGTGACGCCGGTCACAGTGTGGACCGGTTGCGCAGCACGGACTTCTCCGGGGCCGTCGACAACACAGCACTTTGAGCGGGAACGACGCGACGGCGGCAGGTGGTTGGGCCACCTGCCGCCGTCGGCGGTCGTTCTGTGTCGTGCGAGGGGTTGGAGCGCTCGCACGGTCTGGGGTCAGACGGTGATGGTCTTGTACTCGGTGTAGGTGCCGAGGCCGACCGCCCCGTACTCGCGGCCGATGCCGCTGGCCTTGAAGCCGCCGAAAGGGCCGTCGAAGGCGACGGAGGCGCCGTTGACGGTGATGGTGCCGGTGCGGACACGGCGGGCGACGGCCAGGGCGTGTTCCTCGTCGGAGGACCAGACGCCGCCGGAGAGGCCGTACTCGGAGTCGTTGGCGATGCGGACGGCGTCGTCCTCGTCGTCGTAGGGGATGACCACCAGGACCGGGCCGAAGATCTCCTCCTGGGCGATCCGCATGGAGTTGTCGACGTCGGCGAAGACGGTGGGCGTGACGTAGTTGCCCCTCTCCAGGCCTTCGGGGATCTGCGGGCCGCCGGTGACCAGGCGGGCGCCCTCGTCGATGCCGAGCTGGATGTAGTTGCGCACCCGCTCCTGCTGGTCGGGGCGGATCATCGGGCCGATGAAGGTGTCGGGGTCGTTCGGGTCGCCGACCTTGAGCGACTCCACCAGGTCCTTCAGCGCGGCCACGACCTCCTCGTACCGGCTGCGCGGGGCCAGGATCCGGGTCTGGGCGATGCAGGACTCGCCGTTGTTGAGCAGGGAGGCGAACTTCACGCCCGCGACGGCCTTCTTGATGTCGGCGTCGGGAAGAATGATCGCGGCGGACTTGCCGCCCAGCTCCAGGCTGACCCGCTTGAGCTGCTCGCCCGCGATCGCGGCGATGCGGCGGCCGGCCCGGGTCGAGCCGGTGAAGGCAATCTTGTCGATCTCCTTGTGCTTCACCAGGTACTCGCTGGTCTCGCGGTCCGCGGGCAGGACGCTGATCACGCCCTCGGGCAGGCCCACCTGTTCGAGGAGTTCGGCCAGGAAGCCCATGCTCAGCGAGTTCTCCGGGGAGACCTTCAGGACCACGGAGTTGCCGGCGACCAGGGCCGGAATGATCTTCGAAGTGGCCGAGGAGAAGGGCGAGTTCCACGGGATCACGGCGGCGACAACGCCGACCGCCTCGCGGCGCACCACGCTGCGCACCGGGGAGGTGGGGTCGGAGGGGGTGAGGGTCTCCTCCCAGGCGAACTCCTCCGCCGCCTTCAGGTAGGCGTTCGCCTGCCGGGTCAGGCCGGGCTGTCCGGCACGGGTGAACCAGCCTGCCGAGCCGTTCTCCAGCGAGATCAGGTGCGCGATCTTCTCCGCGTTCTCCTCGCGCAGTGCGTTGAAGCGACGCAGGACCGCGATGCGCTCCGCGGGCGTGGTCAGGCGCCACTCGCCCGCCTCGAAGGAGGCGCGTGCCGCGGCGACCGCGCGGTCGATGTCCGCCGGCTGGGCCTGCGCGGCGCGGCCGACCACCGACTGGTCGTGCGGGGAGGCGATGTCGAGCAGCTCCGGGTTGCTCGGCTCGACCCAGGAGCCTCCGATGAAGAGCCGGTCGTAGGTGATCATGTGCTTTCTCTCTTCCAGGCGCTAACTGCCACTTGAATGTAGCACTTTTGTGCAGTAGTTGCGCATTAACGTGGTTGCAAGGATGTGATCCTCTACATAAGAGGAACTAAGCCAGGCGCTACCGCGCGACGCCAACGAGGCATCGGCCTGCGGTCTGCTTGACATCGACCCGCTCAGCGGCGACTTCGTCCTCCGGCACCCCCTGGTGCGCTCGACGGTCGTCCAGATGGCCACGCCCAACGAGCGGCACGGCGGCCCGGTGGCCGCCGTCGCCTGGCTGACCCGCGCTGCGGTCACCTCGGCATACATGGCGCTCTCGCCCACGGCATCCACCAAGGCCACACCCAAGGACGCAAAACAGCACGACACTCACTGCAAGAACCCCGAATCGCCGACCTCGCCGCCAGCAGCCTGACCAACAAGGAGATCGACGAACGCACGCGCCCTGCCCTCCGCGAGGCACTCGGCAAGCTGGAGGGGGAACAGGGGATGTGAGTGCGCAAGGTCGAGAAGCGTTTTCTCAGTCGAATGACTGACACAGGGGGTGTGCCGCACGCCTGGTGTCGTCCTCCGTACCTGACCGTCACATGACTGATGTGTCCGGTTTCGTTGCGGACGAGAGTATGTGCCGCCGGTCCCGCCCATCACCGAAACTGCCATTCGTCACCTGTTTGACAGGTGACGAATGGCATGCCAGGGTTTCAGGGGCCGGCCGGTCACCGAAAGCGCACGACGGAGGGCTTCACATGATCAACAGGCGTACCTTCAGCAAGGCCGTCGGCCTGGGCACCGGCGCGGCCGCGGTCTCACTGTCCGGCCTGCAGACCAACGCATCCGCCGCGACCACCTCGGACCAGCCGAGCGGCACTTCCGCTCCCACGGTGCCCACCATCGCCACCGGCACCCACACCGAGTTCCGCACGCTCAAGCATGTCAAGGCCGGTGTCCTGGACATCGGTTACGCCGAGGCCGGCCCGGCTCACGGCCCGGTCGTCATCTGCCTGCACGGCTGGCCCTACGACATCCACAGCTTCGTCGACGTCGCCCCGCTCCTCGCCGACCTCGGCTACCGCGTCCTCGTCCCCTACCTGCGCGGCCACGGCAGCACCCGCTTCCTGTCCCGCCACACCCCGCGCAACGCCGAACAGTCCGCCATCGCCCTGGACATCATCGCGTTCATGGACGCGCTGAAGATCGAGAAGGCTGTCCTCGCCGGCTTCGACTGGGGCTCGCGGACCGCCGACATCATCGCCGCCCTGTGGCCCGAGCGCGTCAAGGCCCTGCTCTCCACCAGCGGCTACCTCATCACGAACCGCAAGGCGCAGCTGGACCCCGCTCTGCCGGCCGTCGAACACAACTGGTGGTACCAGTGGTACTTCGCCACCGACCGTGGCAAGAAGACCATGGAGGACGAGGACAAGCGCATCGCGCTGTGCCGCTACGTGTGGACCCTCGTCTCCCCCAACTGGAAGTTCGACGACGCCACATTCGCGCGTACCGCCGAGGCCTTCAAGAACCCCGACTACGCCGCCATCGTCCTCTACAACTACCGCTGGCGCATCGGACTGATCGACGGCGACCGACGCTACGACCGCTGCGAGAAGAAGCTGGCCGCCCAGCCCCCCATCGGCGTCCCCACCGTCACTCTCGACGCCGCCCTCGACCCCTTCACCGCACCGGGCGACGGCTCCACGTACCGCAGCCACTTCACCGGCCCCTACCTGCACCGCACGATCGCGAACATCGGTCACAACCTGCCGCAGGAAGCGCCCACCACTTTCGCCCAGGCCGTGGTCGACGCCGACCACCTCTGAGCACCGGCCACATCCAAGCGCCGACCGCCTCCAAGATCCGCTCCCCCACCGACCTGGCGCCCCACGGACCGCGCCGGTCACGCCGGTCGCGTCCAGGAGGAGTACCTGATGAGCGAAGTCCAGTGGAACCCGCTGGCCGCCGCCGAGCTGCGTGCCCTCGCGGCGCGGGACGCGTTGGTGCTGCTTCCTGGCCGCGGAGGTGTGCCGCGCGGAGCATCACATGGCCTTCGGCGGCACCCTCACACTCAGCCTGCCCACGTTGCACGCACTGCTGCGTGACATCTGCCGCTCCGTGATCCGGGCGAGTTTCTCACGCATCCTGATCGTCAACGGGCACGGCGGGAACATGACCGCCGTCAATGCCCTCACGACCGAGCTGGCAGCGGAACTGTCGACACCGATCGCGTTCGCCAGCTACTTCGGCTCCGGGCGGGAGGGCGGCGCCCGGGTTGCGAGCCCGGAGAAGGGCGAGCGGATGCTGGCCGGCTGCGCCGCGGCGCTGGCGGGCATCATCGTCCGGGACCCCTGGGCGAAGTAGCACGCGGATGTGCGGCAGGGAAGGGCGACGCCGTCCCCGCCGCATCCGGTGTCAGGCCTCGGCGCGCTTGGGCAGGCGCCAGTTCGGGCGCGGGAAGTGGCAGGTGTAGCCGTCCGGGTAGCGCTGGAGGTAGTCCTGGTGCTCCGGTTCGGCCTCCCAGAACGGCCCGGCCGGCACCACCTCGGTCACCACCGGCCCCGGCCACAGCCCGGAGGCGTCGACGTCGGCGATGGTGTCCTCGGCGATACGGCGCTGCTCATCGTCGAAGTAGAAGATGGCGGAGCGGTAGCTGAGGCCGATGTCGTTGCCCTGGCGGTTCCTCGTGCTCGGGTCGTGGATCTGGAAGAAGTACTCCAGGATCGCGCGGTAGTCGGTGACCGTGGGATCGAAGGTGATCTCGATCGACTCCGCGTGCTTTCCGTGGTCGCGGTAGGTGGCGTTGGGCTTGTCGTTGTCGCCGCTGTAGCCGACCCGGGTGTGGGTCACTCCGGGCAGGGCCCGGATCAGCTCCTGCATGCCCCAGAAGCAGCCGCCCGCCAGCAGCGCCCTCTCCTCGGCGTCGCTCATGGCACCTCACCTTTCCGTTCGCGTCTTTTCGCGCAGGCTCCAGGCTCGCACGTCGGCGAACCGGAAGCCTCCACGTGGCGTCACCATCTTGACAGGTGACGCACCGCATGACAGATTCGTCACCAATCAAAGAGGTGACGAATCCGGCAAGGTCGGAACACCGTAGATACCGGGAAAAATTCCTGAGAGGGGTTTGTCGTGGTGAGCATCAAGGGTGGACGCAAGCGGCTGGTGACGGGAGCCGTCGCGGCGACCACGGCGGGGCTCGCGCTCGGCGCGTTCGCCCTCAGCGGCACCGCCAACGGAGCGGCCGAGACCGCCGCAGCCGCCGGCACCGGCAAGCACGCCAAGCCCACCGTCATCCTGGAACACGGCGCCTTCGCCGACGGCTCCAGCTGGAACGGCGTCATCTCGCGCCTGCGCGCCGACGGTTACCCGGTCATCGCCGCCGCCAACCCGCTACGCGGCCCGGCCTCCGACGCCGCCGCCCTGCGCACGGTCCTGGACCACGTCAAGGGTCCGAAGATCCTCGTCGGCCACTCCTACGGCGGCAACGTCATCAGCCAGGCCGCCACCAACGACCCCGACGTCAAGGCCCTGGTCTACGTCGCCGCCTTCCTGCCCGCCCCCGGCGAGAGCGCCCTGGAGCTCACCAACAAGTACCCGGGCTCCACCCTCCCCGGCGCCCTGGACCCGGTCACCTACCAGCAGGCCGACGGCTCCACCGCCACCGACCTGTACATCCAGCAGGACAAGTTCCATCACCAGTTCGCCGCCGACGTGCCCCCAAAGCAGGCCGCCCTGATGGCCGCCGCGCAGCGTCCCATCGCCCAGTCCGCGCTGGAGGAGAAGGCCACCAGCGCCGCCTGGAAGACCATCCCCAGCTGGGACATCATCACCACCGAAGACCTCAACATCCCCGCCGCCGTGCAGCGCTTCATGGCCAAGCGCGCCCATGCGCACACCACCGAGGTCGCCGCCTCTCACTCGGTCGCCGCCTCCCACCCGCACCTGGTGGCCGACGTGATCGAGCGGGCCGCCCGCGCGACCGTCCGCTGACACCCCTCGAAGGGCGGCGGGACTCCAGGTCCCGCCGCCCTCGGCCGACACCGGACATCACCTGCACACCTCACACGTGTGCGGTTCGCAGGAGAATGGACGCCACCGCCGCACACTCCGACCCCCGTGCCTCGGTGGGTTTCTCAGGGCCCGTCGGGCGCAGCTGGATGCGCGCGAGTGCGGCTTGCCGGAGACGGAATCCACACGCCGGGTCGCGGGACTGCGCCGCGAGGAGGTCGCCAGCTCGCCGCGATCGGCGTGGACTACTACACCCGCCTCGAACAGGGCCGCGTCCGCGCCTCCACCCCGGTGCTCACCACCCTGGCCCGCGCCCTGCACCTGAACGAGGACCAGCAGCGCTACCTGTACGAACTCGCCGGCCGCTCCGACGACCGGCCGCGCCGTCGCCGCCCCGCCCAGCGGGTACGTCCCGCCATGCGCCGCCTCTCGACCAACTCCCCCACGCCCCCGCCCTGGTGCTCGGCAAGCGCCTGGACATCCTCGCCTGGAACGCCGCCGCCACCGTCCTCTACACCGACTTCGCCGTCCCGGCAGCCCGGCGCAACTATCTGCGCCTGATGTTGGCGACCCCGCCGTCCGCGGCATGCACCGCGAGTGGGCGCACGACGCCCGGGACGCGGTGGCCGCACTGCGCATGGAAGCCGCGGCCACCCCGACGACCCGGACCTCGCCCGCCTCGTCGGCGAACTGACCGTCCAGGGCGCCGACTTCCGCACCTGGTGGGCCGAACACCGCGTCAACAGCGCCGGATACGGCACCAAGCACTACCGCCACCCCCTGGTCGGCGACCTCACCCTCGACTGCGACACCTGGGCTAGCCCCGACGACTCCGGACAACGCCTGATGGTCCTGACCGCCGAACCCGGCAGCCCCTCCCACGACGCCCTGCGCATACTCACCTTCTGGACCGCGGAGCGGCCGGAACCGAACCCGGCGAGGGACACGACTCGAGAGCGGCCCGGGCAGGTGAAACCGCACGCCCGCAGGTGAACCCGCATGCCCTCGCCCTCCGGCCCGGTGTCGGGGGCACCGCGACTGGCACCTGGGAGACGCTGCTCGCCGACCTCGCGGCCGAGCACACCGTCGGCCGCCGTGCAGTTCCGTCATCTCGGCGACGGTGGCGTGGACGACGCCGGACCAGTCGCCGCGCAGGTCCGGCCAGGCCTCCTCCGCGGGCGTCCGGATCAGCAGGACTCGGCCCTGCGGGATGCGGGACGGCCTGCTCAGGGGCATCCAGGTGGTCATGAGCGTGCCGCGCACCGCGCGCCCCGGACGTCCGTCGGCATGGGCGTCCGCGTCAGCGTGGGCAGCTCGACGGGTGCCCCGTCGATGCCGGGGCACCCGTGCCCAGCGGCCCCGGGGCCCAGACGCCCTGGTCGAGGTCCTCGACCAGGGCGGCGGTCAGTGAGTGAGGTGCTCATGGGGCATGGGAATCGATGGCCTTCTGCTCAGCGAGGGTGACACACATATGTCGAGGGCGGTACAGCCACGGGTGACCTCACATCCTCAGCTCTTCAGTCCGTAGAAGTGCATCGGGGAGTTCGGCTCGAAGCCGATGCGCGGGTACACGGGTGCCCCGGCGACGGTTGCGTGCAGGGTGGCCCGGGTCAGTCCGGTGGCGCGGGCGCCCTCGTACAGCGCCTTGCGCGTCACCGCCTCACCGTAGCCTCGGCGCTGCTGTTCGGGGTCGGTGGCGACGAGCACGACGAAGAGCCGGCCCTCGGCCTCGACCGTGGCGGCGCAGGCGACCGGGGCGCCGTCCCGCAGCGCCAGGTAGGCGTACACCTCCCGCTTCCACAGCGTGGAGCCGACCAGGCCGTCGCGGCCGTCCTCGAGGGGAAGGCCGTAGGCGCGCGAGTTGATGTCCGCGTAGGCCCGCAGGTGTTCGTCTGTGGTGACTGGTTCGAACGTCAGGTCAGGATGGCGGGGCTCGGGGATGGGCAGCAGGTCGCCGGCCATGCCGGTGCCCGGGAAGGCGTACGCCAGGCCCGCGCGCCCCGCCGCCTCCTCCAGTGCCGCACGCGCGTCGTCCGCGAGCAGGTCCTCGAACAGCCACAGGAAGCCCGGCTGCCTCTTGGACCGCATGATGTCCGCCGCCTGCTCCAAACGCTTCTCCAGGAGCACGGCGTCGGCCCCGACCTCGGTCAGGGTGATCGCGTTCCAGAAGGCGAAGCGGCAGTCGGCCCAACGGACGGCCACACCCGGCAGATCGCCACAGTTGGTCGGTGAAGACGCCGCCCAGCAGGGGGCCGACGATACTGGCGACGCCATGTCGCCGATGAGGGCGAAGGTCAGCACGATCATGCCGCCGCCGCCCACGCCCTGCAGCACGCAGCTCAGGCAGGTTCTGCGCCAGGCCGCAGGCCACCTAGGCGATCAGGAAGATCGAGGTAGAGGCGAGGTACAGCCGCTTGCGGCCGAACCTGCCGCCGAGCTTGCCCCACAGGGGGTCACCGCCGTCGACGCGAGCAGATACGCGGCGTGACAGTCGTCCTGTCACATTACTGTAACACTTAGAAGGCAAGGTTCTACTCCCGAGAGGCGTTAGATGTCTCAGGCTTCACATCTCGCCACTAGACTCGGGGCCGTGAGAGCCGACGCAGCGCGCAACCTGGAAGCCGTCCTGACCACCGGAGCACGTATGCTCGCCGCCGACCCCGCCGCGAGCATCGCGAGCATCGCCACCGAGGCGGGTGTGGACCGGCGCACGGTCTACCGACGCTTCGCCTCGCGCGAGGACCTTCTGGCGGCCATTTACGAATCTCGCCTTACGGCCATCGAGCACGCCATCGAGGACGCGCGGCTCCGGGAGGCACCCGTCGCAGTCGCCCTGCACCGCTACGTCGAGAACATCATCGCCGTCAACCGCACCTGGCCCGTCGACCTCGCCCGCATGCTCGCCGACGACAACATTCACGCACGCCGCGACGCGTCCGTCCGCGAGGTCGACGCCTTCCTCCGGCGCGCCACCGACGAAGGCCTCCTGCGCCCCGACCTCCCGGAGGGATGGGTGAGCGCGCTGCTGCCCCAGCTCATGCACCTGGTCTCCCGGCAGCTGCCCGAACTGAGCCCCGGACAGGCGGCGGACGTCGTCGTCGACACCCTGCTGAACGGCCTCGGAACGTCCTGACACGCCAATTCATTCATCGGTGACTGCTCCGAGAAACCGACGGCGGCGTCGGCACACCAGACGCGCAGGATGCCTTCCGGCTGGGCGGCGGGCGCTCCACGGCGTGGACGGTGGCGAATCCCAGGTCCGCCGCGGGGGGCAGGTACTGCTCGGTGTCGTCCACGAACACGCACTCGTCGGCCGTCAGGCCGAGTTGGGTCAGCACCAACCGGAAGATCTCCGGTTCGGGCTTGCGTGTCCGGTGGTCCTCCGACAGGACCACGGCGTCGTAGCCACTTGAGACATGTTCCTCGCTGGCCAGGCACATGTGCCGATGGTCCACCACGGCGGTGGTCGATGCGGACGGCTCTCGCGTGTGCCCCCCGGGGCGGGTGCCTACGGTGCGCTCAGTTCTTCAGCCGGTGCGGATGCGCGGGGTACACCCCGAGGATGCGCACCTCGGTGGAGAAGAAGCGCAGCTCGTGCAGGGCGAGGGCGACGCGCTCGTCGTCGGGGTGGCCCTCGATCTCCACGTAGAAGCGGCTGGCGTTGAGCCCGGCGCCGATCTGGTAGCTCTCGATCTTGGTGAGGTTCACGCCGCTGCCGGCGAACCCGCCGAGCGCCTTGTACAGCGCGCTGGGGATGTTGCGGACGCTGAAGAACAGGCTCGTCATTCCGGGTCGTCCTCGACCTCGGCACGCAGCACCTCGAGGCCGTACAGCTCGGCCGCGGCGGGCGGGGCGAGCGCCGCGTGCCGCGGGTCGCCCAGTTCGGCCACCTCCCGCGCCGCTCCGGCCGTGTCATCGCTGACGAGGGTGCGCCAGCCGCCCTCCCGCAGCACCTTGCGGCACTGTCCCAGTGCGTGCACGTGACTGCGTACGCACTCCACCTGGTCCAGCGTCGCGCCGGGCACCCCCATCAGGTCGAAGCGGATGGCGAGGAAGTACTCGGCGACGATGAACAGCCCCGACTCCGGCAGCAGGTGGTGCACGTCGGCGACGCGTCCGGCCGCGGAGTTGTCGACCGGGATGACGGCGACGTCGGCGGCGCCGAGCGTCACGGCGTCCAGGGCCTGCTCGAAGCTCGTGCAGGCCAGCTCGCCGCCCTCGGGATAGAGGGCACGCGCGGCGGTCGCCGAGTTGGATCCGGGTTCACCCTGATATGCGGCCGTTGTCACCGTGTTCAGCCTTCCTGGGGGAGGTCTTGTCGTGGGGCAGCAGAAGCTCCGTCGCGTACCGCACCTGCTGAAGTATCGGTGAACAGGCCTTGATCAGGTTCACCAGGGCGTGCAGGTCGGCGCTCCCGCCCGGCGCGAGCGCGTGTTCGTACACCGCGGCGACCACGTGGTGGACAGCGCTCCTGGCCTGTCCGACGTGCGCGGCGAGCCGCTCCTCGACGGACGGGGGCAGGCCCTGCCGGGCGGAGAGGGCGGCGTGCACGGTGGCGGCCAGGCGACATCGCCCGGGAGCACCTTGGAGGCCACCACGAAGAGGTCGGGACCGCCGTCCCTCACGGGGGCGAGCGGCAGGGCCAGCCACGGTCCGGTTCCGTCGTACGAGTCGTACGAGTCGTACGACGGAAGGCGCCACTGTCCGGACAGCGCGCAGCCGCCGGGGACCGACCGTGCCACCGGCCCCGGAACGTCCGTGTGGGGAACGGCGGTCGTGAGCGGCGCGGCCCAGTTCCAGGTGCCGGTCAGGGCCTGCCAGGCCCCGGCTGGGTTGGCGGTACAGCTGCCGCCGCAGGAAGTCCGCAGTCATCGGGGCGAACGCGTCGGTGAGCGCCGCCACGTGAGGGGCGATCAGAGCGCCGCGCAGGTTCCATAGGGGGTGCCCTGGCGGCAGCGGTTCCGGATCGCTGACGTCGAGCGCGACCCGGAGCCGTCCCGCCCGCACCTCGCGGACCACCGCGCGGGTGTCCACGAGCTCGCCGCGGGCGACGTTCACCAACAGGGCCCCGTCCCTCAGCAGCGCCGGCGCGTCCACGTCGAACATGCCACGTGTCCGGTCAGTCAGCGGCGCGCACAGCACCGCCGCGTCACGCGATTTCGCGTCCGACATGTAATCGAACTTTCAAGCATGCGTCTCCGGCTTTCGTCACACGGTCCGCCCGCCGTTTCGGCGGCAGGCAGAATGGGCGGGTGAATCCGGCACAGACGACTCCGCAGCAGACCCGACAGGCATCCCCTCACAAGCGGGCCGACGCCCGGCGTAACCATGAGCGGGTCTTCGCGGCGGCGCTGGAGGTCTTCGAGGAGTTCGGGCTCCAGGGCACCGTCCCTCAGGTCGCCGAGCGGGCCGCTGTCGGAAAGGCCACGGTGTACCGCAGCTACCCGACCAAGGATGACCTGGTGGCGGCGGTGGTGCGGCACCGGCTGGCGGAGTTGGACCGCGTCACCGCGCCCGCCCTGGCGGAGGCCGAGCCCGCGCGAGCCTTCGACACGTACGTGATCCTGCTCTTCGAGAACCTCGCCCGGGACCGTCTGCTGTCGGAGGCGCTCGCGGAGGGGAGGTCGACGACGTACACCGGTCCGCTGCTGGACCGCCTGGCCGCTCTGATGGACGCGGCCAGGACCGCCGGCCGTATCCGCTCGGACGCGAACCCGCTCGATCTGCGCGTGGTGCTGTGCGGCATGTGTCTGCAACTGATCTACCTCGCGGAGCGGGACCCGGCACGGTGGCGCCGGTACGGCGAACTGACCCTCCAGGCGCTGCGGCCCTGAACCGACCACGGCCTCAGCGGTCGAGCCACACGGCCGAGAACCGCTGTGCGGCGTCCTCGCACGTCCGAGCCGGGCCGCACGGAAGACCTCCCGACCTGGCCTCGTTCTGGGCGGTGCCCTCGACGAACATCCGGTCCGGCTGCGTCCGGCACAGCCCTCGATCGGCCCAGTGGTAGATACGTATGAGCCGCCACCGGCCGTGCTGTCACTCGCGCAGCCGCCCGACATGTGGCCGCCGGGACGACGTACCCTCGCCAGAGAGCGTTCGGGCCGAGCCGGTCCAGCGGTGAAGGGAGTGGGGCGGTGGAGTCGATCGTCGGCACCATGGTCGGTCGCGAAAGCGAACTGGAGGTGCTGTCGGCGTTCGTGGCGGCACCCGGGGGCGCGGCTCTCGTCCTGCGTGGCGACGCGGGCGTGGGCAAGAGTGCCCTGCTGGACCACCTCGTCGGACTCGCGACGGCCGCAAATCACCGGGTGATCAGGGCGGCCGGCGTCGAGGCCGAGTCGGAACTGCCGTTCGCCGGTCTGCATCAGTTCCTGTATCCGCTGCTCACCCACATGGATCGGCTGGACGACGCGCACCGGCGGGTCTTCGACGTCGTCTTCGGCCGGGGCGAGGGCACACCCCCTTCGGTCATGACGCTCGGGATCGCCGTCCTCGACCTGCTCTCCCTCGCGGCGTCGCAGCAGCCCCTCCTGCTGGTGCTCGACGACGGCCAGTGGCTCGACGCCTCCAGCACCGAGGTGTGCGGCTTCGTGGGCCGCCGGCTCACGGGCAGCTCGGTGAAGTTCGTCGTCGGCCTGCGCTCCGAGGTTCCCTCGGGCTTCGACACGGCCGCGCTGCCCGAACTGGCGGTGACCACGCTGTCGGAGAAGGTCTCCGAACAACTCCTGGACAGGCACCACCCCGGCCTCGATCCTCAGATACGCCGTCTGGTGCTGGACGAGGCCCAGGGCAATCCGTTGGCACTGCTGGAACTGCCGCCCTATCTGCACGGCGGCCAGGCGGGACGCAGTCCCGGGGAACTGTTCGGGTACACCGGCATCCCGCTGCCCCAGCGCCTGCAGCAGGTGTACGGCGCGCGCATCAAGTCCCTCGGCGAGCCAGTGCGCGCTGAGCTGCTGCGCGGTGCCCTGGACGGCGTCGGAGCGGGCACGGCGGCCGACCGCACCCGGAGCACGCGCTACCGCATGCGCGACGCCGACGAGGCCGCGGCCTGCGGTCTGCTGGACATCGACCCGCTCGGCGGCGACTTCGTCTTCCGGCACCCGTTGGTGCGTTCCACCGTGGTGCAGATGGCCACGCCCAACGAGCGGCGCGCGGCGCACGCGGCTCTCGCCGAGGTGCACCGCGACGACGCCGAGCGGCGGGCCACGCATCTGGCGGCCTCGACGGTCGACCCCGACGAGGAGGTGGCGGCCGCGCTGGAGGCGGCGGCCGAGTCCGCGACCCGGCGGGGCGGCGCGGTGACCGCCGTGGCCTGGCTGACCCGTGCCGCGGAGCTCAGCGAGAACCGCGAGGCACGGTCCAGGCGACTGGGCAACGCGACCCTCGTCGCCGGAGATGCCGGTCGGCTGGACCAGGCCCGGCAGCTGGTCCGCTCGGACACCGGCTCCGGCAGCAACGACTCCCCGGACTCGGCGGTCGTACCGGGCTATATCGCGTCCCTCGCTGCCGCGCGGGAGGACGGGGACATGCGGTCCGCACAGCGCCAGGTCTTCGCGGCGATCGAGAGCATGCGCACCGACGGGGTGCGGGAGCCGAACGAGATGCTCACCCGCTTGGTCGACCTGCTCCAGGCCGTCAACCTGTACGCGGGTGACCAGGACGCATGGGAGCGGACTCATGAGCTCCTGGACTCATTGGGCGACCTGGTGTCCTCACGTTCCCGCATCTACCAGGACGCCTGGAGCGACGTGGTGCGTCGCGGCGCCGGGGTACGGGAACGGCTGGAACACGCCTTCTCCGGTCTCCGTGACCTGGGCTCGTCGGATGGCGCCAAGCTGGCCCTGGCCGCCTACCACGTGGACACCCTCAGCCAGTACCGGCCGCATCTCCAGCGCACCGTGGACCGCGAGGTGGAGACGGGAGCTCTGACCAACGCCATCTTCATGCTGCAAATGATCATGATGGATCAGATCGCGGTCGGCGAGTGGGACGAGGCCGAGCACACCGGACAGCGCTGCCTGGAGCTGTCGACAACGCACCGGCACACTCTGTTCGTTCATCACACCCAAGCGCAACTGGGATTGTTGGCCGCGTTGCGGGGCCAGGTGGACCGCGCCCGGGAACTGCAGGCCGCCGTCGACGCCTGGGCCCGCCCTCGCGGCATCGGCTTCCTCACCCAGACCGCCGACGCCATAGGCATCACCGCCGCCCTCACCGAAGGCGACTACGAAGCCGCCTACCTCCACGCCATCGGCATCACACCCCCCGGCACCTTCACCCCCTACGCCCACCAAGCCCCCCGCACCCTCCTCGACCTCGTCGAAGCAGCCCTCCACACCGGCCGCACCGAACAAGCACGCCAACACGCCCTCGCCGCCCACCAAGCAGGCCTGCCCCACCTCTCCCCCCGCCTCGCCCTCATCACCTACGGCGCTCTCGCCATGACCACCACCGACCCCACCGAAGCCGAGGCCCACTACCACCAGGCCGAAGCCCACCCCGCCGGCCCCCGCTTCCCCTTCGAACTCGCCCGCATCCACCTCGCCCACGGCATCCACCAACGCCACACACAAGGACGCAAAACAGCACGACACTCACTGACCCTCGCCGCCGAAACCTTCGAACGACTGGGCGCAGCCACCTGGGCCGAACGCGCCCGAGCCGAACTGAGAGCATCGGGCCTGGCCACACGCACCACATCGGTGCACCTCACCGAACTGACCTGGCAGGAACGCCGGATCGCCGACCTCGCCGCCAGCGGCCTGACCAACAAGGAGATCGGCGAACGCATGCACCTCTCACCCCGCACCGTCAGCTCACACCTCTACCGCGTCTTCCCCAAACTCGGCATCACCTCACGCGCCGCTCTCCGCGACGCGCTGAGCAAGATCCCCGGCGACCAGAACGTGTGACTGCGGCACGCCGAGCCCCTACGCGGGATAGGCGCGGAGGCCGCGCTCGTCCAGCCAGCCGAGCACGTAGTCGGCGACGAATCTCCATCCGCTGTCGATGACGAGGGAGTGGGCGCGGTCCGCGAACTGCTTGAGGTCGGTCACGGCTGTGGAGTCGCCGTACTCCTTGTACACCGCGCGCGTGACGGAGTCGGGCACCAGCAGGTCCTCCTGCCCGGAGATCAGCAGGAGCGGGCCGCGGTCCGCATTGCCGACGTCCACCACGGCACGCGGGCTGCGCGCCGTGCCCGCGTGCCCCAGGTCGGCGAGCAGCCGACGGGACGTCGGCACGACATGGCGCTCGAAGAGCCGGTCGGACTCCTCCGCCGCGACCGTGTTCGCGAAGGCGCGGTGGAAATGCTCCGGGGACAGGGACACCAGTGGTTCGGTGTCGTCGGGCCGGCCGGGGTTCCACAGCCGGGCCGGGGAGGCGGGCAGCGGGATGGCGTTGATCGGGGCGGGTGCGATGGCCACCGCGGCCCGGCCGATGTTGGCGCCGATGAGATGCTGCGCGATGAGGCCGCCGACGGAGTGGCCGACGATCACCGGCGGGATTTCAAACGACCGTACGATTTCCGCGTAGTGATCCGTCAGTACGTCCAGGCCGATGCCCGCGAGCGTCCCGGAGGCCTTACGCGTCTCCCCGACGGCGACCGCCTCCCCCGGCCATCCGGGCGTGAAGACGAGGAACCCCCGGCCGGCGAAGCGCTCCGCCCATGACTCCCAGGACAGCGCGTGCAGCCAGGTGCCATGGATGAAGACGACGGGAGTGTTCACGGCTGGCCCTCCGAGCACGACGATCACCCGGCTCTGGCATGCGGGTGACAGTTTCAGGATCGTTCAGGCGCAGGTCAGGGGCGACAGTCGAATGACTTAATGTTCACGGCCCTATGCACCGTCGAGGTCGGCAATGTTGGACGGTCAAGTGACCTATGTACGCCGCTCCCGCAGCGACGAGGGTAGGTCGGGTCAGCTCTCGCCACGGGGAAGGATCCGACCGCCATGAGCAGCAACCGACCAGGTGTACAGGCTCGCCCGGCGCCGCACGCCCGCCCTGAGCTGATCCTGGACATCGAGCGCGTGCTGGACGTCGCCGCCCGGCAGGCCATCAGGGCGGAGTTCCGGTTCGACCCGGAGGCTCCCCTGGTCGTGTCCGTGGAGCTTGTCGTCGAGGGCGGCCCGCGTGTCCTGTGGCGGATCGGCCGCGACCTCCTCCAGCAGGGGCTGTACTCGGTGAGCGGCCTCGGTGACGTCCAGATGTGGCCGGCGCACTCCGAGGACGGGGCCACCGCGCGGCTCCGGCTGGCATCCAGGGACATGGCGGCCCTGTTCGAGCTGCCCGTGCCCCCGCTGGAGGAGTGGCTGGAGCACACCTACGAGCTGGTTCCCGCCGGTCGCGAGCTCGCCGAGATCGACTGGGAGGTCGCCACCGCGGAACTGCTCCAGGGCCCCTGAAGAACGGTTCCGGGCGCCGCCAGAGGAGCCGGAGACATCCGGCGCGATTGTCCTGTCCCATCCGTGAACCTGCCGCGGCTCCAATCCCGTTGCCCCAGACAGGAACTCCTGCGGTCAGGGTGTTGATTGGCTGACCTGGCCGCAGGACGGAGCGGTCGTCCTCACCGCTGTCGGAAGCGTCGTCGGCGTTGCCTCGGGCAGCGTCGCGCAGATTCAGGCGATGGCCGCGCAGATGGTGCCCGGCGACCAGTTCCAGTGCTTCAGCGACATCGTGGACCACGAGTCCAGCTGGAACTACACGGCGGTCAACGCCTCCTCCGGTGTGTACGGCCGCCTATGTACTGAGCCCCGGGCCCCTCGGTGCGGTTAGGGTCGCAAGAAGACACGTGTCGCGGCCGGGAGGACAAGACATGAGCGGGATACCGGGAGACATCGGGCCGGCGCAGGACGCGGCTCTGACACGGGCCGCGCAGGCGGGCGACGTATCGGCGCTCGCCCTGCTGCTGGAGCGTCACCGTCCCGGGATGCGCGCGGTGGCGCTCAGCCTGCTGGGGCCGGGCCCGGACGTGGACGACGTCATGCAGGAAGCGGCGCTGGTGGCGCTGCGCCGGATCGTGGACGTACGCGATCCGGAAGCCGTGGGGCCATGGCTGCGCATGGTCGTGCGCAACAGCTGCCGGACGCTGCTGCGCGCCTCGCGCCGTATCGAGCCCATGGAGTGGGTACCGCTGCCATCGGACGGCGGCACACCCGAGCAGGTCCTGCAGACCCATGCACTGCGGGACTGGATCTGGGAGGCCGTCGAGGCGTTGTCCCCGACCCTGCGCCTGCCGCTCGTCCTGCGCTACTTCTCCACCGGGATCACCTCGTACCAGCAGATCGCCGAAGCCTGCTCCGTTCCCGTCAGCACCGTGCGCAGCCGGCTGAACCAGGCACGCGGCGCCCTCGCCCAGACCCTGACCGCCACCGCGGCCTCGGCGCACGAGGACGTGACACGCCGTACCGAAGCCAGCTGGCAGGAGGTACGCGAGACACTCGCGGCCGCAGAACGCGGTGAGTTCGGCAAGGTGGTCAGGGACCGCTACTCCCCCGAGGTCTCGCTGCTGACCCGAGGCCGGCGGCTCGGCGGAGCCGACCTCCTGCGGGCAGGGATGGACTGGGACCTCTCGGCGGGTGTGCGCCAGCGCCCCCTGCATGTGGTGGCCGGCCGGTCCCTGGTCGTCTGGGAGATGGAACTGGTCAACCCGCCCGACGATCCGGACCACTGCCCGCCCGGGGTCGCCTGGATCATGTCGTTGCACGGCGGCCGCTTCGACCGGGTCTCCCTCTATCACGCGGCACGCCCCGAGGCCGCGCCCGCGCCTGCCGCGGCCTGAGTCCGGGCCTTGCCACCTCACCCCAACAACATGACCCAGATCACATCAAGGCGATAAAACTTCTCGGATTCCGGAGCGTCTTGTCGGTGTCACAGACACCTGCGGACCGTACGGAGATCCCGATGAACACACCCACCGCACACACCGACCCCCTCTCCCCCGGCACCCACTCCTACCGGACGGGCGGAATCGTCCAGCGCTATCACGTGCACGGCAGCGGCCCGGTGTGCGTGGCGCTCCCCGGCGGTCCCGGCATCTTCTGGGACTACCTGCGAATGCCCGCCCTCGAAGAGCATCTGACGATGGTCTACGTCGAGCCCGTCGGCACCGCCGAGGACAGCCGTCTCCCCTCGCACCCGCACGGTTACACCCGGGAGAGGTACAGCCGCTTCCTGCAAGTGCTGATCAACCGGCTCGGCGTGCGGAAGGTGCACGTGCTGGGGCATTCGCACGGCGCGTTCGTGGCCGCCTACCACGCCCTGTACCGCCCCGAGCAGGTGGCGGGCGTCGTGCTGTACGAAGGCGCGCCCGTCACTGGTCCCGAACACGGCGCGGAGGCGGGCCGCAGGGTGGAGGCGTTCGCCGCGCAGCACGCCGGTCACCCCGGACTGCCCGGTGTGCTGGCCGCGTTCGGCGCGATGTCCACCATCTCCAGCGACGAGCAGACCGTGACGGTCGCCCGCGGTGTGCTCCCGTCCTACTTTGCCGACTACTGGGGGAACGAGGAGCGGCTGGCCCCGTTCCGGGACGCGATCCGGGCCACCTACATCTCGGGCCTGGACGAGGACCTCGTACCCGATGTCATCGACGACCGCGCTGCCCTCAAGGGACTGGAGCCGCCGGCTCTGGTCGTCGTGGGCCGGCACGACGTGATCTGCGGGCCTCGCTGGGCACTCGAACTCGATGAGCTGATCCCCGACTCGCAGCTGCTGGTACTGGAGAACAGCGGCCACATGGGGCACATCGAGGAGCCCGAGCTGTTCGCGGGCGCGGTCCGCGACTTCGCCCTGCGGACCGGCGGCCCGCGGGACGGAGCCGCGTAGGCGCAGTCAGCTGTCTCGACCCTCAGGCCCAGGCCGTCACCGGCACAAACGAACTGTCCTGGCGGAACAGTTCCGTGCCGTCCGGGAGGTCGAGGCGGAGCTGGTAGTCGTAGTGGCGGAGGTAGCGGCCCGGGTAGTTGTACGACTCGAAGCGGATCGAGCCCGACGCGGTGCCCGTGCGGGCGATGAACGTGGCGTCGCGGGCGAACGTCGTCGTGCCGTCGTTCGGGTCGAAGCGGCCGCGGAAGCCGTAGTGGCGCAGATAGTTGCCCGCGGAGTCGCGGAACGAGTACGCGCCGGCGTCGGCCAGACCGGGGACGACCGTGAAGGTGGCGGCCCGCTTCTCGGCGGTGGTGCTGGAGGCGGTCACCACGGGCAGGTTGAGCAGGGCGGACTGCTGCTGCCAGTAGCGGGTGTTGTAGTTGGCCGAGCGGAAGGAGCGGGTGACGTTCCTGGCCAGGGTCACGCCGCCGGACACCGTCTCCTTGATGACCGTGAAGTGGCGTGCCGTGCCGGAGATTCCGGGCAGGGCGCGCGGTGCGGTCCAGGTCGCGAAGGTGTCGTAGCTGTCGCTGTAGTAGTAGGTGCCGTCGCCGTAGCCGTCGAAGAAGATGCGCCAGGCACCGTTGTCCAGCTGCACCAGCGCCGGGCCCTCGCGGTAGCTGCCCCAGCCCGCCCAGTCGCCGGTGCGGTGGATGGTGTAGGGCCCGGTGAGGCTGGAGGCGGTGGCGTACTCGATGTACTTGGTGGTCTCGTTCTTCGGGAAGGCGTGGTAGGTCGAGCCGATCTTCACGATGAACGTGTCGATGTGGTTGGCGCCGATACCGGACAGAGGGACCGGTGACGTCCACGCGGTCAGCGCCGAGTTGGTGGCCCGCAGCCGGTACGGGGTGAAGATCCACTCGTTGTCGGTGGTCGAGCAGGACACGATGACGCTCACACTGCCGTCGCTGTCGACGAACCACTCCGGCGCCCACGCCCGGGACAGACGGGCGATCGGGACCGGATAGTCGTACAGGAAAGTCCAGTTGACCCGGTCCGAGCTGCGCGCGAAGCCGATCGTGGTGCTGGTGTCCTGCCAGGTGTTCGTGGTGTAGGTGATGTAGTAGTAGCCGTCGGTGTGCCGGAAGATCGCGGCGTCGCGGATCCGGTTGCTGGGCGGGGTGTACGCCGACGATCTCACGAGCCTGAAGTCGGTGGCGTCGTCGGACTGGTAGACGTTCACCGTGCCGTCGTTGCTGTTGAGGAACGGGACGATGGTGTAGCGGGTGGCCGAGCCGCTGGGCGGGGCGGCGGCCGCGGCGGTGCCGAGCATGCCGGGCAGTTCGCCGAGCACGAGCGCCGAGGCGGGCAGGGCGGCGAGGGTGCGCAGCAGGGTGCGGCGGGACGGGGATGCGGGGCGGGGTGTGGTCATGTGCGGCTCTCCTCGTGGGGTCATGCGCGGCTCTGCTTCGACCCAGGGTTCGATATACCGAACAGAGTTCGACAAGTCGGTCAGAAAGTAGGGGCGAGGTCGCAGGGCGTCAATGCTTCGCGCACGACGGAACGAGGCTTGTGGGAAAGCTGTGGTTCATGAGGTATACGGGCTGACGCCAACCGGCTTTCTTTTCCGCCCCATTCCCCCCGAAGCCCTGCCGACGTTACCGTTCGGTAGACCACCCGCTCCGGAGGTGTCCCGCATGACGCTCGACCCGTCCGCCGGCCTGGCGGAGACAGCCCGTGCGCTCGCCGACGGCGAGGTGACCTCACGCGCCCTGGTCGAGGCGGCCCTGGCCCGGATCGAGGCGACGCAGGGCACGCTGAACGCGTTCCGGATCGTCCGGAGCGAGGCGGCGCTCGCCGAGGCCGCGGCCGCCGACCGGGAACTGGCCGCCGGGACGCGCCGCCCGCTGCTCGGGGTGCCCGTCGCCGTCAAGGACGACATGGACGTGGCCGGCGAGCCGACCGCGTTCGGCTGCCCGGGGACGTTCGCGCCGGTCGCCGAGGACTGCGAGGCGATACGGCGGCTGCGCGCGGCCGGTGCCGTGATCGTCGGCAAGACCAACACCTGCGAACTCGGGCAGTGGCCGTTCACCGAGGGACCCGCGTTCGGGGCGACCCGGAACCCGTGGAACACCGAACACACACCTGGCGGTTCGTCGGGCGGCTCGGCGGCGGCGGTCGCGGCGGGGCTGGTGCCGGCCGCTCTCGGCTCGGACGGCGCCGGTTCGGTGCGCATCCCGGCGTCCTGGACACACCTGATCGGCATCAAGCCGCAGCGCGGGCGCATCTCGACCTGGCCGCGCGGCGAGTCGTTCCATGGCATCACGGTCAACGGCACCCTGGCCCGTACGGTCGCGGACGCGGCCCTGCTGCTGGACGCCGCCAGTGGCAACCACGAACTGGACCCGTACCGCCCACCTGCGCTCGATGTGTCCGAGGCGGTGGGCCGCGCCCCCGGCCGGCTGCGCATCGCCCTCGCGCTGAAGCCGCCGTTCACCGCGCTGCCCTCCCGGCTGCACCCGGAGATCCGCGCCCGGGTCGTCGAACTCGCCGAGAAACTGGCCGCGTTGGGCCACACGGTCGAGGAGGCCGACCCGCCCTACGGCCAGATCGGGCTGAACTTCGTCCCCCGTGCCACGGCCGGTGTCGCCGAGTGGGCCCGTGAGGCCCCCGACCCCGCCCTGCTCGACCCGCGCACCCGGCACGCCGCGCGGCTGGGCCGACTGCTCGGCGGGGCTCCGCTGCGGGCGGCCCGGCGTGCGGAGGCGGCGCTGCACCGCCGTATCGGCGCGTTCTTCTCGTCGTACGACGTGGTCCTCGCGCCGACGACGGCCGCTCCCCCGCCCCGGATCGGCGCGATGCTGAAGCTCGGCGGTCTCGCCACCGACCGCGCGATGATCGCCGCCTGCCCGTATGCCTGGCCGTGGAACGTGCTGGGGTGGCCCGGCGTCAACGTTCCGGCCGGTTTCGTCAGCGGCGGACTGCCGGTCGGGGCACAGCTGTTGGGCCCCGCGCACAGCGAGCCGCTGCTCGTCTCGCTCGCCGCGCAACTGGAGGCGGACCTGCGCTGGCACGAGCTGCGCCCGCCCGAGCAGGTCGCCTCTCAGTCCCCTGCGGCATAGGGGTTTTCGCCGCCCGTTACCGTGACTCCCGTGACTGCCTTCACGGATGAGAACGTCCCCGGCCGCTTCGGCCCCACCGCGACCACCGAGGCCGACCCGCGCGAGGTCGGCCGGGTGCGCACCGAGTACTCGCCCGCGCACGACGGCGACCCGGACCCCGGGGAGATCGTGTGGACCTGGGTGCCCTACGAGGAGAACGACGGGCGGGGCAAGGACCGCCCGGTGCTCGTGGTGGCCCGGGAAGCTGGGGGCACGTTCCTCGCCGTGCAGTTGTCGAGCAAGCGGCACGACGGGGACCGGGAGTGGGTGCCGATCGGGAACGGGCCGTGGGACCGGTCGGGGCGGGACTCCTGGGTGGACGTGGACCGGGTGCTGCGGTTGCACGAGGAGGGCATGCGGCGGGAGGCGTGCGCCCTGGACCGAATGCGCTTCAACCTGGTTCGGCACCGGCTACGGCAGCGCTACGGCTGGAGCTGACGCTCCGGGAACGCGCGTACGAACGCCGCCCGGGTCACCGCTCCCGGCGTCCGGTCCAGTACCGCGAACACCACGTGCTCGAACCTCCCCGCGAACCGTCCGCCCGGCTCCAGCAGGTCCCGGAAGACACCCGCGACCTGCGCCGGATCGTTCTGGAACACCCCGCAGCCCCAGGCGCCCAGGACCAGCCGGCGGTAGCCGTGGCAGGCCGCGGTCTCCAGGACGCGCTCGGCGCGTGCGGCGAGGGCACGCGGGAGTTCGGCCGCCCGCTCCGGCGCCGTACGGCGCACGACCCCGGCGTTCGGAGCCGCCGCGGTCAGGAACCCGGCCGTGTACGGCTCGTCCAGCAGGCGGCCGCGGTCGTCGCGGAAGACGGGCACGGCGGGTGAATGGATGACACGGTCCGTGTAGAACGGGTCGCGGTGGGCGCGGTGATGGTCGTAGAACTCCGACGCCCGCAGCAGGCACGTGTTCAGCGCCGAGGCGCGGCACAGCGCCTCTTCCTGGGCCTGGGCGCCGTTGAGGAAGCCGCCGCCCGGGTTGCGCGCGGAGGCGAAGTTCAGCACCGCCGCGTCGCCGATCCGGCGGGCCGCCTCCAGGCTGCTCTCGCCCGTGACCTCGACGAGGGTGTCCACCGGCGGCGCGGGCGCCACCGGAACCGGCTCGGGGCCGTGCATCCGCGTCCCGTCCCGCGCGGCCGCGACCGCCTCGGCGATGGACACCGTGCGCCCGTCCGGCGCCCGATAGGCGCCCGCGGCCACGATCTGCTCGGTCTCCCGCGCGATGGCGCGCAGGCGCGCGCTCATGGCGCCACCCCCGTGGGCGCCACGACCGCGCGCCCCGCGATCTCCCCCGTCGTGCTCATGAACGCATCGTGAGCGATATTGGTCCTGCGGTGCAACAGAGTTTCCCGGGCCGCCAAGGCACCGGCATCGGGTCCGCAAAGTCCCGGTGTGCACCCTTGTGCGAAACGACACGAGGGTCTTGGGTGGGACGAGTGTGTCGATCCGGCTTGCCGTTTGCCGGATCGGCGGCATGGTGGAATCTCAGGAGGATCCCGACATGTCCGACTCAGTCAGCGGCTGTACGGAGCCCCGTACAGCCGTCACCGAACCGGAAGTGGAGGCCCTGGTCCGGGGCATCTGCTTCAAGACCGGACCGCCGCACACCGTCGGCGTCGAAGTGGAATGGCTCGTCCACGAGCTGCGCGGTCCGCAGCTCCCCGTCACACCCGAACGACTCGAAGCGGCCTACGCCGCACTGCGCACCGTCCCTCTGAGGTCGGCGCTGACCGTCGAACCCGGCGGCCAGCTGGAGCTGAGCTCCCCGCCCGCCGCCTCCCTGATGGAGTGCGTGGACACCGTCTCCGCCGATCTGGACGCCGTCCGCGCGGCACTGCGCGAGCACGATCTCGGCCTCCTCGGCATCGGCCACGACCCGTGGCACGCCCCCCGCCGGTTCCTGCGCGAGCCGCGCTACGAGGCGATGGAGACCAGCCTCGACCGCACCGGCCCGGCCGGCCGCGCCATGATGTGCACCTCGGCGTCGGTCCAGGTGTGCCTGGACGCCGGGTACCAGGAGCCCGGCCCGCTCGGCCATGTACGGCGCTGGTGGCTGGCGCACCAGCTGGGCGCGGTCCTGCTGGCGGCGTTCGCCAACTCCCCACTGGCCGGCCACGAGCCCACCGGCTGGCAGTCCACCCGGCAGCTGCGCTGGGTGGAGATCGGCGCGGGCCGGGCGGGCGCGCCCGTCCTGGACGCCGATCCCCGGGGCGCCTGGGCCCGGCACGTGCTCGACGCCCCGGTGATGTGCGTACGGCAGGACGGCGGCCCCTGGCATGTGCCGGACGGGCTCACCTTCCGGGACTGGACCAGATCGGGGGCGCCCAGACCACCGACCTGGGACGACCTCGACTACCACATGACCACGCTGTTCCCGCCGGTCCGGCCGCGCGGCCATCTCGAACTGCGCATGATCGACGCGCAGCCCGGCGAGGACGGGTGGATCGTGCCGCTCGCCGTGACGACGGCCCTGTTCAACGACCCGGAGGCCGCGGAGACCGCGTACCGCGCGGTGAAACCCCTGGCCGAGCGGACCGAGGCGCTGCCCGCGCCGCACAACCCGCTGTGGCTCGACGCGGCCCGGTACGGGCTCGCCGACCCGGAGTTGCACGAGGTGGCCGTCGAGTGTTTCGCGACGGCGCTGCGGGCGCTGCCCCGGCTCGGCGCGTCCACGGACGTCACCGACGCCGTCGCCGCGTACCGGGACCGCTATGTCATCCGGGGCCGCTGCCCCGCCGACGACCTGCTCGACAGGCTGCGCGGCACGGACGGCCGCACGCACGGGAAGGACCTGCGCTCATGACCGACCCCGCCACCGACACGGAGATCGAGATCGACACCGAGGCCTTCCGCGAGCGGGCCCTGACCTCGCTCACCACCGCGCGGGACCGCACCACGCTGCTGACCAGCTGCGTCGAGGAACCAGACCTGACCGCCCAGCACTCGCCGCTGATGTCCCCGCTGGTGTGGGACCTCGCCCACATCGGCAACCAGGAGGAGCTCTGGCTGCTGCGCGCGGTCGCCGGCCAGGAGGCGATACGACCCGAGATCGACAACCTGTACGACGCCTTCGAGCACCCGCGCGCGGAGCGCCCGTCGCTGCCGCTGCTGCCGCCCGACGAGGCCCGCCGGTACGCGGCCGAGGTACGCGGCCGGGCCCTGGACGTGCTGGCCGGGACCGCGTTCCACGGGACGCGGCTGACGGAGGCGGGATTCGCCTTCGGGATGATCGCGCAGCATGAACAGCAGCACGACGAGACCATGCTGATCACCCATCAGCTGCGCAAGGGCCCGCAGGCCCTGCACGCCCCCGACCCGGAGCCCGTACCGCTGTTCACCGGACCGGCCGAAGTGCTGGTGCCCGGCGGCCCGTTCACCATGGGCACCTCCACGGAGCCATGGGCGCTGGACAACGAACGGCCCGCGCACCGGCGGGAAGTGGCCTCGTTCTACATCGACACCACGCCGGTCACGAACGGCGCGTATCTCGCGTTCATCGAGGACGGCGGCTACGACGACCCGCGCTGGTGGACGGCGGACGGATGGGCGCACATCCGCCGCCACTCCATCAAGGCGCCGCTGTTCTGGCGCCGGGACGGCGGCCAGTGGCTCAGGCGGCGTTTCGGGGCCACCGAGGCCGTGCCGCACGACGAGCCGGTGCTGCACGTGTGCTGGTACGAGGCCGACGCCTACGCCCGCTGGGCCGGGCGGCGGCTGCCCACCGAGGCCGAGTGGGAGAAGGCGGCCCGCTTCGACCCGGCGACGGGCGGTTCGACTCGTTACCCGTGGGGCGACGCCGACCCGGCGCCCGAGCACGCCAACCTGGGCCAGCGGCACCTGCGCCCGGCACCGGCGGGCAGCTATCCGGCCGGTGAGTCTCCGCTGGGCGTACGGCAGTTGATCGGCGACGTGTGGGAGTGGACGGCCAGCGACTTCCTGCCGTATCCGGGTTTCCGGGCGTTCCCGTACAAGGAGTACTCGGAGGTGTTCTTCGGGCCCGAGTACAAGGTGCTGCGCGGCGGTTCGTTCGCCGTGGACGCGGTGGCCTGCCGGGGCACCTTCCGCAACTGGGACTATCCGATCCGGCGGCAGATCTTCTCCGGCTTCCGCACCGCACGCTCGGGGGACGTCTGATGTGCCGTCACCTGGCGTACACCGGGCCCGAGGAAACCCTCGGCAGGCTGCTGGTGGAACCCCCGTTCGGCCTGTACCGGCAGTCGTGGGCGCCTCGACGCCAGCGGTACGGCACTGTCAACGCGGACGGTTTCGGCGTGGGTTGGTACGCGCAGGGCGATCCGCTGCCGGCGCGCTACCGGCGGGCCGGGCCCATCTGGGCGGACCTGCCCTTCGCCGACCTGGCCCGCGTCGTGCGCACCCGGACGCTGCTCGCCGCCGTGCGGGACGCGACACTGGCGGGCGCCGACGCGGAGGCCGCGGCGGCGCCGTTCGCCGCGGGGTCCTGGCTGTTCAGCCACAACGGCGCCGTCACGGGCTGGCCGCAGTCCCTCGCCGGGCTCGCGGACGGCCTGCCCCCGGTGGACCTGCTGTCCCTGGAGGCCCGCAACGACTCGGCGCTCGTGTGGGCGCTCGTCCTCGCTCGGCTGCGCGCCGGTGACGACCTGGGCCGGGCGCTGGCCGACACGGTCCCGGAGATCGCCGCGGCGGCTCCGGGCTCGCGGCTCAATCTGCTGCTGACCGACGGCGCGTCCGTCGCCGCGACGGCCTGGGGCGACACCCTGTGGTATCTCCCCCGGCCGGGCGGCGGCACGGTCGTGGCCTCGGAACCCTACGACGACGATCCACGCTGGCACGAGGTGCCCGACCGCACCCTGCTGACGGCGAGCGGCACCGATGTGCAGCTCACCCCGCTCAAGGAGCCGAGCGACGCCTCGGCGGCCTCACCCTCCAAGGAGCCCCGTACGTGAGTCCGTTCCTTCTCACCCGCACCCTGCCCGAGGACGCCACGGAGGCCGCTTTGCGCGCCGACGTCCTCAAGGGCCTGACGAGCTCGCCCAAGACGCTGCCGCCGAAGTGGTTCTACGACGCCCACGGCAGCGATCTGTTCGAACAGATCACCGCACTACCCGAGTACTACCCGACGCGCGCCGAACGGGAGATCCTCGTCGCTCGCGCCGCCGAGATCGCCGCGGCGACCGGCGCCCGTACCCTCGTCGAGCTGGGCTCCGGCTCCTCGGAGAAGACACGGCACCTGCTCGACGCGCTGACGGGGCTGCACACGTACGTCCCGGTCGACGTCAGCGACAGCGCCCTCACCCAGGCCGGGCACGCGCTCATCGCGGAACGGCCCGACCTGAACGTGCACGCGCTGATCGCCGACTTCACCGTGGCGCTCGAACTGCCCGACACGCCGGGCCCTCGACTGGTGGCGTTCCTCGGCGGCACGATCGGCAATCTCCTCCCCGACGAGCGCGCCAAGTTCCTCGCCGCAGTGCGCGCCCTGCTCTCTCCCGGCGACGCGCTGCTGCTCGGCACCGACCTGGTCAAGGACGAGCAGGTGCTGGTCCGGGCGTACGACGACGCGGCCGGCGTGACGGCCGCGTTCAACAGGAACGTGCTGTCGGTCATCAACCGTGAACTGGACGCCGACTTCGATCCCGGCGCCTTCGAGCATGTGGCCCTGTGGGACGCCGGGAACGAGTGGATCGAGATGCGGCTGCGCTCCCGTACCGCGCAGACCGTGAAGATCCCCTCGCTCGACCTCGCCGTCGACTTCGTGGCGGGCGAGGAACTGCACACCGAGGTCTCGGCGAAGTTCCGCAAGGACGGGGTGCGCGCCGAACTGGCCGCCGTCGGGCTGGAGTTGGCCCGCTGGTGGACCGACGGCGAGGGCCGTTTCGCACTGTCGCTGAGCACCGTCCGCTGATCAGCCCAGAGGGACCGCCAGCGCCTCGGTGATCCGCCGGGAGGCGCGGCGGGCCTGAGTCGCCGGGTCGGCTCCGGTGAGCACCTTGGTCATGTACTCCTTGATCGGGTTGTCCGCCTCGACGGCCGCCCACTCGGGCGTACTGGGGGTCGCCCGCCCATGCGCGGCACCTGCCGCCATGGCGGCGACCCCCTCCTCGTCCGCGACGGCCCCGGCGAGGGTCGTCTTGTTGGGGACGTAGTTCATGGTGCGGGCCAGTTCGGTGTTCCACTGGGCGCCGGTGAGCTCCTCGACGACGGCGATGGCGCCGTCGCGTTGGTCGGTGTTCTTCGGCACGACGAGGTCGGAGCCGCCGGTGAAGACGGCGCCGGGTTTGTCGGCGGACTTGCCGGGCACGGGGAAGAAGCCCAGCTTGCCGTCGAGTTCTGGGTTCTGCCGGACGATCGCCCGGGCCTGGCCCGGTACGGCCACGATCTGGGCGACCTTCCCCTCGGCGAACACCCCGGCCTGCGGCGGGTGTTCCTCGTCGGCGTCGACCGGGCCCTCGCCGAGCGCCTGGAGCCGGCGGTAGAAGTCCATGCCGCGCAGGGCGGCCGGGGTGTCCAGGGTGCCGGTCCAGACGCCGCCGTCCTGCCGCGCGAGGTCGCCGCCCTCGTCCCAGATGAAGCCGGAGAGCGTGTACCAGTCCTGTCCGGCCAGGTAAATCCCCTGGTTGCCGCCGGAGTTGAGCTTCTCGGTGGCGGCGAGCCACTCCTCACGCGTCTGCGGCGGGCCGGCGATCCCGGCCTGCTCGAACAGGTCCTTGCGGTAGATGACGACGCGGTTCGCCGCGTACCAGGGGATGCCGTACTGCGTCGACCGCTGTCGGCCCGGTTCGGCGAGGCCGGGCAGCCAGTCGCGCAGGCCCCAGTCCCGCATGGACTCCAGTGTCAGGTCGAGCAGGCCGCCGCCGTCGACGTACTGCGGGACCTGGGTGTTGCCGACCTCGATCACATCGGGCCCGTCCGGGGTGTCGGCCTCCAGCGCGGTCTGCACCTTCTCGCCGATGCCGGTCCATTCCTGGATGCGGATGTCGAGATCGAGGTCGTTGTGCGTGCGCTCGAACTCCTCGGTGAAGCGCTCCAGGAACTCCGTCGAGGCGCTGTCCTTCATCAGCCACACGGTGACCGTGCGCCGTTCGGTCCCGCCCGACGGGACGAGTGCGCACCCGGCGAGGAGGGAGGTGGACAGGCAGGCGAGGGCAAGGCGACGAAGCTTCACGGCGGTCCTGTTCTGTCTGGCGGACAGGGGGAAAGGGCCCGACGTGGGGGGAACGAGCGCTGGCTCGTACGGGTGTGCCGATTTTGGTATGGACCAATGCGGGGGTCAAGGGATTCCGGGGAAGGCGGGAGACGCCTCGCGCTCCGCTGCCGCTTGGGGCACGGTGGAGTGACGCGGGACACATGTGACGCCGTCGTCACCGCGCGGAGAGGAGTACCCGCATGACGAACCACACCTACCGGGTCACGGACATCGTCGGCACCTCGCCCGAGGGCGTGGACCAGGCCATCCGCAACGGCATCAACCGCGCCTCGCAGACGTTGCGCAACCTCGACTGGTTCGAGGTGACGGAAGTGCGCGGCCAGCTCGACAACGGGCAGATCGCGCACTGGCAGGTGAGCATGAAGGTCGGCTTCCGCCTGGAGGACGCCGAGTGAGGACCTGCTCCGTCAGGTCCGCCCCTCGCGCTCCTGTGCCACCTTGAGCTCGGCGGAGGGGGTCGCCCAGCGCGCCCGTACGACGGTGAACCCGGCCCGCTCGGCGTCCTCGCACACCAGTTCGTCGTCGTCCACGAGGACCCGGATCTCCCGGGTCCGGGCGAGCCGGCGCAGGATCTCCAGCTTGGTGTGCCGGGCGGGCCTGCGATCGGCGTCGCGCCGCATGTAGACCCGCCCCTCGGGCAGCCCCTGGGCGGCGAGCCAGTCGAGCGTGTCCTGGCGACACCGCTCGGGGCGCCCGGTGAGATACACGACCTCGCACTCCTCGGCGCTCGCGCGCACCATCGCGATCCCCTGAGCGAGGGGTGGATCCGCGGGGGCGGCGGCGAAGAAGCCGTCCCAGTCGCGCGGCTTGCGTTGCAGGAAGCGCTGCCGGTGGGCTGTATCGGCAAGGGTGTTGTCGAGGTCGAACACGGCGACCGGGCGTTCATCACGAGCTGTCACACGGCCACCCTAGACAGCCTGCGGCCCGGCCCGGCGAGCCCATACGGCTGTCACCGGACCCGACGGGAATGCCGAGCCCCGTCAGGCGTTGCACCCTGTGTGACCTCCGTGATCGCCTCGGCCCGCTTCTCCGTGCTCGACCGCTCCCGCACCCGCGAGGGCCATACGGCCCCGGAGGCGCTGCGTGACACCGTGCGGCTGGCGCGGGAGCTGGAGGAACTCGGTTACCACCGCTTGTGGGTGTCGGAGCACCACGGTGTGCCCGGCGTCGCCGGTTCCGCGCCGACCGTGCTGGCCGCCGCCGTGGCCGGGGCGACCCGGACGATCCGGGTGGGCACCGGCGGGGTGATGCTGCCCAACCATCAAACCCTGGTCGTCGCCGAGCAGTTCGGCGTGCTGGAGTCCCTGTTCCCCGGCCGGATCGACATGGGGCTCGGCCGGTCGGTGGGCTTCACCGACGGCGTGCGCAAGGCGCTGGGCCGGGACAAGGACGTCGCCGAGGACTTCGCCGCCCAGCTTCAGGAGCTGCTGGGCTGGTTCCGCAGCACCTCCCCGACAGGGGTCCACGCCCGTCCCTCGGAGGGCCTGACCGTGCCGCCCTTCGTGCTCGCGATGGGCGAGGGCGCCGCGATCGCGGCCCGCGCGGGCCTGCCGATGGTGATCGGCGACCTCCGCGACCGGGAGAAGATGCAGCGCGGCATCGACCACTACCGCACGCACTTCCGCCCGTCCCAGTGGGCGAGCGAGCCGTACGTCGTCATCTCCGGCACCGTCGCCGTGGCCGCGACCCCCGAGGACGCCCGGCGGCTGCTGATCCCCGAGGCCTGGTCGATGGCGTACTCCCGCACGCACGGCACCTTCCCGCCCCTGCCGCCCGCCGAGCGCGTCGAGGAGCTGCGGATGACGGACGAAATGACGGACAAGGAGCGCGGTTTCTACGAGTCCGGCCTGACCGGCCACATCGCGGGCACCGAGGAGCAGGTCGCCGACGAACTGGAGACGGTGCTGAAGGAGACGGCCGCCGACGAGGTGCTCGTCACGACCAGCACGTACGACCGCGAGGCGCTGCTGGACTCGTACCGGCGGTTGGCCGGGATCATCCGCTCGTAGCTCGGCCTGACCCCCGGCTGGGCCGACCGGAGGGGAGAAGACTTCCGGCCGCCGGTGAGCATCCAGCGGCCGGAGAGCCTTGATACGGGCGGGCTAGGACGCCAGTACCGCGTGGGTCCAGCCGGGTTCCGGTGTCGCGGCGGGCTGGGCGGCGTCGGCCAGGGATCGGCGGTCGGGGAGGGTGCCCGGCGGGATCGGCTCCCGGACGTCCACCTCGGCGACCAGGCCACGGGCCGTCGTCACCCGCCACAGGGAGGCGAGCAGGGAGTCCTCGCCGACGAAGGCCGGGGCCGTGCTGGCGGGGCCGTCGGCGAGGCGGTAGTGGATGCGGACCGGCTGGACGGGGACCCCGGCGTCGAGCGCGGCCTGGAAGACGGCCCGGCGGAAGGTGCCCTGGGCGCGGCCGCACCAGGTGCTGCCCTCGGGGAAGGCGCCGACCGCGGCCCCGGACCGCAGCAGGTCGGCGATGTGCGCGACCGTCGCCGGGAGCGCGCGCAGCCGGTCACGTTCGATGAACACCACCCCCGCGCTCGCGGCCAGCGGACCGGCGACCGGCCACTGCCGTATCTCGGTCTTGGCGATCATCCGGGCCGGGCGGACCGACGCGAGCAGCGGGATGTCCAGCCAGGAGATGTGGTTGGCGACCAGCAGCAGGCCACCAGTGGGTGCGGCGGAGCCGTTGATACGGACCCGGACCCCCGACGCCCAGGCGATCGTCCGTGCCCACCGGCGCACCCAACGGGCGGGGACACGCCGGCCGAGCGGCAGCAGCGTGATCCCGCCGAGCAGCAGCACCAGCACCGCGGTGAGCCGCAGCACGCCCCACAGCGCCGCCACGCCCCGCCCCGCGGGCTCCACGCACGCCCTGGGGGTGCAGGGCGCGCTGGGCAGCCAGACGCTCATCAGGCCGGGACGAGGGAGAGGAAGTGCTTCAGATAGCGCGGGTTGACCCGGCGCATCGACAGCAGCACGTACAGGTCGGCGACGCCGAAGTCGGCGTCGTGCGCGGGCTCACCGCACACCCAGGCGCCCAGGCGGACGTAACCACGCAGCAGCGGCGGGAGTTCGGTGCGCCCGGCGGGGCGGGCGACGCCGTCCGCGGACCACTCCAGCAGCGGCCGTACGCGGTACTCCTCGGGGGCCAGGTTCTTGGCCTGGACCCGGTCCCAGGTGGCGGCGGCGAGGGCGCCGCCGTCGGCCAGCGGGATGGAGCAGCAGCCGGCCAGCCACTCGTGGCCGCGGTCGACCATGTAGCGCGCTATCCCCGCCCAGATCAGGCCGATGACGGTGCCGTCGCGGTGGTCCGGGTGCACACAGGAGCGGCCGACCTCGACGAGGCCGGGACGGATCGGGTCGAGACGGCTCAGGTCGAACTCACCCTCGGAGTACAGCCGACCGGCCACGGCGGCGCGCTCGGGCGGCAGCAGCCGGTAGGTGCCGACGACTTCGCCGGTGAGCGTGTCACGGACCAGCAGGTGGTCGCAGTACGCGTCGAAGGAGTCGATGTCCAGCCCCGGCTGCGCGGTGGACAGCATCGCGCCCATCTCGCCGGCGAAGACGTCGTGCCGCAGCTTCTGCGCCGCTCGTACGTCGTCCTCGTCGCGGGCGAGGGTGACGGTGTAGCGGGTGGGTGCCGCTGGCTGCGGGGGACGGTCGAGGGTGGAAACGCCGGTCATGGCACACTCCTGGTCACGGGCCGGTTCGACGACGGCAGCGGGCGGGCCGGGTCGTCGGCCTGCCGCCACAGTTCTTCCTATGCCGGTTGGCGTGCGCGTTACCTGTGACCGGAGCGGGGATGTGCGGATGTTGAATGCCAGGGGTGGGCCCAAAGCGAGACGGGACCGGGGATGAGCACCACTCCCGGTCCCGCCCGTCCGCACCTTTACGGCGAACGTCTTCCCTACCTGGGCGGCCTCACCTCTTGGCCGCCTTGCGGGTGGCGCGCAGCCACTCCTTGTTCATGCCGGTGATGGACATCAGCGGGATACCCTTCGGGCAGGCGGTGGCGCACTCCCCGGTGAGAGTGCAGCCGCCGAAGCCCTCCTCGTCCATCTGCGCCACCATGTCGAGGACGCGGCTCTCGCGCTCCGGTGCGCCCTGCGGGAGCACGTTCAGGTGATTGACCTTGGCGGAGGTGAACAGCATCGCCGATCCGTTCGGGCAGGCGGCCACGCAGGCGCCGCAGCCGATGCACTCGGCGTGCTCGAAGGCGAAGTCGGCATCCGGCTTCGGCACGGGCGTTGCGTGCGCCTCGGGCGCGGAGCCGGTCGGGGCGGTGATGTAGCCGCCGGCCTGGATGATCCGGTCGAACGCGGACCGGTCCACGACCAGGTCCTTGATTACCGGGAAGGCGGCGGCCCGCCACGGCTCGATGTCGATCGTGTCGCCGTCCTTGAAGGACCGCATGTGCAGCTGGCAGGTGGTGGTGCGCTCGGGCCCGTGGGCGTCGCCGTTGATGACGAGCGAGCAGGCGCCGCAGATGCCCTCGCGGCAGTCGTGGTCGAAGGCGACCGGGTCCTCGCCCTTGAGGATGAGTTCCTCGTTGAGCGTGTCGAGCATCTCCAGGAAGGACATGTCGGGCGAGATGCCGTCCACCTCGTACGTGGACATGGCGCCGTCGGCGTCGGCGTTCTGCTGCCGCCAGACGCGCAGGGTGAGCTTCATGCGTAGCTCCGCTGGGTGGGGTGGACGTACTCGAAGACCAGGTCTTCCTTGTGCAGGACGGGCGCCTCGCCGGTGCCGGTGAACTCCCAGGCGGCCGCGTACGAGAACTCCTCGTCCTTGCGGGCCGCCTCGCCGTCCGGGGTCTGCGACTCCTCGCGGAAGTGGCCGCCGCAGGACTCGGAGCGGTGCAGCGCGTCGAGGCACATCAGCTCGGCGAGCTCCAGGTAGTCGACGATCCGGTTGGCCTTCTCCAGCGACTGGTTGAACTCCTCGCCGCTGCCCGGCACCTTGATACGCCGCCAGAACTCCTCACGGATCTGCGGGATCCGCTCCAGGGCCTTGCGCAGCCCGGAGTCCGTACGGGCCATGCCGCAGAACTCCCACATCAGCTCGCCGACCTCGCGGTGGAAGGAGTCGGGCGTGCGGTCGCCGTCGACGGAGAGCAGCAGGTTGAGACGGTCCTCGGTCTCGGCCAACACCTCCTGGACGACGGGGTGTTCGACGGTGATGGACTCCTGGTGCGGGTTGCGCGCGAGGTAGTCGTTGATGGTGGCCGGGAGCACGAAGTAGCCGTCGGCGAGTCCCTGCATCAGCGCGGAGGCGCCGAGGCGGTTCGCGCCGTGGTCGGAGAAGTTGGCCTCGCCGATCGCGAACAGGCCCGGGATGGTCGTCTGGAGGTCGTAGTCGACCCACAGACCGCCCATCGTGTAGTGCACGGCGGGGTAGATCCGCATCGGCACCTGGTACGGATCCTCGTCGGTGATCCGCTGGTACATGTCGAACAGGTTGCCGTACTTGGCCTCGACGGCCCCCCGGCCCATCCGCTTGATGGCGTCCGCGAAGTCGAGGTAGACGCCCTGCCCGCCGGGGCCGACTCCCCTGCCCTCGTCGCAGACGTTCTTCGCGGCGCGCGAGGCGATGTCGCGGGGGACGAGGTTGCCGAAGGACGGGTAGATCCGCTCCAGGTAGTAGTCGCGCTCGTTCTCGGGGATCTGGCTCGCCGGCCGGGTGTCGCCCTTGGCCTTCGGCACCCAGATACGGCCGTCGTTGCGCAGCGACTCACTCATGAGGGTGAGCTTCGACTGGTGGTCGCCGGTACGCGGGATGCAGGTGGGGTGGATCTGGGTGAAACAGGGGTTGGCGAAGTACGCGCCACGCCGGTGCGCCCGCCAGACGGCGGTGGCGTTGGAGTTCATCGCGTTGGTCGACAGGTAGAAGACGTTGCCGTAACCGCCGCTGGCGAGTACGACCGCGTCCGCGAAGTACGTGTCGATCTTTCCGGTGATCAGGTCCCGCGCCACGATTCCGCGCGCCCGCCCGTCGACGACGATCAGGTCGAGCATCTCGGTACGGGGGTGCATCTCGACGTTGCCCGCGGCGATCTGCCTGCTGAGGGCCTGGTAGGCGCCGAGGAGGAGCTGCTGGCCCGTCTGGCCACGGGCGTAGAACGTCCGCGACACCTGGACGCCGCCGAAGGAGCGGGTGTCGAGCAGACCGCCGTACTCGCGCGCGAACGGCACACCCTGCGCCACGCACTGGTCGATGATCTCGACGGAGATCTGCGCGAGCCGGTGCACGTTGGACTCGCGTGCCCGGAAGTCGCCGCCCTTGACGGTGTCGTAGAACAGCCGGTGGATGGAGTCGCCGTCGTTGCGGTAGTTCTTCGCCGCGTTGATGCCTCCTTGCGCGGCGATGGAGTGGGCGCGGCGCGGGGAGTCCTGGTAGCAGAACTGGACGACGTGGTAGCCCTGTTCAGCGAGCGTGGCGCCCGCGGAGCCGCCCGCGAGGCCGGTGCCGACGACGATGACGGTGTGCTTGCGCCGGTTGGCGGGGTTGACCAGCTTGGCCTCGAAGCGGCGCTTGTCCCAGCGCTCGTTGATCGGCCCGGTGGGAGCCTTGGTGTCGGTGACCGGCTCGCCGGTCGTGTAGTCCGCGTAGGAAGTCATCTTCAGTTCACCACTCCGGTCATGACGCCCACGGGTACGGCGATGAAACCGGCCGTGAGCAGCAGCGCGAGGACGTTGGCGACGGTCTTCAGGGCGCGGTCGCGGGTGCGGCTGCCGACGCCCAGGGTCTGTGCGGCGCTCCAGAAGCCGTGCCGGATGTGCAGGCCGAGGGCGAGCATCGCGACGATGTAGATGACGTTGCCGTACCAGGTGGAGAAGGTGTCCAGGATGTTCTGGTAGGGCTTGCCGGTCTCGAAGCCGCCGGGGTGCACGGTGCCGGTGGTCAGGTCGAGGATGTGCCAGACGATGAACAGGCCCAGGATGATCCCGCCCCAGCGCATGGTGCGCGTCGCGTAGGAGGCGCGCGGCTTCTTGTGCACGTACTTGCTGGGGCGCGCCTTGATGTCGCGGCGGCTGAGCTGGTACGCGGAGACGGCGTGGGCGACGACCGCGACGACGAGGACGACGCGGATCAGCCACAGCGTCCACTCGTAGTGCATGAACGGCTCGCCGACCGTGCGCAGCCAGTGGGCGTAGTCGTTGAACTCGCCCGCGCCGAAGAAGATCTTCAGGTTGCCGATCATGTGGGCGACCAGGTACAGCAGCATGATCAGCCCGCTGACCGCCATCACGGTCTTCTTGCCGACGGAGCTGTCCCACATCGTGCGCGCCATGGACGGCCGTCGGTCCGTCCGCGTTGCCAGAGCCATGTCACGCACGCTAGGCGTGCGCAACCTCATCAGTCCAAGACATGGTCCGGCTTGATTCGATAGGTGAGGCCTATGCTGGCTGTATGCAGTTCCAGCAGCTCCAGTACTTCGTGGCGGTGGCCGAGACCCGGCACTTCACCCGGGCCGCGGATCTCGTCCATGTCGCCCAGCCGTCGTTGTCGCAGCAGATCAAGGCGCTGGAGCGGGAACTCGGCGCGGATCTGTTCCTGCGGGCGCGCGGGAACATCACGCTGACCGACGCGGGCGAGGCGCTGCTGCCGCTGGCGCGGCGGATCCTGGCCGACGCGGACACCGCGCGGCACGAGGTGCAGGAGCTGGTGCAGCTGCGGCGGGGGCGGGTGCGGCTGGGGGCCACGCCGAGTCTGTGCACCGGGCTGCTGCCGGATGTGCTGCGCGCCTTCCACGACCGCTATCCGGGCATCCAGCTGCTGATCGAGGAGGGCGGCTCGCACGATCTCGTACGGCATCTCGCGCGCGGTGCGCTCGATCTCGCCCTCGTCGTGCTGCCGCTGCCGACGCCGTCGCCGGCGCTGACGACGGTGGAGCTGCTGCGGGAGGACCTGGTGGTGGTGTCGTCGCCGGAGGCGCCGCGGCCGGGTGGGGGGCGGCGGACCGTGCGGATCGCGGATCTGGAGGGGGAGCGGCTGGTGATGTTCCGGCACGGGTACGACTTGCGGGAGCTGACCGTCGCCGCGTGTCGCTCCGCTGGGTTCGAGCCGGATTTCGCGGTGGAGGGTGGGGAGATGGACGCGGTGTTGGGGTTTGTGCGGGCGGGGTTGGGGGTGGCTGTGGTGCCTCGGATGGTTGCCGCGCGGTCCGGGCGGGGTCTGCGGGTCACTCCGTTGGCCCGGCCCGGACTTGATCGGACGATCGCGTTGGCGCACCGGAGTGATGTGGCTCCGCCTCGGGCCGCTCGGGAGTTGCAGCGGATGCTTCTTGAGCGGTGAGGGGGGTCGGTTCCGGTAGCGCCGTTGTGCTTCAGCGCCGTTCGGGGGTGCGGGTTGTCTTTGGCTGGTCGCGCAGTTCCCCGCGCCCCTTGGCGGCGTGCAGCTTACGGCGTTGCGTCGGCCAGGGCCAGCTCGTGTAGGCGCTCCGGGGGGCCCGGGCGGGCGTAGTACCAGCCCTGGGCTGTGTCGCAGCCGAGTATGCGGAGTTGTTCGGCCTGGGCGCCGGTTTCCACGCCCTCTACCGTGACCGCGAGGTCGAGGCTGTGGGCGAGGGAGACGATGCCTTCGACGATCTTGAGGTCGACGGGGTCGGCCGGGAACTGCTGCATGCTCTGGGTGAAGGAGCGGTCCAGCTTGAGGATGCTCACCGGGAGGCGGCGGAGGTTGGCAAGGTTGGAGTAGCCGGTACCGAAGTCGTCCAGGGCGATGTCGACGCCCATCTCGGCCAGCCGGCGCAGCGGCTTGAGCAGGTCGTCGTCGGCTCCGATCAGGGCGGATTCGGTGACCTCCAGGCAGAGGGCGTCGGGCGCGACACCCTCTGCTTGCAGGATCTCGACCGTGTCCTGGACCAGGCCCGGGTGGGTGAGCTGGCACGGGGAGAGGTTGACGTTGATGCGCAGCGGCGCGGAGGGCGTGCCGGCGTAGCGCTCCCGCCAGTCGCGGGCCTGGCGTACCGACTGCTCCAGGACCCAGCGGCCCAGCGGGACGATCAGCCCGGTGTGTTCGGCGAGCGGGATGAAACGGTCGGGGCCGAGGACGCCGTGCTGGGGGTGCAGCCAGCGGACCAGGGCCTCGGCGCCGCGCACACTGCCGTCGCCGAGGTGGACCAGGGGCTGGTACTCGATGAAGAACTCGCCGCGCTCCAGCGCGGTCGGCAGCGCCGTGGTGAGCCCGTGCCGGGTGATGGCGCGGGCATCGGCCTCGGCGTCGGCCACCTCGAAGCGGTTGCCGCCGGCCGACTTGGCCCGGTACATGGTGATGTCGGCGCTGCGCAGCACCTCGGCCGCGCTGCGCTCCCCTGCCGCGCCCTCGACGACGCCGATGCTGCCGCGCACGGTCAGCTCCCGGCCGTCGACGCTGATCGGGGCGACCAGCGCGTTCATGATCCGGGCGGCGAGCTCGTCGACCTCGCGCTGGGTGTCGGGGCCGGTGGTGAGCGCCACGAACTCGTCGCCGCCGAGCCGGGCGACCATCTCGCCGGGCGCGGTGGCACAGGCCTGGAGCCGGTCGGCGACCTCGACGAGCAGCCGGTCGCCGGCCGCGTGGCCGAGGCTGTCGTTGATGGTCTTGAAGCCGTCGAGGTCGAGATAGCACAGGCCGAAGCGCTGGCCCTCGCCCGCGCTCAGCACCTTCTCCAGGCGTTCGAAGAACAGGGTGCGGTTGGGCAGTCCGGTGAGGGCGTCGTGGGTGGCCTCGTAGCGCAGCCGGAGGTTGAGCAGCCGCCGTTCGGTGGTGTCCTCCATCAGCGCGAGCTGGTACTGCGGGTTGCCGTCGGGGTCGCGCAGCAGGGAGACGGTGAGGTTGGTCCACAGGACCGTTCCGTCGGGCCGGTAGAAGGCCTTCTCCACGTGGTAGTGCTCGCGTTCGCCGCGCACCAGCTCCTCGTAGAGCCGCCAGACCTGGGGGGCGTCGTCGGCGTGGGTCCACTCCCGGACGTTGCGGCCGCGCACGTTCTGCTCGGACCCGCCGAACATGCGCGTCAACGCGCCGTTGACTTCAAGGACGTTGCCGTCGAGGTCGGCGATGCCGATACCTATGGCCGCGCCCTCGAACACCGCGCGGAAGCGGGCCTCGCTGGCGTGCAGTGCCTGCGCCACCACGCCCTGGGCGCGCAGCGCGGCCTGCGCGATGGACTCCTGCTCGGCCAGGGTGCGGGCGCGCAGCGCCTGGGCGAACCCGGCGGCCATGGCGTGCTGCAGCCGTGCCGACCGGGCCCGCAGGTCCTCCTGGGGGCGGTCGTCACCGCAGTAGAGCACCAGGTAGGCGTCGACGCAGTCCAGGGCCCGGCTGAGCGCCTCCGGGTCGGTGCAGTGCGCGTCGACCAGGGCGGCGCCGACCGCGCGGCCCTCGGCCGCGTCGAAGGTCCGGGCGCGCAGCGCCCCGCTCAACCTCCGGGCCAGCGGCAGCAGTAGCTCCTCGAACTCCGGTCTGGTCAGCGACGTCGAGGTGGCCGGGTAGACCGCCCGGCTCCAGATCGTCGCGAACCGCCGCAGTCTGTCCTCCGGCCCGTCCGGCTCCGCGATCACGCCGTACGCCCCACGCCCGCGAAACCGGAGAAGGCATAAGGATCCTCGTCCTCCGGCGCGGTGTCCGGTCGCCAGACAGGCATCGGCACCAGTCCCGGTTCCACCATGTCGTACCCCTCGAAGAACCGCGCGATCTCCTCGCGCGAGCGCATGATCAGCGGGTTGCGGAGGTCCTTGTATACGTCGACCGTGCCGCCCGCCCGCTCGGGTGGCAGCGGGATTCCCTCGTACGAGGCATGCGTGAGAACCAGCATGCTGCCGGGCGCCAGTGCGTCGCTCAGTTGAGCCACCGCCCCGTACGGGTCGTCCGCGTCCTCCACGAAGTGCAGTATGGCAACGAGCAGCAGCGCCACCGGCCGCTTCAGGTCGATCAGTTGCTCCACCTGAGGGCTGGACAGGATCTCCCCCGGCTTGCGCAGATCGGCCGCGACCACGCCCGCGTTCTCGTTGCCCTCCAGAACGGCCTGGCTGTGCGCGACGGCGACCGGGTCGTGGTCGACGTAGACCACCCGCGCGCCGGGGCTGGCCGTCTGGGCCACCTCGTGGACGTTGCCGTACGTCGGGATGCCCGAGCCGATGTCCAGGAACTGTGTGATGCCCTCGCCGGCCGCGTAGCGCACGGCGCGGCGCATGAACGCCCGGTTCGCCTGCATGATCTTCGGCAGTCCCGGCATGAACTCCATGGCCCTGCGGGCCGCTTCCCGGTCGACCTCGAAGTTGTGCGAACCGCCCAGGTAGTAGTCGTAGATCCGCGCAACACTCGGCACCGAGATGTCGATGCTTCGTGGGGCCCAGGCGGGACGCTCCATCTATCTCTCCAAGGCGTAGGCGATCCGGTGTTCGAGCAGAGGCTACTGATCGCCCGCCAACGGAGCGAGCCGAAACGGAAATTGACCGTCCGTTCCCGGTCACTGCCTGCGGCACGTGCCGAATTGACAGTCCAGAAGACTACCGGTGATTCATGAAGACTCCCGGTGAATGACGGCAAAGCGGTCCGCATCCCGCGTGGTGGCGTGGGATACGGACCGCTGGGTTGTGCGCCGGGTCTCGAACCGGGGACGGTACGCGCCCGCTACTCCCCGGGAGCGCCGACCGGCTTGCCGTCGGACCGGATGGCGAACCATGTCCCGCCCACGCCCTGACCGTTGGTGTCACCGGGCTTCTTGTCGCCCGCGAAGGTGTAGATCGGAATGCAGTCGATGGTCTGCTGCTTGATGCCGTCGGGGCGGTCGAAGACGACATAGCCCCGGTTGGGAGTGGAGCCCTGCAGGTCGATGCCCTTGGTGTCCTTCGCGTCGACCGGCGCGATGACGGGCCACTTCTCCAGGCACTCGCCGGTGCACGCGGTCTTCATCGGCCACTGCGAGTCCTTCATGAAGCGGTAGACCGTGTGGCCGTTCTTGTCGACGACGATCTCGCCGAGCTTCGGGTCGTTACGGGTGGACAGTCCGGGCAGGTCCTCCGCCGAACCCGAGGCCGAGGCCTTCTTGCCGTCGGGAGCCAGCGCGTACCAAGTGCCGCCCACACCCTGGCCCTTGGTGTCGCCCGGGTTGACGTCCTTCGCATAGCGGTACGCCGGCCAGCCGCCGACGGTCAGCTGCTTGGTGCCGTCGGGGCGGGTGACCTCGCCGAGCATCGACTCGTCGATGCCCTCGCCCGCGGTGGCGTCGTCCGCGGGAACGGGCGGCCAGGCGGTCGCGCAGTCGCCCTCGCAGTTGGTCTTGGGCGGTTCGGCCGTGTCCTGGTCGAACCGGTAGAGGGTGCGGCCGGCGCTGTCGGTCAGCACCTGCCCGAGTTCGGTGTTGGCGGAGACGGACAGCTTGCCCGCGGAGGCGGACTGCGCCCCGGCGTTCTGCTCGCCCGCCGCGGCACCCGCGTCGGCTCCGGTGCCGGTACCCGTACCGGCGGTGGTGGCGCCGAGCCCGGAGCTTCCGTATCCGCCGGCCGGGGCGGTCGCGCCCACGTTCTGACTGGCCGGCGGGGTGCCACTTTCCTGACCGCACGCCGTCGTCAGCACCAGTACGGCCGCGGCGCTCGCCACGAGCGAGGCGCTCCGCCAGGAGGTCTTCATCGTCAACTCCCATAATCGCAAGGGTTATTGCAGCGCCCTGCTGCGCCGCCGCACGACCATGGGTACGAACGCGGGCGCCGGTTGTGTTCAACCGGATCGGAGATTTCTTTCCCGAACCTGTGATCGGAACCTGTGATCGGGGCCTGCGATCGGGGCCTGCGATCGGCCTGTGGCCGGGCCCTTGGCCGAGGATCCGCCGATCAAACCCCGCGGCGCCCACTTCCCCCGTTCGGGGCAATCCCCCGGAAGCCCGGGCGTGTGGCGGCCCGGGAAGCCTCATGATCTCGAACCGTGCATGGTTCCGAACCGACCCAATCGTCTGTCGGCGTACGCATGTTGGCCCTGGTCACACTGGCCGCGGCGCTCGTCGGCGCCCCGGTCGGCGCGGCCGTGGCCGACTCCTGTGCGTACGCGTCGACCGGACCGGGAGGCACGGAGGTGGTGGCGGTCGCGGGGAGCCGGACGTGGCCCACTCCCCCGACGTGCCCCGGCCCCAGTCCCACCCACAGTCCGACGCCGACACCGACCCCGACGCCGACGCCACAACCCCCACCCGAGCCGAAGCCCACGCCCCCGCCCACACCGACACCCACACCCAGCCAGCGTCCCGAGCCACCACCCCGGCCCGCACCGCCGCCACCGGCCCCCGCACCCCCACCAGCCCCGGCTCCCCCGCCACCCCTGACGCCGACTCCGACTCCGACACCCACCCCCAGACCGTCACCGTCCCCGTCGACCAAGGCCACCCCGCGTCCGACCGTGACCCCGGTGAGCTACCCCCGCTACCGCACCCCGCCGCGCAACCGGCCGTCGCAGGGCGGTCAGTCGCCGGTCACCTACGTCCTGCTCATCACCGTGCCCGCGCTGCTCGCCGTCGCCGCGCTGCGTCCCCGCTGATCCCTGGAGGCATCCGTTGCCGGAATGGCTTGTTCTCACCCTCGCGATGCTGGCCGCCTGCGCTCTGGTGGTCGTCATCACCCTGCTGCGGCACCGTGCGGTGTCCGAGGACGAGGATCCCTCCGAAACGCCGGACGTCATCGAGTACATGACGATGTGGATCGGCGTGGTGTACGCCATCGTGCTCGGCCTGGCCATCGCCGGTGTCTGGGAGGCCCGCAACTCCGCCCAGGAGCACGTACGGGCGGAGGCCCAGGCGCTGCACGAGATCACCGAACGGGTCCGGGTCTATCCACCCGAGGTACGTGACCGCATTCGGGAGGATGTCAACACCTATGTCGGACACGTCGTCACCACCGAGTGGAAGGCGATGACCGACAAGGGCGAGGTCACCGAGCGCGGCACCGTGCTGCTGAACCAGGTGCGCGCGAGCGTCACGGACTACGAGCCGAGGACCGACTTCGAGGCCCAGGCCTACCAGCCGCTCGTCGACCAGGTGGCCGAGGCGGACCGGGCGCGCCATGCGCGGGCGGACTCGACCCAGCCGACCATGCCGGGCGTGGTGTGGTTCGGACTCATCACCGGGGCGGTGATCACCGTCGGGATGATCCTCGCCCTGCAGATCAGGCGCACCCCGCGCGAGCTGGTCCTCGCGGTGCTGTTCTCCGCGCTGATCGCCTTTCTGCTCTTCCTGATCTGGGACTTCGACGCGCCCTACAGCCGGGGCGTCACGGCCTCGTACGATCCGTTCCTGGCTCTCTTTCCGGACGCCAAGGGCTGACGTCGGGGGGCGTGTGGCGCGCCGCCGCCGTCCCCCGGCCACAGCAACGACGTACCCCGGTCGGCCCACAGGGTTGCCCCGTTCGCACGACTGCGATCGCGCGCAGGCACTCCCGTTCCTAGCGTTTCGGTCAACGAGGAGTATTTCCGGTGCGATCGCAATGGAGATCTGCAGCTGCTCCTCGGGGACCGGAGGATCCAGATGCGCGCAATACACCTCGCACATGACGTCGGCCCCGGAACCTCCTGGGGTCCGGGGCCAACGTCCGTACGTGCGATCAGGTCTCCAGGCGCGGGGCGGCGCGTCAGAGGCGCTTCTCGGAGCGGCGGCGCATCCAGAACACGCCGCCGCCGATGAGGGCCGCGGCGACCAGGCCGCCGCCGATGGCCATGTCGGCCGGTGTCGCCCCGGTGGTGCTGCTGCCGCCGAGACCGCCCCGGACACCGCCGATGACGGTGAAGGCGTTCGGGCGGATCAGCCGCCGGCCCGAGCAGTGGATGAGGATGTCGTAGGTGCCGGGGCCGGCGTTGCTGTCGATCGTCGCCTGCCCCCTCGAGGTTCCGTTGGCACCGTTGATCGGCGACAGTCTGGCCGGGGAAAAGGCCTCGGACGTCATGGTGCCGCCCCTTGGGCAGCCGTCGACGGTGACCGTCATCTGGCCCCCGCGGGCGATGACGCTGGGCAGGGCGACGATATTGCTCGGGGTGTTCCCCGCGACGGCCGCCGGGGCCGCGACCCCGACTACGGCGGCCACCGCGGCGGAGACCGCCAGGGCACGAGAGTTTCGCATGTCATCCTCCGCGGAAGACGCCCCGGGGCCCGTCCCCGGTCGATCGGCGAGAAAGCGTCTCCCAGCAAAACCCTCAGTTGCCACAGGAAAACTCGCATTTCGGCGATGGTCCGTCCTGGTGAGGCAACACGCCGGGGGTAAACCACACAATCAGATATTGCCGCAGGTCACGGACCGTCAGAAAAATCCTGCGCGCGGCAACTCGGATGGCGCACCGCCCCGGGCCGGGACCACCCATTCGTATCTCCCCCGTCGCCGGTTTCCCTCCGGCGTCTTAGCGTTCTCCCATGCGCTGAATGACGTGGCGACGGCCGCGTCGAGAGGGGATGACACCATGTACCTTTCCGAACTGGAGGAAGAGGAGGAGCCTCGGCGGAAGCGTGCCCCATGGGGCGTGATAGCGCTTGTGCTGCTGACCGGACTCGCGCTCATTCGGAATGGCTCGGGAGAATTCAACGTGGGTCCGCCACAACCCGCGTCGGCGGCGGCCGCGGACAGCCGCTCCACTCCGAGCACCTTCGCGAACACCCCGCCGGCGCTGCCGTATGCCCTGCCGGACTGGATCAGGATTCCCGCGATCCAGGTCGACGCGCCCATCACGCCGGTCGGTCTGGACGCGGCGGGCTGGGTGGACGCGCCACCCGCCGAGGACCCCAATCTGGCGGGCTGGTTCACCGGTGCCGTGTCACCCGGCGAAAAGGGCACCGCCGTGGTCGTGGGCCATGTCGACAACCAGCTCGGTCCGGCCGTGTTCTACGGCCTTGGTGCGCTGAAGCGCGGAAACCGGGTCGACGTGGTACGGCAGGACGGAAAGACGGCCGTGTTCGAGGTCTACGGCGTCGAGGTCTTCGCGAAGGACAACTTCCCCGGCGACCGTGTTTACGGCTCAAAGGGCGTCCCGGAATTGCGGGTCATCACCTGCGGCGGTGGTTTCTCCAAGCAGAACGGCTACGACGGGAACGTCGTCGCCTTCGCCCGCCTGGTCGAGGTTCGCTGAGCGTGCCCCGACCGGGCGGGCGGCCGCCGCTCACACCTGGTACCGGCGCGGCACGGTGATGTGGTACCCGGCGTCCAGCAGGTGGGGCAGATAGTCGCGCAGCGCCCACACGGTCTGCGACCGGTCGCCCCCGGCGTCGTGCGCGAGGAGCACGACGCCGGGACCGGCGCCGTCCTCCACCCGGTCGACGATGGTGCGGGTGCCGGGCTCGGTCCAGTCGAGGGTGTCGACGGTCCAGGCGAGGGGTTCCATGTCCAGCTCGGCGCCGAGTTGGAAGGCGGCGCGGTTCCAGGCGCCGTAGGGGGCGCGGAACCACAGCGGGCGTTCGCCGCACGTCTCCTCGATGATCTCGCTGGTGCGTACCATCTCGTCGCGGATACGGGCGCGGCCGAGCTGGGTGAGCAGGGGGTGGGACCAGGTGTGGTTGCCGACGACGTGGCCGTCCTCGGCCATCTCGGCGAGCAGGTCCCGGTTCGCGGCGGCCATCTCGCCGCACACGAAGAACATCGCCCGTACGTCGTACTCGCGCAGCGTGCGCAGGATGTCGGGGGTGTAGCGCGGGTCGGGGCCGTCGTCGAAGGTCAGCACCATGGTGCGGCCGACTCCGGACATGCGCAGCAGGGGTTCGCTGCGGACCGGGGTGCGGGCGGCGGCGGCCGGCGGGCCGTAACCGGCCAGGGGCTGGAGTCGGTACGCGGAAGGTCTGAGCGGTCGGCGCGCCGGGGGCCCCGGGGCGGGCGCGGCGGGCGGACCCGCCTCACCGCCCGTCCCCGGCATCAGCAGACCGGCGACACCGGCCGCGCCCAGGGCACCGACACCGGCGAGCAACGCCCGTCGTCGCGTGAGCAACTGATCCTTCTTCATGACTCATCAGTCGCCCCACCCGCCCCCGACCCACCACAGCGCCACCGGCGCGGCGGCAGGAAAACACCCGGGCGGCCGATGTCCGGGGGACCCCGGCGACCAACCCCTCATCGGCGGCGGACCAGCGGGAACGGCAGCGTCTCCCGGATGGTCAGGCCCGTGAGGAACATGATCAGGCGGTCGACGCCGATGCCCAGGCCGCCGGTGGGGGGCATGGCGTATTCGAGGGCGTCCAGGAAGTCCTCGTCCAGTTCCATGGCCTCGGGGTCGCCGCCCGCGGCGAGCAGGGACTGGGCGGTGAGGCGGCGGCGTTGTTCGACCGGGTCGGTCAGTTCGGAGTAGGCCGTGCCGAGTTCGGTGCCGAAGGCCACGAGGTCCCAGCGTTCGGCGAGCCGCGGGTCGGTGCGGTGCTGCCGGGTGAGCGGGGAGACGTCGGTGGGGAAGTCCTTGTAGAAGGTCGGCAGCTGGGTCCGTTCCTCGACGAGGCGTTCGTACATCTCCAGGACGATGTCGCCGGAACCGTCGTCGGCGGTGTAGGGGACGCCCGCGCGGTCGCACAGCCGCTTCAGGGCGGGCAGGTCCGTGTCCACGGTCACCTCCTCCCCCAGCGCCTCGGAGATCGCCCCGTACACCGTCCTGACCGGCCAGGGCCCGGAGATGTCGTACTCCCGGCCGTCCTTGCGCACCACCGGGCTGCCGAACGCCGCGCTCGCCGCGCCCTGGATCAGCTCCCGCGTCAGGTCCAGCATGACGTCGTAGTCGGCGAACGCCTGGTACGCCTCCAGCATCGTGAACTCGGGGTTGTGCTTGTAGGAGACGCCCTCGTTGCGGAAGGTGCGGCCCATCTCGAAGACCTTCTCCAGGCCGCCGACGCACAGCCGTTTCAGATACAGCTCGGGCGCGATGCGCAGGTAGAGGTCGAGGTCGTAGGCGTTGATGTGGGTGGTGAAGGGGCGGGCGTTGGCGCCGCCGTGGATCTGCTGGAGCATCGGTGTCTCGACCTCCAGGTAGCCGCGGTCGATCAGGCCCTGCCGCAGCGCCTGTACGGCGGTGGAGCGGGCCCGGATCACCTCGCGGGCCTGGGGCCTGACGGCCAGGTCGAGATAGCGGCGGCGCACCCGGGCCTCGGGGTCGGCAAGGCCGCGGCGTTTGTCGGGCAGCGGGCGCAGGCACTTGCCGATGAGCTGCCAGGAGGTGACGAAGACGGTCGGTTCGCCCTTGTCGCTGACGCCCGCGCGGCCGCTCGCGGTGATGTGGTCGCCGATGTCGGTGTCGGCGGTGAAGCGGTCCAGCGCCTCTGATCCCAGGTCGTCGCGGGTGAGGGCGAGTTGGCGGTCGCCCGACCAGTCGCGCAGCAGCACGAAGACGATGCCTCCGAAGTCGCGCTCCAGCATGATCCGCCCGGCGACCGTCACCTGCTCGCCCTCGCGGACCTCGGCCAGGGTGTGGGTGGGCGGTGGGACGCCCACCGGGTACGGGTCGGTCCCGGAGGCGCGCAGCCGGTCCAGCTTGTGGTGCCGGACGCGGACCTGTTCCGGCAGTGCGGCGAGCGGATCAGCGGGCCCGGCCTCGTCCCCTGCGGCGAGGCCGAGCGCGGACAGCGACGGCAGGCCCTCGGTGGTCGCGGGCCGGTGCCGGCCGTTCGGGTGCCCCTTCTGCCGGAGTGTGCGCAGCGACGGCACGGAGACGAAGCCTTCGGCGATGGCGGAGGCGAGGCCGATGCGGGCGAGGGCGGCGGCGTCGCCGTAACTGAGGAAACGCGGATACCACTCGGGGTGGTACTTGGCGTTGGAGCGGTACAGCGCCTCCAGTTGCCACCAGCGGGAGAAGAACAGCAGCAGGCGCCGCCACAGCCGCAGCACCGGTCCGGCGCCGATGCGGGCGCCCTCCTCGAAGACCGAGCGGAAGACGGCGAAGTTGAGGGAGATCCGCCGGACGCCCAGCTTCGGGGCGGCGGCGCACAGGTCGGCGACCATGAACTCCATGACGCCGTTCGGCGCGGTCTGCCGGTCCCGGCGCATCACGTCCAGGGAGACGCCGTCCCTCCCCCACGGCACGAAGGACAGCAGGGCGAGCAGGCTGCCGTCCGCGCTGAGGGCCTCTACGAGGAGACAGTCGCCGTCGGCCGGGTCGCCGAGCCGGTCCAGGGCCATGGAGAAGCCGCGTTCGGTCTCGGTGTCGCGCCAGGCGTCGGCCTTGCCGACGACCTCCTCCATCTCCTCGGCGGTGAGGGTGGCGTGGCGGCGGATGCGGGTGGTGGCGCCGGTGCGGCGGACGCGGTGGACGGCCTGCCGGGTGACGCGCATGTCGCGGCCGTCGAGGTCGAAGCCGGGCACGTGCACGATCGCCTCGTCGCCGAGCTGGAGGGCGCCGAGTCCGGCGCGGGCGAAGGCCTTGGCGCCCGCCTCGGAGGCGCCCATCACGGCGGGCGCCCAGGCGTGCCGGCGGGCGAGGTCCAGCCAGGCGGCGATGGCGTGCGGCCAGGCCTCGCGGTCGCCGACCGGGTCGCCGCTGGCCAGGCAGACGCCGGCCTCGACGCGGTAGGTGACGGCGGCCTTGCCGCTGGGTGAGAAGACGACGGCCTTGTCACGCCGGGTGGCGAAGTAGCCGAGCGAGTCCTGCTCGCCGTACGCCTTGAGGAGGGCGCGGATGCGGGCCTCCTCGTCGTCGTGCAGGGCGGCCTCCATGCGCTGCGAGCGGAAGAGCGTCGCGGCGGCGTTCAGCAGGGCGAGCGCGCCGAACAGGCCGAGCAGGAAGAACAGCAGGCGCGGCGGCCGCCCGTCGAAGGCGCCGCCGGAGATCAGCCCGCCGCACACCCGGTCCGCGGCCCACGCCAGCCGCTGACCGCGCGGCAGCGTGCCCGGGAACAGCTCGACCAGCCCCCAGCCCACCAGGATCCCCACGACCAGCCCGGCCAGCAGGACGCCGATGGCCCGCCGTACGGCGCCGCGGCGGGAGGCGGCGTAGAACTCGCGGCGGGCGGCGATCAGCAGCACCAGCGCGAGGGCGCACACGATCAGGGAGGGGAGGGAATCGGCGTAGTCGCCGAAGGCGACGACGAGGACGTCGGTCAGGACCAGCAGGCCCAGATAGATCACGACCAGCCACCAGGCGACCTTCTTGCGGGCGGCGGTCGCGGCGGCGAGCAGGAAGAGGAAGACGGCGTAGGCGAGGTTGGCGCTGACGGGGACGATGAGCAGTTCGAGGAAGCTGACGACGGACTGCAGCGCGGTGCGCAGCGGCGGGATGAGGGCCAGCAGCGCACAGAGCACGCCGAGGGCGCCGAGGAAGGCCGCGAAGCCTTCCGGCACCCTGCCGAGGAGGCCGGTGCCCGGCCGCCGTATCGGGCCGCCCGGGGTCTCCCGGGCGGTCGCGGCGTCCACGGTGGCACCCATGGTTCCGACTGTAGGAACAGCGCCCGCGCTCCGCGCGTCGAGCGGAGCCGCCCCCGGCGGGCCGTGGTGCCGCTTCCGATAGCCTCGGGCCGTGACGGAACAGCACTCGCACCAGTTCGAGCGTGGTACGGACGGGCCGAAGGTGATCGTGGTCGGAGTGGACGGCTCCGACTCCTCGCTGCGGGCCGCGGCCTACGCCGGTGGCCTGGCCCGGCGGCAGCGCGCGCTGCTGGCGCTCGTGTACGTACAGCCCGTGCTGGCGGCGGGCGCCGCCCTCGGGGCGCCGGTCGCGGCAACCACCGACGAAATCGCCGAGGACCTGGTGGCACAGATCCGGGATGCCACCGAACAGGTCAAGGGGATATTCGACGTCCGCTGGGAGTTCCACACCTTCCGCGGCGACCCCTACAACGGGCTGGTCAAGGCGGCGGACGAACTCAAGGCGGACGCCGTGGTGGTGGGCGCCTCCGAACAGGCCGGCCACCGGATCGTCGGCTCGGTGGCGATCAGGCTGGTGAAGGCGGGACGCTGGCCGGTGACAGTCGTGCCGTAGAGGTGCGTGGCGTCTTTCCTCGCGTGCGCGACTGAGCCATCATGATCCGCCGTCAGCCGTTTGGCGATCGCGAAGAGGTGAGGCGCATGGCCCGGCTCCACATGGGCGAGGGGATTCTCCGCCGCAAACCCATCGAGCACATCGAAGAGACGGAAGTCGTCGAGGGCACCCGGCTCGAACGGACGCTGGGCCTGTGGCAGCTGACCGCGATCGGCGTCGGCGGCATCATCGGCGCCGGCATCTTCACCCTCGCAGGCGCGGTGGCCAACGGCACGGCCGGGCCCGCGGTGCTGGTGTCCTTCCTCATCGCGGGCGTGGCGAGCGCGGCGGCCGCGCTGTCGTACGCCGAGTTCGCGGGGCTCATCCCGAAGGCGGGTTCCGCCTACACGTACGGCTACGCGGTGCTCGGCGAGCTGGCGGGCTGGTTCATCGGGTGGGACCTGCTGCTGGAGTACACGGCGATCGTGGCGGTGGTGGCGATCGGCATCTCCGGCTACTTCAACTTCCTGGTCGGCCAGTTGGGCGCCGACCTGCCGAGTTGGATGCTGGGCGCGCCCGGCACCGGCGAGGGGCACCGGGTCGACCTGTTCGCGGCGGTGCTGTGCCTGTTCATCGCCTATCTGCTGAACCTCGGCATCAAGAACGCGGCCCGCTTCGAGATGGTCGTGGTGGTACTGAAGGTGCTGGTGGTACTGCTGGTGATCGGCGTCGGCGTGTTCCACATCAACACGGCGAACTACAACCCGTTCTTCCCGTACGGCGTCGGCGGGGCGTTCACCGGTGCGGCGACCGTGTTCTTCGCGGTGTTCGGGTACGACGCGATGTCCACGGCGGCCGAGGAGTCGAAGGACGCGCAGCAGCACATGCCGAAGGCGATCGTCTACTCGCTGGTGATCTCGATGGTGCTGTATGTGGCCGCCTGTCTGGTGCTGACGGGCATGCAGCGATACACCGAGATCGACCCGGAGAGCGGCTTCTCCTCGGCGTTCGATGCGGTGGGGCTGAGCGCCCTGGCGAATGTGATCGCGGTGGGCGCGATCATCGGCATCCTGACGGTGATGTTCACATTCCTGCTGGGCGTCACCCGGGTGTGGTTCGCGATGTCCCGGGACGGGCTGCTGCCCCCGTGGTTCGCCAAGACGCACCCGATCCGCCATGTGCCGACGCGGGTGACGTGGATCGCCGGGGTGGCGTCGGCCGTCATCGCCGGATTCCTGCCGATCGGCGAGGCGGCCGAGCTGACCAACATCGGGATTCTGCTGGCGTTCGTGGTGGTGTGCATCGCGGTGATCGTGCTGCGCTACCGGCAGCCCGAACTGCCGCGTACGTTCCGGACGCCGTGGATGCCGTTCGTGCCGGCGCTGGGTGTCATCTTCTCGATCTGGCTGATCACGTTCCTGGCATGGCAGACCTGGGCGCGGTTCGCCGTGTGGTTCGCGCTGGGCCTGGTGATCTACTTCGGCTACTCGTACCGGAAGTCGAAGCTGGCCGGCCGTTAGAGAATGCCTACTCCCCCATCACCAGCCCGTCCTGTGCCGCGCCCCGGCTGAGGACGACCCGCTGGATGCGGTCGCGGACGCCGACGACATCGGCGCCCTGGGCGAGGGCGGCGTTGAGGTTGAGCACGCGGCCGGCGTCGATGTCGAACAGTTGCGGGATGAACTCGGCCTTCTTCACCTCCCAGCGGCCGCCGGGACGGGCGGGCGGGGCGAAGGTGAAGCGGCCGATCGTGGACTGGTTGGCGCGCGGATCCGGGGTGCCCCGGCGGTCGGTCATCTCGCCGGCGATCTGGTCGCCCATGCCGTAGATCACCCAGGTGCCGTTGACCTTCTCGTACGCCTGCGGGACGTGGGCGTGGGTGCCGAGGATCAGGTCGATCTCGGGGCGGCCGCCGGGGGCGGCGGCGGTGAGAGTGCGGGCCATGGACAGTTGCCGCTGGTCCGGCTCGTCCTGTCCTTCGGTGCCCCAGTGCAGGGAGACGACGACCACGTCGGCGCCCGCCTGCCGGGCGGCCCGGGCGTCGGAGAGGATCCGGCCCTCGTCGGCCGGGTTGACGGCCCAGGGCTGCTCGGCGGGGAGCGGGTGACGTCCCGCGCCGAGGGTGTAGGCGAGGTGGGCGACCCGCGCCGTCCCCGCGGGCAGGATCGTGACCGTGCGCGCCTCCTGCTCGGTGCGCGCCGACCCGGCATGCCGGACGCCGGCCCGGTCGAGGGCGTCCAGGGTGCGGCGGATGCCCCGGGCGCCGTCGTCGAGGCTGTGCTCGGAGGCGGTGGAGCAGCTGTCGTAGCCAGTGGCGGCGAGGGCCTGGGCGATCTCCGGCGGGGACTTGAACGGGGCGCGGCCGGAATAGTCGCCGTTCTCGCCGTACACCGTCTCCATATGACACAGCGCCAGGTCGGCGGCCGAGACGACGGGCGCCACGGCGGCGAACATGGGCCGGAAGTCGTGGCCCACGCCGCCCGCGTCGAAGCGGGCCTGCTCGATGACGGACGTGTGCGGCAGGACATCGCCGGAGGCGACGAGGGTGAAGGCGCGAGGACCGGCAGCGGCGGTGGCTGCGGCGGCCTGCGGGCCCGTGCGGGCAGCGGGCTCCTCGTCGCGGGCCTGGCAGGCGGCACCCGCGGCGAGCAGCGCCGTCAGGGCCAGCGCCACCTGCCGTCTGCGTGCGATGTGTACGAGCATCAGCTCACCCCAGTGTGGTCGTACTTACCTACAAATAGGTACGAAGCTGAACACAGCCCCAAACAGCCCCAGGGGCCCCTTTAACCCGTCCGCGTCGCGCGAGCGGGCGAGCCGGACCGTTCGTCGAACCGTTCGCCGACGCGTTTGACCGTCCGTCGCACCATCGTGTGCGCGCCCTGTCCTGAAACCGCACCCTGCGATGCCATACGGCCATGACGGCCGGAACCACCATCACCAACGGGACGACCGCCGAGCACGAGCTCGCCGCGCTCCAGCGGGAGCACGGCCGACCGCTCTTCGCACTGCTGCTCAGGCTCTGCGACGGCGACCGGCAGCGCGCCGAGGACCTGGTCCAGGAGACCCTCGTCCGCGCCTGGCAACACCCCGAGGCGCTGCGCGCCGACGCCTTCGAGTCCGTACGGCCCTGGCTGCTGACCGTGGGCCGGCGGCTCGCGATCGACGCCCGGCGGGCCCGCCAGGCACGCCCGCCCGAGGTCGGCGACGCGATCCTGGAGAACGCGCGCGTGTGCGCCGATCACGCCGAACGGTCGGCCGCCACCCTCGACGTCCGCGAGGCTGTGAAGACACTCACGCCGCAACACCGTGAAGTCCTGGTGCTCGTGTACTTCCAGGGGGCGAGTGTGGCGGAAGCTGCGCAGGCTCTGGGCATCCCACCCGGTACCGTGAAGTCCCGCGCGTACTACGCGCTGCGCGCCCTGCGCCGGGTGCTTCCGGGATACGCGGCCGACCTGCGGTGAAACCAATCGCCGAGTCAAACCTCCGTAAAGCGCCTTGCTGAGGACCCCGGTTGAGTAATCGGCTGTCCTCATCCGTGTTCCGGATTGGGCCCGGGCCCAGGGACCCGGGTCGGGCGACGCGCACCACCGGAGGAAGGCAGGAAGGGATGCAGCACAGAGGTCACCAGAGTACGGGCGGCACCGGTGGCGGTGAACTCACCGTCCCCATGGCGTGGTTGTACGCCGAGTACATCGCCGACGAACTGCTGCGGACCGGCGACCTGATGCCGCCGACGTCCTTCGAGTTCCGCGCAGGGCGTGATGCCCTGGCGCTGACGATCTTCCTGTCCGACACCGAGGGCGAGCTCTCCGGCATCCGGGTCGTCTCCCAGCTGGAGACCTGGCTGTCGCTGACGGCGTACGACCAGCCGTGGCAGGACTGGGTGCGGGAGCGGATGGCGCAGGTGGCCGGCGAGGCGGTGGAGTCCGGCGGGCCCTCGCCGGACCTGGAGCTGGCGGAGGCGGCCTGGCGCTGGCTGGAGGAGACCGAGCTGCTCGCGCCCGACCTGAACGCGGTCCCGGGCGGCGGTCCACTGGTGGGCGAGGACGACGGGCCGAAGGTGTGGACACCGGCGTGGCAGCTGGGGCTGCCACTGGGGCACCTGGCCATCCACCTCTTCTAGATCCCTCTGGTCTTCTGGATCCCTCTGTGATTCGTCGGGAATCCGACCAATCCTCGGGGCGAGCCGCTCCGAATCCCTTGGTTGCGATTCTGTATAGGGCTTGAGTGATTCCCCGGCTTGGTGCGTACCGGTGGGAGCAAGGAGTAACCCCACCCACACCCACCGGCACGAGGATCACGAGGATTCGGCATGAGGTCCCTGGAGAGGCATCGCGACGTCGGCGCGTACGCGCTCGGCGTGCTGGACGAGGCGGACGCCTTCCGTTTCGAGGACCACCTCATGGAGTGCCCTCAGTGCTCCCTGCACGTCACTGAATTCGGCGCAACGGCACGGCAGTTGATGCTCTACCGGCGGGCCACCCCGCGCTCGGTGCACCCCATGGCGGGGCCCGGGCCGCGGCTGCTGGACCGGCTGCTGGGCGAGGTCGCGGCGCGGCATCGGGCCGGGCGCCGGTTGCGGCTGTTCGCCGTGGCCGCCGCGGTGGTGTGTGCCGTCGCCGGACCCGCGATCGCGATCGTGGCCGAGCGCGGGGACCAGGCGAGGCGGATCTCGGCGACCGACGAGCGCTCGGGCGTGTGGGCGCAGGTCACGACCGAGGACGTGCCCTGGGGCAGCAAGGTGGTGCTGGAGGTCAAGGACGCGGCCGGGCCCCGGGCCTGCCGGCTGGTCGTGATCGGCGGCGACGGCTCGGAGGAGACGGCGACCAACTGGACCGTCCCCCGGCACGACGCCCGCCCCAACACCATGCAGGGCGCCACCGCCCTGCACCCCGACCAGATCGACCGCTACGAGGTGCGCACGACGACCGGGGAGCGGCTGGTGACGCTGGATCCCCACTAGGGCGCGCCGGATGCGGCATCAGGGCGCACTGGATTCGGCCGGGCTCAGCGTCTCCTCGCGGATTCGGGCGCACGTCTGGGTGAGCAACCGGGAGACGTGCATCTGCGAGATGCCCATCCGGTCGGCGATCCGGCTCTGGGTCCAGTCCTCGAAGAAGCGCAGGTAGAGGATGGCGCGCTCACGCTGGGGCAGCCGCCGTACCGCGTCCTTGACGCTCTCGCGGTCGACGACGAGATCGAATCCGTCGTCGGGTTCACCCAAGAGGTCCGCAAGGTTCGGTCCGTCGGCGTCGGAGTCGCCGTTCGCCGCGTCCAGGGACAGCGCGCTGTAGCTCTCCATGGCCGTCATGCCTTCGCGGACCTCTTCCTCGCACAGGCCGGTGCGGTCGGCGACCCGGGCGACGGTGGGGTGCGGGCTGCCGGGGGTGTGGGCCAGTTCGGCACTGGCGGCCCGGACCCGGTTGCGCAGGTCCTGGACCCGGCGGGGCACGCGCACGTCCCACATCCGGTCACGGAAGTGGCGGCGCAGCTCGCCCCTGATCGTCGGTATCGCGAACGGCTCGAAGGGACCCCGGCCCGGGTCGAACCGGCGGATCGCCTTCAGCAGTCCGAGCGCGGCGACCTGCCGCAGGTCGTCGGCGCTCTCCCCCTTGCCCCGGAAACGCCAGGCGATCCGGTGGGCCATCGGCAGCCACGCCCGCAGCAACACCTCCTGCACCCGCTCCTTCTCCGGCCCGTCGGGCAGGACGGTGAGACGGCGGAAGGCGGCTGCGGTGTCGGGGGCGTCGCCGGTCGGGCGGGGGGCGGTCTCGGTCGGGGCTGTGGTGACGACGGTCGTCATCGTGTGGTCCTCGAAGCCTTTCGGTCCGGTGTGGCGGTTGTTCCTCCCGACGGCCCTTGCCCATGACCCCCTTGCCCTTATTCATGACTTTCGTCCCTTTTGCCAAGACATTGCCCGAGACCTTGCCCGAGACTTTGCCGGGCGGGACTCTCACCCGTACGGCGGTGCCGTCACTCCCCTCGTTGCCCCTCCCGCCCCGGTCGCCGGGCAGGGCCCGGGCGGCGGTGTGAGACTGCTGGACGACGTGACCGACCGCGGCGCGGTCCCGACGAGGGGAGACGAGGTGGCGACGGCGGACCCCGGCGAGGGCAGGCTGGAGGAGTTCCTCGCCGATCCGGGCAACACGGCACTCGACCTGTCCACCGCCGTGGCCCGCTGCTCCAAGGCGCTCGGCCTGCAGCACTGCGTGGTCTACCTCGCCGACCTCCAGCAGCGCCAGCTGGTCCCGCTGACCGACGTCGCCTCCGCACTGCCCGTCGACGACTCCCTCGCGGGCTGGTCGTACCGCACCCAGTCCCTGCGCGTGGAGGAGGCCGATACCGGCGGCATCACGGCGTGGCTCCCGCTGCTGGACGGGGCCGAGCGGCTCGGCGTGCTCGCGGTGCACTGCCCGGTGCTCAGCCCCACCGCGCTGCGCCGCAGCCGGGCCCTCGCCGCGCTGCTGGCGATGATGGTGACGTCCGCGCGGGCGTACAAGGAGTCCTTCGTACGACGGACCCGCACCGAACCGATGCAGCTGCCCGCCGAGATGCTGCGCGCCTTTCTGCCGCCCCGCACGATCGGCACCGCGCACGTCGTCTCCACGGCCGTACTGGAGCCCGCCTACGAGCTCGGCGGCGACGCCTTCGACCACGCCCTCACCGAGACCACCCTGCACGCCGCCGTCCTCGACGCGATGGGCCACAACCTGGCGTCGGGGCTGACCACGGCTGTGTCGCTGGCCGCCTGCCGCAACGCCCGGCGCACCGGCGCCGACCTGCCGGAGCTGGTGCAGAGCGTGGACGACGCGCTGGCCCAGTGGCTGCCGGACCAGTTCTGCACCGGCGTGCTCACCCAGCTGGACCTGGCGAGCGGCGTGCTGCGCTGGACCAACTGCGGGCACCCGGCACCCCTGTTGATCCGGGACCAGCGGCTGCTCGTAGACGCGCTGGAGCGGGAGGCCGATCCGCCGATGGGGCTGCCGTCGCTGCTGACCGAACAGGGGCGGAAAGTGCACGAGACCGCGCTGCAGCCCGGTGACCGGGTGCTGCTGTACACCGACGGGGTCACCGAGGCGCGGACCCGGGACGGCGACCAGTTCGGTCTGGAGCGGTTCGCCGACTATGTCATCCGTGCCACCGCCGCGGGCGAGCTGGCGCCGGAGACGCTGCGCAAGCTGATCCACTCGATCCTCGACGCGCAGCCGGGCCGGCTCCGGGACGACGCGACGATCCTGCTGGTCGAGTGGTGGCCGCCGACCCGCTGAACGGTCACTTCAGCAGCCGGGACAGCCTGCGGTCGGCGAGCGGCTTGCCTCCGGTCTGGCAGGTCGGGCAGTACTGCAGCGAGGAGTCGCTGAAGGAGACCTCGCGGATGGTGTCGCCGCACACCGGGCAGGGCTCGCCGGTGCGGCCGTGCACGCGCAGGCCGCTCTTCTTCTCGGCCTTCAGCCGCCCGGCCGCCAGGCCCCGGGAGCGCTCGACGGCTTCCGTGAGCGTCGTGCGCAGGGCCTCGTACAGTCTTCGGGTCTCCTCGGGCGTGAGGGACGCGGCCAGTTTGAACGGGGACATCTTCGCGGCGTGCAGGATCTCGTCGCTGTAGGCGTTGCCGACGCCGGCGATCAGGCTCTGGTCGCGCAGGGCGCCCTTGAGCCGGCGGCGTTCGCCCTGGAGCAGGGCGGTGAAGCGGGCCTCGTCGAAGTCGTCGGCGAGCGGGTCGGGGCCGAGCCGGGCGACGCCGGGCACCTGCTGCGGGTCGGGCACGACATACACCGCGAGCCGCTTCTGCGTGCCGGCCTCGGTGAGGTCGAAGCCCGCGCCGGTCTCCAGGGCCACGCGCAGCGCGAGGGGGCCCTTGCCGGGGCGGGGCGGGCCGTCGGGGAGGCGGTCCTTCCACTGGAGCCAGCCCGCGCGGGCCAGGTGGGTCACCAGATGCGGGCCGCCGTCCGTCTCGACGTCCAGGAACTTGCCGTACCGGTGCACGGCCACGACCTCGTGACCCTCGACGGCCGACAGGGGTGGGTCGTACGTCTTCAGCACACTGATCGCGACCGGCAGCATGCGGACGATCTCGTGACCGACGAGGTGGTCGGTCAGGAAGTCCTTGAGCGCTTCGACCTCGGGCAGTTCCGGCATACGTACAGAGTGCCATCCGGGACCGGCGGTGCCGACGGTTCATGGGCGGGCATCGATGGGTCAGTCCCGTCCCGGCACCACGAACTCGCACCACACGCACTTGCCGCCGCCCCGCGCCTCCACGCCCCACACGTCCGTGAGCATGTCGACCAGGAGCAGGCCGCGGCCGGAGACGCCGGAGACGCCGGCCTCGCGGCGGCGAGGCAGGGCGCTGGAGGAGTCCTCGACCTCGACGCGCAGTCGGCGGTCGGTGTCGGTCAGGACCCGCAGGGTGACGATCGCGGCGCCCTCGGTGTGCATCAGGGCGTTGGTGACCAGTTCGTCGGCGACGAGTTCGACGTCGTCGGAGCGGTCGGCGGCGCCCCAGGCGCGCACGGCGGCGCGGATCATGTGCCGGGCCTGGCGCAGGGCCTCCGGGTCGCCGGGCGCGACGTGCTGCTGGAGGCGGCCGCCGCTCTGCGGGACGTCCGCGCCGCGGCGGCGCAGCAGGAGCAGCGCCACGTCGTCGTCGCCGCCGCGCTCCTCGGCCACGTCGATGAGCAGGTCGGCGAGTTTCCACACGTCCTGCGGGCCGGAGGCGACGAGCGCGGTGAGGACCTGCATGCCGTCGTCGAGGTCGGCGCCGGGCTGTTCGACCAGGCCGTCGGTGCACAGGATCAGCGTGTGCCCAGGGTCGAGCTCGATGGTGCCGACCGGATAGGCCAGGCGCCCGAACTCGGCGGACAGGCCGAGCGGCAGTCCGCCCTGGACGGGGGCGCGGCGGCAGCTGCCGTCCGGGGCCCGGATCAGGGGGTCGATATGGCCGGCCCGGACGACCTGGACGACTCCGGTGGCGAGGTCGGCCTCGGCGTACAGGCAGGTCGCGAAGCGGTCGGTGTCCAGTTCGTGCAGGAAGACGGAGGCCCGGGCCATCACCGTGGCCGGGGTGTGGCCCTCGGCGGCGTACGCGCGCAGCACGATGCGCAGCTGGCCCATCACGGCGGCGGCGTGCGTGTCGTGGCCCTGGACGTCGCCGATGACCGCGCCGACCCGGCCGCCCGGCAGCGGGATCAGGTCGTACCAGTCGCCGCCGATGTCCCGGCCGAGGGAGGCGGACCGGTAGCGGACGGCGACGTCGGCGCCCCGCACGCTGGGGATGGTGCGCGGCAGCATGGCCTGCTGGAGGCCGCTGGCGAGGTCCTTCTCCTGCTCGTAGAACATCGCGCGTTGCAGGCTCTGCGCGATGCTGCTGCCGAGGGCGACCAGGATGTCGCGTTCCTCGGTCGTGAAGCCGTGGCGGTCGTTGTAGAGCAGGCCCATCGCACCGATGGGGCGGGCCTGGACGATGAGCGGCAGATAGGCGGCCGAGGTGATGTCCAGGTCGGTGATGTGCGGCCACAGGATCGGGTAGCCCTCGGCGAACTCCTCCGGGGACTCGATGAAGCGCGGGCTGAGCGTGCGCACGACCTCGCTCATCGGGTACGGCTCGTCGATCCGGGTGATCAGGGTGCCGGGTACGAAGCTGCCCTCGGGGCCCTCGGCGACCAGCCGGATGCGCCCGGCCTCGACCAGGCCCATGACGAGGCTGGTCGCGCCCAGGTGGGTGACGCCGTGGGTGTCCTTGAGGACGTCGATGACGTCCTGGACGGTGCGGGCGTTGGCGAGGGCGGCCGTGATGAGCTGCACGACGTTGGTCTTGTCCCGGCGGCCGTCCAGGTTCCAGGCGGTCTGGTCGCGGCGCGTGGCCGACTCGTTGAGCTCGCGGGTGGCGTCCCGGACGATGCCGATGATCCTGCGCGGCCGGCCCGTGTCGTCGCGGCGGATGTAGCCCTGGGTGTGGGTCCAGCGCGGGGTGCCGTCGCGGCGGCGGATGCGGAAGTACGCGCCGTAGTTCTCGCTGCCGTCCTTGATGGCCTGGGCCACCAGGCTGTCCAGGCGCCGTGCCTCGGCCGGCGGGACGCGCACGTTCAGGGACTCTGGGCAGCCGTCGAATTCCTCGGGGCGCAGGTCGAAGACCTCGTGGGCCTGGGCGTCCATGTAGAACAGACCGTTGTCCAGGTCCCAGTCGAAGCTGCCCATCTGGTTGAGCGCCAGGATCGGGTCCGGGTGGGCGGGCCAGTCGTCCGGGAGTGACAGGGCGCTCGCTCCCCGATCAACCATGGGCCCACCTTGCCAGGATTCGACCGATTCTTCGACCGGATCAGCTCAGGTTCTCTGGCTGAATTCCTTCGATATTCCTTCGATGCGCTTCGGCTCGCGTTCCTTCGATGCGCTTCGGCTCGCGTTCGCTTCAGCTCGCGAAGACGTCCGTCAGGCTGCCGAAGATGCTGTCGGCGGTCTCCGGGGTGTCCGGGGCATCCGAGGCGTCCGGGGTGTCCGAGGCGTCCGTGTCGCCCATGTCGTCGCTCGCGTCCGGGTCGTCCGGGATGAGTCCGCCGCCGTCGGGCAGGTCGGGGCTCTCCGGGACGGTCTCGGGGCCGATCTCGGGGCCGACCTCGACGGAGGGGGCCAGGGGCTCGACGGGTTCCCGCAGGGTCGGCTCGCCCGGCAGCGAGGGAGCCGTGCTGCCCTCCTCCGGTGTAAGGAGCGGGGCGTCGCTCTCCACCACCGGCGTGGCCGTCGCGGTCGTGGGCTCCTCCAGCGCCGGGGCCGCCTCCTCGCCACCCTCCGCCGAGGACGCACCGTCACTCGGGAGGCCGTCGGACTCGGTGACCTGCGGCTGCGGCTGCGAGCGCGACGGGCTCGGCCGGTCCGGCTGCGACTGCGACTGCGACTGCGGCCTGGGTACGACCTTGTCGCGGCGGACGTCGTGCCCGATCGGCCGCTCGATCCACGTGTTGTTGACGACGTTGATGAGGGTGATGTTGGTGATCGCCTGGGGCGCCGGGGTCACCACGATCACCTCGGTGGGCCGGTACCCGGGCCATGCCCGCCCGCTGTTGCCCGGGGTGCCCCGCATGGCGACGGGCGCGCCGAGCGGGTTGCCGCAGGCGCAGCGGACACGGGGCACGCCCCGGTTGTCCACGAGGACGGCGGTGCCCGCCTGGAGGACGGCCTGGTGGCCGGTGGCGCGGCCGTCGCGGTATCCGTGGTTGGTGACCCGGGTGTCGGCGCGCAGTTCGGCGGAGGTGAGCCCGCGCAGATAGCCCGGTATCGCGGCCCGGGAGACGCCGGAGGCCTGGGCGAAGGCCTGGGCCCGGCCCTGGTCGGCGGTGAGCAGGCGGATCTGGCGGTCGACGTCGCAGCTGCCGGACCTGGCCCGGCCCCCGTAGAGACCGGGGGTCCAGCCGGAGTACGTGCGCACGCCGGTGAGGGTCGCCGGGGCGGTGACGCCGGGGGCCGAGTGTGCCGTCGGGGCCGACTGCGGCGTTCGGGTGACAGGGGTCGGGGTAGCCGAGGAGGTGGCCGTGGAGTCCGTGAACGGGTCCGGGCCCTGGTCCTTGACCGGCTGGAGGAAGAGCTCCCCGCTCGCTTTCGTGCCCTCGTCACCGCCGACGCCGCAGCCGGCGGCGAGCAGGGCCGCCGAGAGCGCGCAGGCCGTGACGAAGGTTCCGGTGGGTACGCGCACCACGTTCTCCCGCCTCGTCCTGGGCATTTCGGCACTATTGTCTGCTTCACTCTCTCGGGTCACGCAAACGGAGAGCATGACTACCGACAGTGACATCACGCCCGGAGGCAGGGGTGACGGCGCCAGAATGAAGGAGAGGAGCGCACGACCGTGGAGTGGTTCACCGCACCCGACTACTGGCTGACCCGGCTGGTCTTCCAGCGGGCCCTGGCGGCCGTCTATCTGGTCGCGTTCCTGACGGCGGCCCTGCAGTTCCGGGCGCTGATCGGGGCACGCGGCATGCTCCCGGTCCCGCGCTACACCCAGTACGTGCCGTTCAAGCGGGCGCCCAGCCTCTTCCAACTCCACTACTCGGACCGCTTCTTCGCGGTGTGCGCCTGGTCGGGCTGCGCGGTGTCGGCGGCGCTGCTGGCCGGCGTGGACGCGATGGTCCCGCTGTGGGCGGCGATGCTGCTGTGGGTGCTGCCCTGGCTGCTGTATCTGTCGATCGTCAACGTCGGCCAGACCTGGTACTCGTTCGGCTGGGAGTCGTTGCTTCTGGAGGTCGGCTTCCTCGCGATCTTCCTCGGCAACGACGAGGTGGCGCCGCCGATCGTGGTGCTGTTCCTGCTGCGCTGGATCCTGTTCCGGGTGGAGTTCGGCGCGGGCCTGATCAAGGTGCGCGGCGACGCCTGCTGGCGCAAGCTGACCTGCCTGGACTACCACCACGAGACACAGCCGATGCCGGGCCCGCTGAGCTGGTTCTTCCACCATCTGCCCCGTCCGCTGCACCGGATGGAGGTGGCCGCCAACCACTTCACCCAACTCGTCGTGCCGGTGCTCCTCTTCACCCCGCAGCCGATCGCCACGGCCGCCGCCGCGCTGATGATCGTCACCCAGCTGTGGCTGGTCCTGTCCGGCAACTTCTCCTGGCTGAACTGGATCACCATCGTGCTGGGCCTCTCGGCGATCCAGTTCCCCGCCGACCCGCCGTCCGTCCCGGACGCCCCGCTCTGGTACGTGGTCGTGGTGCTGGCCGTGGCCGCGCTGATCGCGTTCCTCAGCTACCGCCCGGTCGCCAACATGATCTCCCGCGCCCAGGTCATGAACCGCTCCTTCGACCCGCTCCACCTGGTCAACACCTACGGCGCCTTCGGCAGCGTCAGCCGGATCCGCTACGAGGTGGTCATCGAGGGCACCGCCGACGCCGTACCGTGCGAGGACTCCGACTGGCGGGAGTACGAGTTCAGGGGCAAGCCCGGTGATCCACGGCACTGGCCGCGCCAGTTCGCGCCGTACCATCTGCGGCTGGACTGGCTGATGTGGTTCGCGGCGCTGTCCCCGGCCTACGCGGGTGCGTGGTTCGGCGCCCTGGTGGAACGGCTGCTGGAGAACGACCGCGCCACCCTGAAGCTGCTGCGCCGCTCCCCCTTCCCGCCCGACGAACCCCCGCGCTTCATCCGCGCCCGCCTCTTCCGCTACCGGTACACGACCTGGCGGGAGCTGCGTGAGACGGGCGCGTGCTGGGACCGGACATATGTGCGGGAGTATCTGCCGCCGACGCGGCTGGCGGAGCCTGCTCAGAGGTCGTAGACGCGGGTGGCGGTGCCCTCGAAGATACGGGAGCGGTCCGCCGCGTCCGTCAACTCCGCTGCCACCGACAGCACTTCACCGTATGTCGCGGCCAGCGTGCACACCGGCCAGTCCGAGCCGAACATCAGACGATCCGGACCGAAGGCCTCAAGGACGGTGTCGGCGGACGGGCGGAGGTCGTCGACCGTCCAGGACCTCGGGTCGGCCTCGGTGACCATGCCGGAGAGCTTGCAGACGGTGTTGGGGAGCGCCGCGAGGGCGTGGACGGCGCTCGCCCAGGGTTCCAGTGCGCCGGAGGCGATGGGCGGTTTGCCGAGGTGGTCCAGGACGAAAGTGAGGTCCGGGTGGTCCGCGGCGGCCTTGGCGCAGGCGGGCAGTTGGTGGGGCAGCACGACGAGGTCGTAGACCAGTCCGGCGTCGGCGACGGCGGCGAGTCCCCGGCGGACGTCGGGACGCAGCAGCCACTCCGGGTCGGGTTCACTCTGGACCTGGTGGCGGATGCCCTTCAGGTAGCCGCCACCGGGGAGTTCACGCAGCCGGGCCAGCTCGTCGACGATGTCCGGGCGGGTGAGGTCGGTCCAGCCGACGACCGCGCCGATCAGCTCGTGCGCGGCTGCGAGGGCGAGGAACTCCGGGGTCTCCTCCGGCACGGTGACCGTCTGGACGAGGACGGTACGATCCACTCCGGCGGCCCGCGCCTCGGGTTCCAGGTCGGCGACGGTGAAGTTCCGCCGGATCGGCAGGAGTTCGTCGCCGCTGATCCAGTCCTGGTCGCGTACGGACAGGTCCCACACATGGTGGTGCGCGTCCACGGTCATGGCAGCTCCCATACGACGGGCAGGCCCGCGGCGGCCCCGTCGTGGGAGTAGTCGTGGACCACGTCCAGGAGCTCGGCCATGCGGGCCTGCCACGCGACGTTCACCGGCAGCTGTTCCAGCTCCGCGAGGAGACGGGCGTAGTCCTCGCACTCCAGGACGTGGAAGAGGTCGGTGCCGCTGCGCCAGATCGTCCAGGAGGTGGCGCCGGCGGCACGGATGGCGTCGGTGAGTTCCTTCGGCACCTCGCGGTGGGCGGCCTCGTACGCGTCGATGCGGTCGGGGCGGACCTTGGTGTGCAGGGCGACTCTCATGACGGCTCCTCAAGCGGGTACGGGGGCATCGGCGGGGAGCAGCCCCGTCTCCCGCAGCTCCTGCCAGAGGGCCGCGGGCACGGGCGTGCGGAACTGCTCGGCGCAGTCGTCCGCCTCGGCGGCCGAGCGGGCACCGACGAGGACACTCCTGACCGCCGGGTGCGCGGAACAGAAGGCGAGGGCAGCGGCACGCAGGGTGGTGCCGTGGCGCTCGGCGATCGACTTCAGCCGCAGGGCGCGGTCGAGCAGTTCACCTGGCGCCTCGGTGTAGTCGTACGTGGCTCCCGGCTTCGGGTCCGCGAGCAGGCCGGAGTTGAAGGCGCCCCCGAGCACCACCGCCGTCCCGCGTTCCTGTGCGGCGGGCAGGAGGTCGGTGAGGGCGCTGTGGTCGAGGAGCGTGTAACGGCCGGCGCACAGCACCACGTCCACGTCGGTGTCGCGGACGAAGCGGGTGAGCATCGCCGTCTGGTTCATGCCCGCGCCGATCGCGCCGACGACGCCCTCGGAGCGCAGCTTCTCCAGGGCCGGGTAGCCCTCGCGGAAGGCCTGTTCGGCGTGGTCGTCGGGGTCGTGCAGGTAGACGGTGTCGACGCGGTCGAGGCCGAGGCGTTGCAGGGAGGCGTCCAGGGTGCGGCGTATTCCGTCGGCGGTGAAGTCCCAGACGCGGTGGTGGGTGGCGGGGACGGCGAAGCCGTGGGCCAGGTCGTCGCCGGTGCCGTCGGACGGTTCCAGGCGGCGGCCGACCTTGGTGGAGATCGTGTACGCCTCGCGGGGGTGCTCGCGCAGGGCCGCGCCGAGTCGGCGTTCGGACAGGCCGAGGCCGTAGTGCGGGGCGGTGTCGAAGTGGCGGATGCCCTGTCGCCAGGCCGCGCCCACGGCGTCGTACGCCTGCTCGTCGGTGATCTCGGTGTAGAGGTTGCCGATCCCGGCGGCGCCGAAGGCGAGCTGGGCGCCGCTCATCGCCGGCCCGCCGGGCGGAGGCGCAGGCCCTGCATGCCGCCGTCGACGGCGAGGGCGGTGCCGGTGGTGGCACCGGACAGCGGGCTCGCCAAGTAGGCGATCGCGCCCGCCACCTCGGCCGCCGTGACGAGGCGGCCGGTGGGCTGGCGGGCCTGAAGCGCGGCGCGTTCGGTGGCCGGGTCGTCGGCCGCGTCGAGCAGGCGGCCGATCCACGGGGTGTCCGCGGTGCCCGGGTTGACGCAGTTGACGCGGATGCCCTCGCGGACGTGGTCGGCGGCCATGGCGAGGGTGAGGGAGTACACGGCGCCCTTGGTCGCGCTGTAGAGGGCGCGTTGCGGGAGGCCCGCGGTGGCCGCGATGGAGCAGGTGTTCACGATCGCCGCGTGCGACGACTCGCGCAGGTGCGGCAGACAGGCGCGGGCCGTGCGGACCATGCCGACGACGTTGACGTCCAGGACCCGGTGCCATTCGGCGTCGTCGTTGTCCTCGACGGTCCCCTGGGCGCCGATACCGGCGTTGTTCACCAGCACGTCGAGTCCGCCGAGGTCCGCGACCGCGTCCGTCACCGCCTGTCGTACGGAGGCGTCGTCGGTGACGTCGGCCTCGTAGGCAAGGAAGGGTGCGTCGGCCTTTGCCAGGTCCAGGACGGCGACCCGGGCTCCCCGCTCGGCCAGGAGTTCCGCGGTGGCGCGGCCGATGCCGGAGGCGCCGCCGGTCACCAGGGCCCTGATGCCCTCGAAGTCGGTCATGCCGCTTGCCCCTTCTTGTTGGTGTCGTCGCGGTCGGCGGCCCAGAAGGTGCCGTCGGGGAAGGTGTAGCGCGCGATGGACTCCGGGCGCATGGCGGCCGAGAAGCCGGGCGCGGTGGGTGCGAGGTAGTGGCCGTCCCGGATGCGGACCGGGTCCAGGAAGTGGTCGTGGAGATGGTCGACGTACTCGACGACCCGGTCGTCGGTGGTGCCGGAGACCGCGAGATAGTCGAACATCGCCAGGTGCTGGACGAGTTCGCACAGGCCGACGCCGCCGGCGTGCGGACAGACCGGAACGCCGAACTTGGCGGCGAGCAGCAGGATGGCGAGGTTCTCGTTGACGCCGCCGACGCGGGCCGCGTCCAGCTGGAGGACGTCGATGGCGCCGGCCTGGAGGAGCTGCTTGAAGACGATCCGGTTGTGGGCGTGTTCGCCGGTGGCGACCTTGACGGGGGCGACGGCCCGGCGGATCGCGGCATGGCCGAGGATGTCGTCGGGGCTGGTGGGCTCCTCGATCCAGTAGGGGTCGAACTCGGTGAGGGCCTTGGTCCAGCGGATCGCCTCGTCGACGTCCCAGCGCTGGTTCGCGTCGATCGCCATGCGCACATCCGGGCCGACGACCGCGCGGGCGACCCGGCAGCGGCGGATGTCGTCGTCGAGGTCCGCGCCGACCTTGAGCTTGATCTGCCGGAAGCCGTCGGCGACCGCCTGCGTGGCGAGCCGGGTGAGCTTGGCGTCGTCGTAGCCGAGCCAGCCCGGTGAGGTGGTGTAGGCGGGGTAGCCGCGCTCCAGCAGCCGAGCCGTGCGCTCCTCGGCGCCCTCCCGGCCCCGGCGCAGGATGGTCAGCGCCTCCTCGGGGGTGAGGGCGTCGGTGAGGTACCGGAAGTCGATCTGACGCACCAGCCACTCGGGCTCGGCGCCCGCGAGCAGCTGCCACAGCGGCTTGCCCGCACGTCTGGCGGCGAGGTCCCACACGGCGTTGACGACCGCGCCGATCGCCATGTGCATCACGCCCTTCTCGGGCCCGAGCCAGCGGAGCTGGCTGTCGCCGATCAGATCGCGGTTCAGGGTGCCCGGGTCGGCGCACAGCTCGTCGACCGGGCGGCCGACGACATGCCCGCGCAGCGCCTCGATCGCGGCGACCTGGACTTCGTTGCCCCGCCCGATGGTGAAGGTGAAGCCGTGCCCCTCGTGCCCGTCCGCGGCGTCGGTGCGCAGCACGACGTAGGCCGCCGAGTAGTCGGGGTCCGGGTTCATCGCGTCGGAGCCGTCGAGCTCGCGGGAGGTGGGGAAGCGGATGTCGTATGTGTCGACGGCGGTGATGCGGGCGGGAGAGGGAGACACAGCAGGCCTTTCGGTCGGGTGCAGAGGGCTGCGGCGGTCAGTCCTGGGCGCGGCCGGTGGTCACCCGGGCGATCATGAGGGCGACCAGGATGATTCCGCCGTAGATGGCCTGGATCCAGAAGGACGGGACCTGGGCGAGGGTGAGCAGGTTCTGTACGACTCCCAGGAGCAGAACGCCGGTGAGGGCGCCGAGCATGCTGCCCTTGCCGCCGTCGAGGCTGATACCGCCGATCACCGCGGCCGCGAACACGGTGAAGATCATGTTGTTGCCCTGGTTGGCGCTGATCGCGCCGACGTACCCCGTCTGCATGATGCCGCCGACCGCGGCGAGCACTCCGGCGACCACGAACACGCCGAGCATGACGCGCTCGACGCGGATACCGGCCGCGCGGGCCGCGTCCGCGTTGCCGCCGATGGCGTACAGCGCGCGGCCGACCCGGTGGTACTTGAGCACCAGCCCGGCGGCCGCGAAGGCGCCGGCGGCCAGCCACACCGACATCGGGACGTTGATGAAGGTGGTGGTCGCCAACGAGTAGAAGGACTCGGGCATGCCGAACAGGGTCTTGCCCTTGGTGGCACCGACGAGCAGCCCGCGCAGGACGATGAGCATGGCGAGCGTCACGATGAACGCGTTGAGCCGGAACTTCACCACCAGGATGCCGTTGAAGGCGCCGACGACGGCCCCGGCGACGAGGATGGCCAGCAGGGCGAGCGCAGCCGGGAGTTCGGTGCCCCAGCCGGACTGGGCGACGGGCAGCACCAGGAGCGCTCCCACGGCGGGCGCGATGCCGACGACGGACTCCAGGGACAGGTCGAACTTGCCGGTGATGAGGACCAGCGACTCGGCGAGTACGACCATCGCGAGCGCGGCGGAGGCACCGAGGATGGAGATCAGGTTGCGCTCGGTGAGGAACGAGTCGTTGACCACGGCGCCGAGCACCATGAGCAGCAACAGCGCCGGGAGCAGGGCCAGTTCGCGGGCGCGGCGCAGCAGTACCGTTCTGGCGGACGCGGCGGCGGGGGCGCGCAGGGGCGCGAGCGGCGGGGCCGCCTTGGTGTCAGCCATGGTCCACTCCTTCAATGGAGGCGATCAGCTCGTGGTCGCGCCAGCCCGCGGGGTGTTCGGCGACGACGCGGCCGTGGAAGAGGACGAGGACACGATCGCAGCGGCGCAGGTCGTCGAGTTCGTCGGAGACGACGAGCACGGCGGTGCCGTCCTCACGGGCGCTGTCCACACGGGCCAGCAGCGATTCCTTGGACTTCACGTCGACGCCCGCGGTGGGGTTGATCAGCACCAGCAGACGTGGGTCCGAGGCGAGGGCGCGGGCCATGACGACCTTCTGTGCGTTGCCGCCGGACAGGTCGGAGACGGGCTGGTCGGGGCCTTCGGCGTGAATGTCGAGGCGGTCGATCAGCTCGGTGGCGAGGCCGCGTCGGCGGTCGCTGCCGACGAAGCCGAACCGGCCGAGCCGGTCCAGCACGCTCATGGTGGCGTTGTCGCCGATGGTCATGCCGAAGACGAGACCCTGACCGTGGCGGTCGCGCGGGACACAGCCGACGCCCGCGTCCAGCGCGGCGCGCACATCGCCGAACGGCAACGGCGCACCGTCGATCAGCGCGGTCCCGGCGGTGGGCGTGTGCAGTCCCGCCATGGTCTCGGCCAGCTCGATCTTGCCGCTGCCGCTGATCCCGGCGAGCCCGACGACCTCACCCCGGCGCACGCTGAGGTCGATCTTCGTGTACGAGGGTGAGGTGAGCCCTCGGACGTCGAGCAGGACCGGCGCCTCGCCGGCGGCGGGGGCGGTCTGCTGCCGTTCGGCCTGTTCGGTGACGCTCTCCCCCGCCATGGCCTCCACCAGCGCCCCGCGCGGGAGGTCGGCGACGGGTGCGGTGGTGATCCAGCGGGCGTCGCGCAGCACGGTGACGGTTTGGCAGACCTCGTACACCTCCTGGAGGTGGTGCGAGATGAACAGGAAGGTGACGCCGGAGTCCTGGAGCGCCCGCATGCGGGTGAAGAGCCGCTCGATCTCGCGGTTGTCGAGCTGGGCGGTGGGCTCGTCGAGGACGATGAACCGGGCGCCGAAGCTCAACGCCCGGGCGATCTCCACCATTTGGCGGTCCTCAACCTTGAGGTCGGCGGTGCGGGCCTCGGGGTCGACATGGACGTCCCAGGTGGCGAGGAGGTCGGCGGCCTCGGTGCGGAGCTTGCGCCAGCTGATGAATCCGCGCTGGAGCGGCTGCCGGTTGATGAACAGGTTCTCGGCGACCGTCAACTCGGGGACGACCGTGGGCTTCTGGTAGACGCAGGCCACCTTGCGGCGCCAGGCGTCCCGGTCGGCGAGTGCGGGCGCGGGCTCGCCGTCGAAGCGGACCTCGCCCTCGTCGGCGGGCTGGAGTCCGGTGAGGATATTGACCAGGGTCGACTTGCCGGCGCCGTTGCGGCCGACGAGGGCGTGGGACTCGCCGGGCAGGACGGTGAGTTGTCCGTCGGCAAGGGCGGTGGTGGGGCCGTACCGCTTGACGATGCCCCGCGCCTCAACAAGTGGTGTGCTCATTCGACCGTGTTGCCCCACAGCTCGGGGTCGTCGACGTTGTCCTTGGTGACCAGGGGTGCGGGCAGCTGGTCCTCCAGGATGCCGCTGGGCAGCTTGACGATGGTCGAGCCGTGGTCGGTCGGGCCGGGCTCGAAGGTCTTCCCCTCCATCGCCGCCTTGATGTAGTACATGCCGTACTTGGCGTACAGGTCGGCGGGCTGGGAGACGGTCGCGTCGATCTCGCCCTTGCGGATGGCGTCGTACTCCTGCGGGATGCCGTCGTTGGAGACGATCGTGATGTGGCCCGGCTGCCCGGCCTTCTTCAGCATCCCCTTGGACTTCAGGGTCTGCAGGGTCGGCGCGAGGTAGACGCCGCCGGCCTGCATGTAGATGCCCTTGATGTCGGGGTTGGCGTTCAGGAGCGTGTCCAGCTTGGAGGCCGCGGTGTCGGACTCCCACTTGGCGGGGATCTCCAGGACCTTCAGCTTGGGGAAGTTCTTCTTCACGCAGGCGCGGAACGCCTCGGAGCGGTCGCGGCCGTTGACCGAGGCCAGGTCGCCCATGATCTGTACGACCTTGCCGGAGGGGATCTGCTCGCCGAGGTACTGGCAGGCCTTCTCGCCGTACGCCACGTTGTTCGCCCGTACGACCATGGCGACCTTGCCCTTGTCCGGTGCCACGTCGACGGCGACGACCGGTACGCCCTTGCGCTCGGCCTGGTCGAGTCCCGCCTCGATGGCGGCACTGTCCAGCGGGGCGACGACCAGGCCCTTGACGCCCTGGTTGAGCTGGTTGTTGATGTCGGTGATCTGCTGCGAGGGGTCGCTGTTGGAGTTGACCGTCTTCAGCGCGTCGACACCTTCGGACTCGGCCATCTTCGGCACGTAGTCGTTGTACGACTGCCAGAACGGCGAGGTCAGCAGGGGCAGGATCACCCCGACCTTGCCGGTGCCGCCGCCTTCGGCGCCGACGGCGCCGGTGTCCTTGGTGCTGCCGCAGGCGGTGAGCACGAGGGCGGCGCAGACCGCCCCGGCCGCCGCTCGCGTCAGTGTTCGCCCGTACCGCCGTCCGTTCCGCTGTGTCCCGTCGGCCATCTGCCGGCTCCTCATTGAGCGTGATCGAGCAGTTGCCCGCATATTTATCAGACCACTTCATGCCGACAACACCCTCCGGAAGCGAATCTCTCGTGTTTTCCGCTGTAGTGGTCCGACCACCTGGCTGGCTACACTGCGGCGCACGGCGACGGGAGAAGTGGCGTGAACGAGACGGAGACAGAGCCGGCCCCGCAGCGGGGCACGGTGACGCAGCGCGCCATCGAGCGGATCAAGGCGATGATCGCCGAGGGGCTCCTCGAACCCGGCGCGCGCCTGCCCACCGAGCGCGAGCTGGCGGCCCAACTGGGCATCTCCCGCAGCTCGATGCGGGAGGCGATCCGCGCGCTCACGGTGATGGGCGTCCTGGAGGCCCGGCACGGCTCCGGCATCTACGTCACCCAACTCCAGGCCGGTGACCTGCTGGAGAACTTCGGGGTCGTCGCCGACCTGTCCCGCGGCCCGCGTCTGGTCGAACTGCTGGAGGTCCGCCGCATCCTGGAGTCGACGGCGACCGCCCTGGCCGCCGCCCGCATCACCCCCGAGCAGCTCGCCGAGGTCGAAAGGCACCTGGCGGCGATGAACGCGACCGACGACCCGGAGGAGATCCTCGCGCACGACCTCGCCTTCCACCGCGAGATCGCGCTGGCCGCAGGCAACGAGACCATGGCCGCGATCCTGGAGGGCCTGTCCTCCCGCACCTTCCGGGCCCGCGTCTGGCGCGGCTACCAGGAGGAGGGCGCCTTCGCCCGCACCCGCCGCGAACACGCCGCGATCCACCGCGCCCTGGCCGCCCGAGACCCGGAGGCGGCGAGAGCGGCGGCGGCCGCACACGTCGGCGAGGTGGAGGAGTGGCTGCGGGCGCAGCTCGGCGGGTAGTCACTGTCTGCCCTCCGTTTGTGAGGGTTGGGGCGTTCGCCCGGACCGGGGATCAGTGCCGGGCTAGCGTGCGCATGCCAGTACTGCTCGCCGGGGCCGGTCTCGTCCTGGCCGGTCCGGGCGCCGCCCGGGCCACGGCCACGGTCGAGATGCCGGCGCCCACGCAGGGCGGGGGTGTCGGCGACGGTGAAGTTCTACGGCGCGGTCGTCCCGCGGCACTACAACCGGACCCGACGCCGCGTTCGGGGACCGCAAGCGCCAGAACATCTACCGCGACAACAATCCAACGCCCGGCTGCGGCTGCTTCAAGGCTCGACGTCACCCTGCACAACGTCCGAAGCCAGCCGGGCTACATCGGCGGACTTGACAGTACCGACTATTTCTTCCAGGCATACGCCGACATGGCGCGCACCTTCGACCACGGCACCAGCTTCGTCGTCCGCACCGAGCGGCAGAAACTGCTGCACACCTACTACGTGCCGCAGTCCGGCTGGATCCTCGCGCAGTACCGCCAGTACCCCGACCGGGACTTCGGCCCGCACTTCTACATGAACTTCCCGGCCGTCGAAGTGACCTGCCCCGAGGGCATGACCCCGACCCAGTACGGCCTGAAGGTCACCAACGTGCAGGTCACCATCGCCGACGACAACGTCTTCGGCCACACGACCTGGAGCACGCCGGGGCCGTTCTACGCCTGACCCGAGCAGGGCGAGGGCCCGCCCCCTCCGGACGGGCCCTCGCACCCCGGTCTAGCTCCGCCGCAGCCGCAGCGTCACCAGCTCGAAGGGACGCAGGCGTACGGTGATCCGCTCGCCGTCGACCACCGGCGCGGCGGCCTCCGGCAGCGGGCGTTCCAGCAGGTCGGTGACCGTGACGCCGGTGACCTCGAAGCCCGCGGTGAGCCTGGCCCGGGCCCGGCCGCCGTGGGCCTCGTGGCAGCGGACGACCACGTCGCCGCTGCCGTCGTCGGCCAGCTTGACGGCCGTGATCACCACCGCGTCCTGGTCGACCGTGACAAGCGGTACGACGTCCTGAGCGCCGGTGATCAGACGCTCGGGCAGGTTGATCCGCCAGCCCTCCCGCACCGCGTCGCCGATGCTCGCGCCGACCACAAGGGCGTGCCGGAAGCGGTGGACGCCCTGGTCGGTCTCGGGGTCCGGGAAGCGCAGGGCGCGCAGGAGGGAGACGCGGACCGTGGTGGTCGTACCACCGTCTCCGTCGGTGCGGACGGTGCGGGTCACGTCGTGGCCGTACGTCGAGTCGTTGACGACGGCGACACCCCAGCCCGGCTCCTCCACATGCACGAAGCGGTGGTTGCAGGCCTCGAACTTGGCCGCCTCCCAGGAGGTGTTGGTATGGGTGGGCCGGTGGAAGTGCCCGAACTGTGTCTCCGAGGCGTACCGTTCGGCGTGCACGTCGAGCGGGAAGGCGAGCTTGAGGAACTTCTCCGTCTCGTGCCAGTCGACTTCCGTGTCCAGCACCAGCCGCCGCTCCCCCGGCGGCAGCGACAGCACCTGAGTGACGCGTGACGCGCCGAACGACCGTACGACCCGCACCGACGCGCCGTCCTCGCCCGCGGTGATCTCGTCCAAGTCGGTCAGGTTCGTGACGGTGTTGCGGTAGAACTCGTCGACGTCCCAGGCGTCCCACATGTTGGGGAAGTCGGGGTGGAGCTGGAGGAGGCCCGCGACCCGGCCCGGGGCAATGGTCTCGCGGTCGGCCTCGACGTCGTACACGGAGACGACGAGACCCCGGTCGTCGATGGCGACCCGCAGCAGGCCGTTGTCCAGGACGTAGCCGCCCTCCCCGCGAGGGCGAACCGGCGCCGCCCCCTCCACGACCGGAGCACCGGCACCGCCCGCCGGGATACCCCGCCTGCTGTGCGGCGCGGCGTTGAAGACCAGCTCCCGCGCCCCCTCCCCCGCCAGCGCGCGCTGGGCCGCGTCGATGATCGCGTTCAGCTCGCCCGCGAGCCGCTCGTAGGTCGCGCGTGCCTCGCGGTGCACCCAGGCGATGGACGAGCCGGGCAGGATGTCGTGGAACTGGTGCAGCAGCACCGTCTTCCAGATGCGGTCCAGTTCCTCGTACGGATAAGAGAATCCGGCGCGAACGGCGGCCGTGGCGGCCCACAACTCTGCCTCGTGCAGCAGGTGTTCGCTGCGCCGGTTGCCCTGCTTGGTCTTGGCCTGGCTGGTGAGGGTGGCGCGGTGGAGTTCGAGGTAGAGCTCGCCGACCCACACGGGCGGATGGGGGTACTCGGCCTCGGCCTTGGCGAAGAAGGCCGCCGGGGTCTCCCAGGTGACCGTCGGGGAGCCTTCGAGGTCGCGCAGCCGGGCCGCCCGGGCGACCATCTCGCGGGTGGTGCCGCCGCCTCCGTCACCCCAGCCGGAGGGGGCGAGGGAGTGGCGGGCGTGGCCCTTGTCCCTGAAGTTGCGGGCGGCGTGGGCGAGTTCGGCGCCCTTCATGGAGCAGTTGTAGGTGTCGACGGGCGGGAAGTGGGTGAAGATCCGGGTGCCGTCGATACCTTCCCAGGTGAAGGTGTGATGCGGGAACTTGTTCGTGCGGGACCAGGAGATCTTCTGCGTCAGCAGGTGCTTCGAGCCCGCCGCCTTGATGATCTGCGGCAGCCCGGCGGCGAAGCCGAAGGTGTCGGGCAGCCAGGCCTCCTCGTTCTCGATGCCGAACTCGTCGAGGAAGAACCGCTTGCCGTGTACGAACTGCCGGGCCATCGCCTCCGAGCCGGGCATATTGGTGTCCGACTCCACCCACATCCCGCCGGCGGGCACGAACCGGCCGTCCGCCACCGCCTTCTTCACCCGGGCCCACACCTCGGGCCGGTGCTCCTTGACCCATGCCCACTGCTGCGCCTGCGACATGGCGAACACGAAGTCCGGCTCGTCGTCCAGCAGGGCGGTCATGTTGGCGGTGGTGCGGGCCACCTTGCGCACGGTCTCGCGCAGCGGCCACAGCCACGCCGAGTCGATATGCGCGTGGCCGACGGCGCTGACGCGGTGGGCGGAGGGTGAGGCCGGGGAGGCCAGTACGCCGGTGAGGCGGGAACGGGCCTCGGCCGCTGTCCCGTTGACGTCCTGGAGATCGATCCCGTCCAGCGCCCGCTCCACGGCCCGCAGGATCTCCCAGCGGCGGGCACTGTCGACGGACAGCTCGGCCATCAGCTCGCCGAGCACCTCCAGGTCGATCACCAGCTGCCAGACCGTCTCGTCGAAGACGGCCAGGTCCATGCGGGTGAGGGTGTACTGCGGCTCGCTGCCCGCGGTCTCCTTGTCGCCCAGCTCGGTCGGCCGGAAGGGGTGGTGGCCGAGGATGACCGGATTGGACGCGGCCTCGATGTGCAGCCGCACCTCCTCCCCGCCCTCGACGGGTGCGCCGATGCGCACCCACTGATTGCGCGGGTTCAGGCCCTTCACCGGCGTGCCGTCGGGCCGGTAGACCAGGCCCTCGCACTGGAAGCCGGGCATGTTCTCGTCGAACCCGAGGTCGAGCAGCGCCTCGACGGTCTTCCCGGCCCACGCCTCGGGGACGGTGCCGGTGACACGGAACCAGCTCGTACCCCAGGGTGCGCCCCACCTGGCGCCCACCTCGATGGGCTCGGTCTCGGCAGCGAGCCCCTCGGCGACCGGCACGGGCTCACCGGGGGCGTGCCACACCGCCACGTCCAGCGGCACGGACTCGGGGTACACGGCGGGTCGGACGCGTTCTTCGAGGACTCGCCTGAGGCGGGCCTCGACAAGGCTGCGGTCGTCATGCATGCGGGGCGCTCCGTGGGTCGTCGGGATCCGACGAGAGGTACAGCTTTCCTGCGGCACGCGGTTCGAACCGTCCCCGCGCCGACCTCTCGACGCGGCACCTGTCGTCCGGGCAGAGTTCTTCCCACGTACTCACCAGTAGCCCCCATGCCGAGGAGCGCCCGTGACCAACTGGGTCGGACGGACCGCCGTCGAGATCGCCGCCGCCGTGCAGGAGAAGCGGGTCACGCCGCGGGAGGTGGTGGCGGCGCATCTGGCGCGGATCGAGCGGCTGGACGGACGGGTCGGGGCGTTCCGTGCCGTCCGGGCCGAGCGGGCGCTAGCCGAGGCCGACGAAGTGGGGTCGCGGGCCGACCTGGCCGAACTGCCGCTCGCGGGCGTGCCCGTGGCCGTCAAGGACAATCTGGCCGTGCGGGGCGAGAGCATGCGGATCGGCTCGGCCGCGACGCCGGACGTGCCCGCCGAGCAGGACCATGTCACCGTCGCCCGGCTGCGCGCCGCCGGTGCGGTCGTGGTGGGGCTGACCAACGTGCCGGAGCTGTGTGTGTTCGGTACGACCGAGGGGGTGCACGGCACCGCCCGCAACCCGTGGGACACCACGCGTACGGCGGGCGGTTCGTCCGGCGGCAGCGCGGCCGCCGTGGCGGCGGGCATGGTGCCGATCGCCCTCGGCAACGACGGGATGGGCTCGCTGCGCATACCGGCGGCCAACTGCGGTGTCGTCACCATCAAGCCGGGCCGCGGGGTGGTCCCGGCCGGTATCGGCGACGGCGACTGGTTCGGCATGTCGGAGAACGGTCCGCTGGCGACGACCGTTGAGGACGCCCGGCTGCTGCTGTCCGTCCTGGCCGACGGTGAGCTCGTACGGCAGGACGCGCCCGCCACTCGCAGGGTCGCCGTCTCCCTGCGCAGCCCCATCGCCGGCGTCACCATAGGGAAGCCGTATACGGCCGCCGCCCGTGAGGCCGCCGGGCTGCTCATCAAGGCCGGTCACCACGTGCGGCGCGCCGACCCGCCGTATCCGGCGACGCTGAGCTTCACGTCCCTGGCCCACTGGACGGCGGGTACGTGCGTCGACGCCCAGGGGCTGGACGTGCGGCTGCTGGCCCGGCGCACGCGCGTCCACGCGGCCGTCGGGCGGCGGTTCGTGCGGACCGTGCGCGTCGGCACGGGCCGGGAGGAACTGCGGCGGCGCCTCGAACCGTTCTTCGCCGAGTACGACGTGCTGCTCACGCCCGCGCTGGCGCGCCGCTCGCCCAAGGCCGGGCCCTGGCACGAGCGGGGCTGGCTGCGCAATGTGGCCGCCAACACCAACTACTCCCCGATGACTCCCCCGTGGAACCTCACCGGCTGGCCCGCGATGGCCGTGCCGTTCGGCACCCTGCCGTCGGGCGCCCCCTGCGCCGTACAGCTGGTGGGGCGACCCGGATCGGAGGCGGAACTGCTGGAGCTGGCGGGCCAGTTGGAGACCGCGCACCCTTGGCGGCGGACGGCGCCGCTGGACTAGAGGGTCTTGTGCATGATGTGCAGGCCCACTCTGCCGTGCTGGGGGTGCTCGAAGGCGTCCGGGACCGTGCCCAGGATCGTGAAACCGAGGGACGTCCACAGCTGTACGGCCGGGTTGGTCTCGACGACCGCGTTGAACACCATGGCCCGGTAGCCGTGTGCCTTGGCCTCGGTCAGCATGTGCTCGGCGAGGGCCCGGCCGATGCCGCGGCCCGCCTGCTCGGGGTCGACCATGAAACCGGCGTTGGCGATCCGGGCGGCGGGGCCGCCGTAGTTGGGGGTGAGGTAGGCGGAGCCGATGACGGTTCCGTCGTCGTCCTGGGCGACGTACACGCGCTTGGCCGGGCTCATCCACAGGTCGCGGGCTGCGTCCTCGGTGGTGTCCGGATCCCACGTGTAGGTCTCGGCGGCGGCGACGATGCGGTGCCAGAACGGCCAGATGTGCGGCCAGTCGTCGGCCGTTGCTTCCCTGATCAGCATGGGCGTGAGTGTCGCACGCCCATGCGGTCGGCGATCGCGAAGGGCTCCTGCCGGTCAGTCCACGCTGGGCAGGATGTGCGGCTCGGCGAGGTCGTCCTCGTAGCCCGCCAGGCGGATCGGGGCGGACCGGGCCCACACATCGAGGCTCCCGATCTCGCCGGGCCGGCGGCCCGCGCGCTCCGTGCGTTCCTTGGGGCGCTGTTCGCGATTCGTCTTCTCCGGTGTCACCGCGCACTCCTTATGTGTCGGGTCACCCTCTGGGGCGCGCCGGCGGCCTGCGATCCGCTCCCCGACGCCCGTTCGGGTCTGACATGTTGCTGTTGGACGCGGTGGCGTCGGTAACTCGCATGAGAGCAGGCCGTTGTGCACCGGCTTGTCCCGGGACGGACGGTGGGTGTGGGTAGGGACCCGTTGTTGCTGTCCGTCTCGACCAGATTAACCAAATGAGCGGGGGTCCGCTCGATGGGGCTGAAAACTATGGGTAACGATCACGAGTCGCCCCGTGCTCGATCAGGCGAATTTTCCTGCCATTTGTAACGAAATGGACGCATAGTGACTCACCCGACCGGCCTACCCGGGCGAACACGCCCGCGACCGACGGCTGTCGTGGCGTCACGCAGTTCAAGTCCCGTTGGCCGATTCGCAAGCCCGCCATGATCTGCTGACGTACGGCAACGGCTTGTCCGGCGGGAGGACTGACGCATGGAGCTGCGCAGTGTCGAAGAGCTGATGGATCTGCTGTACGCCTGCCGTGGCGCCTGGGACACCCCGGACGGCAGCGGCGACCCGGTCGACCTGCACGACCACGCGCTGCAGACGGCCGCACTGCTGCGCCGAAGTCGCCCCGCCGACAAGGAACTCCAGGTGGCGGGCCTGGTGCACGACATCGGACATCTGCTGCGGCCCGGCGACGACGCGGGGCACGCGGACCTCGCGGCGGACGCGGTCCGGTCCCTGCTCGGCGAACGGGTCGCCCGTCTCGTACGACTGCATGTGGCGGCCAAGCGCTATCTGGCCGCCGTCTCTCCCGAGCGCGGCCTGACCCCGACCCGCCAGGGCGGTCCGATGAGCCCGGCCGAGGCGGCCGCGTTCGCACGGGACCCACTCGCCGAGGACGCCGTGACCCTGCGCCAGGCCGCCGACGCGGGCAAGGTCATCGGCCTCGACGCCGGGGTACTGGAGGACTGGCGCACGGTCCTGGAACTGGTCGCGACCCGACACTCACGACTCGGCGCCGTCGACTGATCGGGGGGCCGATGGCGGCCCCGGGTCCCTCGGCTGGTCGAAGCGGTCGGGGCGCGGGCGGGGGCGAAGCGGCCGACGGCCCACAGCCAGGGCAGCCGACCTGGAGCCTTCGGCTGACGGCAGCCACGGGAGGCGGGTCAGAGCCACCAGCCGACCGCAACGACCGGCAACCGACCCGAAGCCGTCGGCTGATGGCAGCCACCGGGAGCGGGGCAAACCGCCAACCCACCACAACGACCGGCAGCCGATCCGGAGCCCTCGGCTGATCGCAACCCTCGGCAGCCAGCCCAAAGCCTCGACCGCTCCGCGCCGGCGGCAGCCAACGCGGAGCCTTCAGCCGATCGCAGCCACCGGCATCCAGCCAGCCGACCGCAATCACCGGCGGCCCACCCGGCACGCTCGGCTGACCACAGCCACCGGCAGCCGACCCGAAGCCGTCGCCCGATCACAGCCACCGGCAGCCGACCCGAAGCCGTCGCCCGATCACAGCCAACTGGAGCCAACGCGGAGCCTTCGGCCGATCGCAGCCACCGGCAGCCGGCCCCAAGCCGTCGGCCGATCGCAGCCCCGGCAGACAGGCGCGCTCGGTGGCCTGGTGGGATCATGGGGGTGGTGCCTGTCGGTTGGCGTGGCTCGGCAGTCGGGTCGGGGCGCTTCCGCAGGTTGCCGTGAAGAAGGTGGCACACATGAGCGACACCACGCCGCCCCCGCGCCCCCGGCGCACCCCGGATCTCGGGGGCCTGTCCCGAACCGTCCTGTACTTCGCCCTGGCCGTGAGCGCTCTGCTGTTCGGCGTGGCCGCGCTGCTCATGGGCATCGCCTGGATGGACCTCGTCGAGAACGCCCGTCAGAGCTGGTGAGCGCGGCTCACCACTTGCCGGGTGCGTAGTCCTTCAGGAAGACGCCGTACAGGTCCTCGCCCGCCTCGCCGCGCACGATCGGGTCGTAGACGCGGGCCGCGCCGTCGACCAGGTCGAGCGGGGCGTGGAAGCCCGCCTCGGCGAGGCGCAGCTTGTCGTAGTGGGGACGCTCGTCGGTGATCCAGCCGGTGTCGACCGAGGTCATCAGGATGCCGTCGGTCTGGAACATCTCCTGCGCGCTGGTCCGTGTGACCATGTTCATCGCGGCCTTGGCGGCGTTGGTGTTCGGATGGCCCGCGCCCTTGTAGCCGCGGCCGAAGACACCCTCCATCGCCGAGACGTTCACGACGTACGCGCGTCCGCTCTGCGCCCTCTTCGCGGCGTCGCCCATGACCGACCGGAGCTTGCTGATCAGGATGAACGGCGCCGTGTAGTTGCACAGCTGGGTCTCGAGGAGCTCCACCGGGGAGATCTGCTCGATGGTCTGCACCCAGGTGTTGCTCTCAACAACGTCGGGGACCAGGCCGCCCGCGTCGATGGCGGTGCCGTCGAGGTGCCGCGCGACGCTGGCGTTGCCCGCGACCAGGGCGAGGTCGGCGACCTGCTGCGCGTCGAGGCCGGAGATCCCGGCGGGCAGCGCGGCCAGACCGTCCACCGCGCCGGAGCCGAAGGCGCCGATCACGTGGTGGGCGGGCAGCTCACCGGCCGGCAGCGGGGCACTCTCACCCTCCACCAGGGCGGCGTACGCGGAGGGCAGGCGGCGCACGGTCTGCGTCGCGTTGTTGATGAGGATGTCGAGGGGCCCCGCCTCGGCGACCTGGTCGGCGAGAGCCACGGCCTGCGCCGGGTCGCGCAGGTCGATGCCGACGATCTCCAGGCGGTGCATCCAGTCCGCCGAGTCGTCCATGGCCTTGAAGCGGCGGATGGCGTCCTTCGGGAAGCGCGTGGTGATGGTCGTGTGCGCGCCGTCGCGCAGCAGCCGCAGCGCGATGTACATGCCGATCTTGGCGCGGCCGCCGGTGAGCAGCGCGCGCTTGCCGGTGAGGTCGGCGCGCGCGTCGCGCTTGGCCCGGTTCAGGCGGGCGCAGTCGGGACAGAGCTGGTGGTAGAAGTAGTCGACCTCGACGTACCGGGTCTTGCAGGTGTAGCAGGAGCGCGGGCGCTGGAGTATCCCCGCGATCTTGCCCTCCTCCGTGCGCGACGACGGCAGCAGGCCCTCCGTCTCGTCGTCGATGCGCTCGGCGGACCCGGTCGCCGTGGCCTCCGTGACCGCCTTGTCGTGCGCGGTCTTGGCGGCCCGGCGCTCCTGGCGGCGGCGCTGCTTGACGGTGCGGTAGATGTTCGAGGTGGCCCGACGTACCAGGATCGCGTCGGGGTGATCGACGTCCAGCTTGTCGAGCTCCTCCAGCACGCTCAGGCAGACGGCGAGCCGTTCCGGGTCGATGCCGGGCCCGTACACCACCTCGTCCGTGGTCGCCGAGCTGTCCTCTGTCACCGTCATCGCCGCTGCCGTTCCCTGAATCTCTGCCCTCGCGGCGCTGAAGGTCGCGTCCGCATTCGAACGGCAGATTTTACGGAGCGCCGGGCCGCACCACCAAACCCGTCATGATCAGGGCGCACAGGCCTTGATCAGCGTCTCCAGCTCGTCGGCCACCGCCTGCGCGAACCGGTCCAGGTCCGGTACGGCCGCCGCGTCGGCGACGAGCCCGTAGTGGACCCGCCCCCGGTACGTCGACACGGCGACGGCGAGGGACTGGCCGGCGGCCAGCGGGGCGAAGGGGAACACCTCCGTGAGCTGGTTGCCGCCCAGCTTCAGACCGAGGCCGGGCAGCGGCACGCTGGTGACCAGGATGTCGAACCACAGCCGGGCGGCCTGGCTGACCAGCGGGCCCCCGAGCCGGTGGCCGAGCGCCGGGACGTGGTCGGCGAGCAGCGCGACGGCGCCCGCGCCCCGGTTGGGGCCGGCGTCCTTGTTGCGGTCCATGGCCGTGCGGACCGCGGCGAGGCGGGCGAGCGGGTCGGGGTCGTCGACCGGAAGCCGTATCAGATAACCCGACAGCCGGTTGCCCTGTGGGTGCGCGGTGCGCGGGCGGCGCTTGGAGACCGGGATCAGGGCGCGGGGCGCGACGCCGTCGCTGCCGTCGCCGCGTTCGTCGAGCCAGCCGCGCAGGGCGCCGGCGACGACGGCGATCAGGACGTCGTTCACGGTGCCGCCGACCGCCTTGCGGATGCGGTGTACGTCGTCGAGGTCGAGGACCACTCCGGCGGTACGGCGGGTACCGGAGGGCTGGGAGGTCAGCGCCGGTGAGGAGCGCACCCCCAGGGTGGACAGGGCGACGGAGGCGCCGATGTCGAGGGCGCGGCCCATGTCGGACAGGGCGCCGCGCACCAGGCCGGGCAGTTTGCGCACGTCGGGCAGCGGGCGGCGGGGCGGCTCCACCGGGCGGGGGCGGGACGCGGGCAGGTCCGTGGGGTCCAGGACCGCCGCCGCCAGGGTCAGGGCGCGCAGGCCGTCGGCGAGGGCGTGGTGGAACTTGAACAGCACGGCGAACGACACGCCGTCCTCGCCGGGCAGCACATGCGCCTCCCATGGCGGTCGGCCGCGTTCCAGCGGACGCTCCATCAGACGGCCTGCCACCGCCTGGAAATCGGCCGTCGGGGCGTGCAGCCGGACGTGGTCGAGCGGGTCGAAGTCCGGCGCGGGCTCACGCGCCGCGCCGCCGAAGGCCAGTGGCTGGCGCAGGTCCAGGGGCCGCCATACGTTCCGGATCCGCATCCGGAGCCCGGGCACGGCGGCGGCACGCGCGGCGAGCAGGTCGGCGGCGTGGGCGCCCGCGGCGGGCGAGTGGGACGTGAACACGCCGAGCGCCCCCAGATGCATGGGGTGCCGGTCGGACTCGATGTTCCAGAACGCCAGGTCGAGGGGAGCGAGCAGGTCGTCAGAAGTCAATGGCTTGCCTCGCGTCGACGACGGGTGGGCCAGCAGTCAATCGCCCACACGCGATTACGGTCAAGTACGATCAGGCTACGCACAGTTAACAGCAGATTAAGTCCGGACGCTTGCGAAAGCGGTGGGACTCACGGGGACTCATGTGACATAAGTGGTCGCGGAGGAGGGGCAGGGGTGGCACGGAGACGTAAGGAGCGTCACACGAAGACCCGCCGGGCGCCACACGGAGCCTTCCGGACGCCACACGGAAACCTCCGGACGCGACTCGGGGCCGCCCGGGGGACGACGCGAAGACCGCCGGACTCTAACCGAGACCTCCCGGCGCCACGCAGAAACCTCCGGACGCGACACTGGGGCCCGCCGCACGCGGACGCCGCGCGCAGAGGCGCCCGTGCCTAGGGTCGAACGAGTAATCGAGCCCGTGTCCTCACGACACCCGCTGGCCCTTCCCCAGTGCGATGACCCCGCCCTTGGACACCGTGTACAGCTCCGCGTCCCGTTCCGGGTTGACGCCGATCGTCGCGCCCGGGGGCACCTCGACGTTCTTGTCCAGGACGGCGCCCCGCACCACCGCGCCCCGCCCTATGTGGACGTTGTCGTGCAGCACCGAGCCCTGGACGACCGCTCCCGGGTCGACCACCACACCCGGCGACAACACGGACCGGGTGACCTGCCCCCGTATCAGGCAGCCGGCGCTGATGATGGACTCGCCGGCGATGCCGCCCGCGTTGAAGCGGGCCGGTGAGAGCTGGTTGGAGTGGGTGTAGATGGGCCAGCTGCGGTTGTAGAGGTTGAAGGCGGGGCGCTCGGCGATGAGGTCCATGTGGGCGTCGTAGTACGCGTCGAGCGTGCCGACGTCCCGCCAGTAGCCCTGGTCGCGGCTGGTCTCGCCGGGCACGTGGTTGTCACTGAAGTCGTACAGGTGTGCCTCGCCGCGCGCGGTGAGCTGGGGCAGGATCGAACCGCCCATGTCGTGCACGGAGTTCCCGTCCTCGGCGTCCCGCTGCAGGGCCTCGATGAGGACCTTGGTGGTGAAGATGTAGTTGCCCATCGAGGCGAGCACGCAGTTGGGGTCGTCCGGCAGGCCCGGCGGGTCCGCGGGCTTCTCCAGGAACCGCTCGACGGTGCTGCCGTCCGAGCCCGGCGTGATCACCCCGAAGGAGGGGGACTCCGACCGCGGGACGCGGATGCCCGCCACGGTCACGCCCGCGCCGGACTCGATGTGCTGGGCGAGCATCTGGCGCGGGTCCATGCGGTAGACGTGGTCGGCGCCGAACACCGCGACGTACTCGGGCCGTTCGTCGTAGATCAGGTTCAGGGACTGCAAAATCGCGTCCGCGCTGCCCAGGAACCAGCGCGGGCCGAGCCGCTGCTGGGCCGGGACCGGGGTGACGTAGTTGCCGAGCAGGCTGGACATCCGCCACGTGGTGGTGATGTGCCGGTCCAGCGAGTGCGACTTGTACTGCGTCAGCACGCAGATGCGCAGGATGTCGCCGTTGACGAGGTTGGACAGGACGAAGTCGACGAGGCGGTACGTGCCGCCGAAGGTCACCGCGGGTTTCGCCCGGTCCGCGGTCAGGGGCATCAGGCGCTTGCCCTCTCCGCCCGCCAGTACGATTCCGAGCACCGAAGGACCACCACGCCGCATGGCCGCTCCCCTCACCGTGGTTGACCCATGCCTGCCCTTGAGCAGGGCGGACTAAGCCTGTTCGAGGATCCCCCGGTCGTTCGTCCGCCCGAGGATCTCCTCGTAAAGCCGTGCCGTACGGCGGGCGACCATGTCCCAGCCGAACTCCCCCACCGCCCGCTCCCGCCCCGCCTCACCCATCCGCCGGGCACCCTCCGGGTCGGCCAGCACCGCGTCCAGGGCGCGGGCGAGGCCGCTGACGAAGTCGTCGTCCATGGGCACCAGCAGGCCCGTCTTGCCGTCGGCGACGACCTCCGGGATGCCGCCGACCTGGGACGCCACGACGGGAGTCCCGCAGGCCATCGCCTCGAGATTGACGATGCCCAGGGGCTCGTACACCGAGGGACAGACGAACACGGCCGCGTGCGTGAGGAGTTGGATCACCTCCGGGCGGGGCAGCATCCGGGGGATCCAGTGCACGCCGTCGCGGACCCGGCTCAGCTCCTGGTACAGGTCGCGGAACTCCCGGTCGATCTCGGGGGTGTCGGGCGCGCCCGCGCACAGCACGACCTGGGCCGCCGGATCGATGTCGCGCACCGCGCGCAGCAGTTGGGGGACGCCCTTCTGCCGGGTGATGCGGCCGACGAACAGCACGTACGGGCGGTTCGGGTCGATGCCGAGGCGGTGCAGGACGTCGGTGCCGGGGTCGGGCCGGTAGAGGCCGGTGTCGATGCCGTTGTGCACGACGTGGACGCGGGCCGGGTCCAGCGCCGGATAGCAGGCGAGGATGTCCTCGCGCATCGCTCCGGACACGGCGATCACCGCGTCGGCGGCCTCGATCGCGGTGCGCTCGGCCCAGCTCGACAGGGCGTACCCGCCGCCGAGTTGCTCGGCCTTCCAGGGGCGCAGCGGCTCCAGGGAGTGGGCGGTCATCACGTGCGGGATGCCGTACAGGAGCTTGGCGAGGTGGCCGGCGAGGTTGGCGTACCACGTGTGGGAGTGGACGAGTTCGCGGTCCTCGAGGGCGGCCGCGACGGAGAGGTCCACGGAGAAGGTGCGCAGCGCGTCGTTGGCGCCGTCGAGGGTGGGCCAGGGGCGGTGCCGGACCACGCCCTCGCTGCGGCCCTCGCCCCAGCAGTGCACGTCGAGTTCGACCAGCGGGCGCAACTCCCGGGCGAGGAACTCGACATGGACGCCCGCGCCGCCGTACACGTCCGGCGGGTACTCCCGGGTCAGCAGTCCCACTCGCACCCGGAACCCCCTGTCTGAAGCGGCTGGTCCCTTCATGGTCACCCAGAAGCAGCGCGGGCGGAAGACCATGGGATGGCCGCTCGGTTAAGCCGTGGGCGGCCGAGTGAAACAGCAGTCGCCGCAGACGCCTCCCCCGGGCACGCGGTAGTACAGGCAGCAGCTGCGGCGCCGGAAGGACGTGCCGGTGAGAGTGCCGGTTTCGCGCAGGAGGGGGTGGGTGAAGAGCTCTGCGGTCAGTGCGCAGGCCCGGTCGGCGGTGTCCGTACGGCCGTTCGCCCGCGCCCACCGGTCCAGTTCACGTCCGGCACCCGCCAGCGCGGAACCGGCGTTGCCCCACAGCAGGCCCTCCGCGAGCCGGTAGCGGGCACGCAGGGTGGCCGCCAGAGGTTCGAGGTGACCGTGCAGCACGACGTCCACGAGGGTCGCGGCATCGCCCGGCAGCGGGCGCACCTCCATGAGCCACAGGTCGTCGGGGGCGCGGCCGTCGGCGTCCCACCGCACCAGCCGTGGGTCGAGGTCCGGTGTCCGGCCGTACAAGGCCGCGCAGCCGAGGGTCGCCGACCAGAGCCGGGCCGCGAGGCCAAGATGGGCCACCGAGGCGGCGATCCGGACTTCCGGGGCCTGCAACGCCGTTGCCACCTTCTGGACACGGAAAGTCATGGGGTCCCCGTCATCCTCCGCCGTACCCTCGTACGCCTGTGCGAGGGTCGGGAGCGGCTTCGCCGGGGCCGGTGCTGTGCCTACGACGGTGCGCAGCACGAAGAAGCCGCCGAGCAGTCGCAGGGCTCCGAGGTCGGGGTCAAGGTCCACGAGGAGCAGTAGTACCAAGTCCCCTTCGGCCCTGGGCCTGCGGGTGTCCCTCCCCGGTAGCCCACCCTGGGGATGACAGCGGTCCGGTCGTACTCCATCGGCAGTAGGTCCTATTGCGTGCTCAGGTACGACGACGGGAACAGCGCGACAGGGCATCGTGTTGGTTATGAAAGCCGACCGTTCGCCGCGCCGGGCCCAGGGCCCCCGCCGCCCGCAGAGGAGCAGGCCATGAGCGCCCTCGCGCTGTCCGTGCTGCTGTCGGTCGTCTCCGCCGTGGCCTACGCGGGCGGGGCGATCGTGCAGGAGCGCGTGGCGGAGTCGGACGGGCAGTACGCGCCCCTGCGTCGACCGAGCTGGTGGGCCGCGGTGGGGCTGAACGGCCTCGGTGGCCTGCTGCACGTGGCGGCCCTGGCCTACGGCCCGCTGAGCGTGGTGCAGCCGCTGGGGGCGCTGACCATTGTGTTCGCGCTGCCCATGGCGGCGTTGTTCGTGGGGCGCCGGGCCGGGTCGACGGCCTGGCGGGGCGCCATCATGGCGACCGTCGGCCTCGCCGGTCTGCTGTCCCTGGTCGGCTCCTCCGACTCGCGGTCGCTGGACGGGACTCAGCAGGTGGGCGTGTTCGTGGTGACGGCCGGTGTGGTCGCCACGCTGATGCTGGTGGGCCGTGCGGCGCACCGCCGTCCGACCGTGCGCGCGATGGTGCTCGCCACCGCGTCCGGCATAGCGTTCGGCATGTCCTCCGTGTTCACCAAGACCGTCGCGGTCGACTGGACCGGCGGGGTGACGGCGGAGCTGCTGCCGTCCCTGGCGGCGGTCGGGGTGTTCGCCATCGCCGGTCTGCTGCTGTCCCAGGCCGCCTACCGGGGCGCCGGACTCGCGGCCCCGCTGGCCACGCTGACGGTCGTGAACCCCGTCGTGGCCGCCGCAGTGGGCATCACGATGTTCGGCGAAACCTTCCGCTACGGCGCCACGGGCACCGTGCTCGCGCTGAGCTGCGGTGTGGTGGCGGCGGGCGGGCTGATCCTGCTCACGGCGGAACGCGTCGAGCGCGCCCACGACGAGACGCCGCTGCCCGAGCCCGGCCTCGTCCCCACCGAGAAGCCGACGGCCCTTCCCCTACGGGACGGCGTCTTCCTGCCGAGCCCGCTCACGGAGGGCGGGTACGGCGGCGGCGGGTACGGCAACGCGGTGTACGACAACGGCGCGCCCACCGCGCCCACGGATGCGACGCCGCCGTACTACGCGCTGTACGGCGCGCCGTACATCCCCTTCCCCGCCCTGGACCACAGCCCTGTCCGGGTCAGATCCTGACCCCACCGGCCCGGAGATAGGCGAGCGGGTCGACGTCCGTGCCGAAACCGGGCCCCGTCCGCACCTCGAAGTGCAGATGCGGGCCCGTGCTGTTGCCGGTGGAGCCGACCCGTCCGATGCGCTGGCCCGCGCCCACCGACTGCCCGGCCTTCACCGAGATCGCGGACAGGTGCGCGTACTGGGTGTAGCGGCCGTCGGTGTGCCGGATGACGACCTGGTAGCCGAACGAGCCGCCCCACCCGGCATCGACGACCCGTCCCGGCCCGACCGCCTTCACGGAGGTGCCGGTGGCCGCGGGGAAGTCGACGCCGGTGTGGTAGCCCTGGGACCAGTTGGAGCCGGTCGCGCGGTAGGCGGTGCCCAGGGGGCCGCTGACCGGGGCGACGAGGGAGGCGGAGCGCCGGTCGCTGCTGGTGTCGCGCTCCGAAGCGGCCTTCTTCGGCGGGGACTTGGGAGCCTGCTGGCTCTTGGGCGGGGACTTGGGTGCCTGCTGGGTCGAGGGCGATTTCCTCGACTTGCTCGACTTGCTCGGGGCAGCGGGGTCGGTCGTGGTGGCCGGGGCCTTGGCGCGCAGGTTCAGCCGCTGGCCCGGCAGGATCAGGTCGGGGTCGGCCCCGATCGTCCTGCGGTTGGCGGCGTACAGGCGCGGCCAGCCGCCCTCGACGTCACGTTCGTCGGCGATGGTGGAGAGCGTGTCGCCGCGGACGACGGTGTACATCTCGGCGGTTCCGGCGCGCGACTGGGGCGTGGTCTGCGGCTGGACGTCCGCCACGGTGGACTTCGCGGTCCGGGTCGAGCTGCCGGCGGGTCTGATGTCCGGGCTCTCACCGCCCCGGGTCAGCCCGGCGCGCTGCGAGCACGTCGGCCAGGCGCCGGGTCCCTGTCCGTCGAGCACCTTCTCCGCGACGGCGATCTGCTGGTCCTTGGTGGCCAGATCCGCGCGGGCCGCGTACGCGGTGCCGCCGTAGGCCTCCCAGGTGGACTGGCTGAACTGCAGCCCGCCGTAGTACCCGTTGCCGGTGTTGATGTTCCAGTCGTTGCTCGACTCGCACGCGGCGACCTTGTCCCAGGTGGCCGGGTCGGCCGCGTGCGCGGCACCGGTGCCGACGAACGGGAGGGCCATTCCGGCGCCGCCCGCCGTGACGGTGAGCGAGGCGCGGTTGATCCTGTTCGGCTGATACCGGCGGTGCCGGCCGCGTACGGCCATGACGGAGCCCCCTCGACAAGCGTCAGGAGGGCCAAAAGTATGCGCCGCGAACAGGCCATGACAAGACGGCAATCGGCCGCCTCGGCGGGCCAAGTGGCGTGGATCGCACCCCCGTTGTGGTCTCGCCCGGCGCGTACTGAGGCGCCGGGCCCCTTCCGTACGTACTCAGCCCCGTCGGGTCCGGACGTGCGGTCGGCGGATCGGCACGTCAGGATGGCCAAGGGGCGATACTGACGGCACAACGGACACACAGGTCGGCACCACCGATACACGATCTACGGGGCCCACGGGTCCCTTGAGGAGCAGGCGGTATGAGCACTTCAGCCCAGATCGGCGTCACGGGTCTCGCGGTCATGGGCCGCAACCTCGCCCGCAACTTCGCGCGCAACGGCTACACGGTCGCGGTGCACAACCGGACGGCGTCACGGACGCATGCGCTGGTGGAGGAGTTCGGGAGTGAGGGCGAGTTCGTCGCGGCCGAGACCGCCAAGGACTTCGTGGCGGCCCTGGAACGGCCCCGCCGCCTGGTCATCATGGTCAAGGCCGGTGAGCCGACCGACGCGGTGATCCAGGAGTTCGCCCCGCTGCTGGAGCCCGGCGACATGATCATCGACGGCGGCAACGCGCACTTCGCGGACACCCGGCGCCGCGAGCGCGAGCTGCGCGAGCAGGGCATCCACTTCGTCGGCACCGGCATCTCCGGCGGCGAGGAGGGCGCGCTGCACGGGCCGAGCATCATGCCGGGCGGCTCGAAGGAGTCGTATGCATCGCTGGGCCCGATGCTGGAGAAGATCTCCGCGAAGGCCTCCGACGGTGCGCCCTGTGTGACGCATGTGGGTCCGGACGGCGCCGGGCACTTCGTGAAGATGGTGCACAACGGCATCGAGTACGCCGACATGCAGCTGATCGGCGAGGCGTACCAGCTGCTGCGCGATGTCGCCGGGTACGAGCCCGCTCAGATCGCGGAGATCTTCCGGACCTGGAACACCGGCCGGCTGGACTCGTACCTGATCGAGATCACGGCCGAGGTGCTGTCGCACGTGGACGCGGCGACGGGCAAGCCGTTCGTGGACGTGGTGGTGGACCAGGCGGAGCAGAAGGGCACCGGCCGCTGGACGGTCCAGATCGCGCTGGATCTTGGTGTTCCGGTGTCCGGTATCGCGGAGGCGGTCTTCGCGCGCTCGCTGTCCGGTCATGCGGCGCTGCGGGCCGCTTCGCGGGGGCTGGCGGGGCCGAAGGCGTCGCCGCTGAGCTCGTCCGAGGCGGGGGCCTTCGCCGACCGGGTCGAGCAGGCGCTGTACGCCTCGAAGATCGTGTCCTACACGCAGGGCTTCCATGAGATCGCCGCGGGGAGTGAGGAGTACGACTGGGGGATCGACCTGGGGCAGGTCGCCTCGATCTGGCGCGGTGGCTGCATCATCCGCGCGGCGTTCCTGGACCGGATCCGCGCCGCGTACGACGCGCGGCCGGATCTGCCGAGTCTGCTGTCCGACGAGACGTTCGCGCGGGAGATCGCAGAGGCGCAGGACGACTGGCGCGAGGTGCTGATCGCGGCGACGCGGGAAGGGGTGCCGGCGCCGGGGTTCGCCGCGGCGCTCGCCTACTACGACGCGCTGCGGGCCGAGCGGTTGCCTGCGGCGCTTACGCAGGGGCAGCGGGACTTCTTTGGGGCGCACACGTATCGGAGGGTGGATCGGGATGGGGCGTTCCACACGCTGTGGGGTGGGGATCGGGCGGAGGTGTCCGCCTAAGTGCCTAAGGGCTCGGTGGGTTCGGTTGTAGCGCGGGTGCGGGTGGGTGGGGGCTGGTCGCGCCCACGCGGCGGAGCCGCACATTGATACAGCCCCGCGCCCCTTGGCGGCGTTGCGGTGGGCGGCGTTCTAAGGCGCCCACCGCTGTTCTTTCTCGCCTGCCGCTGGTTCTTAAGTGAGGGGTGGGCCCGGTTCTGGGTTCGGGATCGGTTCCGGGCCCGGGGGGATTGGGGATGGGGGTGGTTCCGGGATCGGGTGGGGCCCCGGTGGTTGCGGAGTCGGGGGTACCGGGGGTGGTGGAGGGGGCGGTGCCGGGGGTGGCTCCGGAGGCGGCACCGGGTGTGGTTCGGGATGCTGGGGATCCGGGCCCGGGGTCGGTGAGACCGGGTCGGGGTGCGGGGTGGTCATGGTGTTCTCCGGCCAGTCGGTGAACGTCGGCTCTGGACTACTCCCCCGCGTACCCGGCGGCCGTACCGTCAGTCACCCGCCGGAGTCACTCCGTGGCCCGGGCACCCGCCGCCAGTCCCGGCCGGGGGCTGGACAGGACCGGGATGGCGGTCGAGGTCAGCTGCTGGGCCGGTGTCATGGAGGCCTGGGCGAGGATGATCGCGTCGGCGTCGCTGATCGTGTCGGCCGCGGCGGCGACAAGGCGGGCGTACTCGCGTAGGTCGCCCGCCGTGAAGTGGGTCCAGGCGTCCTCTACGAGCAGGGTGCGCACCGAGGCGGGGCGGCCGGCGCGCCGGGCCTCTTCCTCGACGAGCTGCACCGTGGGCGCGAGGGTGCTCGCCACGGTGGCGAGGACGACGATCCGCGGTCCCGCGGCCACCGCGGCGGCCGCCATCGGACGGTCGACGCGCAGCACCGGCACGCCGGCCCCGGCGGCGGCCGCCTCCGCGACGCCGCCAATGCTCGAACAGGTGCACAGCACCGCCTGGGCGCCGTCGGCCACGGCCTGATCCAGTACGGCGCGTACGTCGTCCGCGACGGACTCGGGACCGTCCTGCCCGGCCCGGGTCAGCAGGTCCTCGTGGACCAGGTGCCGCAGCTCCAGGCCCGGGTGGTCCTCGTCACGCAGGGCGTCGAAGACCGGGACGTGGAGGGGTGAGGTGTGCAGCAGGGCGAGCATGCTCAGAACCGTTCGGGATGCGCGGCCAGCCACTCCTTCGCCGCGTGCAGCAGCACGGGGTCGGCGGCGGGGGCCTGGTCGGGATGGCGTTCGGCCCACTTGACGACGTACGGGCAGAGCGGGGCGACGGGGATGCCCTCGCGTGCGGCGATGGCGTACAGCTCACGCGCCAGGGAGCCCGCGATGCCCTTGCCCTCGTGGGCCGGTTCGACGATGGTGTGCACGGGGACGAGCGCCCGCTCGGGGGCTTCCAGCACGAAGTACTCGATGCGGCCGACGACCTCGCGGCCGTCGACCGCCTCCAGGCGCCCGGCCGCCCGGTCGTCGCGGATCTCTATGTCGCTCACGGGCGTGCTCCTCGCGCGAAGAAAGGGTCAGGCCGACACGGCCTGCGGGCTGCGTTCCTGGTCCGAGCCCGGCACCGGCTCGGACGGGTCGGCACCCAGCGCGACGATGCGGTTGTCGCCGTCCACGTGCACAATCCTGGGCCGCAGCGACCGCGCCTCGGCGTCGGTGACCTGAGCATAGGTGATGATGATCACCAGGTCACCGGGGTGGACGAGATGGGCGGCGGCCCCGTTGATCCCGACCACACCGGAGCCCCGCTCGCCCTCGATGACGTAGGTCTCCAGCCGGGCGCCGTTGGTGATGTCGACGATGTGCACGAGCTCGCCGGGCAGCAGATCCGCGGCGTCCAGCAGATCGGCGTCGATGGTCACGGAGCCGACGTAGTGCAGGTCGGCCTGGGTGACGGTGGCGCGATGGATCTTGGACTTGAACATGGTTCGCATCATCGAGGTACTCCCGGACATAGGCTCCCTGCCTGCATTTTTGCAGGTCAAGTGCGGTTTCCCTACCCTACAACGAGTCGCATGTCCGGGCAGCGTTCCCCAGGTTTTCCGGGACTCATGCTGACTTGCTGATTCTTCTGGCACAACGTGCTCTGGCGGTCGGGGCGGCGGTCAGGAGCGAGGGCGGTCGACCGGAAGGGCTGCGCACCGCCATGGGTCAGCCGGCCGAGGGGCCGAAGCGGCGCGGCAGGATGGTAGCGGATCGCCGGTTGGCCAAACCGGCGGGGCGGCCGCAGGCCCGGCCGTGGGAGCGCGCCGGGCCTGCGGGTGTGTGAGGAGCAGTCAGACGTAGTACGGGTGCATGAAGTGCGTCTGGCCGTATACGAAGCTGTTCGGTGAGGACTCCCAGCCCAGGAGGGCGCCGTTGAACATGGCGTCGGGCTTGGCCGTCCAGGTCCACAGGCGGACGACGCCGGTGGACGAGTCGCCGTACATGGCGCCGAGGTCGTCGCGGCCATCGCCGTTGTAGTCGCCGACCACCAGCTGCATCGACGAGACGTCGAGGTGGCCGCTCAGGCTGAGCTTCGGCGTGGGGCCGAAGGCGGTGCCCGTGGAGAGAAGGGTCTGGACCGTGTCCGTGCCGTCCGTGTGGTCGTACCAGAACATCAGGTCGTCGCGGCTGTCGCCGTCGAAGTCACCGGTGCGCGGGAGGGCGCGGTTCCAGTCGAACGTGGTGGCCGCCGGGCCCGTCCACCACGTCGCCGGGGTGGTGAAGACACCGGTCGGCGTGGTGGGGAAGACGTACGTCTTGATGCTGTTGTCGCCCTGGCCGTAGAGCAGGCCCACCTCGTCGCGGCCGTCGCCGTTGAAGTCGCCGGTCACGAACTTGGAGCGGGAGGCCAGCCAGGTGCCCTTCGGGCCGGACCACTCGGACGGGATCAGCCGCACGACACCACCGTTGCCGTTCGACGTCAGCGTCCACAGCTTGGTGACGCCCGTGGTCCTGTCCACGTTCCAGATCGCCACGTCGTCGTAGCCGTCACCGTTGAAGTCGCCGGCCAGCGGGGTCATGTAGGTCTCGTGGAAGGTGACGTGGTTCGGGACCACCTCCCACGCCTTGGCCGGTTCGCTGTAGGTGCCGTCCGTCTTGCCGAGCGCGATGAACAGCTTGACGCTGCTGTCGCCGTAGCCCTGGATCGCCATGAAGTCGGCGCGGCCGTCACCGTTGAAGTCACCGGTGGCGCGCTTCATGTGCTCGTTGCCCCACTGGCCCACGGCCGAGGTGTACGTCTTCTTGTAGCCGCTGAGGCTGCCGTCCGGCTTGCCGGAGAAGCTGTACGTGGCGTCCGTGCCCTGCGGGAAGACGTACCAGGCCGACATGTCGCTGCGGCCGTCGTGGTCGAGGTCGCCGCGGACGGCGGTGTTGCTGGACCACACGGCGGCACCGGACGCGTCGCGGATGACGAAGTCGCCGGAGTTCAGGAGCGCCGCTCTGCCGCCGGTCGCGCTGGTGCCGGACTGCCACAGAGTCGTGGTGCCTGCGGCGTCGCGGACCACGAGATTACCGTCCGCGCCGAAGTGAGCCGTCGCGCCCGCGTTGCCGGCCGTGTCCGTGGACCACAGGGCCTTGCCCGCGACGGACGTGACGACCAGGTTGCCGTCGGCGCGCATCGCCACCCGGGCGGAGGCCGACACCAGGACGTCGCCCGCCCGGAGGGTCTGGCCGGCCGCGAGGGCCGAGCCGAAGTGCATGCCGTCCGTGCGGGTCGCCACCGCGCCCGTACGCGTCTCGGACGAGCCGAAGCAGCCACCCTGCCAGGAACGGGTGTTGATGCCGACCAGCTCGAAGCCGCCGCCGGACTTCTGGCGCAGGAGCGGGCCGCCGGTGTCGCCCGCGCAGATCGCGTCGTCGGCGGTGGCGCCCGAGAGGGACAGGGCTCCGCTCGTGACGGCGTCCACGCCGAAGGTGGCGGCGTGCAGCTTGTCGGGGCGCCACTCGGTCTTCGTACGGCCGAAGCCCGCCGCCTTCAGGACCTCGCCCTGGGCTACGGGCGTGGCGGCCAGCGGGACTGGGGGGACGCCGGTCGCCGGGGCGTTGAGGCGGGCCAGTACGAGGTCGGTGCCCTCGCGGGGCGCCAGCTCGACGACCTCGCTGACATGGCCGCCGGTGCCCAGGAGGTCGTTGCGGCCGACGGTCACCACCGTCTTCAGGGCGGGCTTGCCCGCGGCAACCGTGCCGCCCGCCACCGGGTCGGCGGCGAAGCACGCGGCGGCCGTGAGGACCCACTGCGCGTCGATGAGCGCGCCCGAGCAGGCTCGTGTCTGGTCGCCCTCACCGATGTGCAGGTTCGCGGTGAACGCGTACGAGGCGTCGCTGACGGCGGCGCCGACCAACGCGTTCGCGGGGATCGCGGTGCCGAGCAGACCGGCGGCGACACCGGCGGTGACTATTCCCGTCATCCAGGCGGAACGAGGGGATCTTCCGGTCACAGAGGTTCCTATCTGTTCTTGTCGGAAAGGGTGATCAGCGGCCCGAAGGGGTTCTCCAGGTCGCGGAGTTCCTCGACGGCGGGGCCGAGGAAGCGCATGGCCCGGGCCCAGATCGCCCGGTGTCAAAGGCTTCGAGGTGATCCCCCGACGGTGGGTGGTCGAGCGGACCTTCGGTCGGCTGATGCACCACCGCCGCCTCGCCCGCGACTAGGAAACCCACCCACACGGTCCGATCCGCAGCCGACGCGGTCGCGGCGAGGTGACCCGCGTGCAGGAGCAGCATGCGGAGCGCGTGGAGGACGCAGGGTACGTCGGCCGTCCACCGGGCCGGGGCGGCGCCGACGAGCTCCTTGGTCGGAGCACATGGTCAGACGAAGGCCGCTTCCGCGTCCGCCGGACACGGAACCGAGTGATCAGATTCGAGGCACCATTCGACGCCTTGATCTCCGCGGTGGGGTGGTGAGACTCATGCCGGCTCCCGGCGTGCCGGTCACTGGACCAGTTCGATGTGGGGGTGGGACGGGTCGGCCGGGCAGGCGTGGAGCTGGAGGTTGTAGCCGCCGACGATGTCGATCAGGGTGAAGTTGCCGTCCTCGGCGCCCAGGGGAGGCGGGGACGGGTCCGTCCGGTCCTCCTCGGCGATCCAGGTCTCGCTGCCGCCGTCCCATTCCAGCGAGGCGATGGTGAGGAGCGGGACCTGCTCGGTGCCGCACTCGGGGCAGGGGCGGGGCTTGGGGTCGGTGAGGCCCCAGCGGGTCCAGCCGCCGGTCTTCCAGCCGGGGGCGGTGGAGAGGTTGTTCAGATAGAGCTCGCCCGGGTCGTCCGCGTACGTGTTGTACCGCGCGGGGTCGATCGTCTCCCAGCGGCTCATGTCGTCCAGCTGGTCCTGAAGCTCCTTGTCCAGCTCCGAGGGGTTGGGGTACTCGGTGACCTGCTCCGGTGAGAACAGGCACGGCTCCGGGAGGTAGCAGTCCCGTTGGACGATGGGCGGCTCGGGCGGTGCGTCGAGAACGTCGGTGACGGTGGCGGAGGAGCGCCAGAACAGGGCTGTCCGGGGGTGGGCCATCTCGTGGTCGAAGGGGCACCAGAGGACCTGGAGGAGGTCCGCGTCGGGCGGGCGCGGGAAGGGAACATCGCGAGCGTAGAGCTGGGCGACGGGGAGGAGGGGGATCGGGCCGTCGAACCACGGGCGGTCCGCGAGCCGCTCCCAGGTCGCCCGTTCTTCGGGAGTCCACTGGGGTGCCTCGGGGTCGAGGCGCCGCCGCTCGGCCGCTGCGGCGCGGTCGTGGCGGAGGAGCCGGACGTCGTCCGGGGAGTGGACCACCGGCGCCGCGCGGCTGTCGTGCGGCTCGTCGCAGTACGGCCACGGCTCGTCGGCGGGCCACAGCAACGGCCCGCCGACGGAGCTGTCCTGCACGGTCGGCGACCCCGGCCGCGGGTGCAGCCGGGTCGCCGTGCGCGCCAGCGGGGCCAGCTGAGGGAAGAGCGCGGTCACGTCGAACGGCCGCGGTGGGGTGGTGAAACTCATGCCGGCTCCCGTTGGCGAACTGATGGGATCAGTTACCGAGGTTGTACAACCCAGTGTTCCTATAGGTGTTGGTGACGTAGACGTTGGGGAACAGTTCCTCGGTCGTCCCGTTCGCCCGTTGGATATTAGCGTTCATCGTGACGCCCACCGGGATGGTGCTGTTCGCGTCCTTGTAGACGGGTGTCACCTGGTAGAAGATCGCGTCGTTCGTTCCGAGAACTACACCGGGATTCCTGCCCTTGATCACGTCCTCCGCAATGGTCTCGTAGGTCCGCATGCTGGGCGTGCCCGTGTTCATGCCGGTCTGCCAGCAGGGGACGAGGTTGGTCCGAGTGATCTTGCTCGTGCCCTTTCCGCCGAGGACGCTCGCGATGAGATGACACCGGGACTGGTCGTAGGTGAGGTTGTTCGCCTTCGCGTACGCCTCCGCGTCCTTCATGCCGGTGACGGGATTACTGGTTCCGGTTCCCGTCTTGGTCTTCAGCCCCAGGCATGCCTGCGCCCGGGTCGGCCTGAATCCGCCCCCGCCCGCCGGGTCGCTCTGGTTGACGAGAGGAACCGCCTCGGTGGTGTTGAAGAACCAGCCGTCGCCGTTGGGAAGCGAGTTGATCGGCGGGGGGTCGTTCAGGCAGCTGGCCTGCGGGCCGGTGTCCGGCAACGAGAACGTCAGCTCGAACTGGTCGGCGTCGATCACCCGCTGATCCTTGAAGCCGTCGGCAAGCTGGGTGGCCGCGAACGCCTTCTCGTCGGGCGTGACGTGGGCCTGCACGCAGGGTGAGGTGCGGTCCAGGACATGGGCGTCGTTCAGGACGTAGGTGTCCCATTCGCCGTTGCCGAGGTTGGGGATCACCTTGACGCACTGGCCGCCGGGGGCACCGCCCTCCTTCGCCTCCCCGAAGGGGAAGTCGGCGCAGGTGTCGGGGTCGACGAGCTCCGGCTCGGCCGTGAAGCCGCCGCAGGTGGCGGCGGTGCGGTTGGCCACGCCGCTCGTCGACCGGGTCAGCGGGCTGCCCTTCTTCCCCCAGGCGCCGTTGAGGTTGTTCTGGGCCCAGCCGTAGGTGGCCACGACGCCGCCCGGGTCCGCGCTCGTCGCCTTCATCGGCACGACGGGCATGACCGACGGAACCGCACAGCCCGCCACCGAAGTGCCGCCGACCGCGTCGTCGCACCTGATCTGACGGGCGTTCTTCCACGACGCGTTCGGGTCGGTCGCAGTCGCGCCCGGGGACGTCACGTACATCGCGTAGGACGTGTAGAAGGAGGCGGAGGAGCCCGTCGTCTGGGGCGAGGAGTAGGTGACGGTTCCGGTCAGGGTCTGGCCGAGGGTGATGCTGCCGCCGTACCAGGGGGCGGTCTTGGTGGCCGTGCAGCCGGCGTCGCAGGAAGCGCGGAACTTGGCGTTCAGCGAGGTGACTTCGCCGGTGGCGCTGGTCATGGTGACGGAGACCTGCTCGCTCCAGGTCGTTGCCGTCGCCGAGAGGTCGCCGCCGGTGGAGACCTCCAGGACGCCGCGGCCCAGCTCAACGCCCTTGGAGTCGCGGAGGATGTAGGTGACGTTGATGCCGGTCACGCAGTACGAGAAGCGCTCGTAGCTGTAGCTGCCGGGGTTGGTGATGTCGCAGCTGCCGGCGGCAGCGGCCGCGGCGGTGGTGGTGGAGGAGGAGGCGGTGGCGGCGACACCGGTGCGGGTCTTCGCCTTCGCGGGGGCGGGGTTGACCGTCACACAGGACTCGACGGCACCCGCGCGGCGCTCCTTGGAGCCCGGCGCGGTGGCGGTGCAGTCCTCACCGGAGCCGGCCGCGAGCTTGCTGGTGTCGGTGGTCTCCGCGCTGGGCGCTGCGGACTTGGTGGACGAGGCCTTCGCCGTCGCGGGCGGCGCGGCCGCCTGGCTCGTCGCGGCTGTCGTGAGGACGAGGGTCAGGGCGGTGAAGACGGTGAGGACCGTCGAGCGGGCGCGTCTCCCAGTGGCGCGCCCGCCACGTATTCCATGCACGGGGGCAGGACCTTTCCGTGAGAAGAGGGGGGCAGGGGGCGCCGACTGATTGCGGCGCCCCCGGGAGAGAGAACGGGTGGGATCAGGCCGCCCAGTCGTAGAGGTCGCTGAGGCCCTTCGTGACGCTGGAGACCAGGTCCTCGCCGGTGTCTGTGATCTTGCTGACGACGGGCTTGACGATGCCGCCGCCGAGCGCCTTGTCGGCGGCGCCGACCCACTTGTAGGCGCCGAAGGAGACCAGGCTCAGGCCGGTGCCGGCGGCGGACTCCCAGAAGGCGCCGCTGGTGAAGCCGTGCTCGATGCCCGTAAAGAGGGTGCCGAGGGCGCCCGCGCCCGCGGAGATGCCGGCGAAGAAGCCGGCCGCGGCGAGAGCCGGCGGGAAGACGAAGGCGGCGAGGGCGCAGCCGGCCGCCAGGAACCCGGCGCCGATGCTGACCACGTTGGCCGCGTCCGCGTAGAACTGGGCGTCGTTCCACCACTCGTCTGCGTCGCCGTCCGCGGTGCCGTTCGGGTTGACCTGGTTGTTCTTGTCGTTGTTGGCCGGGTCCTGATTGGCCTCGCGCTCCTCCTGGGCCTTGCGCGCGGCCTCCTTGGCCTTCGCGATCTCCTCGGCCCGCTTCTTGTCGGCGGCGATCTGCTTGGCCTGGGCGTACGCGGCGGCGGCGGCCTTCGCGTCGGCGGAGGCGGCGAGCTCGGAGGCGCGGGCCGCGGCGGCGGAGCGCTGGGCCGCGGCAGAGGAGGCGATGGCCGCGCGCGCCGAGTCGACGGCCTTGTTGGCCGAGTAGTTGGCGGAGCGGGCGGCGCTGCGGGCGGTGGCGGCGGCGTTCTTCGCCGTGTTGGCCGAGGCCTGGGCGGCGGCGGCCGACTTGTCGGCGGCGTCGGCGTTGTCCCGCGCCTGCTGGGCGTAGTCGTCGGCCTTGGCGGCGGAGTCGAGCGCCTTCTGCGCCCACTCCTGGGCCTCGGCGGCGGCCTTGCGGGCTTCGGCGGCGGCCTTCGAGGCGTAGGCCGCGTCCTCCTGCGCCTTCTCCGCGATCTTCGCGGCGGCGGCGATGGCCCCGCGGACGGCGGCGACGTGGGTGGCGGTGTCGAAGTCGAGCTGGGCCGTGCGGTACTGGATCACGGAGATGAAGTTGCGCAGCATCCACTGCGGTCCTTCGAGCGCGACCTCCGCGTAGGCCTTGGTGAAGGCGCCCGCGGTGTTGATCAGCTCGCTGGCCCGGACCCGGTCGTCCTCCTGGATGGCCAGCGGGTAGGCATGGTCGAAGAAGTAGTTGAGGGACTCGGTGGTGTTCTGGTCGAGCGCATCGTTGGCGGCCTCGGTGACGGCCCTGCCCGCGCCCTCGGCGATGATCTTGTTGATGGCGACGCGCAGGTCCTCGTCCGATGCGCGCTTCATGCCGCCGGTGAGGAAGTCGCCGACGGCCTTGGAGTCGGTGCTCTCCAGCGCGGCGGCGGCGGCCGCGGCGACCTTCGGTCCGGCGATCGTCGCCACGTGGAGGGTGGTCTCGCGGTCGTCCTGCTCCTGGGCGAGGGCCCGGTCGAGGTCGATCCAGGCGTAGACGTCGTCGTCGGAGCCGGCGAGGGCGTGCTGGGCGGCCTGCCGGGTGTTGGCCCCGCGGGCGTCCATCAGGGCAACCGCGGCCTGCCGGCCCAGGGTCGCGGCGAGCGACATGTCGCCGGAGTACAGGGCCACTTCCGCCCTGGAGATGAGGTCCTTGGTCGCTTGGGTGGTGCGCTCCGCCATCAGCCGCTTCTCGCGGACGTCGGAGAGCTCGGCCCGCTCGATGGCGGCGAGCTGCTGGGCCTCCTCGATGGCCTGCTGCTTGTCCTGCTCGAGGGTCTGCGCCTCGGCGGCGCGGGCGTTCTTCTCCACCTCGATGGCGTCGCTGACGGCCTGGGTGGCGATGTTGGCGGCCTTCACGGCCTCCGCGGCGTGGGCGGTCGACTTGTTGGCGTAGTCGACGGCCTGACCCGCGTACTTCACGGCCTCCTCGGCGGCGGCCGCGGCCTTGTCGGCGTGGGCGGCGGCGGAGTTGGCGGCGTCGCGGGCGGTGCGGGCCGCCTTGGCGGCGGCGGTCGCCAGTGCCTGGGCGGCGGAGGCGGCATTGGTGGCGCGGTTGGCGGCGCTGGTGGCGATGGCGGCCTGGCGCTTGGCCTCGTCGGCCTCCGCCTGGGCGGCACCGGCGGAGACGGCGGCCTGGGCGGCGGCGGTCGCGGCGGCGGCCGAGTTGCGGGCGGCGGAGGCGGCGGCCAGGCCGGCGGCCGCGGACGCGTCGCCGGCGAGGGCCGCCTTGTCGGCTGCGGCGGCGGCGCTGCGGGCCTTGGAGGCGGCGTTGCGGGCGGCGACCGCGGCGTTCTTGGCGGCCTCCGCCTTGCCGGCGTCCTTGGACGCGGCGATCGCGGCGTTGTAGGCGCGGGCGGCGGCGTTGCCGGCCTTGGCGGCGGCCTGGGCGGCGCCTGCGGCGGCCCAGGAGGCGCGGCGGGAGGCCTTCACGGCGGCGTTGGAGGCGTTGACGGCGTTGCGGGCGGCGTCGGCCGCGCCCTTCGCCGCGCTCGCCGCCTTGCGGGCCGCGGCCCCCGACTTCTCTACGTCGCTCTGGGCGGCGGCGGCCTCGGCGGCGGCCTTCTCGGCGGCCTCCTTGGCCTTGATGGCGGCGGTCTCGGCGCGGGCCCCGGCCTCGACGGCCAGGTTCGTCTCGCGCTCGGCGCGCTTACCCTCGCGCTCGACGACGGCCACCAACTCCTCGATGGTCGCCGACTCCTGGTCGCGGGCGCGCGCGATGTGCTGGCCGGTCTCGATGAACCACTCGACGTCCTTCGCGGTGCCGCTGAGCGCGCGGTCCGCGTACTTCTGCACCTCCGGGCCGCCGGTCATCAGCATGGCGGTGACCTGGACCCGGGTGTCCTCCAGCCGCGCGTCGTACTGCTCGTCACCGAGGAAGGCGATGAGGGCCGGCTCGGTGCCGGCGTCGAGGGCGGCGTTGGCCTCGCGCACCACGGCCCTGTCGCCGGTGGACGAGACGATGCTGGTGGCGACCTGGAGGTCCTCCAGGATGGCGGGGGCGAAGCCCGCTGAAAGGAAGCCGGCTATCGCTTCGTCGCCGTTGTCCAGGGCGGCGACGGCCTCGCGGCGCAGGCCCTTGCCCGCGCGGTCCAGGCTGCGGATGATCGCGACCCGGTTGTCCTGCACGGTCTGCTGCGGCAGCGTCTCGGCGAGGAAGGTCTGGACCTCGGTGTCGGTCCCGTAGAGGGCCGTGGTGGCGGCGGCCTTGACGCCCTTGCCGCCGGTCAGCCACGCGCGGACGACCCTGGCGCGCTCGGTGTCCGGCAGCGGCACCGGGTCGGCGCCCGCTGTCTCGGCGGCCGCGGCGGTGGCCGGCCGCAGTACCGAGGGGGTGGCGGCGACAGCGGTCGCGGCCGCGAGCGCGCCGAGGACGCGGCGTCTGCTCCAGAAAGCTGTCTGCATACGGGACTTGCCCTTCTACGAGTAAAGCGGTGACGAGTCGGATCTCGCGCCGTGACGGATGGCGGACCCATGGATCGACGCCCGCCACAATTCGTGAACAGTATCAACGTCGGAGAAATTCTGCGGAAGTTGGACCTAGTGAGACTCCAACAGTTCACCGGCTGGTGGAGATCTGACGGATCGGCACATTTTTTGCGAAATCATGACGCCAGCCCATACAGCCTTCTCCCGGCGTGACACAGGTCACGGAAAACTTGCTTCCAATGTCCAGGTATGAGCAGTTCAAAGCGCTGGACGTGGGTGCGTCGGCGTGCTGGGATTCAATGGCCGATGATGATCACGGGGTTCGAACAGTGCGTCGCGCAGGCGCGCCAATGGTGCGCAAGGGGGGGCTTTCATTCCGCTTGTGCGGCTTCCCTTGTTCGCGACCGGTTTCGCGACCGGTGGTTTTCAAGTCCGGGCGGTGGCAACGAATTTAGGGATGCAATGAAGGAAATCAGCAACAGCGTCGGAAAGCCGCGGAGAATGCGGCTCACGGTACGGGTACTCGGCGCCGCCGCTGCCGGCGGCGCGCTGGCCTGGATCGCGGTGGTCGGCGGCGCGCAGGGCGGAGGCACAGGCACCGCAGAGGCCGCCGACGCCGCCGCGCCGGTCGCGGACGACGCCCCCGGCTATGCCGTGGAGGACTTCAACTACCCCCAGGCCGACAAGATCCTGGCGGAGCAGAACATCGTCCTGAAGCGGGGCGACGGCCACATCACGCTCGCCGACTGTGTGGCAGGAACCGGGCAGTTGGAGCTGCTGGCCCGCGACAGGGCCGACAAGATCTGCTTCAACACCGTCGGCAACTCGGGCTGGCTGACCCTGGAGATCCCCGCCGTCTTCTCGATCAAGGGCAATGACTACTCCACCACGGTCGACATGACCGTCGGCACCGAGGAGAAGTCCTACGAGATCAACAAGAACACCTGGACGCCGGTGGGCGAGACCGCGGACCCTGAGGGCCGCGACCACATGCTCGTGGAGATCCGGATCACCAAGTAGCCAGGGTTCCGGAACCTCCCTGATCGCCGCCTCCTTCTGGTCCTCCGTACGGCAACCACGCCGAGGCGGCGATCCACAAGGACGCCGCCGAGAGGCCCCAGGTGACGTCCGGCGTGTGACGGCACCTTGGCGGGCGCACCTACGCCGCCGTCACCTCCGCGATCTCCCCCGCCCGCTCCTCGAACTGCGTCCGGTACAGCTCCGCGTACCGGCCGCCCGCCGCCAACAGCTCCTCGTGGGTGCCGCGTTCGACGATGCGACCGTCTTCCAGGACGAGGATCAGGTCGGCGGCACGCACCGTGGACAGCCGGTGGGCGATGACGAGGGCGGTGCGGCCCTGAAGTGCCTCGGTGAGGGCCTCCTGCACGGCCGCCTCGGAGGTGTTGTCGAGGTGGGCCGTGGCCTCGTCGAGGATCACCACCCGCTGGCGGGCGAGGAGCAGGCGGGCGATGGTCATGCGCTGGCGTTCGCCGCCGGAGAGGCGGTAGCCGCGTTCGCCGACCACGGTGTCCAGGCCGTCGGGGAGGGAGCGAACGAGTTCGTCCAGGCGGGCCCGGCGCAGGGCGTCCCACAGCTCGTCGTCCGTTGCGCTGGGGCGGGCCAGCAGCAGGTTGGCGCGGACCGTGTCGTGGAACAGGTGGCCGTCCTGGGTGACCATCCCGACGGTGGCGCGCAGGGAGCCGGCGGTCAGATCGCGGACGTCGACGCCGCCGACCCGGACGGCGCCCCCGTCGACGTCGTACAGGCGCGGCAGCAGCTGCGCGATCGTCGACTTGCCCGCGCCGGAGGAGCCGACGAGGGCGACGGTCCGGCCGGGTTCGGCGCGGAAGGAGATGCCGTGCAGGACCTCGGCGCCGCCGCGGCTGTCGAGGGCGGCCACCTCCTCCAGGGAGGCGAGGGAGACCTTGTCGGCGGACGGGTAGCCGAAGCGGACGTCGTCGAACTCGACCGACACCGGCCCTTCGGGCACCTCGACGGCGTCCGGCTTCTCCTCGATGAGCGGCTTGAGGTCGAGCACCTCGAAGACGCGCTCGAAGCTGACGAGGGCGCTCATCACCTCGACGCGCGCCCCGGCGAGCGCCGTGAGCGGCGCGTACAGGCGGGTCAGGAGCAGCGCGAGGGACACCACGGCGCCCGGCTCCAGGGCGCCGCGCAGGGCGAACCAGCCGCCGAGGCCATAGACCAGGGCCAGGGCGAGCGCCGACACCAGGGTCAGCGCCGTGATGAACACCGACTGCGCGGTCGCCGTACGGATACCGATGTCGGCGACCCGGCGGGCCCGGACGGCGAACTCCGCGGACTCCTCCTCCGGACGCCCGAAGAGCTTGACCAACGTGGCGCCGGGGGCCGAGAAGCGCTCGGTCATCCGGGTGCCCATGGCCGCGTTCAGCGTCGCCGCCTCCCGCTCCATCCCGGCCATCCGGCTGCCCATCCGCCGGGCCGGGATCACGAACACCGGCAGCAGCACCAGCGCGAGCAGGGTGACCTGCCAGGACAGGGTGAGCATGACGGCGAGGGTGAGCACCAGCGTGACGAGATTGCTGACCACGCCGGACAGGGTGTTGCTGAAGGCCCGCTGGGCGCCGATCACGTCGTTGTTGAGCCGGCTGACCAGGGCTCCCGTGCGGGTGCGGGTGAAGAACGCGACCGGCATGCGCTGCACATGGTCGAACACCGCCGTCCGCAGATCGAGGATGAGCCCCTCCCCCAGTGCCGCCGAGAGTCTGCGGCCGAGGATGCCGAGCGCCGCCTCCGCCACCGCGATGAGCGCGATCAGCAGCGCGAGGCGTACGACGGTCCGCGCGTCGCCGTTCGTCACGATCGCGTCGACGACGCGGCCGGCGAGGACCGGGGTCGCGACGGCGAGCAGCGCGGTCGCCACCCCGAGCAGCACGAACAGCGCGATCCGGGGGCGGTGCGGGCGGGCGAACCCGGCGATGCGGCGCAGTGTCGCGCGGGCGAAGGGGCGGCGTTCCTGTGTGGCGTGCATGACGCTGTACAGCTGCGTCCACGCCGTGGATTCCATGCTCATGCATCGAACGTAGAGCCTCGACCAGGCTTGAGGTCAAGCGTGCGGTCAAGTGTCCCGGTGCGGGCCCTCGGGAAGATCGTTGTCGGCTCGCTCCCCGTACGTAATCCCCCGTCCCCGCTTCCGCAACCCGCAGTTGAGGCGGTACGGAAAACCTCTCGAAGTGTGACAGCGGTCGAACAACAACCCGCGGGACGGCGCCCCAGACGCATCCCCTTCCGGCTGATCCTGGGCCTGCTCCCGGTCGCCTTCGTGGCGTACCTCGCGGTGCGACACCGCGATGTGCTCGCCGAGGGCTTCCACCACCTGGCGACGGCCAAGTGGCCATGGCTGCTGGCCGCGGGCGGCGCCACCTGCCTGACCTGGGTCGCCATGGCGGTGACCCGGCAGGGCGCGGTCGTCGAGCGGCTGCCGGGTTTCCGGCTGCTCGCCACGCAGGTCGCGGCGATGGCGGCCAACCACATGCTGCCGACCGGGCTCGGCTCCAGCGCGGTCAACCTGCGGTTCATGACGGTGTGCGGGCTGCCGCTGGCCCGCTCCTCGGCCGCGGTGGCGCTCTATCTGCTCGCCGAGAGCATCGCCCGGGTCGGCATGCTGGCCGTGCTGCTGATCGCCTTCCCGGGCGCGCTGCGGCTCGGCACCCTGCTGCCGGACGCCGCGGTCGGCCCCTTGCTGCTCGTGCTCGGCGCGGTCGTGCTGGTGGCGGCGGCCGTGCTGCTGCTGGTACGACGGCTGCGCACGGCCGTCTTCTCCTTCCTGCGCACGGCACTGGGCGAGGCGCGCTCGGTGCACACCCGTCCGTCGCGGGCGCTGGCCCTGTGGGGCGGTTCGCTGGCGTTCCCCGCGTTGCAGGCGGCCGGGCTGGTGGCGGTGGGGCTGGCGTTGGGGCTGGAGATACCCCTGTGGCACATGGTCGTGGCGTATCTGGCTGCGACCGTCGCCGTCGCCGTGGTGCCCACACCGGGTGGGCTCGGCTCGGTCGAGGCGGCGCTGATCGTGGCGCTGGTCGCGGCGGGCAGTCCGGCCGCCGTGGCCACGGCGGTGGTCCTGGCGTACCGCATCATCACCGTCTGGCTGCCGCTGCTGCCGGGGGCGTTGACGCTGGGCGCGCTGGTCCGGCTGAAGGTCATCTGAGCCAGTAACGTGCTGCCCCCGACAATACGAAGGACGATACGAAGGGGCTCCACCATGCCGGTCCGCGTCGAGCGTCAGCAGTACGTCACCACGGTCGTCCTCGCCCGCCCAGAGGCCCGCAACGCGGTGGACGGCCCGACGGCGGCCGAACTCGCCGCCGCCTTCCGCGCGTTCGAGGCCGATGACGAGGCGCGGGTGGCGGTGCTGTGGGGTGAGGGCGGCACGTTCTGCGCGGGGGCGGACCTCAAGGCGATCGGCACCGAGCGCGGCAACCGGGTCGCCGAGGACGGCGACGGGCCGATGGGGCCGACCCGGATGCGGCTGACCAAGCCGGTGATCGCCGCCGTGGCGGGACACGCCGTCGCGGGCGGCCTGGAGCTGGCGCTGTGGTGCGATCTGCGGGTCGCCGAGGAGGACGCCGTGTTCGGGGTGTTCTGCCGCCGCTGGGGCGTGCCGCTCATCGACGGCGGCACGGTACGGCTCCCCCGGCTGATCGGCACGAGCCGCGCCCTGGACATGATCCTCACCGGGCGTCCGGTGCCCGCCCGCGAGGCCTACGACATCGGCCTCGCCAACCGCCTCGTGCCCACCGGCCGCGCCCGCGCCGAGGCCGAGGAACTCGCCGCCACGATCGCCCGCTTCCCCCAGTCCTGCCTGCGCGCCGACCGCGCCTCGGTACTGGAGCAGGACGGCTTGGACGAGCAGGCGGCGATGCTCGGTGAACTCCGCCACGGCATGGGCGTGCTGGCGGAGAGCCTGGAGGGGGCCGCCCGCTTCGCCGCGGGGGCGGGGCGGCACGGCTCGTTCACGGAGCTATGAGGCACAGGGCCCTTCTGATGGATCAGAAGGGCCGGAGTTCCGAGAGGACGGCGGTCGCCGCGTGCACGCCCTCGCGGGCCACCGCCCGTGCGGGCTCCACGGCGTGCACGACGTTGCCGACGGCGAACACGCCGGGGCGTGAGGTGCGCAGGGTGCTGTCGACGGCAAGGCCGCGAGTTGCGGGGTCCAGGGTGATGCCACCGCGCCGGGCCAGTTCGTGGTCGGGGACGAAGTCGCCGGTGAACACGACGGTGTCGCAGTGCAGGACCGTCGTACGGCCGTCGCGGTGGCGCACCCGGACGCCGGACAGGCGGCCGTGGCCGAGGAGTTCGGTGACGCCGGTGTGGGTGAGGAGCGGGATGCCCCGGCGGAGCCGGGCGTCGAGGGCCCGGGCGGGCGTGGTCCGTGGGGCGGGCAGGTCGGTGACCATGGCGACGACCCGGGCGCCGGCCGCCCGTACGGTGTCGGCGGCCGCGTAGGAGACGTCCTCCGCGCCGACCACCACGGCCCGGCTGCCGATCGGCTGCTCGTACAGATGGACCGCCTGCTGGAGTTCGCCCGTGGTGTAGACCCCGGCCGAACGAGTGCCGGGCACCAGGCGCGCGGCGCGGGGGCGTTCGCGGGCGCCGGTGGCCAGCACGATCGCCCTCGCGGTGATCGTCTCGGGGCCGTGCGGGCCGACCGTCGTCAGGGTCAGTGGGCCCGCCCAGTCCAGGGCGGTCACGCCGGTGCGGACGACCGCTCCGGCGCGTACGGCGGCGGCGGTGAGGAGGCGGGCGTACTGGGGGCCGGTCAGCGGGTGCAGCCAGGTGCCGAAGCCGCCGTGCGCGCAGTGCCGGGGCACTCCGCCCGCCCGCTGCTCCCGGTCCAGCACCTCCACCCGGCCCGCCCCGGCGGCGGCGAGGCGGGTGGCGGTGGCGAGCCCGGCGGGGCCCGCGCCGACGACGAGCACGTCGACCTGCCGTACGTCCGTCATGGCCGGGCCTCCTCGAACAGCTGCCGTACCGCGGCCCCGCAGTAGAAGCCCTGGCAGCGTCCCGCCCGGGCGCGGGTGCGGCGGCGCAGTCCGTCGAGGGTGCGCGGCGGGATCGTACTGGCGAGGGCGTCGCGGATCTCGCCGCGGGAGACGCGCTCGCAGTGGCAGACGAGGGTGCCGTACTGCGGGTCGGCCGCGATGAGTTCGGGGCGCTGGTAGGGGCGAGGGAAGGCCTCGCCGAGGTTGGGCATCCGCACGGGCTCCAGCTCCCGGACCGGGCCCGCGTCGAGGCCTGCCTCGGTCAGCAGGCCGGTGACACGGGCCGCGATCGCGAGAGACGCCGTCAGGCCGGTGGAGCGGATGCCGCCGACGGTGACGTACGCCTGGCCGGGGTGGGCGCGGATGCGGTAGTCGTCGTGCTCGGTGGCGGCGCGCAGGCCCGCGTAGACGGCGGTGACCTCCTCGTCGAGCAGTTCGGGGAGGATGCGGCGGCCCTTGGCGCGCAGGGCGTCGAGTCCGTCGGCGGTGGAGCCGGTGGCCCGTTTGTCGTCCAGGTCCTCGGCGGTGGGGCCGAGCAGGACGTTGCCGTAGACGGTGGGGGCGACCAGGACGCCCTTGCCGAGTGCGGTGGGGACGGGCAGGAGAATGTGGTTGACCAGGGTGCGGGCGAACTTGTCGAAGACGATGAGCTGGCCGCGGCGCGGGGTGACGGTGAAGTCGCGGTGCCCGAGCCGTGCGTCGAGCGTGTCGGCGTGCAGTCCGGCCGCGTTGACCAGCCAGCGGGCCCGCAGGGTGCCCGCGCTGGTCGTCAGCACATGGATGCCGTCCTGCTGACTCACGTCCTCGACGCGTGCGTCGAGGTGCAGGTCGACTCCGTGCCGGACGGCCTGGGTGGCGTACGCAAGGGTCGTCGTCCAGGGGCAGATGATCGACTCGCCGGGCACGTGCAGGGCGCCGAGCGCGCCGGGGCCGAGATGGGGTTCGCGCTCGTACAGTGCGGCGGGGCCGAGCAGACGGGTGGCGTGGTAGTCGTTGGCCTCGGCCTTCTCGGCGAGGCGGGGCAGTGCGGCGAGCTGCTCCTCGTCCCAGGCGACGAGCAGGGCGCCGACCGGTTCGACGGGGATGCCGGACTCGGCGGCGTAGGCGGCGAGCAGCCGCGCCCCCTCGCGCACCAGCCGTGCCTCCAGCGAGCCGGGGACCGCGTCGAACCCGGTGTGCAGGATCGCGGTGTTGGCCTTGGAGCTGCCCTGCCCGACATCGTCCTGGGCTTCGACGAGGGCGATGCGCAACCGTGGATAGCGGGCGAGTTCGCGGGCGATCGCGCTGCCGACGACTCCGGCGCCGACGACCGCCACGTCGTATGTGCCGGTCATGCGGGCGTCCCGTCGAACGGCCGGTGGATCACGATGTCGGCCTCGCAGCTGCTCCGGCCGAGGTCCTCCCGGGCCTCGAAAACGGCGATACGCAGCCACGGACACCGGACGACTTTCCCCGGACCTCGACAAGGGCGACGCGCAGCCACGGATACGAGGCGAGTTCCCGGGTGATCGCGCTGCCGACGACCCCCACCTCATAGGCCCGGGTCATGCGGGCGCCCGGTCGAGCAGCGCCGTGACCTCGCGGCGGAACACGGCGAGGCGCTCGGCGGCCTCCTCGGCGCTGATCCGGGGTTCGTAAACGGCGGCCGGTTTCCAGTCGGGCAGCGCCGCCTCCACGGTCAGCCCCGGCTCCGCGCCCAGCCGGGCCAGCGCGCCGACGCCGAGTGCGGTCGCGTCGGGCAGCGCGGACACCTCGACCGGGCGTTGCAGCAGGTCGGCCTGGGTCTGCATGAGGAGCGTCGAGCGGGTCAGGCCGCCGTCCACGCGCAGGGTGTCCAGCGGGGCGCCGAGGTCCTTCGCCGCCGCGTCGGCGAGTTCGACGACCTGGGCGGCGATGCCCTCGCACAGGGCGCGGACCAGATGGCCGGGGCCGGTGTCGAGGCCGAGCCCGGTGAGCGAGCCGCGCAGGTCGCCGCGCCACCAGGGGGCGGCGAGGCCCGCGAGGGCGGGCACGAAGGTGACCCCGCCGCTGTCGGGGACCGCAGCGCCCACGGCGTCGAGATCGGCGGCGCCCTTGATCACGCCGAGGTCGGTGAGCCAGCGAACGGCGGAGGCGGCCGTGTAGACCTGCCCGTCGAGGCAGTACCCGGCGTGTCCGGCGAGCCGCCAGGCTACACAGCTGACCAGACCGGAGTCGCCGCGCCGGGGCGTGTCACCGGTGTGCGCGAGGAGGAACGCGCCGGTGCCGTAGGTGCACTTGGCGCCGCCCGGTTCGGTGATGCGCTGCGCCAGCAACGCGGCCTGCTGGTCGACGGCCAGACCGGTGAGCGGGATCTCGGGTCCGAAGGCCGTGGTGGTGCCGACGGGACCCGCGTTGTCGACGACCTCGGGCAGCCGCTCGCCGGACAGGCCGTAGAGGTCGAGGGCGCGCGCCGACCATTCCGTGCGGTCGAGGTCGAGCAGTTGGGTACGGCCCGCGGTGGCGGCGTCGGTGACGTAGGCGCCGGTGAGCCGGTGGACGAGCCAGGCGTCGCTGGTGGTGACGACTCCCTCACGGGTGAGGTTCCGTCGTATCCAGGCCATCTTGGGCGCGGCGAAGTACGGATCGACCGGCAGGCCCGTCAGGTGCCTCAACTCGTCTTCGAACACCGCGAGTTCGGCGCATGCGGATTCCGCACGACGGTCGTGCCAGACCAGCGCCTCGGTCAGCGGGCGGCCGGTCACCGGGTCCCAGGCGAGCACGGTCTCGCCCTGGTTGGCCAGGCCCAGGGCGACCACGGGTTCGCGGGCCTCGGCGAGGGCTTGGCGCCCCGCCTCGACCACCGAGTCGTACAGCTCGGCAGGGTCGACCTCGGCCAGGCCGCCGGGCAGCGAGCGCGGGCGCACGGCGGCGAACCCGGTGCCGATGACGCCCCGTTCGGGGCAGATCACCAGGGCCTTGGTGCCGGACGTGCCCTGGTCGACGGCGAGCACCGGACCTGTCATCGAGCCCCCTGTCGACTCCTGGGCGATCACGGCTCGACAGCCTGCCGTCGGCCGCCACACCGCGTCAAGCGGCGCTGACGGACGGTCAGTTCACATAGGGGCCCGGTGACACGAGGAAGCCCTCATGGTTCGGCAAACCATGAGGAGAATGCGGAAGCTCCGCCTCTATAGTGAACCGCCGACCGGACATGACCTTGTCAACCGCCGTTCGGGGGAACCCTGTTGTTACTCCAGCCTGCCGCTCCCGTCCGCCCGTTCCACGGGGCGGGCGGATGATGGCCAGAGACGGAGCACGACCCGCCTACGACCCCGCAGGACCCGACGCCGCGCTGCGCACGGCCCTTCAGGAGGTGCGCACCGGACGCTGGATGTCGATGCGCACCCTGCTCACGGAGACCGCGTCCTGGTCGCAGTGGACCCAGCGCACCCAGGTCCTGGCCGCCGCGGCGGCCGGCACCGACGTGGTGCGGGCCTGGCTCGCCGAGGAACCGGACAGCGTCCCGGCCGTGGTGATGCACGCCCGGGTCGCGGTCGAACGCGCGCTGCGCGCCGCCCGCGGGGACCATCGCCGTACGCAGGAACTGTGGCACGAGGCCTGGCTGGCGGCCGACGCGGCGACCCGCGCCTCCCCGCACGACCCGGTGCCGTGGGTCTGCCTGCTGGCGCTGGCCCGCCTGGACCGGGAACAGCGCTGGGACGAGCACCGGATTCCGGCGCCGGAGCCGATGCTGCCGCCCGGCCCCTGGGGACTGCTCGCGCAGGCCGGCAAGCGCGACCCGTACAACCGCGAGGCCCACCACCGCATGCTCCAGTTCCTGTTCGGGCGGGCCGCCTCGGGGCGGCTCGCGGAGGCGGTCGGCTTCGCGCAGTGGGCGGCCGACGGCGCGCCGCCGGGCTCCGCGCTGCACGTCCTGCCGCTGTACGTACGGGTCGAGCGCTACCGGCGCGCGGGCGGACACGACGCCGCCCTCGATCTGCACTGGGTCGCCGAGGACGCGACCCGGGAGGCACGCCGGGCCTTCCACAACTGGTTCGAGCTCAGCACCGCGCCCGAGCGCTCGCCGCTCGACCTCAACCACCTCGCCCACGCCCTGTGGGGCGCCCTGCAGTTCGCGGAGGCGACCCGGGTGTTCGACGCGATCGGCCCGTACTACGCGCCCCTGCCCTGGGTCCACCGCACATCCGATCCGTCCGACCACGCCCAGGCCGTGGACGTCTTTCTGCAGGCCCGCAGCCGCTCGGCGGCGCAACGCCCCTGATTTTTTCCGTTTGCCTACCCGAAGGATTCGCATGTCCAGCAACGCCCTCCCGCCGCAGGACGAGGAACAGCGCCTGCGCGAACTCGGCTACAAACCGGTGCTCGCCCGCCGTATGGGCGGCTTCGGCAACTTCGCGATCAGCTTCTCGGTGATCTCGATCCTGTCCGGCTGCATGACCCTGTACGGCTTCGGCATGGGCGCGGGCGGACCCGCGGTGATGCTGTGGGGCTGGGCCGGGGTCGGCCTGTTCGTGCTGTGCGTGGGGCTCGCGCTGGCCGAGGTGACCAGCGCGTATCCCACGTCCGGCGCCCTGTACTACATGGCCGACCGGCTCGGCGGCCGCCGGTGGGGCTGGTACACGGGATGGCTGAACCTGCTCGGTCTGCTCGGCGCGATCGCTGGCATCGACTACGGGGCCGCCCTGTTCACGGGCGCGTTCCTGAACCTCCAGTGGGGCTTCGAGCCCACACCGGAGAAGACGTTCCTCATCTTCCTGGTGATCCTGCTGCTGCACGCCACGCTGAACCTGTTCGGCGTGCGCCTGGTGAGCGTGCTCAACTCGATCAGCGTGTGGTGGCACCTCGCCGGTGTCGCGCTGATCGTCGGCGCGCTGGCGATCGTCCCCGACCACCACCAGTCGCCGTCGTTCGTCTTCACCGAGTTCGTCAACGAGACCGGCTGGGAGAACCCGGTCTATGTCGCCGCGATCGGTCTGCTGCTCGCGCAGTACACCTTCTCCGGCTACGACGCCTCCGCCCACCTCTCCGAGGAGACCGCCAACGCCTCGGTGTCGGCGGCGCGCGGCATCGTGCGGGCCATCTGGGTGTCGTGGATCGCCGGTTTCGTGCTGCTGGCCGGTCTGACCTTCGCCATCCAGGACTACGCCGCCACGCGGGCCAGCGAGACCGGGGTGCCGCCCGCGCAGATCCTGCTCGACGGCCTCGGCACGGACGGCGCCAGCGCGCTGCTGCTGGTCGTGATCGTGGCCCAACTGTTCTGCGGCAACGCCGAGGTCGCCGCGGCCAGCCGGATGGTGTTCGCGTTCAGTAGGGACCGGGCCCTGCCCGGCTCGGCGCTGTGGCGCAAGGTCAGCGGCCGCACCCAGACGCCGGTCGCCGCGGTCTGGCTGTCGGTGGGCGTCGCGGGCGTGCTCGCGCTGCCGTCGCTGTACTCTGCGACGGCGTACGGGGCGGTGACCGCCATCAACGTCATCGGGATCACGCCCGCCTACGTCATCCCCGTGTTCCTGCGGCTGCGCGCGGGCGACCGGTTCCGGCCGGGGCCGTGGCACCTGGGCCGGTGGAGCAGGCCGATCGGCTGGATCGCGGTCGGCTGGGTGGCCTGTGTGACCGTCCTGTTCTGCCTGCCGCAGTCCTCGCCGGTGACGGTCGACACGATGAACTACGCCTCCGTGGCCCTGCTCGTCGTACTCGTCCTCGCCACCGCGTGGTGGTACGTCGCCCGCCGTTCGTACGGAACACCGACCACGGCCGCGTACGGATCGGACCGGGAACAGGCCGAAATGGCCGAGGGAATCGTCTGAGCTGCGCGATCCGGCCACCGGGCCAGGTACGAACTGGGGTGTCGGATACGGCAGGATGAGCGATCGCGTCGACCCGCACGGTGGCCGGCGCGATCGCACATCCCGTCTTCGAGCAGGTGACATCGTGACGCGACTTCACATCCGGTACGCCGCAGACCGTTTCCCCGGAGGTGACCGGTGACCCGCGCGCTGACCCTGGACGACCTCGTCCTCGCCGGAATCGCGCTGGCGGCGGGCCTGTTGGCGGCGTTCCTGCTGCGCATGCTGCTGCGCTGGCTGGGCAAGCACGCCGTGCGGACCCGCTGGGGCGGCGACGACGTCATCGTGGACGCCCTGCGGACCGTGGTGCCGTGGGGGGCGATCGTGGGCGGCGCGGCGGCCGCCGGAGGGGTGCTGCCACTGACCCGGACCGTCCAGCACCACGTCAACCAGTCCCTGACCGTGGTGTTCATCCTCGTCGTGTCGGTGTCCGCGGCCCGGGCGGTCGCCGCGCTGGTGCGTACGGTCGCCCAGTCCCGCTCGGGAGTCGCCGCCTCGGCGTCGATCTTCGTGAACATCACCCGGGTCCTGGTGCTGGCCATCGGCTTCCTGGTGATGCTGCAGACGCTGGGCATCTCCATCGCCCCGCTGCTGACCGCCCTCGGTGTCGGCGGTCTGGCCGTCGCCCTCGCCCTGCAGGACACCCTGGCGAACCTCTTCGCGGGCCTGCACATCCTCGCCTCCAAGACCGTCCAGCCCGGCGACTACATCCGGCTGAGCAGCGGCGAGGAGGGCTACGTCACCGACATCAACTGGCGGCAGACCACCATCCGCAACCTCTCCAACAACCTGGTCATCATCCCCAACGGACAGCTCGCGGGGACGAATATGACCAACTACAACCGGCCCGAGGAGCAGCTGACGATCCTGCTCCAGGCGGGCGTGGCCTACGACAGCGACCTGGAGCACGTCGAGCGGGTGACCATGGAGGTCATCGCCGAGGTGATGAACGAGATCGACGGCGCCGTCCCGGACCATGAGCCGGCGGTCCGCTTCCACACGTTCGGCGACTCGCGGATCGGCTTCACGATCATCTTGGGTGTGGGCGAGTTCAGCGACCAGTACCGGATCAAGCACGAGTTCATCAAGCGTCTGCACAAGCGGTACCGGGCCGAGGGCATCCGGATCCCGGCGCCCACGCGGACGGTGTCGTTGCAGCAGGGCTCGGTGGTCATACCGCAGCAGCGGGGCACCGAGGAGACGGAGGACGTGGCGTCCGTCCGTGCCGACTGAGCGCATGGCAGGCGTACCCCTGTCGAGTAGGCCCTCGACACGAGATATCTTGATGTCGAGCAATGTTGCAGACGTGGAGCGGAGCACCCGGTGACTGACTCGACCATCATCTATACGCACACTGACGAGGCCCCGGCCCTGGCGACGTATTCCTTCCTGCCGGTGGTCCAGGCATACGCCTCGCAGGCGGGTGTCGCCGTGGAGACGCGGGACATCTCGCTGGCGGGCCGCATCATCGCCGTGTTCCCGGAGTACCTCGCCGAGGACCAGCGCATCCCGGACGCCCTGCACGAGCTGGGCGAGCTGGCCAAGACGCCCGAGGCCAACATCATCAAGCTGCCGAACATCTCGGCGTCCATCCCGCAGCTGAAGGCCGCGATCGCCGAGCTGCAGGGCCAGGGCTACGCGCTGCCGGACTACCCGGACGACCCGAAGACCGACGAGGAGCGCGAGATCCGCGCCCGCTACGACAAGGTCAAGGGCTCCGCGGTGAACCCGGTGCTGCGTGAGGGCAACTCCGACCGCCGCGCCCCCGCGTCGGTCAAGAACTACGCCAAGACCCACCCGCACCGGATGGGCGCCTGGACGGCCGAGTCCAAGACGAACGTGGCGACCATGGGCGTGGACGACTTCCGCTCCACCGAGAAGTCCGTGGTGATCGCCGAGGACGGCGCGCTGCGGATCGAGCTCAAGGGCGACGACGGCTCCACCACCGTGCTGCGCGAGTCCGTACCCGTTCTCGCCGGTGAGGTCGTCGACGCCTCCGTGATGCGCGTCGCCGCGCTGCGTGAGTTCCTCGCCGCGCAGGTCGCCCGCGCCAAGCAGGAGGGCGTGCTGTTCTCCGTGCACCTGAAGGCCACGATGATGAAGGTCTCCGACCCGATCATCTTCGGTCACGTGGTGCGCGTCTTCTTCCCGAAGACGTTCGCGAAGTACGGCGAGACGTTCGCCGCGGCCGGCCTGACCCCCAACGACGGCCTCGGCGGCATCTTCAAGGGCCTGGAGTCCCTGCCGAACGGCGCCGAGATCAAGGCCTCCTTCGACGCCGAGCTCGCCGAGGGCCCGGAGCTGGCGATGGTCGACTCCGACAAGGGCATCACCAACCTGCACGTGCCGTCGGACGTGATCGTCGACGCCTCCATGCCGGCCATGATCCGCACCTCCGGCCACATGTGGGGCCCGGACGGGCAGGAGCACGACACGATCGCGGTCATCCCGGACTCCTCCTACGCGGGCGTCTACCAGGCCGTGATCGAGGACTGCCGCGCCAACGGCGCCTACGACCCGTCGACCATGGGCTCGGTGCCGAACGTCGGCCTCATGGCGCAGAAGGCCGAGGAGTACGGCAGCCACGACAAGACCTTCGAGATCCCGACCACCGGTACGGTCCGGCTGGTCGACCAGAACGGCAACGCCGTGATCGAGCAGACGGTGTCCGCCGGTGACATCTTCCGCGCCTGCCAGACCAAGGACGCGCCGATCAAGGACTGGGTGAAGCTCGCCGTCACCCGCGCCCGCGCCACCGGCGACCCGGCGGTGTTCTGGCTGGACGCCACCCGCGCCCACGACGCCAACCTGATCGAGAAGGTCAACGCCTACCTGCCGGAGCACGACACCGAGGGCCTGGACATCCGCATCCTGTCCCCCGTCGAGGCGGCCAAGCTGTCGGTGGAGCGCATCCGCCGCGGTGAGAACACGATCTCCGTCACCGGCAACGTGCTGCGTGACTACCTGACCGACCTGTTCCCGATCCTGGAGCTGGGCACCAGCGCCAAGATGCTGTCGGTCGTGCCGCTGATGGCGGGCGGTGGCCTGTTCGAGACCGGCGCCGGCGGCTCCGCGCCGAAGCATGTGCAGCAGCTGGTCAAGGAGAACTACCTGCGCTGGGACTCCCTGGGTGAGTTCTTCGCGCTTGTGCCGTCCCTGGAGCAGTACGCGCAGGCCACGGGCAACGCCCGCGCCCAGGTCCTGGCCGACACGCTGGACCGCGCCACGGCGACCTTCCTCAACGAGGACAAGTCCCCGACCCGGCGCGTCGGCGGCATCGACAACCGTGGCAGCCACTTCTACCTGTCCCTGTACTGGGCGCAGGAGCTGGCCAGGCAGACCGACGACGCCGAGCTGGCGAAGGCCTTCGCGCCGCTCGCCGAGACGCTCACCGCGAACGAGCAGAAGATCGTGGACGAGCTGAACGCCGTGCAGGGCAAGCCGGTGGAGATCGGCGGCTACTACCAGCCCGACCCGGCCAAGGCAGCGGCGGTCATGCGGCCGTCGGCCACCTGGAACGAGGTCCTCGCGTCGCTGAGCTGACGCCCCGGCCTTTGACGCCCGGGCGTTGAAGGGCCGTCCGTTTCCGTCTCCGCCCCGACCGGTGCACCGTCCGGCCGGGGCGGAGCCGTGTGGTACCCCTCGACTACACCCTGGAGCAGCCGCATGACCGACGCCCCGCAGTCCTTCGAGCTCCTGCCCGGCGCCGACCACTCCCCCGTGATCCTCCATGTGCCGCACTCGGCCCGGGACATACCGGGCGACGTGCGCGCGGACATCGTGCTGGACGACGCGGAGCTGGAGCGGGAGCTGGACCACATCACCGACGCACACACGGATCGAATCGCCGAGGCGGCGGCCGGGCTGGCCGGTGTCACCCCATGGCGGTTCGTCAACCGGCTGTCGCGGCTGGTCGTCGACCCGGAGCGGTTCCCGGACGAGCGGGAGGAGATGCTCGCCGTCGGCATGGGGGCGGTGTACACACAGACCACGCACGGTGACGTCCTGCGACCCGAGGACGTCAATCCAGAGCCGCTGGTCGAGCGGTACTACCGCTCGTACGCGCGGGCGATGACCCAGGCCGTGGCGGACCGGCTGGCCGCCACGGGACGGGCTGTGATCATCGACGTGCACTCCTATCCCAGCACCCGGCTGCCGTACGAGCTGCACGGCGAGGGGCCCCGGCCGCCGGTTTGCCTAGGCACGGACTCCTTCCACACGTCACGCGAGCTGCTGGAGGCGGCCAGGGAGGCGTACGGGGAGACGGGGCTGGACAGTCCGTTCAGCGGGGCGTATGTACCCCTGGGCTACTACGGCACCGAGCCTCGGGTGTCCGCGCTGATGGTGGAGATCCGCCGGGACACGTACATGACCGAGCCGGGCGGACCGGCCGGACCGGGACTGTCCCGGCTCGCCGGGGCGCTGGCCCGGCTGGTGGACGACGTCACCGGGTGACCACCGGATGGGGCACTCCCGCGCGACAGGCCGCCCCGCAGTGGTGAGGGTGAGGGCATGACCGAGGAGACCACCACGCTGACGGGGCGGGCCCGGCCGCCGGTACGGCAGTGGCCGTCGCTCGACCTGGAGGGCACCCGGTTCGACCCGGTCCTCGCGGACCTCATGCGCGAGGGCCCCCTGACCCGCGTCCAGTTGCCGTTCGGCGAGGGCTGGGCGTGGCTGGCCACCCGCTACGAGGACGTGAGGGCGATCACCAACGATCCGCGGTTCAGCCGCGCCGAGGTGACGCGCCGCCAGGTGACCCGGGTGGCCCCGCACTTCAAGCCGCGCCCCGGCTCGCTCGCCTTCGCCGACCAGCCCGACCACAACCGGCTGCGCAAGGCGGTCGCCGGGGCCTTCACCGTCGGCGCGATGAAGCGGCTGCGGCCACGCGCGCAGGAGATGCTCGACGAACTGGTGGACGACGTCGCACGGATCGGGCCGCCGGCCGACCTGATCGAGCGGGTGCTCGAACCGTTCCCGATCGCCGTGGTCAGCGAGGTCATGGGCGTGCCCGCCGACGAGCGCGAGCAGGTACACGCCTGGACCCGGCAGATCATCTCCACCTCGGGCGGCACCGAGGCCGCCGACCGGGCCAAGCAGGGGCTGTACGGGTGGATCGCCGAGACGATCCGCGCCCGCGGCATCACCGACGACGAGGACGTGTACTCGCTGCTCGGTGCCGCCGTGGCCCGTGGCGAGATCGACGAGCCGGAGGCGATCGGGCTCGCCGGGCCGCTGCAGATCGGCGGCGAGGCCGTCACCCACAACTGCGGTCAGACGCTGTACCTGCTGCTCACCCGCCCCCAACTGATGCAGCGGATGCGGGACCGCCCCGAGACCCGCGGCCCCCTCCTCGACGAGCTGCTGCGCTGGATCCCGCACCGCAGCTCCGTGGGCCTGGCCCGGATCGCCCTGGAGGACATCGAGCTGCACGGCATGCTCATCCGGGCGGGCGATCCGGTGTACGTCTCCTACCTGGCCGCCAACCGCGACCCCGACGTCTTCCCCGACCCGGACCGCATCGACCCCGACCGCGCCCCCAACCCGCACCTGACCTTCGGTAACGGGCCGCACTACTGCACCGGCGCCGTCCTCGCCCGGACACAGACCGAACTACTCATCGACACGCTGCTGGAACGACTGCCAGGCCTACGGCTCGCGGTCCCGCCGGAGCAGGTCGCCTGGCGCCGCGAGACCATGCTCCGGGGCCCGCTGGACCTGCCCTGCACCTGGTGAGCGCAGCGGTCAGGCCCGCAGCCACTCCGTGACGACCACCTCACCGCCGGTCCGCAGTCGCAGCGCGAAGGGGCCGGACGGTGCCACGTGACCGGCGAAGCGGCCCATGGCGTCGGCCGTGAGGGTGTCCGGCGCGGCGGGCTGGGGTCCGCCGAGCACCTCGATCCGGGCCGGCTGGGGCGGCAGTACCTGCCCCATCAGGCCCTGGGCGGTCACCTCGACGTCGACGGTCAGTTCGCCGCTGCGGAAGGTCAGCATCCGCGGCGCGTCCGTCACCCCGCGGACGGGGATGGCGTCGACCAGCGAGTCGAAGGTCAGCTCGGCGAGCCGGGCGTCCAGGTCGTGCAGCGCGTAGGCGTCGACGGCGATACGGCGCAGCTCGGCCGGCACCGGGTCCAGGACAGCGGCGGCGCCACGGAGTTCCTCCTCCAGCAGGCCGCCGTCGAACTCGTCGTCGTGGTGGACGTCTTCGCGGCCGTCGAAGTCGTCCTCGTGTTTGGCGTTCACAGTGCTCCCCGTGCGTCGAGTCGGGCCCGCAGGCGACGCAGACAGCGCTGGCGCAGCGGCCCGATGCTGCCGACGGCGATGCCCAGGGCGGCGGACACCTCCTGGTAGCTGGGCGGCGGCGAGGCCATCAGCACCCGCAGCAACTGCCTGCAGCGCTCCCCCAGTTCCTCGAACTCCTGCCACAGCCGCCGGATGCGCTCACTCTCTGCGGCCGCCTCCTCCGAGTCGATCACCGACTGCTCAGGCGTACGGTCCTCGCTGACCCGGTCCAGCAGCTGCGGATCGTCGGTCGGTGTCATCCGGCGGAGACTCTTGAGCACCTTCAGGCTCTCGTGCCGCGCGGTGCTCGCCAGCCACGCCCCCGCCTTCTGCGGTTCCCGGATCCGCCCCAGATTCTGGGCGAAGCGGAACCAGACGGTCTGGTAGACCTCGTGCGCGTCGGCGTCGGAGAGCCGGTGGGCGCGCACCACCGACCACACCAGTGGGCTCAGCCCTTCCACCAGCGCTTTCCAGGCCGCCGCGTCACCGTCGACGGCGGACTGGACGAGCGCGCCGACATCTGCACGATCCACGGCCCCACCCCTTGTGTACGGCACGTCATCGTACGCCGTGGCGGGGACCGTCAGGACCCTCATGCCCCAGGCCCGGCGGTGCCGGCCGGCACCGGTCGCCACGTCTGCGGCCGCAGGGCCGGCACCATGGCGCCGCGCACTTCCGCGAACTCGGGGTTGCCCGCGAGCAGTTGCTGCCGTGCGGCCCGCGGGTCGGTCTCCTTGTGGGCGACCATGTGGGAGGCGATCATCCCGGCCGCCACGGGGGTGGCGAAGGAGGTGCCGCTCCAGGTGGCGAGACCCTCGAACATCACCTGGTCCGGCTTGTCCGGGTCGGCCTGGTCGCCGCTGAGCACCCCGGTGTGCCGGGGGGACTGGCAGGTGCAGGCGTAGCTGAAGCCGTAGCGGCAGTCGTCGTAGGTGGAGTGCTGGTAGACGTACGGGACGGGCTCGATGAAGCCGGTGAGGGCGCTGATGAGGCGCTCGCCGGGGGCGTAGACCTTGACCCAGCCGCCGTGGTTGCTGAAGCAGGCGCCGAACTCGCCGTCGCTGCGCAGCGCTCCGACCGACAGCACGGAGCTCGCGTACTCGGGCAGGTCAGCGTAGGCGGCGGGCCAGAACGGGGTGGCGCTGCCGTTGTTGCCGGCGGCGGCGACCAGCAGGGTGCGCTGGGCGCGCAGTTCGTCCATGAAGGCCTGCACGCCGAGCAGGCCATCGGTGCGGCCGTTGGAGGTGCCGGCGGAGAGGCTGAGGATGTCGGGCCAGCCGCTCTTGTCGACGGCCTCGAAGAGCTTGTCGCCGAACTCCGACTCCAGGACGGCGCCCGCGTCGTTCAGCGCGTTGCTGACGGTGAGGTCGGTGTTGGGGGCGACGGCGGCGACCAGTCCGGCGATGAACGTGCCGTGTCCGACGTACTGCTGGAGGACTCCGTCGTCGTCGCACTCCTTGATCTGGAAGTCGCCCTGGGCGCGGGCCAGCAGCGGGTAGGAGCGGTAGTCCCGCATCAGACCGGTGTCGATCACCAGCACACCGACGGCGGTGTCCGCGTCGTAGAGGCCCTCGGCGGGCGCAGGGTTGGACTGCTCGGTGGGCTGGGCGGGCACGGGCTCGTCGCCGGGACAGGCGTTGACCGGGGCGATGTGCACCACGTGGTTGCGGCTGACCAGCCTGCGGCCCGTGCGTCCCTCCGCGGCGCGCAGCGCCCTCAGCGCGTTCGCGACGGCACGGTCGCCACGGCGGTCCCCTTCGCCGGGGTCGCCGACCTGGATACGGGTGATTCCGGAGCGGTTGGTCTCGGGGCTCGCCCGGCGCACGTGCTCCCCGACCAGACCGGCGGTCTCGGTGAAGTGGGCCCGCACCGTGTCCTCGACGAGCCGGGCCTCCTCGCCGTCCCGGGCGAGCACGACACCCTTCTCGTACATGAACTCGGCGGCGTCGTCCGGCCCCATCGCCAGAGGGACGTCGGGCATCGAGCGCTGTATCTGGTCGAACTGCTCGCGGAATCGCTGTGGTGCCATGGCGTGTCCTCCCACTGGAGCTTTGGTCGACAACTAGAGCAGCTGGGCCGCTGATTGATACAGAGACAAACCCGTGTGGCATGGTTCCGGGGCCACTACCATCCGAGGGGTGACAGCGGGAAGCGACTCGGTTCTCGAACTGCTGCCGATGGTGTTCGCCGCTCCGAACGACGCGCTGGCAGGGGCTCGGCGGGTGCTCGACACCGATCCGCCGCCGTTGCACGCCTCCGTCGCCCATCAGGTGATCGGCATCTGGCAGCGGGACTTCGGCGATCTGCGGATCGCCCTGGACCATCTGCGCCGCGCCCGCGATCTGGCGGCGCGCGCGGAGTCGGCCGAGCGGGAGGCGGACGTCCTCGGCACGCTCGGCGTGGCGCTGGTGCACGCGGGCCGCACCCGGCAGGGGCTGGCCGCGTTCGAGCGGGGCGTGCTGCGCGGTACGGGGCACACACGAGCGCGGGTGCTGTATCGCCGGGCCTATGTGTGGTGGGTGCTGGGCCACCACCGGGAGGCGCTGGAGGACGTACGCCGGGCCATTCCCGTGCTGCGGCAGGCGAAGGACGTGATCTGGACGGCCCGGGCGCTGACCCTGCGGGCGACGGTGCATCTGGCGCTGGGCTCGGTGGAGCGGGCCGACGCCGACTTCACGGCGGCCGAGCGGCTGTGGGACACCACCGGGCAGGAGCACGACAAGGCCGACGCGGTGGAGAGCCGGGGCCTGGCCGCGTTCCGGTCGGGCGACATCCCGGCGGCGCTGCGGCTGCTGGACGAGGCGCAGGAGCGGTACGCCAAGCTCGGAACGCCCTCCTTCATGCTGAACATCCGGCGCTGCGAGGTGTTGATGGCGGCCGGGCTGGCCCGGGAGGCGCTGGCCGAGGCGGACGCGGCCATAGGGGTGCTGGACGGTATCGGCGGGCAGTCGACGCGCAAGGCGGAGCTGCTGCTCGTCGCCGCCCGCGCGGCCCGGCTGGCGGGCGATCCGCACACGGCGATCGCCCGGGCGGCGCTGGCCGTACGGCTGTTCGCCGCGCAGCGGCGCACCTGGTGGGAGACGCACGCCCGGCTGGTGCTGATCGAGGCCCGGGTGGCCGCCGGGCGCCGTTCGGGCCGGCTGGTCGCGGACGCCGCCGCGGTGGCCGACCGGCTGGCCGCGTTCGGCGCACCGGCCGCGCCGGAGGCGTCCCTGCTCGCGGGCCGGATCGCGCTGAGCCTGGGCTGGCGCACGGACGCGGAACGGCACCTGGCGGTCGCCGCCCGCAGCAGGCACACGGGACCGCCGCACGCGCGGATGACGGGCTGGGCGGCGCAGGCCCTACGCGCGCGTGCCGCCGGTTCGAGTCGCGGGGTGCTGGAGGCGTGCCGGCGCGGACTCGACGTCCTGGACGATCACCGGATGACGCTCGGCGCCTCGGAGTTGCGGGCGCGCGCCACCGAGCAGGGTGCGGAGCTCGCGGCGCTGGCGCAGCGGGCCAGCCTCGCCTGCGGGGGGCCGCGGCGGCTGCTGATGTGGAGCGAGCGGTGGCGGGCCACGGTGCTGTCCGCGCCGCCCACCCGGCCGCCGGCCGATCCGGCGCTGGTGCGTTCCCTGACCGCGTTCCGGGAGATCGCCGCCCGCGCGGAGGCCGCCCGTATGGAGGGCCGTCCGGTGCCGGCGCTGGAGCGCGAGCAGCGGCGCCTGGAGCGGGAGGTCCGTTCGCGGACCCTGCACATGCGGGGCGACTCGCCCGGCGACGGGGACCGGTTCGACGTGGGGCGGCTGCTGGCGCGGCTGGGTGAGACGCGGCTGGTGGAACTCGCCGTGCTCGACGGGCGCGTGCAGGTGCTGCTGTGCGGTCAGGGGCGGGTACGGCGGTTCGAGGCGGGGCTGCTCACGGAGGCGGAGGCCGAGGCCGAGCACGTACAGGCCGGGCTACGACGGCTCGCGCATCCCGGTGCGGAGGGGCGGCTGCCGGTGGTGGAGGCGGCGGGGCGGCGGCTGGAGGAGCTGCTGCTCGGGCCGGCCGCCGCGTATCTCGGGCCCGGGCCGGTCGTGGTGGTGCCGCCGGCCCGGCTGCACCGGGTGCCGTGGGCGCTGCTGCCGTCGCTGCGGAAGCGGGTGCTCAGCGTGTCGCCGTCGGCGAGCAGCTGGCTGCGGGCGCGGGAGACCGAGCCGCCGCCGGGCGGGCGGCACGTCCTGGTCCGCGGGCCAGGGCTGGCGACGGGGGGCGCGGAGGTGCCCGAGGTCGCCGACCGGTACGGCAGGCCGACAGTCCTGGAGCACGACGAGGCCCGCGTCCCGCGCGTGCTGGAGGAACTCGACGGGGCCGCCCTCGCCCATATCGCCGCGCACGGCACGTTCCGTGCGGACAGCCCGCTGTTCTCCGCGCTGCGGATGGCCGACGGGCCGCTCATCGTGCACGACTTCGAACGCCTGGACCGCAGCCCGTACCGCATCATCCTCTCCAGCTGCGACACCGCCCGTCTCGCCTCGGTCGGCGCCGACGAACTCCTCGGCCTGGTCACCGCGTTGCTCCCGCTGGGCACGGCGGGCGTCGTCGCGAGCAGCGCGCCCGTCAACGACGCCGCCGTCGTCCCCCTGATGCTCGCCCTGCACAAGGGCCTCGCCACCGGCCTCTCCCTGGCCGAGGCTCTGCGCGACGCCCGCGCGGCCGTGCCGTGCGACGCGGTCCACCAGGCGACGGGGTGGGCGTTCACGGCGTTCGGCGCGGCGTGAGGACGGCCCGGCATTTACGCCGGCTGTTCCACCAGCCAGGGCAGAGCGGCCCGGTCCCCGGCTCCGAGGCGGGCGTAGGCGCTGTAGAGGTGGTTGCCGACCGTGCGTACGGAGAGGGTGAGCTGTTCGGCGATCTGGCGGTTGCTGAGGCCTGCCGCGGCGAGGGTGACGATCTGGCGCTGGCGGGCGGTGAGTTCGCCGAAGGCGAGGCCGGAGAGGGCCGGGGTACGGGCGGACTGGCAGCGTCGGGCCAGGGCCACCGCGCGCGTGCGTGAGGTTCGCGCCGCGCGCGGGTCGCGGTGTGCCCGTACCGCCTGGGCGTGCGCCTCGGCGGCGAACAGCAGGAATCCGCGCTCCTGAAGCCGTTCGGCCGCCCGGTCCAGGGCGGGCCCGTCGCCGCGGGCGAGCGCGTCGGCGTGCTCGGCGAAGACGCCGCGCAGGCGGCCGGTGGCGCGCTCCGGCGCACCGAGGCGTACGGCGTCGTAGGCGCAGTCCGCGTCGTACGCAGTGTCCGCGTCGTACGCACGGCCCACGTCGTACGCAGTGTCCGCGTCGACCGCCGCCAGCGCCCGGTCGAGGTCGCCGCGCGCGGCCGCCGCCCAGACGGCGACGGCGCCGTTCACCTCGGCTTCCCCGGGAGTCGTCACCTCACCCGACTGGGCCGCCGCGAGGGCGAGTTCGGTACGGCAGGGCGCGTCATCGGCCGCGCCGCGCAGCCCTTCCCGGGCCCATGCCGCGGCCTCCCGCAGCTCTCCCCGCAACCGCGCGAACCGTGCCCGCGCGGCGGCGTACCCGGCCGGCACCGCGGCGCCGTCGGCCGCGAGCCACTCCCCCACGGGTGTGGCCAGCGGGCGTACGTCGGCCTGCTCGATGCGCCGCAGCAGCGCCGCCTGTTCCGCGGCCAGGGCGGCATCGCAGCGGTCCGGCGTGCCCGCCAGGCGCCGGGCGCGCAGCTTTCCGGCCGTGGCTCGCAGGGCGGGGCCGAGCAGGGGGTGGGCGAGGTGGACGCCGCCGTGGTCGTCGATGCGGATCAGGGCGTCGTATTCGAGCCGTTCGAGGATGCCGAGGTCGACGGCGTCCATGGGCAGCGGGAGGGGTTCGGCGAAGGCGAGGCGGTGGAGGGTCTCGCGCTCGTCGGGGGCGATGCGGTCGAGGGCGGGGGCGATGCGTTCGCGGACCGTCGGGGTGACCGGCACCGGCCCGCGCCAGGCCCGTTCGTCCGTGCCGTCGACACGGGTGAGCAGCCCGCCGTCGCGCAGCGCGCCGAGCAGGTCGCGCAGCAGTCGCAGGTCGCCCTGGCACAGGCGGTGCAGCCGGTTGGCGGTGAGCGGCTCCAGCGGGCCGCCCGCGCCCGCGGCAAGCAGCGGGGCCGTCTCCTCGGCGGGCAGCGGTTCGAGGGCGAGCCGGGGCAGCAGTTCGCCGGTCCACAGCCGGGAGATCGCGCCGGGCACGGGCGCGCCGTCGGTGGCCACGACCAGCAGGCGGGTGCGGCCGTGCACGGCGAGCTGGTGCACCAGGGCGGCGGAGGCGTCGTCGAGCAGGTGCGCGTCGTCGACCAGCAACATCCGTACACCGGACAGCAGTTGCATCGCCCGGTGGAGGGTGACCCGCTCGGGCAGCAGGTGGGCGAACGCGGCGAAGGGGATCTGCCGGGTCTCGGGCGTTCCGGCGGCCCTGGTGCAGTCGGTGCCGCGGACGGCCTCGGTGGCCAGGCGGGTCTTGCCGTATCCGACGGGCCCGGTCACCACGATGCCGTGGCGGCCTGCGGTCAGCGAGCGGCGCACCAGGTCGAGTTCGTCCTCCCGCCCGGTGAACGGCCAGGGCAGCTCCAGGGTCTTCGCGTCCTGTTCGTAAGTCATCACGTGAACAAGAGCGCCACTACTCAACCCTGATACAGGGCGACTTGAGTAGCCCCCGACTCAGGCGCCCCGGGTGCGGCCGACGGCAGTCTGTGCGCATGCCCGGACGCTACTGCTCCCTCGTGCAGGCGTCGGCCCCCGTCTTCGCACCGGGGCTGACCGCCGAGCGGCTCAGTGCGCTCATCGGCGGCCACCGCATGTGGGTCAACGGCACCGTGCTGCACTACTACTTCTTCGACGGCGACGCCGACGGCTCCGTCATCCCCGTCCCGGGGACCGCGGAGACCCGGCGGGTGCCGTGGGGTGGTGCCAAGGAGCAGCAGGACGTCGTCCGTGAGTGCTTCGAGGAGTGGCAGGGCCTGGGCATCGGTGTCACCTTCACCGAGGTCGACGACCGGACGGAGGCCGAGCTGCGGATCGGCTTCCAGCTGGGCGACGGCTCGTGGTCGACCGTGGGCAGGGACGCGCTCCAGGTCGGCCTGAACGAACGCACGATGAACTTCGGCTGGGACCTGACGGAGCCCGGCGAGCGTGGCACGGCCCTGCACGAGATCGGGCACGCGCTCGGGATGCTGCACGAGCACCAGAGCCCGTTCGCCGGTATCCACTGGGACGACGAGGCCGTCTACGACGAGTTGGCGGGCCCGCCAAACTTCTGGAACCGCGACCGGACCTATTTCAACATCCTGCGCAAGCTCGACCCGGACGAGGTCAACGGCTCCGTCTGGGACCCGCAGTCGATCATGGAGTACTCCTTCCCACCGGGGCTGATCCTGGAGCCCGAGCAGTTCCGCGCGGGACTGAACCCGCTCGGCACGCTCTCCGCCCTGGACAAGGAGTTCGTACTGCGCTGGTATCCGCCGGCCGAGCCGACGCGGCCGCCAGCGCTGGTGCCGTTCCGCTCGGCGCCGCTCGGTCTGCGGCCGGGTGAGCAGGCCGACTTCACCGTCGAGCCGCCGGAGACCCGCACGTACACGGTGGGCACCTTCGGCGACAGCGACACCGTCGTCGTGGTCTTCGAGGAGCGGGACGGCGAACCCCGCTACCTGGCCGGACAGGACGACGGAGGCTCCCCCGACAACGCCACTGTCCGGGCCCGGCTCGTCAAGGGCCGCCGCTACTTCGTTCGTGTGCGCCTGTACTCCTCGTGGGGTCCGGGCGAGACAGCGGTCATGTGCTGGTGACCGCGGGGCCCCGCGCCACACGGACGCCTGGACCACAGTCCGGCACCGGGGGAGCGGTCGGGGCCCGTCACCTTCGGGGGAGGGAGACGGGCTCCGACCACGCCATTCCGTGAGTACGCGTACTCAGCCCGGTTGAGTAGCTGCACACGGGCCTCACGGCACCGAGCAGGGGTACTCCTGGACTACACAGTCCGGTACCGAAGGAGTCCCCCATGCGTTCGCCCCGGCAGACCGCCGGTCTGTACACCCGCGGAGACGTGGCCCTGCTCGTGGCCGGTGGCTACGCCACGCTCGTCGTCGGCGTCGCCGCCTGGCTCGGCACGCTGGTCCTGGTGGGCGACCCCGGCATAGGCGGGATATGGCTCATCCTCCTGACCCTGCCCCTGTCGATTCCGCTACTGGCGATACCCGCCTCGCCGGAGGCGTACGTCGCGCTGCTGACCGCCGGCGGCCTGGCCCAGGCCTGGGTCCTGTGGCGACTGCTGCGCGGCAGGCGCGCCCGGTGACATGCGAAGGGCCTTCACCGGCTACCACCGGCGAAGGCCCTTTTTCCGCACCGTCGGGACGACAGGATTTGAACCTGCGACCCCTTGACCCCCAGTCAAGTGCGCTACCAAGCTGCGCCACGTCCCGGTGCTCCGACACCCGGGGTTCCGGGTGAACACGCAGGTAAACCCTACCTCATACGGCGCGGGGGCTCGTTACTCGCCGGTGCCCTGCTCCCCCGCGCCCGTGTAGAACGCGGTGGTGCGGTCCGCCGCCTCGCGTGCCGCCTGCTCCGCCTCGCCGGACGCCACGGTCGCGGCGTACCAGCCCTCGCTGCTGAGGGTGATGAAGCGGATGCCCTCCTCCGAGGTCGCCCAGGCCTCGGCCTCGGCGGGGTCGACGGCCGCGCCGGAGGACAGGTGGGTGGCGAGTCCCATGACCGCCAGGTCCCAGCCGACGCCGACCGCGCCGGGCCCGAACTGCGCCCACCGCTCGTCGTCGACGTGGGCGACGTGCTCCAGCGCGAAGCGGGTGCGCTCGTCGCCCTCGGGCGTGAGGCGCAGCTCGATCCAGCTGACGTCGCCGCCGAACTCCCAGGTCGCGAAGAAGCCCTTGGGCGGGTCGCAGCGCTCGATGGTGCCCGAGGCGTTGCCCTGCACCTGGTAGCGGCCGCCGAGCCGGAGTTCGCCGGTGACCGGCGCGAACCAGCGGGGCAGGCGCTCGGCGTTGGTGCAGGCGTCCCAGACGTCGTCGAGCGAGGCGTCGTAGGTCTGGCTCACCGTGACCACGCGGGCCTCACCGGCCTTGAAGACGCGCTTGCCGACCTGGCGGCTCACGGAGTTGATCTGATGGGTGACGTCGATCATGTGGTGCTCCTCGGTGGGTCGTCGGCGCCGCGCAGCCGGCGCTCGCGTTTGCCACGGGCCAGCTCGGTGGCCAGGGCGTCCAGGCGTGGGGTCCAGAAGCGGCGGAACCGGTCGAGCCAGGCGTCGATGTCCCGCAGTGGTTCGGAGTTCACCGCGTACAGGCGCCGGGTGCCCTCGGGGCGGACCGTCGCGAAACCGTTCTCCCGCAGCACCTTCAGATGCTGCGAGACCCCGGGCTGGGATATCCCGAACTCCTCCCGGATGACATCGCTGACCGCCCCGGAGGTCATCTCGCCGTCGGCCAGCAGCTCCAGGATGCGGCGACGGACGGGGTCGCCGAGCACATCGAAGGCGTGCATGACGGAAACGTATCACGTGCTGCTTATATAAGCGACGGCTGATTGATGGGCTGGTGCGGGTCACCGTAAGAATTCCGTCATCCGCTCGAGGCTCGCGGTCGGTCGCCCGGGGTGTCTTGAATGGCTTCGGCCAGGAACGGAAGGAGACGGGGATGGGGATGCCGCGCAGGCTCTGGGTGTCGGTGAGTGCGGTCGTCGCGCTGGTGGTCGTCGGGGTGGGGCTGTACTGGTTCCAGCCGTGGAAGTTGTGGGTGGACGAGACCGTGCAGGAGGCGGCGCCCGCGGCGCCACCGGTCGCGGCCGACGCTCCGGAGGCGCCGGTTGCGGACAGCGGTTCCGGCACACCCACTCCCCCGGGGCCGGTGACGGTCGCGCGCGGGGAGCTGATCAGCCATGAGCACGCCACGTCCGGCACGGTGAGCCTGCTGCGGCTTCCCGACGGCTCGCATGTGCTGCGGCTGACGGGCCTCAACACCAGCAATGGCCCGGACCTGCGGGTGTGGCTGACGGACGCGCCGGTGAAGGAGGGCCGGGCGGGGTGGCATGTGTTCGACGACGGGGCGTACGAAAGCCTGGGACGACTCAAGGGAAACAAGGGGGACCAGAACTACACGGTCCCTGCGGGTGTCGATCCGGCCGCCTTCACCAGTGTGAGCATCTGGTGCGACCGGTTCGACGTGTCGTTCGGGGCGGCGGAGCTGACGCGCGTCTAGGGGTCGGGAGTCAGCCCGCCCCGTGCCGCCGGGCGAGGGCCCGGATCTCGTGGACGGCGCCCGCCTGCGTCAGCAGCATGGTCCCCGCCTCGCGGCCCTCGTGGTGCAGGCGCAGCCGAGGGCCGTCGACGAGCACGCGCAGTTCCGGCCAGGGGTATCGCCACAGCAGGACGGAGCGTTCCCAGAGCTGGATCCCTTGCGTGGTCACGCGGATCTGATACTGCGGGCCCTGGTGGAGGTCCGGCGGGACGTGCTCGGTGTACGGGGGCTGGACCGTGTAGGTGCCGAGCACCATCTCCCCCGGCTCCAAGGCCGCGTCGCGGATGCCCCGCCGGCGGCCGATGCTCGTCCCGGCCCAGGCGCCGAGCCCGGCCATCACGGGGACTACAGTGACCATCACCCACCAGGGTGCGTCGGCCTCGTTCAGATATCCGAGGACCACCGTCACTGCCGGCAGCGCGGCCACGCCGGCACCGGTCAGCGTGGCGGCGGCGAATCCGCCGGTCTCTGCCTTCTTCCATTCCCCTGCTCTCTCCTGGCATGTGCCAGGACCTTACGTGATGCTGGACGCGCTGCCCGGAGGTCCCTGCCTCGCCCCGGTCAGTGCGTGCCGGCCAACTCCTGCGCCGCGCTGCCGGACGGCGCCTTCCTCGCACCGCGCAGCGCGGCCGCGCCGATGAAGATCGCGTAGATCATGGTCTGGGCGCTGTTGAGGAACACCTCGGACAGGAAAACCAGCGTCATGGTCACCGCCGGCGGCATGTGGACGCTGAGCAGGAAGACACAGGGGACGGTCAGCGCGAACCAGATCGCCGAGATGCGCGGGGCGCCGAAGCTGTCGGCGGCCCGACCGGCGAGCAGCATGCCCACAATGCCGCCGAGGTTGAACAGGACGACGAAGGTCAGCGCGGAGCCCAGCTCGTAGCTCTCGCCGCGCATCAGGGTAGGCAGCCAGGTGGCGACGCCGTATACGAGGAGCAGTCCGCCGAAGGAGGCCAGCCAGTACAGCAGGGTCTGGTAGTCGCCGGCGTCGAGGAAGCGGACCTCGGCGCCGAGGGTGGCGGCGCGCTCGGCCTCGTCCCGGCGGATCGCCTTGATCTCGTCCAGTTGCTTGCCCTCGCGCCACGCCTTTGCGGACTCACCGCGCGACGCGGCCAGGGCGAGGCCCCGCCCGCCCGCCAGACGAAGTCCCCGGCGTTGGACAGGTGGACGCCCGCCCCGCGCGCGTCAGTCGCGCAACGCATCAGTCACGCAACGCATCGATCACGCCTGCGGGGTGGGCGCGGACGGCCGCCTCGGCCGCCTGCGGGTCCCTGGCCCTCATCGCCTCGATCATGGCCAGATGCTCGTTCAGGGACTGCTGTGGACGCCCCGGCCGGAGCGCCAGCTGGAGGCGGTGGCGCACCAGTTGGGCGTTGAGCCGCTCCAGCAGCTCCACGGCCGTGCGCTGGCCGGAGAACTCCCGGATCCGGGCGTGCAGTTCATGATTGAGGTCGGAGTACGTCATCGGCTCACCGTCGGCGACCGCCTTGGTCATGGCCGTACCAAGGTCGGTCAGTTCGTCCAACTGCTCGTCGGTTGCCGCGACGGCCGCCTTCGCCGCGCACAGTCCTTCCAGGACCATGCGGCACTCCGTGATGGCGACCGCTTCGTCCACGGTCACCACCCGCACCCGCGAGCCGCGGTTGCGGATCCGCTCGACCAGGCCCTGTGCCTCCAGATCGATCAGCGCCGCCCGAATGCTCGCCCGGGTCACATCGAACTTGTCAATAATTTTGTTTGCCTTATTGCGTGCGGTACAGCGCGGAGACCAGTTCAATCACGGCCTGCGTGCCGGGATGCGGGTCGTCGCGCCACCAGATCAGCCGTACGGCGACCGGCTCGGCGTCGCGCACCGGCCGGTAGACGACACCGGGGCGCCGGTACTGGTGGGCGGTGGACTCGGCCGTGACGCCGATGCACCGGCCGGTGGCGATCACGGTGAGCCAGTCGTCGACGTCACGGGTCTCCTGGATGACCGGTCGGGCGTCGGCAGGCCACAGCTCGGGCGTGGTGGTGCCGGTGCGGCGGTCGATCAGGAGGGTGCGCCCGGCCAGTTCGGCGAGCCGTACCGCGCGGCGGCGGGCCAACGGATCGTCGGCGGCCAGCGCGCACAGCCGTCGCTCCAGTCCCACGATGGCGGAGTCGAAGCGCCGCTCGTCCACCGCCCAGCGCACCACCGCGAGATCACAACTGCCCTCCAGCAGCCCGGCCGTGGGTGAGTTGGCCCGCACCAGGTGCAGTTCCGTCTCCGGATGGGCGGCGCTCCAGCGACGCTGGAAGGGCAGGGTGTGCCGGCCGAGGGCCGCCCAGGCGTAACCGATCCGCAGCCGGACGTGCCCGGAGGTGGCCTCGCCCACGAGGTCGTCGACCTCCGCGAGCACCCGCCGGGCGTGCGCCACCACCCGCAGCCCGGTGGCCGTCGGCGCCACCTCTCGGGACGTACGCCGCAACAGCCGTACCCCCAGGGCCCGTTCGAGGGAGGCCAGGGTGCGGGAGACGGCCGCCTGGGAGACGCCCAGAGAGTGGGCCGCGTCGGTGAACGTGCCCTCGTCGACGATCGCGACCAGACAGCGCAGCTGCCGGAGTTCCACATCCATGCGGCCAGCGTATAGATGCCGCGCCTCATTCATTTTGCGCAATCACTGCCCGCGCGCACGATCGGCGCATGCGAACTGCTCCCGCACGCGCGCTGCCCGCGCGTCCCCGCCCGCACGTACCGGCCCCAGGACGACTGGCCGGGGTGGTCACCATGGCCGGCAGCGGTCTGTCCAACCAGGTCGGCGCGGCCGTCGGCGCGCTGGCCTTCCCGGCCCTCGGACCCGTCGGTGTCGTGGCGGTGCGCCAGTATGTGGCCGCCGCCGTACTGCTGGCCGTGGGCAGGCCGCGCGTGCGGGAGTTCACCTGGCGGCAGTGGTGGCCTGTGCTGCTGCTCGCGGTGGTGTTCGGCACGATGAACCTCAGCCTCTACACCGCCGTCGACCGCGTCGGCCTCGGTCTCGCCGTGACCCTGGAGTTCCTGGGACCGCTGGTCATCGCCCTGGTCGCCGCCCGCCGTCGGCTGGACGCGTGCTGTGCGCTGATCGCGGGGGCGGGCGTGGTGGTCCTGATGCGCCCCCAGCCCTCGGCGGACTACGTCGGCATGGGCTTCGCCCTGCTGGCGGCCGCCTGCTGGGCGTCGTACATCCTGCTCAACCGCATCGTTGGCCAACGGCTGCCCGGGGCGCAGGGGGCCGCAGCGGCGGCCGGGGTGTCGGCGCTGCTGTTCCTGCCGGTCGGCGTGCTGGTGGCGGTCCGCCATCCGCCGACCGCGCAGGCGCTGGGCTGTGCCGTGGCGGCCGGGGTGCTCGCGTCCGCGGTGCCGTACCTGGCGGACCTGTTCACGCTGCGCCGGGTGCCGGCCCAGACGTTCGGGCTGTTCATGAGCGTCAATCCGGTGCTCGCCGCGGTGGTCGGCTGGGCGATCCTCGGTCAGGAACTGGGGCTCGCGGAGTGGGCCGGGATCGGGGCCGTTGTGACGGCCAACGCCCTCAGCATGGTCGTACGGCGATGAGGGCGGCGGCGGACGGGGGCCTGCCGGTCGGGTTCACTAGCCGAGCTGGGTGTGCTGCTCGGTCCACTCGCCGATCTGGGCCTCGTCGCCGTGGAAGACGACCTGAACCCCGTCGTACTCGGCCATCGGGTAACGGTCGGCGTCCGGATCCTCCGGCCACCTGCCCTGCCAGTACACCCAGGCAATTCTTACCGGGTCCTTGCGGCTCTGGAGGTAGTTAGAGGTCGCCCCGGGGACCATCGCGGCCATCCGCCGCGCCTCCGCCGCCGTGTGCACATCGGTGCCGAGCCACACCTCGTCCGGCCACCGGTTTTCGCGTCCGCGACGATGTGTCCGCCCTGCCGCTTCCCCGCACCACACTCTGTCGGCAGCCCGACCCGGTACGTCCTGGCTAGGGTCGGCCCCATGAACCACAGCTTCTCTCTCCACATCCCCGACGCCGAGCTCGAACCGGAGCCCCTCGACCCGGCGCAGATCGTCTCCGGGACGCCCGAGGTGACCGGGAAGGTGGTGTGGGAGTCGGAGGACGGCCGTCAGATCCGGGGCGTCTGGCAGATCACGCCGGGGGTCGTCACCGACACGGAGGCCGAAGAGCTGTTCGTGGTGATCAGTGGCTCGGCGACGATCGAGGTGTCGGACGGGCCCACCCTGCGCGTCGGCCCCGGCGACATGGCGGTACTGCGCGAGGGCGACCGTACGACGTGGACGGTGCACGAGACGCTGCGCAAGGCGTACGCGATCAACCTGTAGGCCGTACGGCGCATCACGCAGGCGATCAACCACCGACGGCGCCCGTCGTGCCGCGGATCTCCAGCGTCGGCACGGCGAGGTGCAGCCGCCCCTCTCCCCCGGCCCTCCCCAGCCGGTCGAGCAGGCAGCGGGCGGCGTGGCGGCCGACCTCGTGGCCCGCGTTGTCGACGGTGGTGAGCCACAGGTGCCGCAGCCGGGCGATGCTCGTGTTGTCGTAGCCGGCCACCGACAGGTCGTGCGGGACGCGCAGCCCCAGCTCCCCGGCCGCCGACAGCGCGCCGACGCAGGCGATGTCGTTGACCGCGAAGACGGCGGTGGGCCGGTCGCGGCGGCTGAGCAGCCGGACGGTGGTGCGGTAGCCGCCCTCCTCCGTCATGTCGCTGGGCTCCACCACGGCCAGGTCGGCCAGGCCGTGCTCGCGCATCGTCGCCTCGAAGCCGCGCCGCCGCAGGTCGCCGACGGCGCCGTAGCCCGCGATGTGCGCGATGCGGCGGTGGCCGAGGCCGATGAGGTGCTCCGTGACGAGCCGCGCGCCCTTCTCGTCGTCGCCCGCGACCACATCCACCCCGGGCGGCACGGGTTCGCGGGCTCCGGCCAGCACCACGGGTATCCGCTCGGCGACCGCCCCGAGCGCCGCCGGATCCGGCAGCGTACCGACCACGACCAGGCCGTCGACGCCGAGGTCCTGGAAGGGGCCGGTGAGGTCCTGGCCGGTGCGCCGGTTGAGGCGGGCGTCGGCGAGCAGCATGTGCAGACCGCCCGCGTGCAGCAGGGAGTTCAGGCCGTCGAGCAGGTCGACGTACCAGGGGTTGCGCAGGTCGGGCAGGAGGACGCCGACCGTGCGGGTGCGCTGCTCGCTGAGGCTGCGCGCGGCGGCGTTCGGCCGGTAGCCGAGCTCGCGCACGGCCCGCAGGACGGCCTCCCGCTTCTCGGGCCGCACCTGGTCGGAGCCGCGCAGGACCAGCGAGACCAGCGACTTGGAGACACCGGCGCGTTCGGCCACGTCACGGATCGTCGGCGCTCTCATGGGATGGACCGTTCCATGAGGCGTCGCAAGCTGTCAAAGGGTTGACACCCGGCGGAGGGCGACCCCAGGGTGGCCTGGACAGGTTCTGGAACGGTCCAAAGAGGGGCTCTCATGGTGGACACGCTCGGCGTCGCCGTCGTCGGATTCGGCTGGATGGGCCGGGTCCACACCCAGGCCTACGCCCGCCTCCCGCACCATTACCCGCAGCTGCCCCTGCGTCCGGAACTGGTGACCGTCGCCGAGGAGGTGCCGGGCCGGGCCGAGCAGGCCGCCGAGCAGTTCGGGTTCGCCTCGGCGACCCGCGACTGGCGCGAGGTGGCCGGCGACCCGTGCGTGCGGGCGGTCAGCATCACCGCGCCGAACTTCCTGCACCGCGAGATCGGCGTGGCGATGGCCGAGGCCGGCAAGCACATCTGGATCGAGAAGCCGGTCGGCCTGACGGCCGATGACGCCCGCGCGGTCGCCGATGCGGTGGCCAAGGCCGGTGTGCAGGGCGCGGTCGGCTTCAACTACCGCAACGCGCCCGCCGTGGAGACCGCCCGCGAGCTGATCGCCTCCGGTGAGCTCGGCACGGTCACGCATGCCCGGATCCGGCTGTTCAGCGACTACGCGGCGCATCCCGAGGGTGCTCTGACCTGGCGGTACGAGCGGGAGCGCGGCGGTAGCGGAGTGCTGGGCGATCTGGCCTCGCACGGCGCCGATCTGGCCCGCTTCCTGCTCGGCGACATCGCGTCGCTCACCGCCGACACGGCGATCTTCGTCCCGGAGCGGGCCCGCCCCACCGGCGCCACCGCAGGCCACTCCCGTGCCACCGGCGGCGAACTCGGCCCCGTCGAGAACGAGGACTACGTGAGCGCTCTACTGCGCTTCGCCTCCGGCGCCCGGGGTGTCCTGGAGGCCTGCCGGGTCTCGGTCGGCGAGCAGAACACCTACGGCTTCGAGGTGCACGGCACCAAGGGCGCGGTGTTCTGGGACTTCCGGCGCATGAACGAGCTGGGGATCAGCCGGGGCACGGCCTACCAGGACCAGCCCGTGAGCACGGTGTACGTCGGCCCGGGCCACGGCGAGTTCGCCGCCTTCCAGCCGGGCGCCGCCAACGCCATGGGCTACGACGACCTGAAGGTCATCGAGGCGTACCGCTTCCTGCGCTCCATCGCCGAGGGCACCCCGCACGGGGCCACGCTGTCGGACGCCGTGCACAGTGCCGTCGTACTGGACGCGATGGCGCGGTCCGCCAAGAGCGGTGCGTGGGTCACCGTGGACGCGCGCGGGTGACGGCGGATCAGCGGACGACCCGACGCGAGTGTTACACGGCCGCCGCCTGCGGCGGCATGTTGTAGGGCGTCACCACCTGGATCGCGGACGGCAGGGTGGGCCCGGCGGGCGGCAGCGCGCCGTGTGCGCGCATCACCAGATGGCAGGCCTCGCGCATGTCCTGGCGCAGGTCGTGGTGGAGTACGGCGGACAGGCGGTGCTCGCGCAGCAGGCGGGTGTTGTCGTGGTCCAGGTCGTGCGCGACGAACACCGCACACTCGCGCCCGATGTCCTCGAAGGCGCGCAGGGTGGCGATGTTGCCGCCACCGATCGAGTAGACCGCGCGGATGTCCGGGTCGCGTTCCAGGGCGGCGCGGACGAGGTCGTACTGCGTGGCGTCCAGGCCCTGGCCCTCGGCGATCTCGACGAGGGTGCGCTGCGGGTGCCGGGCGCGCATCGCGCCGCGGAAGCCCATCTCACGCTCCTCCTCGTTGCGGAAGAAGCCACTGCTGAGGCTGGTGAGGACATTGCCGGGGCGGTCGCCGAGCCACTGGCCCATGAGGTACGCGGCGGTCGCGCCCGCCGCCCGGTTGTCGATGCCGACGTAGGCCAGGCGGGCGCTGGCGGGCAGGTCGGTGACCAGGGTGACGACGGGGATGCCCGCCGCGACCAGCCGGGCCACGGCGGCGGTGACCTCGGGGACGTCCGGGGCCTTGAGGACCACGCCCTGCGAGCCGCGCCGGGCGATCCGGTCCAGGGTCCGCACCTGTTCCTCGGCCGGTCCGGTCTCCCGGAAGTGGAACCGCGAGCGAACGACGGCCGGGTGCAGGGACGGCAGCTCCGCCTCCAGGGCGGCGCGTACGGCGGTGGAGAACCGCTCCGGCGCCTGCATCACTATGTCGATCATGAAGGTACGGCCGACCAGCCGGACCTGGGTGCGCTGCCGGTCCAGGTCGGCGATGGCGCGGCGCACCTCCTGCGCGGTGCTCTCGCGCACGCCGCCCCGCCCGTTGAGGACCCGGTCGACGGTGGCCTCGCTCAGACCGGCCTGACGTGCGATCTCCCGGATCGGGAAGGGGTGGCCCACGGACGGCTCCTTGAGGGGTTTTTGATGGGTAGCTGCTGGTTGTTCGAGGGGTTTGTACTGACAAGAATGACAGGGCTGCGCCACCCCGTCACCGAAGTGGCAGCACTGCGCCATCCCGTCACCGAGAGGACGCCGATGTCCTTCACCTCCGTACCCCGCGGTGCCTGGCTGTCCGAGCGGGACTGCGACCTCGACGCCTTCCGGGCCCACGTCGAGCGGACGACCGACGCCGCCGACTATCCGGGCGCCGCCTCCGTCGAGCGGAACGTCCTCGTCTACGACAGCGAGCGGCTCCGCGCAGCCCCGGACCGCCGGGGCGTCCAGGCCGAGCTGGTCCGCGCGCTCTCCGACGGCCCCGGGATCGTGGTGTTCCGGGCCGCCTTCCCGGACCTAGCGGTCGTGGACGCCGTCACGGCCGTGTTCGAGGCCCTGATCGCCGAGCAGCGCGCCTCGGGCGCGGCCGCGGGTGACCACTTCGCCAAGCCGGGCGCCAACGACCGGGTGTGGAACGCGCTGGAGAAGGCGGCCCTGTACGACCCGGAGGCGTTCGCCGGCTACTACGCCAACGACGTGCTGGCCCTGGTGTCGGGGGCCTGGCTCGGCCCCGGCTACCAGGTCACCTCGCAGGTCAACGTGGTCAACCCGGGCGGCGCCGCGCAGACCGCGCACCGCGACTACCACCTGGGGTTCCTGTCGAATGAGGCCGCGGCGGCCTACCCGGCGCATGTGCACCGCCTCTCCCCCGTGCTCACCCTCCAGGGCGCGGTGGCGCACTGCGACATGCCGGTGGAGACCGGGCCGACGATGTACCTGCCGTACTCGCAGACGTACGAGCCCGGCTATCTGGCCTGGCGGCTGCCGGAATTCCGGGCCTACTTCGAGGAGCGGCAGGTCCAGCTTCCGCTCGCCAAGGGCGACGCCGTCTTCTTCAACCCCGCGCTGTTCCACGCCGCCGGCACCAACCGCTCCCGGGACGTGCGGCGCATGGCCAATCTGCTCCAGGTGTCGTCGGCGTTCGGGCGCGCGATGGAGACGGTGGACCGGGAGGCCGTCGCGAACGCCGTCTTCCCGGTGCTGCTCAAACGCCGGGCCGAGGGCTGGGACGAGCACCGGTTGCACCACGTCATCGCCGCGAGCGCCGAGGGCTACCCCTTCCCCACCAACCTCGACAACGACCCGCCGGTCGACGGACTGGCCCCGCCTTCCGCGGCGGATGTCGTACGGCGGGCGCTGCGCGAGGACTGGAACCCCGAGGCGCTCCGAGTGGCGCTGCGGGCCGGCGCCGAGCGGCGCGAGAGCTGAAAGGAAACGGCACGACATGGGACTTCTCGACGACAAGGTCGTCCTCGTCAACGGCGGCAGTCAGGGCGTCGGCGCGGCCGTCGCGCGGGCCGCGGTGCGCGAAGGGGCGGTCGTGGCCGTCACCGGGCGGCGCCCGGAGCCCGGTGCGGCACTGGTGGCGGAGCTGACCGCCGCCGGGGGCAAGGCCGTGTTCCTCAGGGCCGACCTCGCGGACGCCGGTCAGGCGAAGGACGCGGTGGCCCGGACCGTCGCCGAGTACGGCCGGATCGACTGCCTGGTCAACGCCGCGGGCCTGACCTCCCGGGGCACGCTGCTGGACACCACGCCCGAGCTGTTCGACCAGCACATCGCGATCAACCTCAGGGGGCCGTTCTTCGCGATGCAGGCCGCCGTCGCGGACATGCTGGCGCGCGAGGCGCCCGGCACGATCGTCAACATCATCACGTCCTCGGCGCACGGCGGGCAGCCGTTCCTCGCCCCGTACGTCGCCGCCAAGGCCGGACTCGCCGGGCTGACCCGCAACGCCGCGCACGCCCACCGCTGGGACCGGATCCGGATCAACGGCCTCAACATCGGCTGGACCGCGACCGAGGGCGAGGACGCCACGCAGCGCGCCTTCCACGGCGCCGGGGATGACTGGCGCCAGGAGGCTGCCGCCCGGCTGCCGATGGGGAAGCTCGGGCAACCGGACGAGATCGCCGACTTCGTGGTGTTCCTGCTGTCGGAGCGGTCCGGGGTGGTCACCGGGTCCGTGATCGACTGGGACCAGAACGTACTCGGAGGACTCGACTAAGGAGTTGCCACGATATGTCGTCGGTCGTCTGGCGGCATCGTCGTGGCTTGTCGCGCAGTTCCCCGCGCCCCTAGGGCGCTGCACAACCCCCACCTCAAGGAGCCACACCCCATGCGCATCGGAATCCTCGGCCTCGGCCGCATCGGCGCCTTCCACGCCGAAACCCTCTCCGGACTCGACGCGGTCGAGTCGCTCGTCCTCGCCGACCCGTTCGCGGACGCGGCCAAGGCCGCCGCCGAGCGGTTCGGGGCCGAGGTCGCCGACTCGCCCGAGGCCGTGCTGGCCGCCGGGATCGACGGCGTGGTGATCGCCGCCGCGACCGACGCCCATCCCGACCTCATCCTCGCCGCGGTGAACGCGGGCGTGCCCGCGTTCTGCGAGAAGCCCGTCGCCCGCACCATCGCCGAAAGCGTCGCGGTGCTGAAGGCCGTCGAGGGCCGGGACGTGCCGGTGCAGATCGGCTACAACCGCCGCTTCGACGCCGGGTTCGTCGCCGCGCGGGACGCCGTGCTCGCCGGAGAGCTGGGCAAGCTGCACACCGTACGGTCGACCACCCTGGACCCGGCGCCGCCGCCGGCCGCGTACATCGCCGCCTCCGGCGGCATCTTCCGCGACTGCTCCGTGCACGACTTCGACATCATCCGCTGGGTGACGGGCCACGAGGTGACCGAGGTGTACGCCGTCGGCGGCAACCGGGGCGCGCAGTACATCGCGGAGGCGGGTGACGCCGACACCACGGGCGCGCTGCTCACGCTGGACGACGGCACGATCGCGGTGATCTCCAACAGCCGTCACAACGGCCGGGGTTACGACGTACGGATGGAGCTGCACGGCTTTGCGGACTCGATCGCCGTCGGCCTGGAGGACAAGCTGCCGCTGCGGTCGGTGGAGCCCGGCGTGACCTTCCCGGCGGGTACCCCGCACGACTTCTTCATGGACCGCTTCACCGCGGCCTACCGCGCCGAACTCACCGCGTTCACCGAGGTCGTCGCGGGCAGCCGGCCCTCGCCGTGCACGGTCGCGGACGCGTTGGAGGCGGGCTGGATCGCGGAGGCGTGCACGCTGTCGTTGCAGGAGCACCGGCCCGTTCGCATCGAGGAGGTCCGCGCCGTCTGACTCAGTGGTGGAACGCCGGCTGCTGCGCCACGGCCGCAGTCGGCGCCTCGGTGAGCCGGCCGACGGCGGTGCGCAGGTCGCCCGCGAGGAGTGCGATCTTGTCGTAGCCGGTGCCGTGCCGGACCAGGACGCGCTGCACGACGGTGTCCTCGCGGCCGAGGGCGAGCGGATACGCGGGGACCTGCCAGCCGCGGCGGCGCAGCTGGTCGGTGACGTCGTACAGCGTGAAGGGGCTCGCGTCGGGCTCGGTCAGCGTCCACGTCACGGCGGGCAGGGCGCCGTGGCCGTCGTAGAGGACGGTGAAGGGGCCCAGGGCGGTGACCTGTTCGGCCAGCATTCCGGCCGTGGCCGCGCAGGCGCCGTGCACCTTCGTGTAGCCCTCGCGGCCCAGGCGCAGCAGGTTGTAGTACTGGGCGATCACCTCGCCGCCGGTGCGGGAGAAGTTCAGGGCGAAGGTGGGCATGTCGCCGCCGAGGTAGGAGACGCGGAAGATCAGGTCCTCGGGGAGCAGGTCGGGTGAGCGCCAGACCACCCAGCCGACGCCGAGGGGGGCCATGCCGTACTTGTGGCCCGAGACGTTGATGGAGGCGACGCGGGGCAGCCGGAAGTCCCACACCAGGTCGGGCTGGAGGAACGGGGCGACGAAGCCGCCGCCGGCCGCGTCGACGTGCACGGGGATGTCGAGGCCGGTGTCCGCCTGGATGCGGTCGAGTTCGGCGGCGATCTCGGCGACGGGCTCGTAGACGCAGGTGTAGGTGACGCCGAGGATCGCCACGACGCCGATGGTGTTCTCGTCGACGTACTCCCGCAGTTGGTGCGGGCGCAGTCCCAAGGCGTCCGCCTCCAGTGGGACTTGGCGCAGCTCCACGTCGAAGTAGCGGGCGAACTTCTCCCAGCAGACCTGGACCGGCCCGACGACCAGGTTGGGCCGGTCGGCGGGTTGGCCCGCGGCGCGGCGGCGTTCGCGCCAGCGCCACTTCAGGGCGAGGCCGCCGAGCATGCAGGCCTCGCTGGAGCCGGTGGTGGAGCAGCCGAGGGTGGTGGCTCCGTCCGGGGCGTTCCACAGGTCGGCGAGCATATGGACGCAGCGGTTCTCGATCTCGGCGGTCTGCGGGTACTCGTCCTTGTCGACCATGTTCGTGCCGAGGCAGTCGTCCATCAGCTGGTGCACCTCGGGCTCCGCCCAGGTGGTGCAGAAGGTCGCCAGGTTCTGCGAGGCGTTGCCGTCCAGGCTCAGCTCGTCGTGGATCAGGGCCCGGACCGCGCGGGCGTCGGACACGCTCTCGGGCATCCGGTACTTCGGCAGCGACCGCTCGCTGATGGGCAGCGTGTACACGTCGTCCAGGGGGCCCGGCGCCGGGCGGCCGGTCTGGTGCAGGGCCATCGAGTCGAACCCCCGGTCGTGGGACGGCACGGCGGGGAGGCCGGGGCGAGTACCCGAGCGGCACATGTGAGGGACAGCGACTCGCGCCCGGCCTCCCTCAGTCGGCAATCTCGCACACACCCCGCACCCGCGCCCGCCGAGACACCCGGACGACGGCACCGGACCCACCCACCCGGCCGCGCCCGGAGTCGGCGCCCTCCCCACACGCACCGCAGCCGCGCCCGCCCAGGACACCCGGATCACCCGCCGCGCCCGCAATCGGCACCCTGCCGCACACGGCACGCACCGCGCCCGCCCAAGACACCCGGATCACCCGACCGTGCCCGCAATCGGCACCCCGCCCCACACGGCACACACCCGCGCCCGCGCCCGCCCAAGGCACGCGGATCACCGCACCGCGCCCACCCACCCGGCCGAGCCCGCAATCGGCAACCCCGCCCCACACGGCAAACCTCACGGCGCCGACAGCACCAACCGCCGGGCGAAGTTCCGGTACCCGAGGCGGTCGAACGCGGCGGCCATCGGTCGGTTCGGCAGGTCCGTGTCCGCCCGGACGACCTCGGCGCCCGCCTCCTCCGCGAGGATGCGGGTGATCTCGGTGAGCAGGTCGTCGACGTAGCCGTGGCCCCGCTGCTCGGGCAGCACGCCGAGGTAGCCGACGACGTGCGAGCCGGTGTTGCGGGAGGGCAGCGCGAAGCCGACCGTGCGGCCGTCGGCGTCTTCGGCGACCCGCCACCAGGAGCGCTCGCCCGGCATCGAGTCACGGTAGAACGCGACGTCGGCCCGGGCCTGCGCCTGAGCGCCCACCGTGTCGGCCCCCGCACGTGACGCGGCGTCGAGCGTGCCGTCGAGGACCCGGCGGAACAGGTCGACGAACACCTCGTCGTCGGCCTCGTGGCGGAAGCGCAACCGGCGGGGCGGCGCCGGCACGCCGCTCTCGCGGGTCCACTCGTAGCGCAGCCGTTCGACCGACACGGTGAGCCCGGCGCGCCGGGCCGCCTCCTGCCGCCAGCCGAGGTCGGCGACGGCGTCCGGCCGCTCCCGCCAGTCGGCGGGCAGCAGTATGTGGAAGTCCGGGAGCGTTCCCTCGAAGGTGGCGTGGGCCGCCGTAAGGAGACCGGCAGCGAAGTCCGTCCGCCCGTCGGACGCGACGGCGCTGAGGGTGTCGAGCGCGCCGGGCCGCGCGTCACCGGGGTTGCCCCACCACAGCGCGACGGCGTGCAGCTCACCGGCCTCCTCCGCGACCCACGTCCACTCCGGCCGGTACTCCCCCTTGGCGAGCCCCTCCCGGTAGGCGTCCGCAGAGGCCCAGACGCCGAGCTGGCCGGCGGGCAGCAACGCGAGGACGCGGGGCAGGTCGGACTCGGCCAGGGTGCGGAAGATCACGGGGCCTCCGGGGTCGGCGCGGGGTGTGCGCCATTGTCGCGTGCCGATGAGCGGTGCCCGCAACTGGTTTGTCACGCAGGTGCGTAGACGCGGCGTATCGCCAAGGCCTACGGTCCCGGAGCAGCCAAGCCCTGGAGTGCCGGATGCGCCGTAGCGCCTCGCCCCTCTCCCTGGTCCTGCTGGGCCTGGGTGTCTTCCTGCTCGTGCTCGCGCCGATGCTCGCGTGGTACGTCAAACCGCGCGCGGCCGTGAACCCGGTCGACATCGACGTGACCGCCGTCTACAAGGGCACGGGCAGCTATTTCGACGTCGAGGAGACCGAGACGGTCCACGACCGGCCGATCACCGTCACCCAGCGGGTGCGCGGCGACGTCGGCGACAGCGAGCGCAGCGGTCGCGCGGTGTGGGACGTGGTCACCACGGTCGACACGGAGAAGTCGCTGCCCGCCGCCGACCCGCACGACGCGCTGGACTTCTCGACCGCCCGCTGGGTCACCGACCGCCGCAGCAACCGGCCCGCGCACTGTTGCCAGGAGCAGCCGTACCACGAGGGCGAGGCCTACCTGAAGTTCCCGTTCGACGTGCAGAAACGCCCGTACCGCTGGTGGGACAGCCAGCTCGGCTCGACGGTCACCCTCTCCTACCGGGGCACCGAGAAGATCCGCGGCTACCAGGGGTACGTCTTCACGGGCACCGTCCCGCCCACGAAGATCGGCACCCGCCAGGTGCCGGGCGCGCTCGTGGGGCGGCCCGGGGCCTCCCAGGTGTTCGCCGAGGAGTGGTACTCCAACCACGGCATCAAACTGGTCGTCGACCAGGCCACGGGCCGTGTCCTGTACGCCCAGCTGGGCCCCCGCCAGACGCTGCGCGCTCCCGGCGCCGAGAAGGACGCCGTGGTGCTGCTGGACGTGAAGAAGCTCAGCCACACGCCGGACACGCAGAAGTTCGCGGTCGACAAGGCGAAGGCGGACAGCGCACAGCTGCGCGCGGTCGGCCGGACGGTACCGATCGGCGCCGCCGCCGCGGGCTTCGTACTCGCCGTCGTGGGCGGGGTGCTGGTGGTACGAGGGCGGAGGCAGCCCGCGGACGAGCAGTGACCGCTGCCCCACCCCGTACGGGCCGTCAGGCTCCGCAGGACCGCAGGAACTTGCGGGTGCGGACCGCGATCGGCAGCGGCTTGTCCGGCTCGCAGGGGTACATGTCCTGCTCGACGATCGCGAACAGTTCCACACCCAGTCCCTGAGCGGCCGTGAGGACCGGCCCCAACTCCGGTACGCCAGACGGCGGTTCGCACATCACGCCGCGCTGCACGGCCGGCCCGAACGGCACCTCGTTCGCGACGACGTCGGCGAGGATCTCGGGGTCGACCTGCTTGAGGTGCAGATAGCCGATGCGCTCGCCGTACGTCTCGATCAGCTTGACGCTGTCGCCGCCGCAGTAGGCGTAGTGCCCGGTGTCCAGGCAGAGGTTGACCAGCTCGGAGTCGGTGGAGTCGAGGAAACGCTCGACGTGGTCCTCGGTGTCGATGTGGGTGTCGGCGTGCGGGTGCACGACGATGTCGAGTCCGTACGTCTCCTTGACCTCGTGCCCGAGGCGTTCCATGCCCTTGGTCAGGTACGCCCACTGCTCGGCCGTCAACTCCGGCGGCTCCAGGATCTCGGCGGTCTTGTCGTCGCGCCAGAACGACGGGATGACCACCAGGTGCCCCGCACCCATGGCCTGGGTGAGGGCGGCGACCTGGCTGACGTGCTCCCAGGTGGGCTCCCAGACGGACGGGCCGCGGTGCAGGCCGGTGAATACCGTGCCCGCCGAGACTTTCAGGTTCCGCTTGTTCACCTCGTCGGTGAGGCGGGCAGGGTCTGTCGGCAGATAGCCGTAGGGGCCCAGCTCGATCCACGAGTAGCCGGCCTCGGCGACCTCGTCGAGGAAGCGTTCCCAGGGGACCTGCTGGGGGTCGTCGGGGAACCAGACGCCCCAGGAGTCCGGCGCCGAGCCGACCCGGATGCGGTCGAGGGCGGGGGTGTCGGCCATGTCAGGAGGTCCCTTCGGGAGAGGCGGGGTATGCGGGAGGGGCGGGTGAGGTCTTCACGGGCGCCGTGAGGTCCTCCTCCTCGGGGAGCTCCTCGACGTCCACGCCGCGCACCTGCGCCAACTCGTGCTTGAGCGCGGCGAGTTCCGCGCCGCCGGCCATGTGGTTGGTCAGTTCCTCCAGGCTGACCTCGCTGCGGTCGGCGGAGAGTTCCAGCGTGCCCAGGCGCAGCACGCTGAAGTGGTCGCCGACCATGTACGCGTGGTGCGGGTTGTGGGTGATGAAGATGACGCCGAGGCCGCGGTCGCGGGCGGCGGCGATGTACTTGAGGACCACGCCGGACTGCTTGACGCCGAGGGCGGCGGTCGGCTCGTCCAGGATCAGCACCCGGGCGCCGAAGTGGACGGCGCGGGCGATCGCGACGCACTGGCGCTGGCCGCCGGACAGCGTGCCGATGGGCTGCTCCAGGTCGTCGAGGACGATGCCCATGGCGCGCAGTTCCTCGTCGGCGGTCTGCTTCATGCGGGCGATGTCGAGGCGGCGGACCGGCCAGGGGCCCTTGGTGAGCTCGGAGCCGAGGAAGAAGTTCCGCCACACCGGCATCAGCGGGACGGTCGCGAGGTCTTGGTAGACGGCGGCGATGCCCTTGTCGAGGGCCTCGCGCGGGGTGGAGAAGCGGACCGGCTCGCCGTCGACGAGGAACTCGCCCTCGGTGTGCTGGTGCAGCCCGGAGATGATCTTGATGAGGGTGGACTTGCCGGCGCCGTTGTCGCCGAGCACGCAGGTGACCTTGCCGGGGTGGACGGCGAGGTCGACGCCGTGCAGGGCGCGGATGTTGCCGTAGGACTTGCCGGCGTTGCGGAGTTCGACGAGTGCCCCGTCCTGCTGGGGGGCGGTGTCCGGGAGCACGGCTCCGTGGGTGGTTGTCATGGCGGTCACCTCCGGGTCGCGGTGCGCTGCACCCACAGATTGATGAGGACGGCTCCGAGCAGCATCACACCGAGGAAGGCCTTGAACCAGTCGGGGTTCCATCCCGCGTAGACGATGCCCTGCTGGACCATGCCGAACATGAAGGCACCGAAGACCGGGCCGATGGCGGAGCCGTACCCGCCGGTGAGCAGGCAGCCGCCGATGACCGCCGCGGCGATGTAGATCAGCTCCTGGCCGACGCCCTCGCCGGACTGCACGGTGTTGAAGGAGAACAGCTGGTGCATGCCGACGAACCAGGCGCCGAAGCCGACCAGCATGAACAGGGTGATCTTGGTGAACTTCACCGGGACACCGACCGCGCGGGCGCTGTCCTTGTTGCCGCCGACGGCGAAGATCCAGTTGCCGTACTTGGTGCGCAGCAGCACCCAGGTGGCCAGGGCCGCGAAGACCAGCCACCACACCACGGTGATCTTCACCTGGACGCCGCCGACGTCGAAGGACGAGGCGAACAGCGCCCTGGCCTGGTCGAAGCCGTCCATGTTGCTGATGTCGTCGGTGGCGACGTTTCCGGTCACCAGCTTGGTGACGGCGAGGTTGATGCCCTGGAGGATCAGGAAGGTGCCGAGGGTGACCAGGAAGCTCGGCAACCCGGTCTTCACCAGCATCCAGCCGTTGAACGCGCCGACCGCCAGCGAGACCACGAGCGCGACGATCACGCCCATCCAGACGTTCAGGGTCAGCTGGTAGCTGAGCATGGCCGCGGTGAGCGCAGAGGTGATGACGGCGACACCGGCCGACAGATCGAACTCGCCGCCGATCATCAGCAGGGCGACCGGCAGGGCCATGATCCCGATGGTGGACGCCTGGTAGAGGACCGTGGCCATCGAGCTGCCCTGGCGGAGCGAGGGCGCGGCGATCAGGAAGAAGACGAACACGGCGACCGCGCCGAGGAAGACGCCGACCTCGGGCCGGGCGAGCAGCCTCAGCAGCAGGGGCCGCTCCCGGGTGCGTCCGTCGGTCTGCTTGGCGCCGGGGGCCGGCGGTGTGGTCACCGCCGGCGCAGCATGCTGGGTCATGCTCATCACCGGGTCCCCTTCGCGGCGAACTCGGCGATCCGCTCGACGTTGGACCGGTCGACGAACGCCGGACCGGTCAGCACCGGCTGCTCACCGCCGCCGCTGTAGTTGCCGTTGTTCTTGTAGAGCCACAGCCCGTCGACAGCCAGGTACCCCTGCAGATAGGGCTGCTGGTCCACGGCGAACTGGATGTCGCCGCGCTGGATGGCGCCGGTCAGGTCCTTGTTGAGGTCGAAGGTGGCGACCTTGGCCTTGCTGCCCGCCTCGGACACCGACTGCACTGCGGTCAGCGCGAAGGGGGCGCCGAGGGCGACGACGTAGTCGATGGCGCTGTCCTGCTTCAGCTTGGCGGTGATCGTCGCCTTCACGGACGGCATGTCGGTGCCGTTGACGTTCAGGGTCTCCGTGGTGCCCTCGAACGTCTTCTTCACCCCGTCGCAGCGCTGGGTGAGGCCGATGTTGCCCTGCTCCTGGATGACGCAGACGGCTTTCTTCGCGCCCTCCTCGTTGAGCCGCTTGCCGAGCGCTTCTCCGGCCACGGTCTCGTCCTGCCCGAAGAACTCCAGCAGGCCGAGCTGCTTCCAGTCGCTCAGGCCGGAGTTCAGGCCGACGACGGGTATGCCCGCCTGCTCGGCCTTGCCGAGGACGTCCTTCAGGGCGTCCGGCTTGGCGAGGGTGACGGCGATGCCGTCGACCTTCTGGTCGATGGCGTTCTGCACCAGGTTGGCCTGGTTGCCGGCGTTGGGGTCGGCGGAGTAGACGAGCTTGACGTTGTCCTTGGCGGCGGCGGCCTCGGCGCCCTTGCGGACGATGTCCCAGAAGGTGTCGCCGGGCGCCTGGTGGGTGACGAGCGCGACCGTCATTTGGGGCGTGGTGGCCTTGCCCGCCGAGGCACCGTCCGCTCCCTCCTCGGCCTTCTTGCCGCCGGAGCCGCTGGAGCAGCCGGCGAGGACCAGGGCCGCCGCCGCTGCCACGGCCAGGGCGGAGGTGATTCTGCGAGAGCGGTCCATCTTTCCTGCACCTCACTGTGCGATGGGGGGAAAGGCTGTCGTTGGGACGGGATCAAATCCCCTGGCGCGCCCACTGTCAATACTTTGTTAAGACATCATTTCACAAGCAGGTCCTAATGTAAGAACAAAGTGCTACGGTGTGGGCCGGGAGGGACGCCATGACAAGTACAGTCTCCGGCCTCGCCGCCGTGCGCTTCGCACTCGACCGCACCAGCCCCGTGCCGCTCTACCACCAGCTCGCCCAGCAGTTGGAGGCGGCCATCGAGGGCGGGATCCTCACGCCCGGCAACCACCTCGGCAACGAGGTCGACCTGTCCGTCCGACTCGGCCTGTCCCGCCCCACGGTCCGCCAGGCCATCCAGTCCCTGGTCGACAAGGGTCTGCTGGTCCGCCGCCGGGGCGTGGGCACCCAGGTCGTGCACAGCCAGGTCAAGCGCCCGCTGGAGCTGAGCAGCCTCTACGACGACCTGGAGACGGCCGGGCAGCAGCCCACCACGCGGGTGCTCCACAACGAGACCGCCCCCGCGGCCGCCGACGTCGCGGCCGCCCTCGGCATCCCCGAGGGCGGCGAGGTCACCGTCCTGGAACGGCTCCGCTTCACCCACGGCCACCCGGTGGCGTTCCTGTGCAACTACCTGCCGACGGGCCTGCTCCCCCTGGACACCGACCGGCTCCAGGTCACCGGCCTGTACCGCATGCTGCGCTCCGCCGGGATCACCCTGCACAGCGCCCGCCAGACCATCGGCGCCCGCTGCGCCACCGCCCAGGAGGCCGCCCGCCTCGACGAGAAGGAGGGCGCCGCACTCCTCACCATGCAGCGCACGGCCTACGACGACACCGGCCGCGCCGTCGAGTACGGGACGCACATCTACCGCGCGTCCCGGTACGCGTTCGACTTCCAGCTCCTGGTACGACCCTGACGTCAGTGCACCGCGTCCAGCCGGGCCCGCTGATCCGCCGTCAACTCCAGCTCCACAGCGGCGAGATTCTCCTCCAGCTGCGCCACCGAGGACGCGCCGGCCAGCGGAATCACCGGCAACTCCCCGCCTATTTGCCACGCCAGAACCACCTGCCCCACGGTGGCCCCGGTCTGCCGCGCCACCTCGCGCAGCGCGGCCAGCCGTGCGGGCGTACCGGGGTGGTCGTAGTCGGCCGACAGCGGCTTGTCCTCGCGCCCGTACGCCCCGCCCAGCAGCGGCGAGTAGGCGACCAGCGTCAGCGTGGGCTCGGCGCACAGATAGCCGAGGAGTTCGGCGCCCGCGTGGCCGAGGCTGCCGTCCGGGAAGAGGTCGCTCGGGACGTCGTACCGAGGACGCAGATGGCTGTGCTGGTACTGGAGCACCTCGTAGCCGGGCAGTCCGGCCGCGGCGGCGAGAGCGCGGGCCCGCTCCACCCGCCAGATCGCCTGGTTGCTGACGCCGAGCAGGCCGACCGTGCCCTCCGCGACCAGCGCGGCGAACCCCTCGACGGTCTCCTGGAGGGGGACGGTGGGGTCGTCGATGTGCGCGTACAGCAGGTCCAGCTTCTCCATGCCGAGCCGCTCGCGGCTGCGCTCGGCCGACTCGCGGATCACCTTCGCCGACAGGCCCTCCGCGTTGTCGGTGTAGCTGGTGCCGGGGGCGAGGGGACGGGCGCCGACCTTCGTGGCGATGACGACCTCGTCGCCGATGCCGCGGCTGCGCCGCCAGCGGCCGAGGAGTTCCTCGCTCTGGCCGCCCTGGCTGCCGTCGACCCAGAAGGCGTAGTTGTCCGAGGTGTCGATGAAATTTCCGCCCGCCTCGACATAGCGGTCGAGGACGGCGAAGGAGGTCCGCTCGTCCGTGAGCGAGCCGAAGAGCATGGCGCCGAGGGCGAGGACGCTGACCTCGCGACGGTGGTCCGGATCGGTGCCGATGGTGCGGTACTTCATGATGTTCCTCCCGTTCGCACCCGGTTGTCCGGGCGCGAACGGGAGTCTTCAGCCTGAAGCGCACTTCAAGTCAAGGCAGTACCTACGGACGGGCCGCGAACGGCCCTTCGAGGGCGGCCCATTGCAGCAGCATGATGGTCTTGGCGTCGGCGATCTCGCCGGTGCGGATCATGTCCAGGGTCTTGCGGAAGGGCAGTTCGAGGATCTCGATGTCCTCGCCCTCCTCGCCGAGCCCGCCGCCCTCGTGGGTGCGGGTCGACGGTCCGTAGGCGGCGGCGTAGAAGCTGACGCGTTCGGTGACCGAGCCCGGGCTCATGTAGACGTCGAAGACATGCTGGACGGCGTCGATGGTGTGCCCGGTCTCCTCGATCACCTCACGCCGTACGGCCTCCTCCGGGTGCTCGTCATCGTCGTCGAGCAGTCCGCCGGGCGTCTCGATCAGCATGCCGTCGGGGTGCCCGTTGACATACACCGGGAAGCGGAACTGCCGGGTGAGCAGCACGGTTTCGCGTGTGGCGTTGTACAGCAGCATCGTGGCGCCGTTGCCGCGGTCGTGGGTCTCGCGCTCCTGGGTGCTCCAGGTGCCGTCGGCGTGCTGGAAGTCGAAGGTGGTCGTCCGCTCGACGTACCAGTGGCTGGACAGCAGTTTCACGTCCCGCACCTTCACGCGCGGGTTGCCGGTCAGATCCCGGCCCACCTGGTCGAGCCCGGTGCGGCCGCGGCGGTCCGGGGTGTCGATACCGGCGGTGAGCGGAGTGAACTCGTTGGTCATGCCCCGCTTGTACCATCCGGCCCCTCAGACCAACGGAAATCAGGGCCATCGCCAACGGAAAAGGGGCCATCGAACAGATGGCCCCTCGCCGAACCGTCGGGACGACAGGATTTGAACCTGCGACCCCTTGACCCCCAGTCAAGTGCGCTACCAAGCTGCGCCACGTCCCGATGCGCCTCACCGCGGAGAACCGCGTGATCGCGCGAACAGCACTTTACCCCACACCCCCGGACGCGCCGAAGCCGGATCGGAAGCGGGACAATCGCAGTATGGCCAGCACCAGCACACCGGAAGGACGACAGCCCGGCGCACGGGACCGCGACACCGAGGGCCGCGCCCGCAGCGCCCGCCCGCGCGACGGCCTGGGACGCCCCCTGCCGTACGACGCGCAGGGCGTGCCCCGGCAGCCCGAAGGGATCGTACGAACACCGGAGGAGACCGTCGCCGAGGCGCAGGCCCTCCTCGAAGCGGGCAAGCCGTTCCACGCCCACGAGGTCTTCGAGGACGCCTGGAAATCGGGCCCCGACGAGGAACGCACCCTGTGGCGCGGCCTCGCCCAGCTGGCCGTGGGCCTGACGCACGCGGCCCGGGGCAACGCGACGGGTGGCGCCCGGCTGCTGCGCCGCGGGGCGGCCGCGATCGAGGAGTGGGCGGCACGGACGGGACGAAAGCGGCCGTACGACCTGGACGTACAGGGGCTGACGGAGTGGGCGCGGGAGCTGGCGGGGGACGTGGAGGGCGGGGCGACGGTGGACGCGGGGGCGCGGGCACCTGGGCTGCGCGGGGGGTGAGCCGGGGGGTGAGCGGGGGGTGAGCGGCGGATCGGGGCCCGAGTCGATTCCGAGCCGCCGTGTGTGAGGCGGTGGGCTCGCAGTGTGAGCGGTGGGCTCGCTGTGTGAGGCGGTGGGCTCGCTGTCAGTGGGGTGCGGCAGACTCTGGGTGTGCGAAAGATTCATGTCATCGGTATCGGCGCGGGCGACCCCGAGCAGCTGACGCTTCAGGCGGTCCGGGCGTTGCGGAGCACGGACGTGTTCTTCCTGCTCGACAAGGGCGAGGTGAAGTCCGACCTCACCCAGCTGCGCAAGGACATGCTCGACGCACACATACCGGAGGGGACGTACCGCCTGGTCGAGGCGCGTGACCCGGAGCGGGACCGCGGCGCGGGCGGCGCGGCGTACTCACCGGCCGTCGGGGACTGGCGCAGCGCCCGTGCCGAGATCTATCAGCGGCTGATCGCCGAGGAGTTGGGCGAGAACGAGAGCGGCGCGTTCCTGGTGTGGGGCGACCCCGCCCTGTACGACAGCACGCTCGGGATTCTGGAGGAGGTCCGCGGACGCGGCAGCGTGGACTTCGAGTACGACGTCGTGCCGGGCATCAGCAGTGTCTCCGCCCTGGTGGCCCGGCATCGCACGGGACTGAACCGGGTCGCCCGACCGGTGCAGATCACCACGGGCCGGCGGCTCGCCGAGGGCTTCCCCGAGGGCGTGGACGACGTGGTCGTGATGCTCGACGCCCACCAGACCTTCCGGCAGTACGCCGACCAGGACATCGACATCTACTGGGGCGCCTACATAGGCACGCCGGACGAGATCCTCGCCGCGGGTCCTATCGCGGAGGCGGCGCCGCGCATCGAGCGGCTGCGGGCCGACGCGCGGGAGCGCAAGGGCTGGATCATGGACACGTATCTGCTCCGCCGGAACCCGAAGGAGCAGTAGCCAGAGGGGGCTGAGGGGACTTGCGTGCCCGGAGGGGGCTGAGGGGCGCACGGTGCCGGTGCGTACGCCTCCGTCGCTCCCCCACGGCGTGAACGCGCCGGTCGGACACCATCGCAGCCGCTTTCTTGCGCTGCCCGCTGGCGTCGCTTCGGCTGCCGGACACCCGAGCGTCATGCCGGGCGGGCACGTTTCGGCCGTCCCCACCTGTCTCGCCTTGCATCCGTCCGCCCCGCTCATTCCGGGCGTGATGCGGAAGGACGACGTACGCCGTGTCCCTGCTTCCGCCCGCCGCCGCTCTCCCCAGCGCGCTCCCGGCCACCGCCCCCGTCCGCTCCCCCTCCGCCGAACGCCTCTCCCGTCTCACCCGGCACGGTCTCACCGTGCTGCCGCTGCTGCTCATCGGCGGATGGGCTCTCGTCGACTGGCGCTCCGTGCGCGACGGCGCCGCCCGGCTGGCCGCCGCCGACCCCGGCTGGCTGCTCGCCGCGCTGTTCTTCACCTGCCTCGGCTGGCTGGCCGCCGCGGTCGTGCGGCAGGGCGCCATCCCCGAACGGCTGCCGCCGGGACTGCTGGTCGCCTCGCAGTTCGCCGCGGGCGCCGCCAACCACGTACTTCCCGCGAGCATCGGCGCCCACGCGGTCACCCTGCGCTTCCTGCAGAGCCAGGGCATACCGCTGGCCCGTGGCACCGCCTCGCTCGCCCTGTACTCGCTGGTCAAGCCAGTGGCGAAGACGGCTGTGCTGATCGTCTTCCTGGTGGCCTTCCCCGGCATGCTGCGTCTCGGCGAACTCGTCCCCGACGACCGGACCCTCCTCCTGGTCGCCGGTGGCGTGGGCGTCGCGTTCGTCGTGGCCGGCTGCCTGCTCGCCGTCGTCCCCGCCCTGCGCCGCCCGGCCGTCTGCTTCCTGCGCACCGCCCTGACCGACGCCCGCATCCTGCACACCCGACCCAGCCGCGTCCTCGCCCTCTGGGGCGGCGCGGCCGCCACCCCGCTGCTCCAGGGCAGCGTGATCGCCACCGTCGGTTTCTCGCTCGGGCTGGAGCTGTCCTGGGCGCAGGTGGTCTTCGCGCTGCTCATCGCCAGCACGGCGGTCGGCGCGGTGCCCGCGCCGGGCGGGATCGGGCCGGTGGACGCGGCGCTGGTCTTCACCATGGCCGCATTCGGCGCTCCGGTGGGCTTGGCGACGGCGACCGTCATCGCGTACCGCGTGATCACGGTGTGGCTGCCGCTGCTGCCGGGCGCGCTGGTGCTGTCGGCGTTGGTGCACCGGAAGGTGCTGTAGCGCTCGCTGGGCGGGCTTGAGCGACGCCAGGTGCTGTGTGCGCCTCGCCGGCCGGGTCCGAGTCACGCCAGGTGCTGTGAGGGCTCGTCAGCCGGGTCCGCGCCACGCCAGGTGCCGTAGCCCTCGCCAGCCGGGCCCGCGCCACACCGGGTGCTGTGAGCCCTCGCAGCCGGGTCCGACCTGCGCCGGGTGCTGCAAGGCCCCTCGGCAACAGGGCCTGAGCCACACCAGGTACTGCAAGCCCCTCGGCAACAGCGCCCGACCCACGCCAGGTGCCGTAGCCCTCGCCAGCCGGGCCCGCGCCACACCGGGTGCTGCAAGGCCCCTCGGCAGCAGGGCCCGAGCCCCGCCAGGTACGCAAGCCCTTCGCTAGCTGTGCCCCAGCCACGCCAGTGCCCCCGGTACGTCGGCCACGGCCGTCACGCCGGACGGCAGCGGTGGACGGCGTACGACGACGACGGGCACGCCGAGTTCGCGGGCCGCCGTGAGCTTGGCGGCCGTCGCCTCTCCCCCGCTGTCCTTGGTGACGATCACGTCGATCCGGTGCTCCCGCAGCAGCGCCGACTCCTCGGCGACGGTGAACGGGCCCCGGGCGAGGACGAGTTCGACGTCCGGCGGCATCGGGGGCTCGGGCCGTTCCACGGACCGTACGACGAAGAACTGCTCCGTCAGATGAGCGAAGGCGGCGAGGCCCAAGCGGCCGGTGGTGAGGAGCACCCGGCGCCCGAGTCGCGGCAGCAGCTCCGCGGCCGCGTCCAGCGAGGCGACCGGGTGCCAGTCGTCCCCCGGCCCCGGCCGCCAGCCCGGCCGGCGCAGCACCACGGCCGGTGTTCCGGTCAGCGCGGCCGCGCGGGCCGCGTTCGCGGTGATCGCCTCGGCGAAGGGGTGCGTGGCGTCGACGACGGCGGACACGTCGTGGACGCGCAGCCACTCGGCCAGCCCCTCCGCCCCACCGAACCCCCCGATCCGCACGTCACCGTCGACCGCCCCCGGCCGCGACACCCGGCCCGCCAACGACGTCGTGACCCGCACATCCGCGCGGGCGGCCAGCTCGGCGGCGAGTTCACGGGCCTCGGTGGTGCCGCCGAGGATCAGGACGTGAGGGGACATGGCGTCGAGAGTACGAGGTGCGGCGGCCCGCACCCCCGTCGCCTCACTTCTCGCCTCACTTCACGTCGAGTCGCAAAGCCTGAAGCATCCGATCCAGCGCCGCCCTGGTGGGCGCCAGGTCCCCGGGCTCTGCCGTGGACGCGAGCCACAGGGCGGCCTCGTCCATGGCCCGCCACTCGCGCCAGCCAGCACGGCCGGCCCGTCGATCAGCATGATCCGCTGGAGGTCGGGGTCGGTGCCGGCGGTGAGGAACTCCTGGCACCCGGAGGTCAGCTGGGCCCATGGATCGTGGCGCTCGCCGGTTCCGGCACCGCGATCGCGCCCTGGGCCACGGCACACAGGGTCTCCGCCCCGCCGCCGTCCAAGGTGAACAGGTCGCAGCGGCACACGACCCGCGTGCGCCCCGCCCGGACGACCCGCGCCTCGGCCCGCAGCAGGGTGCCGACGGCGGGCCGCAGGTAGTCGATGGTGTAACCGGCGGTGATGAGCCGGCCGTTGGCCACCGTCCCCGCGGCGAAGGTCAGCGCGTTGTCGGCGGCGTACCCGAGCACGCCGCCGTGCACGGAGCCGTAGTGCTGGAGCAAGTCCTCGCGAATGTCGAGTTCGAGCGTCGCGGCACCGTCACCGAAGGCCACGATGCGGGCACCGAGCAGCCTGCTGAAAGGCTGGGCCACGAGGATCTTCTGGGCGTCGGCGAGATCCGGAACTACCTGCATCGGCACCTCACTTCACTGGTGAACTGACCCTCTCGTGCGCCCGCCGCGTCTGTCAAGATCCCCCTATGCCCGAGACCGAGCCCGCCTCCGACCAGCGCCTGTACTTCCTGCTGCAACGCGCGGCACACCAGTTGCGCACGACCGCGGACCGGCGCTGCCTGGCCGCCTCCGGGGTGACCACGGCCCAGCTCGGCGCACTGTTCGCCGTGCACGACCGGCCGGGCATCACCCAGCAGCAGCTCGCCCGCACGCTGGGGCTGCGCGAGTCGGCCGTCACCGCGCTGGCCGCCCGGCTGGTCAAGGCGGGGCTCGTCACCAAAGGGGCGCATCCGCGTGAGCACCGTGCCGTGGTGCTGGAACTGACGGCTGCCGGGTCGGCCGCGCTGCGTGCCGCCCAGCCAGAGATCGATCGCTTCAACGGTGAGCTGCGCGCGCTGCTGGGGGACCAGGGCTTCGCCCGGACGGCGTCCGCCCTGGACCGGCTGGCGCACTGGGAGCCGTAGCTCTGCCGGGTCAGCCGCCCGGCGGCTGGTGCAGGCCGAAGGACGAGCCCTGGTCGTCGCGGCACAGCTTGAAGCGGCCGAACCGGGCGACGGAGTCGGGGTCCTCCTCCCCCTCCTCGCCGATGTCCTGGACGGTGCCGCCGAGTTCACGCACCTTGGCGATCGCGGCGTCGATGTCGTCGACACGGAAGAAGAGATACGGGGACGCGCCCTCGTCGCCGCCGTGCATACCGCCCGGCAGCCCGTCGGTGCCGATGGTGAACCCGCGCCCGCTCGGCCCGGGTTCAAGGGTCCAGCCGAAAAGGGCTCCGTAGAAGGCGCGACCGCGCTCGGGGTCGGCCACGCCGATTTCGAAGAAGGAGGGTTCGCCCGCCATCGCGTGTCTCCCGTCGCACCGATCGGCCCAAAGCGGCCCCCTCCATCCTCCGCCGGGACCCGACGCACCGCACACGAGTGGCTATCGTCCAGGCATGGACTCAGTGCGGGCCGTGCTCATCGACATCGACGGCGTTCTCACCGTCTCGTGGCAGCCGCTGCCCGGTGCGGTCGATGCGCTGCGGGAGATCCGGGACGCCGGACTGCCGGTCGCCCTGGTGACCAATACGACGTCCCGTACGCGCGCGTCCATCGCCGGGACGCTCGCGGAGGCGGGGTTTCCGGTGGCGGCGGAGGACATCCTGACCGCACCGGCCGTCACCGCCGCGTATCTCGCCGAGCGCTTTCCGGGGGCACGGTGCGCGCTGCTGAACAGCGGGGACATCCGGGAGGACCTGGAGGGCGTGAGCCTGGTGGACGACGCGGACTCGGAGGGCGCCGTCGACGCCGACGCGTCGGTGGATGTCGTGGTCGTCGGTGGCGCCGGGCCCGAGTTCGGGTACGCGGCGCTCAACCGGGCGTTTGGGCATCTGCAGCGAGGGGCGCGGCTGGTGGCCATGCACCGCAATCTGTACTGGCGTACCAAGGACGGCTTGCAGCTCGACACCGGGGCGTTCCTGGCCGGGCTGGAGCAGGCCGCGCGTACCGAGGCCGAGGTGACCGGCAAGCCGTCGGCCGCGTTCTTCGAGGCCGCGCTGGGCCGACTGGGCGTGAGTGCGGGTGAGGCCGTGATGGTGGGGGACGACATCGAGTCCGACGTACTCGCGGCACAGCGGGCCGGGGTGACGGGGGTGCTGGTGAAGACTGGCAAGTATCTGCCGGAGACGCACCGTGCGGCCGACGGCACGCCCGACCATGTGGTCGACTCCTTCGCCGACGTACCGTCGCTCCTGGGGCTGGGCAAGGGGCGCTGAGGGCGGCTAGCGCAGCAGGAGCTGTACGCCGCCCACCACCGTCGCCGCGATCACCAACTGCTCGAACAGCCGCTGGTTGATTCGGTTCACAGCCCATTTGCCGATCAACGCGCCGGGCACCACGAACACCACGAGCGCGGCGTCAAGCAGCAGCGACCGCCCGTCGATCAACCCGAGCCCCGCACTGAAGGGCACCTTGGACACGTTGACGATCAGGAAGAAGAACGCCGACGTGCCCAGGAACCCCAGCTTCCGGAACCCTGCCGACAGCAAGTACATCGACATCACCGGGCCACCCGCGTTGGCGACCATCGTGGTGAAGCCGCCGAGGACGCCGTACGAACGGGCCTTGATGCGGCCCGCCCTGCCGGTCACCGAGTCCGGCTCCTCCCCCGGCGCCTCCCCCGTGCGCCGGCGCCACACCGTTACGCCCGCCATCAGCAGCAGAATCGCTCCGATCGACGTCCGTACGACCTCGTCGTCGGCCCACACCAGGAACAGCGTGCCGACCACGACCCCCGCCGCGACCGCCGGGAACAGCCGCCACAGCGTGGGCCAGTGGGCGTGCCGCCGGTAGGTGAGGACCGCGAGCACGTCCCCGGCGATGAGCACCGGCAGCAGCACTCCCGTGGAGGCGCGGGCCGGCAGCACCGCCGCGAAGATGGCGAGGCTGACCGTGTTGGCCCCGCTCACGGCGGTCTTCGAGAAGCCGACCAGGAGCGCGGCGAAGGCGAGGGCGGCGAACTCCCAGCCGGTGAGGTGCCAGAGCGTCATTGTGTCCATGCGGGCACCGATGCTATGCCCATGCATCTGGCCGCCGTAAGGAGTGTCTCGCCAGGTGGCCCCTGCCCGGCTCGCCCCGCTACAGAGCGCTCAGTGCCTCTCCACCAGCACCGCGCTCCCCTGCCCCACACCCACGCACATCGTCGCGAGCCCGCGTCCCGCGCGCGTGCGGCGCATCCGGTGCAGCAGCGTGGTCAGGATGCGAGCGCCGGAGCAGCCGAGCGGGTGGCCGAGGGCGATCGCGCCGCCGCTCGGGTTGACCAGGTCAGGATCGATGCCGAGCCGGTCCACACAGGCGAGGGCCTGGGCGGCGAACGCCTCGTTGAACTCGGCCTCCTCGATGTCGCCGACGCTCCACCGGGCACGCGCCAGCGCCTTCTGCGTGGCGGGGACGGGGCCGATGCCCATCACGTCCGGGTGGACGCCGGCCGAGGCACCGGCGACGTACCGGCCCAGCGACTCCAGCCCCAGCTCGTTCAGCGCCTCTTCGCTGACCAGGAGGAGCCCGGCCGCCCCGTCGTTCATCGGGGAGGCGTTGCCCGCGGTCACCGTGCCGCCCTCGCGGAAGACCGGCTTCAGCCGGGCCAGTTTCTCGTACGACGTGTCCTCACGGACGCATTCGTCGCTGTCGACCACCACACCGTCCGGGCGCTGCACCGGCAGGAGTTCGTCGTCGAAGTGGCCGTTCTTGCGTGCGTCGGCGGCCAGTCGGTGACTGCGCAGCGCGAACTCGTCCTGGCGTTCGCGCGGGACGCCGTACCGCTCGGCGACCTCCTCCGCGGTCTCGCCCATGGACAGCAGGCCGTGCAGTTCCTTCATCGCCGGGTTGACCAGGCGCCAGCCGAGCCGGGTGTCGGCGGTCTCCATGCGGTGCGGCAGGGCTTCGTCGGGGCGGGGCAGCACGAAGGGGGCGCGGCTCATCGACTCGGAGCCGCCCGCGAGCATGATGTCGGCCTCGCCCGCGGCGATGGTGCGGGCCGCGAGGGTGATCGCTTCGAGGCCGGATGCGCACAGGCGGTTGACGGTGGCGCCGGGGACAGACTCGGGGAGTCCGGCGAGCAGGGCGGCCATGCGGGCGACGTTGCGGTTGTCCTCGCCGGCCTGGTTGGCGGCGCCCCAGTAGACGTCGTCGATGCGGGCCGGATCGAGTGCGGGCACGTCGGCGACGAGGCCGCGGATCACGGTCGCGGCGAGGTCGTCGGGCCGTACGGAGGACAGGGCTCCGCGCAGCTTGCCGATGGGGGTGCGGCGGGCGGCCGCGAAGTGGACGGGACGCACGACAGACTCCTGACCGGGAGCCGGATCAGCGGCTCCGAAGGTTAATTAGCGCTGCTAGTTTTGGACTATAGACCGCCGGGCCTCGCTCTGGGAAGATCCGCGGGAGCGGGAGGATGATGCCGGGGAGCAGGAGGATGGCGAGGGAGCGGGAGGGTCCCGGGGAACCGGGGGATCCTGCGGGATTGGAGGAATCCGCGGAGCCGAAGGGTCTCGGGGAGCCGGAGGAGTCGGGCACCGGGAGGGTCTCG
>NZ_BJND01000005.1 GCF_006539505.1 Streptomyces spinoverrucosus
CCTAGGGAGCGAGTGGATCCCGGGAACCGGAGGGTCCCGGGGAGCGGGTGGATCCCTGGGACCGGGAAGATCCCAGGGACCGGGATAGCCCGGGACGGGATACCCCGGAAGCGGGAAGACCCCGCAAGCGGAAATCTTCCCGGAAGCCTTCACCGACGCCGCTGGAGGAACCATGGCCGACGCCCGCGAGCACGTCCTCGCCGGAACCCGGGGTACGATCACCGCCCGCGAGTGGCCGCACCCGGATCCGGCCTTCCTGGCCCTCGTCTCGCACGGCTACGGCGAGCACATCGGCCGGTACGAGGGCGTGGCCGGGGTGCTCCTGGCGCACGGGGCCGCCGTATTCGGCCCGGATCACATGGGGCACGGCAGGTCGGCGGGCGAGCGCGTGGTGATCGACGACTTCGAGGACGTCGTCACCGACCTGCACACGGTCGCTGAGCGGGCCAGGTCGGCGTACCCGGACCTGCCCCTCGTCCTGGTCGGGCACTCCATGGGCGGCCTGATCGCGGCCCGCTACGCGCAGCACCACGGTGCCGAACTGGCCGCGCTCGTTCTCTCCGGGCCCGTGATCGGCACCTGGGAGACGCCCGGCCGACTGCTCGCCCACGAGAAGATCCCCGAGATCCCGATCAACCCGGCCGCATTGTCCCGCGATCCGGCCGTCGGGGCCGCCTACGCCGCCGACCCGCTGGTGTGGCACGGACCGATGAAGCGGCCGACGCTGGAGGCGTTCGCCCGGACCCTGCGCGACGTGGCCGAGGGCGGGGAGCTGGGCGCGCTGCCGGTGCTGTGGCTGCACGGCGACGACGACCGGCTGGTGCCGCTCGCGGGAAGCCGGGTCGGTGTGGAACGGCTGAGCGCGGACACGCTGACCGAACGGATCTATCCCGGCGCACGGCACGAGGTCTTCCACGAGACGAACAAGGCCGAGGTCTTCACGGACGTGACCCGATTCCTGGACAAGGTGCTCGCACGCTGAGACACGCCGTTTGCACCGGTTCGCCCGGGGCACCCGCGCCCGCATGGAGTGGTTGCGGCGAGCCGCCTGCGTGGGTGAGGACCCCGAGTTGTTCTTCCCCGTGGGCACTACGGGACCGGCGCTCCGGGACATCGCGGCCGCCAAGCGCGTCTGCGCCCGGTGCTCGGTGATCACCCAGTGTCTGCGCTACGCGCTGAGCAGCGGGCAGACCTCGGGCGTGTGGGGCGGGACCGGCGAGCACGAACGCGCCGCGCTGCTCCGTACCGCAAGGACGCATCAAGGACGAGGGACGACATGAGAGGGAGAGACGCACCATGTCCGTTGTGAGCAGCACTCTGCCCGACGACGCCCGCCGGGTTGCCTGTGACGCGCTCCAGGAGACTCTGGTGGACCTGCTCGGGCTGTCACTCACCGGGAAGCAGGCGCACTGGAACATCGTGGGGCCCCGGTTCCGCTCGATCCACCTCCAGCTGGATGAGGTGGTCTCGGCCGCCCGCGGCTTCGCCGACACGGTGGCCGAGCGCGCCGCGGCGCTGGGCACCCCGCCGGACGGCCGTCCCGAAACCATCGCCGCCCGCTTTTCGCTGCCCAGCCCCAAGGACGGCTGGGTGCGCGACACGGAGGTCGTCCAGGTGATGGCGGAGGCGCTGGAGGCGGCGATCGGCGGGCTGCGGTCGCGGATCGAGGCGACCGAGAAGCCGGATCCGGTCACGCAGGACCTGCTCATCTCCATCACCGCGGAGCTGGAGAAGCAGCGGTGGATGTTCGAGGCGGAGAACTTCCCGCGCGACTGACCACCGCGCAGCACCCTCGCACGACCGCCGCGCAGCACCCTCGTACGACCGCCACCGCCGCGCAGCACCCTCGTACGACCGCCGCGCAGCACCCTCGTACGAAGCGAGGGCCCCGATGTACGAAGGGAGGGCCCAGATGACTGACGCCCTCGAACTCGACGCGCTGTGGGAGGACTTCCACCGCGTGGTGAACATGACCTCGCAGGAGCTGGCCGCCTGGCTGCGGGTCCGCGACGCCGACGAGGACGCGGAGCCGCTGCCGGACCAGGCCGGCACACCCACCGGGCAGCATGTGCTCGCGATCCTGCAGAAACGGCGCACCGATCTCACCGACGACGACATCCAGGTGATGTACGACGTGGTGGACACGGTCAGCGCCCAGGCGGACCTGGAGAACGAGCCCGAGCCCGAACAGACCCGCCACCGGCACCAGCTGATGACGCTGGGCCACGACCCGCTGAAGCCATGAGCGGCCATGAGCAGCGCGTCGTACGCGAACTGCTGAACGCGCACGGACAGACGTATGCCGAGGAGGCGGGCATCCGACTGCGGGACACGCCGCAGCCGCTGTACCGGCTCCAGGTGCTGTCGCTGCTGCTCAGTGCGAGGATCCGCGCCTCGGTCGCCGTCGCGGCCGCGCATGCCCTGTACGAGGCGGGGCTGCGCGACCCGCGGCGGATGGCCGAGGCCGACTGGCAGGACCGGGTGGACGCCCTGGGCCGGGGCGGCTACCGGCGCTACGACGAGCGGACCGCCACCCAACTCGGCGACGGCGCCGAGCTGTTGATCGAGCGGTGGCGCGGCGATCTGCGGCGGCTGCGCGAGGAGGCCGGCGGCGAGGTCCCCGCGCTGCGCCGGCTGCTCCAGGAGATCCCCGGCGTGGGGCCCACGGGCGCCGACATCTTCCTGCGCGAGGCCCAGCGCGTTTGGCCCGAAGCCGCTCCGTACGTGGACGCCAAGGCGCTGTCCGGGGCGGAGCGGCTCGGCCTGCCGAAGGATCCGGACCGCCTGCTGAAGCTGGCCGGTGACGCCGAACCGGCCGTGCTCGCCGCCGCGTTGGTGCGGGCCGCGCTGGACAAGGAGGTGGCCGAAGACAGCCTCCGCCGCGCCGCATGATCGTGCCAGACTTGCTGCTCGTCCTGCCCGGGATCACGCCCGGGCCGCCGAGCGGAGGAGCAGCGTGTGACCGGGACCGAGTCGGCAGGCCGGCGGATCGACACGACCAAGCCGCACCCGGCCCGGGTGTACGACTGGTTCCTGGGCGGCAAGGACAACTACCCGGTCGACGAACAGCTCGGCCACCGCATCATGGCGATCGACGGCGGCGCCCCGCGGGCGGCCCGCAGCAACCGCTGGTTCATGCAGCGGGCCACGCGGCTGCTCGTCCGCGAGTCGGGAATCCGCCAGTTCCTGGACATCGGCTCCGGCATCCCGACCGAGCCCAACCTGCACCAGATCGCCCAGGCCACCGTGCCGGACGCGCGTGTCGTCTACGTCGACCACGACCCGATCGTCCTCGCCCACGCCGCCGCCCTGCTGCGCGGCACCCCGGAGGGCGCCACGGACTATGTGCAGGCCGACGCCCGTGAGCCGCACGCCATCCTCGAACAGGCGGGCCGGGTCCTCGACTTCGACCGGCCCGTCGCCCTGTCCCTCATCGCGCTGCTGCACTTCATCGCCGACGAGGACGGCGCCCACGACCTGGTGGCCACCCTCGTCGACGCGCTGGCGCCCGGCAGTTGTCTGGTCCTGTCGGCGATGACCGCCGACTTCGAGCCGGAGAACGTCCGCCGGGGCATCGCCGCCTACGCCGAGGGCGGGGTGACGCTGGTGGCCCGCTCCCACGCCGAGATGGGCCGCTTTTTCGAGGGGTTGGAGCTTGTCGACCCCGGGATCGTGTCCGTGGCGGACTGGCGTCCCGAACTGGCCGAGGGCGAGTCGGACATCGGCCCGGGGCCGGTGTCGCTGTACGGCGGGGTCGGCCGGAAGCGGGCTAGCTGAGCTTGCTCAACGCCGCCGACACCAGCGTCTGCACGCCCGGCACGAGCACCGAGAGGTCCGGCGCGAAGAGCGGGCTGTGGTTGCTGGGGACGTTGCCAAGCCGCTCCAGCAGGCCTTCGCCCGGCGCGGCCTCCCACACATCGACCGGTGTCGTCGTGACGTACCAATAGTCGTACGGCACTCCCGCGGGCGCCAGCAGGGAGAAGTCCTCGCTGCCCATCGCGGGGCCGAAATCGAACACCGCGTGGGCGCCGAACAGTTCGCGGTGCACGGACGCGATCTCCTCGTCGAGGGAGGCGTCGTTGACGGTGTTCGGATAGCCGGGGTGGACGGTGATCTCGGGCGGCCGCGGGCAGCCGGCGGCCTGGCACTCGCCGGTGACGATGCGGCGCACGGCGGCCAGGACGCGCTCGCGCACCTCCGGGTCCTGGGTACGCAGATTCAGCGCGAGCCGGGCCTCGGCGGGGATGATGTTGGCCTGCGTACCGGCGTGGAACTGCCCCACGGTCAGCACCGCCGACTGCGCCGCCGCGACCTCGCGGGAGACCACCGACTGCAACCGCGTGACGATGTACGCGCCGGTCACCACCGGATCGACCGTCGACTCGGGGCGTGAGCCGTGCCCGCCGAGGCCGTGCACGACGACGTCGATGTCGTCGGAGGCTGACATGATCAGGCCTGGGGTGTGCGGGTAGAACCCGGCGAGGCCGGGCGCGGCATGCTGGCCGAACAGCACGTCGGGGCGCGGGAAACGCTCGTGCAGCCCGTCCGCGACCATCGCGGCCGCTCCCCCGCCGGACTCCTCCGCGGGCTGCCCGACCACCACGAGCGTGCCCGACCAGGTCTCCCGGCCGGCCGCGAGCGCCTCGGCGGCGCCGATCAGCCAGGTGATGTGCAGATCGTGTCCGCAGGCGTGCATCACGCCGTCGACGGTGGAGGCGTAGGGCAGGCCCGTCGCCTCCCGCACGGGCAGCGCGTCCATATCGCCGCGCAGCCAGACGACCGGCCCGTCCCCGTTGGCGAGCACGCCGACGAAGCCGGTACGGCCGACGCCTGCCGTCACCTCGTATCCCGCCGCGCGCAGGCGTGCGGCTAGCCGGTCGGCGGTGCGGTGTTCCTGGAAGGCGAGTTCGGGGTGGCGGTGCAGGTCGCGGTAGAGGTCCTCCAGGCCGTCGGGCTTGAGGCCGTCGGTGAGTTCGAGGGTGAGGCGTGCTGCGGCGGCCGGTTCGCTCATGCTGCTTCCTTCTCCTCCGACGTGGCACGCGTCCCCAACGAGCGTCGCGTGCGGGGGTGTTGGGGCCTGCGGTGTCAACCTGCCGCGTGCTCGCGCGGCCCGGTCAGTCCTCCCCGAGGGCGGCCTCGTAGGCGGCCAGGGTGTCGATGAACACGCGGCGCTGCTCGGCCGTGAGTGGGGCGAGGGCCTTGCGCCAGGCGCCGGCGCCCCGGCCCAGCCAGTCGTTGATCGCGTCGCGGTGCGGGTCGGCGATGCTGACGATCTTGCGGCGGCGGTCCTCGTCGTCCTCGCGCCGCTGCAGGATGCCCTTCCGGCTCAGCTCGCCCACCATCAGGCTCACCGTCGTCGGGGCAACCTCCAGGCGGGCGGCCAGTTCGTTGACACTCATCGGGCCGTCGAAGAGGAGGTAGGCGAGCAGGGAGAGGTGGCGCGGGGCGAGGGACAGCGACTGGAACTCGCGCGGGACCGGCATCCGTTTCGCCCGGCCGACCATGCGCGGCATCAGCAGAAGCAGCGCACGGACCGCCTCGTCGACGTCCGGGCCGGTGCCGTCGCGAACTCCTGAGTCCGCGGGCTCGGTTGACACGGGCCAACCACCCCTCAATACTTTTGATGACAAAGTTTATTTGCTTTCGAAGCAAAACAGGTTGCCGCCCCCATGCTATCGGAGGGTCCTGAGCCATGCCTGAACAATGACCGTCACCGGCTGAAATGAACCAGCAGGTCATCGATGAATTCCGGGCGAACGGCGGCCGGGTCGGCGGCATGTTCGAGGGCGTGCCCCTCGTCCTGCTGACCACCACCGGCGCCCGCACCGGACGCCTCCGCACCAACCCGGCGGTGTATGCCCGCGACGGCGACCGGCTTGTGGTCTTCGCCTCCAACGCGGGCGGCCCCCGCCACCCCGGCTGGTACCACAATCTCCTCGCCGACCCCCGCCTCACCGTGGAGATCGGCACGGACGACGGCCGGGTCGAGCGGTACGCGGTCACGGCCCGGCCGCTGCACGGGCCCGAACGCGACCGCCACTACGCGGAGCAGTGCGCACGCGACCCGGCCTTCGCCGCCTACCAGGCGGGCACCACCCGGATCATCCCGGTCGTCGCGCTGCACCGCCCCGATCTGACCGACCCGGAACGCACCAAGGCGATCGGTGAGTTCCTGCTGCGCGTGCACGGCGAGCTACGGCAGGAACTCGCCACGCTCCTGGAGGAGGTCGACGCCCATGTGGCGGCGCCGGGAAGCGCAGGTCCGGGGCGTGCCGCCCCGGGAAGGGCCGCCCCGGTCCTCGGCTCGCGCCTGGCCACGCACTGCCTCAGCTTCTGCACCGCCCTGCACGGCCACCACACCAACGAGGACGGCGCCTTCACCGACTTCGAGCGGCGCTTTCCCGAACTCGCCCCCGCGATAGCCCATCTGCGCCGCGAGCACACGGCCGTCGCCCGCACCGTCACCGGCATCGAGTCCCTCGTCCGCAAACTCACCGCACCGGCCGCCACCGGGGACGTGGAGAAACTGCGGATCGAACTCGGCTCCCTGGCAGCGGATCTGGAAGCCCACTTCGCGTACGAGGAGAAGCGGCTGCTCCCGGCGCTGCTCGGCAGGGCCGACTAGGCAGTACCGACAAGGCGTACTCCTCTGTCCGCCCGGCGGGGAGCTGACTGATCAGTAGGATCAAGCGGGCGGCTCACTGCTGAAGGTGCTCATGTTGGCGCAGTCGTCAGGGTCACCGACCCACGCATACAGGCGTAGATCCTCACGGTTGCCGCTGATGTCGAACCCGGATCCGTAACTGCCCGGGCCGACCTCATAGTCGTTGATCTCGTGGAAGGAAAGCCTAACGTCGAAATCATTGCGACTGCCGTCGCTGAGTTCCCACCGCCCACTGCCTCTTCTCCGGTCCACGGTTCCCGTTGCCTCGTCGAGGCCGGCAGGCCACGCCACCGTCGTGAAGGTGCCATCGCCCCGCAGGGTTACAGAGCTTCCCGACGGGTTCCGGTAGGTGCCGACCAGGTTGTCAACCTCCAGGTCATCGGGCCGGTCGCCCTCCCCGGGACACGCCTCGTAACGAGCGAAGCACCCAGTCACGGTGGACGCACAAACCACCACGAGCGTACAAAGCAACGCCCGATGTCCCCGCCGCATCACGCCCCCCACACGCGTTCCTCCCACGGATTGTTCCACGGCAGCCCACACCCTGATCAACCACTGGCCCATCGGCAGCCTTCTCGGCTCCCTCCGCCACGGTGACCCAAACGACAGACCCTACGCCTTGCCCAACGGAAAGGCCGCCCGCACCTCCCAACCGTCGCCGTCGCGCGGCCCCGCGTGCAGTTCGCCGCCCAGCGCGGTGACCCTCTCCTTCAGGCCGACCAGGCCGAACCCACCGCCGCGCGCGGCATCCGGGAGGCGGCTGCCGCCGCGCCCGTCGTCCACGACCGACACCTCCAGCCCGTCGCCGTCCCGCCGCAGCCCGACGGCGATCTCCGTTGCGTCGCCCGCGTGCCGCCGTACGTTTGTCAGCGCCTCCTGCACCACCCGGAAGGCCGCCGCCTGCACCTCGTGCGGCAGATCGTCCGAGACGGCGGTGTCGCGGTGCAGGTTGACCCGCTGGGCGCCGGGGCCCGCGAAGCGGCGGGTGAGTTCGCCGATGGCCGCGAGGTCCCCGACGGGACGGCGGTCACCGGGGCCGTCATCGGTGTCGCGCAGCACACCGACCGTACGGCGCATGGAGGCCAGCGCCTCCGTGGCCGCGCGTTCTATGCCCGCCAGGACGGGGTCCAGCTCGTCCGGGCGGTCGGCCGCCATCATGCGGGCCATCTGGGTCTGCACAAGGATCCCGGTGACGTGGTGGGCGACGAAGTCGTGCAGGTCGGCGGCGATGGCGAGGCGCTCACTGCGTCGGGTCTCGCCGACGGCGACCGCACGCCGGTAGTCCAGCGTGCGCAGATATCCGGCGAGTCCGGCGATGAGGCCGACGAGGACCACGCCCAGCGCCACGTACACCGGCACAAGGCCTTCCAGCATCTGGTAGGAGCGCACGGGCAGGGCCAGCACGGCGGCGCCGTCCAGGACGCCGCATATCAGGGCCCAGGGGTGCGGGCAGTGCCGCACAGCCAGGAACAGCAGACAGAGCAGGATCGTCGTCTCGCCAGGGCCGAACAACGCCTCGCCACCGGACACCACCAGCAGCGCCGCCGTACAAGCGAGGGAGACGAGCGCGGGAACGGCCGTACGCAGCTGCGGTGTGAACCACCGCGGCCGCCGTTCGATCGGCCAGAGCAGGGCGCCGAGGCCGAGCAGCAGCACGACGGCGATCGGCCAGGGCGAGAGGCCCGCCGCGGACGTGTTCAGCACGTCGGCGACGCACGCCATGAGCAGGAGGCCGACGGCGAAGCCTCGGGCGCAGCCCCGGCCGGAAACGGTTCTCATGCGGATCACGGTAGGCGAGCGGGCCCGCGGCGGGATCGGCCGAACGGCCGAGGGGCAGGCCGTGAACCCTGGCCGGACGGCCGAGGCGGGCGGGCGTGCTCGCGGGCGAGGCTGAAGCCACATCGTTCCTCGCGATCTTCGGAGCACATCATGCAGAGCAAGTTCCTCGTCGGCCTGGTCGGCGGCGCGACCGCCGTGGTCGCCCTCGGCGCAGTCGGCACCTACATCCTGGCCGGCACGGAGTCGACCACCCGGCTCGACGACGCCAGCACGGTGTCGGTGGACGGCCACAAGGCCCTTTCCGGCCGGATCATCGCGGGCCGCGCCGAGAGCAAGTTCCACCCGCTGCCCTGGGTCGGCACCAAGGTCACCGACGTGACCTGCCCGACCGGCCTGAAGGCCGTGGCCGGCGCCACCCTCACGTGCACGGGCAGGACGGGCGACGGCAAGGACGTCTCGATACCCGTCAGCGTGGTCAAGGCCGACGGGGACTCCGTCACCTGGAAGTTCCAGCGCTGAGAAGGGGCCGCGACACACCATGAGCATCGTCCTGGCCGGTTACGGCCTCACCAAGAAGTACGGCTCCACCACCGCGCTGGCCGGTGTGGACATCGAGGTCGGCGAGCGCGACTCGCTGGCGATCATGGGGCCGTCGGGCTCCGGCAAGTCGACCCTGCTGCACACCCTGGCCGGGATCATCCGCCCCGACGGCGGACAGGTCCTGCTGGGCGGCGAGCGCATCGACAGACTCGGCGAGAACCGCCTCAGCGCGCTGCGCCGGAGCCGCTTCGGGTTCGTATTCCAGTCCGGCCAGCTGCTGCCCGAGCTGCCCGCCGAGGAAAACGTCGCCCTGCCGCTGATGCTGGAAGGCGTCCCGCGCAAGCAGGCTGTCGAGCGGGCGCGGCGCTGGTTCGCGCCGCTGGGGCTCGACGGCCTGGAGCGGCGCCGCCCCGGCCAGCTGTCGGGCGGGCAGGCCCAGCGGGTGGCCATCGCCCGGGCGCTGGTCGTCGCCCCGGACGTGGTGTTCGCCGACGAGCCGACCGGCGCCCTGGACCAGGCCACGAGCCACGAGGTGATCCGGCTGCTGACCTCGGTGACGCGCGAGCAGGGCGCCGCCCTGGTGATGGTCACTCACGACGCCGACATGGCCGCCCACTGCGACCGAATACTCCAGGTCAGCGACGGCCGGATCGGCACCTACGACCAGTTCACCGTCGCCTGACCCGCCTTTCACCGGCGAGAAGCCCCCTGTCCGAGGCGCACTCGGAGACTCCGGCTGAGCCATCGTCCGCCTGGATGCCCCCTGACGACGGTCGTCCTGGAAGACCCTCCGCCGGTAACCCCGGTGACTCGCCTTCCGCCCGGAAGGCCGCCGACCCACCGTCCACCCGACAGACCCCTGTCCCGCCCTCCGCCCGGAAGAACCCGGAGACCCCATGCGCTCCCCCGTCCTCCCCCTGACCTGGCACCTCGCCCGGTCCTCCGGCCGTCGTGGCCTGCAGAGCCAATTGCTCGCGGCCGGGGCCGCCGCCGTCGGCGCGCTCGTCCTGCTGATGCTGCTCGCCGCGTACCTCGGCTCCGGCGTCCGCGCCGACCGCACCGCCTGGCGCACCCCGGAACCCGACCGGCACGGCACGGCCGTACAGGCACTCGCCACCACATTCGTCCGCCACGAACCGGTCACCGTCGTCTCGCTGGCCCAACTGCCCGACCGCCGGCCCACCCCGGCCCCGCCGGGACTGTCCGCCTTCCCCCGGCAGGGCGAGGTGTACGTCTCCCCCGCGCTGGCCGAGCTGCTGCGGAAACTGCCCGCGAACCAACTGGCCGACCGGCTCCCGAAAGTGGCGTCGTACGGCACGATTGACGCCGCCGGTCTCGCCTCGCCGGACGAACTGGTCGCCGTGGTCGGGCGGGCGCCGACCGATCCCGCCGTCTCCGAGGCGGCCGACGGGAGCGGGCTGTGGGACGACGGACTGACGGCACGGGCGGTGGTGTCCGGGTTCTCCGGCGGGAAGCCCAGCGTGTTCACCCGCAGTGACCAGCAAATGGTGCTCCTCGGCGTGGGGCTGCTGGTCGTCCCCGTCATCGTGCTCGCCTCGGCGGCCGGGCGGCTGGGGGCAGCCCGGCGCGAGCAGCGGCTCGCCGCGCTGCGGCTGGCCGGGGCGACGCCGCGGCAGATCCTCGCGATGACCGCCGCCGAGTCGGCGGCGGTCGGTGCGGCCGGTGCCGCGGTGGGAGCGCTGGCGTACTGCGCGCTGCTGCCCGCGCTGGCCCGGATCCCGTACGGCATCGGCACCTGGTACACCGGAGAGCTGTGGGTGGGGCTGCCCTGGCTGCTGGCCGTGGTGGCGGGAGTGGCCGCGCTGATCGCGGTGAGCGCGGTGTCGACACTGCGTCAGGTGGCCTCCGCCCCGCTCGGCGTGGCCCAGCAGGCCAACCCGCGCCGCACGCGGCTGATCCGACTGCTGCTCTTCGTAGGGATCCTGGTCTACATCCGCCAGTCGGCGAGCGGCGGCGACCTGAAGACAGGGCAGTTGGTCGCTCTTGTCATGCTGTTCTACGGCGCCTTCTGGTTGTTCGGGCCGTGGGTGGTGGACCGGTTGGGCCGGATCGCGGGCCGCTTCGCCCGCCGCCCGGCGACCCTGCTGGCCGCCCGCCGGCTCAGCGACGACCCGCGTGGCGCCTGGCGCACAGTCAGCGGTCTGGTGCTCGCGGGCTTCGTGGCCGGTTTCTTCACGGTCGGCCATCTGGCCCTCGGCGGCATCGACTTCGGGGACCGGGTGGCCGTGCCCACGGCGAACGGCGCGACGGCCGTCACCGAGGCTCGCACACTGCTGCGGGAGGCCGGGATCACGGCGACGGTGAGCGCGGGCGAGGACGATTTCCTGCTGGCCGGCAACGACGGGGTGACAGTCGCCGTCCCCGGCGGAGTCGAGAAGATCGACGCCGCTCTCACCGCCCTGCAACCTCTCGCCGGTGGCCGGCTTCCCTACGGCGCGGACTACGGCAGCGCACCGGACCGGGTGGCCGGCGACCTGCTGTCCGACATCGGCACCGCCACGCTGGCCGTCAGCTTCCTCGTGGCCACCGCCTCCGCAGGTCTCACCGCAGCCGCGAACGTCCTCGACCGACGTCGGGTGTACGGGCTGCTGCGGCTGTCCGGCACCCCTCTGAAGGTGCTGGACCGCGCCAGGGTCCGGGAGACTGCCCTCCCCCTCCTCGTCCTCGCGGGCGGCACGACGTCGACGGGCGTGTACGCCGCGTACCAACTGAACAAGGCAGCGGAGAGCACGATCAGCACGTCGGGCGCGATACAGCTGGCGGCCTGCCTGGCAGTGGGCACGCTGGCCATGTTCGTGGCGATCGCCGGGAGCCGACCGCTGCTGCGGACGGTGACGGGGGATCCGGCACGGTCGGCGGAGTGAAGGGGCGGCAGTGAGGGCGGACGGCGGAGCGAAGGGGAGGCGGCAGTGAGGCGAACAGCCGAGCAGAGGGAGAAGGCAGTGGCGGCGGACAGCCGAGCAAGGGCGGTTGGCGGACCCAGGATGGCGGCAGTGAGGCGGACCGCCGAGCGAAGCGAGAGACGACGATCACGGCGGACCCTCGACCGGGGCCGTCGACAGGCGGCCCGCCGTTTACCGCGGGTGAGGCATCATCGACCCATGACCACCTCCGCCCCGCCCAGCAAACCCATCCGGGTGCTGATCGCCGACGACCAGGACATGGTCCGTACCGGCTTCCGGTTCTTCCTCGACGCGCAGCCCGACATCACCGTGGTCGCCGAAGCCGCCGACGGGGAGGAGGCCGTCGCGCTGGCGCGGCGGGAGCGGCCCGATGTGTGTCTGCTGGACATCCGGATGCCGAAGCTGGACGGGCTGGAGGCCACGCGGCTGCTCGCGGGGCCGGGGGTCGCGGATCCGTTGCGGGTGGTCGTGGTGACGACGTTCGACCTCGACGAGTACGTGTACGGGGCGCTGCGCGGCGGTGCCTGCGGGTTCCTGCTCAAGGACTCCGGGCCGACCCTTCTCGCGGAGGCCGTCCGGGCCGCCGCGGCCGGTGACTCCCTGGTCTCCCCCTCGGTCACCGTCCGCCTGCTCAAGCACGTCACCGCCACCGCCCAGCAGCAGCCGGAGCCCCCGCGCCCCGCGCCCCTGCCGGAACCGCTCACCGAGCGCGAGCTCGACGTCGTCCGCCTGGTCGCCCTGGGCCGTACGAACGCCGAGATCGCCGCCGAGCTCTATGTCTCGCTCTCCACGGTCAAGACGCACCTGTCCAGCGTCCAGCTCAAGCTGGCCGCCCGGAACCGAGTGGAGATCGCGGCGTGGGCCTGGCAGAACGGGTACGCGCAGACACGTTCGTGAGAGCCATCCATATGGGTGATCATGAGCACCGGCCCTCGGCCGGTACGCTGTGGCAGCTGCGGCAATCCCCCCACCTCACCCGCACCCGTGGTGAGTTGCGGCCTGCGGCGCCGAAACGTCACACACCATGAGGATGAATCACAGGTGCTCATAGCGGGCCGGTACCAGCTGCAGGATCCGATCGGGCGGGGCGCGATGGGAGAGGTCTGGCGGGCGTACGACGAGACGCTCGGCAGACCGGTCGCCGTCAAGCTGCTGCTGCCCCAGGACTCCGACCCGACGGCCGCGTCACGCTTCCGGCTGGAGGCGCAGACCGCCGGGCGGCTGCATCACCCGTACGTGGTGGGCGTGCTGGACTTCGGTGCGCAGGAGGACCGGCTGTTCCTGGTGATGGAGCTGGTCGACGGCGACAGCCTGGCCCGTGTGCTCGCCGAAGCGGGTCCGCAGCCCGCCGAGCGCGTGGCGCGGATCGCCTCGCAGGCGGCCGCCGGGCTGGCCGCCGCGCACCAGCAGGGCATCGTGCACCGCGACATCAAGCCGGCCAACCTGCTGCTGGACGCCGACGGCACCCTGAAGATCGGCGACTTCGGCATCGCCCGCTTCCTCGACGACCCGGCCGCCGCGCTCACCGCCACTGGCCAGATCGTCGGCACCAGCCTCTATCTCGCCCCGGAACGCGCGCTGGGTCAGGCCGCGGGTCCGGCCAGTGACGTGTACTCGCTGGGCTGTGTGCTGTACCAACTCCTCACCGGGCGCCCGCCGTTCCAGGCCGACACCCCGATCGCCATCCTCCACCAGCATCTCGACGCCACTCCGGTACCGCCCCGGCAGCTCGGCGCCGAACTCCCGCCCGCCTTCGAGAGTTACCTGCTGGGTCTGCTGGCCAAGCAGCCCGAGCACCGGCCCAGTGCCGCGCAGGTCGCCGACTGGTTCGCGGCCGGCGCCTGGCAGGGCCGCCCCGAGCCGCTGCCCGCCACCGCACCGACGCCCGCCGCGCCGACGCCCGCGGCCCCGCAGCCGCCCCGGCTCGGGGAGACCGGTCCGGCGACGACGTACATGCTGCCGTCCTCCCCGAGGACCGCGGCCCGGCGCCGCAGCCGGCCGGGGGCGCGGGACGTGCTCATGCGGCCGCGCGTGGTGGGGACCGCCGCCGCGGTGGCGCTGTTCGTGGCGGCGATGATCGTCGGCATGCTGTGGTTCTCGCCCGACAACACGGCGGCGGAGGGCTCCAAGGACTCCCCCAGCAGCACTCCCACGGTCGGCAGCACGCCCACCCCGTCTCCGTCCGACGCGTCCGCCACCCCGGCTGCCGGGACGTCCCCGACCCCCGTGGCCGCGAAGACGAGTGAGAAGGCCAAGGACGAGAAGCGGGAGCGGCGGCGTGACGCGGACGACGACGATGACGGGAACGACGGGGACGACTGACTCCTGCCCCTCGGGGGGCTCCAGCCGATCGTGTCGCTTCAGCCCCTCGGGATGGACCGCAGGAAGTCGGCCGAGGGAACGAAGAACCGGGTGCCGGTGACGGCCCGCGAGTAGTCCAGCAGGGGATCGGGCCCCGAGGTCTGGGTGCCGAGGAACATGCGCTCCAGCATGGTCTCGGTCACCTGGGGATCGCGGGCGTACGCGATGAAGTACGTGCCGAACTCGCCGTGCCCGGGCCTGCCGAACGGCATCGCGGCGCGCAGGATGCGCAGTTCGGTCCCGTCGGGAGCCGTGATGCTGTTGACGTCCTTGTGTGAACCGGGCGCGTCCAGTTCGACGTTGGTCGCCTTGGTGCGGCCGATGATCTTCTCCTGGGTCTCGGCCGGCAGCCGCTCCCAGGCGTCCATGTCGTGCAGGTACTTCTGCACGACCGCGTAGGAGCCGCCGCGGAAGCCGGGGTCCTCGTCACCCACGAGTGCCGCGTCGACGGCATCGGACCCGACCGGGTTCTCGGTGCCGTCGACGAAGCCGAGGAGGTTGCGCGATTCGTAGTAGGCGAAGGCGTGCACCTCGTCCTGGACGGTGGCAGCGTCGCGCAGCCCTTTCATGATCTCCGCGGTCAGCGCGATGCACAGGTCGAGCCGGGTCGCGCGGATGTGGAAGAGCAGATCGCCTGGCGTGGCCACGGCCTGGTGCCGGGCCCCCGTCAGCTCGCGGAACGGGTACAGCGCGGCCGGACGGGGCGCGCCGAACAGCCGGTCCCACGCGTCGGCCCCCACCCCGGCCACGCAGGACAGACCGCCGTCGGGATACGGAAAGGCGACGGCCCGCTCCCAACCGGCGAGTCCCGCCAGCACGTCCCGCGCCACGGCCTCCCCGCCCGGATCGACGGTGACCACCAGAAAGACCGCCGCGCTCGGCAACGGGCTCAGCACCGGCTGCGGCCGGCCAGGGGCAGACGGTACCGACGACATGGCTCCCCCCACTCATCGACGTGCGCCACCGCCAGGTGGCCGATGGGCACTGTGACCCTGCCCATTCGAACACGCCACGACACCGTGGGAGTCCGTTCGGCACCGTGCGGGGCCCGGCGCCCCCGCCCATCGCGGTGTGCGGCACCGGAGCCCCGCGGCTCCCCACCGGCATGACGGCCTGGCCGAGGGGCAGCCCGCATTGCCGTGTTCCGGCAACGATGACGAAGCTCCGGATGCCGCTCCAGGGCCGCCCCGGACCTTCCGAGCGTTCAGCCGGTGATCTCCACCTTCCCGTTCGCCGCCCCCGGCGCCTCAGCCGACGTGTCCCGCCGGGTGATGCCCTTCAGCAGCTCGGCGAGGTCGATGCCCGTGGTGGAGCCGAGGAGTTCGAGGCCCTGTGCGACGTTGTCGGCGACGGCTCGCGGAATCCGGCCGGCCCCGTCGGTGGAGATCACGGTCATCTTGTCCACCGCGGCGAGCGGTTCGGACGCCTTGGCGACGACCTGCGGCAGCACCTCGACCAGCATCTGCAGCACGGCCGCGTCGCCGTACCGCCCGAAGGCGTCGGCCTTCTGCCGCATGGCCTCCGCCTCGGCCGCGCCCTTCGCGCCAATCGCCGCCGCGTCGGCCTCGCCCTCCAGCCGGACCGCCTCCGCGATCGCCGCCCGCCGGGCCCGCTCGGCCTCACCCTGCTTGAGGCCCTCGATCGCCTCCGCCTCGGCCAGCGCGCTGCGCCGCTGCTTCTCGCCCTCACCGGTGAGCCGGGACCGCTCGGCCTCCGCCTGCGCCGCCGCGATACCGGCCAGCCGCTCGGCCTCGGCCTGCTTGACCCGCGCCACCCGCCTGGCCTCGGCCTCCTGCTCGGCGGCGTACCGCTGGGCGTCGGCGGGCTTGCGCACCTCGGTGTCGAGCTGGCGGTCCTTCAGCGCGGCCTGCCGTTCGGCGACCTTCTCCTGCTGGGTGAGGATCTCCTGCTGCCGTGCCGCCTCCGCGAGCGGTCCGGCGGCATTGGCCTGCGCGGCCGCGGCGTCCGTCTCGGCCTTGATCTCGGCCTGCCGCAGCGCGAACGTCCGCTGGGCGACGGCGATCTCCTCCTCGGCCTTCAACCGGGCCTGCTCCGCGGCCCGGCGGGCCTCGGCCTCGGCGATGTCGGCCTCCTGCTTGGCGCGGGCCGCCTCGGGACGGCCGAGGTCCTCCAGGTAGGAGCCCTCGGTGGTGATGTCCTGGATCTGGAAGGCGTCCAGCACCAGTCCCTGCCCGGACAGACTGGCCTCGGCCTCCTCGGCGACCTGCCCGGCGAAGGCGGCCCGGTCGCGGATGATGTCCTCCACCGACATCCGCCCGACGATGGCCCGCAGGGCGCCGGACAGCACCTCCTGGGTGAAGCCGACGATCCCGTCCTGCTGCATCAGGAACCGCTGCGCCGCCGCCCGGATCGAGTCCTCGGTGCCGCCCACCTTCACGATGGCGACCCCTTCGAGGTGGGCCTTGATCCCGCGCAGGGTGACCGCGCCGCGCACCGCCACCGGGATGTGCCGCGAGGACAGGTCGAGCGTGAACCGCTGCTGCACGAACGGCACGACGAACACACCGCCGCCGACCACGACTTTCTGCCCACTGTTGTCGGTGAACACCCGGCCGGTCTCCGGATCGGTGGCCTGCTTGCCGCGCCGCCCGGTGACGATGAACGCCTCGCTCGGACCGGCCACCTTGTACCGGCTGACCACCACCAGGGCCAGCAGCACCAGGAGTACGACGACTCCCACCACGGCGATGACGACAGGACTCATGACAATGCCCCCGATTCAAGAGCTGGGAAATTCAAGGAAGAGCTGGGAGTTGAAGAGAGAGACGGGCTCGGCGGTCAGTTCACCGGGCGTACGACGACGGAGGTCGCGGACGGTGCCGCCTCGACCCACACCTCGGCACCCCTGGCCACCGGCACCGCACAGCGCGCCGCGAACTTCACCGGCTGACCGGCGAGTCGCAGCAGCACCTCGCCGAAACCATCGGCCGGGATGGCGGTCACGACGCTGCCCGAGGTGCCCACGAGGTCCTCGCCGCGCGGTGTGACAGCGGTCTGATCGCGCATCAGGGCACGACTGAGGCGGTACGTCAGCCAGGCCGTGCCCACGCCGCAGACGGCACCGCATCCGGTGGCGAGCACCGGGCCGGCCCCCGCCGCGCCCAGGGCGACGGCCCCGCCGAAGCCGGTCATCGCCAGGAACCCGGCGACGACCGGCAACGACAGCCACCCGTCGAGGACGCCGTCCAGTGCGCCGTCGAGCGCTCCGTCCAGCACCCCGTCGAGGACCAGCGCCAGGGCGAGCAGCACGACCCCCGTGATGCCGAGTCCCAGAAACCAGGCCATGCGTGCCGTCCCCCTCTCGCCCGTCGCCGGTCTCCCCCGTTGACGGAATCCTCACACGCGGGGTTGCGGGGTTTCATTGCCGTGTTCCGGCAATCTTTACGCCTTTTTGATGCCGACCTCCGGACCCTGCCGGTCGAGCCCACGCCCTGGGTCACATCGTCGTAGTTTCGGGGAGCCGTCTCGTCGGCCCAACCGGGCGTCACAGGCAAGGAGTTGACCATGAGTGCGCAGGACACGGCCAAGAGGCTGCGGGCGATCAGCGACGAGCTGTCCGACCGCTTCTACGAGCGGGCCGACGTGGTGCGGACGCTGGTGGTGACACTGCTGGCCGGGCAGCACTCCTTGGTGCTCGGCCCGCCCGGAACGGCGAAGTCCGAGATGGCCCGGGAACTCACCGGCAGGATCGAGGGGGCGTCCTACTAGGAGATCCTCCTGTCGAAGTTCACCGCCCCGACGAGGATGTTCGGTCCCATCGACGTCGCCGCGCTGGCCCGGGGTGAGTACCGCCAGGTGTACGAAGGCCGCGCCACGACCGCCCACATCGCGTTCATCGACGAGATCTTCAAGTGCTCCACGGCGGCGCTGAACGAGACTCTGGGCTACCTCAACGAACGGATCTACCACCCCGAGAACGGCGGCGAGCCGATCCGCTGCCCTCTGATCGGGGCCATCACGGCGAGCAACGAACTGCCCGGCGGCGAGGATTCGGCCGCGATCTACGACCGGCTGCTGGTGCGGATCGAGGTCGGCTACCTGGAAGACCCCTCGAACTTCGCCGCGCTGGTCCGCTCCGCCGTCAGCCGCCCGGTGGCACCGACACGGACCACGGTCGAGCTGGCCGCGTTGCAGCACGCCGTGACCGAAGCCGTCCCGGCCGTGGCCGTCCCCGACGCGATCGTGGACGCGGTGTGCACGCTGCGGGCCGCCCTGCGCCGCAAGGAACTCGTCGCCTCCGACCGCCGCTGGCGGCAGGCGGTGGGCCTGCTCCAGGCGTCCGCGTACCTCGACGGCCGCCCGGCGGTCGCCGAGACCGACCTGTCGATGCTGACGCACGTGCTGTGGGACTCCCCGGCCGAACGCCCGACCGTCGAGCGCGAGGTGCTGAACCTGGTCAACCCCGACGCCAAGGAGGCGCTCGACCTGGCCGACGCCATGGATGAGCTGGAGGCCCAGCTCGACGCCATGGCCGGGCAGTCCCGCGAGGCGCTGAGCGAGTGGGTCATCAAGAAGGCCCACAACCAGCTCGCCATGGCGGGGAAGCGGCTGGAGAAGCTGCGCCAGGAGGCCGCGACCGCCGGCCGCTCCACCGCCGCCATCGACCGGGTCACCGGCCGCCAGCGCGCGGTCCGCGCCCGCGTTCTCACCGAGGCCCTCGGCGTGGACGCGAGCATGGTGCAGGCCCAGCTCTGAGCACCGGCTCTCAACACTGGCTCCCAACACCGACGGGACAAGACCATGGGCAAGACACCGAGCAAGCTCAACGAGCTGGCGAGCCGGGCCGCAAAGTGGCTGAGCCTGTCCGCCGCCACCCCCGGGCACCACACCGCGTCCGTGGTCGCGGACCGGTTCGACCGGATCACATGGCGAGACACCTACGAGCAGTCGGCCGGACTGCGCGATCTCGCCGAGGAGCTGAGTCGGCGCTACGGCCACCACACCACCGACCTCCTGACCGACGCGTTCCTGGCCGCCTACAAGATCGGCCCGCGGTTGCGCGAGCGCGCCGAGATGGATCCCTCCCGGCTGGTCAACCACCAGGTCATCACCTCACTGGTGGAGTCAACGGAGTTCGCCGAACTGCACCGGGAGACGGCCGACGACCCCTACGCCGCCGCCATGGCGGTGCTCGCCCAGGCCGCCGCCCTGCGCCGGATGCTGGAGCGCTCCCGAGATGGCCAGGCACACGCCGAGCGGGCGAAGAAGGCCCACCAGGACGCCGAAGACGCGGCGACCACCGTGGGCGAGGCGCTCCAGCAGGCCGCCGACGAGGCGGACGAGGACGGCACCGTGCCGCCCCCGGCCGCCGACGCCGTACGACAGGCGATCGAGACCGCCGAAGCCGCCGAGGCCGCCGCGCGGCAGGCCGCCCAGGCCGCCGTGCAGGCCCTCGCGGCGACGGCTCCCGGTATCCGTGCCGCCGCGCGGAGCGCCGCGGCGAAGGCCGCCCAGGCCGTGCGGAAGGAGGCCGCGCTGATGCGGGCATGGGGCGTCGGTCCCGGCGAGCTGGAGCGGATGCCGTTCGACCAGCGTGCCCGGCTCGCCGAGCGGCTGCGCACCGGCCGTCTCGCCCAGTGGGCCGAGCTGATCGGTCGTTTCCGGCAGATGGCCGGCGGTGAGCGCGCCCGCAAGGTGGAGAACGCCACCGGGGAACTGGTCGGCGTCACGCTCGGCAACGAGCTCTCCCGCGTCATCCCCTCCGAGCTGGCGAGCCTCGGCCTGCCTGAGCTGCGTGCGGTGTTCGCCGCGCGCTACGCCGCCGGGGAGCTGATGCTCTACGACAGCCAGGGCGAGCAGGCCACCGGCAAGGGCGCCGTCATCGCGTGCGTGGACACCTCGCACTCCATGTACGAGGCAGGGCCCGGCGGAGTCACCCGGGAAGCGTGGGCCAAGGCCTGCGCCCTGGCGCTGCTGGATCAGGCCCGCCATGCGGGGCGTGACTTCGTCGGCATTCTTTTCTCCGCCGCCGACAAGCTTCAGGTCTTCCGCTTCCCGGCAGGCGAGCCCGCCGAAATCGCGCAGATCCTCGACTTCGCGGAGACCTTCCTCGGCGGTGGCACCAGCTATCAGAGGCCGCTGACAGCGGCCCGCGAACTGCTGGAGGAGGAGTTCAACGACGCCGCCCGCTCGCGCGGCGACATCGTGATGCTCACCGACGACGACTGCGGCGTCACCGAGGAATGGATGCGCGGCTGGAACGACGCCAAGCAGCGGCTGGGCTTCCGCGTCTTCGGCGTGGCCATCGGCGATCCGCGCGTCGCCGAAGCCGACTCGGTCCTGGACGCCCTGTGCGACAACCTCCGCTCCATCGAGGACCTCACCGACGTCCACGCCGCCGCCGACCTCTTCCGCGTGATCTGACGCCGCCGCCCGCGACCGTGCGGAGCACCCCGTTGCCCGTCAGCGCCCCGCAGCGGGCAGACCCAGCACCCTCGTGATCGTGCGAAGCACACCGTTCTCCGTGTTGGCCGGAGCCACATGGCGGGCGCGGCGAATGACCTCCGGGTGGGCGTTAGCCATCGCGAAGGACCACTCCGCGGTGTCGAGCATCTCCAGGTCGTTGAGGTAGTCGCCGAACACCATCGTCTGCGCGGGCGTGATGCCGAGCTCGCGCTGGAGGCGGCGGATGGCGGCGCCCTTGTTGGCGGTGCGGTTCATGAGGTCGACCCAGTGCTCGCCGGAGACGACGACCTGGTGGGTGGCACCGAAACGGGCGAGGGCCGGGGCGGTGGTCCGTTCGGCGGGGCCGAAGTCGTACAGGGCGACCTTGAGGATGTCGTCGCCGACCGCGGTGACGTCCTCGACCATGCGGTGCTCGACGTAGTACTTGCGCACCTCGGCCAGGAACGGCTCGTCAGTGCGCTCGACGTACGCGGACCGCTTGCCGCAGACGACGGCGCCCACGTCGACGCCGCCGGCCGCGAGCCGCCGTACCGCCTCGACGACCTCCGTGACGACGGCCGGGTCCAGCGGGTCGGAGCTCAGTTCCACGCCGTCCCGGACGACGTACGTGCCGTTCTCCGCGATGAACACCATGCCCTCGGCGGCCCGGGCGAACTCCCGTGCGAGCGTGGCGTACTGGCGGCCGCTCGCCGGGCTGAACAGCACCCCGCGCTCCCGCAGCTGCTCCAGCACCTCCCACAGCCCGGCCGGGGCCCGCTTGTCGTCGTCCAGCAGCGTGCCGTCCATGTCGGTGACGACGAGCCGGATGTCGGCGGAGGCGGAGCCATGCGCCGAGGAGTCGTGGGTGGTGGGCAGGGGCGCGTGAGAGTAGGGCATGTCCTGTTCCTGGGACTGTTTACCTGGGGCGCTCGCCGCGCCGCTTGTCGTTCCGGATGCGGCCGTCAACCCTACCGGGCACACTCCCCCGTACGAGTGAGACCCCAGCCCCGGCCCCAGGCCTCGGCCCAGTCCCCCCATTCCTGCCACGCGCTGATCTTGAACCCGGCAGAATGGCCGCGACTGCGGTACGGGCGAGGAGAGGAAGAGACGTGAGCGAGGCTCCCACCCCGGCGGAGGGTACGGCACGCCTGAACACCGGTGTGGCGCACAACGCACGGGTCTGGAACTACTGGATCGGCGGCAAGGACAACTACGAGGTCGACCACCGGGTCGGCGACCACGTCGCCTCGATGTTCCCGCTCATCCGGGACATCGCCCGGGCGGACCGCGAGTTCCTGGGGCGGGCGGTGTCGTTCCTGGCCCGTGAGCGCGGGGTGCGGCAGTTCCTGGACATCGGCACCGGGCTGCCGACGGCGGACAACACCCACGAGATCGCACAGCGCTTCGCGCCCGAGTCGCGGATCGTGTACGTCGACAACGACCCGATCGTGCTGATCCACGCCCGGACCCTGCTGACCGGCAGCCCCGAGGGCGTCACCGACTACATCGACGCCGACGTGCGCGACCCGGACGCCATCCTCGAACGCGCCCGCCGCACCCTGGACTTCACCCGTCCCGTCGCGGTGATGATGCTGGGCATCCTCAACTTCGTGCTGGACACGGACGAGGCCCGCGACATCGTGCGCCGGGTCATGGCCGCCGTTCCCTCGGGCAGCTTCCTGGCCATGACGCACCCCACGCACGACGCCGAGCTGGGCGGCGAGGGCCAGATCCCGGCCATGAAATTCTGGAACGAGAACGCCACCCCGCCCGTCACCGCCCGCAGCGGCGCCGAGATCGCATCATTCTTCGACGGTCTGGACATGCTGGAACCGGGCCTGGTGTCGTGTTCCGCCTGGCGCGCCGAGCTGCACGCTCCCGTGGTGGTACCGCAGTACGGCGCGGTGGCCGTGAAACCCTGACACCGGCACCGACCCGGCCACCGAGCCCGTCGAGGAGACCGTATGACGACCCTTGCCGACCCCGTCCCCGGCGGCCGCCCCGGCGATGTGGAACGGGCATCCGCGCTGAGCGGCGAGCTGTCGGCGCGGGGAGTGCACGGGATCGTCCTGTCGTACGTCGACACGGCGGGCATCGGCCGGGTGAAGACCATCCCCACGGCGAGGCTGCCCGCGGCCGCGGCCTGGGGCGTCGGGATGTCACCGGTGTTCGACACGTTCCTGGCGAACGACTCCATCGTCAGCACGGACGTGCTCGGCTCGCCGGACGGCGATCTGCGGCTCTACCCCGACCTGGACCATTTGACCGCGCTCAGCGCACAGCCCGGCTGGGCGTGGGCGCCGGTGGACCGGATCACGCAGGACGGCGAGCCGCACCCGGCCTGCGCCCGCACCTTTCTGCGCCGGGTAGTCGAGCAGGCGGCCCGGCAGCACGGGGTCACCTTCCGGGCGGCCGTCGAGATCGAGTGGGCGGTCGGGCTGGGGTCGGCGCCCGGCGGCGAGTTCGTACCGGCGGTGTCCGGACCCGCGTACGGCGCCACCCGGCAGGTGGAGCTGAGCGACTGCACGGCGGAGCTGCTGGCGGCATGCGCGGCGCAGGGGGTGGACGTCGATCAGGTCCATCCCGAGTACGCGGCCGGGCAGTTCGAGATCTCCGTGGGCGCACTCGACCCGGTGGCGGCGGCCGACCGGAGCGTGCTGCTGCGGCAGACCATCCGCGCGGTGGCCCAGCGGCACGGCCTGAAGGTCTCCTTCTCGCCCGCCGTGTCCGGCGAGGGCGTCGGCAACGGCGGCCATCTGCACCTCTCCGCCTGGCGCGACGGCGTCAACCTGCACTCCGGCGGCACCCACCGCCACGGCATGACGGCCGACGCCGAGTCCTTCGCGGCCGGGATCCTCACCCACCTGCCGGGCCTGATGGCGGTGACCGCGCCGAGCCCGGCCAGCTATCTGCGGCTCAGACCGGCGCAGTGGGCCGGCGTGTTCACGGCATGGGGCCTGGAGACCCGGGAGACCGCCGTACGGGTCATCACCGGCACCGCCGGTCTGCGCGACCAGGCCGCCAACCTGGAGGTCAAGCCCGTCGACCTGGCCGCCAACCCGTATCTCGCCCTCGGCTCTGTCATCTCCGCCGGACTGGACGGCCTGGCGACGGCAACACCGCTGCCAGAGGAGACCACCGGCGACCCGGCGCGGCTGGGCGCCGAGGAGGCGGCGGCCCGGGGCGTGCGCCGGTTGCCGGTATCGCTGGAGGAGGCCGTCACCGAGTTCCGCCGCGACGAACAGGTGCGGGCCGCGCTGGGACCGGTGCTGGCCGACGCGGTGATCGCCGTACGGCTCGGGGAGATCGACGCCGTGGCCGGACTGGACGACGCGCGGGTGGCGGCGGCGTACCGCTGGGCGTACTGAGATGAGCGCCATCGGACGTACTGAATTGAGCGCCACCGGACGTACGGAGATGAGCACCACCGGACGTACGGAGATGGGCACCACCGGACGTCCCGCCCCGCCCACCACCGGCCCGGTCGCGGAGGCGCTCGCCGCGCTGCCCCTCGTGGACCACCACTGCCACGGCGTCGTCACCGCCGACCTCGACCTGCCGGGCTTCGAGTCGCTGCTCACCGAGGGTGAGCCGTGGCCCGGCATCTCGCCCTTCGACAGCCCCGTCGGCATCGCCGTCCGCCGCCACTGCGCGCCCGTACTGGACCTGCCCCGCCACGCCCCGGCCGACGAGTACGTGGCCCGCCGCGCCGAGCTGGGCGCGGACGAGGTGAACCGGCGGTTCCTGTCCGCCGCCGGTACCGAGGTGTTCTGCGTCGACACCGGGTACACCCCGGAGGGCCTCACCACCCCGGAGCAGCTGGCCGAGGCCGCCGGTGCCGGTGCTGTCGCGTATGAAGTCGTACGGCTGGAAAGTGTCGCCGAGGCGGTGGCGGCGGCGGAGGTTGAACCGGGCGAGTACGCGCGGACGTTCGAGGCGGCCGCGTGGGAGGCGGTACGGCAGCCGGGTGTGGTGGCGGTGAAGTCGGTGGCCGCCTATCGCACGGGCTTCGACCTGGACCCGGCCCGCCCCACGGAGGGCGAGGTCACCGAGGCCGCCCGGCGCTGGCTGGCCCGCGGCGGCGGCCGGCTGGCCGACCCGGTTCTCGTACGGCACCTGCTGTGGACGGCCGTAGGCCTCGGGCTCCCCCTGCAGCTGCACACCGGCTTCGGCGACAACGACATCCGGCTGCACCGCTCGGACCCCACCCACCTGACCGACTGGCTGCACCTGACGTCCGGCACGATCCCGGTCATGCTGCTGCACTGCTGGCCGTACCAGCGCCAGGCCGCCTATCTCGCAGCCGTGTTCGAGCAGGTGTACCTCGACGTCGGCCTCGCCCTGCACCACGTCGGGCCGAGCCGGGCCCGGGCGGTGCTGGCCGAAGCGACGGAGATCACGCCGTTCCGCAAGCTGCTGTACAGCTCCGACGCCTACGGTGTTGCCGAGTTCCACCTGCTGGGTGCCCTGGCCTTCCGGCGGGGGCTGGCCGGGCTGCTCCAGGAGCGGGTCGACACCGACGAGCTGAGCCTGCCCGACGCGCTGCGGATCGTGCGATGGGCGGGGCGGGACAACGCCCGCCGGGTCTACCGGTTTTCCGACGACACCTGAAAGTATGATCAAGCAATGTCTGACATGACCGAGACCACGCCCGGTTGGCTGAGCCCCGACGAGCTGGAGATGGCGCGCGCCCGCATGCCGATCCTGTACGTCGAGGCGGTGCCGGTGCGCGTCGACGACAGTGGTGAAGTCACCAGCATCGGGCTGCTGCTGCGCATCGGACCGGACGGGACGGTCAGCCGCACCCTGGTCTCCGGCCGCGTCCTGCATCACGAGCGGGTCCGGGACGCCCTGCTGCGGCACCTGGAGAAGGACCTCGGCCCCGTGGCACTCCCCCGGATCCCGGCCTCCCTCCAGCCCTTCACGGTCGCCGAGTACTTCCCGACCCACGGCATCACGCCGTACCACGACCCGCGTCAGCACGCGGTGTCCCTCGCCTACGTCGTGCCGGTGACCGGCGACTGCCGGCCCCGGCAGGACGCGCTGGACCTGGTGTGGTTCAGCCCGCAGGAGGCCGCGTCGGAGGCGGTGCAGAGCGAGATGCCGGGCGGGCACGGGGTGCTGCTGAGGCAGGCGCTGGCTCATGTGGGGCTGGCGCTCTGAGGGTGCGTTCCGGCGCGGCGCGCCGCCGGTGACGCTTCAGCCGCGGTTCATCGGCCCACCGTGTGAGAGACGGGCCCGCGCACGCCGGTGAGACCGGCGGCGGGGTCGGGACGGATCAGTGGTCGTCCCAGTGGCCGTCGTGGGTGGCGTGCCGGTGGCCGTCGTGCACGTAGTCGACGTGGTCGCCGTGCGGCACGGCCACATGGCCGCAGCCCTCGCCGTGCTCGTGGGAGTGGTCCCCGTGGCGGGCGTGCCCCGCGGGCTCGCACTCGTCGACGTGGTCGTCGTGCAGGCGGTGCAGATGGCCGTCGTGCGCGTAGTCCACGTGGTCGGCGTGCGGGACCGCAACATGGCCGCAGCCCTCGCCGTGCTCGTGGGTGTGATCGGAGTGGGTTGCGTGCGCGGTAGTCATGGATGCCTCTTTCCGCCGAATCCGTCGGCCGCGTTGGACGTTTTGCGCCACTGGCCCAATCCTGCTCCTCGCGCGACCCATCGCACACCCACGTCCAGGCCAAGGGTTCCTCAACCCGCACGAGCCAGCATTTAGTAATGGGATCCATTTTCATGTAGCGTCGCGGTGCAAACGCACCGAGGAAGGACGTTCCATGGCTGTCCCCAAGCGGAAGATGTCCCGCAGCAACACCCGCCACCGCCGCGCCCAGTGGAAGGCGAGCACCCCGCAGCTGGTACCGGTCACGATCGAGGGCGTCCGCCACCTTGTGCCGCAGCACCTGGTCAAGGCGTACGAGCGCGGGCTGCTGCGCCCCGAGGGCTGAGCAGCGGATGCCGTACGACCGACTGCCCGTCACCGTCCTGTCCGGATTCCTCGGGGCGGGCAAGACCACGCTGCTCAACCACGTCCTCGCCAACCGCGAGGGGCTGCGCGTCGCCGTGATCGTCAACGACATGAGCGAGATCAACATCGACGCGGCGCTGGTGCGCGGCGGCGAGGCCGCGCTGTCCCGGACGGAGGAGCGGCTGGTCGAGATGACCAACGGCTGCATCTGCTGCACCCTGCGCGACGACCTGCTGGAGGAGGTCGACCGGCTGGCCCGTGAGGGCCGCTTCGACCACCTCCTGATCGAGTCGTCCGGCATTTCCGAGCAGATACCGCACTGAGGCCCGCAATTCACTCCTGAGGGGCATCGGCCGCCCAGCACGTACGACAGCACCCCCGGCCCGGAGGCCGAGGGTGCCGCGACCCTGCCCCTTCCGCGTGGCAGCTGGACCTGGAGCGGGCCGTCTACGGAGGGGGTTCCGATGTGGCACCCACCCACTTCAAGATCACACAAATTAGAGTTGACCCGAATCACAACTGATCATTGCGTCGAGATGGTGGACAGATGTCACGTCCCACCGCGCCCGACGAACCGGTGATCGGCCGCCGCCGTCAGGCTCGCCGACCTCTTCCGCCGAGCGGCCATCGGGGCCGGAGCCGGGCCGGAGAGCGAGGGCCCCGCCCATCTGCCACGGGGGAAGCAGACGAGCGGGGCCGGTTTCAGGGGTCAGGCTTCGGCGCGCACGATCAGCGTGCCGATGTGCCCAGCCTTCGGAGCATCGATGATGCGAGCCTCGGTGGTTGCGAACCCGGCCCGGTGCAGGTGCCGCTCCCACACCGCGGGCTTGTAGCTGTACCGGTAGGTGAACATCGCCTTGCCCGCGAAGCCGCCCTTGTACATGCCCTGCGGCCCGTATGCGCCGGGGATCGCCGGTGGCTGGGAGAACACGAACACGCCGCCCGGGGTCAGGCGCGCACGCACGAGGGGGAAGAGGCGGGACGGGTCGGTGAACCACGCCGCGCCGAAGATGGAATACACGGCGTCGTAGCGGGCCTGGTCGGCGGCGAGCCAGTCGAGGACTTCCGCCTGCTCGATCCGGACGCCGAGCGGCGACCACCGCTCACCGGCCAGCTGCACCATGCGGGGCGAGAGATCCACGCCGGTGGCCTTCACGCCCTGCTGCGCAAGGTGGGCCAGGGCGCGGCCGGTACCGCAGCCGATCTCCAGCACGGACTCGGGCGAGCCCAGGAGTTCCTGCCCCGGCCCATGGCCGGCGTACTGCGTCCAGCAAAACGAGGGCTCTGCCTCGGCGTCGAACGCGCTCTTGGCGTAGATGTCCCAGAGTTCGGTCTCGGCGGGGATGTCGTGCGGTACAGGCACTGCTGATCCTCTAGTCGTCGGTGCGAGGGAGCCCCCGCCCTCCGGGGTGCGTGAGGGCAGGGGCGACTGTAGCGGGCTCAGTGGCTGTCGGGGACCTTGTCGTCGCACGGGGAGCATTCCGCCCCGTCGATGGCCCACAGCTCCTCGTCGATCGCCCAGCCCTGGCTCTTCAGGAACTCGCCGGTGCGCAGGCACAGGCCGTCGCTACGGCGCTCGATGAACGGGGCGTGGTGCTTGAACCGGCCGCCGTTGTACAGGCGGCAGATGCCCCACCAGACGGGTGTGTCGAGGATGAGCTGGTGGACGCCGATGTCGACGAGCTTGCCGACGCCGAGGTGTACGTCCGGGTTCTCGATGGAGCCCATGACGTACATGACGGCGTTGCCGAGGATCCGCTCCGCCATGTCGCGGACCATGGTGTGGTCGCGCAGCAGGAGTGCGATCTCGCGGTCCCACAGGCTCATGCCCGAGTCGAAGATGTTGACGGTGAGTTCCGTGATGTGCGGGGCGACTGCGTTGAGCAGCTCCTGCGGATCCCGGGTGCGGGGGACGGCGGGTCGTTCTAACGCTACGGTCACGTCAATCCTCCTGGTGTGGATGGCCGCCTCCGGTCGGAGGCGATGAGACTCGCCCGCCCCTGGTGCTCACGGGGTACGGGGCGGGCGGGCATCCCGCCACCGGCGCGGTCAGCGCTCGGGCCGGGGCGGGGGGTCCAGAAGCACGCCGGCGGACCGCAGCCGCGCGTGCATGTCGTCGGCCTGTTCTGCGATCTCGGCCAGACGGTGGGCTCCAGCGGCGATCAGCCGGGCGACCTGAAGCGGTTGGCACAGCATCGCGGCGGACGGCATCGGCACGGACCAGTAGGACTCGTTGGGCCGCGGCTCGACGGCATCCACTCGCGGGACACCCAGGTAAGCGTCACGGCCCAGGCAGTCCACGTCATGGGTGCGCCAGTCGTCGACGGCCTGCCGCCACGTCCGGGGCACGCTGGCCGGTACCAGGGCGTAGTAGCGGGAGCCGCGAGGGTCGCAGATGACCGGGCCCTGGAGGGACTCCTCGAGGAACGGGTCGATGTCCTGCGGCTCGCGGCTCGGGGCCAGTGCCTGGATGAGGGCGCCCGGGAGACGGACTGCAGAGAACAGGGTGCCGAGGGGAAGCAGGGCTACGCCGTACTCATTCCACTCGGCGCGGATCTGGCTGTGACGCTCGCGAGGCTCCGTCGACAGCAACCAGTGCTCGACGGCCAGTCGCCGGTCAGAAGCGGGGTGTACGAGTACGCCGGGCTCAGGCTCCAGCGGTTGCACTGCGGACAGTTTGCGGGCGGGGGCGGTACCGTGCGCCATGTCGACTCCAACCAGTCGGCCAAGCCCCGGGGCCGTTCTCGCGGTCGCCGGGGCGCTGTCCGGCTATGGAATCGCCGAGCTACACAGAGTGACAGGGACGTTGCGTCCCAGTTTTTCGACGCTATTCGTTGATCCCCAGGAACTGCGCCAACGCCCCGAGCCCGGGGGGGTGGTTGGGCAGCGCCCATAGATCACGCACGATCGCTACGGCCAATGTGTGGTGCTGCATCCAGGTTGGTGCCACCCGGCGCAGGGATTCCAGGGTCTTCACCGCCCCGGCCGCGTCCCCGATGTCCGTGTGGGCGCGGGCGACATCCAGCAGCAGCCACGTCCGCCAGGACGGAGGGGTGTCCTTACTGAGTCGCATCCCCTTGGCGAGCGCCAGCGCGTCGTGCGGGTGCCCGTATTGGACAGCGAGCCGGACGCGTTCGATACGGACCGACGAAGGGCTGAACACGCTGACCATGCGGTTGTCGCTGCCCTCGGGAAGCTTCGAGAGGCGAGCGGCCTCCTTCTCCGCTGTCTCCATCATCGCCGCTGCTCGGTCGTAGTCGCCGCTCCGTGCTGCCGACGTGGCGGCACTCATGGTGAGCGCACCCCAGACCTTCAGCCCGTCGGCGGTTCCGTCATGACCAGCGGCAACCATGTCGGCGGCGGCGCGGAGAGCGATGCTCAATGCGTCCTCCAGGCGACCTTGTCGCTGGTAGGCCCATGCCGTGGAGTTGACGATCATCGGCAGCAGCAGGGGGTCAGACGACTGCCCAGCGGCATCTATGGCCCGTTCCAGGCTCGTCAGCGCAAGGTCCGTCTTCCCCATACGCACCGCGACGTGTCCGGCGAGCTGAAGTGCTTTGCCCAGGGCTGCGAAACCCGCTCTGCGCTCGTGGTCTTCGCCCCACGCTGTGGCGCTGCGCGCGTCAGAGATCAAGTCTGGGAGGGCCTTCATCACTGTGTCGAACTCGGCGGCGTGGTACTGCGTCCAGCCGTCTGCGATCTGCCCTCGAAGGTTGTCCAGGGTGAAGTCTGACCCTGGTGGCTCCGGTTCCGGCCCCCAGAGCACTGGCATGATGGCCCGGCGCACGGCCACAAACCGTGGTCCATCGTTCTCGCCAGTTGAGGAGACTGCGGGTGGATCGCCCAGGAGCGTGGTCAGTTCCACTCCCAGTCCGTTGGCCAAGGCGTGCAGCGTGGGCAGCCGCGCTGAGTGCTTGCGGCGTTGCTCAAGCTGGCGGATCACGTCGACAGATACGCCTGAGCGGGCGGCCAGTTCTTCTTGGGTCAGGGAGGCCAGCCGGCGCAGGCGACGGAGGGTGCGCCCGAGGTCTTCATTTGCCACGTTGTCACGGTACGCCGCCGGAGCAGCGCGAGAGCGTGCGCCAAAAAGTTGGTCCGGGCATGACGAAGCGCCCCCTGCACAGCCTGCGAGAGGGCAGTGCAGGGGGCTTCGTGGTTCAGCGGGCGAGGAACTGGACGGCGAGGCTGGCCGCAGCACCCAGGACGGCGCCGGCACCGGTCGCGCGCCAGCGCGCCTCCTCAAGGGCTCGGACCCTCTGCGTGAGGTCATCGAGCTGCTTGCCGTGGTCCTTCACGGTCGTCTTCAGCTCCGAGCGGATCTCGTTGACAGCGTTCTCGACCGCGCACAGCTTGTCCCACACCTCCCTCGACCGGATGACCACACCGTTCGGAGGCTCCGGCGGCGCCGTCATCGGCGGTCCTCATCGACGCCGAGGACACGCCGCATCGCAGCAAGGTCCTTCTGCATCGCATCCATGTCCAGCTGGAACCGCAGTGGCAGCACGGCCGGCTTCTCGTACTGGGGCGGACGCGCCCACCCCAGCAGCAGCCCGGCGGCCAGCTGCAGCGGCCGCCACGCCATCCGCTCGGCGAGGGCCTCGAGCCCGCGGAACACCGCGTAGTACGCCGCGCCCAGGCCGAGGGCGACGGCACTGGCCGCGGCCTCGCTGTCGACAGGGATGCCCAGCCAGCCCGTAGCGGTGAGGACCAGAGCCACGCCGTACGGCACCACGGTGCGCAAGAAGCTGATGAAGAGGTTCTGCATGGTCAGTCCTCCGTCTTGAATCCGTGCTTCAGGCCCAGGCGGCGCAGGCTGTCCGGGCCGGGTATGCCGTCCGCGTCGTCACCGCGGTACCCGCAGCGGCGCTGCCACGCCGCGTACGCCGGCGTCGTCTTGGTCCCCCAGTGACCATCGCTGTACGGCCGCTCGAGCAGCCCCTCGTCGACCAGCGCGGCCTCCACGGTGGCCACGCCCTTGTACGACACCGGCGTGCCCGGCTGGCTCGGGTTGCTGCGGGCGGCCGCGAGCAGCCGCTTCAGGCTGACGACCGTCGTCGCGGGCGGCGGTGTCGACTTCGGCGGCGCGCTGCCGAGCCGCTTCGCGATCCGGGCGCGCATCGCCACCCAGTCGATCCCGCGTGGGTCGACCTTGCCCGGCTGCCAGTCCAGATGCCTGATCGCCGACTCGGCACCCCACCCGTGGTGCCGGCAGATCGCCGCCGCCACCTTCTCGATGGCCTCCTTCTGCACCCCCGGCCAGGGGTCTTCGCCGTCGCCGAGGTTCTCGCACTCGAACCCGTAGAAGTGCCGGTTCCCGTCGGTGTTCGCCTCGTCGTCGGCGGGAAGGGCACGTTCGGCGATGACCGCCTGGAGGACGTCGTCGTCGCCCAACCCGGCGTGGTTGGCCCGGCCGTAGCCGACGAGGTGGACTCGGCCGTCCTTGGTGATGACGCCGTGGCAGAGCGGGCCGGGCAGCTCGGCGTACCCGTGGCGGCAGATGTCGACCGTGGTGGCGCTGCCGCGGGTGACGGTGTGGTGGATCATCACGCCGTGCACGGGCCCCCACGGGCCCACGTGGTTGCGGTTGTGGTCCTCCCAGTCGCCAACCTCGACGACCGTGAGCCCCTCGGCGCGCAGCAGTTCGGCGAACTTGGCTGCGCTGGGCGGTGTGGCCATGAGTGCTCCAGACATGCAGAAAGCCCCGGCCGGACGGCTCGGGGCGTGCGGGGTGATGGTGGGGCTATGCGGGTCCCTTGTAGGTGACGATCATGGTCGGCATGTAGGACCCGGTGGCGGTGCCGAGGTCCGCTCCGGTGTCCTGGCTGGGGACTAGCTGGACGTAGTCCCCGGCGTTCAGGAGCACTGGTGTGGAGCGGGCGTCGCACGCTGACACGGTGGCTCCGGGGCTTGGGGTTCTGTTGTTGCCGCCGAGGACGAGTGCGCCGTTGACGAACCAGGCGGCGTTACGGACGGCGCCGGCGGCTCCTGCTGGGCCGCTGAAGGTGATGCAGCCGTCCAGCTGGTACAAGCCGGGCATGGGAGGCGTCCAGCGTGACGGCTGGGCGGCTGACCACCCGCCCAGCAGGTCGGTCACGATGTTGTCCCAGTTCAGGGCGTTGGCGACCACTGGGTTGCCGTTGCTGGTGATGGCCTGGGAGGTGGTCTTGATCGCGCTGAACACGACCCGGCCGATCAGCGCTGAGGAGTTGGCCCGCTCCTCGGTGATGATCATGCCGGGCTGCCAGCCCGCGAACGGGATGAACGTCACGCGGTCCTCCTACAGGGCGATGACGGCGGGCCGGGCAAGACGTACCTCAGTCCCGACGGTGTGGGCCTTGACGGCGCCGTTGAGGGAGCGCTGCACGGTCATCACCTGCGGCGTCGGGATCCGGAAGTCGTCGAACCGCAGCTGCGGGTTGACGTTCGTGTTGTTGGCGAACGCACTGCCAGCGAGCCCCACCTGGCCCGAGTTGATGGGGTCGGTGGTGATGGTCTGGTCGGCGTGCCACACACCGGGCTCAACCTGCCCGTCGGGCCACGCCCGCACCTGGACACGGTGCCCGGTCAGCCGGGCCCGCAGCCAGAACCACTGACCGGCGGTGTAGGTGTAGGTCAGGGCGGGGGTGGTGCCGATGGTGGTGGTGCCTCGGGTGATCGACACGGCCATGGTCCCGGCCGTGCCGAAGTGCAGCCGGGCCCGGTAGTAGGTCGCGGTGTCGGTGTAGCGCAGCAGGATCGCCGGGAGCAGGGCGGCGCCGGTGGCGATCTGGTCGACGCTGACCCTCGTCAGGACCTCGCAGTCGGCGATGTTGGCGACGATCCGCTGGAAGCGGACGACATCCCGATTCGCGGCCAGCGTGAGTACCGCCGCCGTACCGTTGACGGAGCGGTCCGAGGCGACGCCGCCCGCGTCCACCCAGGGGAGCCCCGAGTCGGCGGCGCCCCACGAGTTGGCCACGGTGCGGGTGAAGGTGTCCCACGCGGCCGGCACACACTTCTGCAGGCGTGCGACCTCCCCGCCGAAGCGGATGTCGAGCGGGAAGTCCTCCGGGTAGTTCGGGTCTGGCCCTTCGGAGGTGATCCACGGGGTGGGGCCGAGCGCGGTAGGGGCGGGCGTGTGCACGAGCAGCTGCGTGGCCGTGGCCGTCGACGCCAGGGCGAGCGTGGTCCCGCCCGGGTTGGCGTCCACCCTCATCGGCGCCGGCATCGTGAACGTGAGGTCGTCGATGTACACCGCGTCCTCACCGGCCGCCGCCGAGTTGTCCTTGGCGTACCGGAAGGTCACCACGCTCTTGCCGGTGACATCGATCGTGGTCTGCGTCCACGGCGTGGTGCCCTGCGCGCGCAGCACCTGCACGCCGTCGACCAGGACGAGCAGCCGGTCCCCCTCGAAGCCGGGCCCGGCCGCCTCGCTGCTCGTCCAGTACCAGAACGTAAGCTCCGTCGCCCCGGGCGGGATCGCCACCACGGCGTCCGACGTCTGGTTGTTGCCGATCGCGCCCGACCGCAGCGACCACGACGGGGAGTTGTAGTGCGCCTGCGACCGGAACCACGGGGCGTTCCCGCCGAAGGTGATCGAGAACGCGTAGTCGGTATCGCTGAAGTCCTCAGACAGCACGACCGCGCCGACGGTCCACGGGTCGTAGGGCAGGCAGTTGAAGGTGATGCTCCAGCGGCCGGTCTGGAAGGTCTCCTTGTAGCCGAGGACGAGGAGGTCGAAGCCGTCCGGGGTGTACTCGTGGGGGGTGTCGGTGATCTGGATGCGCGATCCCACGTCCAGGCGCAGGACCTGGTCGATGAGGGGGCGCATGCGCTCGTTGGCCATTTCCAGCGTCAGCTGGGTGACCCGCATGCGGTCGATCGTCGCCACGTGCAGCCGCCACGCGGCCTGTCCGGGCAGCTGGTCGTCGGTGTGCACGATGGTTTCGAGCGAGGTGGGTACCGGGCCCATGCCGTCCGGGGGTGGCTGCACGGACAGCCGTCCGGAGGTGAGTTCGGCGGTGTACTCCGAGCCTTCCCGCCGCTTGACGGTGAACTGGTTGCGGGCGTCCTTGTCGTCGTCGGTGGGGTGGAACGGGTCGAAGACCTGCCCGTCGGCGAAGTTCAGCACCAGGTCGGGGGGCCGGTTGTAGAGGCTGTCGCGGGTTTGGTAGGTCAGCTGCAGCTTGTCGCGGGCGTCGGTGAGCAGCCCCATCTCGGTGTCCGCTGCGGCCTGCACGAGTTCCAGAGCGGTGCCGGCCGGGTACGGGCCGAGCCGCTCGGAGCCCTCCCCGTTGATCTGCAGGGCCACGCTCTCCTGCCCGGCGAGGCGGTCGAGGAAGGCGCGGGCGGTCAGGCCGGGCTGCCCGGCCATGGACGACGCTCCGCCGAAGGAGGCGGTTCCGGAGTGGTAGTAGGCGCTGGTGAACTGCACACCCCACACCGTCAGGTGACCGATGGCCATGCCCTTCACGCCCGCGCCGAAGGTGGTGACGATGCGGTTCACGTGGCCCGCGCTGGTGGAGGCGAGGGTGGCGCTGTTGCCCCAGTTGCGGTCGGTGTCGTCCCGCCACTCGAAGGCGTAGTTCAGGCTGGAGCCGTTCTCGGCGACGCGGACGCGGATGTGCCGCCAGCCGTCGAGGAACCCGACCGCGTCCGGGTCCGTGCTGGCTGTGGCGGCTTCGTGGGTGGTGGTGACGCTGCCCAGCTCGACGCCGTCACTGTCGTAGGCCCGCAGCCGCATGCGGTGGCTGCCGGCGTCCAGCTGCACCGACAGCGCCCAGATCGTGGCGTTGCTGCCGGTAGTCAGGAACCGCAGGATGCGGTGCTCGCTGCTGTCGGTGGGGAAGTCGTCGGAGTTGATCCTCACCAGCATGCTGACGGACCAGTAGCCGGTTGCTTCCCCGGGGATGGCCGGGGAGGACATGCCGGCGTTGTCGGTGAGCAGCGGCAGCGGGTCCGAGCCGAGCAGGGTGTCTTCCTGGCCGAAGTCCAGCCCCCGCACGGTGAGGACGCCGGCGTTGCTGTTCAGGGTGGCGTCGGCGACCTGTGTGTCGCCTTGCACGCCTTCCTCGAACGGCCAGTAGGCGAGCGGGTACAGGGTCGGAATCCGGCGCCGCAGCAGGGACTTCAGCACGGGCTGGCCGGTGCTCAGCCGCCTGAGCAGTCCGGCGGGTTCGATGGCCGTGGTCTTGTTGTTGCCGCTGCGGTCGCGCTGCGGCTTCCAGGAGGTGACTTCTCCGGAGAGCCGCGTCACCCCTGGGTCGGTGGCGGGCTCGGCGACGGACAGGTCACCTACGTGCACCAGGAACGGGGCGGTGGTGTCGGCGGCGCTGAGGAAGGCGCGGAAGCCGATCTGCCCGGGGCCGGTGATGGTGTCGTCCCAGCCCTGGGAGTGCCACACCTCGGGCTCCGGCTGCCCGTCGGCCCACACCCGCATCCGCAGGTTGGGGCCCACGCACTGCACCCGCACCCGCACCGGGATGCCGGGTATGTACGTCAGGTTCCGCGGAGACGTCTGGTTGTTCACCACGCTGCCGGCGCCTTCGATGAACTTGACAACGTTCACCGCGAGCCTGAGGCCCTGATCCCCGGGCAGGCCCGTGTCCGCGCGGAAACCGATGTTGAAGCTGTAGACGTCGCCGCGGACCGGGTCAAAGCGCGTCAGGAACGCCACGAAGATGGCGTTCTCGGCGTTGCCGTCCTGTGCCCGCTGATCGGTGGCCACGGTGAAGGTGGCGTCCACGTCGGTCAGGGAGACGTCCTGGGTGCGGATGTAGGGGACGCTGTCCATCACGAGGTTGATGCGGCCGGTGCCGTCGGCGACGGAGTAGTTCGACGCCGGCGTGGAGCCGTGGATCACCCAGGTGTTGCCCGAGGTGGACGTGCCCCAGCCGTCGCTCACCGTGCGGTCGAACTCGTCGACCATCACCGGTGCGGGGTCCGGCGGGAGGTCTGCGACACGCAGCCGGAACGGGGTGTAGGGGCCGATCTTGCCGAACAGGGGGCTGTTCGGGTTGCGCAGCGAGTAGGCCCCCGAGTCGTTGTCGAGGGTGACCTCGGCGCGGGTCGGCTGGGCCTGGCTGGACTCGGCCGTCAGGCCGCGGTAGACGGTGACGGTGGGGTCCTGCCGCATCTTCACCGGCTGCCAGGCGCCGTCGACGAGGATCTCCCCGGTCAGGGTGAACGGCCACGCGACCACGTTCCCCTCCTCCTGCTCATCGTGTCGTGTTCAGGTTGGTGACGTCGCCGCCGAAGTCGATCCGGATCCGGCTCTGCAGCCAGTCCATGAACGCGTCACCAGAGCCGTTGACGAACCTGATGTCCATGCGCTGCGGCTGAACTTTGCGAACAGACGGGGCCGCTGCGTTGTTGCTGAGCATCTGGTCCAGGCGGGACAGCGGCAGGATTGCCTCGTCCTCGCGTCCCTCACCGACCATGGCGAGGGTGGGCCCGGTGGCGATTGCGCCCTCGGCCAGGTAGGGAATGTTCGGCGTTGACAGCGTGACGGACGGGATGTCGACGCCCATGATCGAACCGCCGCCGATCGTGAAGCTGAGACGGTTCCACGAGCCGATCACGGAGTTGATTGCGCCGCGGAACGCTGCGGGGATCCCGTTGAACAGGCCGCGGACCGCAGCGCTTACCCGGCCGGGCAGTCCGCGCAGCCAGGAGACGAGCTCCAGTGCCTTACGGATCGCCCAGTCCTTCATCTGTCCGAACCAGCCCGCCACCCTTCCCGGGAGCTTGGACAGCCAGCCGACTGCGAGGATCACGGCGAGCACTGCTGTTTCGATCCCGGACCGTACGGCGCGCCAGACGCCGAGCACGATGTCGCGGAAGCGCTCGCTCTGGTTCCACAGCAGCACGATGATCGCGATTACCGCGAGGACGGCCGCGATGATCCAGGTGCCGGGCCACGCGAGCATGGCGCTGTTCATGGCCCACTGTGCCACCGCGGCGATCCCCAGTCCCACGGCGAGGGCGAGGATGATCGGGACGAGGACCTGGATGAGCCCGGAGTGCTGGGCGAGGAAGCCGGCCACTGCGGACAGGATTGGCGCGAGGAACTCGCCGAGCGTTATCGACAGCGTGCGCATGATCGCATCGAATTGCTGGGCCGGGCTGGCGGCCATGCCCTGGGTGACGCGGGAGGCGGCGCCGGCCGCCTGGTCCATGCCGCTGGCGGCGGCCGCGGTTGCGGGGTTCATGGCCAGCAGTGCGCCGGCCGCCTCGCCGGCCATGTCACCGAACAGCGCGACGCCGAGCTGGGCTTGCTGCGCGGGGTCCTTGACCCCGCGCAGAGCTTCCAGGGTCAGGTTGAGCGCGTCGGCTGCGGGCTTGCCTCCCTTGCCGATGTCGCTGAGCATCTTGTCCGCGTCCAGTCCCAGGGCCCTGAACCCCTCGGCTGCGCGGTCGGTTTCCTCCGAGGTGATGCGGGCAAACTCGTGCAGCACGTCGGCGGCCTGGTCGATGTCGCGGCCGCCGGCCTGGACGAACTGGCTCATGAGGCCGAACGCGGTCTGTGCGTCCAGACCGATCCGCTTGAAGTGCGTGCCGTACTCGGTGACCACGGCGGGGATGTCCGCGGCCATCGACGCGGGCAGCGTCTGCGCGGCCTTGGTGAGGACGTCGAAAGCCTCCTGGCCGTCCTGGACCAGGCCCTGCTTGATGAGCGCGCCCGCGGCGTTCGCAGCTTCGGGGATGTCCATCCCGAAGACGTCCCCCAGCACGATCGCGCTCTGGGTCATCTGCTTGAGCTCGGCGTCGGTGAAGTCGCCCATATTGCCGACGGCTCCGATCACGTTGCCCACCGCGTCGGCGGCACCGCTGATGGAGTCGCTGAATCCTGCGGCGAACACCTCGCCGGCGATGTCGCCGGCGCGCGCGGCCTCCTCCTGGGTCAGGCCGAAGCCGGCCTGCAGGGTGCTGGTCGCGGTGGTCATATCCAGAGCGGTGTTCAGGCCCTCCATGAACAGCGCGCCCACCGCGGCGCCCGCGGCCCCGGCGGCTATCCCGGTCAGCGCGCCCTCGACGCCCGCGGCCGCCTGCTCAGCCTCCCCCGCGACGCCGTCGGCAGATGCGGCCACGTCGTCCAGCGCGGCCGCCGTGTCGTCGGCAGCGTCGGCCACGCTGTTGCCCAGGGATCGCGCCGAGTCCTCGATCTCGTCCAGCGCCTGGTCGATCCGGTCCGCGCTGGAGTCGATCTCCCCCTCGGTGCCCGACAAGTCCACGCCCAGGCGGACCAGGAGCTCTTCCAGGATCGCCACCGCACACCCCCTGGTTGGTCAGCCGCTGTGCGGCGGTTCGCTCGGTACGGCCCTGCGGCGGCGCCGGCGGCGGTCCGCCTGCTGGTCGGCGGCCTGCCGGTCGTAGACGGCCTGGATGCCCCGCACCGCCTCCAGGAGGTCCCGCCCGGTGCGGCGCGGCCTGCTGGCGCGGGACCATACGAAGAGGTGATCGCGCAGCCTGGGCCGCTTGCCCTTCTTCATGTGAGGGGCGGCCACGTCCATGCCGAGGCGGGCGATGACGAGGTCCAGCCGGTTGGGGGTGATGACCCCGTAAAGGTTCTGGTACGCGACCAGGTGCACCATGTCCTCTTCGGTGAACCGTTCCATCACCTCGCCCGGCGGAATCTGGTAGGCGACGGACAGGTCGTAGAGGAGTCTCAGCTCTGGTCGCCGTCGGAGTTTCCCTCCGCGTCCTTCACCTTCTGCTTGAAGTCGCGCTCCTCGCCGCTGAGGTGACGGCAGAGGGTGAACAGCCCGTCCACAATGCCCTGAGATTTCTTCGACAGGATCGCGATGCCCTCGGTCACGTCGGGGAAGACGCGCTGGTCGGTGCCCGGCTCATACAGGCACTTGGCGACGATCTCAGCCCGGTTGGAGCGGACGTTCATTTCCGCGCCGCTGCGCCCTTCCTGAAAGCGCAGCTTGTTGAGCTTGTTCTGGTAGGCCTCCCAGTCCCCGGACGGCAGGCCATGCACGTCGACGGTGATACCCCACTCGGGGATCTCGACGTCGCGCTGGGTCTTGATGTCCTGCGCCTGGCGGATCAGCTCTTTCAGGCTGCCCATGTCTCAGCTCCTGGTGTGTGTCAGCCGGTGGGGTTCAGGGTGGGCTTGCCGCTGATCTTGAACGTGGCCTCGCGTTCCATCTTGTCGTCGATGGGGAACGCGTCGCCGAGGTCGGTGATCAGGGCGGTGAAGTCCCAGGTGTGCTCGTCCGGATCGCCCGGCAGGATCACCACCTGGTAGGCGCGCAGGTCCTTCTCCTCGAAGTCGCCGTCGAGGGCCGAGTGCGAGGTGTCGCCCGGGTCGTAGTTGATCGTGATCGTGACCTCGCCGCCGTCCTTGAGGCCCTTCACGAACTCCCGGTACTCGTCCGGGCTGTCGTGCGCGGTGACCTCGATGGCCTCCCGGGAGCGCTCGGGCCCGGAGATGTCGGAGACGTTGGCGATCGCGACAAAGGCGCCGGCGCCTGTCGAGTCGCGCTTGAACTGGGTGCCGAAAGCATCAAGGCCGGCCATGCCGTCCTCCTCTTGATCGTTACGTGGAATCGACCTCGGAGCCGATCCGGAAGTCCATCGGCACGTGCCGGATGTTGCCCGGGGGCTCGGGGTCGGTCAGCGTCTGCAGGGACACGAACCGCGTCCAGGTCCAGCGGTGCCCGAGGATCGTCAACGGCCGGTGGTCCAGTGCCTGCAGGACCCGGGTGGCGATCGTCAGCGCCTCGGCGTAGCCGCGGTACTGCGACCAGATGTGCAGGGTCTGCAGGACCTCCGAGCCGTGCCGGTCGTGGGCGTTGGCCGGCGTCTCGGTGGACTCGCCGACGTGGATGTACGGGTAGGCCTGCTTCTCCGGCACCCAGTCCAGGACACCCTTGACCATGTCCATCAGCGCGGCGTCGGCGAGCAGCGCCGCCCGTACGGCGTCCCGGGTGGGCAGCGCGGCCAGGCCCGGTACCGGAAGGCTCACCGCAGCACCGCCCGCACCTCGGCCGTCAGCCGCGCTCGGTACCGCGCCCGCTCGCGCTCCAGCGCCGGGCCGAGCGCGGGCTGGGCGGGGATACTGCGAGTGCCACGCTCGTGGAAGACGGCGTAGTACTCGGAATCTTCATGCCACCCGACAGTGGCGACCAGGCCGTCCTCCTCGTACTCGATACCGACGTTGTCCCGCAGGTTGCCGGTGTCGACACGCACGCCCCGCTTCGTGTCGTCGCGCACGGCCTCCGCCGACTCCCGCACGCCCTTGCGCAGGGCCTGACCGATGTCCTCGGGGAGGTCCTCCAGCCGGCGCCGCAGCCGGTCACGTCCGGAGACACGCACCGTCACCCGTCCCCTGCGTGCCATCGCCGTCACCCCCCTCGTCCAGGTCGTTGACCCTTTCGGATTTCCTTGCGGATGATGTGCAGCTCGGCGGCGACCGCGAGCATGGCCCACACCAGCCGCTCGGTGGTTGGCAGTTCGGGATTCTCGGCGCGCTGCTTGCACTCGTGGGCCTCGAGTGCGACGTGCGGCCGCCGCGGTGCGTCGGAGCGGTCGTGCTCGGCCATCAGCTGCTGCCCAGCTCGAACGCCGCGACAGTCACACCCGTGACGGCGCTGTAGGTGATCGCGGCGCGACCGTTGGCGCCGCGGTAGACGTTGGCCAGCGGGATGATGCCGTGGTCGCCGGCCGCGACGACCAGTGAGGCGTCGGCGACCGCGAGACCGGAGACGGTGCCGGGGGTAGCGATCGTGACCGTCTTCGAGGCGGCGTCACCGTTCGCCACGTACAGGAAGCGGCCGGGGCCGACAGGGGCCGCATCGCCGCCGCCGGATGCGGCGACAGCCTGAGCGGCGACGTCGGCGATGCCGGTGGCGACCGGCACCGGGACGAGGTTGAGGTTAGCCATCGTCGGGTTCTCCTTCTCCTTGGATCAGCTGCGCTTCGGCCTTGCGGTACCGGGCCGTCGACGGGCCGACGACCGACAGCACCCGCCAGCTCTCCCCGGTGCCCGGGTCGCGCAGCTCGTCGCCTCGGCGTACGTCGGCGGTCGGCAGCAGGTAGACGCTGTGGGTGTGTTCGGAGTCGGTCTGCGCGGCCAGCAGCCGCTCGCTCGCGCTGGGCTGGTCGACCTTGGCGCGTACGTCATCGGGTTGACGTACGTACGTGATGCGCTCCCCGCCGTGGCCGTCCGGCTCGCCCTCGGGTCGCCATACCTGCAGCTGCCGGTTGAGCCAGTGCCCGATCATGTCCGCGCCCGGTACAGGCCGAGGAGCTTGCGGTCCTTCTCCGACAGCGACATGCCCAGGGCCTCGGCGGAGAACGAGCGGCTGTGGTCGCCGAGGGACTCCGAGGCCAGCAGCATCGGGTTGCCCCAGGCGGCGGCCGCCATCCGCAGCTCGATGCGTTTCGCGCCGGCGGGGACGGGGTCGTGGCCAGCGGTGTAGACGACCTCCACGGACCGGTCCCGCGTGGGCCACCAGCCGCTGACGCGGGTGAGCGTGCCGGACGCGGACCACGTGTAGTCGTGGTCCGCGCCGTGGACGAGGACCTCGTCGGGCTCGGTGTCGTTGAGGATCTTCACCGACTCGACGGCGGTCACCGGCCACCGTGGCAGGACCAGCTTGAAGGAGCCGGTGCCCGGGGCGTTGGGCCATGGGTCCTGTCGGGTGGGCGAGTCGAGGATGACGGTGTCCGTGGACCGTGTGAGGGACTGCCCGGTGACGTCGTCGATCTCGCCCTCGGCGAGCTCGAGCAGCAGCTCGGCCTGCGCGGTCTCATCCGGCGTGAACGGGCCGGGGTGCCGCAGGAAGAGCCGCAGCTCATTGGCGTTGGCGTAGGTCACGGCACCCCACCTCCTGGCTCACTCCTGGGGGGCCGCGCGCTGGGCGAGGGCCTCGGTGATGGCCGCGAGGATGTCGGCCTTCTTGCCGTCCTCGGGGATCGAGATGTCCTGCTCTTCGGCGTACGCCTTGAGCTGCTCGACGGTGAGCTTGTCGAGCGGCTTGTCCTCGGCCGCCTTGGGCTTGGGTTCGCTCTTGCGGCGGCCGGGCAGCCGGTCACGCAGGCGCGGCTTGGGCGCCGGGTCGACGGCCACGCAGTGGCCGAGCTCGATACGCGCCAGGGCGTCGTCTTCGGGGACGTCGAGGATCTGCCCTGCGCTGGCGGACAGGCCGGGGCTGGCCACGGGCCGGGTGAACTGGACGCGCATCAGGGCTTCACCCGCCCGTTGCCGCGGATGACGGAGACACCGAACACGGCGTCGCCGGTGCCGGCGTCGGTGGCCACGGCGCGGATGTACCGCTTGATGCCGTGGTAGCCGATCAGGGTGGTGGTCGACGCGGTCAGCGTGGCGGGCTCGGTGCCGTCGAGGTCGGCGTTGGCCACCGCGGTGTAGCCGGTGGACTGCTGGTCGGACTCCTGGATCTCCACGGAGAACGCGTTGTTCGCGACAGCGCCGACGGTGATCTGAACGGCGGCCGCGTCGAAGCCGGCCAGGTCCACACCGGTCCCGGTGGCGGTCGCGGTGTGCGCGGCGGGCGCGATGGTCTGGGCCACCGAGATGTGGTTCTTGATGTCGGTCCTCATGACGGGACGCTTCCTTCCTGGCCGGGGGGCCTGGGTGGTGGGTCAGGCGGCCGGGGTCAGGCGACGGTGTCGTTGGACTGCAGCCGGATGAACGGCTCCTCCAACACGGGCATGGCGTCGGATTCCATGCGGCCGATGAAGCCGATCTGGTTGGCCTCGGCGTACAGCTCGACCAGGCGCTGGATCTCGAACTGCAGGGCGTCGACGATCCAGTAGAAGGAGAAGTCGCCGAGCATCCCGATGTAGTCGTTGTCCGCCAGGGTCGACGGCGCGAACTCGGACAGGACGTGGGGGATCTCGAGGATGGTGTCCGGGGCGTCGCCGAGGCCGGCCTTCCAGATGTACTGGTCGTTGGCGTCCTTGATCTTGCGGACCTCGGCCAGGACCAGGCGGTGGAACAGCCACCGCGCCCGTGCGTGGTACTGCGGCTTGAGCGCGTACTTGGCGTCGATCAGCGCGTCCGCCGCGTAGCCGTTGGTGGCGTCGTTCACGAATCGCGTGCCGTCGGTCGGCACCTGCCGGTCCCGGCTGGTGGTGATGCCGCCGAGGTCGGCGTTGCCGACGGTGAACAGGCCCAGCGGCTTCTGGTTGCCGTCGCCGGTCATGAACGCGTTCTCCTGCGCGGTGGCGTGCCGGTAGGCCATGCGCTCGCGGACGATCTGCTCGGGGTCCATCGAGGCCCTGCGCAGCAGCGTGCGGGAGACCTTGACGCGCTTGGCGAGCGGGTGCGGGCGCAGCTCGCGCTTGCCGAAGCGCAGGCCGTCGTCCTGGCTGCCGGTGCCGACCTCGCTCGTCCAGGTGGCGTCGGCCAGGTCGGCGTCGCGGGTTGGGACGCCGAGGGATTCGGCGGTCGTCAGGCGCATGACGGTGGCCAGGCCGCGCAGCGGCAGCTGGTCGTCGACGTTGGCCAGGAGCCGGTTGACGAATTCCTCGGGCGCGACGAGGAACCCGCCTTCGGGGTCGTTGCCGGCGTTGAGCGCGCGCACGTGGTCGGCGGTCAGGCCGGGGCGGCCGTCGCGCAGGTAGGCGTTCCAGGCGTCCATGCGGGCGGCCTCGGCGCCGCCGCGGTTGCCCGGGCGGCCGTCGTCGGGGATATCGTCGATCCCCTGGCGGTCCTGCTCCAGGAGCCGTTCCATCCGCTCGATGGTGCGGTCGACCTGGTCGCGCTCGTCCATGAGCGCGTCGAACTTGGTCTCCTCGTCCGGCGTCATGGCCCGGTTGCCATCCTGTGCAGCCTGCATGATCGCCGTGGCCTCGTGGCCGAGCGAGCTGCGCTTGTTCTTCAGCTCGCGGATCTTCAGGGTGGTCATGTCTCCGTCCCCTTCTGGGTGTGGGTGGTGCCGCCCGCGGTGCGGGGGCGGAAGTCAGTGGGTGCGCAGGCCCGCCAGGCGCAGCAGTCGCTGCTCGCGGCGGGCGCGCGCCTCGTCGTCCTCGTCGTCGTCCGCGCCGCCGGCCGCGTCGAGCAGCTCCTGCAGGGCGCGCAGCGCGTTCTGGACGAGGGTCTTGTTCGCCTTGGACAGGACCGCGCCCGCGCGTACGTCGGTGAGTGCACGGGCCAGCGCGAGTTCGTCGGCGCGGCCGGATTCGACAATCGCGTTGGGGTCCATGGGCAGCGGGACGGCGGAGACCTCGAACAGCTCCCAGCCTTCCGGGGTGCCGCTGTCGTCGATGTTCCAGACGTCGAAGCCGATCGAGAACGCGTTCATCATCCGCTTGCGGTACTTGCGCTCGACACGGCGGGCGAAGTCGTCGTCCTGGTCGAAGACGATGTCCATCTTCAGGGCGTCGCCGTCGATCCACGTTTTGTCCGAGCGGCCGATCGGCAGGCCGTCGCGTCCCCAGTACGAATGCCCGTAGCCGACAACGGGGTTGGCCTGGAAGCGGCCGAGCTCGGCGCCCTTCATGGTGAGGTTGAGGCCGTCGCCCTTGCGGCCCTCGGTCGCTGCGACGATCGTCAGCGGCTTGCCCCCCGCGTCGTCGCCGACGTCGTCGTTGTCGGCGCGCAGCACGAAGCCGCGCATGTAGTGGCGCTGGCCCTTCATCGGTCCCTCCCGGGGTGGTTGATCTGCCGGTTGCGCGGCGGGGGTTGCTGGCGTACGGCCTCGAAGCGGACGTCATTGCGGCCGCAGGAGGCGCCCCGTTCGTGCCACCAGGCGCGGGAAGGGCCGCGCTCTGCGGGGGCGAGGCAGGCCGTGCAGCGGCCCGGCTCGATGAGGTTCCTCATACGACGGGCACCACCTGGCATCTGCAGCCGGCGTGAACGGGCGGATGGAAGGTGTTCCGCTTGGCCTTCAGCGCCTCGCCGTCCTCGCCCTCGACCTCGTCGCCCTTGGCGATGAACGGCTCCTCGATGGCGATCGTGCGGCCGTCGAGCTTGGTGCAGTACGGGCAGTGCTGCGAGCCCTGCGTGACCCACTTCAGCTCACGGACGCCGGCGTCCTTCCACGTCTCCCTGGCGGCTGCGTTGGGCAGCTGGCTGGACTCCCACCGCGCGGTCTGTGCGGGCCGCTCCTCCTGCCATTTGATGAGCCGCTCGACGATCGCCTCGGCCGCGTCCTCCTGGGTGTCCGCGGCGTCCGTCTTCTTGCGTAGCTGTCCGAACGACGAGGACAGGCGGTAGGCGACGTGCGCGAGGGTGTACGCGTGCGCCCAGGTGGACAGGTCCACGTCGTCCTCGTGGCCGACCTCCTCGGCGGCGTCCTCGGCGACGTCGGCGGCGAACGCGGTGATGATCGGCAGCCACAGCGCGGTCATCGCCTCGGCGATCGGGCCGTCCTTGCCGTACAGGACGGACAGCGCGGCGAGGAACGCGGACGTCGACCGGGCGCCGCGGCCGCCGGGCACCAGGTGCTCGTCGACCAGGGCGCCGACCTTCTCCCGCTCAAGGTCGGCGATCTCCTGGTCGGCCTCCTGGATCTTGGGTGCCCAGGCGTCGGCGATCCGTTCGCGGGCGGCGATGCCGCGGCCGTGCAGCAGGCGCGCGTACCGGCGCACGCTCGCCCGCGCGTCGTCGACGTCCTCGCTGTCGTCGACGTCGGCGGGCGCCGGGGCGGTCTCGCCGGCGGGGACCATGTTGAGCGGGACCAGGTAGGCGTCGCCGCCGTCGACGGGGTTCATGTTCTCCCGCTCGCGGACGTCGTTCGCGCTCAGCCAGCCCCACTGGCGGCCGACGGCGTACGCCTGGTAGCGGGCCATGGTGTTGCCGCGCAGCAGAGCGTCGACCAGGTGCTCGGGGAAGAACCTGACGCGTTCCTCGGGCAGCAGCAGCTGGGTGAGGATGGCCTGCTCCCAGCGGGTCAGCCACGCGCTCAGCGCGCTGCTGACGTAATCGATCTGCTGTTCTTCGATGTTGCTGAAGGTGGCGCGCTCGAGGTCGCCGACCTTGTGCGGGGGCAGGCGCAGCCACCGCGCCATGTCGGTGACCTGCAGCTTGCGGGTCTCGAGGAACTGGTTGGCGTCGTTGGGTAGGCCGACCTGTTGCCAGGTCACCCCTTCCTCGAGGATCGCCACGCGGTGTGCCCGGTCGATGCCGCGGTGGATGTTCTCCCAGTCGTCGGCCATCCGCTTGCGGGCCTCGGGTGAGAGGTTCTCCGGGTGCGACAGGGCGCCCGCCGGCGCGGCCCCGTTGGAGAACGTCTTGGCGCCGTAGTGCTCGGTGGCCAGCCCGAGGCCGATGGAGTTCGCGGCGAGCTCGACGACGGAGTAGCCGGTCACGCCGTCGTCGCCGAGCCCGTTGATGCACAGGAACTCGCCCGGGGCGAGGTTGGCGTAGATGCCGTTGACGTCGTCGCGGTATTGCACCCACCGCTCGACGCGGCCCTTGCCCAGCTGCCGGACCTTGATGCGCACCCGGTCGGGGCGCAGCGGCCACAACTCCTCGATCACACCCGTGCGTTCGTGCGTGACCACGTACGCGACGCCGCGGCCCCAGGTGATGGCGTGGCCCTGCAGGGCCTCCTTGAAGGCCATCGCGCCCATCATGTCGTTGGGCGCGTCGTGCAGCAGCGGGTACAGCGGGTGCGACGTCGCCCGCCGCTTGCCCCGGCGGATCCGCTCGTACAGGAACAGCGGCAGCAGGCCGAGGTCCTCGGCGATGACGCGGACGCCGGCGAAAAACGGCGCGTACATCATCGCCGTGTCGTAGTCGACGCGGACGCCGGCGGAGTTGGCCATGTCGCCGCGGAACCAGTCGATGACCCACTTCTCGGGGGTGGCGAGCGAGGACAGCGGACCGGCCGAGGCTCGGGCCACTGTCCGGACCGCGGAACGCAGCAGCCCCATCACGCACCGCCCTTCGTCGCGTCGATGAGCTCCTGGCGTACGGCGGCCCGCTCGGCGAGGACGGAGCCGCACAGGCCGACGCCGAGGAGGACGGCGCCGCCGACGGTCAGGCCCAGCCATGGTGCGATCAGCCACAGGCCGGTGCCGAGGAGCACGATCCCGAGCAGCGCGAGGACGTCCCAGCGGTCCACCTGTCACCTCCTGTTGGGGTCACAGGGCCATGCCCTGGCTCTCGTAGACGGACGGCTTGGGCATGCCGCGCATCGCGCCGTCGACGGCGAACAGCAGCGAGGGGATGCCGTCGATGCGCTTGCCGGTCTTGTCGCGGTCGGGCTTTACCGGGCGCAACCTGTCCGGATCGTCACGCGGCGACTTCTTCTCGACGGTGTCAGCCATCCACCGGGCGACGGGGTTGCCGAAGTGCGCAAGCTCGGAGGCCTTCAGGCGGCGCATGAGCTCGCTCATGGGCGCGGTCATGCGCAGGTACGTCGTGTCCGACTCGATCATCTTCAGCCGCGTACGTTTCGTGATCGCCTGCCGTACGGGCTCACCCGACCACTTGTCGTACGTGACGTTGACGATCTTGAAGTGCTTGTGATCGGCTTCGATGTCGTCGTAGATCCGGTCGTAGTCGATCGTGTCGCCCTCGGTCTCGGTGACCCAGCCGTCCCGCACCCACTCCTCGAACTTGCCGTTGGTGTAGTCGCTGAGGACCGGGGTGATGGACTCCGGCACCCAGAACCGCCACAGCGCCGAGCCGTCGGGGAACAGCAGCGTGAACGCGGTCAGGTCGAGCTTGCTGGACAGGTCGAGTCCGCCCCAGCAGCGCTCGCCCTTCAGCCGCTCCCGCACCCAGTCCGGCGTGGGGGCGATTTCCCGGGTGCACGCGTTCCACAGGTCCATGGAGATCCACCGCGTCACCTGGCTCACGCGCTGGTTCAGGCGGAACTGGCGGAACCCGTTCTCGGCCTTGATGTCCTTGCGGGCCTCCTCGGCCTCCTCGCGGAGCGCCGAGATGGACAGGAAGCTGCCGAGCGCAGGGTTGGGCCAGGCCCAGTTCCGCTCGTCCCACGGGTCCAGTGAAACGGGCAGCTCGGGGCGGGCGGGGAACAGCCGCCATAGCCGCTCGAGCTCGTCGACCGTGCGTGGCATCTTCCGCACGAACACGAAGTGGTGCGGTGCCCGGGCCGGGTCCTCCATAACCCGGTCGGCCTCGTCGATGAAGTCCGCACCGAACGAGGCGCCGTCGGTGGTCTCGGTGGTAATGGCCAGCATCAGCGGCTGTACGCGCGCGCCGGCGCCCGTACGCATGGCCTTCCACAGCTTGTCATCCGGCTGCGACAGGACCTCGTCGAGGATGAAGCAGTGCGGGCTGTGGCCAAGTTCATTGTCCGCGTCGGACGGGATGGCCTCGTAGTGGCTGCCGGTCTTCTCGTCGACCAGGCGGCGGACGTTCTTGATGTGCGTCAGCCGCTCGTTCAGGATCGGCGACTTCTTCACCATCTTGGTGGCGGGCTCGAACACCTTGCCCGCCTGGCGGGTGTTCGCGGCCGCGCAATAGACCTCGGCGGACTCCTCGCCGTCCGCGCACAGCATGTACAGCGCGATCCCCGACAGCAGGGCACTCTTGCCGTTCTTGCGCGCCATGACCACGGTTGCGCGGGTGTAGCGGCGGACGTAGCGGCCCCACTGCTCGGACCAGATCACCTCGCCGAACAGCGGCCGGATGATCTCGTGCTCCTGCCACGACGCGAGCTCGAAGCGGGTGTTGGCCAGCGCGCCGGCAGGATGGATGAGCAGCTCGGCGAAGAACTTGACGACCTTGTCCGCGCGCGGCTCGCAGTAGTGCGCGCCGCGGCGACCGCAGGTCTTGCCGTCGAGCGTGTACCCGCACACCGGGCCGCGCCGGCTGTTCGGCCGCCACCGCTTGTGGTGGTCGACTCGGACCGTACGGCGCCGCCGCGCCGGGCGCGTTGCGGCCTTGCTACGGGCGGGCCGGGTGGTGGTGCGCGCGGCAGCCATGGCGCCCTCCCTGCGTCAGGACAGCAGCCGCTCCGCGCTCTTCCCGTCCCCCTGGTTGGGGATCTTCAGCTGGGCGCGGTCGCTGGGGGTCAGGCCGAAGCGGGCGCCGTAGCGCTGCACCTGGGCGTCGGCCGCGTCCAGCGCCATCAGCCAGGGGTTCTTGCCGCGGCGGTGGCCGACCAGGTCGCCGTTCTTGTTGAACACCGGCAGCTCGACGACGGCGCCCTCCTCCTCGACGTGCTCGGCGGCGTCCCGCCGGCGGGCCACCGCGTCGCACCAGTTGGCGAAGGCCTCGGTGTCCCACGGCGTCAGCACGCGCTTGGCCTCAAGGTCGCCGGCGAACTGCTCCCACACCTCGAGGGCTGCGTCACTCAGCCAGTCCGGCGGCAGGACCTCGCCGACGTCGGGCTGCGGCTCGTCGGTGTTGATCCGGTCCTTGCGGTCGCCGTGCAGCACGCGCAGGGCGGTCGGCTTCCCGGCGGGTCCACGCTGCCCCATGACCACCTCCACGGTCACGCACAGTTACGGTCGGCCGCCCTGGTACGGCGGTTCCCGTTACCTGTCAGCGCGGGAGGGGGCTCCCCCCCGCGTTCCGACGTCCCCCGGCCCCAGAGATCCGAGGCCCCCTCCCCTCCGGGTCCTGTCACACTCCGTCAGAACGGAGGATCGTCCCGCGGCGCGGCGGCCCACCCCCCGGGCTGATGCCGGCCGGTCTCCTTCGAGTGGCACGGAGGGCAGAGGCCTCGGCCGTAGTTCGGGTGGTGCTCATCCAGGCCGCGGGCCCGCAACTCGCGCTTGGACAGCGGGTAGTGGTCGGCATGCTCGCTGCGCGCGCCACACGGTGAGCCGTGCCCGTGCTCGGTGTTTGTGCACATGCAGGTCGGGTTGCGGGCGAGGACGCCGGCGCGGAAGCGGTCGCGGTGCTCGGCGTCGTAGCCCTGGGCTGAGGCCGAGGGGCGTGGGCGGCGTGAGCGGCCCAGGCACTCTACGCACTTGGCGCTGCCCTTGACGGGCTTACCTGCACAGCCTGGTGTGGTGCAGGGGCGTTGCGCGCGGGAGGGCACGGGGTCACCTCCACGCGTGGCGGGGATGGGTGCGGCCCCGTACCTGGTGGGTACGAGGCCGCGTGGTGGGCGCTGAGCGCCAAGGCGGTAGTCAGGAGCCGCCGGGGTCGGGGCAGTCGATCTCGGTGTGGGGCCACTCGTCGGCGGTGATACGGCCGCCGGTCTGGACGTTGGCGGTGGCCTCGTCGGCGTAGTACTCGGCGCGGCAGACGATGGTTCCGGCGTCCTTGGTCCGGACGACCTGGACGCTGAGGGCCTTGCGGTCGCCAGCGTTGGAGCCGATCCAGTCCTGGATGGCGGCGGTGGCGCTGTTCGCGGTGGCGTTCTCGACGAGCAGTTCGACGGCGCGGTCGGTGTTCTTGATGACGCTGTAGGCCGGCACCTCGGTCTTGGGTGTCGCGGCGTTGCCCGAGGCGTCGTCTGTGTCGCTGCTGCAGCCGACGAGGGCTGCAGCGAGCAATGCGGTTGCGGCGGCCGCGGTGATGCGGATGCGCATGGTCGTCCCCCCAGGGAGCAGTTGAGGCTGAGGCGCCATCATGCGATGCGTGGGGATCGCGTGTTGCTGCTGTGACGGGACTGTGACGGAGTGTTCAGGCTTACTGTGCGCTGATGCCGACGAGGCGTAGGGCTCGCTGGCGGGTTGCGAGTTCGGCGTGCGCGAGGTCTGGGATGGCGTAGAGGGGGCGGCCGTGTTCGTCGAGGCCGGCGGGCTGGAGGTGGCCGCGGGTGACCCAGTTGCAGATGGCGGAGCGGGTGACGGCGGCTGCGGTGGCGCTGACGGTGCGGCGCCATTGGGTGGCGAGGGCGGCGGCCTGGGCGCCGGTGTAGAGCTCGCCGGGCATGTGCGGCACCTCCCCGGGATGTGCCGCAGCCCCGGTCCTGGGTGGTCCGGGGCTGCGGTGTGGGCGCCGGGACGCGATGCCGGCACGGTTAAATCTGAGGTCTGGGCACACGTGTGGTGCTGGCACCATGTTCACGCTAAGTGCCGATCTTGTCCAGCGAATGGCACGGCCAGCCTCGAACGGGTGTGCGGTGCGGGTCGTCAACCCTCCACGTTCGCATTCAGGTCCTCTCGCATCGCCATGTGTACGAGCTGCAGGGCGTCGAGGTACTTCCGCATGTGCTCCCCGCCGTGGGTCTGGACATTGGCGCCTTCAATGATCAGGTCCCGCAGGTCCCGCGCGCACCGGTCAAAGTCCCGTGCCAGCGACAACACGGGCTCAGGGGCCAACACTGCAAGCTCGTAGCGTGGGGCGTAGCAGGCTGCGTATGCGGTGAATGCCCGGTACCCACGCTCCTCGTCCGTCAGGCCCGAGGCGACGGAGAGGACACGGAGTTGGGTGCGCATCTCGGCATGGGCAGCGAGGTAGCGTGCATACACCTCTTGCTTCGCCTTGCGGCGCTCAATGCGGTCCTCCCGGCGCTCTCGGCGTCCCTCAACGAGAAGGGCCGAGCCGAGAGCGATGACCGCTCCGAGAAGAGTTCCTAACAGAGGTAACCACGTCATCCGATGACCGTAGGCGCCAAGGAGGTTAGCAGTACGCCGTACTTGCTGACTGGCCAGCTGACTCTGAGGAAAATGGCCAACCACCGTTGACCACGAGCTGCTCACCAGCGGACTTCCCAATGCCACTGGCCACCTACCGCTGGAGGTCCAATCGAGACTGGGCAGTCAGTCGGTGTGGCCGCGTCGGTATCCGCGGCGGCCCTCGAGGGTTTTGGTCACGGTGAGGCCCGTCCAGCGGTTCACGCCGCTGGTGGTGTCGTCGGGCTTGGGCCAGCGGCCGCGGGTGAGGTCGGCGCGGATGGTGGCCGCTTTGATGCCGATGCCGGCGGCCTCGAGGTCCTGGGCGGTGTAGAGGCGGCGGGCCTCGAGCTGGACGGCCTGGCGCTCGACGTGGTCGCGTACGAAGTCGGCGATGTTCTGGGCGTCGTACTCCTTGTAGCGGCCACGTTTGCCGACCGGGTCGGGCCATTGGGGGTGTTGGGCCCAGGTCTTGGTGACGGTGTGCTGGCTCACGCCGTACGTATCGGCGATTTCGGGGGTGATCAGGCGGGGCCGGTCTACCATGGTGGTGATTTCTCCTTTGCGGAGTTTTCAACTGGCGGGGCCGACGCACTCTCACCCCCGGGCGACCGGGGCAGCGTCGGCCCCTTTTGCTGTGCGTGAGAGCGGGTGGGGCGGGGTTGAGGCTTCCGGGAGGAGGGCCCGCCCCGGGCTGGCTGCGCGGGGCGGGCGGTGCGGCTACGACTCGTCGTCGTCCAGCTCGCCGTTCTCGATCATCTCGGCGATGGTCGTGAATCGGGCGATTGCGAACTGTGCCGCGTCGAGCCGCCAGGGAGCGGGTCCGGCCAGCTGTCGCAGGACGAGCATCTCGTAGGCGGTGAGCCACTCGAGGATGAGGTGTCCGTAGGCGGTCTGGCGCATCTCGGGTATGGGCTCTTCCTCGATGAGGTGGCGCGCCCTGTCGAGCGCGATCACCGCTTCGTGGTTGGGCCCGTCCTCCCCGACGAAGTCGGGGAGGCTGACCGGGATGGGGAGGTCAAGCAGGAGTTCCCGCAGGTACCCCAGCATCCCCAGGACGGTCTCCCCGAGATCGAGGAACCGCTCCCTGTCGCCATGGTCTGCCATGGCTTCTCCTCTCTGGAATTTTCAACTGGCTGTCAGGTCCGGGGCTCTCACCCCCCGCCCTGACATGTCTAACTTTACAGCACTCGCTTCTAGAATTACAACACCTCTTGGGTGGTGAATTGAGAGAGCCCCCCGGCTGGATGCCGGGGGGCTGGGGTGGGTCAGCCAGCGTTGGCCAGGAGCCAGACCAGCAGGGTCCTCAGTGCGTCATCTGCGTGGAGCAGGTTGACGCCGACCCCTTCTGCCCGGGTCTGGTCGTACCTCGTGGCGCAGAGCGCGTAGAGGTCGATGGCGGCCAGGAGGTGGATGCAGCCGGTGAACAGGTGCGCCTCCTGGTCCTCGCCCATCGGCTGCTCCCCGGCCAGTGCGGCAGCCCGCCGGATGGCGGGGACTGCGGCCGATGTGGGGATGCGCCGGTCGGTCGGCATGCTGACGGGCACGGGCAGTGCCTGGCACACGTCGACCAGCAGCGAGTACGTCACGGAGATCGAGTGGGCGAGCGCCGACATGATCTCGTCGTCACGGTCAGCCATTGGCTTTCCTCTCTGTGGAGTTTTCAACTGGCTTGTCTGGTACGGGACTCTCACCCCCCGCCCTGACGCTTCTAACTTTACAGCACTCACTTCTAAGATTGCAACATCCTGGGGTGAGGAAAAGGCCCCGGCCCGCCACGGGCCGGGGCCGTGGGCTCGGTCAGGCCAGCTGCCAGCCGGACAGGCGGTCGTCGTCGCCGACGGCGGCCGTCAGCCGCTTCCCGGCCAGCTGGTCGACGGGGACTCCGACCGCCGCGGCGATCTCGGCGGCTGGGTAGCGCTGCGGCTCGGCGCGCTCCTCGGGCGGGACGTCGGCGACGATCTCGGCCTGGTCGCCGAAGAGCAGCAGGACTCGGACAGTGACGCGTTCGGTGGACATGTGGGTCATCCTCTCGTGTGTAGCGATCAGCAGGGCGGTGCGGTACAGGCGGGGCATGACCCGCTTGGCGTGGTCGGTGTACTCGGCGGGGGTGAGGAGCAGTCCGCACAGCGTGCACTCGATGTAGGGCTGCCAGTCCTCCTCGACGAGCCCGAACCCCTGGCACGAGGGGCAGGGGGCGTCTTGCCGGTGGCGCTGCGGCTCGGTGCGGGTGATGGCCCGTACGCGGCCGATCAGCTCGGCGAGCTCCTGGTGGAAGTCGCCGACCCAGTCCCGGGTGAGGGCGTACGGCAGGTGGGCGGCGAGGTAGCCGGTGTAGCCGCGTACGGGGTGGAGCCGGGGCAGGGGCTTGCCGAGGTCGTCGGCGAGGAGCTGGGCCCAGGAGTGGAGGACGGCGGGCACGGGTGTGGGACCGGTCTGGTCGCTGGGATGGTCGCGGACGGTGCCGGGCGCGGCGGGGCCGAGCAGGTTGAGGACATCGAGGCGTACGGGCAGCGGCGAGTGGGCGCGGCCGCCGTGGACGCTGCCCTGGGTGGGTGTGCGGTCATGCTGCAGGGAGGCCTCCAGCAGGGGCAGTTGGTAGGTGAGCTCGCGTAGCCACGCGCGGATCCGGTGCTCGCAGCGCCCGCACGTCACGCGGTGGGCCTCGTCGGGGCGCAGCGGGCGGCCGCAGGTGGCGATGGTGCAGTTGCTCACGGTCGTCCTCCTGGCGGCTGGGGGTTGAGCCTCGCGCGCGTACCTGCGTTTCGCGCGCGCGATCGCAGGCGCGCGCGTACGCGCGCGAGGAGGCCGAGCGTGCAGCGGGTGACGAGGGCGGCGGCGAGGACCAGGGCGAGGGCGGCGAAGATGCCGGCGGCGAGGCCTGCGGCGCCGACGACCTCGGGGTGGTCGGGGCAGAAGGCGGTGGGTGGGCAGTTGGTCATCGCGTCGGATTGCTTCGCTCGGTGGTGGGCAGCGCGTTGATGGCGCGGCATGTCCGCAAGTCGCGGCGGCGCTCGCGCCACTGCTGCTGCCGTTCGAGCGCGTGGCCGATGGCGGCGTACAGGGCGGCCCCGAGGAGGGCGACGAGGGCCAGGCCGATGGTGGAGCACAGGCCGCCGAGCGCGGCGATGGTGAAGATCTGGGTCGGGGTCATGGCGTCTCTCCGAAGAGTGCGGGGCGGTTGTTCATCGGCCCCACCTGCGGATGGGGCGTACGCCGAGCCGCCCGCGCGGGACGCGCGGCGCGGGGGCACGGCGGGGTGCGGGGACGGGGCAGGTCGCGACGTGGGGCATGTGCAGGTTCTCGCCGGCCTCGGGGGTGGGCCGCTCACGGGTGAGCTGCCGCACCAGCCAGCGGCCGGTGTGGTCCTGGCGTACGGCCTGGTTGCCGTCCTCGTTGCGGTCGCGGTCGACGGCCTGGGTGTTCTGGTGGGAGGTGACGCACCAGATGACCGGGCGCAGGCATCTGGGGCAGTGGCCGGGGCCGTTGGGGGCGGGCGGGCGCGGTGTCGGGTAGGGCATCGCAGGTGAAGTTCCTTTCACGTGCCGGTGGGTTGGGCTGGTCGGCAGGTGGCGCAGAGCCTGTTCGGAAGGGGCTGGCGTGAGGGCGCGTAGCAGTGGGCGCATTCGTGCCAGAAGGCATGGGGTGGATGGGCGGCGCGGATGCGGGCGGCGGCGAGTTCGGCGCAGGCCTTGCAGGGGGCGCCGGTGTAGCGCTGGAAGCCGTAGTGGCAGTCGGCGGTGCCGCACTTGCCGGGGCGTACGGGCAGGGCGGCGCCGAGGATCCACCGGCCCGGGTCGGTCAGTTCGTCGGGCGGGGTCCAGTCGCGCAGCCGCTGCAGCTGGTCGCGGATGTCCTCGGCGAGGATCCCGGTGTCGAGCTGGCGGCCGATCTCGCGGGCGATCCGGCGGACCAGGTATGGGCTGATGCCGGGCAGCAGGTCGCGTACGGGCTCGAGGACGGCCCACACGCGCGGGCTGAGGGTCAGCGCCGGTCCGTCGTACGGGCGGCGTGACGGCGGCACGGGCGGCCGGAACGCGGCGGGGGCTACTGGAGAGTTACCCCCAGCATGGTTACCGGCGGTATCCACAGGATTGGCGGGCTTACTACCGGTACCTCGCCTACGGCGGAAAGAACCACGCTCCTGCGTGCTCCTCGCGTCAGTCAGTCCAGTGTCTTCCTTGATCGCGAGGGATCCGCCATCCGGGTCCGGACCGGATCCGCCATCTGTGTCCGGACCCGCCGGGGCGGGGACCGGGTGGAGGGGGGCGTCGTGGACGGTGATGTGGTGGCGTCCCTGACGGCCCGCGCGGCGGTGGACGGTGATCCAGCCCAGCGCTTCCAGCTCGTCGACCAGGCGCCGCGCGGACCGCTCGGAGACGGCCAGGAGTGAGGCGAGCTCGGCAGCCGTCACAGGCGTGTTCGTGGCCTCGGCGTAGGTGAGGGCGCAGTACGCGGTGAACAGGGCCGGGCGCAGTGTCTTCGCCGCGCCCACGGGCACGTACGCGAAGTGCTCGCCCGGTGCGACGGGCCGCATGCGGCGCTCGGCGCTCTCGCCCTTGCCGCCGGCGGCGGTGTGGCGGGTCACCTCCATCTCGGGAACACCGTCCGGGCCGGGCGCGGCGAGCTCGGCCAGGCGCCGCTCGGCGGTGCGTTTGCCGTCGCCCATGTAGGCGGCGAGCGTGGCGACCGTGGCGCGGCAGCGGCGGCCGCGCTGGGCCAGGGCGGCGACCTGGGCGGCGTAGCGGACCGCGCCGTGCGAGTAGTGCCCGCTGCCCCACACCCGCTTCGCGACCTTGACCTTCTGCCCCCACCACGGCGGCAGGACCGTTTCTGCCCGGCCAGCACCACCGGCCCCGCCACGACGGTGGCGGGGCTCAGCAGCGCTGGCGGGCAGACGGTTCACGAGGTCCTAACTGGTGTCGTCGGCGAGCTCGTCGTCGCCGGCGGGGACGGTGTAGGTGGCGCCGCAGGGCGCGGTCCGGATGCCGGGGCCGGTGTGGCGGTGGAGGTGTCCGCAGCCGCCGGGGCCGTCGCAGCGCACCGTGTACTCGGTGCGGCCCGACGTCACGATCGGGTCCGCGGGCACGGCGGCCGGACCGCCCCAGCGCGGCGGGTCAGCGGGCAGCAGCGATAACTGCTGCTGGTGGCTACTCACCGGCGCCGCCGGTACTGGGAGGCTCGCGGCGAACGCCGGCGGGCGGCAGGGTGAGGGTGACCGGCCGCGGCCGCGGCTCGTCCCAGCCGTGGATGGACGGGCGGGCAATGTAGCCGTCGTGTTCCAGCTGGGTCAGGGACAGGCGGACGTAACGGCCGCGCAGCCCCGCCTCGACGGTCAAGTTCCGGGCGTCCTGGACGTTCCCGGCGGGCAGGTAGCCGCTGTCCCCGGCGTGGTGCGCCAGGATCAGCGCGACCAGACGCGCGTTCGCGTGCAGATCGCCAGCCATCACGGCCTGCTCCCACACACGGCGGTCGTAGCGCTGCCCGGGCGCCTCGGCGGCCGCCCGGCGGTGCGCGGCCGCAGCCAGGTCGCCCGGCGTGGGTATCGGTCTGGTGAGTGCGTCAGCCACGGGTGGGCTCCTCTCTCGGGCCCGGGCATGCCCGGGCGTGGTCGTGATCGATGCGGGCGGTGAGGTGCGCGACGTCGGTGGGCCCGAAGGCCTCGCTCACGCAGCCGTGTTGGCAGGTGAACCGCGCCCAGGGCAGGCGCAGCCACACCCGGCGGTGGTAGTGCCAGACGCCGCAGTCGACCCACAGGCCGTACAGCTCGGCGGGCGCCCACCAGCCAGCCACGGCCGCTACCTGCCGTCCCCGACAGCCGACGTGGCCGGGCGCGGGGGCGGGTTGGGGCTGGGCTGCGGGGTGGCGGCCGACGGCGGGCCGTCGCAGCCGGCCACGGCCAGCACCGCGGCGGCCGCAGCCGCAGCCAGCACGGCCCATACGCGGATCAACACCAGCCACCTCCAAGGAGATTCGGTCGTGCGAGGGGTGGGGCGCCCGCCCCGCAGCGGGGGCGTGGCGGGGCGGACGGCCCGGTCATCAGGCGGCCCGCCGCAGCGAACCGGGGCGCAGCCGCATGTCGACCACGTCGAAGGACTGGCCGTCACGCAGCAGGCCGCTGGCCCGGGCGCGGCGGTAGACGCCGGCCAGCCGGTCGACCGCGAAGTTCACGATCTCCTCGGCCGTCGCCCGGGTGTGCTCCAGCAGGGCCAGGTCCTCGGCGAGCCCGGGGAACTGGTCGAGGTCGATTACCAGGCGTCGGCCACCGGCCGGGCCGTCACCGACCAGCGCGGCCAGGTGGCCAGCCACCCGGTCGGCCACGGGCCTGGGCGGCTCGGCCGCCGGCCGCACGATGTCGGCCACCTCGTCGGCTGCCTCGGCCACCGGCTGAGGCAGCGGCCGGTCCAGCAGCTGCTCGGCCGCGTACCGGGTGATGCCCAGCTCGCGGGCGATCCGGCGCGCGCCGTAGCCGAGCTCGGCCCGCAGGCGGTGGGCCTCGGCGTGCGGGTCGACGGCCCTCACTCGTCCACGTCCCGGAAGTCGTCGGCGTAGTCCTCCGGACCCAGGGCGGTGGCCATGCCCTCGGCCGCCCACTCGTCTTCGGCGCGCGGGTCCGGCAGAACCGGCAGCGTGACGACGACCGCCAGCTGCACGCCGAACGCCGCAAGTTCGTTCTCCTGCGGCAGCTTGAGAACCATTTCGCCGGGCGCACCGGGCGCGGGCCCCACGTACCGCTCGTCGAGGCTGTCGCGGTAGCCGGTGAACCCGGACGCATGGTCGACGGCCGCGTCGAGGTCCTCGTACAGGCCTGCGAAGTGGACGTCGTTGACCTTCGCGCCGACGGTGACCACCGCGTGCAGCTGCTCGGGCAGTGCGGGGCACTTGTGCGGCGGCTCGGTGTAGTCGGCGTCGGGGCTGTGGGCGCCGTGGTGGCCGCGCGGCCGCGCGCAGTCGGCGTGCTCGGGCATCGGGCCAGGCACGCCGCACGGGGGCAGCGGCTTGTCCGACCGCAGCCGGGCGAGCGCGAGTTCCGGCTCACCGCGCTCGAGGTAGCGCTTCGCCTCACGCACGGCACTGGCGAGGGCCCTCGCCGCTGTCAGGGTGCCCGCGACGACCGCGCCACTCAGGTTGCGGGAGGCGCCGTGGTGCACGACCAGGCCGTCACGGACGATCGTCAGCCGCTGCGGGCCGGCCTCGAACCACAGCTCGTACAGCGGGTCGTCCGCGGCGTCGACGGCGCAGCCGCCGACCATGCCGTCGGGCTCCTCGCCCTGCCAGGTGTGACCGACCAGCTGCATGCTCTTCAGGCCGCCGCCGACGTCGCCGATGACGTACGTCTCGCCGAACACCGGCAGCGTGGGCGTGGCCTCGTAGTGGACGTGCACCAGGTCCCCGGAGCGGACCGGGTACCACGGCGCCGACTCCAGCTCGGTGCCGGCGGACGTGAGGGCGTCGAGCTCGCCGACGAGGTCCCGGCGCCGCTTGGCGTCCTCGGCCTGCTGCAGCGGGCTCGCCCAGCGGGGGCTGCGGGGGCGGCCGTACAGGCGGGTGAAGATGTGCTCGGCGAGTCCGGCCGGCCGCCCGGACCACGTGTTCTTCTTCTCGCCGGTGCCGGGCAGTGTCTCGGTGACCTCGACGGTGAGGAACGCTGGCGTCGCACCGGGGATGAGTCGGTGGATGGCCTCGGTGATGATCTCAAGTCGCACATCGCGACGCATAAGGGTGTCCTTCGCGGTTGGTGCCCGGGCGGGACGGACAGGACCACGTCCCGCCCGGGGATCAGAGGGGTGGGTCAGGCGGTCGCGCGGATGGCGGCGGCGGTGAGGTCGGTGCTGGTGTGCCGCACCCAGGGCACGGCGAGCGCGTCGAGCGGTCTGCCGGGGGTGATGCGTCCCAGGCGTCGGCCGCACTGACAGGTGCCGACCAGGTCGCTGCCCTCGTGCGAGACGATCAGGGCATGGCCTGCCGCTTCGCTTCCGGCCAGGGCACCGGCGGTGGCCGCGTCCCATTTGGTGAGGGCGGTGTCGATGGCCTCGGCGAGCTGCGGCACGGTCGCCGTCCACTCCGCGACCGATGGACGCGGGGCCGAGCCCCTGCACCAGCCGCTCACGCAACTCGTGCGCGAGGACAGGGCGGTTCAGCAGGGGACGGCGCAGCACGGCGGCGATTGCGTCGCTGCGGGACGGCATTGCTACACCTCCGGTCGGCGGTGGCGGCCGCGCTCGGCACGGGCCTGGCGGGCGCGGGACAGGTCGAAGTGGATGCGGGCAGGCAGCCGGGACGCCGGCAGCGGCGGCGCGCTCGCGCGGACGGGCTGGCCGATCGGCGGCAGCGGTCGGCGGCTGACGCGGTCGGCGATCACCGCGGCCGCAAACACGACCGCCATGGCAATGCCGAGAGCCAGTAACCACGTCACGGGGCGACACCTCCCGTGATCTGCGCGGCGGTGATCCATCCGGCGGCGGTGCACAGGGCTACGGCGTGCGCGATGTTGCGGGCGTCGAGCCGTGACACCGCGCGCTGGCGCTGCGAGCGGATCGTGTCGTACGACAGGCACAACCGCTGCGCTGTCTCTTCCGCGGACTCACCGGCGGCGGCAGCGGCGATGACGCCGAGCTGGCCCTGTGTCAGCGGACAGTCCCGCAGCCGCTCGGCCTTGCGGGCCGCGGCCGCAATGACCTCGGCACGCGGGGTCAGCGAGGCCGCCTGGCGCAGCCGTCCGATTTCCTCCAGCAGTACCTGCCGCACGCGGTCCAGGCGGTAGCCCTCGCGCAGCAGGTGCTGCTCGGCCTCCGTGCGCGGCCGCCACTCCTGCCCGGGGTACGGCGGCCGGGGACGGACCAGGGCCGCCCGGCGGATCTGCGCGATGGCCTTGTCGGTGAGGGCCGCGGTCACCACGTCACCCCCTGCTCGTCGAAGTGGTCCAGGGCGGTGTTGAGAGGCCCAGCGCCCTCCCACAGGGCGTGGAACGGAGGCAGCCAGTCGCGGGCCATGCGGTGCTCGGTCAGGTGCCGGGCGGCGTCGACCAGGAGCTCCGGCGTGGCGAGCTCGTGGACGTCCAGGAGGACGACGTCGTCGCCGATCCGGGCGCCCCAGCCCGTCAGGTGAGACCAGAACAGGTCCAGCCCGACCGGGTCCTGCAGGTCCGGGTTCTCCCTCAGCCAGGACACCGTGAGGAACAGCTCCCGCTGGGCGCCCTGCTCCTCGGTGCGCACCCCGGCATCCATGACATCCGGGGAGAGGCCGGACGCAGTGAGCGCGGCGTGGACGGCATCGCCGTACCGCAGGTGCGGGAAGACCGGGGTGGGCTGGGTGGCTTCGCCCACGGACGGCTGGCTGCCGTCGCGGGTGCACTTCCCAGACCGCGGACCGAGCCCGCCAGCCTCGCGCAGGTTCGACTCTCGGGCGCTCACCGGCACTCACCACCCGACGCGGTCGGCGGGAGCTGGGCGCCGATCCACTTCGCGGCCGCCGTCACCGACCGCAGCGCCGTGTCGCCGCTGTCGCGGGCCCAGTCGATCTGGCCCGGCGAGTACTTGGAGTCGCGCGGCTCGACGGCGGCGGTCCACGTGATGCCGCCGCGCCGACCACGCGTCTGCATGATCGCGCCGACGACGTCCGCGCGGGTGACGCGCTGTACGCCGGGGCGGGTGACGAGGAAGTCGTACGGCTCGTCACTGGACATGCGGCCGAAGTTCAGGAAGGGCTCGCCGGGCCACAGCAGCAGCCCGGCCACCCGCCGGGGCGGCAGGCCGTAGCCGTGCGTGGTATTCGCCAGCGTGCCGCTGTTGATGTCGCCCTCACCGCGGAAGACGAACGCGACCTGGCACGACGGGCACACGATCCGCACCGTGGTGCGCTCGTACCAGTCGCCGTGCCCGCACACGTCGTTCGGGCACTTGTGCGCGTCGCCGCTGAACCGCTCGCGGAACTCGCCCTCGCCGGTGCGGAAGTCGACCAGCCACTGGGCGCGCTCGCAGGTCGGGAGATGCTCCGGCTGCTCCCAGCCGAGGTAGGTGTCCTGAACAGTCGTCACAGTCCACCGTCCAGTTCGGCGCGGTTGTCGGCCTCGGCGAGCTTCTCGCCGGCGCGGGCGAGCGCACGGGAGACGCAGGCCGGGGTGCAGTACCAGCGGCCGGGCTCGTCGAGACCGACGATGAAGACGCGGGACCAGCCGAACAGCTTCGGGTAGGCGGCGTCGATCTCGTCGTCCGTCAGGCCGCAGGCCTTCGAGTGGGGGCACGGGGCGTGGATGTCCCGGACGATCTCCGCGTCGAGGAGAGAGGCGAGGGCCTGTCGCTCGTCGCGGGTGAGGACGAGGTGGGCGCGGCCGCCGTGCGCGGTCACGCAGTCCACCACGGCCCGCTGATCCTCCGCACCCTGCTCGGGGACATCGACGCTGCGGGTCCAGGCCAGCGTCATGGGGACGTCGGCGTACGGGGCAGTGCCGTGGACGGCGGCGAGGATCTCGCGGACGAGCATGGTGTCGTTGTCCGGCCGCCCCTCGATCGCGCGCATGACGCGGTCGAGGCGGTGCTTGAAGTCGGTCATGACCGCCAGCTGGTCACCGCGCTCGGCGAGTTCGGCGGAGTATTCGGCGCGGGCCTGCTCTCGGGCCGCGTCCACCGCCATCTTGAAGCGGGCCGGGTCGAACACGATCCCGGCTTCCATCTCGGCGGTCGCAATGTCGCGGGGGGTGACGGGCTTGTCTTTCGCCATCTCCGCGGCGACGACCGCGGTGACGGCCTCGGCCGGGCTGGCGTCCGGACTCACCGGCGCCGGCGCGGCCGGGGAGCCCGCGGGGACGGGAAGCGCGACGCCGAAGGTGGCGAACGCGGCCTGCAGCGGCGGCGACGAGGTCTCCGTGGGGAGTGCCCCAGGCGGGGTCTGGGATGATGCGTTCACGGTCTCCACTCCTGGTGAGAGGTTTGGGTGTGGATGTGCCGAGGGGTCGTGCACCGGGGTCGAGCCGGGCGCGGCCCCGCTTTGTGCGATCAGGCGGCTGCCCTACGGGCGGTGGCCGGTTGTGGACGTGCGCCAGCGCGCTCGGCGGCAAGGCGGCCGCCCATCGGGATGAGAGCGCGCAGCAGGTCAGCGTCCTCTGCGGAAAGCGGCGGGGCGGCATCGACGATCTTGCTGATGTAGATCCGCCGCTCCTCACGCGTCACGCCGCGCTCCCCGAACGTGGGGTGAGCTTCGAGTCGGGAGCGTCGGCGCTGACGTAGAGCTCCTCGGGCTCAGCCCCGAGCGCCCTGCAGATCCGCAGGAACACCGGGGCAGACGGCTTGCGCTGGCCGCTCAGGTAGTACGAGATCGACGTCTTGCTGACGCCTACGGCCTCGGCGAGCTGCTGCCCATGCATCCCCTGCAGGTAGAGGCGGCGCTTCACCTCGTCCGCATTGAAGAGTGCTGACTTCATGCCTTCACTTTAGTCAACAGTTCTTCACAGTCAAGGGGATTGGTTCAGTGTTTTTCACTCTAGTCAACAGGAGAGGATTCAGACCGCTGCACAGTTCGGCACTCAAGATCAGTTAGGTTCACTCTGATTCACAGGACGGCTAACCTGAGGACATGGACATGCGCGAGGCTGCTGATCGCCTTCTTGCCGCCACAGAGGCGCGGCGCGTCGAGCTCGGCAAGAAGTGGATGCAGGTCTTCAAAGAGGCAGGGGTGACACATCAGACCCTGAATCGCTGGCGGCATGGACATCCCGTCGCGCCACTGACAGAGCGATCCCTCGAGCGCGCGTTGCTTTGGGGTCCCGGCGCCCGTGAGGCGATCGCCGCCGAAAAGGAGCCCGATCCTCTCGATACGCCAGCGCAGGACGCTCCGAATCTTTCACCCACCGCCGGTGGCACGTGGGATGCCAAGCCGTCGGAGTCAATCTTCCTTGCGCGTGAGGCTCTGCGGCGCGTCGTGCGCTCGTCGGCGAAGGAACTCGGCGTGACCCCTGAAGGCGTCGATGAGGTGATGCGGCTCGTGCGTCGGGACCTCGAGGAGACGGCACCCTCCGAGACCCGGTCTACGGACCTCTCCGACCTGGTGCGCGTGCGTCGCGCCGAGATGGGGATGAGTTTGGAGGCGGTGGCGGCCGCCACGGTCGACCCCGGTAGCGGGGAGCGCCTGGTCGAGGCCGACTGGCTGGACCGCCTGGAGCGGGCAGCGCTGGACCCGAGCGAGTATCCGGAGTACCCGCAGCTGGATGCACTGGTTGCCGTTCTGCATCTGGATCCCGCCGAGGTACAGGACGCGGCCGGCGCCCAGTTCACGAACGTCCATACGGTATGGAGCGATGACGATCAGGTCCGCGGCCTGGCGGAGGGCGAACTGAACACCGAGGACGCCGCGAAGATGCAGGAACTGATGCGCCTGTACCGCAAGTCGCCACAACGGCGTGATGGCTGAAAACTTCCTAAATCTCAACTCAGCACAACATAACCGCAGTTGAGAGGCTGGCCATAACAGACTGTGAAGATTGTGTGGCGAAAAGTGGTTGTCCTGTGCAAGATGGTGCCCCGCGTGGCGGCGGAAGGCATCACAGGTCCGCGCAGCCACTTCTGTAACAGTGGTGGCGCGCTGTACAGGGGGGACGAATTGTCCTACAGGCCACACATACAGGTGCAGTACCGGATCGCAGCACGCGGCGAGATCCCGGACGGCCGCACCGTTGATATCCAGGACCAGCCAGGGGGGCAGGCTGCAGTCCTCTTCGCACCCGGTCACTGCAGTCGACGGCTCGCCGACGGGTTCACTCGCATGTCCATGCATCAGATCGTGCACGGCTCCTGGCGGCAGAGATGGACCACTGATGACATGAGGAGACGCTCGGCCCAGGGCCTCATGCTGGCCGTCTCCCGCTGGGAGCGTGTGCCGGGCTGCATGCTGCCGTCCGGCCGTGTCGTCGTCGGCGTCGAGGAGGACGGCAGCATCGTCTGGCTCGTCGACGAGGACGAGTGCACGAGGCAGGCGCAGAACAACATGAACGATCTGCTGTTGCGCCTCGTCGGCGACGGGCTGTGGATCCAGTGCTGGTTTGGCCGCCGACCTCTGCCGGCCGTCGCCAGCCCGGCGCCGCTCCTCACGGCGCCCGGTGCACCGCTGGTGCTGGCGTAACGTTCCGCCCGGCTCCTGGCCGTCAGCTGGGAGCCGGGCTCGGGCCGGCGTGCCGCTGCTACTCGCCGTGGGCGCCGGCGTCTTCGACTCCCTTTGGCGGGACCTTGGCGAGCGCGGGGATGGGCCCCTCAACGTGTCGCCACACGATGCGTTCGGCGATGGGCTGGTTGGGCCCAGTACGAGGGCTGGGAAGGATGTAGGGGTAGCCGAGATACCGCGGAGCGAGGATGAGTCGTACGGCGTCGCGGCGAGCGGGGATCGACGCTTCGTGCCAGGACGTCCAGACGTCGGCCCCGGGCTTGATGACGCTGAGGATGGAAGACGGCAGGGTCAGTTCCCGCTCCCGCGCCTCCAACTCGGCAACCTCCTGCTCTTTGGCCGCGAGGGAATTCGCCAGCACCAGGACCTGGGCCATGTTGGAGCCCTTGGCCTGCCTCATCTCGTCCCGCTCAGCCCGGGCCGTCGCCAGCTGGGCCTGCACCTGCCGTACGGTGGCGTCGTCGCTGCCGGGCGCCCGCAGCACCTCGTATATGTCGTCGCGAGCGAGGTACGACAACAGCACGCCCAGATCTCCGGGCTTGCCGATGATCAGCTCGTCGACGGGCTTCTTTTCGATGTTCAGGCAGTTGTTAGTGCACTTGTAGCCAGGCTTCCTATTGGCCCTGGCCTTAGGGCCTTCGTGTTTCTCGACGCGGAAGTGGGCGCCGCAGCGACTGCACCGCAGGCCGGCGGTCAGCTCGTACTGGGTGCCTCCGCCCTTGTATGTGGCCCGCCCTGGGGTGTCGAGGAAGCGCTGCACGTTCCAAAAGCGCTTCCTCGGCACGATTCCGTCCCAAATGGCCTCGTAGGCTACGCCTTTGTAGTAGCGCAGGCCGGTGTACGAGTGGCGCCGCGCCATGTCCGCAAGATGGGCATGGGTGAAAGGCCGTCCCGACCGGTTCCGGTATCCACGCCTTTCGAATCTTCGCTCGATCTCGGCCATGGGTATCCGCCGCTCCAGCAGCCGGAACAGCTCCCTCGGCACGATCGACCGCAGCGGATCCTCAGTCCAGTTCACGAGCTTGCCCGTGGCCGCGTCGTAGACCGGCATGAGCCCGTACGGCGCCTCGCCGTACGGCCTGCCCTTCCTGGCCTGGTTGGCTGCGGTACGGCTGACGCGCTTGTGGGTCTTGTACGACTCGTACTCCGAGTCGTTGGCGTCGTCGATCAGTGCCTTGCGGTCACGGCCGTTGGCGGGGTTGTACAGCCGCTCGTGCGTCGTGACCCAGATCTTGACGCTCTTCTCCTCGCAGAGCTCGATGAAGGAGACCCACTCACCCACTCGGCGAGAGCCACGCGAGCTCTCCCAAAGCATCAGGATGTCCGCTCCGAACCGGCTCTCACGCCCCGTCGGTCCGCTGCTCAGGTCGGCCACCAACTGGTCGAAGTCGTCTCGTCGCTTCCGCGCGTAGCGAGATGCACTCAGGCCTTCGTCGATGTACGGCTCGCCGTGGAGATCCCAGTCGTTCTCGTCGGCCGCTGTGGTGTTGTCGCTGCCCTGGTCTTCGATACTCGTGCCGCCCTTGGCGTCGGACAGGCGGCGATACTCGCGCGCGACCAGGCGCCCGCCATTCGGCTGATGTGTCACGAGCTGAGTTCACAGCATAGTTGTGGGCTTAGGCAAGGTATCTGGGAGCCGATGCCCGTGGCCGCCACCTTCGCCTTCGCCCGCGACGACGGCGCCACGCTCGGCGACCTCGCCCGCCTCGACACCATGGTCACCGTGGTCGACGCCGCCAACTTCCAGGCCGAGCTGGACAGTGGCGACGAACTGGTGGAGCGCGGCCTCGACCAGTACGAGGACGACGAACGCACCGTCAGCGATCTGCTGATCGACCAGGTCGAGTTCGCGGACGTCATCGTGCTGAACAAGCTCGACCTCGTCGACGCCGCCACCGCCGACCGGCTGCGGGCGACCCTGACGCGGCTCAACCCGGCCGCCCGCGTCGTCCCCGCCACACACGCCCGCGTGGACCTGCACGAGGTCCTGGACACCGGCCTGTTCGACCTGGACCGCGCCCAGCAGGCGCCGGGCTGGGTCCGGGAACTGAACGGCGACCATGTTCCGGAGACCGAGGAGTACGGCATCTCCTCCACCGTCTTCCGCTCGGAACTGCCCTTCCACCCCGGCCGGTTGTGGACCTTCGTGACCAAGGAGCTGGACGGTGGCGACCACGGGCGCGTGCTGCGCTCCAAGGGCTTCTTCACGCTGGCCAGCCGCCCGCAGGTGACGGGCCTGTGGTCGCAGGCGGGCTCCGTCGCCCGCTTCGAACCGTCCGCCGCCCGCGACCACGACGCCCCGTACGCCCAGGAACTGGTCTTCATCGGCACGGAGCTGAAGCCCAACGCCCTGCACGCCGCGCTGGCCGCCTGTCTGCTGCGCGAGGGCGAGGCACTATCGTCCGACGACCCGTTCCCGGCCTGGGACACCTACGGCATCGACGACACCTGCGCGCACGAACTCCCCACGGCGGCGGGGATCTGAGACCCGAGGGTGCCGGTCGGAACCGGCACCCTCCCGTCGGTCAGGCGACCAGCACCGCCGGCTCGTCCGCCGCCGCGAGCAGGTCGACGAGCGTGGCGCGGGCCCGGTTCACCCGGGACCGGACCGTGCCGACCGGGCAGTCGCTCAGTGCGGCGGCCTCCGCGTACGGCAGCCCGAGCAGCTGGGTGAGGATGAAAGCCTCCCGGCGCTCCTCGGGCAGGGCGGCCAGCAGGTCGAGCAGGGCGATCCCGTCGTCGAAACCGGGCAGGTCGCGCGGCTGGGCCAGTTCCACGGCCAGCCGCCAGTCCGGTACGTCGCTCAGGCGCGGCCGGGTGGCGGCGTACCGATAGCTGTCGATCACCGCGCGCCGCGCGATCGACAGCAGCCAGGCCCGCGCGGAGGAACGGCCCTCGAACCGGTGCAGGCTGCCGAGCGCCCGCAGGAACGTGTCCTGCGCCAGGTCGTCGACGGCCTGCGGGTCGGCGCACAGATGAGCGACGTAGCGCAGGACATCGCGGTGCAGGGCGCGGACGAAGTGGTCGACGGCGTCCGGGTCACCGCCGCGGGCGGCCAGCGCCCAGGCCGTGATCGAGTCGTCGGCGTTCTCGTGCTCCTCGGCTTTCTCGTGGTCCTCGGTTCTCTCGCGTGGGGCGGGCAGGGCAGGAGTGATCACCTGGTGTCCTTCTCGGTCATCCGGGATCCCGACCGGTGGCGCGCGGGCGCGCGTGCGGTCCGTGATCCGGTGCGTGGGGGAGTCGGCCGTACGGCGTCCTGCGCGGCGTCGGATGCCTGCGCGGGCGTACGACCGTGGCCCGAGGCGCGTACGGCTGCCTCGGGTTACCGGCTGTCGTCAGACAGCGCTCCCCAGGGGCGGACCCCGAGAGGTGATCGCGTGGACGAGGAGGAGCCGTCGCGGTGACCGCGCCGACTCGCGGCGCCGTGGGCGCGGGCGCGGGCGGTGCGGCGGGGCGGGCACGGTGAGCGGCAGTCGCAGCGGTGCCGCCAGCCATCCGGCCACGGCCCGCAGAATGCGGAACGCGGCGCGCTCGCCGTGTGCCAGCCACAGGCCGCACAGCAGCGCGGCCAGCAAGTGGGCGGCGAGCATGCCGAACGAGGACGAGCCGTCCATGACTGAGCTCATGCCCCCTGTGGGGCCGAGATCCATGGCGTCCATGGAATGCGTGTGCGTCGAGCCCATGGGCATCGACGACATGTGCGCGGCACCCATGGGCATCGCCGACATGTCGTGGCCCATAGCACCCGTGTGCGTGTGGACCGCGTCCTGCCCCGCGGTCGCCGACTGGGCGACGGAGAAGGCGGAGTGCAGTGCCGTCTGGGCGGTGACCACGACGGTCACGATCAACGGCAGCCCGCGTTCCCGGCCGGCCAGTCCCCAGCCCGCGGCACCGGTCACGGCGGCGCCGGTGGCGAGTGCCCACCAGGGCACATGATGGCCGGACATCAGTACGTGTCCCAGGGCGGCGAGCAGCACACAGACGGCCGCGAACACCGCGGCCCGAACCGTGCGAGAGCACCACCCAACAGTCATGACGGCCCTCATCCTTGCATCCGGCGCCCGGTCGTCAACGGTGGGTACGAAAATGGGTGGTGCCGGTGACTCAATCCGCGACCTGTGATACAGACCACACGCATATGCCGGAACCCGCACGGCCTGTGGGCCGACCACTGATGGCGAAGACGTACTCCCTGGCCCCGCTCCCCCTCTGGCATGCTCGACTCGTGCCCCTCCCCGTGCCCGCCCCCGACCCGGAGCCGATAACGGTCGATCCGCCCGGTTCCACGCCGCGCCCCCTGCTCACCCAGTCGTGGCTCGATCTGGCCTTCCTGCACTGGGCCGCCGATCCCGAGGACGTGGCGCCGCTGCTGCCGTCCGGGTGCGTGCCGGACACCTTGGGCGGGGTGACGTACGTCGGTCTGGTGGCGTTCCGGATGCACCGGGTCGGCTGGTTGCGGCTGCCCGGCGTGCCGTATCTGGGGAGCTTTCCGGAGACCAACGTCCGGCTCTACTCGGTCGACAGCCACGGCCGGCGCGGCGTGGTCTTCCGCTCGATGGACGCCTCCCGTCTGCTGCCGGTGGCGATCGGCCGGTCGGCGTTCCGGCTCCCCTACGCCTGGTCGAAGATGGCCGTGACCCGCGCGGACACCGTCCTCACCTACACCAGCACCCGGCGGCTGCCCGGCCCCCGGGGCGCGTACAGCAGGATCACCCTGCGGGTCGGCGAGCGCATCGCCGAGCCCACCGAGCTCGAACACTTCCTGACCGCCCGCTGGGGCATGCCCACCACCGCCCTCGGCCGCCCCGTCCACCTCCCGAACACCCACTCGCGCTGGCCCCTGCATCGCGCCGAACTCCTCAAGTGCGAAGAGAACCTGATCGCCGCGGCAGGCCTGCCCGCACCTGTCGGCGAACCGGCGAGTGTCCTGTACTCACCGGGGGTGGCGGTGCGCTTCGGCCGCCCTGCGCGTCGGCAGGGCTAGGACGGGCGCCGACTGGGTGGTCATGGGGCGTGGCCTTCGGGATGGTCGCCGTGAGTGCCGGTGCTGGTGGCGGTTTCCGCGTCGCTCGTGCCGGGGTCGGTGCGCTGTACGCCCGGGGTGTCCGGGCCGACGGCGGATCCGACGGCGTACGACACCCCGAAGACGACAGCGAGCAGCAAGAGGAATCCGCCGAGGGCAGGTGGGGGCAGCAGGTCCCGGAGCGCCCTGGTGGCGCCGGGGGCGGGTGGTCGGGAGTCGTCCATCACCGGTCTCCTGATCGCGTCGCACGGCGTCACTCGGTTCGCGCCGTGCCGGTCCAGGAGTCGGATGCGGGACGGGCGGAGTTCCGCGCCGCCGGTGTGGGGCCGATCACACTGCGGGGCGGCCCGGCTACGGTAGGGCGCGCAGCGAGCACCATTTCTCCCCCTTTGAGGTGTTTCACCATGGCCCTGAGCATCCGCAACCAGCTGCCCGGCACCGTCACCGCCATCACCCCCGGCGAGGTCATGGCTACCGTCGCGGTCCGTCTCGACGGCGGGCAGGACATCACCGCGGCGATCACCGTGGACGCGGTACGGGAGCTGGGGCTGGCGGAGGGGTCCGCCGTACGCGCCCTCATCAAGTCCACGGAGGTCGCCCTCACCACCGGCACGGTGGACGGACTGTCCATCCGCAACAGGCTGCCCGGCACGGTGCTGGGGGTCGGGACGGGCGGCGCGATGGCCTCCGTCAAGGTCGCGGTGGAGGGCGGCGAGCTGACGTCCGCGATCACCAAGGACGCCGTCGACGACCTGGGACTCGCCCCCGGCGCCCCCGTCGTCGCCCTGATCAAGGCGACGGAGGTGTCCCTCGCGGCGGGGTGACGCCGGCCGTGGTGTCGTACTCGTCGGGGAGCCGTAGCGCGGGGCCGCCGACGTGTGGGCCGAGCGGTTCCGCGCGCCCCTTCGACTCCTCCCAGGCCTCCTGACGGCCGAGCGCGGTGAGGTCGTCCTCGTCGCCGACCCGGAGGAACGCGTGTGTACGGCTTGTCGACGTGGACCGTCGGCAGCCCCACCGTTGGGCGTTGACCCGGTCGCGTACCCGGGTGAGCGCCTTCTTCTCGGACGTCGTCTGACACGGCTCCCGATTTAACCCTTCGTTTTCTTGAACCGTTCGTGTTTATCGCGATAGGTTCTCCGCCATGACCGCATCCCAGAACCCGACCACCGCCGATGAGCTGCGCGGTGCCGGCCTGCGGGTGACGGCCGCCCGCGTCGCACTGCTCGAAACCGTCCGGGAGGGTGACCACCTGGGCGTCGAGGCGATCGCCTCCGGGGTGCGCGATCGCGTGGGCCACATTTCCCTGCAAGCGGTGTACGAGGCCCTGCACGCCCTGACCGCGGCGGGACTCGTCCGCCGGATCGAACCGGCCGGCAGCCCCGCCCGCTACGAGGGGCGTGTCGGCGACAACCACCACCACCTGGTGTGCCGGTCCTGCGGCACGGTCACCGACGTCGACTGCGCCGCCGGCGAGGCTCCCTGTCTGACCGCGTCCGACGACCACGGCTTCTCGATCGACGAGGCCGAGGTCATCTACTGGGGCCTGTGCCCCGACTGTTCCACCCGCAGTTCCTGAGCACCGTGATCCACACCGTCCGGAAGAAGGATTGGCATGGCTGAGAACCCTGATGCAATCGTCACTGACCCCAAGACGGAGGGCACAGGAGGCTGCCCGGTCGCGCACGGGCGCGCCCCGCACCCCACGCAGGGCGGTGGCAACCGCCAGTGGTGGCCGGAGCGCCTCAACCTGAAGATCCTCGCCAAGAACCCTCCTGTGACCAACCCGCTCGGTGAGGAGTTCGACTACGCCGAGGCGTTCAAGGCACTGGACCTCGCGGCCGTGAAACGGGACATCGCCGAGGTGCTCACGACCTCGCAGGACTGGTGGCCCGCCGACTTCGGCAACTACGGCCCGCTGATGATCCGTATGGCCTGGCACAGCGCGGGCACCTACCGCATCAGCGACGGCCGCGGCGGTGCCGGCGCCGGCCAGCAGCGCTTCGCCCCGCTCAACAGCTGGCCGGACAACGGCAACCTCGACAAGGCCCGCCGTCTGCTGTGGCCGGTCAAGAAGAAGTACGGCCAGAGCATCTCCTGGGCCGACCTGATGATCCTCACCGGCAACGTCGCCCTGGAGCAGATGGGCTTCCAGACCTTCGGCTTCGGCGGTGGCCGCGAGGACGTCTGGGAGCCGGAGGAGGACGTCTACTGGGGCCCCGAGACCACCTGGCTGGACGACCAGCGCTACAGCGGCGACCGCGAGCTGGAGAACCCCCTCGGCGCGGTCCAGATGGGCCTCATCTACGTCAACCCGGAGGGCCCGAACGGCAACCCGGACCCGCTGGCCGCGGCCCGCGACATCCGTGAGACGTTCCGCCGGATGGCGATGAACGACGAGGAGACCGTCGCCCTCATCGCCGGTGGCCACACCTTCGGCAAGACCCACGGCGCCGGCCCGGCGGACCACGTCGGCAACGACCCCGAGGCCGCCTCCATGGAGGAGCAGGGCCTGGGCTGGAAGAGCACCTTCGGCACCGGCAAGGGCGCGGACGCCATCACCTCGGGTCTGGAGGTCACCTGGACCACGACCCCAACCCAGTGGAGCAACGGGTTCTTCAAGAACCTCTTCGAGTACGAGTACGAGCTCACCCAGAGCCCGGCCGGCGCCCACCAGTGGGTGGCCAAGGACGCCCCGGAGATCGTCCCGGACGCGCACGACCCGTCGAAGAAGCACCGCCCGATGATGCTCACCACCGACCTGTCGCTGCGCTTCGACCCGATCTACGAGCCGATCTCCCGCCGGTTCTACGAGAACCCGGAGGAATTCGCGGACGCCTTCGCCCGGGCCTGGTACAAGCTGACCCACCGTGACATGGGCCCGAAGTCGCACTACCTCGGCCCGGAGGTCCCGGAGGAGACCCTGCTGTGGCAGGACCCGCTGCCCGAGGCGGAGGGCGAGGTCATCGGCGCCGAGGAGATCGCGGCCCTCAAGGCCAAGCTGCTCGACTCGGACCTGACCGTCTCGCAGCTGGTCGGCACGGCGTGGGCGTCGGCCTCGACGTTCCGCGGCAGCGACAAGCGCGGCGGCGCCAACGGCGCCAGGATCCGCCTGGAGCCGCAGCGCGGCTGGGAGGTCAACGACCCCGACCAGCTCGCCACGGTCCTGCGCACCCTGGAGAACATCCAGCAGGAGTTCAACGCGGGCTCCGCCAAGAAGGTCTCCCTGGCCGACCTGATCGTGCTCGGCGGCTGCGTGGGCGTGGAGAAGGCCGCCAAGGACGCCGGCTACGACATCGAGGTGCCCTTCACCCCGGGCCGGGTCGACGCGACGGAGGAGCACACCGACGTCGAGTCGTTCGCCGCGCTTGAGCCGACCGCGGACGGCTTCCGCAACTACCTCGGCAAGGGCAACCGCCTTCCCGCCGAGTACCTGCTGCTGGACCGGGCGAACCTGCTGACGCTGAGCGCCCCCGAGATGACGGTGCTCGTCGGTGGCCTGCGCGTCCTGGGCGCCAACCAGCAGCAGTCGAAGCACGGCGTCCTCACCGAGAACCCCGGCAAGCTGACGAACGACTTCTTCGTCAACCTCCTCGACCTGGGTACGACGTGGAAGTCGACGTCCGAGGACCAGACCACGTTCGAGGGCCTCGACGCCGCCACGGGCGAGGTCAAGTGGACCGGCACCCGCGCCGACCTCGTCTTCGGCTCGAACTCCGAGCTGCGCGCGCTGGCGGAGGTGTACGCGAGCGACGACGCGAAGGAGAAGTTCGTGAAGGACTTCGTCGCCGCATGGGACAAGGTCATGAACCTCGACCGGTTCGACCTGGTCTGAGACTGACCTGAGGCCGTCCAAGCCAGCCCCGAAAGAGGCTGGCTTGGACGGCCTCTGTCTTCGGATTCCGCAATGCCTCAGACCGGGGACAGGATGTAACACCGCTTGGTCGCAGCAGCCTCCTTGGACGCGCTAGAAAACAGCCGCAGCTTCCTTTGAGATCACGACACAGAAGCGGTTCGTGAGGGGCTCACGTCCACTGGCCTAGCGGGCTTGGGTCGGCGACTCGCTGGTAGGTCAGATCTTTTGTTCTCGCGTCATATGAGAATGAGCCGGTCATCCCAGAAGAAAACAGGTTTTGTACCGTTACCATCCACGCGTTCCATCTTGAGCTTGGCTTGCGTGATTACCTCGACTCTTTGCGTCTCCAGCCTCGTGGACAGCGCGGGTCGACGTCGGGATCCTGCTCAAGCAGAATGAAGTTGAAGACCGACAGCGAGAGAGCGGCGAGCCCCGCGATCGTGTTCGTCCATGAATGGGCGACATCAAATCGCTTTCGAGGACGCTCGCGCGACGGAGGACGAGTGCCGGCTTCGTCAGACACCATGAACTCATGGTGTCCGAGGCTAGGCGACCATTGCTAGCAGTGGTGCGCTGGATGGGTTAGGCCATCAGGAATGTCTTGAAGAGACGTCATGCCGTTCCCCAGACGTCTCGTAATTGTGCGGCTTAATCTGAAGCAGAATGCCATTAAAGGTGACCTGGGCAGTCAGCCCCATCACCGTGTCGGGACGACAGGATGTGAACCTGCGACCCCTTGACCCCCAGTTGCGGAGCCCCCGAGCGGCGTGCGAGGCAGCCCGCGACGCGTCCTGCTGAGGCGCTCCGGACACCTGCTCCGGCGTAGCCACCGCCCCGACCGGCGGTGCTCCTCCGGTCGCCAATACATAAGGACTGCAAGGGGATTGACGTAGAAAACGCTTACCACCTACGGTCCCCTCCGGATTCGCGAACAGCTTTCGGCATACCGAACAGCGAAGGAGTCGAGGCCGGATGGGGACACGGAGAAGACCCGGATGGGTGTCGCTTGCCGCGGCGACCACCCTCGCGCTGACGGCGGGTGTGATCGCCGCCCCCGCCGCCCACACCGCGGACGATCCCGTGGAGGTCGTGGTCAACGGGGACGACGTCCGCGCCGACAACGTGAACGGCTTGACCTACAAGGGCCTCGGAGTGCTCAGCTGCAACAGCACGAGCAACCTGCTGATGGACTACAAGGCGGAGCATCCCGCCCGGTACTGGCAGCTCATCAGGACCCTGTTCGGCGGAAAGAACCCGCTGATCAACCACGTCAAGATCGAGATGGGTTCGGACACGAACACGTCGACCGGTTCCGATCCGGCGACCATGCGCACGGCGGACGAACTCGCCGACGCCTCCCGTTCTCCCGGTTTCCAGCTGGCCGCCGACGCCAAGACGGTCAACCCGAGGCTCAAGGTCTCGATTCTCCGCTGGGTGATGCCCCAGTGGGTCCAGACCGAGTGGAACAAGGGCACCGGCACCGACGAGATGTACAAGTGGTACAAGGAGACGATCCTCGACGCCTACGAGAAGTACGGCTATATGGTCGACTACGTCAATCCGGACACCAACGAGACGCGCAACCCCGACATCTCCTTCGTCAAGTGGTACAAGAACGCGCTGGTGAACGACACGGACTTCGCCGACCCACGCTACGGACTGACGCCTCGTCAGCAGAAGGCGGCCGCGAAGGCGTACCACGACATCAGGATCACCGCCTCGGACGAGAACACCACGAAGAACATCGGCCCCGCCCTGCTCACGGACGCCGAACTCTTCGGCATGGTCGACGCGGTGGGCTACCACTACACCACCGACGACCGGCTGGACGGCACTCCCGACAGTGCCACGTACCGGCCGTACACGAAGCTGGCGACGGGTGACAACGTGTACGGCCAGGACAAGGAGGTCTGGTACAGCGAGGGCGTCGGCTCCTTCGGCTGGACGGACTACCGGGTCAACAACACCGAGGGCCCAGGCGGCGCGAGCACCGGCATCGGTGGCGTGCAGAGCGCCCTCGACCTCGCCAACCGCTCCGTGAAGAGCTACGCCAACTCCAAGCGGACGCACTACATCTTCCAGCCGGCGCTCGGGTCCTTCTACGAGGGCGCTCAGTACAGCCACAAGGAGCTGGTCAGCGCCCGCGACCCGTGGTCGGGGCAGCTCCACTACGACGCCGCGGTGTATGTGATGCAGCACTTCACCCAGTTCGCGAAGACCGGCTGGGAGAACGACACCAACACGGCCGGCATCTGGCGCACCGTGCCCGAGGCGAGCTACAGCGGCGTGAGCGGCACCGAGAACGTCGACGGCTCGAACGGCGCACCCAGTTACATGACCCTCGCCGACCCGGCCAAGAAGGACTTCTCCACCATCGCCGTCAACGACAGCGACCAGTCCAAGACCTACCGGATCAAGGCCGAGAACATGAACCTGGGCGGCGATCCCACCATGGAGGTCTGGGAGACCCGCGCGGCGGACGCCGGACAGGCCTACGACGCCAACTTCAAGCACCTCGCAGCCCAGATCCGCCCCGACGGCGACGGTTACTACGTCTACACGGTCAAGCCGCGCTCGATCGTCACCTTCACCACGCTCGACAGGAGCCACGACAAGGCGACGCGGCAGCGCCTGCCCGAGTCCGGGAACCGTACGGTGCTGGACACCGACGCGTCCGGCAAGAAGCACAACACCCGCGACAAGATCCTGTACGCCGACGACTTCGGGTACGAGGAGGAGGGCAAAGTCCGGGTCGGCACGGGCAATGGCACGCGCAAGGTGTCCCTGCCCTACCTGGCCTCGCGCGGCAACCAGCCCCGCTACATGGTCGACCAGACCGGCGCCTGGGAAGTCGGCAAGGACGCGAGCGGCGACAACGTGCTGTACCAGTACATGGACCAATCCATGAAGGAGACCGGCGCCTGGAACCGCAACACCCCGAACACGACGGTCGGCGACTTCCGCTGGGAGAACTACAAGGCCACGGTCGATGTCTCGTTCCCGGACCCGGACGGCGGACTCGCCGCCCTCGGCGTCCGCCAGCAGAAGGGCATGGCGATCAGCGACGCCGCCTACAACGTGCGCATCGGCCCGAACGGCGCATGGACCTTCTACGAGTACGGCAAGGCCGTCAGCGCTGGAACGGTCGCAGCGTCCGACACCTACCGCCTCGCCATCGAGGCGAAGGGCGCGACGATCACGACGTACATCGACGGTGAAGCCGTCTCCACGTACCAGGACCCGACTCCGCAGACCGAAGGCCGCGTCAAGCTCGGCAGCGACTTCCACAAGGTCGCGTTCGACAACCTGAAGGTCGAGAAGATCGACGGGTACACGCCCTACGCGAGCGCGCAACTCGACAGCATGGACAGCTCGATCGCCTACGAGGGCACCTGGAGCAGGAGGGCCTCACTCGGCGACGCGATGGACTGGTACCGCTCGACGTCGACGAGCACGACCGCCGGCGCCTCCTTCACCGTCCCCTTCACCGGCACCGGCATCGACGTCATCGGCGGCAACGACGGCAGCGCCGTTCTCGACGTCTACATCGACGGCAAGTTGATGGTGAAGGACGCGAAGACGGCCACCACCGACAAGCGTCTCGCGACGTACGCGCTGCGTGGCCTGCCCGAGGGCAAGCACACGGCCAGGTTCGTGCTCAAATCAGGCAAGATCGTTCTCGACGCGTTCAACGCCATCTCCGGTGACGTGGACGGTACCGTCGACACGACGCCGATCCGCACCGCCCTCGACGAGATCGGAAGTCCGGCACGGGACGACTACACGCCCGACTCCTGGGCCCTGTTCGCCCCCGCATTCTCGGCCGCCAAGGCCGCGGTGTCCGGGCAGAAGGGACTCGACACCATCGGCGTCGAGCAGATCACCGACAGACTCGACAAGGCGTACGACGGGCTGGTGCGCAAGGCCGGTAGCGCGCGGTAACCGGCCACGGCGACAGGTGGGGGCCGCGCCGCCCCCACCTGGTCCGCCAAAGCAAGTGCCGGTCCCGCAAGCGCGGCTCTGGTGGGCAGGCTGCCCCGGTGCACGAGGAACGGTGGCCGCGCAACCAGACCTGGGCGGACCTGAGACCGACAGGGCTCACATTCGACCCGGGCGCCGCGCGCGGGGTCGTCGCGATCCCCGCCCCCGACGAGGACAGCGCGATCACACGGGGCTTCCGTTACGGGGACGCCGTGCCCCCTGCCCTCGCCGATCCGTTCGGTACCACGTCTCGGCAACGGCGTCATGGGCTCGACGATTCGGGCGGAACCCGTAGGAACACGCCTCGACTTCTGAGGTCCAGGGAATGCTGGGAGTCGTCCGTGCTGTTGGGCCTGATTGCGCAGTTCACGCAGGGACAGGCGCCGACCGTCGGCCGTGGTGACATGCCAGAAGGCCATGCCAGTGCATCAGCGTGTCCCACACACCACTTTTCCCGCCTCGTCCGCACTGCTGAAGGGATCGCCACTTCGCGCTCAAGTTCCTCAAGGGAGCGGTCACGGTTCACGAGTCGAGTCACCAACCGATCGTCCCATGTCAGATCTCAAACGCGGTCTATGAGGACTCTGGCTACGTCGTCCTTGACGAGCTCGGCCACCCGTTCAAGACAGACAAGCTTCGGCGTGAGGCGCAGAAGCTGATGGAGGCAGCAGGCGTATGTCGAGTCCGTCTCCACGACGCACGGCATGCTTGCCTGTCCTGGATGGCCAACAACGGCGTCCCCGACACGGTCGTCTCGAGTGTCTGAAGGCCGGCTCGGAGAAGCTGAGCGAGCTGCTCGGAAGAGGACGTGAGCAAGCTCGCCGGTCACCGGTAGTCGTCTCGGTGGGCGCACCTGGTGGATAGCTCGTAGGTTGGAGATGAAAGCGGTCGCGCTCGTAGAGATCGGCAGGGCACGCGCGTGACGACAGCGGAGATCGATTTCGAGGAGCTGTTCGACGCCGCGCCGAACCCGTATCTGGTGCTGGACGCCGACCTGGTGATCCGCTATGCCAATCGGGCATACCTCCAGGTCACCGGCGGGACCCGCGAAGAACTGGTTGGGCAACACATCTTGGCCGCGTTCCCGGACACTCCTGCCGCGCCAGCCGCGGCGCGTGACTTCGGCGCCTCACTCCAGCGCGTGCTGGAGTCCCGTGAGCCCGATGTGGTGGCACCGAAGCGATTCGACATTCCCGTTGCCGACTGCTCAGGTGAACTCGAGGAGCGGTGGTGGTGCGGGATGGCCAGCCCTGTCCTGGGGCCGGATGGCACGGTGAAGTGGATCATTGCGCGGGCCGACGATGTCACCGAGTTCATGCATTCTCCCGCCATTCGTGAGCTCACTCCGCCGCTGAGCACGCAGGCAACAGGAATCGCCGCCCTGGTGTATGCCCGGTCGCACGATCTGGAGCAACTGAACGAGCAGCTACGTCAAGCGCATGCCCGCGAACGTGAAATCGCCGTCGCCTTGCAGGAGGTCATGCTCCGCTCGCCCGACTTGGACCGGCATCGGGACATCGCTGTGCGCTATTTGCCTGCCTTTGGGTCACTCAACGTGTGCGGCGACTGGTACGACGTCGTCGATCTGCCGCCCGACCGCTGCTCCATCGCCGTCGGGGACGTTGTCGGCCACGGCCTTGAGGCCGCCGCCATTATGGGCATGCTGCGCAGTGCTCTGAGCGCAGCCATTCGGGCCGTTCCAAGCCCCGCGCAGGCCTTGGAGGTACTGGGTCTGTATGCCAGGGCGGTCGATGGCGCGCTGGGTACCACCGTGGTCAAGGTGCTTATCGACCCGCGTAGCCGACTGATCATCTACAGCAACGCCGGTCACCCTCCGCCGGTGTTGGTTCGTCCAGACGGCAGTTGGCAGCTGCTGGACCTGGCCACCGACCCGCCGTTGGGCGCCCGTCCCGAGCATGTTCCGCGCCCTCAGGCCGGACTGTCCTATACCCCGGGGGACACCCTCGTGCTTTACACTGACGGGCTCATTGAACGGCGCGGCGAAGACATCGACATGGGGCTGGCCCGGCTGACCGATGCCCTTGCCCAGTACGGCACCCTCCCAGTGGAAGAACTCGCCGACGGACTGCTGGTCCACCTAGGCGTCGCCGGCGGCAGCCAGGACGACATCGCCCTCGTCGTCGTCCGTCTGTGACCGTGAGAAATTGTGAGACACGCGCTCAGAAATGATCAAGGGCCTCGTCTCACATCATGTGATCCAAGGCCCTGACCTGCGACTACGTAGTCCTGTAGTAGTCGGGACGACAGGATTTGAACCTGCGACCCCTTGACCCCCAGTCAAGTGCGCTACCAAGCTGCGCCACGTCCCGGTGCGGGCTGACCTGGGGTTTCCCCCGGGCGAACGCGCATGGAAACAATACCGCACTCGGGTCGGTGGTCGCGCACCGGTTTGTGGCCGTACCTGGGCCAGCGACACTTGACCTCAAGTTTGATTGAGGTTGAATGATCGTCTGCATGACGATCACCGAGCAACACGAGCGCACGTACGGATACGCCGACCTGCCGCGCCTGATGGCGCTCATGACCGGCGACGAGAAGCACAGCCCCGCGGCGACATCCACGCTCGACGTGCTGTGGGTGCTCCACGACCGGGTGCTGCGGATCGGCCCGGAGCGGCTGGAGGATCCCGAGCGGGACCGGTTCCTGCTGTCCAAGGGGCACGGTCCGATGGCGTACTACGCCGTCCTGGCCGCCAAGGGCTTCGTGCCCGTGGACTGGCTGCCGGGCTTCGGCGCCTACGACTCGCCGCTCGGCCACCACCCCGACCGAATGCTGGTGCCGGGCGTGGAGATCGGCAGCGGTTCGCTGGGGCACGGGCTGCCGATCGGCGTCGGTACGGCGCTGGGGCTGCGCGCCCAGGGGCTGCACGAGCCGCGGGTGTGGGTGCTGATCGGGGACGCCGAGCTGGACGAGGGCAGCAATCACGAGGCCATCGCCTTCGCCGGGCCCGCCGGGCTGGAGCGGCTGCACACCGTCGTCATCGACAACGCATCCGCCAGCCATGCCCGGCCCGGTGGCATCGCCGCCCGGTTCGAGGCGGCGGGCTGGTCCACCGTGACGGTCGACGGCCGCGATCACGAGGCCCTGTACGCCGCCTTCACCGCGCCGCATCCGGGCCGCCCGCACGCGGTCGTCGCCCAGGTCGAACCCAAGTCCGAGTGACATCCAATCCGAGTGGCAACCAAGCCCGAGTGCCATCCAAGTCTGAAGCAAGGAAACCCACCGTCATGGACACCATGCGTGACCGCTTCGCCCCCGTCGCCCTGCGGCTGCTCGACGAGGATCCCCGCGTCGCCGTCGTCCTCGCCGAGATCGGCGCGGCCGGCTTCGTCGAGGCCCGGCGCCGCCATCCCGACCGGGTGATCAATGTCGGCATCCGCGAGCAGCTCCTGATCGGGGCGGCTTCGGGGCTGGCGCTGACCGGCATGCGGCCCATCGTGCACACCTTCGCCAGCTTCCTGGTGGAGCGGCCCTTCGAGCAGGTCAAGCTCGACCTCGGACACCAGGGCGTGGGCGCGGTGCTGGTGAGCGCCGCCGCGTCCTTCGACTGGCCGGCGGGCGGTTACACGCACATGGCTCCCGGCGACGTGGCGCTGCTCGACACTCTCGACGGCTGGACCGTGCACGTGCCCGGCCACCCGGATGAAGCCGAGACGCTGCTGCGGCACGCGGTGGCCGCGGGCGACGACAAGGTGTACGTCCGGCTGTCCGTGCAGTCGAACGCCCAGGCCCTCCCCGTCGACGGAGCGCGCTTCCACACCGTCCGCGAGGGGCGCTCCGGCGTGGTCGTCGCTGTGGGGCCCATGCTCGACGCGGTGCTCGACGCCACGACCGGCCTCGACGTCACCGTGCTGTACGCGGCGACCGTACGGCCCTTCGACGCGGCCGCCCTGCGCCGGGCCACGGCGACGGCCGGTGCGGACATCGTCCTCGTCGAGCCCTACCTGGCGGGCACCTCGACGGCCGTCGCGAACGACGCCCTCGCCGACGTACCCCACCGGGTGCTGGGGCTGGGTGTGGGGCGCCGTGAGCTGCGCCGGTACGGCACGGTCGAGGAGCACGTCGCCGCGCACGGGCTCGACGCGCGGTCGCTGCGGGAGCGGATCTCGGGGTTCATGACGGGGACACGGATGCCGGTGCGCGCGTGAGGTGGGTGTCGACGCGCACCAGATCACGTATCGCGGGCACTGCGAGCAGGGCGATCACGACGACGAAGCTCATCGCGCCGGAGACGAGGAGCACACGGTCCGCTCCGAGGGCTGCGGCGGCGGGGCCCGCGAGGGCCTGGCCGACCGGCAGCATCGCGAGGGAGCCGGCCACGTCGTAGGCGTGGATGCGGTTGAGGACGCCGGGCTCGACCTGGGTCTGCACGCTGGTCGCCCACATGACACCCCAGAACGACATCCCGGCCCCGGCCACGGCCGCCCCGGCCGCCATCGCCGGCACATCGAGGCCGAGCCCGACGGTCGCCGGGAACCCGGCGAAGCCGAACAGGGCGATCGCCCCGGCCCGCAGCATCCGGCGCGGGCGCAGCCGCAGGGCGAGGAGTCCGCCGACGACGGTGCCGGCGCCGAGGGCGGAGTTGATCAGGCCGTAGGCGCGCGGGCCGTGTTCCTGGACCACCTCCGTCGCCACCAGCGGCACGGTCGGGCCGAAGACGGCGATCATGTACAGGCACCAGACGGCGATGACTCCCCACAGCCAGGTGCGTGCCCTGAACTCTCGCCAGCCCTCGACCAGGTCGGCCTTGAAGGCGCTCGCCCCACGTCCGGCGGCACGGCTGCCCGGGGCCGCCGGCGGCAGCCGGAGCAGCAGCAGACACAGGGCGCTGACTGCGTAGGTGGCGGCGTGCGCCGCGAAGACGCCGCCCGCCGACGCGAGGCCGACCAGCATGCCCGCGACCGCGGGACCCGCCAGCTGGGCCGCGGACTCCGCGATGCGTATGGCGCCGTTGGCGCCCTGGATGTCGGACGCCAGCCGGGGCACCATGCTGGCGACGCCGGGCTGGAACACGGCGCTCGCGACGCCGTTGACGACGCCGATCGCGCAGATCTCCCACAGGACGACGCGGTCCGCGAAGAACAGGACGGCTGTGAGCGCCTGCGTGACCAGCCGGACCAGGTCGGCCCAGATCATCAGCTTGCGGGTGCTGAACCGGTCGGCGACGACCCCGCCGAAGACCACCAGCCCGGCGAACGCACCGGCCGTCGCCGCCATGGCGAGGCCGACCGCCCCGGCGCCGTACCCATGCTGGAGCAGGCCGGCGGCGAGAGCCACCGGGAGCATGGTGTCGCCGAGCCGGGCCACTGCCCGTCCGACGAAGAACAATCCGAAGTCCCGCGACCAGACCGCCCGCGCGCGCCGTCCGGGTCCCGTGGTGCCCCCGCTCTCCCTGCCCGCCGCACGCGCCGCGGCAACGTTGTCCGACGTCCCGCCCATCCCCCAGCGCTCCCCTCCCCCACGATCATGCAAAGGCCCACCGGCCCCCGTCCCGGCAGCCACGGCCCCACCGGTTCGGATCATGCCACCCCCCACTGACAACCCCGGAGCGAATTTCACCCCCCGGTAGGCAGCCCCAACTCCGGATGCGCCTCCAGCAATCGGGGCGGCGCGGCCTGCCGCCACGAGTCGGCGAGGATGTCCCGCAGCTCGTCCTCGTCCTCCAGCGCGGCCAGCCGCGCCCGCACCCACGCGAACTGCGCCTCGTGATCGGCCACCCAGAACTTCTCCGGCTCGGCCAGGACCAGTTCGTCGCGCTCCTCCTTGGGGCAGCGCACGGCGATGGAGGTCTCGTCCTCCGGCAGCGTGGCGAACATCTTGCCCGCGACCCGGAAGGTGGGCATGCTCCAGGCGATCTTCTCCGTCGTGTCCGGCAGGGACAGGGCGATTCGGCGTACGTCTTCGGCATCCGGCATGAGACGCAAGGTAGCGCCTCCCACTGACAGTCAGCCGTCCCGCTGACAGTCCCGTCCCACTGACAGTCCCGTCCCACTGACAGTCACCCCCCTGCCAGTCCCCCCACGACAGCCGCCACCCCGACCTGCTTGTAGTAGATGGTCGTCGGCCGCAGCACCCCCGCCGGGCTCGCCGCGTAGTCGGGTATCGCGCCGAGCCGGGTCCAGCCCGCCGTCCGGTACAGGTGCTCGGCCGGACTGTCGGTCTCGGTGTCCAGATGCAGGAGCGTGACACCGGCCGCGACGGCCGCCCGCTCGGCGGTGTCCAGGAGCAGCCGCCCCAGGCCCCGCCCGCGCGCCTCGCGGTGCACCATCAGCTTCACCAGTTCCGCCCGGTGCCGACTGTTGGGCTTGTCGGGAAAGGCCAGGCTCACGGTGCCGACCAGCCGCGCCCCCTCGTACGCCGCCCAGACGGCCAGCTCACCGGCGGCCACCCCGGCAACCCGCCCCTGCCACCACGCCAGGGCCTCGGCACGATCGAGCGGCGCGAGGAAGCCCACCGACGCCCCGCCGTCGACCGTGTCGACCAGCAGCTCGGCCAACTCCCCCGCACGGTCCAGCACTTGACCGGCGTCCAGCGCTACCACGGTCACGGCAACACCACCGCCAGCACGTACCGCACATCCTCGTCACCGGCGCACCGGAACCGCGTCGTCCCCCACACCCGCAACCGCAGACAGTCCCCGGCGTCGAGCCGGTGCTCGACGTCCTGCACGGTCACCGCGAGGGCCCCCTCCAGCACCCAGATGTGCTGCTCCAGACCGGGCACCGTCGGCCGGTCGTACGCGATGTCCGCGCCCACCGTGAGCCGCCCCTCGACGAGTTCGCCGCGCATCCCGGTGTGCGGCGGCGACACGGACCGTCGTACGAATCCGGAGGCCCGGTCCTCCCACACCGGCTGGTCGGCCGCCCGTACCAACAGCGCGGACTCCCCCTCCACCTCGCTCAGCAGCTGGGACATCGTGCGCCCGAACACGGCGCACAGCCGGTTCAGCAGCGAGGCCGTGGGACTGATCTCCGCCCGCTCCGCACGGGACAGCGTCGACCGGCTCACCCCGCTGCGCTCCGCCAACTCCCCCAGGGACCAGCCGCGTTCGGCCCGCAGTTCGGCCAGCCGCGCGCCGAGCCGGGCGTCGACGTCGTGCGAGGCGTCGGGTTCTTCGTGTCTCATATTCGGGATGCTATCCCGAATATGAGACGGCAGGGTTACGGAAGGCTCACGCCTGTGCCGCCTCCTCCAGCGCCCCCAGCACCGGCTGGATCAGCGGATGCCCCTCCGCGCCCCGGCGCACGGCGGCGAAGACCCGGCGCGTGGGCGCCACCCCGTCCACGGGCCGTACGACGACACCCGTGAGGTCCATCCCGCGCAGCGCGGAGCGCGGTACGAGGGCGACTCCCGCGTCCGCCGAAGCCAGGGCCACGACCGCCCGGAAGTCGTCCGAGGAGTGTTCGAGGCGGGGCTGGAACCCGGCGCTCTCGCAGGCCAGCACCACCACGTCATGGCAGGGATTGCCGGGGTACGGTCCGATCCACGGATCCTTGGCCAGCTCCGCCAGCGGCACCTCGCCCACCTCCGCCAGCCGGTGACGGACGGGCACCACCGCGTCGAACGGCTCGGCGTACAGCGGAACATGCGCCAGCCGCGGATCGTCGGCGGGCGGAGCCCCGCGGTACTCGACGGCGACCGCGACATCGACCTGCCGGTCAAGGACCATCGGCAGACTGGCGTCCCCCTCGGCGTCCCGGACGCGGATGCGGATACCGGGGGCGGTCTGTGCGAGGCGGGCGACGGCCGGTGCGACGACCTGGGCGATGCCGGTCGCGAAGGACGCGACGGTGACCGTGCCGGCGGCGCCCGAGCTGTACGCGGCGAGCTCCGCCTCCGCCCGCTCCAGCTGGGCCAGGACGGCGTTGGTGTGGCTGAGCAGGATCTCGCCGGCCGGGGTGAGCCGTACGCCCTTGGCGCCGCGCTCCACCAGCCGGTGCCCCGTCTCCTGCTCCAGGGCCGTGAGCTGCTGGGACACGGCGGAGGGCGTGAGATACAGCGCGGCGGCAGCCGCCGTCACGGTGCGGTGGTCGGCCACCGCACGGAGGATGTGGAGCCGCCGCGCTTCGATCACGGGATCGATTCTCTCAGGTCAGCCCGCCAGCTCCGCCCGCGCCGCCACGAACGCGTCCACCGCGCGGTTGACGTCCTTCGTCGAGTGCGCCGCGGACAGCTGGACCCTGATCCGCGCCTGCCCCTGCGGCACGACCGGGTACGAGAAGCCGATCACGTACACGCCCCGCTCCAGCAGCAGCTCCGCCATCCGGCCGGCCCGCGCCGCGTCGCCGATCATCACCGGCGCGATCGCGTGGTCGCCGGGCAGGATGTCGAAGCCCTCCTCCGTCATCCGGCGCCGGAACAGCGCGGTGTTCTCGGCGAGCCGCTCGCGCAGGTCGCCGGCCGACTCCAGCAGGTCGAGCACCTTCAGCGAGGCGGCTGCGATCACCGGGGCGAGGGTGTTCGAGAAGAGGTACGGCCGGGAGCGCTGCCGCAGCAGCGCGACGATCTCGGCGCGGGCGGCGACGTAACCGCCCGACGCGCCGCCGAGCGCCTTGCCCAGCGTGCCGGTGATGATGTCGACCCGGTCCATCACACCGTGCAGTTCGGGCGTGCCGCGGCCGCCGGGGCCGACGAAGCCGACGGCGTGCGAGTCGTCGACCATGACCATGGCGTCGTACCGGTCGGCGAGGTCGCAGATCTCGCGCAGGGGCGCCACATAACCGTCCATGGAGAAGACGCCGTCGGTGACGATCAGCCGCCGCCTCGCCGACTGCGCCTCCTTCAACTGCTGCTCCAGGTCCGCCAGATCACGGTTGGCGTACCGGAAGCGGCGGGCCTTGGACAGCCGGATGCCGTCGATGATCGAGGCGTGGTTCAGGGCGTCCGAGATCACCGCGTCCTCCGCGCCCAGCAGCGTTTCGAACACCCCGCCGTTGGCGTCGAAGCAGGAGGAGTACAGGATCGTGTCCTCCTGCCCGAGGAACGCCGACAGCCGCGCCTCCAGCTCCTTGTGCACCTCCTGGGTGCCGCAGATGAAGCGGACGGAGGCCATGCCGTAGCCCCAGCGGTCCAGGGCCTCATGGGCGGCGGCGATCACCTCGGGGTGGTCGGCGAGGCCGAGGTAGTTGTTGGCGCAGAAGTTGAGCACCTCGCCGGGGCGGCCGCCCGCCGAGACGTTCACGGTCGCGGACTGCGGGGTGTCGATGACGCGTTCGGGCTTGTGCAGACCGGCGGCGCGGATCTCGTCGAGGGTGGCGCGCAGGTCGTCGCGCACGGAGTCGAACATGAAGAAGCTCCTATGAATGCAGATGACTTACGCGGTCCAGTCGAGGATGACCTTGCCGCCGCGGCCGCTCGCCGCGTCGGCGAACGCCGTCTCGAAGTCGCGGTAGCCGTACCGGCCGGTGATCACGGGCGCGAGGTCGAGGCCGCCCTCCAGCAGCACCGACATGGCGTACCAGGTCTCGAACATCTCCCGGCCGTAGATGCCCTTGAGGGTGATCATCGAGGTGACGATCCGGGCCCAGTCGACCGGGAACTCCTGCGCGGGCAGGCCGAGCATCGCGATCCGCCCGCCGTGCGTCATGTTCGCGATCATGTCCTGGAGCGCCTCCGCACGGCCGGACATCTCCAGGCCTACGTCGAAGCCCTCCCGCAGACCGAGGGCCCGCTGCCCGTCCGAGATCCGTGCGTCGCGCACATTGAGGGCGAGGCTGACACCCACCTTGCGGGCGAGGTCGAGCCGCTCCTCACTGACGTCCGTGATGACGACGTTGCGAGCGCCCGCGTGCCGGGCCACCGCCGCCGCCATCAGCCCGATCGGGCCGGCGCCGGTGATCAGCACGTCCTCGCCGACGAGCGGGAACGACAGGGCGGTGTGCACGGCGTTGCCGAACGGGTCGAAGATGGCCGCCACATCGAGGTCCACCGGCACGCGGTGCACCCACACGTTGGTCGCGAGCAGTACGACGTACTCCGCGAAGGCCCCGTCCCGACCGACCCCGAGTCCGACCGTGGCCCGGCACAAGTGACGCCGCCCGGCCAGGCAATTGCGGCACTTGCCGCACACCAGGTGGCCCTCGCCGCTCACCCGGTCGCCGAGGTTGATGTCCGTGACATCGCGGCCGGTGTCGACGACCTCGCCGACGAACTCGTGCCCGAGGACCAGCGGGGTGCGGATCGCCTGCTGCGCCCAGCCGTCCCAGGCGTGGATGTGCAGGTCGGTGCCGCAGATGCCGGTGCGCAGCACCTTGATCAGTACGTCGCCGGGTCCGACCTCGGGCTCCGGGACGTCCATGAGCCGGAGCCCGGGCTCCGCCTTGTCCTTGACCAGCGCCTTCAACGCTACGGCTCCTGACGGTGAGGTCCCGTCCGCGGGCATGCCGAAGAAGCCCCCGGACGGGGAGAGAAGTGGAATCGCACAGCAATCTGCCGTACGCCGCCGCCCTGGTCCATCGAGGATTTCTTAACCGCCGCCGCAGCTTTCCTTCACGCCCCCGGCCTGGCGTTCACCGTGGTCAGAGCGGGAGTCCGCCGGTCTCGGGGGCTTCGAGCCGTACGACGAGATCCGCGGCCGTCGCCTTGATGGTCTCCAGACCGGAGCGCCCCCAGGGCCGGGGTGAGACATCGGCGACGCAGACGGTGCCGAGCACCATGCCCGTGGTGTCGATCAGCGGCGCGCCGAGGTAGGAGTGGATGCCGTACTCGTCGACGACCGGGTTGCCCGCGAAGCGCGGATAGTCGCGGACGTCCTCCAGCACCAGCGCCTTGCGCCGGACCACCACATGGGGGCAGAACCCGTGGTCGCGGGGCATGAAGCGGCCCATCACCGGCCGGGTCCCGTCCTGTTTGACGACGAGTCCGACGTCGGGCGCGTGCAGGCCGGCGAAGAACTGGCCGCTGACGTGGAGGAAGTTGACCATGGCGTACGGCGCACCGGTCAGCGACGCCAGATGGCTCGCGAAGGCGTCGAGGGCGGGCTCCGGACGCTCCCCCAGGCCCAGTAGCCGCAGCCGCCGCGTTCGCTCGGGCGCCTCCTTGTCCTCGGGGGTGAGCAGCAGCCGACCGGCCGGGCGCGGCGGGTCGTACCTCATGGCCGGGTCCCGTCGCTGTGGGCGTACGTCATATGCGGCTCCGTTGCGGTGTGTGCGGGTGTCACATGTGGGCGCCGTGGCTCGGCGTGGGGGTGACGGGTGCGTGGGCGATGAGATGGCGTACGAGGGTGAGCAGGGTCTGGACGCCGGAGGCGGAGATCCGGGCGTCGCAGCACACGACGGGGATCTCCGGGTCGAGGTCGATGGCGGCGCGCACCTCCTCGGGGTCGTAGCGGTGGCCGCCGTCGAACTCGTTGACGGCGACGATGAATCCGAGGCCGCGCTCCTCGAAGAAGTCGACGGCCGCGAAGCAGTCCTCCAGGCGCCGGGTGTCGGCGAGGATCACCGCGCCGAGGGCGCCCTCGCACAACTCGTCCCACATGAACCAGAAGCGCTCCTGTCCCGGCGTGCCGAAGAGGTACAGGACGTGGTCCGCGTCGAGGGTGATGCGGCCGAAGTCCATGGCCACCGTCGTCTCGACCTTGTTCTCGATCCCGTCGAGGTTGTCGGTGGCGGCGCTGACCGTGGTGAGCAACTCCTCCGTGCTGAGCGGCGCGATCTCGCTGACGGCACCGACAAAGGTCGTCTTGCCGACCCCGAACCCGCCCGCGACCAGGATCTTGAGCGCGGTGGGGAACGGGTCGGCGCCGTCGTCGTAGTCGGAGTCGTAGTCGTGGTCAGAGCTGTCGTCGTAGTCCATCGAGCACTGCCTCCAGAAGGGCCCGGTCCGTGGGGTTGTGGTGGAACTCCGGGGGTTTGGTGGTGAGCGCCCCGCAGTCGACGAGGTCCGACAGCAGCACCTTGGTGACCACCGCCGGCAACTTGAGGTGGGCGGCGACCTCGGCGACCGAGACGGGTGCCCGGCACAGGTCGAGTGCCTGGGCGTGTTCGGGGCCGAGGTAGCCGAGGGGGGTGGCCCCGGTAACCCTCACCTGCGAGATGAGGTCGAGCGCGACGGTGGGGCGGGTGCGGCCGTTGCTCACCGTGAACGGGCGCACCAGCCGTCCGGCCGCGTCGTCGAGCCAGGGCCCGTCGCCGGCCGCCGTCACGCTCAAGGCCTCATCGCCGTGGGTTCGACGGACTGCTGCCGGGGAGCGGTCACCAGGTAGGGGCGGACGCTCTTGACCAGCATCGCCATCTCGTAGCCGAGCACCGCGGCGTCGGCCTCGCGGCCGGCCAGCACGGCGAGGCAGGTGCCGGAGCCCGCGGTGGTGACGAACAGCAGGGTCGAGTCGAGTTCGACGACGACCTGACGGACCTCACCGCCGTCGCCGAACCGGACCCCGGCGCTGCGGCCGAGGGAGTACAGCCCGGAGGCCAGGGCGGCCATGTGGTCGGCGCTGTCGGGGTCGAGGCCGTGCACCGACTTCACGAGCCCGTCGCTGGAGAGGAGCACCGCGCTCGTGGTGTGCGGTACGCGCTGCACGAGGCCGCTCATCAGCCAGTCGAGATCGGATACATGGCCGGTGGGGGCATCGGTCGCCATGGTGGATCGACTCCTTGGGATACGAAGGTCTGCGGGCGCGCCCGTGGGTGCGCCGACGGTCATTGCGGTGGGGGTGGCGACGGCGGAGGCAGCTGCGGTGGTCATCCGGCTGGCCCGCTCCCGTCGTGCCGGGCGGGGTGGTCAGGGGTCATACGGGCGGCCTCCATGTGCGGGGGCGCGTCCGCGTGCGTTGGCTCCATGTGCCGCCCATCCATGGGTGAGGGCACGCCTGTATGCGTCCCGTCCATGGGCGGGGTGGCCCCCGTGCGCGGCCCGTCCATGTGCCGTCCGCCCGTGTGTCGTACGTCCATGTGCGGTACGGCTATGGGGAGTTGCGTCGGCATGGAGGTCACGTCTGTGGGGCGGGCGTCCGGTGGGGAGGTCGGGGGCGTCTGGAGGCGCTCCATGTGGGGGGGCTCCAGGTGCGGACGCTCGATGTGCGGGCGCTCCACATGCGAGGGCTCCAGGTGCGGACGCTCGATGTGCGGCGGCTCCCTGTGCGGAGGCTCCATGTGCGGCGGCTCCTGGTGCCCGGCCCCCGAGTGGCCGGACGCCGACTGGCCGGACGCCGAATTGACGGACCGCGCCTGCTGCTGGGCCTCGGCGAGGCCGATGCCGCGCTGGAACGCCGCCATCAGGCCGGGGTCGTGGCCGACGAGGTGCTCGGCGTCCTGGCGGGGTGCGGGGCCACCGCGCAGTTGGGGAGCGATGTGCTGCTGGGCGCGGCGCCGGGGCAGTTGGGGCTTGCCCATGGTGCCGCGGACGGTGCCGGTAGGCGGCGTCGGCGGAGCGCCGGTGTGGTCCTCGACGACCGGACGGCCTTCGGACCGGACGCCTGGAACGGCCCCGACCGAGTTGGGCCGCCCCTCGTGGTTGCCGCGGACCGGCAGGGGCGAGGGCCCGGTGCCGGTGGGCGCCGGTGGCATAACGGCGTCGGGTGCGGTGCCGGTGGGCGCCGGTGGCGTAACGGCGTCGGGCGCGGGCCGGTGGTGCTGTGGGGGCGGGGCGGGGCGGGCGGCGTCGGGCTGGTTGCCGAGCAGCGCCTGCGGCACGACGAGGACGGCCTGGACACCGCCGTAGATGTTGGTCTGCAGACGGACGGTGATGCCGTGTCGCCGGGCGAGTTGGGACACGACGAACAGCCCGATGCGGCCGTCCGCGAGCAGCCGGGCGACATTGACCTGGTCGGGGTCGGTGAGCAGGGCGTTCATCTTGTTCTGCTCGGCGACGGGCAGACCGAGGCCGCGGTCCTCGACCTCGACGGCGAGGCCGGAGGTGACGAGGTTGGCGCGCAGCAGCACCTGGGTGTGCGGGGAGGAGAACACCGTGGCGTTCTCGACGAGTTCGGCCAGCAGATGGATCACGTCGGCGACGGCGTGGCCGCGCAGGGTGCCGTCGATCGGCGGCACCAGGCGGACGCGCGAGTACTGCTCGACCTCGGCGATGGCCGAGCGCAGCACCTCGGTCATGGAGACCGGGTTGCTCCACTGGCGGCGGGAGACGGCGCCGCCGAGCACGGCGAGGTTCTCGGCGTGGCGGCGGATGCGGGTGGCGAGGTGGTCGACGTGGAAGAGGCCCTTGAGCAGGTCGGGGTCCTCGATCTCGTTCTCCATCTCGTCGAGGATCGCGATCTCGCGGTGCACCAGCGACTGAAGGCGCCGGGCGAGGTTGACGAAGACTTCCAGCTTCTGTTCGCTGCCGGCCTGGCTGGAGAGCTGGGCGGCCTGCACGACGGCGGTGACGGCGCCGTCGTGCGCCCGGGCCAGGTCGGCGGCGAGCAGCTCGAAGTCGTCGGCGTCCTCGGGTGGACCGCCGCGCGGCTTGCGCGGTGGCGGTACCTCGCCGCGGCGCAACGCCTCGACGAGGGCGCGGAGATCGGCCTCGCGGCGGGCGCTGCTGCGGCGCAGCGCGCCGACCCGTTCGTGCACGCCCTGGGCGGTCCGGCCGGCGGCGACCACGGCGATCCCGATGCCGACGAGCGTCACGCAGACCGCGCCGGCGAGTACGGCCCACAGGGTGAGGCTGGTGCGGGCGCCGGTGGAGCGGACGGTGAACAGCACGGCCGCGCAGGCGCTGAGGGCGACCGCGACCGGGGGCAGTACGGCGAGACGCAGCAGCTGGGGCCGTATGTGGGCCTCGGGCAGCGAGGGAGCGGTGTGAGCGACCGGCCGTCCGTGCCGTCCGCCCTCGCGGCGGTCTGCGCGTGCGGCCGGTGCGCGGAGGTGTGACATCGGGCGTCCTCGTACTGGTCCATCGGTCGGAGGCCGGGGCGGGCCCGGTCTGTGCGACTCGGGCATGCGGCGGCGCGTGCCGGTCGACGCCGAAGAAATCGGCCCTGCGTCGCCCGACGGACACTCACAGTAGTCGCCAACGCAACATGTGCGGTGGGCAGTTGACAAACTCCCACGGGGAGCGTCCCGCTCTGGTATGAGGCCTCGTACGACAGACCGATAAGCGCGTCGGGACGATGACGCAGACGTCGTAAGAGATCGATCCGACCTGCTCAGAACCAGTCACACGTGGGCAACCGCCCGGGCGGCGACGGCGCGCGGACGGGTAGAGCAGCCCGCTACCGGTCGCCCGCGAGATCGACGCCGCCCTGGGTGGCGGGGAATCCGCCACCTTCACCGACGCGGCGCCGAGGCGGAACGGTCACTGCTGGAAGCGGTGGCCGGGGAGTTCGGTGCCCATCTGCTCCCCCGGTGATCCCGCGCGTTTTCGCGCCCGCACCGAGCTGGTCGCCGGACGGGCACCGGATCCACCACACGTTCATCCCGGTCGGTGCATGCTGGCTGAACATGCAGGAAGGCTGGTGGCGGATCTTCCGCAAGACCGCCCCCGGCCGGACGGTCCTTCGCCAACCCCGACGACATTGCCCAGGCCACAGCGGTGGCCACCCGGCAGCTCAACGCCCGGGCCAGGCCCTGGATCTGGGGTCCTCCGGCCCTGCCCCACCCGCCAACTACGACGCCGGTATGTGTACACCCTTTGAGGAATCCAGCACTGGTCTAGAGGCGGAGCAGGCGTTGAGTGATCTCCCGGTACTGCCTCAGCGCGAGGTGGAGTTCGGTGGACTGGGTTTCGGGTTCCTGGTCCTGCCAGCCGGCGCGGAGGGTACGCCGCTGTTCGGCGAGGGCCTTCATGAGCTGGGCGGTGGTCTCGTCGAAGGCGCCTTCGGCTTCCTCCAGTGACTCACGCGGAGTGTCGGGGAACGTGTTGACGGCCTGTCCGAGGCGTCGGACGATCTTGTCCCGCTCGTCCGACGGGAACAGCGGTGCCGGGCCGGGGGCGCTGCGTCCCGCGACGCCGCGGGGCTCGTCGGCGGGCTGTTGAGCGCGTGTCTGGTCGTACATCATCAAGTGCCGCTTTCCTGTGCGTCGTGGCGGATTTCCGGAGCGGCGTGGCTCTGAGCCGTGCCGCCAGTCAATGTCCGGCGTCGGCCCGTGTCAACGCATTGCCGCTTGCGAAGCAGACGCGGTTGTTACACAGCCGGGAGTACGGTGGAGAGAACGAGGCCCTTTCGTATGCCGGAACTCCGGCTGGCTCCGGACCGTCCACTCGTGTTCCAGCCCTCGTGCTCCAGTGGGTCCACCAGACCACATTCCTTCTACAGCGCGCCACCGTCTACAGCACGACACCGTCCTATGGGCAGCCCCTGACTCCGGCCGCGCCATCCGCATCAAGGCCGAGGAGTCCCGTATGCCGCTCATCCCGACCCCCTCCACGACGGTCGCACCGTCGGACCCCGCCCCGCCGCCCCAGGGCTACGACGGCACGTCCCCCTTCCCGCCGGACGGCCCGGCGCCCGCGCGCGACGGCGGTGAGCGGCTGTACGTCACGGTGACGGCTGTGATCGTCGTCCTGCCGTTCGTGGCGCTCGGCCTGGTCGGCTGGCTGCTGTGGGGCAGCCTCGTCCATCCCGCCGACATCGTCCTCGCGCTCGTCCTCTACACGATCACGGGGCTCGGCGTCACGGTCGGCTTCCACCGCGGCCTCACCCACGGCGGCTACCGGGCCGTCCGCCCCGTGCGGATCGCGCTCGCGGTGGCCGGTTCGATGAGTTTCCAGGGCGACGTCATCGGCTGGGTCGCCACCCACCGCCGCCACCACGCCTTCACCGACCGGCCCGGCGACCCGCACTCGCCGTACCGCTACGGCACGCATCTGCGCGGCCAGTTGCGCGGGCTGCTGCACGCGCACGTCGGCTGGCTGTTCCGCAACGACCGCACACCCGCCGACCGGTACGCTCCCGACCTGCTGGCCGACCGCGACATCCGGGCCGTCGCCCGCGCTTTCCCGGCGCTGTGCGTCCTCACGCTTGCCCTGCCGTTCGGGGCGGGGTGGCTCATCGGCGGGACCTGGGTGCACGCGCTGACCGCCCTGCTGTGGGCGGGACTTGTCCGCATCGCCCTGCTCCACCACGTCACGTGGAGCGTGAACTCCCTCTGCCACATGATCGGTGAGCGTCCGTTCCGCACCCGGCGCCACGACCGGGCAACCAATCTGTGGCCCCTCGCCCTGCTGTCGTTCGGCGAGAGCTGGCACAACCTCCACCACGCCGACCCCACCAGCGCCCGCCACGGCGTCGACCGCGGCCAGCTCGATCCGTCGGCCGCCGTCATCCGCCTCCTCGAACGCCTCGGCTGGGTGCACGACGTGCGCTGGCCGAGCGCGGCCCGCGTCGCCGCCCGCCGCGCCTGACACCGACCATCCACCTCCGTACGGCAGTTGGCAGGAGCCTCCATGACCACCGCACTGCAACCCGCGCTTCCCTCCCATCCCCTCCTGCGTCTGCGTCTGGCTCCTCACGGCGGTATGCCCCGGCCCATCGACGGAGCGTGGTGGCCCCGTTCGTACGACCTGCTCGCCGAACTCCCCCGGCTGCTCGCCGGGTTGCCGCGCGCGTGGGGCCACGTCACCAGCGTCACGGTCAACGGGGCGGCATGGTCCGCGGTGCCCGGCCGGATGCTCGTCTCCAACCAGGTCGTACGACTGCACAGGACCCTCACGGCATCCGCAGCGCAGACCATCCTCCTGCTAGCGCCCGGCCAGGGGCGCTGGGACCTGCTGGTCGTGCCGCCGGATACGACCGAGGAGGCCGCGGAACCGCTCATGGCGGCTGCGGCGGACGGTCAGGCCTGAAGGGTGCTGCGCCTCGAACCGGTGAACCAGGCGTGTCGCGGCAACGACCAGGATCAGCAGGGCACTGACGGCCAGGGCGGTGACCACGGCGGTCACATCCCCACGGCGCGCTGCTGATCCGGGTCATGTGACGAGACAGCATCGCCGCTCCCGTCCTTCCCGGCCTCCGGGCTTCCGTGGTTGGCCCGTTCCGCCGTCATGAGTGCGGTCGCAGTCATCGGCGGGCCGGTGTCCGCACTCGCGGCGGTCATCAGCCGAGCAGCCGACGGGGCGCCGGTCTCCGGGCGGATCACCAGGAGGTCCCGGCGGCCCGCCGTGCAGGACAGCAAAAGGATCTAGTGCGGATCAAGCTCCGAGGTGAACCAACCGACCTTCACTACATGGTCGTTGACGAAGATCCTGGGTGGGAGGATCGGCCAGTGGAGAGCTCGCTCTCCAGGTCACGTGAACGAGGCCACCAGGCGCCGTCCAGCTCGGCACGCCCGTCGGCAGGGCTTTGGGATTTCAGCGCGAGGCGCACGGCGGGGGCCCTAGGGAACGGCCCGTAGCGGGAATGAGAGGTGGTCGGGGGCATCACGCAAACCTGTCTCCGGACTGCTGCGAGCGCAGCCGCCCGGTGTCGTCGCTCACCGGGAACGACACCGGCATCGGGGCCGGTGTGCCAAGTGCTCCCGATGAGTTCACGCTACTCCCCGAAGGGGCCGGGCGGACCGTTCCCGGACGCCGTCTCACTTCCGTCGGCGGTTGTCCTGCGCGGACCGCTGGTCTCCAGCCAGGACCGTGCGGGTTCTGCCGCGCGGGTGGTGTCCACGATGAGGTCGAGGCGGGTCCCGCCATCGGAGCCCGCGGGATAGCTGCGCTGCTCGGTGGTGGCGAAGCAACGACGGAGAACCTCCGCGACCCGACGGGCGACCTCGGGCGAGGCGGCGACGATATGTACCTCGGCGTGCCCGTCCGAGGGTGCTTCCGTGGACTGCATGGCGACCTCGGAGTTCGATGTCCCCGTAAGAGACGGGTCGGATCACTCACTCTACTGCGGCGCGCACCGCACACACCGCGGATGACCGGCGGGCTTCCCGGCCGCCGCGGCCCGCGGAGTACCGTGAAACCAGGAAGCCACTCGGTTTCCTCATTCCCGGCAGGTAGGCGAGTGCGATGTCCGACCCAGGCTCCCCGCGGCTGACCAGGCTCCTGCCGGACGCCGTGAACCAGGCCGTGCGGCCCGGGACGGCTGTCGTACGGCTGGAGACGACACATGACCGGCAGGGCGTGCTCGACGGGGCGTGGTGGCCTCGCTCCCGCGACATCGCCGCCGAGCTCCCCCAACTGATCACCGCACTGACCGAGTACCTCGGGCCCATCACGCGAGTCGGCCTGGACGCCGACGCCTGGGAAAGGCTGCCGATGCGGATGACCATCGATGACCGTCTCGTCCACATCGACTCCTTCCCGGTCGGCGACGACACGGTCCTCGTCACGCGGGGCGAGCAGGATCTCTTCTCCCTCCTCGTGGTCCCACCGCACGCGACGCCCGACGCCGCGCGCGCCGCGATGGCCGAGGCCGTCCGCGCCGGCAGCGTAAGGCACGCCGAACAGATCCTCATCGACACCGGCAGCGAGCGAGCGGACTCTTGCACCATGGAAGGCCTGCAGGCCCGCGGTGAGTAGCCCAGGGTGGTGTCGAAGTCGCCTGAGATGATCCGCGTGGCGAGGTCCGACCGGCGCAGTTGACGGGTGTGCATGGTTGTCTTAGGGACGGCGGTTTCAGGCAGGGACGCATGGCGTTGTTTTTCCGTTGGCTGTACGGTCCGTTCGGCCTGCCCGGGGAGTACGCTGAAACTACCGAGGATATTTCGCGCACCGGCTTCCATGCCCGTGTCGTTTTCGGCGATCGAATATGCCGGGCCGGTTGCGGCCGGCCCGGGGCAGGGTCCGCGTCATGACTGCGACCATCTCCTCCTCGCCGACACTCGAAGCCGATGAACGGTCCTCTTCGTCCTCGCTTCGTCTCGCACTGGTTCCCGTCGGTTCCGCACCGGCTCTGCTGGACGGCGCATGGTGGCCCCGCTGCCGCGATCTCGGGGTGGAACTCCCCTCCCTGACCGCCGTACTGGACCCGTTGTGGGGGCGGATCACCCGAATCACGGTGAATCCCACCCACTGGCCGGTCGTCCCGCGCAAAGTGCCTGTCGCCGGCCACGTGGTGAAGGTGGGCTGGTTCCTGCCCGAGCAGGACCCGCACGAACTGCTGCTGCTCTCGTACCACGTGGGCCGCTGGAACCTCCTGGTGGTCCCGCCGCAGACCACTCCTGTATCGGCCGCGTGGCTCATGGCCGCCGCGAGCGACCCACTGGGCACGTCGACCGCGAGCCGGCTGATGGAGGAGGCGGCGCGCCTGCGGACGGTGTATGAGGCCGACCGGGCCGTGGAGGCGGTCTGGGATTCCGAAGGAGGACATGAGGCCCGCGATCCGGCCGCACGTCCACGGATCTCAACCGTGACCGCCACTGTGCCGCAGCAGCCGATGGGGAAGGTGAGGACCGTGGACACGTTCATGACCGTGGTCGTGATCCTGGCGATGATTGCTCTTGGGGTGCTCCTCATCCACCTGCTCAACTCGCAGCACAGCGACCGCATCGCCGCCTTCCACTACGGCCGCTCCGGGATGCCCGTCGCGGGACCGGCCTCGCCGGTTCCGCGGAAGGCCCGCGGCCGGGCGGGGGCGAGCGGCACCGGCGGCCGCCGCGACCATCGCGACGCGGACGCGGGCGGCTCCGCCCCGGCGCCGCACCCGTAAGGCAGCCGGGTGGACCCCATTGCTCCGACAGGCTCTCCCACCCGTCATCGAAGGGGCCGAACCGACAGCACAGCCCGCAGCCCGGCACCCGGCCGCAGCACCGCACAGGACAGGCCGGGATCTTCCCGTGCCGTGTGCCCCAATCGCTCGGGGACGGCATCGAGTCAAGGATGCCGCTGAGCCGTCCGCCCGCAGCTGAACGCCGAACCGTCGGCTGACCTGCGCCCCACCCCGGCCCGGTCCGCCGACCAGGCTTTCACCAGTGCCCTCCGGGCCTCGGACGGCACCCCTCCAGGGCACGATGCCCGCCGGGCGCAGACCTTCCGGTCGATCCCGTGGTGCATCCCCGGACGACTGATCCGCCACCGCGTTCGCGAACTCAGGCTGCCGGACCGGCCGTCCACCCACACCCCCGCATCGGCGGAACGCCGCGAGGACCGGGGCCCGGCCCCGCCACGCCGCACTCCGAGAGATCGACACGGCCACCGCCCCGCTCGTCAGCGCCGCACTGGCCACATGCGGGCGCGACGGCATCCGCACCGCCGACGTCGATCTCACGGCCGTCACCTTCTGCGACGCCGTCGGACTCAACGCCTTCCTCGCGGCATCCCGGCACGCCACCGATGCCGGAACGACCCTCCAACTGCACTATCCGGCGCCGACCATGGCCCGCATCATCGAGGTCACCGGCTCCGGCTCCCTGCTCCACGAGCTCCACGCCGCTCGACCACCATCACATCGGGTTCCCGCCGCCGCGGGCGGTGCGCTGTGACGGCCCCGCTCTCCCCGGAGCCGCCACGGCGTGAGGCAAACAAGACTGTGCGGGATGACCTGGCCGACCGGTACGTGGAGTCCACTCGGGCACAACCAGGCCAGGAGTACCGGGGCCGGACGGCGTTTCTGCGGCGACTCACCAGCGACATCCGGCGGCTCGGACTCTCTCTGCTGATCGCGGAGGACATGACCCTTGCAGGGTGGGCCTACGGCTTCCCCGTTCGCGCCAGGGAACATGGTGGAGGGGGTTCGACGAGCCCCTTCCGCAGAGCGTCGAACAGCTCACCGCGTCCGGACATGTCCTCGCGATCACCGAGATCGTGGTACACCCCCACACGGACGACCAGGGCCTCGCCCGAACACTTCAGGAACGGCTGCTCGCCGGCCACCACGCCTCGCTCGGGGCGACGCTGGTCGCCCAGACCGACGCCCCGGTCCGCGACGCCTTCCTGTCGTGGGGATGGCAGGACATCGGGTCGAATTCGCCGGCCACCGGATCCCACGGCCCTCCGGCCGTCGGTCCCCAGTGTTGCTGCGGGCCCTGGTCCTCCCCACCGGCCCGCGCACGGCCGCTCGCCCCGGACGGCCTCGCCCACGAAAGCCGCACCCAACGGCCCGACTGACGACCACTGTACGGCCGGTCCGGGAGACCTACGCGCCGAGGCCGCCGTAACTGCCGCCCTTCCGTAAATGCGGTCCGGGCATCGAGGCTCTCAGTCAAGGACCGCGAGGTGGTCGGCGGCCCCGCCGCGCCACTCGATCATGAAAAGGGTGGCGTCGTCGCTGGTACGCCCGCCCCGTTCGCTCTTCAGCATGTGGGAGAGCCGACGCAGATCCGCCCGCACCCCCTGTGGCGGTTCCTCCCCCACGCGGTTGACGCAGTCGATGAGGCGTTCCTCGCCGAACAGCTCCCCGCCGGCGACGTGCTCCTCGATGATGCCGTCGGTATAGCACAGCACCCGGTCGCCTCGCTGGAGCGTGTGCTCTCTGATCCGGGGCTCCTCACCGCCGATGCCGACGGGCAGCGTCGTTGCGCTTTCCAGCTGCCGCACGACCCGGCCGTCGCGGATCAGCAGCGGTGCGGGGTGCCCGGCGTTGACCAGCGCCATCTCACCGCTGGCGATGTTGATGTGCATCAGCTGCGCCGTGACGAAGTGGTCGGGGCCGAACTGCCGGGAGATGGCATCGTCCATGAACGCGTACTTCTCGGCCAGGCCGATGAACACGCGCCGGGCATGCCGGTAGGCGCCGATGGCCACCGTCGCCATCGTGGCGGCGTCCAGGCCGTGGCCCATCGCGTCGATCACGGCGGAATGCAGGATGTTGTCGTTGAGGGCGTAGTCGAAGCTGTCGCCGGCGACGCGGTAGGCGGGCTCCAGCATGCCGGCCACCTCGACCTGCGGCACGGACATCGACAGCGGCGGAAGCAGGGTCCACTGGATCTCCGCGGACACGCTCATCGGCTCCCGGCGCCGGGCCTGGAAGAACTGGTCCGTGTAGGCGTTCTTGGTGACCAGCAGGTCGGCGACCAGGCTGGCGAGCCTGCTCAGCAGGCGCCGGTCGTCCTCGCCGACGGCGTCCAGAGTGAGGGCCATCACGCCCACCGTGTCGCTGCCGTCCAGGAGCGGCAGGTACATCCTCACGCCGCCGCGGGCCAGCGGCGCCTCGACGACATCCCCGCTCAGGAAAGCCCGGCCGGCGGGAGAGTCGATCACCGGCTCGGGCTGGCTGACGTGCAGCTTCCTGCCCGGCAGCGGCACCAGCAACTCCTGCGCGTAGTCCTGGAGCAGGATGGAGACGTCACGGCCTCCGACCCTGCCCACCTCCTCCGCGATCAGCGGGGCGATCAGCTGCGGCGGCAAATGCCGCGCCCGATCCAGCAGCAGGCCGAGCAGCCGCTCACCGAAACCCTCCGACCGGTCCTCCGCGATCTCGTCGTCCATGGCCCGGTTCGCCACCTCCTGCCCGCCCGCCCTGGTCACCGCGTGCGCACAACGTGACCTGTCAAGCCCGACCGAGCGGCTCATTACGCCATGCGCGGCATGTCGCCCGTGCCGTCCACAGTTCGCACTCCGTATCGGGGTCGTATCGCCTGACGGGTGATCAAACTGTCGGTACGAAGGAGGGGTGCGTGAGGGTCAGCCGCCTCCGCCGGGTGAGACGGCGGGTCATGAGGGTGATCGCTGCCGATAGCGGCCCTCGCCCGGAGGCCGCTCCCGCCCCAGAGGCTCCTCACCGGCCTCGAGTTCGAACACGCCCTTGCGGACCGTCGTCTCGCTCACCGCAGCGGCCTGTGCCACGGCTCGGACACCGCCGTGCCTCAGCCCCCGAACCCCCGCAGCCATCAACAGCCGTCGCTGCCGATCGTCCAGATGCGGGAACAACACCGAGAACTTCACAGCGAGTTGGTGACGAGTCTCATCCGGGATGCGCGTACCACACCAACGAGCTCCAGAACGGGAAACAACATCATGATGATCTGCAAGCCCTTAGTGACCACAACTCGCAACAATTCCTTCGCCGTCGGCAACGGCCTGAACTGCTGAGTCGCAGCCGCACGCTCTTCATGGGGCCCCATCCGACGCTCGCACCACACAGTCGCGTCCTTCGGGCGGGAGACGCTCCGGCATCCGCACGACCTCGGCAAGGTCGTCCCCAATCGACATCACCGCTCGTCGGCGAGATCGAGATTGCCACTGCGCGTCTCGCCCGGACCCTCAGCACGCCCAGGGCGGCGCCACGGCGTCACAATCGGCTGAGACACCGCACGCCACCACGGCTCCCCGGGCAAATCACCCGCCGGCTCGAACGGCTCACCGGGGCGGGGGAACGCCACCGCCTGCCCGACCTCGCCAGCCGCATCCTTCATCCACTCCCCCGGCTCCGCCCACGCATGCGGAGCCAGATTGAACGTCCCCCAGTGGATCGGCAGCAGCACACCCGACGCGGCATCCCCGGACTGGAGGTCCAGATGCGCGCGGACACCCTCGTCGGGGGTCATGTGGATGTCCGGCCAGAACTCGCTGTACGCGCCGATCTGGATCATCGTGGCGTCGAACGGGCCGTGGTCGGCGCCGATGTCCCGGAAGCCCTCGAAGTACCCGGTGTCACCGCTGTGGAATATTTGGTGCTCCTCCCCCGCGACCACCCAGGACGCCCAGAGCGTGTGCTGGGTGTTGCGCAGGCCGCGGCCGCAGAAGTGGCGGGCCGGGGTGGCGGTCAGGGTGAGCCCGCCGACCTTGGCCGACTCGTGCCAGTCCAGCTCGCGCAGCCGGTCGGCGGACACGCCCCAGTGTTCGAGGTGGGCGCCGACGCCGAGCGGCACGGCGAACAGCGTGTCCGTGTCGGCCAGCGCCTTGATGGTGGGCATGTCCAGGTGGTCGTAGTGGTCGTGCGAGATGACGACGACGTCCACCGGGCCGAGCGCCGTCAGGGGCAGCGGCACCGGATGCAGCCGCTTGGGCCCGGCGAAGGCGAACGGGGAGCAGCGCTCGCCCCAGACGGGGTCGAAGAGCACCCGCTGTCCGTCGATCTCCGCGAGGACGCTGGAGTGGCCCAGCCAGGTGAGGCGGAGGCCGGTGGCGGGCGGCCGGGCGAGGTCGGCGGCCGTTGCGGTGTGCAGGGGCACGGCGCCGTGCGGGGTGCGGCGGTTGCGCGCGTCCTTGTCGAAGTAGGTCTTCGCGAAGTCGAGCGCCGCACCCGACGGCCGGATCCGCGAGGGGCCACCGGGGTTCTGGAAGACACCGTCCCTGAAGTGGGGCGATCTGCGGATGCGCGCCATGCGCTCACCGCTCGGGTCCGCGCCGAAGGCCGCGGGCTGCAGCGCGCGGAGCCCGGAGCTCAGGGAACGGGAACCGGCCACGGTACCTCCAGTGGTGTCAGTGAGGCCTCCATTATGGTCCGCCCCACTGACACCACCCGCCGCCCATGCCCGATACTGACTCACGATTCAGTAAGTGCGCCCGCGTGAGACCGCTCGCTCATCGCTCGTCCATGCCTTCGGCCGCAAGGAGCTTCCGTGACCGCCCCCCTTCTGTCGCTCACCTGGACCGACCACATCACGGGCCGCCAGGGCTTCCTGGTCATCGACCGGCTGGTGCGCGGCGTCGCCAGCGGCGGGCTGCGGATGCGCCGGGGCTGCACGCCGGACGAGGTGGCCGGGCTCGCCCGCGGGATGACCGTGAAGGAGGCCCTGCACTACGACCCCGAGGCCCGTTACGTCCCGCTCGGCGGCGCCAAGGGCGGCATCGACTGCGACCCCCGGGACCCGGCGGCGTACGGACTGCTGGTGCGCTATCTGCGGGCCATGCGGCCGTACATCGAGGCCTTCTGGACCACCGGCGAGGACCTCGGGCTCACCCAGGACCTGGTGGACCGGGCCGCCGCGGAGGTGGGACTCGTTTCGTCGATCCAGGCGGTGTATCCGCTGCTGGACGACGAGGCGGCGGCCCGGCTGCGGCTCGCCGACGCCTTCGCGGTCGAGGTCGACGGCATCGGGCTCGGCGAGCTGGTCGGCGGCTGCGGGGTCGCGGAGTCGGCGCTCGCGGCCCTGGACCGGGCCGGCGTCCCGCGCGCGGGTACGCGGGTCGCGGTGCAGGGCATGGGCACCATGGGCGGTGCCACGGCACGCTTCCTCACGCGCGCGGGTCTCACGGTCGTGGCCGTCGCCGACGTCAAGGGCACGATCGCCAACCCGGCGGGCCTCGACATCGACGCGCTGCTCGCCGCACGGGACGCCTACGGCACCGTGGACCGCGCGGCGTTGCGGCCCGGCGATCGCGAACTGCCCGGCGAGGCCTGGCTGTCCGTCGACGCCGAGGTGCTGGTGCCCGCCGCCGTCTCGTACGCGGTCGACACCGCGAACCAGGACCGGATCACCGCCCGCTGGATCGTCGAGGCGGCCAACATGCCCGTCGTACCCGAGGCGGAGGCGCTGCTGACCGCGCGCGGGGTCACGGTCCTGCCCGACGTGGTGGTCAACTCCGGGACGAACGCCTGGTGGTGGTGGACGCTGTTCGGCGACATCGGCGCGGACGCGGACGAGGCGTTCGCGTACACCCGGCGCTCGATGCGCGCCTTGACCGACCTGGTGCTGGCGCGTGCGGCGGCCGACGGGAGCACGCCGCGTGCCGCCGCGCACGCCGTCGCCGAGGACCGGCTCCCGCTGCTCGCGGAGCGCTTCGGGTCGTACCGCTGAGGGGGGACGTCATCGCCCGGCCACCGACCGGACGTGGCCCGTTAGGGTGACGGGGTGGCGAGAGTGCGGTTGAGCGTGGCGGAGCGGCGCGAGGAGTTGTTGCGCGCCGCCGTGGAACAGATCGAGGCGCGGGGCGTGGCGGCGGTGCGGATCGCCGATGTGGCGTCCGCGCTCGGTGTGAGCAACGCGCTGGTGCTGTACCACTTCTCCACGAAGGAGAAGCTGGTCGCCGCCGCGTTCGCGTACGCGGCCGAGGACGATCTCGCCCATCTGGGCAAGCTGCTCGGCCGGCGCACGACGGCGCTGCGGCGGCTGCGGTCGGCGGTGCGCTGGTACGCGCCGACGGGCCAGGCCAAGGGCTGGCGGCTGTGGATCGAGGGGTGGGCGGCGGCGCTGCGCGAGCCCGCGCTGCTGGCGGTCACCCGGGACCTCGACAAGCGGTGGAAGGCGGCCATCGCCGAGGTCATCGCCGAGGGGGTGGCGGCCGGTGAGTTCCGCTGCCCCGACCCCATGGGCGCGGCCCTGCGCCTGACCGCCCTGCTCGACGGGCTCGCCGTGCAGATGACGTCCTACGCGGGAGCGGTGTCACGCGCGCGTGCGCAGGAGTGGGTGGACGAGGCGCTGGCCCGGGAACTGGGACTGGCAGAGGTGCCGGCGACTCAACAGCAGTGAGCCGCCGGCACCAAGGGGTCGCCGTTGGAACGGCCTCAGGCCACCGACTCGATCCGCATCTTGATGTCGTCCGGGGACAACGTGCCCTTGGCGGTGACATGGTCGCCCGACGACTCACCGCGCAGCCGTCGGCCGATCCACGGCACCAGGTACTCACGCGCCCAGTGGACGTCGTCCCGCCGCACATCGAGGGTGCCGCGCGGCGGCAGCGGCGGCCAGGGCTGCTCGGGGTCGGCGGGGACGGCGAGGCCGAGGGCCTGACCGGCGCGCAGCGCCACGCGCGTGTGCCCCTCGGGCGAGAGGTGCAGCCGGTCGCCGTCCCAGGCGCGGCGGTCCTGAACGGACTTGAGCGACCACAGGTCGAGCACCGGGCAGCCGTACCGGTCGGCGATGGCCCGCACATGCCCGTTGTAGGTGGCGATCTTGCCGCGCAGATGCCTGAGCAAGGGGACGCCCCGGGTGTCGAAGCCGGTGGTCACCAGCACGGTGCCGACGGCGTCGGTCAGCGCGGCGACCGCCCGCTCGAAGCGCTCGGCCACGTCGTCCGGGTCGGTGCCCGGGCGGATAATGTCGTTGCCGCCCGCGCAGAACGAGACCAGGTCCGGGGCGAGTTCGATGGCCTGCGGAACCTGGTCCGCCACGATCTGGTCGAGCAGCTTCCCGCGCACGGCGAGATTGGTGTACTGGAAGTCGCCTTCGGGTCGGCGGTCCGCGAGCAGTACGGCGAACCGGTCCGCCCAGCCGACGAACGCCCCGTCGGGGCCGGGGTCGCCGACGCCCTCGGTGAAGCTGTCCCCCACCGCCACGTACGACCCGATCACTGATCTGCTGTCATTCTTCGAATCGTCTGCCACGTCGGGACATCATTCCCCTTCCAATGTGACCTACGCGACCGTAGGAAGGGGTTGACGGACGGTGACAAAGGCCACGGCCAAAGGATTGGTCAACTGCGGAATAAGGCCTGGGGAGGGAAGACACCGAAGGCCGGACCCGGGGATCGGGGTCCGGCCTTCGGTGGTGTGAGCGGCGCGCGCGTCAGCCGATGGAGACGCCCTTCGAGCGAAGGTAGGCGACCGGGTCGATGTCCGAGCCGTAGTTCGGCGTGGTGCGGATCTCGAAGTGCAGGTGCGGTCCGGTCGAGTTGCCGGTCGAGCCGGAGAGACCGATCTGCTGGCCCGCGCTCACGGTCTGGCCGCTGGAGACGGAGAGCGCGGACAGGTGGGCGTACTGCGCGTAGTAGCCGTCGGCCAGCTTGATGACGACCTGGTTGCCGTACGCGCCGGCCCAGCCCGCGGAGACGACCGTGCCCGCGCCGACGGCCTTGAGCGGGGTGCCGCTCGGGGCGGCGAAGTCGACGCCGGTGTGGTAGCCGCTGGACCACATGCTGCCCGCCACGCGGTAGGCGGTGCCGACGGCGGCGCCGTCCACGGGGGCGGAGAAGCCGCTGGCGGTGCTGGTGTCGGCGGTCTGGGTTGAGGCCTCGGAGGAGGACTCGGACGACCCGGACGACTGCGCAGCGGACTCGGAGGTCTTGGAGGACTCCGTCTGCGTCGACGCCGCCGACTTGGGCGAAGTGGCGGAAGCGGACGACGGCTTGCCGCTGCTCGCCGCTGCCTTCTTGCCGATCGTGAGCTTCAGACCGGGGTGGATGAGCGACGGGTTCTCGCCGACGGCCTCACGGTTGTCCTCGTAGAGCCGCTGCCAGCCACCGCTGACGTTCTGCTCGTCGGCGATCTTCGAGAGGTAGTCGCCGACCTTCACCGAATAGGTCCGCACACCCGCCTTCGTGGCGGCGGACTTCTTTTCGGCGGCCTTCTGCTGGACGGCCGTCTTCTGGGTCGGGACCGACTGAACGGCCTTTTCCGCGGCGGACTGGGGAGTGGCGGCGTGGGCGCCGGCGGCCCCCATGAGCGGGAGGGCGAGTGCGGCGCCACCGGTTCCGGCGACGGCGATGGAGCGGGTGAAGCGCTGGGTCTTCGGACGGCGGTGCTTACCCTTCGCGGGCATGGCGAATTCCTCTCCGGCGCCTGCGAGGTGAGCTGTCGGGTGCGGACTGGAGATGTCCGGCCGCGCCGAAACGCGGCTTTACCCCAAAGCCGTTCCGGAGACCGGAACAGGCGGTTCTACCTGTGGGTCCCCCGCTCCTGCCGAACACGGGTGAGTTTGCGCGGGCACCGGGCGGCGGCAGGATTCGGCGTTCCGCCCGGATCGGTGTGGAACGTAAGCGAACCAAGACGCACGGGACAAGCAAGAGGTTGCACAGGAACGCCGTTTTCGTGATCCGTTCACCCGAATTCCGGTCACACTCCGTGCATTACGGCGCCGTCTTTTTCCGTAAACGCCCTTGATAAGCATGCGAATTACGTGAACATGACGAGCGACGCTGGGTCACGGATATGACGCTGCTCACGTGACCCTGCTCCAGGTTCCTTTATTCCAGAGCGAGTTGGAATGAAGAGGCCAATTCAAGGCCAATTCGGGCAGAAGGCTCAGATGCGGCACAGTCGGAAAACAGCCGCATCGAGGTCGCCCCGCAATCCCGTACGCAGCCCGTGATGCAGCAATACGGCACCTCGGTGCACTTCGCCCGTTTCACGGCATTCGTACGACGCTGCCGGATCCAGCCCGCGCAACCGCAGCGCCGGGACAGGTTCCCCGTAGCTCTGCGCCTGAAGCCAGGCGAGGACGACGGACTCGTCACCGCGTACGTACTGCACGGCACTGAGCCCACCAGCCGGCGGCCGCAGCCGGTAGAGGTCGCCTTGCTGCACGAGGGGCCGGATCTCCTTGTAGAGGGCCACCCAGTCCCGAGCCTCGGCCAGTTCCTCGTCGGTCCACTGAGTGAGGTCACCGCCGACGCCGAGCACCCCGGCCATGGCACTGACAAAGCGGAAGCGCAGCGTGCTGATCCGGCCGTTCAGCTGGGCATTGGGGCTGTCGGTGACCCAGGCGGCCATCACGCGCGCGGGATGGATCTGGCTGAAGCCGTGCTGGATGGCGAGCCGGTCCAGCGGGTCGGTGTTGTCGGAGGTCCACACCTGGTCGGTGCGGCTCAGCACCCCGAGGTCGATCCGGCCGCCGCCACCCGAGCAGGACTCGAAGGCGACGCCCGGGTGAGCCGCCCGTAGGCGGTCCAAAAGGGCATAAAGGGCACGTACATGGTCGACCCACAGCCGCTGCGGGTAGGGGTCGTCAGGCCAGCCGGCGTCCGTGAAGCAGCGGTTGAAGTCCCATTTGACGTAGTCGATGGGGGCACTGGAGAGGAGTGCGTGGAGCTGCTCCCAGAGGTACTCCTGGACATCCTCCCGCGCGAGGTTGAGTACGAGCTGATTGCGCAGCTCTGTCCGCTTTCGCCCCGGCTGGAACTGCACCCAGTCGGGGTGGGCGCGGTAGAGATCGCTGTCCGGGTTGACCATCTCGGGCTCCACCCAGATCCCGAACTGCATCCCCAGGGCGTGCACGTCGTCGGCGAGCGGCTTGAGACCGGCCGGGGAGCGGTCGGGGTTGGGCGTCCAGTCACCGAGTCCCGCGCGGTCGCTGGTGCGCGCCCCGAACCAGCCGTCGTCGACGACGAACAGCTCCACGCCGATCGCCGCGGCCCGCCGCGCGAGCGCCCGCTGCTGCTCCTCGGAGATGTCGAACTCGGTGGCCTCCCACGAGTTGAACAGCACCGGCCGGTCCCGCTCGGCGTCGGGGACGACGTACGCGCGCTGGTAGGCGTGCCACGTGCGGCTGGCCCCGCCGAAGCCGCCGTCGCTCCACAGGCCGGCGAAGACGGGCGTGGTGAAGGACTCCCCCGAGGCCAGCCGCAGCAGCCCCGAGTCGTCGTACCCGGCGCCGCCGGTGATCTGCACACGCGCGTCCGGCAGTTGCGCCACCGCGATCCGCCACGAGCCCGACCATCCGAGGGCGCAGCCGTACACCTCGCCGCGCTCCTCGGTCGCGTCGGCGTCCAGCGCCACCCACGGCAGGTGCTGGTGCCCGGTGTGACCTCGACGGCTGCCGATGACCTGCTCGCCGTAGGTGAGATACGACCGGGTCAGCCGGGACTCGGCCGCCCACCGGCCGTGCAGCTGGGACAGCCGCCACTGGTCGCGGTCCGGCAGGGTCCAGGTGGCGGAGTCGGCGCGCAGCAGCTCGACCACGGGCCCGTCGTTGTGCAGCGTCACCCAGCGCTCGACGACGTCGTCACGCATCCGGTAGTGCAGCGTGATCGCCAGCCCGGCGTCCCGGAAGCGCAGGCGCAGCTCGTCGTCACCGGTCTCGTACGCCTCGAAGCTCCACTCGCTGCCGCGTCGCTCGTCGGTGCGTACGGACAGGGCGGGGCGGACGAAGCGGGGGCCTCCTTCGATCGGGTACTCCTCCCGTCCGTCGAGCGGGGACTCGAAGGGCCAGTAGTCCGGCAGCGGGCGCATCGCGAGGGCCTCGGCGTCGGCCAGCGCGATCCTGGGGCCCCAGTGCAGATGCAGCAGCTCGTCGTTCTCGGTGAGGTGCACGGCGTAACTGCTCGTGGGCCCGGACAGCAACCACGTACGCCCGTTTTCGGCGATCTCGACCATTCAGTCCTCACAGATTCCGACAGGTCCGCTCAAGCACCAACATCATCAAGGGCGGGGAGCCTACGGGGCAATGCCTGTGGACAACTCCTCCAACTCCCTGTGACGGCCTGTGGACAACTCATTGCCGCAGGAATCCGTGTCGTATGGTCGGGGGCGTGCCCGTCGACGAGCCGCGCCGACGGGGCCGATGGGAGGGAGCCCCCGTGACGCAGCAGGTGCCGTCGACCGAGCCGGAGCTGGCCGGAGTGCGCAACTTCCGTGACGTGGGCGGACTGCCGACCGTGGACGGGCGCCGGGTGCGGCACGGGGTGTTGTTCCGCAGCGGCCACCTCGCGCACGCCACCGCGGAGGACGCCGAGTTCCTCGCCTCCCTGGGGCTGCACACGATCTTCGACTTCCGCAACGCCGCGGACCAGAAGCTGGAGGGCCCGGATGTCGAGCTGGCGGGCGTGCGCAACGTCAATCTGCCGCTGACGGACCCGGCGGACGGCGCCGAGTTCTGGAAGATGGTCCGGGACGGCGACGTGGAGCAGCTGCGCGGGATTCTGGCGGACGGCAAGGCCGCGGACCGGATGATCACCTCGTACCGCGCGATCATCAAGGAGCGCACCGCCGAGCACTCCCAGGTGCTGCACGCGCTCGCCGAGGACAGCATCCCCGCGCTGATGCACTGCGCGGCGGGCAAGGACCGCGCCGGGCTGTCGATCGCCGTCACGCTGCTCGCGCTGGGCGTGGAGCGCGAGGCGATCCTCGCCGACTACCTGGAGTCCAACGCCAAGCACCGCCGCTACAAGGTGCACCGCAGCGGCAGCTCCGACTCCGCCTACTCCCCGGAGGTCATGGAGCTGCTCAGCCCGCTCTTCGACGCGCGTGCCGAGTATCTGACGGCAGCGATCGAGACTATCGAGGACACCTGGGGCGGTGTCGACACCTATCTGGAGCGGGGGCTGGGCGTCGCCCCCGAGACCCGGGAGCGGCTGCGCGAGCGCCTGCTCGACTGACGCCTACTTGGCCCCCGCCTCGAACAGCAGGTAGAGGAAGGCGGCGAAGAGGTGACCCGCGACGACGTAGATGACCAACCGGACCCAGATGGCCCGGGGAAGCTTCTGCTCGTAGTCGCTCATGGTGTGTCTCCCGTGATGGGGCCGAGGCACAGCGCGGCCGTGGGGCTCTGCAGCAGGGTGTGGACGAAGAGGAGGTCCACCCCGCCCCGGTCCTGGGCGGCGAGGCGGTGCGGGGTCAGCGAGTCGAAGTGGGCGCTGTCGCCCGGGCCGAGCTGGTGCGCGGCGTCCCCGAGGCGCAGCCGCAGCCGCCCCTTGAGGACGCACAGCCACTCCTCACCGGGGTGCACCCGCACGATGTCGCCCTGCGAGCCGTACGGCACATGAACCCGCAGGGCCTGCATGCCCCGCCCGGGCGCCCCGGCCTGCCAGTACGTCCAGCCACCGGCGCCGGTCGGTTCCATGTCGGCGGCGCGCACGACGGCGTCCCGGTCGGCGACCGTCTCGCCGAGCAGCTCCGAGACGGTCGTACCGTATACGCGGGCGAGCGCCAGCAGCATCGGCAGCGAGGGCTGGCGCTGCCCGGTCTCCAGCCGGGACAGATGGGCGGGCGACAGCCCGGCGGCACGGGCGGCGGCCTCCAGGGTGAGGGAGGCCCGGCGGCGTAGGGCACGCAGCTGCGGGGCGACCACCGGCAGACCACCGGTCGGCTCGGCCCCGGGCTCGGAGGCGGAGGAGCTCATGCCTCCATTCAGCCGGAGCGTTGCCTGATAGGCAATTTTCTTGCCTCCTAGGCAAAGCCGATCAGCGGTTGGCCACCGCCTGCTTCACCAGCGTCTTCCCGAAGTCCCACACGAGCCCGCCCCCGCTGTGCGCGTCGTCCATCACGGCCGTGAAGGCGTCCACGAACCGGTCCACCTCCCGCTCCCCGATGATCAGCGGCGGAATCAGCTTGATCACCTCCAGGTGGTCGCCGGAGACCTGGGTGAGGATCCGGTGCCGCTGAAGCAGCGGTACGACGACCATCTGCGCGAACAGCCCCTTGCGAGCGGCTTGCAGCATGGCCCAGCGGCTGCGCAGCTTCAGCGACTGGGGCCGCCCGAACTCGATGCCGATCATCAGGCCCCGGCCGCGCACGTCCGCGAGCATCTCGTACTTGTCGATCAGCGCGGCGAGCCGGGACCTGAGCAGCTCGCCGGTGGCCCGGGCGCCAGCGACGATCTGCTCGTTCTCCATGACGGACAGCACCGCCAGACCGGCCGCCATGGCCTGGGCGTTGGACCCGAAGCTGGCCGAGTGGACCAGCACCCGGTCCATGGACGAGTAGACCTTCTTGAAGATCCAGTCCTTCCCGAGCGTGGCACCCACCGGCACATAACCACCGGAGAGCGCCTTCGCCACGCAGACCAGGTCCGGCTCGACGCCCTCCTCGTACTGGTAGGCGTAGAAGTCGCCGGTGCGGCCGAGGCCGGTCTGCACCTCGTCGGCGATGAGCAGCGCCTTGTGCCGGTGCAGCAGCTCCTGCGCGGCGCGCAGATAGCCGGCCGGGGCCGCGTGCACGCCCTTGCCCTGGATCGGCTCGACGATCAGCGCGGCGACATCGCCCCGCTTCAGCTCCCGGGCGAGCGCGTCGAGATCGCCCAGCGGTACGGCCGTGTCCGGCAGCAGCGGGGCGAAGCCGTCCCGGAAGCCCGGCTCGCCGTTCACGGACAGCGAGCCGGTGGTCAGGCCGTGGAAGGCGTGCGCGCAGTACAGGACCCTGGGCCTGCCGGTGACGAACCGTGCGAACTTCAGGGCGGTCTCCACGGCCTCCGTACCGCTGTTGCCGAAGAACACCCGGTCCAGGTGCGGGCTGTGCGCGAGCAGCCGCTCGGCCAGCAGCCCGGGCAGCGGCTGGCAGTCGAACCGGGTGAGGTCGGCGAGCTGGGCGTCCAGGACGTCGTGCAGCGCCTTGCGGACTACGGGGTGATGGCGGCCCAGGCCCATCACCCCGAAGCCGGCGAGCATGTCCAGGTAGTCGTTGCCGTCCGCGTCCCAGAAGTAGGCGCCCTCGGCCCGCTCGTAGACCTTGTCGAAGCCGATGGTGTGCAGCATGCGCGGCAACTGGTGGTTGAGGTACCGGGCGTGCAGCTCGTAGCGCTCGGCGCCGCGCTCGGCCAGCAGCGCGCCGAGTTCGAAGTCCCCGTCGGACGGCGAGGGTTGGGACGCGGATTCCGCGGTGGTCATGGGTGGCTCTCCTTGGACAGCGATTCCTCGGCGACGGTCTCCTTGGAGGACTGCTCCCGAACGACCGTCTCCTTGGAGGACTGCTCCGGTACGACCGCCTCCTGAGTCGGCACAGCGGACCACTCCTCCTTGACCGCCAGGCTCGCGCTGATCCGCCCGGCGATCTCGACCGGCGTCAGACCGATGTCGGCCAGCACCTCGCCCCGCTTGGCATGCGCCAGGAACTGCTCCGGAATACCGAACCGCCGTACCGGCACATCCACGTCGGCGTCACTCAGCGCCAGCGCCACCGCCGCGCCGACCCCCGACGCCCGGCTGTTGTCCTCGACCACCGCCACCAGCCGGTGCCCCGCGGCGAGGCCGGGCAGCGCGGGATCGACGGGCTTGACCCACCGCGGGTCCACCACCGTGCACCCGATCCCCCGGGCCTGAAGCAGCTCGGCGGCCTGCAGACACACCGGCGCCATGACCCCGACCGCGACGAGCAGCACCTGAGGCGCCTCGGCCCGGTGCAGTACGTCGATGCCGCCCACCCGGTCGATCGCGGGCACGCACGGCCCCACCGACTCCTTCGGGAACCGCACGAGCGTGGGCGCGTCGTCGACGGCGACGGCCTCCCGCAGCTGGGCCCGCAACTGGTCGGCGTCACGCGGCGCCGCGATCCGCAGCCCCGGTACGACCTGGAGGATCGACATGTCCCACATGCCGTTGTGCGAGGGCCCGTCGACACCGGTCACCCCGGCGCGGTCCAGGACGAAGGTGACGCCGCAGCGGTGCAGGGCCACGTCCATCAGGAGCTGGTCGAAGGCCCGGTTGAGGAAGGTGGCGTAGACGGCGACGACCGGGTGCAGCCCGCCGGTGGCGAGCCCGGCCGCGGAGACGGCCGCGTGCTGCTCGGCGATGCCGACGTCCCAGACCCGGTCCGGGAACCGCTCGGCGAACTTGGCGAGGCCCACCGGGTGCAGCATGGCCGCCGTGATCGCCACGACGTCCTCCCGCTCCTCACCGATCTTCACGATCTCGTCCCCGAACACCGAGGTCCAGGACGTCCCGTTGGAAGGCGCGAGCGGCTCGCAGGTCAGCGGGTCCATCACGCCGACAGTGTGGAAGTGGTCCTCCTCGTGCGCGAGGGCGGGTTCGTAACCGCGGCCCTTCTCCGTGAGGCAATGCACCAGTACCGGCCCGTGGAAGCGTTTCGCACGCCGCAGCGCCGACTCGACGGCCTTCACATCGTGTCCGTCGATCGGCCCGACGTACTTCAGGCCGAGGTCCTCGAACATCCCCTGCGGCGCGAACGCGTCCTTGAAGCCCTTCTTGGCGCCGTGCAGCGCCTCGTAGACGGTGTGCCCGACGACCGGCGTGCTCAGCAGTACGTCCTTGCCCCAGGCCAGCACCCTCTCGTACGAGTCGGTGGTGCGCAGCGCCGCGAGATGGTTGGCGAGGCCGCCGATGGTCGGGGCGTACGAGCGCTCGTTGTCGTTGACGACGATGATCAGTGGCCGGTTCTTGGCGGCCGCGATGTTGTTCAGCGCCTCCCAGGCCATTCCGCCGGTCAGCGCGCCGTCGCCGATCACCGCGACGACATGGCCCTTCTCCCCCTGTACCTGGCGGGCCTTGGCGAGCCCGTCGGCCCAGCCGAGCGCGGTGGAGGCGTGGCTGTTCTCGATGACGTCGTGCTCGGACTCCTCGCGCGAGGGATAGCCGGACAGGCCGCCCTTGCCGCGCAGCTTGGAAAAGTCCTGACGCCCTGTCAGGAGCTTGTGTACGTAGCTCTGGTGGCCGGTGTCCCACAGGATGCGGTCGACCGGTGACTCGAAGACCCGGTGGAGCGCGATGGACAGTTCCACCACGCCCAGATTGGGCCCGAGGTGGCCGCCGGTCCTGGCGACCGCGTGCACCAGGAACTCCCTGATCTCTTCGGACAGTTCGTCGACTTGCGCCTCGGACAGCGCCTTCAGATCGCGTGGTCCCCGGATGGTCTCCAGAATCGACACGCTCGGGCCCCCTCTCGGTCCGTGCCTTGCGTCAGCTCACAGTCACTGCCGGTTTCCCCGTGACGTCGGGGGAGCCCGTCGCCCCGTCCCGCTCCATCTGCTCGGCGATCTTCATCGCCTCTTCGATCAGCGTCTCCACGATCTTCGACTCGGGTACGGTCTTGATGACCTCGCCCTTGACGAAGATCTGCCCCTTGCCGTTGCCGGAGGCGACCCCCAGGTCCGCCTCCCGCGCCTCGCCGGGGCCGTTCACCACACACCCCATGACGGCGACGCGCAGCGGCACCTCCATGCCGTCCAGCCCGGCGGTGACCTCGTCGGCCAGCCGGTACACATCGACCTGGGCGCGCCCGCAGGACGGGCACGACACGATCTCCAGCCGCCGCTGCCGCAGATTCAGCGACTCCAGGATCTGGATGCCGACCTTGACCTCCTCGGCGGGCGGAGCCGACAGCGACACCCTGATGGTGTCCCCGATCCCCTGCGAGAGCAGTGCTCCGAAGGCGACCGCCGACTTGATCGTGCCCTGAAAGGCCGGACCGGCCTCCGTCACCCCCAAGTGCAGCGGGTAGTCGCACTGGGCCGCCAGCTGCCGGTACGCCTCGATCATCACTACCGGGTCGTTGTGCTTGACGGAGATCTTGATGTCCCGGAAGTCGTGCTCCTCGAACAGCGAGGCCTCCCAGAGGGCCGACTCCACGAGGGCCTCGGGTGTGGCCTTGCCGTACTTCTGGAGCAGCCGCTTGTCGAGCGACCCGGCGTTCACGCCGATCCGGATCGGCGTGCCGTGGTCCCGGGCCGCCCGGGCGATCTCCTTGACCTTGTCGTCGAACTGTTTGATGTTGCCGGGATTCACCCGTACGGCCGCACAGCCGGCCTCGATCGCGGCGAACACGTACTTCGGCTGGAAGTGGATGTCGGCGATGACGGGGATCTGCGACTTGCGGGCGATGGTCGAGAGCGCGTCCGCGTCGTCCTGCGTGGGGCAGGCGACCCGGACAATCTGGCAGCCGGAGGCGGTGAGCTCGGCGATCTGCTGGAGGGTGGCGCCGATGTCCGACGTACGGGTCGTCGTCATCGACTGCACCGACACCGGTGCCTCGCCTCCGACCGCCACCGGCCCGACCTGGATCTGCCGCGACACGCGCCGCTCGGCGATGGGCCGCGCCGGTACCTCGGGGACGCCCAAGGGGATGGCGGTCATGGCGTCACTCCCGGTTTCCGGAGACCGTCTCGCGCATGGCGCGCAGGGACTCCTTGAGCGAGCCCATGGTGGCGAGGACGGCGGTGGGCTCGTAGCCGCAGTGCGCCATGCAGTTGGCACAGCGCGGGTCCTTGCCCCGGCCGTACTTGTCCCAGTCGGTGTCCTCGATCAGTTCGCGGTACGTCGACACGTACCCGTCGCTCATCAGGTAGCAGGGGCGCTGCCAGCCGAAGAGCGAGTAGTTGGGGATCGCCCAGGCGGTGCACGGGAAGTCGACCTTGCCCTCCAGGAAGTCCAGGAAGAGCGGGGAGTGGTTGAGCCGCCAGCGGCGCCGGTTGCCGCCCGCGAAGGCCTTCTTGAACAGTTCGCGGGTCTGCTCCACGCCCAGGAAGTGCTCCTGGTCGGGCGCCTTCTCGTAGGCGTAGGCGGGCGAGATCATCATCTCGTCGACCTTGAGGTCGTCGTTGAGGTAGTTGAGCACCTCGATGACGGTCTGCGGGGTGTCGGTGTTGAAGAAGGTGGAGTTGGTGGTGACCCGGAAGCCGCGCCGCTTGGCCTCCTTGATGGCCTCCACCGCCTCGTCGAACACGCCCTCCTTCGCGACCGACTCGTCGTGCCGCTCACGCAGGCCGTCGATGTGGACGGCGAAGGCGAAGTAGGGCGAGGGCTTGAACTTGTCCATCTTCTTGCGCAGCAACATGGCGTTGGTGCACAGGAAGACGTATTTCCGCTTGGCGACCAACTGCCGCACGATCTCGTCGATCTGCGGATGCATCAGCGGCTCGCCGCCGGCGATCGACACCATCGGCGCACCGGATTCCAGCACCGCTCCCACGGCCTGCGCGACCGGCATGCGCTGCTTCAGCACCCCGGCGGGGTGCTGGATCTTGCCGCAGCCCTCGCACTTCAGGTTGCAGGCGAACAGCGGCTCCAGCTCGACGATGAGCGGGAACTTGTCACGCCTGCGGAGCTTCTGTTCAGCCAAGTATGTAGCGACCTTGATGGACTGGCGCAGCGGCATGGCCATCGGGCTCACCTCCTGGGGAGCAGTACATTACGGTGCCATTCAAAGAATGCGGGAAGAATGGAACGAAGAACGCGGAAAGCCGATATTCCACCGCGCACCGTGCCGATTCGGACGAGTTCATGTTCTGGAGCGTCCACGACCACCCGGACGGCCGCAACCGGACGTGCTCCCGCACGCCCGGCGCTCAGCAGCGTTGCCGCCGACTCCATGTCGACCGCGATTGCGCCGGTGGCCAGCAGGTCGGACCGCTCCTGACCGCGCACGACGTGGTCGGAGCCGGTGACCGGGCCGGTGTGGACGGTGCGGCCGGGCACCGCCCGTCCGAGTTCCTTGACGAGCAGCTCGGTGCCCACACAGGGCGTCGTGCCGCGCGGGTCCCGGGTCTCCTCGGCGACGACCAGGTCACCGGGGTGCATGCCGTGCGCCAGCCCCGCGCAGAAGCCCGTGGCCAGCACGGCGGCCCCGGCGAGTGCCGGGTCGGCCAGCGCCCGCTCGACGGAACGCTCGGCCGCGCCGGGCCCCATGCCCGTACGCACGGTCACCGGCCCGCCCGCACCACCCCGGTCCCCCAGCCGCAACGCCAGCCGCTCGATGCCGAGCGCGCAGGCGATCAGCAGCGGCGCCGGAGCGGACGGGGAATTCATTCGTTCCCCTTGGCCTCGGCGAGTGGTTTCCGAGCGAACGGCTCGCCGTGCACGTAGCGGCCCAGCGCCGTGAGCGGAAAGACGTGCCGGTACAGGTGGTAGTTGATCGAGAAGTCCCACGGGAAGCCCGTCCCCGTGAAGTAGGGCTCGTCCCAGGAGCCGTCCTCCCGCTGGGTCGCGGCCAGCCACTCGATACCGCGTTCGACGGCCTTGGAGTCCCGCTCCCCCGCCGCCAGCAGCGCCATCAGCGCCCAGGCGGTCTGCGAGGCGGTGGAGGCGCCTTTGCCGCTCCACTCCTTGACGTACTTGTAGGAGCGCAGGTCCTCGCCCCAGCCGCCGTCGTCGTTCTGCACGCTCTCCAGCCAGGTCACCGCCCGCCGGATCGCCGGATGCGAGCCGGGCAGGCCGGCGGTGGTCAGCGCGGGCACCACGGATCCGGTGCCGTAGATGTAGTTGACGCCCCAGCGTCCGAACCACGAGCCGTCCGGCTCCTGTTCGGTGAGCAGCCACTCGATGCCGCGCCGGGTGCGCGGGTCGTGGCTGAGGCCCTCCACCGCGAGCATCTCCACCACGTGCGCGGTGACGTCCGCGCTCGGCGGGTCGATGACCTCGCCGAAGTCGCAGAACGGCAGCCGGTTGGGGAACGGGCTGGTGTTGTCGACGTCGAAGGCGCCCCAGGCCCCGTTCCTCGACTGCATGCCGAGGTTCCACCGCACCCCGCGCGAGATGGCCTTCTCCACCCGCTCCGGGTCGTGATGCCGTACCCGGCGCAGTGCGAGGACGACCTCGGCGGTGTCGTCGATGTCGGGGTAGTTGTCGTTGTGGAACTCGAACGCCCAGCCGCCCGGCGGCAGTTGCGGCCGTCGCACGGACCAGTCGCCGGGCCGCACGATCTGCTCCCCCAGCATCCAGTCGGCCGCCTTCACCAGCTGCGGGTGGTCCGCGGGCACCCCGGCGTCGACGAGCGCGATGGTCGCCAGGCAGGTGTCCCACACCGGCGACTGGCAGGCCTCGATCATCCGGGCCCCGTCCTCGCGCCACACGGCGAAGCGGTCCAGCGACTGAAGCCCGGCCCGCATGACGGGGTGCTGAAGGTCGTAGCCGAGCAGATACAGCGCGATGACCGAGTACACGGCCGGCGGCTGGATACCGCCCCAGCAACCGTCGTTCTCCTGCCGCTCGATGATCCAGCGCGCCGCCGACCGCATCGCCGCCCTGCGCAGCTTCCTTGGCACGACCTTGCGCAAGGCGTGCAGGCCCTTGTCGAGCCGCTGGAAGGCGCCGTCCCAACTCGCCGCGGGAGCCAGCGGCTTCGCCGGATTCGGGTGGGCCGGATCGGTGTGCAGCTCGTCCAGCGGGAAAGGCGCGGGCCGCACCGGGCGCTTCGCGGAGACGATGGTCAGCGGGACGATCGTCTGCCGGGCCCAGCAGCCGAAGTCGTAGATGTTGAGCGGCACCCACGTCGGGAAGTAGATGAGTTCCGGCGGCAGTTCGGGCAGGTCCTCCCACTTCCACCAGCCGAACAGGGCGAGCCAGATCCGGGTGAAGACACGGGATGCCGCGATACCCCCCTGGGTGCGGATCCACTCGGACGCCTTCGCCATGTGCGGCGCGTCCGGTGCGTCGCCGGCCAGGCGCAGGGCGACGTACGCCTCGATGGTGGTGGAGAGTTCGCCCGGTCCGCCGTAGAAGGTGGCCCAGGTGCCGTCCTCGCGCTGCTCGCCGCGGATGAAGAGGGCGGCGGCGCGGGTCGTGGACTCGTCGCGGATGCCGAGGAACTGACGGAGCAGCAGGTCTTCGGCGTCCATGGTGACGTTGGTCTCCAGGTCGCCCTTCCACCAGCCCTGGGCGTCCTGCCGGGCCAGCAGGAAGTCGGTGGCGCGCTGGACGGTGCGTACGGCGGCTTCGTGGACCCCGGCCGCCACCGGGGTGGTGCTGTCGGTTTCGCTGGCCGCGTCAGCGCGGGGCGGCAGTGCCCCGGTGCTTCCGTCGGTCGTCGCTGTCATGGCTTCCCCTTCGTGCAGTGCTGCAGTGGTGCGTCTGCTGTGGGTCCGCCGTCGGCCGGTGCGCATCCGATCGCGACACCGGCCGGCGACTACGCGAGGGCTATTCGACCGATAGTGATCATCTCTTTCGTACGACGACGAAGTCGGCGAGCGCCGTGAACTGGGCCCGCACCCGGTCGGGCATGTCGACGGCGTCGAGGGCTTCGATGGCGATGGTGTGCTGACGGCGTGCTTCCTCGGCGGTCCACTCGCGGCCGCCGGCCTCCTCGATCAGGGCGGCGCGGGCCGCGAACTCCTCCTCGGAGAAGTTCGCCACGTCGCTGCTCTTGGCGTCGGCGGCGAGCAGTTCCCCGAGCCGCTCGGAGGCGCTGCCCCCGGCGGCGAGGGCGGCCACGACCGGCAGGGACTTCTTGCGCTGGCGCAGATCGCTCCAGGTCTGCTTGCCGGTGGCCTCCGGGTCGCCCCAGATGCCGAGGAGGTCGTCGACGGCCTGGAAGGCCAGGCCGAGGTGGTAACCGTACTTCTCCAGGGTGTCGGCGGTGCGGTCGTCCGCGCCGCCGAGCACGGCGCCGATGGAGCTGGCGCAGGCCAGCAGGGCGCCGGTCTTGTTGCCCTCCATCTCCAGGCACTCCTCGACGCTGACGCGGTCGCGGTGCTCGTAGGAGATGTCCTGGGCCTGGCCGTCGATCAGGGCGCGGGTGGCGGTGGTCAGGCGGCGGGTGGCGCGGCCGGCCTCGACGGTGCCCAGTTCCAGCAGGATCTCATTGGCCAGCGCGAACAGGGCGTCGCCGACCAGGATGGCCTGGGCGGGGCCGTGCACCTTCCAGACGGTGTCGCGGTGCCGGCGCTGTTCGTCGCCGTCCATCAGGTCGTCGTGCAGCAGCGAGAAGTTGTGCACCAGTTCGACCGCGACGGCTCCGGGGATGCCGACCTCGGGTGCGCGTCCGGTGACCTCGGCGGACAGCACGGCGAGGGCGGGGCGCACGGCCTTGCCGCCGTCGCCGTCGGCGGGGTTGCCCGCGGCGTCGATCCAGCCGAAGTGGTAGGCGGCGACCGTGTCCATGGGAGGTGCCAGGCGGTCGATGGCCGCCCGCAGTACCGGTGTGGCCAGGGTCCGGCCGCGCTCCAGGAGCGCGGTCACGTCCACCGCGGTCTCTCGAGCGGCCTTCGAGGCCGGGGGCACAGTGGGCACAGTCTCTCCTCTTGTTGCGGTACCGGGGGTGCGGGGGCCTGCCGCGCGCTGATCGATCATCAGGCCGCCTCCTCGACGTCGAAGAGGTGGCGGGGGCGGGGCCGACCCAGGGCGCCCAGCGCGGCGTCCGCCGCACCGATGCCGCTGCGGACCGCACTCTCCATGGTCGCGGGCCACCCGGTGGCGGTCCACGCTCCGGCCAGGTACAGGCCGGATGCCTTGGTGCGGGCGCCGGGCCGCAGCCGTCCGACGCCGGGAGTGGGAGCGAAGGTCGCGGTGCGCTCCCTGGTCACGAAGAAGTCCTCCACCTGGGCGTCGCGGGTCCGCGGCAGCAGGCCCTGCAGTTCGGGCAGGTACCGCTCGCGCAGTGCGGCCACGGGCGCGTCGATCTCGTCCTGCGCGGCCGACTGCGACAGCGCGAGGTATTGGCCGCTCTTCAGTCCGGAGGCCTCGGTGCGATCGAAGACCCACTGCACTGGCGTGCCGAGCGCGGTGAGGAAGGGTGTGTCGACGACCTTGCGGTCGTAGACGACATGGATGTTGAGGATCGGCGCGGTGCCGATCCGCAGCAGCTGTTCCGGTGCGTCGAGCGCGCCGTCCGGCAGCAGGTCGTGGGTCTCGCGCTGGGGTACGGCGAGCACGACCGCGTCGGTCTCGATGACCTCACCGGGAACTCGAACGCTCCAACGCCCGTTGTCGTTCTGGGAGATGGAGGTGACGCGTGAACGGATCCTGGTACGGACGCCCACGGAGTCGAGCGCCCTGCGGGCCAGCCGGTCGTGCAGTTCGCCCAGCGGGACGCGCGCCCAGCCGATGTCGGCCGCGCCCGGGTCGGACAGCAGACCGGTCTTGAACACCATCGCGGCGAGCCCCAGGGAGGCGTCGCCCGCGACCGCGTTGAGGGTGGCGACCCCGACCAGGTCCCACAGGGCCTCGACGGCACGCGCCGACTGACCGTGCGCGGTCAGCCAGCTGCCGAAGTCCTGTGCGTCCAGGGTCGGATCGGCGAGGTCGAGGCCCTTGAGCGCGAGCGCGGCCCGGCCGACCTTGGCGCGCTCGGCGAGTGACAGATGCGGATACGTCGCGAGGCTGCGCCCCAGATGCAGGGGCACCGGCAGCGCGTCGCGCCGCAGCCTGCCGAGCCGCCGGCCCTCGGGCTTGGTGACGTCGACGACGGGCACGTCGAGACGGTTCTGCAGCGGAGCCAGCGCCGCGCCGCCGATTCGGTCGAGGAACCAGCGGTAGGCGGTGCAGCAGCGCAGATAGACGTGCTGGCCGTTGTCGACAGTCAGCTCGCCGCGTTGGAAGGAGAAGGCCAGGCCGCCCAGTCTCGGCCTGCCTTCGAGCAGGGTGACGCGCACCCCGGCGTCGGCGAGCGCGAGCGCGGCGGTGATTCCGGCGAGCCCTCCGCCGACCACCACCGTGTCCCGTGCGGGCCCGGACCGCATGCCGTCGGTCATCGTGCACCCTCCCCTGCGCACCTGCCGTGGCGTGTCGACGCGCCCTGGCAGGCCGTTGCAGTCAGGGACGCCGCCCCGCCGCGGAGGGTTGCCTGCCGCTTTTCGCCGCCGGTGTCCCCTTGATCCAAGGTGTCCATCAGGCGCGCCTCCTGACGGTCCGTCGGGTCACATGCCGGGCGTCCAGACCGGACAGGCCACGCACGGCGACATAGGCCTTCTCACGTCCGGGCAGCGAGACCCGGCCGCGCAGCACCGCCTCGGGGTCGCGCTCGATGCGGTCGAGGAGACGGCGGTAGATACCGGCCATGGCGGCGACACAGGCGCCGCTGCGCCGGTCGAGCATGGGCAGCAGCTGGTAGCCCTCGGCGAAAAGGGCGCGGGCCCGCCGCACTTCGAAGTGCACGAGGCCCGCGAAGTCGGAGCCCTCCGGTGGGGTCGGCCCGCTGAACCCGGCCGAGCAGCCGAACTTGGCCAGGTCGTCGGCGGGCAGATAGGTGCGCCCGCCCTCGGCGTCCTCACGGATGTCGCGCAGGATGTTGGTGAGCTGGAGTGCGAGCCCGAGCGTGTCGGCATACTCCGGCGCGCGCTCGGCGCCGCGCGCCCCCGGTTCCGTGCCGAACACGCCGAGCGAGAGCCGGCCGATGGCGCCGGCCACGCAGCGGCAGTAGGTCTTCAGGTCGTCCCAGGTCTCGTAGGCCTCGCCGCGGACGTCCATCAGGACGCCGTCGATGAGCTCGTCCAGTCCGTCGAGCGGGATCGGGAAGTGGCGGGCGGCATGGGCGAGCGCGACACCGACGGGGTCGGTGTCGTCCTCGCCGAGCGCGTCCCGGCGGATCCGGTCGAGCAGCGTCCGGGTCTCCTGGAGCCGGGCGAACTTCACGTCGTCGGTGAGCGCGCCGTCGCCGATGTCGTCGACGCGCCGGGAGAACGCGTACAGCGCCGACATCGCGCGGCGCTTTGGTGTCGGCAGCAGTCTGATGCCGTAGGCGAAGTTACGGGCCTGCTGTCCGGTGACGGCCTCGCAGTAGCTGTAGGCGGCGAGTACCGGTGCGGACACGTGTGGCGCTGACTCCACGGTCCGGATCACCCCTCTCCTCGCAGAGTCACGCCCACCTCACGCAGCAACCGGAGCTTGCCGGGTTTGGGCGGGCCGGGAAGTACGTCGTAGTCGGCGGCGGCGATCGCCTGGACGGCCGCCCTTCCCCCCGCCACGAACCCCGCGAGCAACAGCCTCAGTCTGCCGTTCACGCTACCCACGAGGGGGGCGCCTTCATTCAGGAGATCGCGGGCGCGTTGCGCTTCGTATGCGACCAGTGCGCGCACCGATGCGCCCGCGGTCGCCGTGGCGAGATCCGCCTCCTGGACGTGAAAGCGCTTCATGTCCTCGGCGGGCAGATAGATGCGGTCGCGGCGGAGGTCCTCGGCGACGTCCTGGAGGTGCTCGACGATCTGAAGGGCGGTGCAGATCGCGTCGGAGCGGCGGATCCGCTCGGGGGTGGCGGTGCCGGTGACGGCGAGGACGAGCCGGCCCACGGGGTTCGCGGACAGTTCGCAGTAGGCGAGCAGGTCGTCGTAGGTCTCGTAGCGCTTGACGAGCTGATCCTGGCGGTTGGCGGCGATCAGGCCGAGGAACGGCTCGGGGGTGAGCGAGGCGCGGCGCACGGTCGGCTGGAGGCGGCGCAGCAGGGGGTGGCGCGGGGTCGAGTCGAAGACGCGGCGCAGGTCGGCCTCGAAGGCGTCCAGCAGGGCCATCCGGTCCTCGGCCCGCTCGGGCGACACGCCGAGCAGCCGGGCGTCGGCGCCGCCGGGGGCGAGGTCGCCGTCACCGATGTCGTCGACGAGGCGGGCGAAACCGTAGACGGCCATGAGGTCGGCGCGCCAGGCTCTGGGCAGGAAGAACGGGGCCACGGGGAAGTTCTCGGCCGTGGCCTTGTCGAGGGTTGCGCGCTCCGGGTCGTCCGTGCGCGTCGTGGTGGTTCCCGTCACCGTTTGCTGCCCAGGGCGGGGACGGCACATGCCTCGCGGAGCTGGGGAGTTTCCGTAGCCATTGCCGTCACATCTCCCGTTCTACACTGCCGACCCAATACGCACTATTTCGGACACGCCGCCCGGTGTTCCGGCCGCTGTCCCGGTGGAGGGTGTCGCGCATTATCGCCCCACTTGCCGCCTTTCGGCACCCGTACAGCTTACGTTGTACAACGCGGCGCGGACCGAGGGGGTGTCCTGCGCATCACAAGAACACACCGATTGGCTTCAAGATTCCTACGGGCGACCAGAGTTGACGCTTCCTTTGCGGGCGGCACAGGTGCCCTTTGCCGACGACGCAGGGCCCCGCCGGAGCAGTTCCGGCAGGGCCCTGAACGGCTGTCTACTTACCCGTGAACTTCTCGTACTCCTTGAGGACCTCGTCGGTGGGTCCGTCCATACGCAGCTCGCCGCGCTCCAGCCACAGCACGCGGTCGCAGGTGTCACGGATCGACTTGTTGTTGTGACTGACCAGGAAAACGGTGCCCGCCTGCTTGCGCAGCTCGCGGATGCGTTCCTCGGAGCGCTTCTGGAACTTGCGGTCGCCGGTGGCCAGCGCCTCGTCGATCATGAGGACGTCGTGGTCCTTGGCGGCGGCGATGGAGAACCGCAGGCGGGCGGCCATACCGGAGGAGTAGGTGCGCATCGGGAGCGTGATGAAGTCGCCCTTCTCGTTGATGCCGGAGAAGTCGACGATCTCCTGGTAGCGCTCCTTGATCTGCTCGCGGGTCATGCCCATGGCGAGCCCGCCCAATATGACGTTGCGCTCACCGGTCAGGTCGTTCATCAGGGCCGCGTTCACACCGAGCAGCGAGGGCTGGCCGTCGGTGTAGACCCTGCCGCTCTCGGCGGGCAGCAGTCCGGCGATGGCGCGCAGCAGGGTCGACTTGCCGGAGCCGTTGGAGCCGATCAGTCCGATCGCCTCGCCCCGGTAGGCAATGAAGGACACCCCGCGCACGGCGTGCACCTTGCGCACCCCGCGCGCGTCGCCGTCGGAGCCTCGCTTGAGCATGCGACTGAGGGCCGCGGTGGCGCTGCCCTTGCCGGTCTTGGCGCCGTTGACGCGGTAGACGATGTGCAGGTCGTCCGCGATGACGGTGGGGATGCGTGCCTCGGTCGTATGGTCAGCCACGGCCGTACCTCTCCTCCGCCTTCCAGAAGTACACGAACCCGCCCAGGGCGAACAGCACGGCCCAGCCGCCGGCGATCGCCCAGACGTGGTCGGGGAGGTTCTCCGAGCCGTAGCCGTCGATCATCGCGAAGCGCATCAGGTCCATGTAGATGGCGGCCGGGTTCCACTGGAGCACGTTGGCGATCCAGGACGGCTTGTCGGCCAGCATGATCGGGATGGAGTACATGACGCCGGACGCGTACATCCACGTACGCATCACGAACGGCATCAGCTGCGCCAGGTCCGGGGTCTTGGCGCCCGCCCGGGCCATGATCAGCGCGAGGCCGGTGTTGAAGCAGAACTGCAGGCCCAGTGCCGGAACGATCAGCGCCCAGGACAGGTCGGGGTAACTGCCGAAGGCGACGGTCACCGCGAACAGCACGACCATCGAGAAGAGCAGCTGCTGGAGCTGCTGGAGCGCGAAGGAGACCGGCAGCGAGGCGCGCGGGAAGTGCAGGGCGCGCACCAGGCCGAGGTTGCCGGAGATCGCGCGGACGCCCGCCATCACCGAGCTCTGTGTGAAGGTGAACACGAACACGCCGGTGACCAGGAACGGGATGTACACCTCACGCGGCATGCCCCGGTCGGCCTCCAGGATCACGCCGAAGACGAAGAAGTACACGGCCGCGTTCAGCAGCGGGGTGACGACCTGCCAGAGCTGGCCGAGCTTGGCCTGGCTGTACTGGGCGGTCAGCTTCGCCCGCGAGAACGCGAGGATGAAGTGACGCCGGTCCCAGAGCTGGCGGACGTACTCGACAAGGGAGGGGCGGGCGCCGCTCACGGACAGCCCGTACTTGGCGGCGAGATCCGCCGCGGACAGTCCCTCGTCGGGTGACGGAGGCGCGGTCACCGCGACTGTCCCGTCGTGTGTGGTCTCACTCACTAGTCGAAACTTTCGTCTTATGCGCGGCCTGTGCGGGTCGGCAGGAGCCGGAAGCCGAGCGTTACGCCCCGAATGCTCTCAGGGACGAGCTTGTCAGATGACAGGAGGTCGGCCCAGTCGAGTCAGCCGCCACACCGTACGCCACTTCATGGGCCGGCGGGGACCGCACGGCGACGTCCAGCCTTCCCGGAAGCCGCCGAACCACGCCCGCAGGGCCGGCCGCGAGGGGCGGCGCAGCAGCGTGAGGGTGAGCCAGATGCCCAGGTAGACGGGGACGAGGGGGGCGGGCAGGTTGCGGCGGGCGAGCCAGACGCGGTTGCGGGCGACCATGCGGTGGTAGACCGCGTGCCGGGAGGGCGCGGTCGTGGGGTGGTACAGGACCATGTCGGACCGGTAGTCGATCAGCCAGCCCGCGTCGAGGGCCCGCCAGGCCAGGTCGGTCTCCTCGTGGGCGTAGAAGAAGTCGTCCGGCAGGCCGCCGACCTCGGCGAACACCCGGGTACGGACCGCGTTGGCGCCGCCCAGGAACGTGGTGACCCGCGAGGAGCGCATCGGGTCGGAGGCGCGCAGCCGGGGCACGTGGCGGCGCTGGGTGACGCCGGTGTCCGGGTCGGCTATGCGGAAGCTGATGATGCCGAGCTTGGGGTCGGCCTCGAAGGCCTGACGGCACAGCTGGGCGGTGTCGTTGCGGGCGAGCAGGCCGTCGTCGTCGAGGAACAGCAGTATGTCGACGTCGCGGCCGCTGGGGCCGAAGGCCTCTATGCCGACGTTGCGGCCGCCGGGGATGCCGAGGTTCTCGGGCAGCTCGACGGTGCGTACGCCGGCGGGGACCTCGGGCACGGGCGAGCCGTTGCCTACGACGACCACGTCTATCGGGTCGCCGTCCTGCTTGGCGACCGACTCCAGCAGCGCGCGGAGTTCCTCGGGGCGGTTGCCCATCGTGATGATGACCGCCCCGACCCGCATCCCGGGGCTCACCGGAGCCTGCTCGAAACGAGGATCGACACCAGGTGGAGCAGCGTCTGCAGCAGCGCGATCCCGGCAAGTACGGCGACACCGAGCCGCGTGAAGAACAGGTCGCCGCGGGCGGCGTCCAGGACGGCGAGGACCAGGATCAGCAGGGACGCCTCGATGCCGAGGATCAGCCGGTGGAACTTCAGTGCGGCGGCGGCCCGGCGGGCCAGCGCCATGCGGGAGGAGCGCGGCTCGGAGGCGGACTCCTTGACCGGCGGCAGCCCGCCCTGGTGCCGGGCGACGCCGACGAGGTCGGTCTCGGCCTTGATCAGGATCGCGCCGAGGGCGGCCAGGGTGCCGAGGAAAGCCCACAGCCAGTCGATCCGCCCGGTGCCCCACAGGTCGGCGGCGCGCAGGCCGAGGCCGACGAGGACGGCTGCGTCGGTCAGGTAGGCGCCGACCCGGTCCAGGTAGACCCCGCCCAGCGAGAACTGCTGCTTCCAGCGGGCGATCTCGCCGTCGACGCAGTCCAGCAGCAGATACAGCTGGACCATGACCACGCCAAGCACCGCGCCCGGGATGCCCGGCACCAGCAGGGCGGGGGCCGCGAGCACGCCGAAGAGGGTCATCAGGTACGTGAGCTGGTTGGGCGTGACCCTGGTGTTCACCAGGTAGCGGTCGACCCGCAGCGACACCTCACGCATGTAGAGGCGTCCCGCCCAGTGCTCACCGCTGCGCCGGTCCTTCACCCCGGCGGGGTGGACGACAGGGCGGAGTTCAGCTACCGATGGCCTTGACATAGTCGGCGTAGATGTCCTTGATCTGGTGGGTTTGCAGGTCGAGGTGTTCGAGGATCGTGTAGCGGCCGGGCCGGGTCCGAGGGGCGTACTCCACGACCCGGACGAACTCGTCCGGGGTGAAGCCGATCTCCTCCGGCAGCACCGGCAGGCCGTGCCGACGCAGCACCTCGGCCATGTACACCGACTCCTCGTGCGCGCCGCGCAGATACATCGCGAAGGCCGCGCCAAGCCCGCACTGCTCGCCGTGGGCGGCCGCCCGCTGGGGGAAGAGCAGGTCAAAGGCGTGGTTGATCTCGTGGCAGGCGCCGGAGGACGGGCGGGAGTCGCCCGACACCGACATGGCGATCCCGCTGAGGACCAGCGCCTCGGCCAGTACCTGCAGAAAGTCGTTGTCGCCGATGCCGCCCGGGTGCCGCAGCACCGCCTCGCCGGCCTGGCGGGCCATGGCCGCGGCGAGGCCGTCGATCTTCTCGCCCTTGACGCGGTTGGCCAGCTCCCAGTCACGGATCGCGGAGATGTTCGAGACGGCGTCGCCGATACCGGCCCGGACGAAGCGGACCGGGGCCTCGCGGATGACGTCCAGGTCGATGACGACGGCGATCGGGTTGGGCACGCCGTACGAGCCTCGGCCGGCGTCGTTGTCGAGGGTGGCGACCGGGGAGCACAGGCCGTCGTGCGCGAGGTTGGTCGGTACGGCGACCAGCGGGAGGCCGACGCGGGCCGCGGCGAACTTGGCGCAGTCGATGATCTTGCCGCCGCCGAGCCCGACGAGCGCGTCGAAGTGGCCCGCCTTCATCTCGGCGGCCAGCCGCACGGCGTCGTCGAGGGTGCCGCCGTCCACCTCGTACCAGGTGGCGCCGGGCAGCTGTGGGGCGACGCGCTCGCGCAGCCGGGCGCCGGAGCCGCCGCTGACGGCGACGGCGAGCCTGCCCGAGTGGGATATGCGCTCGTCGGCGAGCACACCCGCCAGATCGTCGAGAGCACCCGGGCGGATGTCCACGACGACCGGTGACGGGATGAGCCGGGTCAGTACTGGCACGCGATCTCCCGTCCCCGGGCCAGATCGTCGTGGTTGTCGATCTCGACCCACGCCACGTCGCCGATCGGGGCCACGTCGATCTTGAAGCCGCGGTTGACGAGCTCCTGGTAGCCGTGCTCGTAGAACTGCTGGGGGTCGCTCTCCCAGACGGTCCGCAGCGCGTCCGCCAGTTCGAGGGCGGCATCGCCCTCGATGAGGGTGACGCCGATGTACTCGCCGGTGGCCTCGGCGGGGTCCATCAGCTTGGTGATCTTCCGGACGCCCTGCTCGGGCTCGACGACGACCTTCATCTCCTCGTCGGCCAGCGACTTCACGGTGTCGAGGGCGAGGATGATCTTCTTGCCGTCGCCGCGCGCGGCGAGCAGCGTCCGCTCCACGGAGACCGGGTGGACGGTGTCGCCGTTGGCGAGGATCACGCCGTCCTTGAGGAGGTCACGGCCGCACCACAGGGAGTAGGCGTTGTTCCACTCCTCGGCCTTGTCGTTGTCGACCAGGGTGAGCTTCAGGCCGTACTTCTTCTCCAGCGCGTCCTTGCGCGCGTACACGGCTTCCTTGCGATAGCCGACGATGATCGCGGCCTCGGTCAGGCCGATCTCGGCGAAGTTCGCGAGGGTCAGGTCGAGAACCGTGGGACCGTCCTCGTCGCCCGCGGGCCCCACCGGCACCAGCGCCTTGGGCAGGGTGTCCGTGTAGGGGCGCAGACGCCGGCCGGCGCCGGCCGCCAGCACGAGGCCGATCATGCGGGTTCTCCTTCGTCGTGTACGGCGGGTGCCCCTGCGGACGCCCAGAAGCGGATGCTCTCGACGAGCACCACCAGGGCCACGGCCACGGCGAGGACCGTGAGCGCGACCTTGAACTGCGCGGCGGTCAGCACCACGGCGAGCACCACGACCACCAGCGTCCGGCCCTCGTGCCCCCCGATCGCCCGCACCAGCCAGTGCGGGGGCGCACCCGCGTTGCCGCGGATGCGATAGACCGTGTCGTAGTGATGGTAGGCGACAGCCGCAACCAGCCCGAAAGCAGCGGGAAGTACTCCGTTCACCTCCGATTCAGCTGCCAGGATCAGCACGGTCCCGTACTCGGCGGCCCGGAAGAAGGGCGGAACCAGCCAGTCCAGCGCACCTTTGAGGGGGCGTGAGACGGCGGCCGCGGACAGCGCGACGTAGACGAGCGCGGCGAGCACGGTCGGCCAGGTCGCACCCCAGAGTGCGGCGGAGGTCACTACGACGAGACCGCCGGCGGCGGCGCAGAGCGGCGCCGGGACGGGCACCTTGCGCGCGAGCAGCTCCACCAGCGGCCCGCTGTCCGCCAGATCGGCCAGCGCCCGCGCCGCACGGTCGGTGCGCTCCGCCTTGCGGGTCAGCGACCGCAGGACGCGGCCCGCCGTAGTGTAGGTCGCGGCGAACGCGCAGCCGATGAGCAGGGCGTAGAAGGTGATGCGCGGGGTCGCGACGGCGGTGAGGACGGCGATCAGCGCCCAGCGCTCGCCGATCGGCAGGACGATCATCCGGCGCAGCCACACCGTCCAGCCGACACTGTCCAGTTTGTCCGAAAGGGCGGCCGTGGGGCTGGTGTTGGCGGTGGCGTCGTGGTTCGCCTCGTTGAAGGAGAAGTCGACGATGTGCCGACAGGTCTGCAGAACCATCGCGCCCAGGGCGAGCGCCCACACGTCGTCGCCGCCCCGGGCCGCGCCGAGGGCGAGGCCCGCGTAGTAGGCGTACTCCTTGGCCCGGTCGAAGGTGGCGTCCAGCCAGGCGCCGAGGGTGGAGTACTGCAGGGAGTAGCGGGCCAGTTGGCCGTCGGTGCAGTCCAGCACGAAGGACGCGATCAGCAGTACGCCGGCCGCGACGAACCCGCCGCGCGTGCCGGTGGCCGCGCATCCCGCCGCGATCAGGGCGGTGAGCAGGGAGGCGGTGGTGACCTGATTGGGTGTCAGTCCGCGCCGGGCGCACCAGCGGGCGATGTAGCGGGAGTACGGGCTGATGAAGAAGGTGGTGAAGAAGCCGTCGCGGGCCTTGACGGCCGACTTCAGGCGTACGGCCTCGTCGTCGACGGCGGCGACGGCCTGCCGTGCCTCGTTGCGGGCCTGCGGGTCGGTGGGGACGGCGGCGACCAGGCTGCCGAGCTCGGGCCGGTGCACATCGACGTCCAGCGCGCCGGTGATCCGGTCGGCGAGGCTGTCCACCAGCAGCGTGCCTTGGGTGGAGGTCTCGCGGGCCAGCGCGCGCGTCAGGGCCTGGCGGCCGGCGGGCTGGGCCGTCACTGCGCCGGGTATCGCGGCGAGCGGGAAGCGCGGGTCGGTGAGGCCGAGGCGCAGGGCGTGCAGGTGACCGACGAAACGGGCGTCGACGACGGCGACACGCTGGTCACTCGGCACCTGGGCGAGGAGGGCCTCGGTGTCGGCGGGGTCGGCGGCGATGCACACCTCGAAGCCGAGCGACCGCAGATCGCCCTCTATCGACGATCCGGGCACCGGCTGACCGGTGAGGATGGCGGTCGACAACCGAAACTCACTCCCTGGGGGCCGACGTTTCCGCGCCGGTCGCGTGCATGGTGGGGCGCCCCGTGGGGCAGGCGGAGCTGCACCCGGCGGGCGGCATGTCGGCAGAGGCTATCGGATGTTGGGAAGTTCGTGTTCACCGGCCGTTCACAGTCCGGTTCCACACGGTCTGCCGGTACCTCCGCGATGATCATCATCGGGGACGCGGGGGGGCGACGTACAAAATCGCACTTCCGAATGTGGGCAATCACGACAGAAAGGGCTAAAGCCCGGGGCGACCCAGGTACCGGCCGGGATTAGGGTGGGCCACCATGACATGGCTGATCACCGGCGGTGCCGGATACATCGGGGCGCATGTGGCGCGGGTCATGGCCGAGGCCGGGGAGCGCGTCGTGGCGCTGGACGACCTCTCGGCCGGGGTGCCCGCGCGGCTCCCGGCGGACGTACCTCTGGTGCGGGGCTCGGCCGGGGACGGCGAGCTGCTGAAGCGGGTGTTCGCCGAGCACGCGGTGACGGGCGTGGTGCATCTCGCGGCGCGCAAGCAGGTCGGCGAGTCCGTGGAGCAGCCGACCCGGTACTACGAGGAGAACGTCGGCGGTCTCGCGGCGCTGCTGGACGCGGTCGCCGGGGCCGGGATCAGGCGCTTCCTCTTCTCCTCGTCCGCGGCCGTCTACGGCAACCCCGATGTGGACCTCATCACGGAGGACACGCCGTGCGCCCCGATGAGCCCGTACGGCGAGACAAAACTCGCCGGTGAGTGGCTGGTGCGCGCGGCGGGCCGGGCGCACGGCATCGCGACGGTGTGCCTGCGCTACTTCAACGTGGCGGGCGCGGCCGCGCCGGAGCTGGCCGACACCGGCGTGTTCAACGTGGTCCCCATGGTCTTCGACCGGCTGACCCGCGACGAGGCCCCGCGGATCTTCGGCGACGACTACCCGACGCCGGACGGCACCTGCATCCGTGACTACATCCATGTCGCCGACCTCGCCGAGGCGCACCTCGCGGCGGCACGGCGGCTGTCCGCCCCGGACGCGTCCGGCGATCTGACCGTGAACATCGGCCGCGGCGAGGGCGTCTCGGTGCGCGAGCTGGTCACGCTGATCGGTGAGGTGACCGGCGACACCCGCCCCGCCGTCGTCGAGGCGCGCCGCCCCGGGGACGCGCCGCGCGCCGTCGCCTCGGCCGCCCGGGCCGCCGAGGAGCTGGGTTGGACGGCCCGGCGCGGAGTGCGCGAGATGGTCGAGTCGGCGTGGCAGGGATGGCTGCTGCACCACGGCCGGTGATCGGCCGGTGATCGCGCCAATGCCCTGACCTGCGCTTCATTTCCGCAGGTCAGGGCACATGACAACGGTGTTCAGTGCCGCGTTGCCGGATACCCCCCGCCCGTAGTTCACTGGGGTCCGGACCGATCAACGGGAGGCGGCTGTTCATGGGGGCTGGGCACGATCACGGGCATGCGCACGGCGCGCCGGTCACCGGTACGGCGGCCGCGGCGTACCGCGGCAGGTTGCGGATCGCGCTGTCCATCACGCTCACCGTCATGGTGGTCGAGATCGTCGGCGGTGTGCTCGCGGACTCCCTCGCGTTGATCGCGGACGCCGCGCACATGGCGACCGACGCGCTCGGCCTCGGCATGGCGCTGCTCGCGATCCACTTCGCCAATCTCCCGGCCAGCGCGAACCGCACCTTCGGGTACGCGCGCGCCGAGATCCTCGCCGCGCTCGCCAACTGTCTGCTGCTGCTCGGGGTCGGCGGCTATGTGCTGTACGAGGCGATCCAGCGGTTCATCACACCGGCCGGCACCGAGGGCGGGCTGACCGCGGTGTTCGGTCTGATCGGTCTGGTCGCGAACATGATCTCGCTCACGCTGCTGATGCGCGGCCAGAAGGAGAGCCTGAACGTGCGCGGCGCCTTCCTGGAGGTCGCCGCCGACGCGCTGGGCTCGGTGGCGGTGCTGATCTCGGCGGTGGTGATCGTCACCACCGGCTGGCAGGCGGCCGACCCGATCGCCTCGCTGGTCATCGGCCTGATGATCGTGCCGCGCACGCTGAAGCTGCTGCGCGAGACGCTCGACGTGCTGCTGGAGTCGGCACCCAAGGGCGTCGACATGGCGGAGGTGCGGGCCCACGTACTGGCGCTCGACGGGGTGGAGGACGTCCACGATCTGCACGCCTGGACGATCACCTCGGGCATGCCGGTGCTGTCCGCGCACGTCGTCGTCCGCTCCGACGTCCTGAACGCGATAGGGCACGAGAAGATGCTCCACGAACTCCAGGGCTGCCTGGGCGACCACTTCGACGTGGAGCACTGCACGTTCCAGCTGGAGCCGAGCGGCCACGCGGAACACGAGGCACGGTTGTGCTACTGAATCGCCGGGGGCGCTCATCAGTTGTGCGCTGAGGCCGGGCACGACTGCTTGAGGGCCGACACGGCGCACAGGAAACCCGGCGTCCGCCGAAGCCCCGCACGCACGCGCGAGCCGGAAACCGGCGAGCGCCGAAGCCGGTACGACCGCTTGAGGGCCGATACGGCACCCATCAAACCGGCGAGCGCTGAAGCCCGGCGCGACCGCCTGAAGGCCGACACACCGGCGCGCGCGGACGCCGCAGGCGATCGCTGTCGGAAGCGGCCGCAGGCGACCCACGCCCATGCCCCGGAGTGCGACGGTTCGGCGCGCGCCCCCGTCCTCACCCGCACAGCCGTACCAGACGGTTCCTGGCTTCGTGCGGCGGGCAGGATCATCCACCGGGTCCCTCTTCCGGTGCAGACGCGCCGGGAAGTGCCGGGAGTGCCGGATTCGTACGGCAGACTGGGGCGCGAGGAACGAGGCGAAGGATGGGTATGCCGATCACACCTGCCACCGCGACGCACAGCTCGTCGAACGGCACCGCGGAAGCGATCATGCTGGAACTGGTCGACGAGAACGGCGTGACGATCGGCACCGCTGAGAAGCTCGCCGCCCACCAGCCACCGGGCCGGCTGCACCGGGCGTTCTCGGTCTTCCTCTTCGACGACTACGGCCGGCTGCTGCTCCAGCAGCGGGCGCTGGGCAAGTACCACTCCCCCGGTGTCTGGTCCAACACCTGCTGCGGCCACCCCTACCCCGGCGAGGCCCCCTTCGCGGCGGCGGCCCGGCGGACGTACGAGGAACTCGGCGTCTCCCCGTCGCTGCTCGCCGAGGCGGGCACCGTGCGCTACAACCACCCGGACCCGGTGTCGGGCCTGGTGGAGCAGGAGTACAACCACCTTTTCGTCGGACTGGTGCAGGCGCCGCTGCGGCCGGACCCGGAGGAGGTGCACGCCACGGCGTTCGTCACCCCGGACGAGCTGGCGGAGCGGCACGCCAGGGACACCTTCTCGGCGTGGTTCATGACGGTGCTGGACGCGGCCCGTCCCGCGATCAGGGAGCTGACCGGTCCGTCCGAGGGCTGGTGAGCCTCAGGGCAGCCGGGCGGGGTTGAGCGGCAGGGCGGCCCAGATCACCTTGCCACCGTTCGTCGTGTGCTCGACGTCGCACACCCCGCCCGCCTCCCGGGTGATCTCCCGCACCAGGAGCAGACCCCGGCCGCCGGTCCGGCCGTGGTCGGTCTCCAGGGCGGTCGGCCGGTAGGGGTGGTTGTCCTCCACGGACACCCGCACCCACTCGGCGCCGACGGCGACCTCCACGGCGAGCATCGGCGAGAGCACCGCGGCGTGCCGTACGGCGTTCGTGACCAGCTCGGAGACGATCAGCAGCAGTCCCTGGGCCACGTCGTCCGTGACCGGCACCCGCTGGCGCAGGAGCAGATCCCGTACGGCGTGCCGGGCCTGCGGGACCGAGGCGTCGACGGCGGGAGCGGTGAACCGCCATACGCCCTCGTACGGCAGTGGAGCGCGCGTGCTCGGCTCGACGGTTGCGTCTGCGCCGCCTGCGGGGCGTGGGGCGGGCCCGCGCCCGTGGTCGTCCATCGTCCGGTCGCCACCCTTGTGCTCGGTTGTCACCACACGTCGAGTGTTGGTAACGCGCCGCCTCCTGCCGGAGAGCTGAACACAAGTCAGCAATTATCGAACGCTTCTGACCGTTGGCGTATGACACGGTCAGATGTGGGACTGCATCCTGTCCCGCCGGTGCCGACTTTCCGAACTATTCGGCTTGTACGGGTTTCGAGGCATCCCCTGGCCCGGCCTTGCCCACTCCTGAGGCGTCCTCGACCATGCCCACGATCCGGCGGCCGCCGAAGCCGGTGGCGATCAGGCCGAGGCCGTCGAAGAGCAGGGCCAGCGAGAAGAACGTACCGATGACGTACTGGCTGCTGCTCGGCCAGGAGCCCAGCACCAGGATGCCCAGCAGCAGGTCGAACGCGCCCAGCAGCAGGGTCAGGCCGAACTGCGGGCCACGCACCACCAGGCCGCCGACCAGCCGGAACAGCCCGGCGGTGAGGAAGAGCAGGGCGGCGAACATGGCCAGGGCGTCGGCGGCCGCGTCGGGGCTCTTCAGGATCACGACACCCGCCGCGATGTTCAGGGCCGCGACGATCACCGCGAGCCAGAAGAAGTTGCTGCCGCGTCCCTCAATGGCGTGCAGCAGGCCGACCACGCCGCCGATCAGCAGCAGCCAGCCGAACAGGAGCATGGACGTCAGCGTGGCCACGCCGGTGTAGACGAGCCCGACGAGACCGGCGACGACCAGGAGCACGCCCAGCGCGACCAGTCGGCCGAAGCCGCGCCGCAGTTTGGCCTTCTCGTCCTTCGCGGGCTTGGTCATCGGGCCGCCTCCTCTCACGGGCCCCTCGTCGATCGTACGGAGCGGGGGTGCGGCTAGCATCCCGCGCATGGAGCCCCAGCTGCTGCACCGCGTCGCCGACTCGGTGGCCACCGTCGTCATCGCCCATCCGGCCAAGCGGAACGCCATGACGGCCGCGATGTGGCGGGCGCTGCCCGAGCTGCTGGACACCCTGGCGGCAGATCCGGGGGTACGGGCCCTGGTGCTGACGGGTGAGGGCGGCACGTTCTGCGCGGGCGCCGACATCTCCACGCTGCGGGCCTCGCCCGCCGAGGCGCAGGGGCTGGCCGTGCGGGCGGAGGAGGCGCTCGCCGCGTTTGCGAAGCCGACGCTGGCGGCGATCCGCGGGCACTGCGTGGGCGGCGGGGCGCAGCTCGCGGCGGCCTGTGATCTGCGGTTCGCGGAGGAGGGCGCGCTGTTCGGGGTGACCCCGGCGAAGCTCGGGATCGTGTATCCGGCCTCCGCGACCCGGCGGTTGAAGTCGCTGGTGGGTCCGGCCACCACCAAGTACCTGCTGTTCTCGGGCGAGTTGATCGGCACCGACCGGGCGTTGCGCACCGGGCTGGTCGACGAGGTGCTGCCCGAGGGTGAACTCGACAAGCGGGTCGCCGAGTTCACCCGCATCCTGGTGTCCCGCTCGCAGCTGACGCAGGCCGCGGCGAAGGAGTTCGCCGACGGGCGCACCGACCGGGACGCGTACTGGGCCGAGCAGATGCGCGACAACGCCGACACCGCGGAGGGCGTCGCCGCGTTCCTGGAGCGGCGGCAGCCGCGCTTCACCTGGACCGCGTCAGGCTGAGGCGGCCTGGGCGCGGAACATCTCGACGAGGTGCGCGGGTGCCTTCTGCGGGGAGCCGGCGTCGTACGGGGGCTGCGGGTCGTACTCGGTCATCAGCTGGACGGCCTGGGCGTGTTCGTCGCCGGCGATCCTGCCGAGCAGGGTGAGGCCCATGTCGATGCCGGAGGAGACCCCGGCGGCGGTGACGTACTTGCCGTCGAAGACGACCCGCTCTTGCGTGGGCTCGACACCGAAGGGTTTCAGCTCCTCCAGGGTGAGCCAGTGCGATGTCGCCCGGCGTCCCCGGAGGAGTCCGGCGGCGGCCAGGATCAGGGAGCCGGTGCACACGGACGTCGTCCAGGTGGTGGTGGCGTCGGCGGTGCGCAGCCAGTCCAGCAGGGTGTCGTTCGTCATCTGCGACTCCTGGCCGGGACCGCCCGGGACCACCACGATGTCGGGGCTCGGCACGTCGGTCAGGGTCCGGTCGGCGGTGAGCGCGAGGTTGCCGGTGTCGTTGCGGACGGGGCCGGTGCGTTCGGCGACGAAGACCGTCTCGGCGTCCGGGAGGCGGCCGAGGGTCTCGTAGGGGCCTACGGCGTCCAGGGCGGTGAAGCCGTCGTAGAGGACGATGGCGATCTGCATCGGTTGTCCCTTCATGGGGTGAGGGCCGGACGGAAACGCCGGCGGTACTCGGCCGGTGCGGTGCCGAGGGCCTTCACGAAGGCCCGGCGCATGGCCTCGGGTGTGCCGTAGCCGCTGGCGCGGGAGATTTCCTCGATTCCGTCGCCCGTGTCCTCCAGGAGGCGGCGGGCGTGTTCGAGGCGGACCCGGTCGACGTAGCGGCCGGGGGTCGTGCCGGTCTCGGACCGGAAGGCGCGGGCGAAGTGGCGCGGGGAGAGCCGGGCGCGGGCGGCGAGGGCCTCGACGGTCAGGTCGTCGGCGGGGTGCTCGGTGATCCACCGCTGGAGCTCGCGCAGCGGCTCGCGGGAGGCCGTCTGGGCGGCGAGCTGCGCGCTGAACTGGGCCTGGTTTCCGGGACGGCGCAGGAAGACCACGAGGTGGCGGGCGATGGTGAGGGCGACGTCCCGGCCGAGGTCCTCCTCGACCAGGGCGAGGGCGAGGTCGATGCCGGAGGTGACGCCGGCGGACGTTGCGATGTGGCCGTCGCGCACGTAGATGGGGTCGGGTTCGACCTGCACGGCCGGGTGGTCGCGGGCGAGCTGGTCGCAGAACCTCCAGTGGGTCGTCGCGCGACGGCCGTCCAGCAGGCCCGCCTCGGCGAGCAGCAGCGACCCGGTGCACACGGAGACCAGGCGCGGGGCCCGCGGCCCCTGCTCACGCAGCCAGTCGGTCAGACGCGGATCCGGCCGGCGGGTGCCCCTGCCACCGGGGACCAGGAGGGTGTGCGCGGCGGACGCGTCGGCGAGAGCCTCGTCCGGTACGAGGGTCAGCCCGCTGGAGCTGCGGACGGGACCGCCGTCCAGGGAGGCCGTACGGATGCGGTACGTCCCCGGGTTGATCGTCTCGGCCCCGGCGAAGACCTCCACCGGGCCGGTGACGTCGAGGCTCTGCACGCCGTCGAAGAGGACGACCAGAACGGTTCGTTGCGCCATACGAGCGATTCTTCGCGGGGCCGATCGCGGCCGCAATGACGAGTTCCCCACCTTTCCTGCCATCGCCCGGCATGACCGGCGGCGGGCGCGGTACCCGCAGATCACCTGGTCCACAGAGAGTCGAAGTGCAAGACGAAAGGGGATTCACGTGTTCCGTGCCATTGCGGATGTCCTGCGGCAGATCGGCGGTGCCGTCGCCACGGTCGTGACGTTGCCGTTCCGGGCCGTGGCCCGCCTGCTCGGCGGCGCTTCCGGGGCCGGCCGACGCGGCGCGCGCCGGGTCTGAGAGCCGCCGCCCCGCCAGTTCCCGCCCTGGTCCCCCGTTGTCGGTGCCACCTGCCACAATTGCCGCGCAACCCGAAGTGAGAAGGCGGTACGGGAATCGTGACGACACCCGGGTCCCTGGGAGTAGGGTCCATCGAAGGCAGGATCGCCGAGGAGCTCGGCGTACGGGAGCGGCAGGTCAAGGCTGCCGTGGAGCTGCTCGACGGCGGTTCGACGGTGCCCTTCATCGCCCGCTACCGCAAGGAAGCGACCGAGATGCTCGACGATGCGCAGCTGCGCACGATCGAGGAGCGGCTGCGCTATCTGCGGGAGCTGGAGGAGCGGCGGACGGCGATCCTGGAGTCGGTGCGTGAGCAGGGCAAGCTCACCGGCGAACTGGAGGCGCAGATCCGGGGCGCGGAGACCAAGGCGCGCCTGGAGGACATCTATCTGCCGTACAAGCCGAAGCGGCGTACGAAGGCGCAGATCGCCCGTGAGGCGGGTCTGGAGCCGCTGGCCGAGGGACTGCTCGGCGATCCGACCGTCGAGCCGCTCGCGGCCGCCGCCGCGTTCGTGGACGCCGACAAGGGCGTGGCCGATCCGCAGGCCGCCCTGGACGGTGCCCGGGCGATCCTCACCGAGCGATTCTCGGAGGACGCCGACCTGATCGGTGAGCTGCGTGAGCGCATGTGGGTGCGCGGGCGGCTGGCCGCCAAGGTGCGGGAGGGCAAGGAGGAGGCGGGCGCCAAGTTCGCCGACTACTTCGACTTCGCCGAGCCGTTCACCGAGCTGCCCTCGCACCGCATCCTGGCGATGCTGCGCGGCGAGAAGGAGGAGGTCCTCGACCTCGTCCTGGAGCCGGAGGAGTCGACGGAGGGGCCCTCGTCGTATGAGGGGATCATCGCCGGGAAGTTCGGGATCGCCGACCGCGGGCGGCCCGCCGACAAGTGGCTGACGGACACCGTCCGCTGGGCCTGGCGGACCCGCGTCCTCGTGCACCTCGGCATCGACCTCCGCCTGCGGCTGCGTACCGCGGCCGAGGACGAGGCGGTCGGCGTGTTCGCGGCGAACCTGCGGGACCTGCTCCTCGCCGCCCCGGCGGGCACGCGCGCGACCCTCGGCCTCGACCCCGGTTTCCGTACGGGCGTGAAGGTGGCCGTCGTGGACGCCACCGGCAAGGTCGTCGCCACCGACGTCATCTACCCGCACGTCCCGGCCAACAAGTGGGACGAGGCGATCGCGAAGCTGGCCCGGCTCGCCAAGGAGCACGCCGTTGAGCTGATCGCGATCGGCAACGGCACGGCGTCCCGCGAGACCGACAAGCTCGCCGGTGAACTCATCACCAAGCACCCGGAGTTGAAGCTCACCAAGGTGATGGTGTCCGAGGCGGGCGCGTCCGTGTACTCGGCCTCCGCGTTCGCCTCGCAGGAGCTGCCCGACATGGACGTGTCGCTGCGTGGCGCGGTGTCGATCGCGCGTCGCCTCCAGGACCCGCTCGCCGAGCTGGTGAAGATCGACCCGAAGTCGATCGGGGTCGGCCAGTACCAGCACGACCTGTCCGAGGTGAAGCTGTCGCGTTCGCTGGACGCGGTGGTGGAGGACTGTGTGAACGGCGTCGGGGTCGACGTCAACACGGCGTCCGCGCCACTGCTCGCGCGCGTGTCGGGCATCTCCTCCGGGCTCGCCGAGAACATCGTGGCGCACCGCGACGCCAACGGCCCGTTCACGTCCCGCTCCGAGCTGAAGAACGTGGCACGGCTGGGGCCGAAGGCGTACGAGCAGTGCGCGGGGTTCCTGCGCATCCGGGGCGGCGACGACCCGCTGGACGCGTCCAGCGTGCACCCCGAGGCGTACCCCGTCGTACGGCGGATGGTGAAGACCACCGGCCAGGAAGTGGCCGCGCTGGTCGGCAACACCGGAGTGCTGCGCTCGCTGAAGCCGCAGGACTTCGTGGACGAGACGTTCGGTCTGCCGACGGTCACCGACATCCTCAAGGAGCTGGAGAAGCCGGGTCGCGACCCGCGTCCGGCGTTCAAGACGGCCACCTTCAAGGAGGGCGTCGAGAAGCTCTCCGATCTTGAGGCGGGGATGGTCCTGGAAGGCGTGGTCACCAATGTGGCCGCGTTCGGGGCGTTCGTCGACATCGGCGTTCACCAGGACGGCCTGGTGCACGTGTCCGCGATGTCGAAGACGTTCGTCAAGGACCCGCGGGACGTCGTCAAGCCGGGCGACATCGTGAAGGTGAAGGTCCTCGACGTCGACATTCCGCGCAAGCGGATCTCCCTCACCCTGCGGCTGGACGACGAGGCCGCGCCCCAGGAGCGGGGTTCCGGCGAACGCCGCCCGCAGCGGGGCGGGCGCCCGCCGCAGCAGCGGCAGGGCGGGCGCGGTGGCAGCGGAGGCGGTGGAGCACGCCAGGCTCCGGCTCCTGCGAACAGCGCGATGGCCGACGCCCTGCGGCGCGCGGGGCTGCTCGACCCCAAGAAGGGCGGGCGGGGCTGACGTTGGTCGGGCCCGGGCTTCCGCGAGGCCGCGGGGGTTCGGGCCCGGTGGGTGCAACCGTGTCGGCGGGACGTCCGCCGCCCCACCACCCCTAGTGTGTCGATATGACCACTTCGCGTGCAGTGACCTGGGACGTCACGGCGAGCCACGGGTACGAGACCGCCTGGGCCGCGTTCGACGGGGAGACCCTGCGGGCGCGGGGGCGCGCGGTGGGGACGGATCCGGAGCCGTACTGGGTGTCGTACGAACTGGAAACGGGCGACGGTTACGTGACCCGGCGGCTCCGGGTGACCGCCGAGACCGCGGAGCTGACGCGGACGCTCGATCTGTGGCACGACGGGCGGGGCGAATGGACCGCCGACGGGGAGCCGGTGCCGGAGGTGCACGGGGCGCTCGACTGCGATCTGGGGCTGTGTCCGCTGACCAACACCATGCCGGTGCTCCGGCACGACCTGCACCGGACCGCCGGTGAGCGGGAGTTCCTGATGGCCTGGGTGTCGGTGCCCGACCTGGCCGTACGGCCCTCGGTCCAGACCTACACGCATCTCGCCCGCACCGGCGGCGGCGGGCGGGTGCGGTTCGCGTCGGGTGACTTCCGCAGCGAGCTGGACATCGACGCGGACGGCCTCGTCGTCGACTATCCGCAGCTGGCGACGCGGCTGACGCCTCGTTAGCGCTCGGTCACCTTGCCGTCGGCGACCTCCAGACGGCGGGTGACGCGGACCGCGTCCAGCATGCGGCGGTCATGGGTGACCAGCAGGAGGGTGCCGGTGTAGGTGTCGAGGGCCGACTCCAGTTGCTCGATGGCGGGCAGGTCGAGGTGGTTGGTCGGCTCGTCGAGGACCAGCAGGTTGACGCCCCGGCCCTGGAGGAGGGCGAGGGCGGAGCGGGTGCGCTCGCCCGGGGAGAGGGTGGCCGCCGGGCGCAGGACGTGGTCCGACTTCAGACCGAACTTGGCCAGGAGCGTGCGTACCTCGACCGGTTCGGTGTCGGGGACGGCCGCGCAGAACGCGTCGAGCAGGGTCTCCGGGCCGTGGAACAGCTTGCGGGCCTGGTCGACCTCACCGACCAGCACGCCGGAGCCGAGGGCGGCGTGGCCCGCGTCGAGCGGGACGCGGCCGAGCAGGGCGCCGAGCAGGGTCGACTTGCCCGCGCCGTTCGCGCCGGTGACCGCGACCCGGTCCGCCCAGTCGACCTGGAGGGACACCGGGCCGAGCATGAAGTCGCCACGCCGGACCTCGGCGTCGCGCAGGGTGGCCACGACCGCACCCGAGCGGGATGCCGAGGCGATCTCCATGCGCAGCTCCCACTCCTTGCGCGGCTCCTCGACCACCTCCAGCCGTTCGATCATGCGCTGGGTCTGCCGGGCCTTCGCGGCCTGCTTCTCGCTGGCCTCGCTGCGGAACTTGCGGCCGATCTTGTCGTTGTCGTTGCCCGCCTTGCGCCGGGCGTTCTTCACCCCCTTGTCCATCCAGGCGCGCTGCATCTGCGCCCGGTCCTGGAGGGCGGACTTCTTGTCGGCGTACTCGTCGTACTCCTCGCGCGCGTGCCGCCGGGCCACCTCGCGCTCCTCCAGGTAGGCCGCGTAGCCGCCGCCGTAGAGGTTGATCTGCTGCTGGGCGAGGTCGAGTTCGAGGACCTTGGTGACCGTGCGGGTGAGGAACTCGCGGTCATGGCTGACGACGACCGTGCCGGCGCGCAGGCCGCTGACGAAGCGTTCGAGGCGCTCCAGGCCGTCGAGGTCGAGGTCGTTGGTGGGCTCGTCGAGCAGGAAGACGTCGTAGCGGGAGAGCAGGAGGGAGGCGAGGCCGGCGCGGGCCGCCTGGCCGCCGGAGAGGGACGTCATCGGCTGGTCGAGGCCGACGGCGAGGCCGAGCGAGTCGGCGACCTCCTCGGCGCGTTCGTCGAGGTCGGCGCCGCCGAGGCCGAGCCAGCGCTCCAGGCCGGTGGCGTAGGCGTCATCGGCGCCGGGGGCCCCGTCGACGAGCGCCTGGGTGGCCTCGTCCATGGCCCGCTGGGCCTCGGCGACGCCGGTGCGCCGGGCCAGGAACTCCCGTACCGTCTCGCCCGGCCGCCGCTCGGGCTCCTGCGGCAGGTGACCGACGGTGGCGGTGGGCGGGGACAGGCGCAGCTCGCCCTGCTCGGGGGCGTCGAGCCCGGCGAGCATCCGCAGCAGCGTGGACTTTCCGGCACCGTTGGCACCGACCAGCCCGATCACGTCGCCGGGCGCGACGACCAGATCGAGGCCGGTGAAGAGCGCGTGGTCGCCATGACCGGCGGCGAGGTTCTTGGCGACGAGGGTGGCAGTCATCAGACGCCGATCCTAGTGCCCGCCCGGCCGGGCGGTCGCGCCGGTATACAGGGCGCCACCGTCCCCACCAGCACGCTTGCCGTCGCCCGGCGGGGCGACCGGGTGGATCGTCACCGGGCCATCGCCCGACCAGAGGCTCCTCGCTGCCTCACACGACGACCGAATCGGCCCTCACCCGCCCATCGCCCACCACAAGCCACCCCGCGACGCCGCACGACGACCGGATCGGCCCTTCACCCGCCATCGACCCCACCAGAGGCTCGTGCCCGCCCCACATGGCACCCGATCGGCCCCACATCCGCCAGCGCCCCACCACAGCCCCCGCCCACACCAGACGACGACCGATCGGCCACCCATCCCCCATCTCCCCCACCACAGGCCCCGCCCACGCCACACGACAACCGATAGGCCCTCACCCGCCGCCCTCGCCGCCCCACACGACGACCGGCTCGGCCTTACTCGCCATCGCCCCCCACCACAAGCCCCCACCACCCCGCACGACCACCAAGCCGTTGTCCACCACCCGCGACGACCGGACCGGCCTTCACCGCGGCATCGACTCCACCAGCACACTCCCCGCCGTCCTGGCCACCACATACGACTCGCCCTTCACGCACTTCCCGTCCAGGGGGATGCGGTGGTGGCCCGGTTCGAGGAGGCCGTCGAAGAGTTCGTGGGTGTGGGTGCGGGAGAGGCGGTCCAGGCGGTACGCGGTGAGCTGGACCCGGCAGGTCGAGGTGACCTCGATGCCCGCCTCGCCATCCGCGGTGACCAGGCGGGTGAGGCGGCGCAGCGCCACCGGGCTGCGGTCGAGGGCGTGTTCGATCTGGGCGACGAGCAGCGGGACGATCGGGGCGAGTCCGTCGACGTACGCCACCTCGACCCCGGCGCGTTCGAAGGCCCGGCGCACGGCCGCGCGCTCCTCCTCGCCGACCCCGCGGCCGAAGGCGACGGCGCCGTAGCCGCGCAGCTCCTCGGCGGGGACGCGGTCGGCGTCGCGGGTGATGTCGGCGCCGATGCCGATGGTGCGCAGGGCGGCGGCGAGCTTGGCGAGCAGGGCGACGCGGGCGCCGATCAGCAGGACGCGGCGGCTGCCGGGGCCCTCGGCGTCCAGCAGGGAGTTCAGCGCCGTGCGGTACTCGTCGCCGTGGAAGCGGAACGGGCCGATGCCCTGGTAGCCGTTCAACTCCAGGTCGAACTGTTCGTCCGTCTGCCAGGCGAAGTCCCGCCACACGTAGTCGTCGTCGGCGCGCTCGATGACCGCGGTGACCGCGCCGCACGCGAGGTCCGCGCACTCGGGGCAGCCGTAGATGACGTATCGCCCGCCGGGCAGCGGCGCGTCGGCCTCCAGTAACAGGCTGCGCACCTGGGCGGTGAAGATGGCGGGCGGGACGTCGGAGGCGAGCGGGGAGACGGCGTCCAGGTCCGAGAGCTGGAACAGCAGCGGGCGCCCGTCGACGATGAAGTCCACGAAGTCCCGGTGTACCTGGTAGCCACCGTCTGCGAGAACTCCACCGGCCCGCATCGCGGGTGCCAGGCCGAAGGTCGCGTACGCGGCAGACATACGGTGAGTATCCCCACCATTACGCCGCTCTGATCGCGGCATGACACATTCCGCTACCGTCCCCGCATGAACAGTGACACGGAAGACGATGTGATCGTCGTCGGCGGGGGTGTCATCGGGCTGACGACGGCCGTGGTGCTGGCCGAGCGCGGGCGGCGGGTACGGGTGTGGACGCGCGACCCGGTCGAGCGCACCACCTCGGCCGTGGCGGGCGCGCTGTGGTGGCCGTACCGCATCGAGCCGCCCGAGGCGGCGCGCAGATGGGCGCTGCGCTCGCTGGACGTCTACGAGGAGCTGGCCGAGCGGCCCGAGGTGACCGGCGTACGCCTGGTCGAGGGAGTCATGGGCGAGACCGACCTGGACGAGACGGACTCCTGGGCGGCGGGCCGGCTGAAGGGGCTGCGGCCGGCGACGCCCGAGGAGTACGCCGGGTCGGTGGGGCTGTGGGCGCGGCTGCCGCTGGTCGACATGTCGACTCATCTGCCGTGGCTGCGGGAGCGGTTGGCTGCCGCGGGCGGAGTGGTGGAGGAGCGTACGGTGTCGGCGCTCGCGGAGGCGGACGCGCCGGTGGTGGTCAACTGCACGGGGCTGGGCGCGCGGAAGCTGGTGCCGGACGCGTCGGTGCGCCCTGTGCGCGGGCAGTTGGTCGTGGTGGAGAACCCCGGGATCCGTACCTGGGTCGTCTCCAAGGACGCCTCCGGTGAGATGGCGTATGTCTTCCCGCATCCGGGGCGGCTGGTGCTGGGCGGCACCTCGGAGGAGGACGAGTGGTCGCTCGCGCCGAATCCGGCGGTGGCCGAGACGATCGTACGACGGTGCGCGGCGCTGCGGCCGGAGATCGCCGGGGCGCGGGTGCTGGACCACCGGGTGGGGTTGCGGCCGGTGCGGGACGCGGTGCGGCTGGAGCGCGAACTGCTGCCGGACGGGCGGGCGCTGGTGCACAACTACGGTCACGGGGGTGCGGGCGTGACCGTGGCGTGGGGGTGTGCGGAGGAAGCGGCCGGGCTGTGCGGTCCGGCCGCCTCCGGGTGAGTCAGTTGGTGTTGCGAGGGCCGGGCACGCGCTGAGCGGCGCGCGGTGCGTCGACTCCGTCGAGCTTTTCGTACGGCGCCGGGGTCACCGCCGTCGCGGTGCCCGCCGTGGCCAGGGCGAACGCTGCCGTGCCGCCGACCAGCGGGACGCGGGCGAAGGTGCGAGACAGGTCCAGGGTGAGCGTGGGAGTGTCGGCCGGAGGGTCGATGAGGTCCTTGTCGGTGCCCGCGATGATCAGGGCCAGCCGGTGGCCCGCCGGGACGACGTGGTCGGTCGCGGCCACGTCGAGGGTGATGGTGTACCGCTTGCCCGGGGTGAGCGGGCGGCCCGTCAGGTCGGAGGCGTGGTTGCCGAGGTCGGCCCAGCCGCGGCTGACGATGGTGTGCTCGACGTCGGTCGTCTTGGCACTGGTCTCCTTGAAGCAGGCGCTGTCGCCGGTGGTGGACGGGCCCCAGCAGGTGCGGTCGGGGAGGGTGGTGATGCCCTCGGCGGCGTCGGCGTAGTCGCGGATGGTGGCGGGGCCGAGGTCCACGAGGACGGCCGAGAGATGGGCCGTGCGAGTGGTGGGGGTCGCGGTGACGGTGACCTCGGTGGAGCCGGACAGGCGCAGGTCGCGGGTGAGCGGCTTGGTCACGAAGCCCGCCTTGTCGGAGGTGGGCTGGTCGATGTGCGCGGCCCAGTCGGTCTCGCTGTGCCGCGGGTCGTCGGTGAAGGTCTCGGTGCCCTTGCCCCTGCGCAGGCCGAGGGTGCCGAGACCCGCCTCGGTGCCCTTGGCGGGGCGCAGGGTGGTTGTGTCGGTTCCGCGCGGGGGCCAGATCTTGGAGGTGACCCACTGGTCGGGGTGGCGCTCGATGTCGGCCATCGGCTCGCGGTCGATGCCGTTGTCGTAGCCGAGGAGTTCGTGGTCGAACCAGCGGTGCAGGGTCTCCACCCACTCCGCACGCCGGAAGTCGAAGGGGTCGACATGGCCTGTCTGGGACAGCCAGATCTTGCGCTCGACGCCGTTCCTCGCGAGGGCGTCCCACCACTGGCCGACATGCTTCATACGGACGTTGAGGTCCTGCATGCCGTGGATCAGGAAGACGCTCGCCTTCACCTTGCGCGCGTCCTTCACGTAGTCGCGCTCGGTCCACAGCGGCGTCCAGTCGCCGGTGCGCGGGGCGCCGTCGGCGAGTCGCTGCTGGACGGCGGCGCACTTGGCGCGGGCGTCGGGGCTGTTGACGTAGTTCGACAGCCAGTCGGGGCCGGAGTCGTACAGCGGGGCGCCCTGCTGGAAGTAGTAGTCGTACCAGGAGGAGATGGCACTGATCGGCACGATCGTCTCCAGGCCCTCGACGCCGGTGGCCGCGACGCCGTTGGCGATGGTGCCGTCCCAGCTCTTGCCGATCATCCCGGTCCTGCCGTTGGTCCAGGTGGCCTTGGCGCGGGTCGCGCCGGTGCGGGTGGTGTAGGCCTTGGCGCGGCCGTTCAGCCAGTCGACGACGGCCTTCGCCGAGTGGACGTCGGAGCGGCCGCCGACGTCGACGCAGCCGTCGGAGCGGTTGGTACCGGAGAGGTCGACGCCGACGAAGGCGTAGCCGCGCGGTACGAAGTAGTTGTCGTAGAACAGCGGCATCTGGACGACGTCGCCGTTCGCGTCGTACGTCTTCTTCTGGCTCTCGTTGCCGCGCCCGCAGCATGAGTAGTAGGGGCTGGCGTCCATGATGACGGGGATCTTCCGGCCACGCTGGGCGGCTTCGCGCGGGCGGACGATGTCGACGGCGACACGGTCCGTCCGGCCGTCGCCGTCGCCGTCGAGGCCGGTGTCCACCCAGACGGCCTCGCGGACGGCGTTCTCGTACGAGTAGACGGGTTGGCTCGTGCGAGGCGCGGTGTGCGCCGTGGCGGGGGTGAGCAGGGTGGCCGTCAGGGCGGCGATGGCCGCCGTCGCGAGCGGTCTCCAGGTCGTGAAGCGCATGCGTAGAGGCATGCGCCGGACGGTACCGTCCGCAACTCAAGTGCAGAAGGGGACGACTGAGGGACCCTCATGGCCTATGGCTGGTGGCTGGAAAGCGACGTTGCGGCGTCCGGGTGTATGACGGCCGAATGGTGATCTCGTGACAGCGGTTGTTGTGGACAGGGCTGTTGCGCTGGGCATGAATGGGCTCCGAACGGTCCTCCCGCCCCTACGACTTGGAGCTTCAGTGCACCGCAGACTCACCACGCCGGGCGCACTCGCTGCGGCCTCCCTTCTGCTGGCGATCCCGGCATCGGCCGCGAGCCACTCCCCCGGCGCTCCGGGCATCGGCGACCCCTACTACCCGGCGTACGGCAACGGCGGATACGACGTCTCCCACTACGACCTCAGGCTGAAGTACCAGCCCGCGAACGACCGGCTGGAGGGTACGGCGACCCTGCTGGCCCGGACCACGCAGGATCTGTCCCGGTTCAACCTGGACTTCCTGCTGGATGTGAGCGAGGTGCGGGTCAACGGCGCGAAGGCGCGGTTCGCGACCTCGGGCCAGCACGAACTGCAGGTCACACCGAGCAAACCGCTGGCCAAGGGAACGTCCGTCACCGTCGTGGTGCGCTACAGCGGGGTGCCGTCGTCGGAGCAGGCGTACGGCTTCACCAGCTGGCTGCGTACGCCGGACGGCGGGGTCGCGGCCGGTGAGCCCGAGTCGGCGTGGTGGTGGTTCCCGAGCAACGACCACCCCCTGGACAAGGCCACCTACGACATCTCGGTGCAGGTGCCGGACGGCACGCAGGCCATCTCCAACGGCACGCTTCAATCGACGAGTTCACGGGCCGGGTGGACCCGCTACAGCTGGCGGTCCAACAAGCCGCAGGCCACCTACCTCGCCACGCTCGCGGTCGGCAAGTTCGACGTCACGACCGCGACGACGGACAGCGGCATTCCGGTCATCAACGCCTACAGCAAGGACCTGGGCGACATCGCCGGCGCGGCACGGGCCAGCGTCGAGCGGACCGGTGAGATCGCCGACTGGCTGACCGACTACTTCGGGCCGTATCCCTACAACGCCCTCGGCGGATACGTGCCGAACACCACCACCGGCTACGCGTTGGAGACGCAGACCCGCCCGTTCTACAGCCCCCGGCAGTTCGCAAACGGGTCGAACACGTCGGTCGTCGTGCACGAGCTGGCCCACCAGTGGTACGGCGACCTGGTGTCGGTGTCCCAGTGGAAGGACATCTGGGTCAACGAGGGCTTCGCCCGGTACGCGCAGTGGCTGTGGTCCGAGTACGAGGGCGAGGGGACGGCGCAGGAGATCGCCGACTACGTGTACGCGTCACGCCCGGCGGACGATCCGTTCTGGACGGTCCGTCCCGGTGACCCGGGGCCGGAGAACCAGTTCCACCTGGCCGTGTACGACCGGGGTGCGCTGGCCCTGCAGGCGCTGCGCAACGCGATCGGCGACGAGGACTTCTTCGCCGTCCTGAAGGGCTGGCCGCGGAAGTACGCCCACGGCAACGCCTCGGTCGCCGACTTCAGGAAGTACGCGGAGCGGGTGTCCGGGAAGCGGCTGACCGCGCTGTTCGACACCTGGCTGTTCCAGCCGTCGAAGCCGGGGGCGCCGGCGGCGCGGGAGGCTTCGATCTCGGCCCGTGCGCTGGGGACGAAGGGGGCGCCGGAGCAGCCGAAGTCGTGGAAGAAGATCGCGGCGACCAATGGCGTGCACGACCATGAGCACGGGCACGCCGAGTAACGCGAGTGTGCGGCCCGGGGCGAATCGGTGATTTTCCCCGGGTCCGCGCCGTACGGAGACTTATCCTTCCACTCCGGTCGCCGAATGGGGTGCGCCCACCGGTTTGGATTCCGGCGAGCCGCGCTGCCGAAGGTAGACGGAGAGAATGGCCATCGAGGCCACCGCGAGGAATTCGGACTGCCAGTTCTGCAAGGTCCGGCTCCAGAAATCGGCAGATCCCACATAGGCGCCCCAGCTGATGGGCGCCTGGAGTTGTCTGAGTTGTTGCTCGTTGTACGCGGAGACTCCGGCGGTCGCCTGGACCAGCCACGACAAGACGAATATCGTGCCCATCACCAGCCCGAGCGAGCGGGAAAAGACCGCTTGTCGCATCCCTCCGGCACCCGCCCAGCGCGGCGAATCCTCCCGGGCGTGGCGTCCCACTCGCTGCTCCTTGTCAGATTCCTTACCGGCCTTGTGCATTTCCTTTGATTCGGGTGAGCCCCGTTGCAGCAGCCAGACGGTCACGGTGATGTAGAGGAAGAACTGCAGATACTCCGACTGCCAGTTCTCTGTCACGTCCACCGCGAAGTCGGACGACATGAGATAGTCGCCGAGGCCGATCTGTGCCAGCCCGTCCGCGGCCTGCTGATTGTTGAACTCCGTGTGACCGGCGATCGCGTGTCCGGCGAGAGCCAGCAGGAACGCGATGCCGAAGCTCAGGGTCAGGCCGTTCTCGCGCACGAATCGGCGCATGCCCCGCTCCTTCCCGTCAGCGGTACGTCAGGCCGAGGAACCCGAAGTAGAGCAGGCTGCCGAAGACGACCACAAGACAGACCGTGAACATGACCCGCATCCGTCCTCAGCCTCCTTTGATCGTGCACTGATAGGGCAGGCCCCCCGACCGGGGAGTGCACCCAGCGGCGACAACTTTCCAGCCGTCCCGGAACTGCGACAGGAACAGCGTGTCCGATTCCAGTACGACCCGAGCCTGTCTCCCGTAGACATCCACTTTCCGGACCGCGCCGCCGAAGGGGATGTCCTGAGCGGCGATCGCCTCGGCGCAGCTCGTTTTCTCGGATTCCGCCAATTCGCTGCGGGTTTCCGGTGCGAGTGCAGCGCAGAGGCCCTTGAAATCGGCGGAACTCAGCAGTCGCTCGAATTCGGTCGCCGCGGCAGAGGCGTCCACGCTGCGTTCCCCGGCGCTGCCACAGCCGCCGAGGGCCAGTCCCAGCAGGGACGCGAGGATCAGCGTTCCGGTTCGGCGCACTGTTCTCACGCTGCCTCTGTACATGGGGCGGGCACTCGCGCCCCATCATGCACAGTCGTGTACCCCTGTCGCGGCGGAATACGCGGGAGGGCGGCTGCCCTCACCTGCATTTCAGTGGTCCATCTCGGCGGCGCGCTCAAGGAGGCGGTCCCGGCCAATGGCCGCCGTCTCGGTGGACGGCACCGTGCATGCGTGGGCGCCGGCCACCGCGCCGTACAGGGCGCATCGGCGGGGCGGTGCGCCGTCCAGGTGGCCGAAGAGGAAGGCCGCGGCGAAGGCGTCGCCCGCGCCGTTGGAGTCCACCACCGGGGCGGGGGGTGGAACCGCCGGGACGTGGGTCAGGTCGCCGTCGGTGAGGAGGTACGCGCCTTCGGCGCCGGCCGTGGCGACGACCAGCCGCGCGCGGCCGTGTTCGACGATGCGGCGCATGGTGCGTTCGGGGTCGGTGAGGGCGGCGGCGGAGAGGAAGACGATGTCCGCGGCGAGGGCGAAGGGCTCGTGGTAGGGGTTCTCGCCGTCCCAGTCGTGCAGGTCGGTGGAGAGGGGCACGCCGGTCTCGTGGAGCACGGGCAGGGCGTGGGCGCAGGGGTGGGTGATGGAGACGTGGACGTGGCGGCTCGACTCCGCCAGTGCCCGGACCGTCGCCTCGGGCAGCCGGTCGTCGGCGTGCGAGCGGCTCGTGTCGTAGAGGGAGAGGCGCCGGCCGTCGGGGCCGACGAGGTTGACCGCACGCTTGGTACCGGCGGGCTGCGGGATGGCGGTGAGGGCGACGCCCTTCTCGCGGTGCAGGGCCCGGACCAGTTCGCCCTCGGGGTCGTCGCCGAGCAGGTCGAGGTGGTGGGTGCGCAGACCCAGGGCGCTGAGGCCGAGGGCGACGAAGTCGCCGGTCTGGCCCGCGCGGGTGCGGATCCCGGAGTCGATCATGTAGCTGTCGGCGTACGGAAGCGGCAGCTCCGGCACGTACACGATGGTGTCCACGCCCGCGCCGCCCAGTACGAGGACGTCCGTGTCGGTGCTCACCTTCCGCCCTCCCCGTGGTCGTAGACCGTCACGGCGATGCCCCGCCGCACCAGCCGCTCAATGATGAGCGGTTCCACGCTGGACCACTTGCCACCGGCCAGGCCGCAGCCTATCCGCGGCATGTGGACCGAGGCGTTCAGTTCGGCCGCCTTGTCGGCGAGGCGGCCGAGGGCGGTGTCGATCGCCTCGTAGCGCACGGGGACGCCCTTGCTGCCCATGGGGGTCCCCCCACGCGAGCGAAGCCGAGCGTGGGGGAGGATGCCGCGCTGGCCGATCATGTTGGCCACCCACACGTAAGGCTCGACCTGGACGAACTGGGCCGCGCCCAGCCCGAAGTCGTTCGACGCGCGGTCGCGGTGCCAGGCGCGGTAGGCCGCCTCCGGCTCCGGCCAGCGGCGCGATATGGCCAGGACGAAGCCCTTGCCCCAGCCGCCGCTGTCGTTGCAGACATGGGCGATCAGCTTGACGCCCTTCACCGACGGCACGGTGGCGTCACCCCGGACATAAATGATCTCCGACACGACGCCACCGTAGGCGATGCCACTGACAGTGGCCGTGACCTGCTACTTCGTGAGCTTCGTCAGCTCCTGGTCCACCGTCTGGGAGACCCGGCGGCGGATGCCGAACCAGCCCGCGACGAGGGCGAGGGCGATGAGCGGGATGAGCAGCAGGGTCTTGCGGCCGACGTCGGGGTCGTTCCACATCATGCCGAGGCAGGCCAGCAGGAAGGTGATCGTGGCGATCTCCGTGACCGGGCTGCCGGGGAGGCGGAAGTGCGGCCGCTGCACCAGGCCGGCCTTGGCGCGGCGGACGAAGATCAGGTGGCAGACCATGATGATCACCCAGGTGCTGATGATGCCGAGCGAGGCGACGTTCAGCACGATCTCGAAGGCCTGGGCCGGCACGAGGAAGTTCAGGCCGACGCCGAGCACACACACCGCGCAGGTCAGCAGGATGCCGCCGTAGGGCACCTGGCTGCGGTTCATGCGGGCGGTGAACTTCGGGGCCGAGCCCGCCATCGCCATGGAGCGCAGGATGCGGCCCGTGGAGTACAGGCCCGAGTTCAGGGACGACATCGCCGCGGTCAGGACGACCAGGTTCATCACGTCGCCCGCCGCCGGGACGCCGATCTTCGACAGGACCGTGACAAAGGGGCTCTCGTCGGCCGAGTAGACCGAGCCGGGGAGCAGCAGGGCCAGGAGGACGACCGAGCCGACGTAGAACAGGCCGACGCGCCACATGATCGAGTTCACCGCGCGCGGGACGACCTTCTCCGGCTCGGCGGTCTCGCCCGCGGCGACACCGACCAGCTCCAGGGCGGCGTACGCGAAGATCACGCCCTGCATGACGAGGACGACCGGCATCAGGCCGTGCGGGAAGACGCCGCCGTTGTCCGTGATCACGCTCATGCCGGGGGTCTGGCCGCCCACCTCGTGCTGGGTGGCCAGCAGGAAGATGCCGACGAACATGAAGCCGATCAGCGTGGCGACCTTGATGATCGCGAACCAGAACTCCATCTCGCCGAAGATCTTCACCGAGATCAGGTTCACCGCCAGTACGACGGCCAACGCGATCAGGGCCAGCACCCACTGCGGGATGTCGGTGAACATGCTCCAGTAGTGCGTGTAGAGCGCGATCGCGGTGATGTCGGCGATACCGGTCGTCGACCAGTTCAGGAAGTACATCCAGCCGGCGACGTATGCGCCCTTCTCGCCGAGGAACTCGCGCGCGTACGACACGAAGGACCCGGACGACGGCCGGTACAGGACCAGCTCGCCCAGGGCCCGGACGACGAAGAAGGCGAAGACGCCACAGACGAGGTAGGCGATCGCGAGCGCCGGGCCCGCGTTGTGCAGGCGGCCACCGGCGCCCAGGAAGAGGCCGGTGCCGATGGCGCCGCCGATGGCGATCATGTTGACGTGGCGGGCCTTGAGGTCCTTGCTGTAGCCGGCGTCGCCCGCGTCCGCGGGCGTCGTGGTCGCCCCGTTCCCGGCGGTGACCTTGGCCGTGTCCACGGCGTCCTTGCTCACGGGTGGTACCACTCTCTGGTGCGCCCGAACGTCGTGCGCTCGGGTGTCCGTACGTGACTCGGTCCGGCACCCCGCTCGTGACGTGGCACAGACCAAGGCAGCACTTTCCCACATGAATCGGCCCACAGACGGTGGCCCATGTCACAGAGCGTTGCTTCTCACACCGTCACCGCACGGCCATCCCACGATCATCTTCGGTTCATCACAGGGTGCCCACGAGGTTTCACAGCACTGGTGAGACAGCGATACTGCTGCGCATGACGACCGACACCGAGGAGCCGACCCTCACGATCGACGAGCTGGCCGCCCGGGCCGGTGTCACGGTGCGCACGGTCCGCTTCTACGGCACCAAGGGTCTGCTGCCGCCGCCGGTGATCGGTCCGCGGCGCGTGGGGCACTACGGACGGGAGCATCTGGCCCGGCTTGAGCTCATCGAGGAGCTGCAGCGGCAGGGCATGACGCTGGCGGCCATCGAACGCTATCTGCGGCAGCTGCCGCCGGATCTCAGCGCGCACGACCTGGCGATCCACCGGGCGGTGGTGGCCTCCTGGGCGCCGGACACGGTGGAGACGGTGACGCGTGCGGAGCTGGAACGGCGGGCGGGGCGGCCCCTGACCGACGGTGAGGTCGAGCGACTGGCCGCGATGGACGTGGTACGGCCCGGGAGCGGCGCGTACGACGTCGACCTGGGTCTGCTGCGGCTCGGTGTCCGGCTGCTGGACGTGCCGCTCTCCCAGGAGGCGATCCTGGCGGCGCGCAAGGTCCTCATCGAACACTCGCGCGCCGCGGCTCACGAACTCGCCCAGCTCTTCCGCGGCGAGGTGTCGGAGCGTGGGCCGCGGGATGTGAAGTCCCTGTCGGCCCACATGCACCCCCTGGTGGTGCAGGCGCTCCTGACGACGTTCCAGCGGTCGCTGAAGGAGGAGCTGGGCGAATGGCTCACGGAGTCAGGAACGGGCTGAGTCGCTGAACCGCTCGCCCTTCTCCGCCTTCTCCACCAGCAGTGCGGGCGGGGTGAAGCGGTCCCCGTAGCGCTCGGCGAGTTCCCGCGCGCGGGCCACGAAGCCGGGCAGGCCGCCCTCGTAGCCGTTGATGTACTGCAGGACACCGCCGGTCCAGCCGGGGAAGCCGATGCCGAAGATGGAGCCGATGTTGGCGTCGGCGACGGAGGTCAGCACGCCTTCCTCCAGGAGACGGACGGTGTCCAGCGCCTCGGAGAAGAGCATCCGCTCCTGCATGTCCTTGAACGGGATCTCGGCGCCCGCGCGCGTGAAGTGCTCGCGCAGTCCCGGCCACAGCCCGGTCCGCTTGCCGTCGTCCCCGTAGTCGTAGAAGCCCGCGCCGCCGCTGCGGCCGGTGCGGCCGAACTCGTCGACCATGCGGTCGATGACGGCCTCCGCCGGATGCGGGGTCCAGGTGCCGCCCGACTCCTCGACGGCCCCCTTCGTTTCGTTGCGAATCTTCCGCGGGAGGGTGAGCGTCAGCTCGTCCATCAGGGAGAGCACCTTGGCCGGGTAGCCCGCCTGGGCCGCCGCCTGCTCCACGGACGCGGGCTCGATGCCCTCGCCGACCATCGCCACGCCCTCGTTGATGAAGTGGCCGATCACCCGTGAGGTGAAGAAGCCGCGCGAGTCGTTCACGACGATCGGCGTCTTGTTGATCTGCCGGACCAGGTCGAAGGCGCGGGCGAGGGCCTCGTCGCCGGTCCGCTCACCCTTGATGATCTCGACCAGCGGCATCTTGTCGACCGGTGAGAAGAAGTGCAGTCCGATGAAGTCGGCCTGGCGCTGCACGCCCTCGGCGAGGGCGGTGATGGGGAGCGTGGAGGTGTTGGAGCACAGCAGCGCGTCCGGCGCCACGACCTGCTCGATCTCCTGGAACACCTTGTGCTTGAGCGCGGTGTCCTCGAAGACGGCCTCGATGACCGCGTCGCAGCCCGCGAGGTCCTGGACCTCGGCGGTGGGGGTGATGCGGGCCAGCAGCGCGTCGGCCTTCTCCCGCGTCGTACGGCCCTTTGCGACGGCCTTGGCGCACAGCTTCTCGGAGTAGCCCTTGCCCTTGACGGCGGCCTCCAGGGACACGTCCTTCAGGACGACCTCGATACCGGCGCGGGCGCACGAGTAGGCGATACCGGCGCCCATCATCCCGGCGCCCAGGACGGCCACCCGGCGGACCTGGCGGGGCTCGATGCCCTTGGGGCGGTTGGCGCCGGAGTTGACGGCCTGGAGGTCGAAGAAGAACGCCTGGATCATGTTCTTCGAGGTCTGGCCCGCGGCCAGCTCCACGAAGTAGCGGGCCTCGATGACCTGGGCGTTCTCGAAGTCGACCTGGGAGCCCTCGACGGCGGCCGCGAGGATGTTGCGCGGCGCCGGGTAGGGGGCGCCGTTCGTCTGCTTGCGCAGGTTGGCGGGGAAGGCGGGCAGGTTGGCCGCGAACTTCGGGTTGGCGGGGGTGCCGCCGGGGATCTTGTAGCCCGGCCGGTCCCAGGGCTGCTGCGACTCCGGGTTGGCGTCGATGAAGGCGCGGGCCTTGGCGAGCATCTCCTCCGGGGTCGACGCCACTTCGTGGATCAGGCCGTTCTCCAGTGCGCGCTGAGGGCTGTACTGGGTGCCCTGGAGGAGCACCTTCAGGAGGGCGTCGGCGATGCCCAGCAGGCGTACCGTGCGGACCACGCCGCCGCCTCCGGGAAGCAGGCCGAGGGAGACCTCGGGGCAGCCGATCTTGGAGCCGGGCGCGTCGAGGGCGACGCGGTGGTGGCAGGCCAGGGCGATCTCGTAACCGCCGCCCAGGGCCGCGCCGTTCATCGCGGCGACGACCGGCTTGCCCAGGGTCTCGATGCGGCGCAGGTCGCGCTTGATCGCCAGGCCGCCGTCGAACAGCTCCTGCGCGGTCTCTGGGGTGACCCGGATCAGGTCGCGCAGGTCGCCGCCGGCGAAGAAGGTCTTCTTGGCGGAGGTGAAGATGATGCCGCGGATGGAGTCCTTCTCGGCCTCCAGCCGGTCGGTGATCGCGGCGAGGGAGTTCCGGAACGCCTGGTTCATGGTGTTCGCGGACTGGCCCGGGTCGTCGAGGACGAGGGTGACGACGCCGGTCTCGTCCTGCTCCCAGCGGATGGTGGTGCTCTCGGTCATTGCTTCTCCGTATCGGGATCTGGGACGGGCCGGTCAGACGCGCTCGACGATGGTGGCGATGCCCATGCCGCCGCCGACGCACAGCGTGGCGAGGCCGAACCGCTTGTCCTGGCGCTCCAGTTCGTCGACGAGGGTGCCGAGGATCATCGCGCCGGTGGCGCCGAGGGGGTGGCCGAGGGCGATGGCGCCGCCGTTGACGTTGACCTTGTCCAGGGACAGGCCCATGTCCTTCACGAAGCGCAGGACGACGGCGGCGAAGGCCTCGTTGATCTCGACGAGGTCGATGTCGTCGATGGTGAGCCCGGCCTTGGCGAGCGCCTTGCGGGTGGCGGGGGCGGGGCCGGTGAGCATGATGGTGGGCTCGGAGCCGGAGACCGCGACGGACACGATCCGCGCGCGCGGGGTCAGGCCGTGCCGCTCGCCGATCTCCTTGGAGCCGATCGCGACGAGGGCGGCGCCGTCGACGATGCCGGAGGAGTTGCCCGCGTGGTGGACGTGGTCGATCTTCTCCACCCAGTGGTACTTCTGCAGCGCCACGGCGTCGAAGCCGCCGAGGTCGCCGATGTCCGCGAACGACGGCTTCAGCTTGGCGAGCGAGTCGGCGGTGGTGCCGGGGCGCAGGTGCTCGTCGTGGTCGAGGACGACCAGGCCACTGCGGTCCTTCACCGGCACGACCGAGCGTTCGAAGCGGCCCTCCTTCCAGGCCGTCGCCGCCCGCTCCTGCGACAGCGCCGCGTACTCGTCGACGTCACGGCGGGAGAAGCCCTCGATGGTGGCGATCAGGTCGGCGCCGATGCCCTGCGGGACGAAGTTGACCGCGAGGTTGGTCATCGGGTCGTTGAACCAGGCGCCGCCGTCCGAGGCCATCGGCACCCGGGACATCGACTCGACGCCGCCCGCGAGGACGAGGTCCTCCCAGCCCGAACGGACCTTCATGGCCGCCATGTTGACGGCCTCCAGGCCGGACGCACAGAAGCGGTTCTCCTGCACGCCCGCCACCGTGTCCGGCAGTCCGGCGGCGACGGCGGCGATCCGGGCGATGTCGGAGCCCTGGTCGCCGACGGGGCCGACGACGCCGAGCACGATGTCGTCGATGGCGGCGGGGTCGAGGCTCGGGAACCGGGTGCGGAGCTCGTGGATGAGCCCGACGACCAGGTCGATGGGCTTGGTGCCGTGCAGGGCGCCGTTCGCCTTGCCCCGTCCGCGCGGGGTGCGGATCGCGTCGTACACATACGCTTCGGTGGTCACTGGAGGGCCTTTCGGTGAGGGGCTTGCAAGGAGGCTGGGGACGTCACGGGCTCGCCTCCGTCAGGCCCGGTACGTCCCAGTCGCGGGCCACGTCCGCGGTGTCGGCGCCGGGCCTGGCCGGGCCGGTACGGACGGCGGTCGGGGTGGCGGAGAAGCGGGGTGCGGGGGCGGGTTGGGTGATGCCGCCGTGGTCGGTGAAGGTGCCGCGCGCGGCGAGGTGCGGGTGGTGCGGGGCCTCGCGCAGCGACAGTACGGGCGCCACGCAGGCGTCGGTGCCCTCGAAGACGGCCGTCCACTCGTCCCTGGTACGGGTCTTGAAGCGGGCGGCGACGGTCTCGCGCAGTTCGCCCCAGCGGGTGACGTCCTTGCGGGCCGGGGCCTGGTCGGCGATGCCGAGCAGCGTGACGAACTCGTCGTAGAACTGCTGCTCCAGCGCGCCAACGGCCATGTACTGGCCGTCGGCCGTCTCGTAGGTGCCGTAGAACGGGCAGCCGCCGTCGAGGAGGTTGGCGCCGCGCCGGTCCTGCCAGCCGCCGGCGGCGAGCATGCCGTGGATCATCGCGGCGAGGTGGGTGGCGCCGTCGACGATGGCGGCGTCGACGACCTGGCCGGTGCCCGTGGCGCGGGCGTGGTGCAGGGCGGCGAGGACGCCGACAACGAGATACAAGGAGCCGCCCGCGTAGTCGCCGACCAGGTTGGCGGGGACGGCGGGGGCCTCGTCGGGGCGGCCGATCATGCCGAGGGTGCCGGTCGGCGCGATGTAGGCGATGTCGTGGCCGGCGCGGTGGGCGAGGGGGCCTTCCTGACCCCAGCCGGTCATCCGGCCGTAGACGAGCCGGGGGTTGCGGGCATGGCAGGCGTCGGGGCCGACGCCGAGGCGCTCGGCGACGCCGGGGCGGTAGCCCTCGATCAGGATGTCGGCGCGGGCCGCGAGGTCCAGGACGCGGGCGGGGCCGTCGGGGGACTTCAGGTCGACGATCACCGAGCGTTTGTTGCGGTTGGTGATGTCGTAGTCGGGGTCGATCGCGAGGCCGGTGCCGCCGGGGCGGTCCACGCGGACGACGTCGGCGCCGAGGTCGGCGAGGAGCATGGCGGCGAACGGGCCGGGGCCGATACCGGCCAGCTCGACCACGCGGACGCCGGTGAGCGGGCCGCGCGGTGGCGGCGTCTTTGCCGTGGTCATCCAGCCCCCTGTCGCTGTGACACAAACGATGTAACACCGGTGATGGTAAGAACGTGTTTCAGTGGGCACAAGGCCTGAACGAGCAAGCGCTTAGACATCACTTTGGCATTCAGGGTGCCAGGCGATCGGCGGCACCACCACGCCGGTGCGGCGTCAGCGTCCGTCCAGCTCCGCTATCAGGCGCTTGGGGGCGATGACGCGGTAGCTCTCCTCCACCCAGTCGCACAGGAGTTCCGCCGTCGGGGCGTCCTTCGGTTCCATCGGGATGCTCACCCAGCCGGATCTGCCCAGGCCGTAGCCGGCGGGCTCGGCGCCGGGGGCGGTCAGGGCGTGGGCGTGGGTGGTGTCGTCCTTGAGCTTGACGGTGATGCCCAGCGGGTAGCTGCCGTCGTCGACGCCGAGGAACACGAACACCTTCTTGTTGACCTTGGCGACGGACTCGCCCCAGGGGAACTCCTCGACGGCGCCGGGCAGCCCGAGCGCGAACTCGCGCACTTTCTCCCACTTCTTCAGGGCGTTCCTGGGCACGGTCACCGTCCACCTCCGGGCTCGTCGTCGGGCTCAGCACACCTCACGCTAGCCTCAGCCACCGACAGCGGCGCGGGCTGCGGGAGCGAGGGGTGTCATGAGCAAGCCGACCAGGGCGGACCGTCCGTACGACATCGTGCTCTTCGGAGCCACGGGCTTCGTCGGGACGCTCACGGCCGAGTACCTCGCCGCGCACGCCCCGAAGAACCTGCGCTGGGCCGTCGCCGGCCGGAGCGAACTGGAGCTGGCGCGGCTGCGCGAGCGGCTGCGGGAGCTGTCGCCAGAGGGCGCGGAGATCGGGGTGCTGCGGGCCGACGTGACCGAACCGGCCTCGCTGCGCCGACTCGCCGAGCACGCGCGCGTGGTGGCCACGACGGTGGGCCCCTATGTGACGTACGGCGAGGAACTCGTGGCCGCCTGCGCGGACCTGGGCACGGACTATCTCGACCTGTCGGGTGAGCCCGAGTTCGTCGACCTGATGTACGTCCGGCATGACGCACGCGCGCGGGAGACCGGCGCGCGGCTGGTGCACGCCTGCGGATTCGACTCCGTGCCGCACGACCTGGGCGTGTACTACACCGTCCAGCAGCTGCCGGAGGGCGTGCCGCTGACGGTGGACGGGTTCGTGACCGCCCACGCGACCTTCTCGGGCGGGACGTTCGCCTCCGCGCTGAACCAGTTCGCGCGGCCCTGGCAGATGGCGGCCGCCGCGCGCGAGCGGCACCGGCACGAGCCGCGGCTGGTGGGGCGGCGGGCGACGACTCCGAACGGGGCGCCGCGGTTCGTCCCCGAGGTGCGTGCCTGGGCGCTGCCGCTGCCGACCATCGACCCGCAGATCGTGCGCCGCTCGGCGAAGGCGCTCGATCGGTACGGTCCCGACTTTCGCTACCGGCACTACGCCGCCGTACGACGGCTGCCGGTCGCGGTGGGCGGGGTCGCGGCGCTCGGCGCGATCACGGCGGCCGCCCAACTGCCGCCCGCCCGACGCTGGTTGTCCGGCCGGCTCAAGCCCGGTCAGGGGCCGAGCGCCGAGAGGCGGGCGAAGAGCTGGTTCTCCGTGCGCTTCGTGGGCGAGGGCGGCGGCCGGAAGGTGTTCACCGAGGTCGCGGGCGGCGACCCCGGGTACGGCGAGACGGCGAAGATGTTCGCCGAGGGGGCGCTGTCCCTGGCCTTCGACGACCTCCCGCCGACCGCCGGACAGGTCACCACGGCGGTGGCGATGGGCGACGCGCTGCTGGAACGGCTGCGCGCGGCGGGGATCACGTTCCGGGTGGCGGCGAGCAGGTAGTTCCGGGTCTTGCTGCATCGGCGCGGCGGCACGCCGGTGGTGGCCAGGTCTTGCCGTCCCGCTACATCGACCACTCCGCCAGCGTGTAGATCATCCCGCCGATCCAGCCGAGACCGGCCAGCACGGCCAGGACCAGCGCCAGCGTCACGGCGCGCTCGACGGGCCGGGTCGGGTGGGCGAGGGGCTTGGGGGCACGGTGCGTCGTCATGCGGCCCACCCTGCCGATCATGACGGCGCACCGGCATCCGTACGCGTACTCATCCGCGTACTCAGAAGGCCCCGGCGGTATCCCTCGACTCAGCCGGCGGTGGCCTCCCGCAGGGCGCGGCGGCACAGGGCGTCGGCGCGGCGGGTCGACTCCGGCAGGCGGTAGCGCGGGCTGAGGCGCAGTACATGGGCGCAGGCCGTGTCCAGGTCGACGCGGTGTCCGACGGACACGTAGACCGGCTTGATGCCCTCCTGGGTGCGCAGGGCGCGGCCGACCTCCTCGTCGCCCGCCAGCAGCGGCGTCGAGGACCCGCGCGCGGGTGCCGGGTCGGTGTGGGTGAAGGTGAACGGGTTCTTGGCGACGCCGATCGTGGGCAGGCCGGTGAGCACGCCGAGGTGGCTGGCGAGCCCGAAGCGGCGCGGATGGGCGAGGCCGTAGCCGTCGCAGACCACCAGGCCGGGCGGGACGGGCAGGGCGTCGAGGGCGGCCAGGACGGTGGGGATCTCCCGGAAGGCGAGCAGGCCGGGCACGTACGGGAAGGAGATTCGCCCGACGGCGGTGGCCTCGGCGACGACGTCGAGGGTGGCCGCGTCCAGTACGACGGCGGCGGCCGCCACCACGTCCCGCTCGTCGTCGTAGGCGACGTCGACGCCGGTGACGTGGCCAGTGCCGGGCGGCGGACCCGGCTCGTCCAGCACCACCCTGCGGCGCAACTCGTCCTGGACGGCGCGGGCCTCTTCCTCCGTGGTGGGCCAGCCTTCGGGGATGCGTACGGTCGTCGTCATGGTGATGACGAGGGTACGGCTCCGGGCGGCCCGTCGGCCGGGCCGCCCGGGATCAGTTCACTTACCGAGTGCCCGCTGCAGCTGCTGCTTGTTCATGTCCGAACGGCCGTGGATGTTGCGCCGCTTGGCCTCCTCGTACAGCTGGTCGTAGGTGGGGCCCTGGGATCCCTTGCCGGACCGCTGGCCGCCGCGCTTGCCGGACGACATGTCCTGGGTGGACGTGCGGCTCGCGGTCTTGGACTCGCCGGAGCGGGCGCGTTCCTTGTTCACCGTGCGCGCCGCGATCTCCTTGGCGCGACCCGTGCTCTCGCCCCGCTCCTGAGCACTCTTCTTGATGTGCTCATATTGGCGTTCTCGTTTGGGGCTCGAACCGCTTGGCATGTCCGCTCACTTCCTCTCACGTTGGGTGAACGAGTACCCCCATCGTGGGTGAATACGGCAATCCGGGCGCGGTCAGCTCTCCAGACGGGCGACGCGGCCCTCCCCGTAGGCAGGTCACGGTGACGGAGGTCACCCCGCGCGTGTGCACGGACGCGCCGATTCCGTCGTCTCACCCAGTGCCCGGCCTCATCACCGGGAGTCCGTCCGGCCGTCACAAGGGAGCAAGGCGATGTCCACCGTCATCGAGCAGCCAGTCGAGGCGCGCCTCGTCGCCGCCGCGCCGCGGATGCCGAGCATCCCCGCGACGCTGAGCTACGACCTGACCGATCCGTTCGCGATCCGTATGACCTTCCCGGCGCAGGCCACCCTGGAGGGCGAGGAGGTCTGCTGGACCTTCTCCCGCGAACTGCTGGCGGCCGGTCTGCGCGGCCCCGAGGGCCACGGCGACGTGCGCGTGCGGCCGTACGGCTACGACCGGACGGTGCTGGAGTTCCACGCCCCCGAGGGCACCGCCGTCGTGCATGTCCGCTCGGGTGAGTTGCGGCAGTTCCTGCAGGCGACGCGCGTGCTGGTGCCCGAGGGCCTGGAGCACGCCTACCTCGACCTGGACCACGACCTGGCCGAGCTGATGCGGGACGCGTGCTGACCCGCTCGTTAATCCGTTGACAGGTACCGGCGCCCCTCGTACGGTGTACAGCGGTCCTGTTGCCGCCGATTGGAGAAGGACGTTGCTCGTCTGAGGTCCTGAGACACCGCGTCACACCCGTCCGGTGTGCACGCCGCGTGCGACCTCGGCGTTCGAGCCGTCCTTGCGGAGCAGGGCTTTTCTCGTTCTCCCCCGCCCCTGGGCCCCACGGCCCGCCGGTGGTCGCCGCCTTGTCGGTGTCTCGACACGCGTTGCCCCTGACCGCATCACGCAACCGCGAGGCCCCTATGCATACTTCGATCACCTGTACGTCCCTCTCCTTCGCCTGGCCCGACGGCACCTCCGTCTTCGACGGCCTCGACGCCTCCTTCGGCCCCGGCCGGACCGGGCTCGTCGGCGTCAACGGGTCGGGGAAGTCGACCCTGCTGAAACTGATCGCCGGGGACCTCACGCCGGTCGACGGCACCGTCCGCGTCGCGGGCGAGGTGGGCTATCTCCCGCAGAACGTCACCCTGGACACCGCCCTGCGCGTCGACGAGGCCCTCGGCATCGCCGACCAGCGGGCCGCGCTGCACGCCATCGAGGCCGGGGACGTGGCCGAGGAGCACTTCGAGACCGTCGGCGACGACTGGGACGTCGAGGAGCGCGCCCTGGCCACCCTCGGCGAGCTCGGCCTCGGCCATGTCGAGCTGGACCGCACCATCGGCGAGGTGTCCGGCGGCGAGTCCGTCCTGCTGCGACTGGCCGCGCTGCTGCTGCGCCGGCCGGATGTGCTGCTGCTGGACGAGCCCACCAACAACCTCGACCTGTACGCGCGCAAGCGGCTGTACGCGGCCGTCGCGGCCTGGCCGGGCGTCATGGTGGTGGTCAGCCACGACCGCGAACTGCTCGAACTGGTCGACCAGATCGCCGATCTGCGCTCCGGCGAGATCACCTGGTACGGCGGGAACTTCTCGGCGTACGAGGAGGCACTGGAGGTCGAGCAGGAGGCGGCCGAGCGGATGGTGCGCGTGGCCGAGGCCGATCTGAAGAAGCAGAAGCGCGAACTCGTCGAAGCGCATACGAAGTTGGCCAAGCGGACGCGCTACGCCAACAAGATGTACGAGATCAAGCGCGAGCCCAGGGCCGTGATGAAGCTCAGGAAACGCGCCGCCCAGGTCTCCGCGGGCAAGCACCGCATCATGCACGAGGAGAAGCTCGCCGAGGCCAGGGAACGGCTCGACGAGGCGGTGGAGGCGGTGCGGGACGACGACGAGATCCGCGTCGACCTGCCGTACACGGCCGTGCCGCAGGGCCGCACCGTGCTCACCCTGCGGGACTTGCAGCTGGCGTACGGCGCCCACGTCGAGGGCGGTTTCGACCTGTACGGTCCGGAGCGGATCGCGCTGGTCGGGCGCAACGGCGCGGGCAAGACGACGCTGCTGCGCACCATCGCCGGGGAGCTTCAGCCGGTCGCGGGCGAGGCCGAGGCACATGTGCCGCTCCGCTTCCTGCCGCAGCGCCTGGACGTCCTCGACGGCGGGCTGACGGTCGCGGAGAACGTGGCCCGGTTCGCGCCGGACGCCACCAACAACCGGATCCGGGCGCAGCTGGCCCGCTTCCTGTTCCGGGGCGCCCGGGCCGACCAGCAGGCGGCCACGCTGTCCGGCGGCGAACGCTTCCGGGCGACACTGGCCGCACTGATGCTGGCGGAACCGGCGCCGCAACTGCTGATGCTGGACGAGCCGACGAACAACCTGGACATGGCGAGCGTACGGCAGCTCACCACGGCCCTGGAGTCGTACGAGGGGGCACTGATCGTGGCCAGCCACGACCTGCCGTTCCTGGAGTCGATCGGGATCACGCGGTGGCTGCTGCTGGACAGAGAACTGAAGGAAATCACGCCAGAAGCTGTCGGGTATCCCGCCTAGCTTCGGGCGCATGAGCGAGTTCATCACCCTGACCGGAGCCCGCGAGAACAACCTGAAGGACGTCACCCTCCGCATCCCGAAAGGCCGGCTGACCGTGTTCACCGGCGTTTCGGGATCGGGGAAGTCGTCCGTCGTCTTCGACACGATCGCGGTCGAGTCGCAGCGCCAGCTGAACGAGACCTTCACCTGGTTCGTGCGCAACCGGCTGCCCAAGTACGAGCGGCCGCACGCCGACTCGTTGGAGGACCTCACGCCCGCGATCGTCGTCGACCAGCGGCCGATCGGGGGCCATTCCCGGTCCACGGTCGGCACCATGACGGACGTCTACTCGGTGATCCGTGTGCTGTTCTCCCGGCACGGCACCCCCAGCGCCGGCCCGGCGACGGCGTACTCGTTCAACGATCCGTCGGGCATGTGCCCCGGCTGTGACGGACTGGGCCGCACGGTCCAGCCGGACTGGGACCGCATTCTCGACCCGGCCAGGTCGCTGGCGGACGGTGCGGTCCGCTTCCCGCCGTTCACGGCCGGGACCTGGCAGGGGCAGGCGTACACCAGCAGCGACGAGTTGGACCCGCACAAGCCGGTGGGTGAGTTCACCGCGGCCGAGCGGGAGTTCCTGATGCGCGGGCGGCCCGGCAGCAAGGTCACCGTCAACGGCTCCGGCGGCACCTGGACGACGGAGTACGAGGGGCTTGCCGACCGTTTCGAGCGGCTGTATCTGAAGCGGGATCTGTCGGCGCTGAGCCAGAAGACGCGCGATCTGGTCCGGGAGTACCTCGTGGAGGGGACCTGCCCGAGGTGCGGGGGCGCCCGGCTGAACGCGGCCGCGCTCGCGACCCGGATCCGCGGCCTGTCGATCGCCGACTGCGCCCGGATGCAGGTCACGGACCTCATCGCCGTACTGAAGGACATCGACGACCCGGTCGCGGGACCGATCGCCGGGGCCGCCGTCGCCGCGCTGGAACGCATCGAGGCGATCGGCCTCGGCTATCTCAGCCTCGACCGCGAGACGTCGACGCTGTCCGGCGGCGAGGGGCAGCGGCTGAAGACCGTGCGCCACTTGGGCTCCAGCCTGACCGGGATGACGTACATCTTCGACGAGCCCAGCGTCGGACTGCACCCGCGGGACGTCGGGCGGCTGGGCGATCTGCTGCTGCGGCTGCGGGACAAGGGGAACACCGTGCTGGTCGTCGAGCACGACCCCGACGTCATCGCGCTGGCCGACCATGTCGTCGACATGGGGCCGGGCGCGGGCGCGCACGGCGGACGCGTGGTGTTCGAGGGGACGCCGGGCGAGCTGGAGGCCTCGGGCACGCTGACGGGGCGGTCCCTGGGGCGTCGTACGGCGGTCAAGGCTTCCACCCGGGCGGCGACCGGCGGGCTGTGGGTGAAGGGCGCCGACCGGCACAACCTGCGGGAGGTGACCGTGCAGTTCCCGACCGGGGTGCTGACCGCCGTCACCGGGGTCGCCGGGTCCGGGAAGAGCACGCTGGTCGCCGAGTTCACGGCCGCCCACCCGGAGGCCGTGGTCGTGGACCAGTCGTCCATCGGCATCTCGGCTCGGTCGACCCCGGCGACGTATCTCGGCGTGATGGACGCCGTACGGCGGATCTTCGCGCGCGAGACGGGTGTCGAGCCGGGGCTGTTCAGTTTCAACTCTGCGGGTGCCTGCGGGACGTGTGAGGGGCGCGGGCTCCTCCACACCGACCTGGCCTTCATGGATCCGGTGACGACGACGTGCCAGGACTGCGAGGGGCGGCGGTTCCGGGAGGAGGTGCTGCGGCTGACGGTCGGCGGCCACTCGATCGCCGACGTGCTGGAGATGACGGCCGACCAGGCGCTGGGGTTCCTCACGGATTCGGGGGTACGGCGCCGGCTGCGCGCCCTGCAGGATGTCGGGCTCACCTACCTCACCCTGGGGCAGCCGCTGTCCACGCTCTCGGGCGGGGAGCGGCAGCGGATCAAGCTGGCGACGCGGCTGCACCGTACCGGCACGGTGTACGTCCTCGATGAGCCGACCACCGGACTGCACATGTCGGACGTCGATGGGCTGCTTGCGCTGCTGGATCGGTTGGTGGACGCCGGGAACACGGTGGTGGTCGTGGAGCACAACCTGGACGTGGTGGCGCACGCCGACTGGGTGATCGACCTGGGCCCCGGTGGGGGACGGGACGGCGGACGGGTGATCTTCGAGGGGAAGCCGGGTGACCTGCTGGGCTTCGAAAGGTCCTGGACGGGGAAGCACTTGCGGAGGGTGACCGGGGTCGGCGGGTGATCGACCCGTTCGGGCTGACGGGGCTGCCGTCTCCGACAATGTCCCTGCATGATGTCGGCCGGCCCCGACCCGTTCCGGCCACACCACCCGGGTAACCGGACCAGCAAGAACGCCCCATCCGATACGGAGACCGCACGTGCCCAGCAAGAAGGCCCTCATCCGTCGCCCCGGCCCGCGCCTCGCCGAAGGTCTGGTGACGCACATCCAGCGGGAGAAGGCCGATGTCGAGCTCGCGGTCCGGCAGTGGGAGGCGTACGCGGAGGCGCTGCGCACGCACGGCTGGGAGACCATCGAGGTCGATCCGGCCGACGACTGCCCGGACTCCGTGTTCGTCGAGGACACCGTGGTCATGTACAAGAACGTTGCCCTGATAGCGCGCTCGGGCGCCGAGTCCCGGCGGGACGAGGCCGCGGGCGTCGAGGAGGTCGTCGCCCGTCTGGGCTGCTCGGTGAACTGGATCTGGGAGCCGGGCACGCTGGACGGCGGTGACGTGCTGAAGATCGGCGACACGATCTACGTCGGCCGCGGCGGCCGCACCAACGCCGCCGGCGTCCAGCAGCTGCGGGCCGCGTTCGAGCCGCTGGGGGCGCGCGTGGTCGCCGTACCCGTCAGCAAGGTGCTGCATCTGAAGTCCGCGGTCACGGCGCTGCCGGACGGGACCGTGATCGGGCACATCCCGCTGATGGACACGCCGTCCCTGTTCGGGCGTTTCCTGCACGTGCCGGAGGCGTCCGGCTCGCATGTGGTGCTGCTCGGTGGAGACAAGCTGCTCATGGCGGCCAGCGCCCCGAAGACCGCCGAGCTGTTCACCGACCTGGGCTACACGCCGGTCATCGTGGACATCAGCGAGTTCGAGAAGCTGGAAGGCTGTGTGACATGTCTCTCGGTACGGCTGCGGGAGCTGTACGCCTGATCGGTGCCGCCACGGCAGTTCCGGTCCCGGGACCTGGGAGTCCCGGGGCTTTGCCGCACACCCGTGCGGCCGTGGGAAGAGGGCCTGAACAGCGGTCTTTACAGCGCTCTTAACCTACGGCTTCGTAACCTACGGATTCGTAGCCTACGATCCCGTAGGTTCCGGCGCCGCCCGCCGGCCCGACTCCCTTTGTTCCACGTCCCCCTGGAGTACCCGTGACGATCACCTCTCCGCACCTCGGCAGCCCCTCCGTCTGGACCGACGCCCGGCTGCTGTACGCCCTGGAGGAAGTGGTCGAGAAGGAACTCAACCGCCATCTGAAGGTCGCCAAGGACTGGATGCCGCACGAGTACGTGCCGTGGTCCGACGGCCGTAACTTCCCCGGCCTCTTCGAGGACGGCGAGGCCTGGGACAAGGAGCAGTCCAAGGTCACCGAGATCGGCCGGATCGCGCTGGTGGTGAATCTGCTGACCGAGGACAACCTCCCCAGCTACCACCACGAGATCGCCAGCCTGTTCGGCCGCGACGGCGCCTGGGGCACATGGGTGCACCGCTGGACCGCCGAGGAGGGCCGGCACGGCATCGTGATGCGGGACTATCTGCTGACCTCGCGCGCGGTGGACCCGGACAAGCTGGAGCAGTTCCGTATGGCGCACATGAGCGAGGGCTTCGAGTCGGACAACCGGCACTCGATGCTGCACTCGATCGCCTACGTCGCCTTCCAGGAGCTCGCGACCCGTATCTCGCACCGCAACACCGGTCACCAGTCGGGCGACCCCATCTGCGACCGCATGCTGGCCCGCATCGCGACCGACGAGAACCTGCACATGGTCTTCTACCGGAACCTGCTCAAGGCGGCCTTCGAGCTCGCGCCCGACCTGACGATGCAGGCGGTGCGGGACGTCGTCGTCAACTTCCGGATGCCCGGGCACGGCATCCCCGGCTTCGAGCGGGCGGCGGCGCAGATGGCCATCGGCGAGGTCTACAACCTGCGCATCCACCACGACGACGTACTCCAGCCCGTACTGCGCTTCTTGAAGGTCCTGGAGATCGACGGCCTCGGCCCCGAGGGCCTCAAGGCCCAGGAGGAGCTCGGCCTGTTCATGAACGGACTGGACACGGAGGCCGCGAAGTTCGACGAGAAGCTCGCGGCCCGCAAGGCCCGGATGGCGGCACGCGGGGCGGTGTGACCGAGGCCGGGCGGGGGCGGGAGGGCTGAGAGCGGGTACGCGAACCGGCGTATCCGCCCTGAGAAGGTCAGTAGGAGGTACGGCGCAGCTGGAGCCGTTCCTTCTCGGACAGGCCGCCCCAGACGCCGAAGCGTTCGTCGTTCGCCAGGGCGTAGTCGAGGCAGGCGGTGCGCATCTCGCACAGGCCGCAGATGCGCTTCGCCTCACGCACCGAGCTGCCCGGCTCGGGAAAGAAGAAGTCGGCCCCGGTCTGTGCGCACAGCGCCTGGGCCTGCCAGGCGGTGTCCGCGGGGGTGATGGTTTCGAAGTGCATGCCTCCGAGCGTGCCGAAGCGTGAAAAACGTTCGATCAACGTCCGCTCAACGCGCGGGTTCACGGCCTCCGGCCCGCCCGATGATGCCCGCGCGGCGGTGCGCGGCGCACGGCGGCGCGCGGGAGCGGTTGAAACGAGGAGAATCCCGTCTGTCACTGACGGTGACTGTTCACGGGGCGTTGGGCACGCGATTGTCAGTGGGCGATGCAAGACTCGGCACTGCAGGCAACGGGCCCTTCCGGGAGGCAAAGATGCTCACCACCCGTTTCGTCAACGGCGCTCCGAACTGGATCGACGTCGGCACTTCCGACATCGACGGCGCCATCCACTTCTACGGCGGTCTCTTCGGCTGGCAGTTCCAGTCGGCGGGACCCGAGGCCGGCGGCTACGGCTTCTTCCAGTTGGACGGCAGGACCGTCGCCGGGGGGATGCAGACCACCGATGAGCAGGGCCCGCCGTCCTGGACGGTGTACTTCCAGAGCCCGGACGCGCAGGCCACGGCCAAGGCGGCCGAGCAGGCGCACGGACGGGTGCTCGTGGAGCCCATGGACGTGATGGGGCAGGGCCACATGGCGATCCTGGCCGACCAGCAGGGCGTGCCGTTCGGCATCTGGCAGCCGGTGCTGCACAAGGGCGTGGACGTGATGAACGAGCCGGGCACGCTGTGCTGGCTGGAGCTGTACACGCCGGACATCGCGTCGGCCGCCGGCTACTACCACGCGCTGCTCGGCTGGGAGACGTCGTCGGTGGACTTCCCGGGCGGTTCCTACACGTGCGTAAACCCGGCCGGGGAGGGTGAGGACGCCATGTTCGGCGGCCTGGTCCCGCTGGCCGACGACCCCGCGGAGGATGCCGCCTACTGGCTGCCGTACTTCGAGGTCACCGACGCCGACGCCGCGGTGAGCAAGGCGCGGGAGCTGGGCGGGACGGTCCGGATGGAGGCCATGGACATCCCGGACGTGGGCCGTATCGCCAAGCTGGCCGACCCGTTCGGCGCCCGCTTCGCGGTGATCAGGAGCGCCCAGCCGCAGGGGTGAGCCCGGCGGCCCCGCTGAACCCCGGCGTCCCTGGAGGCCCGCAGGAACCGGCACAGGGCCTCCAGGGCGCGTCTTCCGGAGCAGTCCCACTCGGACCGGGTGGCTGCCGGGCTGGACCTGCAGGTGCTCCTGCAGCCTGCCGTGATCGTCGTCATCGAACTGGGGGTCTCCCCGCGCGAACGAGGCCGCACCGGTCCTCATCGAGGCCGCGGCCGACTGACCGCGCCTCGGGCAGAAGACCTAGGCGGAGGCGCGGCGTACGAGGGTCGTCGGCAGGACGACGCCGGTCGTCGTGTCTTGGTCTGCCTCGGTGGGGTTCCGGCGTAGGCGGCGGAGCAGGAGGCGGGCCATCAGGCGGCCCATCTCCTCGATGTCCTGACGGATCGTGGTGAGCGGCGGGTCGGTCTGTTCGGCTACGGGCAGCATGTCGTCGAAGCCGACCACGGCGACGTCGTCGGGCACCCGCCGCCCGTGTTCCCGCAGCACGCGCAGGGCGCCTGAGGCCATGAGGTCGTTGGCGGCGAATACGGCGTCCAGGTCGGGGCAGCGGTCGAGGAGTTCACGCATCGCCCGCTCACCCCCGGCCGGGGTGAAGTCGCCCTCGGCGATCAGCCGCGGGTCGGCGTCGGCCATGACGTCCCGGAAGCCGTCGAGGCGGTCCACCGCGGACGTCTGGTCGAGGGCCCCGGCGATGTGCGCGACGCGTCTGCGGCCCAGGCCGACGAGATGGCGTACGGCATCGCGGGCACCGCCCCGGTTGTCGCTGTCGACGTACACCGCGGTGGAGTCCTGCCCTGATGGAGCGGAGCCGAGAGTCTGCGGGAGGTTGCCGTCGCTCCAGCCGGGCCGCCCGCCGAACACGGTCGGCACGCCGGCGCCCTGGATCAGTCCGGGCAGGGCGTCGTCGAGGTGCAGGGAGAACACCAGCGCGCCGTCGACGTGTCCGCCGGCGAGATAGCGGCCGACGCGGGCGTGGTCGTCGCGGCCCTCGGTGAGCAGCAGCACGAGTTGATTGTCGTGGGCGGTCAGCTCCTTGCTGATGCCGCGGAGTTGGAGGGCGAAGAACGGGTCGGCGAAGACGCGGGTCTCCGGCTCGGCGATGACGACGGCGACCGCGTCGTGCCGCTTGGTCACCAGGCTGCGGGCCGCCTGGTTGGGGACGTACCCGAGTTCCTCGACGGCCCGCCGGACGCGCTCGACCAGCGGTTCACGCACCCCGTCCCCGCCGTTGACCACCCGTGAGACGGTGGCCCGCGACACCCCCGCCCGGGCGGCCACGGCCTCCAGCGTGGGACGCGACACTGCCTCGGACACTTCGGGACTCCTCACCGGCGCTTGCCGATCAGGATAACCGCACGCCAGGAGGTTGGAGAGAGCGCTCTCGGCAGCAGCTCGCCTCCTGTCAGTGCTGGTGAGCTCCTTGATGCGGTTCATGAGGCTCGTGCGGCTCATACCCCGGAATCGTCCCATCGGCCTTCTTCACCAGGAACAGCCCCACCATCCCCATGTCCGAGTGGCTCTGCACATGGCAGTGGTACATCCACGCCCCGGCGCCCACCCCCTCCCCCGCGATCACCTGGAAGCCGAAGGAGTCGGCCGGGCCCGTGATCTTGTTGTCGATGACCTGGCTGGGGTCGTCGGGGCCGGTCAGCATGCCGGTGCGGTTGTCGGCCCAGCGGTGACCGTGCATGTGGAAGGTGTGGTAGTACTCGCCGTGGGTGATCACGACGAACTCGACGCGATCCCCCACCGTCGCCTCGAAGTTGGGGCCGGTGTGCGGGGCCCTGTTGTTGATCAGCAGGTCGTTGAAGACGACCGTGTGGGTGCGGTCCGGCAGGATGTCGCCCTTCCTGCGGACGATCACCGGGCCGTACAGACCCTTCCTGAGACCGCCGGTGCCGTGTTCCGTGCCCACCACATGGTCGTGGTAGTGCCAGTAGCCCGCGCTGCCCGCCCGCCAGGTGCCGTCCTTGCGGCGGCCGGGGGCGTGGGTGCGCCAGGTATAGGTGCGGGTCGCGCCCGGCTCCACATCGCTCTTGTTCAACTTGGTGCCGTCGCTGGTGATTTCGTAGTCCAGGCCGTGCACGTGCAGGCTCACCGCCACGTCCGTGGTGTTCTCGAACTCGATGTGCAGGGTGTCGCCCTCGTTGAGCTCGATCAGCGGGCCGGGAATCGTCGCCTTGCCCTTCTCGAAGCCGTAGCCCATCTGCCCGTCGGCGAGCTTCTCGGCGTAGAGCTTGATGTGCCTGACCGCGCCCCCGGCCGGGGCCGTACGCGCCGCCGCGCCACTGCCCGCCGCCTGGCCGGCGCCGGTCGCCTCGGATCCCAGGGACAACGATGTCGCGACGGCGGCGCCACCCAGGAGGACCCGCCGGTTGAACCCACGTCTGTCCATGCCGAACTCCCCACTCCGGTACGGGATTCGAGACGGTAGCGGGGCAGGCGGCGTTTATCCACACCCAGGACAAAGTTCGTTCCATCGCGGTCATACCTATTGGCGAACGACGCAAAGAGGTCTAGCTTCCTAGGCGCTGTTGCTGTGACCGACGAGGGGTGGATGACCACATGCGGTCCACATCGCACCACAGACCCATGACCTCAAGGGAGTTGAGCCGGAAAAGAGCCGGAAAGCGGGCCTGGACGGCCGTCTTGACGGCCGGATTCGTCACCGCGGGTCTGCTCTCCGGCCCCGCCGCGGGCGCGCTCCCGGCCCCGGATCCCTCCCTGACAACGATGTCCGTCAAGTCGCCGCCCGGCGGCGCGAACGTCCGCGTACTCATTTTCTACGGGTCCGCGGCGCCCGGCGACGAGTCGCCGGTGGTGAACGCCGGTATCGAGGCGATCGAGCAGATCGGCCTGTCCGGCCCCGCTAAGCAGCGCTTCAAGGTCGAGGCCACGGACAATGCCTCGGTCTTCACCAACGAGACCAGGCTGGGCCGTTACAACGCGATCGTGTTCCTGACCGGCGGCGGCGACGTCCTGGAGCCGGAGCAGGAGGCGGGCCTGGAGGCCTACATGGAGGCGGGCGGCGGTTTCGTCGGCATCCATGACGCGGCCCGCGCGGAGCCGTACTCCGACTGGTTCACCGGCCTCGTCGGTGCCCGTCCGGCGCCGAACAGCCCGACGGCCGTCCAGCGGGCGACCGTCGAGGTCGGCGACCGGCGGCATCCGGCCACCAAGGACCTGCCGGTCCAATGGAAGCGCCCCGACCAGTGGCCGAACTGGGTGAAGAACCCGTCCGGCGAGGTGCACACGGTGGCGCGGGTGCGCGAGTCGACGTACCAGCCCGGCGCGAGCGCCAACGGCTGGGACCATCCGATCAGCTGGTGCCGCGACTACGACGGCGGCCGTTCCTTCTACACCGGCATGGGCGGCACGGTGTCGTCGTACGACGAGACCGACTTCCGCACCCATCTGCGCGGCGCCCTGCTGTGGACCACCCGGCTCGTCCAGGCCGACTGCAAGGCGACGATCAACGGCAACTACAAGGCCGAGCGGCTGACCAAGCCCAATCAGCCCGGCCAGAACGACCAGATCGGCGAACCGCACGGCCTGGTCACCGCCCCGGACGGCCGCGTTCTCTACATCGGACGCGGCGGCGCCGACTCCTCCCAGCCGGTGATCACCGACTGGAACAACCCGGACATCGGCAAGGGCAAGGGCGAGATCCACGTCTACGACCCGAAGACCAAGCAGGTCACGCTGGCCGGCGCGCTCACCGTCTTCGGCAACAAGGGCGGCGGCGACGAGCTGGTCAAGGTCGAGGAGGGCCTGCTCGGCATCGAGCTCGACCCGCGCTTCGAGCAAAACGGGTGGGTGTATCTGCACTACACACCGCACTCGCAGATCAACCGTGACACGCGGATGGCCGAGCGGCGCGTCTCCCGCTTCACCCTCGACCTCGCCACCAACAAGCTCGACCTGAGCAGCGAGAAGGTGCTGCTCAAGTGGCCGGTGCAGATCCACAGCTGCTGCCACGCGGGCGGCGGGATGGCCTGGGACTCCAAGGGCAACCTGTACATCGCGACCGGCGACAACAACTCCAGCCGCTTCAGCGACGGTTACTCGGGCAACAACCCGGAGCCGAACTACAAGGGCGTCTCCTTCGCCGACGCGCGCCGCACCGCCGGCAACACCAACAACCTCAACGGCAAGATCCTGCGCATCCACCCGGAACCCGACGGGACGTACACCCTCCCCGACGGCAACCTCTTCACCGGCAAGGAGACCGACGAGGGCGGCGGGAAGACGCGCGGCGAGATCTATGTGATGGGGGTCAGGAACCCGGCCCGCATCTTCGTCGACAAAACGACCGACATCCTGTACGCGGGCTGGGTCGGCCCGGATGCCGGGCAGCCGTCCACGACCTGGGGCCCCGCCAAGTACGACACCTTCGCCGCCATCACCAAGGCGAGCAACCGGGGCTGGCCGTACTGCATGGGCAACAAGCAGCCCTACCGGGACCGCAATCTGCCGGATCCGTCGCAGCCGCTCGGCTGGTACGACTGCGACCACCCGAAGAACGAGTCCCCGAACAACGACGGTCTGGTCAACCTTCCGCCGGTCACCGGCAACAACATCTGGTACTCGCCCCAGGGCGGCGCCCCCGACTTCCCGCGCGACGCGAACGGCGTCCCCTCCTACCAGCAGGACGAGGCCACCTACCGGCTGCCGTGGCTGAAGGGCGGCGGGCAGGCCGCGATGAACGGGCCGGTGTACCGGTACGACGACGTGTCGGCCACCAGCGACATCAAGTGGCCCGCGTACTGGGACGGCAAGTGGTTCGTCGGTGACTTCTACGACGCCGACCAGCCGCGCAACGCCGTGCTCATGGATCCGAAGACCCTGGGTGACGGCGGGCTGCCGGTGCACTCGGAGTCGCTGAAGAAGATCGTGCCGATCGGCAACGACGGCATCAAGAACCTCATGGACTGGAAGTTCGGTCCGGACGGCGCGCTGTACGTCCTCGACTACGGGCGCGGCTTCTTCACCTCGGACGCCAAGTCCGCGCTGTGGCGCGTGACATACGAGGGCGGCGGTCCGACGCCGGCCGCCGACCAGCTGGCGAGGGGGGCACAGTGATACGCCAACGAAGAATCTGGACGGCCCTGCTGGCCGCCGTACTGATGATGCTCGGGCTGCAGACCACCACGGCGGTGGGCGAGCCGGAGCGGGCCGATGCCGCCCAGGTGCTGACCTGGACGGCGGGCAACGACATCGACAAGTACCTCTCGGCGCCCACGACGGCGGTGGCCGGTCAGGCCACCATCGTCTTCGAGAACAGCGAGGCCACCGGCAACACCACCGGCATGCCGCACACGCTGACGTTCGTCACCAACGACCCTGAGTTCAACAGCGACGTCCAGCTCAACATCCTCGCCAACCCGGGCGACGACCAGGGCGGCCGCCACACCGCCGAGGTCACGCTCACCCCGGGCCGGTACTTCTACCACTGCACGATCCCCGGCCACGGCCAGATGCAGGGCATTCTGACGGTGACCGAGGGCAGTGGCGAGGACACCACCGCGCCGGAGGCGTCGGCGCATGTCAGCGGCACGCAGAACCAGCAGGGCCAGTACGTCGGCTCGGCGAGCGTGACGCTGCACGCGACCGACAACACCGGTGGCTCCGGCGTCGACCGGATCGAGTACGCCATCGGCGACGCCGGCGCCTGGCAGCCGTACACGACTCCGGTCGTCGTCGACCAGGTCGGCAGTCACAAGGTGCGCTACCGGGCGTTCGACAAGGCGGGCAATGTCTCCGCCGAGAAGAGCACCGAGTTCACGGTGGTGGCGCCGCCGACGGACGACACGACACCGCCGGAGACCTCGGCGACGGTGAGCGGTGAGAAGAATCCGGACGGTACCTATATCGACATGGCGACGGTCACCGTCACCGCGTCCGACACCGGGTCCGGGGTCAACGCGATCGAGTACGCCATCGGCGCGTCCGGGGCCTGGCAGCCGTACACCCAGCCGGTGATGGTGCATCAGGTGGGCACCCACACCGTCCGCTACCGCGCCATCGACAAGGCGGGGAACGTGGCGGCGGAGAAGAGCGTCGAGTTCACGGTGGTCGCCGCGCCGCCGCAGGACACGACCCCGCCGGTGACGGGTGTGACCGTCGAGGGATCGCGGAACTCCGACGGGGCGTACGTGGGCAACGCCAAGGTCACTGTCAGCGCCACCGATCACGGCGGTGAGGTCGCGAGCATCGAGTACTCGCTCGACGGCGGGCCCTACCTCACGTACACCGCGCCCGTGGTCGTCGACCGGGCGGGTGCGCACACCGTGGCGTACCGCGCGACGGACAAGGCGGGCAACACCTCCGCGGCGCAGACCGTGAGCTTCACGGTGGTGGCGGGCGGAGTGCCCGCGCCGCCCTGCCCGGAGTACGACGAGCGGTTGACGGTGATCGTCGGCACGGTCGACTCGGGTGTGCCGAACCGGCTCACCAACAACCGGTGCCGGATCAACGAGCTGATCGAGGACGAGAAGGAGTGGACGTCCCACGCGCTGTTCCTCAAGCACGTGAAGGCGGTCCTCGACAAGCTCCGCACGGAGGGCGTGATCGACCAGCGCGAGTACAACCGGATCACCCGGGCCGCCCGGCAGTCCGGCATCGGCAAGCCCGGCCAGACCGAGGGCTACCGCTCGCTGTTCGACGGCACCGCGGACTCCTTCGCCAAGTGGCAGCACGTGGGCGGCGGTTCCTTCGCGCTGAACGCCGACGGGACGATGACCAGCGGCACCACCGAGCCGGGCCTGGGCATGCTGTGGTTCCCGCAGCGCAAGTACGGCGACTTCTCGCTGAAGCTCCAGTGGCGCGACGACGCTCCCGGCACCGGCAACGCCAACTCCGGGGTGTTCGTGCGGTTCCCGTACGTCCATGACCACCCGGAGGAGTCACGGCCGGAGTGGGTCGCCATCAAGTACGGGCACGAGGTGCAGGTGCTCGACCGGCCCGACGGCGACATGTACAAGACGGGGTCGGTCTACGGCTTCGACCGGGTGGGGCTCGCGGGTGCGGGCGTCACCGAGAAGGGCACGTGGAACGACTACGAGATCCGGGTGGTCGACCAGCACTACTCGGTCTACCGCAACGGCGTGCTGATCAACGAGTTCGACAACATCGGCGGCCAGGACTTCTACCCGCCCCGCTCGGACGACCCGGGCACGGACGGGCGGCGGTTCGCCTCCGGCTACATCGGGCTCCAGGTGCACGGCACGACGGATGTGGTCTCGTACCGGGACATCCGGATCAAGGAGTTGTAGGCCCCGCCTCGGGCGCCTTCTTCTTCGCGCGGCTCGGCTGTACCCGCTTGGGCTCCCCCGGCATCTTGGGGTACTCGGGCGGGTACGGCAGATCGCCGAGCCCGTGGTCGCGCTCGTCCTGGTCGGCCAGCTCCAGCAGCGCCTCCAGCGAATAACGATGGTCGTCCATGTCCGCGTGCACATCGCCGAGTTCGGCGAAGCGCGCGGGCATGGTCGCGAGGTCGAAGTCCTGCGGGTGCGCGACGCCGACCTCTTCCCATCGCAGGGGCGCCGAGACGGGGGCGTGCGGGCGGGGGCGTACGGAGTAGGCGGAGGCGATCGTGCGGTCCCGTGCGGTCTGGTTGTAGTCGATGAAGATCTTCTCGCCCCGCTCCTCCTTCCACCATTTGATCGTGACGTGCTCCGGCATCCGGCGTTCCATCTCCCGGCCCACGGCGATGGCGGCGCGGCGGACCTGGGTGAAGGTCCAGCGGGGCTCGATGGGCACGAAGACGTGCAGGCCACGGCCGCCGGAGGTCTTGGGGAAGCCGCGCAGGCCGCCGAACTCGTCGAGGACGGCGCGCAGTTCGTGGGCCGCGCGGACGGCGTCGTCGTAGTCGGTGCCGGGCTGCGGGTCGAGGTCGATGCGCAGTTCGTCGGGGCTGTCGACGTCGTCGCGGCGCACCGGCCACGGGTGGAAGGTGAGCGTGCCGTACTGGGCGGCCCACAGCACGGCGGCCTCCTCGGTGGGGCACATCTCGTCGGCGCTGCGGCCGCTGGGGAAGGTGATGTGGGCGGTGGGGATCCAGTCGGGCATGCTCTTGGGGGCCCGTTTCTGGAAGAAGGACTCGCCGGTCACGCCGTCCGGGTAGCGCTCCAGCGTGGTGGGCCGGTTGCGCAGGGCGCGCAGGATGCCGGGGCCGACGGCGATGTAGTACCGGGCGAGGTCCAGCTTGGTGAAGCCGCGCTCCGGGAAGAACACCTTGCCGGGACTGGACAGCCGTACGGTCCGGCCGCCCGCTTCCAGTTCCACCGCGTCACCCATGCGAGCCACGGTAGGCGCACCGCACCCGTCTCGCACACCGGGCGAACGACATCCGAGGGGCGCAGAATCTAACCATGGACCTGCCGGTGATGCCGCCCGTGAAGCCGATGCTCGCCAAGTCCGTGGCGAAGATCCCGCCCGGTATGCACTACGAGGCGAAGTGGGACGGCTTCCGGGCGATCGTGTTCCGCGACGGCGACGAGGTCGAGCTCGGCAGCCGTACCACCAAGCCGCTGACCAGGTACTTCCCGGAGCTGGTGGCGGCGCTGAAAGAGCGGCTGCCGGAGCGCTGTGTGCTGGACGGCGAGATCGTGATCGCACGGGAGGGGCGGCTGGACTTCGACGCGCTCACCGAGCGGATCCACCCGGCCGACTCGCGGGTGCGGATGCTGGCCGAGAAGACGCCGTCCTCGTTCGTCGCCTTCGACCTGCTGGCGCTGGCCGACCAGTCGCTGCTGGACGTGCCGCTCGCCGATCGCCGTGCGCTGCTGGTCATGGCGCTGTCCGGGGTGACGGCCCCGGTGCATGTGGCGCCGGCGACGACCGATATCGAGGTGGCGCGGCAGTGGTTCGAGCAGTACGAAGGGGCGGGGCTGGACGGGGTGATCGCCAAGCCGCTCGCGCTGCGCTATCTCCAGGACGAGCGGGCGATGTTCAAGGTCAAGCACGAGCGCACGGCGGACGTCGTCGTGGCGGGCTACCGGCTGCACAAGAGCGGGCCCGTGGTCGGCTCGCTGCTGCTCGGTCTGTACGACGACGGGGGCGCCCTGCAGCACGTCGGCGTGTCCGCCGCCTTCTCCATGGCGCGCCGTGCCGAGCTGGTGGAGGAGCTGGAGCCGCTGCGCATGGACGACGTGACGGGGCATCCGTGGGCGGCGTGGGCCGAGGAGTCGGCGCACGAGACGGCGCGGCTGCCCGGGGCGCCGAGCCGCTGGTCCGGCAAGAAGGACCTGTCGTGGGTGCCGCTTCGGCCGGAGCGGGTGTGCGAGGTGGCGTACGACCACATGGAGAACGGCGCGCGGTTCCGGCACACGGCCCGCTTCCGCCGCTGGCGGCCGGACCGGACGCCGCAGAGCTGCACGTACGCGCAGTTGGAGGAGCCGGTGCGGTACGACCTGGCGGAGATCTTCGCGCCGCAGGCGTGAGTGCGTGAGTCAGGGCTGCATCAGGATCTTCACGGCGCCGTCCCGCTTGTGCTGGAACATCTCGTACGCCTCGGGCGCCTCCTCCAGCCGCAGCCGGTGGGTGGCGAAGTCGTCGACGCCGAGCGGGTCCTCGTCGGTCAGGTAGGGCAGGATCTCGTCGGTCCAGCGGCGGACGTTGGCCTGGCCCATGCGGATCTGGAGTTGCTTGTCGAACATGGTGAGCATCGGTAGTGGGTCGGCGGTGCCGCCGTAGACGCCGACGAGTGAGAGGGTGCCGCCGCGGCGTACCAGCTCGATGGCGGTGTGCAGGGCGGCGAGCCGGTCGACGCTGAAGCGTTCGGCGAGGGGGCCGCCGATCTTGCGGGGCAGCATGCTGGAGGCCTGCTGGGCGAGGCGGGCCACGAGGCTGCCGTGCGCCTCGGTGCCGACCGCGTCGATCACGGCGTCGGGGCCGCGGCCGTCGGTCTCGTCGCGGATCGCGGCGACGAGTTCCTTCTCGTGGTCGAATTCCCGCAGGTCGTACGTCTCCACTCCGCGCACCTGTGCCCGGCGCAGCCGCTCGGTGACCAGGTCGACCCCGAACACCCGTCCGGCGCCGCGGACCTGGGCGACCCGGCAGGCCATGTCGCCGATCGGGCCGAGCCCGAGGACGGCGATGGAGCCGCCCTGGGGGACGTCGGCGTACGCGACTGCCTGCCAGGCGGTGGGCAGCACGTCGGAGAGGTACAGGAAACGGTCGTCGGGCGGGCCCTCCGGCACCTTGATGGGTCCGTACTGGGCCTGCGGGACGCGCAGATACTCGGCCTGGCCGCCCGGTACGGCACCGTACAGACGGGTGTAGCCGAACAGGGCGGCGCCCATGCCCTCGCCGGTGACCTGGGTGGTCTCGCACTGGGTGGGCAGCGAGTTGAGGCACATCCAGCAGTTGCCGCACGCGATCTGGAACGGCACGACGACGCGGTCGCCCACCGCCAGGTCCGGTACGCCGGGGCCGACCTCCTCGACGATGCCGATGGGCTCGTGACCGAGGATGTCGCCCGGCGTCATGAAGGGGGTGAGCACCTCGTACAGATGCAGGTCGGAACCGCACAGCCCGGTCGAGGTGACGCGGATGACGGCGTCGGTCGGCTCCTCGATCCGCGGATCGGGCACGCTCTCCACCCGCACGTCCCGCTTCCCCTGCCACGTCACAGCCCTCATCACCGCACTCCCTCCGTCACAACCACACCTGCCGGTACTGCGGCGGGGGCCGGGTACCCGAGGGGGCCGGGGGCGAACCGTAGGTGGTGGGTGGTCGCTCCGGCCGGTTGTCCGGTCGGGCCGCCGCGACTTGCGGGCTCCGCCCCGCCCCGCCGCCGGAGGGCCGTCGAGCCGCTGGGCCGGGTGGGCTAGTCGGTGTGTGCGATCGGCGTATTCCTAGTAAAGAGCGGATCCGATCGGGTATGGCCAGCGATGAACAGATAAGCGCACAATCGATGGCACAGGACTGGTCGGGTGGCAGCGGTGGGCAAAAGCACGGGACGAAGAACGCGCCTGCGGCGGGTCGCCGTGGCGGCCGTGGTGGTGGGCGTCGTGACGGCGGGCTCGCTCACCGCGGGCTGTACGGGCGGGGGCAAGCCGGTCGACGACGGGCGGGCGCCCGAGCCGAAGCCGACACCGTCACCCACCCTGAGCGGGGAGCGCACGGCCTCGGTGCTCGCCGTGAAGGTCGACAACGCGCCCAGCGCCCGGCCCCACACCGGACTCGACGCGGCGGACATCATCTATGTCGAGCAGGTCGAGGGCGGCCTGAGCCGCCTGCTCGCGGTGTACGCGAGCGAGTTGCCGACGGCCGTCGGACCCGTGCGCAGTGCCCGTGAGACCGATCTGGAGCTGTTGCGCCAGTTCGACCGCCCGACCCTCGCCTTCTCCGGCGCTCAGACCAAGCTGCTGCCGCTGATCGACCGTGCCCCGTTGCACGCCGAGCCGCCCGGCCGGACCCCCGGCGCCTACTACCGCGCCGCCGATCAGGCCGCCCCGCACAACCTCTACCTGCGCCCGCACCACCTCGTGCCCTCCGCCCCGGGCAAGGCCGCCCTCACCACCACCGGCTTCACCTACGGCGCCGCCCCCGAGGGCGGCGAGCCGGAGACCACCCGCACCGTCCGCTACCCGGCGGCCCGCTTCACCTTCACCTGGGACGACAGCCGGGACCGCTACCGGGTCGCGATGGACGGAACGGCCGCCGTGACGACCGACGGGCAGCCGGTGGCACCCGCGACGGTCGTCGTGCAGTACGTACGGATGCGCCCGTCCGGCTACTTCGACTCCCGGGGCAACAACTCGCCGTACACCGAGACCGTCGGCTCGGGGACCGCACAGGTGCTGCGCGACGGGAAGTCGTACGAGGCGCTCTGGAAGCGCCCCGAGCCGGGCGACGGCACCCGGTTCACCACGGTGGACGGCGAGCCGGTGAACTTCGCCGACGGGCAGGTGTGGGTGGTGCTCACCCGCGCCGCGAGCCGGGACTGAGGCCTGAGAACAGAGGACTGACGTCGGAGGACTGAGGGCTGAGGACTGAGTCAGGTCGGGGCCGCGAGGGGCTCCACCGGGGTGCCCGGATCGCCCGGGTTGCGGAGCCCCTCCGCCGCGTCCGCGACCCGCCGGATGAGGTCCAGGAACTGCGTCTGCTCCGCGGCCGACAGGGGCGCGAGGAACACCTGGTTCATCCGGGCGGTGCGCAGCGCCAGCTTGCGATGGGTGCGCACGCCGTCCTCGGTCAAGCGCAGCAAGAAGCGGCGGCCGTCGCCCGGATCGCGGACCTTGTCCAGCAGTCCCCGACGACCGAGCCGGCTGATCACCTCCGCGACGGTGGAACGGTCGAGCCCGACCCGCTCCCCCACCGTGCGCTGGTCCAGCCCCGGCTCGTCGACGAGCGCGTTGAGCACGGCGAACTGCGGTGAGGTGATCTCCTCGGACACCATCGCGTTCCACAGCAGGTAGTGCGCCTGCTGGAGCCGCCGGGCGAGATGCCCGGGATGGTTGGTGAGATCCACCGCCGCCATGTCCGCTCTCCGAAATCCTGTGTACGTCAGTGCACTGAACGATACCTCCGAGAGCACGGACCTGTCGCCGATCCCGGCCGGGTCTTGACGGTGCGCGCACCCGAGTGGCAGCGTGAAGGAAACTTCACTGGATTAATCAGTGCCCTGAGTAATCACCCTCGGGAGAGATGGGGCTTCTCGGATGGACAAGGTGGTCGCCACGGCCCTGGAGGCGGTGGCCGATGTGGGCGACGGCGCGTCGCTCGCGGTGGGCGGCTTCGGGCTGAGCGGTGTCCCGAACGTACTGATCGAGGCGCTCTACGAGCGCGGCGTCGGCGGGCTGTCGGTGGTGTCGAACAACTGCGGCGCGATGGAGTCCGGCCTGGCGGTGCTGCTCGCGGCCGGGCGGATCGTCCGGGTGACCGGCTCCTACATCGGCGGCAACAAGGAGTTCGCCCGCCAGTACCTGGCCGGTGAGCTGGAGCTGGAGCTGATCCCCCAGGGCACGCTGGCCGAGCGGCTGCGGGCGGGCGGGGCCGGTATCCCGGCCTTCTACACACCGGCCGGAGTGGGCACGCAGGTCGCCGAGGGCGGGCTCCCGTGGCGCTACGACGGTCGGGGCGGGGTCGCGGTGGCCTCACCGCCCAAGGAGGTACGGGAGTTCGACGGCGTGGAGTACGTGCTGGAGCACGGCATCCGCACCGACTTCGCCCTCGTACGCGCCGCGCGGGGCGACCGGCACGGCAACCTGGTCTTCAACAAGTCCGCCCGCAACTTCAACCCCCTTGCGGCGATGGCCGGTCGGGTGACCATCGCGGAGGTGGAGGAGCTGGTCGAGCCGGGTGACCTCGACCCGGACGCCGTGCACGTGCCCGGCATCTTCGTGCAGCGGGTGGTGGCGCTGACCCCGGAGCAGGCCGCCGACAAGCGGATCGAGCAGCGGACGGTGAGCAACTGATGGCCTGGACACGCGAGGAGATGGCCGCGCGGGCCGCGCGTGAGCTGAAGGACGGGCAGTACGTCAATCTGGGCATCGGTCTGCCGACCCTGATCCCCAATCACCTCCCGCCAGGAGTCGAGGTGGTGCTGGAGTCGGAGAACGGCATCCTCGGCACCGGCCCCTACCCGACCGAGGAGCAGATCGACCCGGACCTGATCAATGCGGGCAAGGAGACCGTCACCGTCCTGCCGGGCGCGTCCTTCTTCGACTCGGCGCTGTCCTTCGGGATGATCCGCGGCGGGCACATCGATGTCGCCGTGCTGGGCGCGATGCAGGTGTCGGAGAACGGCGACCTGGCGAACTGGGCCGTCCCGGGCAAGCTGGTCACCGGCATCGGCGGGGCGATGGACCTGGTGCACGGGGCCCGTACCGTCATCGTCGTGATGACCCACACCGCCAAGGACGGCAGCCCGAAAATCGTCGACGAGTGCACGCTCCCGCTCACGGGCAAGGCGTGTGTGAACCGGGTCATCACCGACCTGGGGGTGTTTGATGTGACCGACGGCGGGCTGGTGTTGACCGAGTGCGCGCCGGGCGTCACCGCCGAGGAGATCACCGCGAAGACCGCGGCGAAGGTGCGGGTCGGCGAGGAGGGGCGGTCATGAGGGACGTCTACGTCGTCGACGCCGTCCGCACCCCGATCGGCCGCTACAACGGCGGCCTCGCCACCGTCCGCCCGGACGACCTGGCCGCCCACGCCATCCGGGAACTCCTCGCCCGCACCCCGGCGTTGGACCCGTCCCGGATCGAGGACGTCTACTTCGGCAACGCCAACGGCGCCGGCGAGGAGAACCGCAACGTCGCCCGCATGGCCGCCCTGCTCGCCGGTCTGCCCACCTCCGTGCCCGGCGTGACCGTCAACCGCCTGTGCGCCTCCGGCCTGGAGGCGGTGATCCAGGCGGCCCGTGGCATCGCGTGCGGGGACGCCTCCGTCGCCGTGGCCGGTGGAGTGGAGTCGATGACCCGGGCGCCGTATGTCCTGCCCAAGAACGACAAGCCGTTCCCGGCGGCCCACACCGAGCTGTACTCCACCACCCTGGGCTGGCGCATGGTCAACCCGAAGATGGACCCGCAGTGGACGGTCCCCCTGGGCGAAAGCGCGGAGTTGATCGCCGAGAAGCACAAGATCACCCGCGAGCAGCAGGACGAGTTCGCCCTGCACAGCCACCAGAAGGCCGCCGACGCCCAGAGCCAGGGCCTCTTCGACGCCGAACTCGCCCCCGTGGCCATTGCGCAGCGCAAGGGCGACCCCGTCGTCTTCGCCGCCGACGAATGCGTACGCCCGGATGCCTCACTGGAGGCGATGGCCAGGCTCAAGCCGTCGTTCCGCAACGACGACGGCACGGTCACCGCGGGCAATGCCTCCCCGCTCAACGACGGTGCCGCCGCGCTGCTGCTCGTGGACGAGGAAGGGCTGAAGGCCATCGGCCGTGAGCCTCTCGCCCGCGTCGGCGCCACCGGCGTCTCCGCACTCGACCCGCACTACTTCGGCCTCGCCCCCGTCGAGGCGGTGAACCGGGCGCTCGCCAAGGCGGGCAAGGGGTTCGACGACCTGTCGGTCCTGGAACTGAACGAGGCCTTCGCCGCCCAGGTGCTCGGCTGCGTCGCCGAATGGCCCGAGTTCGACCCGGCGATCCTCAACCCCCAGGGCGGCGCCATCGCCCTCGGTCATCCCCTCGGCGCATCCGGCGCCCGCCTCGCCGGCACGGTCGCCCACCAGCTCGCCCGCAAGGGCACCGGCACCGGCGTCGCCACCCTCTGCATCGGCGTGGGCCAGGGCCTCGCCCTCGTCCTCGAACGCTAGGAACCCTCAGGGACCCCCATGACTCTCACTCAGCACGACATCGATCAGGAGATCGCGGCCGAGCACGCCGCCTACGAAAAGCGCGTCGCCGACGGCGGGCCCATCGAGCACCACCCGCGCCGCGACTACGCCCCGTACCGCTCCTCGCTGCTGCGCCACCCGAAACAGCCGCTGGTTCCGATCGACGTGGCCCAGGACCCGGAGCTGGTGGAACTCGCCTCCCCCGCATTCGGCGAGCGCGACATCACCGAGATCGACAACGACCTGACCCGCCAGCACACCGGCGAGCCCATCGGCGAGCGCATCACCGTCTCCGGCCGCCTGCTGGACCGCGCCGGGCGGCCGATCCGCGGTCAGCTCGTCGAGATCTGGCAGGCCAACTCGGCCGGCCGCTACGCCCACCAGCGTGAGCAGCACGACGCCCCGCTGGATCCCAACTTCACCGGCGTGGGCCGCACCCTCACCGACGCCGACGGCTTCTACCGGTTCACCACCATCCAGCCCGGCCCCTACCCGTGGCGCAACCACGTCAACGCCTGGCGCCCGGCGCACATCCACTTCTCGGTCTTCGGTACGGCGTTCACCCAGCGGCTGGTGACACAGATGTACTTCCCGAACGACCCGCTCTTCGCCTACGACCCGATCCTGCAGTCCGTGACGGACGACGCCGCCCGGCAGCGTCTGGTCGCCACCTACGACCACAGCCTGTCCGTGCCGGAGTTCTCGCTGGGCTACCACTGGGACATCGTGCTCGACGGCCCGAACGCCACCTGGATGGAAGAGGGACGCTGACCGCCATGACGAAGATCGACACGAGCAGCCCGGAGAACGTGCTGCCCACCCCGTCGCACACGGTGGGCCCGTTCTACGGCTACGCGCTGCCCTTCCCCGGCGGCGAGGACATCGCGCCCGCCGGGCACCCGGACACGATCACCCTGCACGGGTACATCACGGACGGCGAGGGCAAGCCGCTGCCCGACGCCTTCGTGGAGCTGTGGGGCCCGGACCCGGACGGCAGACTGCCCCAGGTGGACGGCTCGATGCGCCGCGACCCGGCGTCCGGGGGCTTCCTCGGCCGCAACGGAGTGGAGTTCACCGGCTGGGGACGCGTCCAGACCGACGCGAACGGCCACTGGTACGCCCGTACGCTCCGCCCGGGCGCACGCGGGAGCAGCGCCCCGTACCTCAGCGTGTGCGTCTTCGCGCGTGGGCTGCTGGTGCATCTGTTCACGCGGATCTATCTGCCGGGCGACGCGGCCGCGCTGGCGGCGGACCCACTCCTGTCCCGGCTGCCTCAGGCGCGCCGCGACACGCTGATCGCGCGCCCGGAGAGCGACGGCACCACGAGCACCTACCGTTTCGACATCCGCCTTCAGGGCGAAGGCGAGACGGTCTTCCTGGAGTTCCAGTGACTTCTGCGGTTCCCGACACCGGCCTGCTCGCCCCCGGGTGGGCAGGCTCCCCCGCCGCGTCCGCGACGAGCGACACCGCCTGTCTGCAGGCCCTGCTCGACGCGGAAGCGGCCCTCACCCGCGCGCAGGCCTCGCTCGGGCTGGCCCCGGCCGAGGCGGCGACGGCGGTCACCGAAGCGGCCGACGCCGGGCGGTACGACGTACGGTCCCTGGCGGAGCGTGCCCGTGGCGGTGGCAATCCGGTCATCCCGCTGGTGGCCGATCTGACGAAGGCGGTCGGTGCGGAGTACGGTCCGTACGTCCATCGGGGTGCTACCAGTCAGGACATCATGGACACGGCGACCATGCTGATCGCCGCGCGCACCCTGAACCTGATCCTGACCGACCTCGCCCGCACCGAGCGGGCCCTGGCCCGGCTGGCCGCCGAGCACCGCGACACGGCGATGCCGGGGCGCACGCTCACCCAGCACGCCGTACCGATCACCTTCGGCCTGAAGGCGGCCGGATGGCGGTCCCTGGTACTTGACGCGCGGGACCGGGTGGCGGCCGTACGGGACGTGCTGCCCGCCCAACTCGGGGGCGCGGCCGGGACGTTGGCGGCGTTCGGGGCGTACGGAGCGAGCGATCCCACCGCCCTGCCGACGGCGTACGCGCTCGAACTCGGCCTGCAGACGCCGGAGCTGCCCTGGCACACGCTGCGGACGCCCGTCGCGGACCTCGCGGGGTGTCTGGCGCTGACGGCCGGGGCGCTCGGCAAGCTGGCCGCCGATGTCCTCACCCTGTCCCGGACCGAGATCGCCGAGGTCACGGAGGGCAGTGGCGGGGCTTCGTCCGCGATGCCGCACAAGGCCAATCCCGTACGGTCCACCCTGATCGTCGCGGCGGCCCGGCGGGCGCCTCAGCTCGCCGCCACGCTGTACGCCTGTCTGGTCGCGGAGGACGAGCGGCCGGCCGGGGCCTGGCACGCGGAGTGGGAGCCGCTGCGGGAGCTGCTGCGCCTGACCGGCGGGGCCGCCCGGGATGCCGCCGAACTGGCCGAGGGGCTCCGGGTCCACCCGGACCTCATGCGCGAACACCTCGGTCTCACCCAGGGGTTGATCGTCTCGGAGCGGCTGTCCGCCGAACTCGCGCCCGTGCTGGGCCGGGCCCGCGCCAAGGAGCTGCTCACCCGGCTGGCCGCCGACGGGCGCCCCCTGTCGGACGCGCCGGAGCTGAAGGACGTCGACCTCGACCCCGCCCATTACACCGGTTGTGCCGGAACGCTCGTCGATCGTGCTCTGGAGCGACGTTGAAGCTGCTCAACCACCGTGCCGAGGGGGCCGCTTCCGCGCCCCCGCTGCTCCTCGGGCCCTCGCTGGGCACCTCGTACGCCCTGTGGGACAAGGTCGCGCCCGAGCTGTCCGTCACCCACCGGGTGATCCGCTGGGATCTGCCGGGACACGGCGGCTCGGCGGCCGAGCTGATCGGGGCCGGGGCCACCGTCGGTGACCTCGCCGACCTGGTACTCGCGCTCGCCGACTCGCTGGGCGTGCAGCGGTTCGCGTACGCCGGGGTGTCGCTGGGCGGAGCGGTGGGGCTGCACCTCGCCGTGCATCACCCCCAGCGGGTGTCGTCCCTCGCGGTGATCTGCTCGTCGGCCCACTTCAACGGGGCCAAGCCCTGGCAGGAGCGGGCCGCGCAGGTGCGGCGCGAGGGGCTGGACTCGCTCGCCGCGAGCGCGGACGCCCGCTGGTTCACGCCCGGGTTCACCGTGCCCCGGCTGGTGCGGGACCACCGGGAAGCCGACCCGGAGGCGTACGCGGCCTGCTGTGACGCGCTCGCCGCGTTCGATCTGCGGGAGCGGCTCGCGGAGATCTCCGTGCCGACGCTGCTGATAGCGGGCCGTGAGGACCCGGCGACGCCGCCCGCGCATCTGCGGGAGATCGCGGACGCGGTGCCGCGGGCGGCGCTGGTGGAGCTTCCCGGCGCTTCGCATCTGGCGCCCGCACAGTGCCCCGAGGCGGTGCTCACCGCTGTGCGGGCACACTTCGACGGTCCCGCACTGCGGGGCATGGAGGTACGGCGACAGGTGCTCGGTGACGCGCACGTCGACCGGGCCCAGGCGCGCCAGACCCCCTTCACGGCCCGCTTCCAGGACTTCATCTCGCGCTACGCCTGGGGCGAGATCTGGACCGACCCGACGCTCTCCCGCCGGGAACGCAGCATGATCACGCTGACCGCGCTGGTGGCGCACGGCCACTACGAGGAGCTGGCCATGCATGTCCGCGCGGCGCGGCGCAACGGGCTCACGCCCGAGGAGATCGGGGCGGTGTTGCTCCAGACGGCCGTGTACTGCGGGGTCCCGGCGGCGAACTCGGCGTTCGCGGCGGCCCAGCGGGTGCTCGCCGAGGAGGACGACAGCGGAGGGTGACCCTGCTGGTCGTAGCCTCAGCAGCACCTCGCTGCGGTGTGGGCGGCGTGCCTAGGGTGGGGGCATGGCCACTGTTCTGATCACCGGCGCCACCTCGGGGCTCGGCCGGTACGTCGCCTTCGAGCTGGTGCGCTCCGGGCATCGCGTCCTCGCGCACGGGCGCGATCCGGGCCGTACCGAGCTGCTCGTCGCCGAGCTGAGCGCCGAGGGTGCGGCCGAGGGGTTCGTCGCCGATCTGTCCTCGCTGGCCGAGGTGCGGGAGCTGGGCTCCCGGGTCGCCGAGGCACATCCCGAGCTGGACGTGCTGATCAACAACGCCGGGGTGGGCGGCGGTCCGCGCGGTGCGGGGCGTGAGCTGAGCGCCGACGGGCACGAGCTGCGGCTGGCAGTGAACTATCTCGCGCCGGTCGTGCTCACCCGTGCCCTGCTGCCGGTGCTGCGCGCGAACGCGCCCGCGCGGATCGTGAACGTCGGCTCGGCCGGTCAGGAGCCGCTCGACTTCGACGACCCCGAGTTCGCCCGGGGGTACGAGGGCTTCTCGGCGTACTGCCGCAGCAAGCTGGCGCTCGCCACGTGGACGTTCACCCTGGCCGAGGAGCTGGCCGGCACCGGCGTCGCCGTGAACGTGCTGCACCCGGCGACCTTCATGGACACGGCGATGGTCCGCGAGGGCGGTATCACCCCGTGGAACTCGGTCGCCGACGGCGCACCCGGCGTGCTGGCCCTGGCCACGCGGGACATGGGCTCCGGCGGCTACTTCGACGGCACCACGCAGGCCCGGGCGCACGAGACGGCGTACGACCCGCGGGTACGCAAGCGGCTGGCGGCGGTGACCGAGCAGTTGCTCGGCATGTGACGTGCCGCCTCGCTGGGCCCTGTCGTCACAGGCCTACGCCTCCAGTTCCGCCAGCCCCTCCCGTGCCTGCCGGGCCAGGCCGTCCGCGCCGCACGAACGGGCCAGCGTCAGGCCCCGGTTGAGTTCCGTCGTGGAGCGGGCGGCGAGGCCGTACTCGATGCGGGCGGCGGCGTGTTCGTACTGGCAGGGTGAGGCCTCCAGGTAGGTGACGGCCTGCGCGGCGAGGCGTACCTTGCGCTGGCCGGTCTCCAGGCGGGCGGCGCAGCGCAGGGCCTCGCCGATCGCGGTGTCGGTGCCGAACCGCTCGGCCTGGCGGCGGGCGTCGGCGGCCAGCCGGGCGGCGCGGGTCGGGTCCTGGGTGGCGAGGGCACCGGCGAGGTCGATGGTCCAAGGGGCCAGCACCGGATTGTGGCCGCCCCGCGCGGCGGCGGCCTTCTCGGCACCCTCCAGTTCGTTGATGCCGTCCTCGGTGCGGCCCACGGCGAGCAGCAACCGACCGCGCACCGAGCGCGTGTCGGGGAGGACGATCGTGGACGGGTAGGGCGGGGTGAAGCCGTACTGCTCGGCGATCGTCCAGGCCTGCTGGACATGCCCGCGGGCGAGCAGGGTGTCGACCAGGCCGCAGGTCGCCGACCAGTACAGCGGCAGTCCGCGGCCGACCCGCTCGGCGAGGCGCAGCGACTCACGCAGTACGGTCTCGGCGTCCTTCAGGCGGCCCTGCCGGCGGAAGGCGAGGCCCAGGAAGGCATTGGCGAGGGCGAGGTGGCCGCCGCTCCAGCCGGCCGTGGTGTAGGTGCGCAGGGCCTCGGCGAACAGGTTCTCGGCGCGGTCGAGGCGGTCGGCGTAGGCGTAGGAGCTGCCGAGCATCATCAGCAGTTCTATGCCCCACTCGGTGTCGGTCCAGCCGAGGCCGGGGGCGAGCCGCCCGTTGACGAGGGCGCGGTCGCACACCTCGACGACCTCCTCGGCGTTCTCGCCGTGGGTCATGGCGTCGAAGCCGCGCAGGATGAGCAGCGCGCGCTCGGAGTTGTCGCGGCCGGTGCAGGTGTGGGCGAGTTCGGCGAGCCGCTCGGAGCGTCCCGGGGCCGGTGCCTCACCGGCGTAGATGCCCTCCCACATGTACTGCACGGCCCGCAGCCGCAGCCGGGCGGGACCCTCCTCGTGTCGGGCGGCCTCGGCCTCGACGGTGCGGACGGCCTGTTCCAGCTGGTCGTTGTGGAGCAGGGCCTGGGAGAGGCGGAAGACCGCGTCGACGCGGGCGGGGCCGTCGAGGCCGGGCAGGGCGAGCGCGGTCTGGAGGTGGTCGATGGTTCTCGCGGGCGCGGTGAGCAGGGTGGCGCAGCCCAGTTCGTAGAGGACGCGCGCGTGGACGTCGGGCCGGGGTGGTTCCTTCAGGGCGCGTTCGAGGCAGCGGCGGGCGGCGTCGGGGGCGCCGACGGCGAGGTGTTCGCGGGCGGCCTCGCGCAGCTGCTCGACGAGTTCGGCGTCGTCGTCGGGGTGGACCTGGAGCAGATGCCGGGAGGCGGCCGCGGCGCCGCGGCCGGAGTCGGTGACGATCTGCGCGGCGATGCCGTGCATGGCGGTGCGCAGTGCGTCGGGGATGGAGTTGTAGACGGCGGTGGCGATCAGCGGGTGGACGAACTCCAGGTCGCCGTCGTCGGCCTGCGCGCCCGCCGGGTCGGGGGCGGTGAGGATACGGGCCGTGCACAGTAACTCGGCGCAGCGCACCGCCTGTTCGGGGCGCATCGTGGTGAGCCGGGCGACCAGGCCGACGGAGATGCCGGTGCCGAGTATGGCGGCCGCCCAGGCGAAGCGAGTCGCGTCGATGCCGAGACCTTCGAGGCGGGCGACGAGTCCGCCGCCGCGCGCCGAGCGGTTCAGGGCGCGCAGTTCACCGGCCGAGGACTCGACCGGCTCCAGCTCGCTGTCCTGGACCTTGGCGAGGAGTTCGACGGTCTCGTAGGGGTTGCCGCCGGTGACGGCCCAGACCTCGCGGCAGAACGGGTCGTCGGCGTGCCGGCCGACGGTCGCGCGGGTGAGCCCGGCGGTGGCGTCAGGGGTGAGTGCGCTCAGCGTCGTCGCCGGGCGGCCCGCGGCGGCGGCGACCGCGTCCAGGTGGCGGGCGCTCTCGCCGGTCACCTCGCCCGGTCTGCGGGCCACCACGACCAGCACGGACAGGTCGTGCAGCCGCTCGGCGAACGCGGCCAGCCAGCGCAGCGTCTCCTGGTCGGCCCAGTGCGCGTCGTCGACGAGCAGCACCAGCGGCCAGTCCCGTTTGGCCAGCCGGCGCACGGCGGCGACCAGCCCGTCGCACACGCCCTGCGGGTCGGCCCGCCGCTCGCCGGGGTCGGCGATGCCGAGGGCGGGGCCGGCGATGTCGTACCAGTCGCCGAGGTACTCCCGGGCCTCCTCGGGCAGCAGCGACACGAGGGCGGGTTGCAGCAGTTGGCGTACGACGTTGAAGGGGACGGACCTGAGGGTCTCGCCGCCGCGTGCCGACCACACCATGCAGCCGCGTTCCTCGGCCAGCCGGCGGGTCTCGGCGAGCAGCGCGGTCTTGCCGAGTCCGGCCTCGCCCCGGAACACCAGCAGGCCGACCGACGACGAGCGGTCCGCGCACAGGGCGTCGATCGCCTGGACGACCGCGGCGACCTCCTCGTCGCGCTCCCACAGGGAAGCCGAGGCGCCCGCCGCCGGGGGTACCTCCGTCATCCCGCTACCTCCCCAAGTCGCCCGAACGACGTACAGGGCGAGCGTAGCCCCACGGCAGGTCCGGCGGTGGGTGGTCGGAGGGTTGTTGCCGTCATGGGTGACGTCCTCGTGAAAGTTATTGACAGTCAACAGTCGTGAACTGACGCTAATTTTCCAACCAGCGCGGCCCAACAGCGGCGGCCGGACGGGAGGCACGCGATGAACGCGCCTGCGAAGGTGACCGGTACCAGGCCTGAGCGGTCCCGCCGGGCGCTGGTCGCGGGCTCGGTGGGCAACTTCATCGAGTGGTACGAGTTCGGCGTCTACGGCTACTTCGCCACCGTGATCGCCGCCCGCTTCTTCACGCCCGAGGGCGGCAGCGAGGTCGAGGCGCTGGTGAAGACGTACGCCTCCTTCGCCCTGGCCTTCTTCTTCCGGCCGGTCGGGGCGGCCCTGTTCGGGCGGCTGGGCGACCGGATCGGCCGGCGTCCGGTGCTGATCCTGGTGATCGGGCTGATGACGGGCGCGACCACGCTGATCGGTGTGCTGCCGACGTACCAGACGGTGGGTGCTCTCGCGCCCTGGCTGCTCACCCTTCTGAGGGTGCTTCAGGGTCTCTCGGCGGGCGGTGAGTTCGGTGGGGCGGTGTCGTTGATGACGGAGTTCGCGCCGCCGGGCAAGCGCGGGCTGTACGGCTCGTGGCAGTCGTTCACCGTCGCGTTGGGGCTGCTCGGCGGGGCGGGGGCGGCCGCGCTGCTGGCCACCGTGCTGACGGAGGATCAGCTCGGCGACTGGGGCTGGCGGCTGCCGTTCCTGCTGACGCTGCCGATGGGGCTGGGCGCGCTGTGGCTGCGGCTGCGGCTGGAGGAGACACCGGCGTTCAGCCAGGAGCGGGAGCTTCAGCGCCCGCCCTCGGGTGAGGTCGTGCGGGCCATCGCGCTGGGCGCCGGGCGGATCATGGGCTGGGCGGCGGCCGGGTACACCTTCCTGGTCGTGCTGCCGTCCTATCTGCAGAGCAGCCTCGACGCGAGCTTCCAGCAGGCGCTGATCGCCACCGTGCTGGCCAACCTCGGCTTCGCGGTAACGATCATCCCGGCGGGACTGCTCAGCGACCGGCTGGGGCGGCGGGCCGTGATGCTGACCGGGGCGCTGCTGGTGGTGGTCCTCGCGGTGCCGCTGCTGAACCTGCTCCAGGACCCGGGCACGTCCAACGCCGTCAAGGGCCTGGCCGTGTTCGGGGCGGGCGCCGTGGTGGGGCTGATGGCGGGGCCGGGACCGGCGATGCTGTCGGAGATGTTCCCGACGACCGTGCGCTACACCGGCCTGGGACTCGCCTACGCCCTGTCCAATGCGGTGTTCTCGGGCTGCGCCGGGCTCATCATCACGGAGACCATCGAACGGACCGGCGACGTGGACATCCCCGCGTACTACGCGGCGGCCACCTGCGCGGTCAGTGTGCTGGCCCTCGCCACGCTCCCGGCGAAGGGCGCTGCAAGGAAGGCGAGGTGAACGGATGCGGGTGATCGGGCTGATGTCCGGCACGTCGTACGACGCCATCGACGCGGCGGCGGCCGAGCTGAGCCTCGTCGGTGACAGCCTCGTACTGAAGCCGCTCGGCATGGTGAGCGAGCCGTACGACGACGCACTTCGGGCGGCGCTCGCGGCGGCGCTGCCACCGGGGACGACGTCCCTGGCGGAGGTGTGCCGGCTCGACACCCTGATCGGGCAGGCCTTCGCGGCGGCGGCCGTACGGGCAGACCGTGAACTGTGCGGCGGGCGGGCGGAGTTGGTGGCCTCGCACGGGCAGACGGTGTACCACTGGGTGGAGGAGGGCCGGGTGCACGGCACCCTGCAGCTCGGGCAGCCCGCGTGGATCGCCGAGGCGACCGGGCTGACCGTGGTCGCCGACTTCCGGCCCCGGGACATCGCCGCCGGGGGGCAGGGCGCACCGCTGGTCAGCCTGGTCGACCTGCTGTGGCTGCGCGGCCGCCCTGGCACGCCGGTCGCCCTCAACCTCGGTGGGATCGCCAACCTCACCGCGCCCGACGGGACCGCCTTCGACACCGGGCCGGGGTGTGCGCTGATCGACGCGGCGGCCCACGGTTTCAGCGGCGGGCGGCTGGCCTACGACGTGGACGGCGCCCTGGCCGCCCGCGGCCGGATCCGTCCGGCGCTGCTGGAGCGGCTGCTGGCGGAGCCGTACTACGCGCTGCCCGCGCCCAAGACGACCGGCAAGGAGCTGTTCCACGTCGGATATCTGCACGAGGCGCTGGCCGGGGTCGGCACGCTGCCCGCCGAGGACGTGATCGCGACGCTCACCCACCTCACCGCGTGCACAGTCGCCGACGCCGTGCGGACGGTGGGCGCCACGGAGGTCGTCGCGTCCGGCGGCGGCACCCGCAATCCGGTGCTGCTGCGGATGCTCGGCGAGCTGTTGCCGGGCGTGCCCGTGCGCCGCTCCGACGAACTCGGGCTGCCGTCGGACGCGAAGGAGGCGTACGCGTTCGCGGTGCTGGGCTTCCTGACGGCGCACAGCCTGCCCGGCACGGTCCCGACGAGCACGGGGGCCCGGCATCCGAGCGTGCTGGGGTCGGTGACGCCGGGGCGGCACGGGCTGCGGCTGCCCACGGCGGCCCGCAAGGGCCCCACGCGACTGGTCCTGGAGTAAACCGGCATCAGACTGCGTCGCGCATGTGCACCGCCTGCCCCGCACAATCCCGACGAGCACGGCGGTCCGGCACCCGAGCATGCTGGGATCGGTGACGCCGGGGCGGCACGGGCTGCGGCTGCCCACGGCCCCCCGGGGAGGGTCCGGTGCGGCTGGTTCTGGAATAACCGGCATCAGACTGTGTCACGCATGTGCACCGCCTGCCCAGCACGGTCCCGGCGAGCAGGGGGCCCGACATCCGAGCATCTGCGGTCGGTGATGCCAGGGCAGCACGGGCTGCGGCTGCCCGGGAGGGTTCGGTGCGGCTGGTGCTGAAATGATCGGGTGTGGGAGGGAGCCCTCTCATCCCGCTTTCACCGAGGCCTCATACGGTGGGGGCATGACGCAGGTGACTCCTCCCGGGTGGTACCCCGACCCCGGGCAGACAAGTGACGGTCCCGCCACCGAGCGCTGGTGGGACGGCAAGGCATGGACGGACCAGACCCGTCCGGCGGGGTCGGCCGCGGGCTGGGGTCCCCCGGCGGGACCTCCGCCGGTCGCCGACGCGCAGCAGGCCCAGCCGGTGTATCCCGCGTATCCGGGGGGAGCGGGAGCTCCGGCCCAGCCGGGGTACCAGGCGTTTCCGGGGCATCCGGGGTACCCCGGGTATCCGGTCCAGCCGCCGGGCGGGCGGCGACGTGCGCTGCGGAACGGGATAGCCGTCGCGGTGGCGGCCGCGGTCCTCGCCAGCATCGGCATCGGCGTGTACGCGCTGACCAAGGACGACGGCGGCGGTGCGAGCCGCGCCGACTCGCAGCAGGGGCAGGGCGGGCAGGACGGCGGTCCCGGCGGCGGGCAGGGCGGGCCGTTCGGCGACTCGGGCGGGTCCGGTGGGTCTGGCGGGTCCGGCGGGGAGTCTGCCGCGCCCGAGGCACCTCAGGCGCCGGAGGTCGAGGGCGGCGGCACGCTGTCCGACCCGGTGAACGGGATCAGCATGCCGGTGCCGGAGGGCTGGACCGGTCAGTCCTTCAACGTTGGCGCGCAGATGACGTCCGACGACAGCTACAAGTGCCCGGGCGACACGTCCAAGTCGTGCACGAAGGGCGGCGCGTACTCGGCGCCCGTCGAGCTGGTGGGCACCGAGGGCAGCACGCCGGAGGAGGTCGCCAAGGCGGACATCGCGGCGAACGCCGAGGAGTCGTACGGCGGCAACAGCTACGGAAAGATCACCTCGCACGAGGTGCTGGCGTCCAAGGCGGTGACGGTGGCCGGACAGAAGGGCTACATGGTCCGCTGGAAGGCGATCACCAGCAAGGGCGCCGACGGCCTGGTCGAGTCGCTCGTCTTCCCCTCGCCCGCCAACTCCGACCGACTGGTCGTGGTCCGCTTCGGCATCGACGCCGACCAGAAGGCGTCCCTCATCGACGAGATCACCAAGGGCATCAAGGCCTCGTCCGGCGGCGGCAACGGGCAGAACGTCTGAGGTGCGGCCGGGTGGGGTGCCTCTCCGCTCCAGAGGTACCCCACCCGGCCGGGGTGCGCGCCGCCCCCGTCCCCACGGTGCGGCGCGAGCAGGCCGGTCGCCCCGTCATCCCTGGGACGGCGCGGCCTGGGTCTTCACTTGAGACCTAGGGCTTGTCCGGCGGATCATGCCGCAGACGCGGGGTCTGGCACGCGCATCTGCCGCGTTGTCGTCGGTCGCCGACGCGCCGCGTCGACTCCCTCCTCCGCCTTGCAGCTGCACGCGCCAGACCCCGCTCACCGGCACTGATCAGACACCGTCACTTTCCTGCGACCTGATCCGCCGGACAAGCCCTAGTGCCGGCAGCACCGCGGCCTCGACGAACTTCAGCAGATAGTCCGGGTCGGCGTCCCGGCCCTCCAGCATGGGCCGCACCCGCAGTACGCCGAACATCTGCGCGGCCACGTACGGCAGCGCCGGATGGTCGGCGGCGAGTTCCCCGCGCTCCACCCCGCGCCGCAGGATCTCCTCGATCGCGGCGATCTCCGGCTCGACGAGCGCCTCACGCAGCGCCTGCGCCAGCTCCTTGTCCTCCATGACCGCGTGACCGAGCGCCTGGACCAGCCGGTTGTCCCGGCCGGACCACTCCCCCACCGCCCGCGCGGCCTGCCGCAGGTCCTCGGCCAGCGAACCGGAGTCGATCCCGGCGAAGCTCACCCGGCGCCGGGAGCGCAGTGCCGCCGCTACGAACTGCGGCTTGGTCTTCCACTGCCGGTACAGCGTGGACTTGCTGCACCGCGTGCTGGTGGCGACGCCGTCCATGGTCACGGCGTCATAGCCGCACTCGCGGATCTGCTCGATCACCGCGTCGAAGAACTCCTGCTCACGCTGGCGCGTCAGCTTGGAGCGGCGCGAGGCGCCGACCGTCTCCGGTCGGTCCGCGGCCTGCGACGTCATCGGTCCGTCTCCTCGTTCCCGTCCGGCGGCCAAAGGGCCCGCAGTCCAGTGTGTCGTACGCAATCGATACGCCAGTGTACCGGTACTCGCACGTATCGGTACACTGGCGTATCGGTACGACACCGTATCGATGAGTAGCTTGTGCACCACCGTCAGCGAAGGGGCCGGGGGATGAATGCCCGCACCGAGCCTGCCGAGGAGGACGCCGCGATAGCGCGGCCCCCTCTCGTCCGGGAGTTCCTGCTGGTCGCGGGACTCTTCCTCGTCTACAAGTTCGGCCGGCTGCTGGCGACCGACCACACCCACGAGGCGTTCCGCAACGCACACCAGGTGTGGGACCTGGAACGGACCCTCCGCCTCCCCGGCGAAGGCGTGGTGCAGTCCCTGCTGCTGCACAGCGAGGGCTTGGTGCACCTCGCCAACACCTACTACGCCACCGTCCACTTCCCGGCGACGGCGGCCTTCCTCGTCTGGCTGTACCTACGGCGCCCGGGCCACTACGTCTGGGCCCGCCGGGTGCTCGCCGCGGTCACCGCCGCCGCGCTGGTGCTGCATCTGGCGTTCCCGCTGGCGCCGCCGCGGATGCTCGCGGCGACGGGGCTCGTGGACACCGGGCGGGTGTACGGGCCGTCGGTGTACGGCTCCCCGCAGACGGACCAGTTGTCGAACCAGTTCGCGGCGATGCCCTCGCTGCACTTCGGCTGGGCCCTGATGGTGGCGATCGGCCTGATCGTGACGACCCGTTCGCGTTGGCGGTGGCTGTGGCTGCTGCACCCGCTGCTGACCCTGCTGGTGATCGTGGGGACGGCGAACCACTACTGGCTCGACTCGATCGCCGTGGCCGCGCTGCTGGGCGTGGCGCTCGCGGCGATCCGGCCGACGGTGCGCGCGTCCGCTCCGGACGCCAAGGCCGTCGTACCGGGGAAGGAAGTACTGGCGAGGGAAGCACCGGCCAAGGACGTCCCGGCGCAGGAACCGGCGCTCGTGGAGGCGGGTCGATGAGCGCGATGCTCGCCGTCGTCCTGTCGCTGTTCTCCGCCGTCGCCTACGCGGCCGCCGCCGTCGCCCAGGAACGGCTCGCCGCCCGTACCTCCGGCTCGGGCATGGTGCGGCTGCTGGGCCGCGCGGCGTGGTGGGTGTCGGTAGCGCTGAACGCCTCCGGGGCGCTGCTGCATGTCGTCGCCCTGAAGTACGGGCCGTTGACGGTGGTGCAGCCGCTGGGGGCGCTGACGCTGGTCGCGGCGGTGCCGATGGGGGCGCGGCTCGCGGGGCGACGGGTCAGCGCTGTGGAGTGGCGCGGCACCGCCTTCACCCTGGTCGGGTTGGGCGCGCTGCTCGTGACGGCGTCCGGGCCCGCGCCCGACGACGTGCTCGGCGTAACAGAGGCGCTGGCGGTGGCGGGATCGGCGGCCGTGCTGATCGGCGCGCTGGCCTGGCCCGGCACCCGGCCCGGCCTGCGGCACGCCACCGCGTCCGGCGTCGCCTCCGGCGTCGGCTCCGCCCTCACCCAGACGGTGACGGTGGCCGCGACGGACGACTCGGGGCCGTTGCTCAGCGGCCAGGTCGTCGGCGTGGCGCTACTGGTCGCGGTGTTCGCCACCGGCGGCCTGCTGCTGTCCCAGACCGCCTACCGGGGTGGCCTCGGCGCCCCGCTCGCGGTGGTCACCCTCAGCAATCCGGTGGCGGCCGGGGTGATCGGTCTCTCCCTGCTGGGCGAACGGCTGCAGGGCGGACTGGCGGGGGTGCTGGTGGCGCTCGCGGGGGCGCTGCTGGCGTCCTGGGGCGTGGTGTTGCTGTCCCGGACGGCACCGGAGAACCGCCCGGCGATGCCCGACCCGGAAAGGCTGGTGCCCCGGCAGCGACAGCCGGGGCACCTCACGCCGCTGTGAGAGCTACTCGGTGACGATCGCCGGGTCGCTCACACCCGGACGCCCGTTCTCGACGTGCCCCGCGAAGCGCCGCAGGTACGCCGGGTCGGGGTCGGACGTGACCGTCAGGTCGTACCAGCGACGGCTCGCCGACAGGTCGACGACGTGCTTCACCGTCGAACCGGGCCGCACCTTCAGGGTCTTCGTCCGGCCCGTGTAGGCGTTGGCCAGCTTCAGGTGCGCGGTGCCGGAGCCGTTGTTGGTGAAGCTCAGCACGATGTCGTCACCGAAGTGCCGGGCGGTGACCTCAGGGCCGGTCACCTTGTTCGGGCCATGGAAGACGCGCACAAAGCCGTTGGGGCCGTGCACGGTCAGGTCGTAGGAGCCGTTCGAGTACACCGAGTTCCAGGTGTCGGAGACGCTCTTCCCGGCCTCGGTGGTGTACTGCCACGGTCCGTCGGTGCGGTTGCCGGAGGTGACCAGGAACGCGGCACCGGCCTTGGCGCCGGAGGCGAAGGTCAGCGTGAACTTCCCGGCGGCCGCGTCCACCGAGCCGTCCACCAGCGGGGCGTACTTCAGCGGGCGGGCCGGGCGCAGGCCCCGCTCCTGCTTCGGCATGTCCGGGTCGGCCGGCGGCGTCGGACGGTAGTCGGGGTGACGCTCGCGGTCCGGCGGCTCATAGCCGTCGGTGTCGGGCAGCGCGGCCGGCTTGGTGTCCTTGCGGGAGAAGTCGAACGCCGAGGTCAGGTCACCGCAGATGGCGCGGCGCCAGGGCGAGATGTTCGGCTCCTCGACGCCGAAGCGGCGCTCCATGAACTGGAGGATCGAGGTGTGGTCGAGGGTCTCCGAGCAGACGTAGCCGCCCTTGCTCCACGGCGAGACGACCAGCATCGGCACGCGCGGGCCGAGGCCGTACGGACCGGCCGGGCGGTTGCTGTCGCCCGGGTAGAGGTCCAAGGAGACGTCGACCGTGGACTTGCCCTGCGCGGCGGACTTCGGCGGCAGCGGCGGCACCACGTGGTCGAAGAAGCCGTCGTTCTCGTCGTAGGTGATGAACAGGGCCGTCTTCGACCAGACCTCGGGGTTGGAGGTGAGGGCGTCCAGGACCTGCGCGATGTACCAGGCACCGTAGTTCGAGGGCCAGTTGGAGTGCTCGGAGAAGGCCTCGGGGGCGGCGATCCAGGAGATCTGCGGCAGCCGGTCGGCCTGGACGTCGGCCTTCAGCTTGTCGAAGTAGCCGTCGCCGTTCTTGACGTCGGTGCCGGTGCGGGCCTTGTCGTACCAGGGCTCGCCGGGCTTGGCGTTGCGGTACTTGTTGAAGTACAGCAGCGAGTTGTCGCCGTAGTTGCCGCGATAGGCGTCGTTGATCCAGCCCCACGAGCCCGCCGCGTCCAGGCCGTCGCCGATGTCCTGGTAGATCTTCCAGGAGACGCCGGCCTGCTCCAGGCGCTCGGGGTACGTCGTCCAGTCGTAGCCCAGTTCGTCGTTGCCGAGGACCGGGCCGCCGCCCTTGCCGTCGTTGCCCGTGTAGCCGGACCACATGTAGTAGCGGTTCGGGTCGGTGGAGCCGATGAACGAGCAGTGGTAGGCGTCGCAGACCGTGAAGGCGTCGGCGAGGGCGTAGTGGAACGGGATGTCCTCGCGGGTCAGGTACGCCATGGTCGTGGTGCCCTTGGCGGGCAGCCACTGGTCGTACTTGCCCCCGTTGTAGGCCTGCTGCCCGTCGTTCCAGCCGTGCGGCAGGCCCTCCAGGAACTGCATGCCGAGGTCGTCGGCGTCCGGGTGGAAGGGCAGCACTTCCTTGCCGCCGTCCGCCTGGTGCCAGATCGACTTGCCGTTGTCGAGCGTCACCGGCCGCGGGTCGCCGAAGCCGCGGACGCCGCGCAGCTTGCCGAAGTAGTGGTCGAAGGAGCGGTTCTCCTGCATCAGGACGACGATGTGCTCGACGTCCTCGATCGTCCCCTTGCGGTGGTTGGCCGGCAGTGCGGCGGCCCGCTCGATGCTGCTCGCCAGTGCGGTGAAGGCCGTGGTGGCCCCCGCTATCTGGAGGAATCTGCGCCGGTTGACTTCGGGCATGAGTGAGGGACCTCTCGTCCTGAGGGAGTTCTACCGGCCGGGTGATGACGGAATGCGCGCGAAAGGAGTGTTCCAAGAGCACCAAACGTCAGGGAAGGGTCTGGTGGCGCCGTTGTGAAAGTCGCGAGTACGGGGGGTGCGCCCCCGGGTCGGTCCGCAGCGCGGGTGGTCTCGCTGACGGCGCGGGCTGGATGGTCAACCGCCTTGCCCGGTATGGGCATTGACCCGGCGGTCGGGGGGTTCTAGGTTCCGGCTGAGCACCGAATGAGCACCACTGTGCGCCGTACGCACAGCCTGTCGGAACACCGTTGTCCGTGCGTTGCCCGTACAGGAGGAGCCTTGCGTCGTCCCCTCGCCGGTCTCATCACCGGCGTCCTGCTGCTCGTCACGGCGGCCTGTGACTCGTCCGGCAACTCCGCGTCCCCCGGGGGTTCGGGCTCCGGCGGCACCACCACGGTCAAGGTGGGGCTGATCCCCATCGTCGACGTGGCCCCGCTCTACCTCGGCCAGCGCAAGGGCATCTTCGCCAAGCACGGCCTGAAACTGGAGATGAGCCCGGCGCAGGGCGGTGCCGCGATCGTGCCCGGGGTGGTCAGCGGCCAGTTCCAGTTCGGGTTCTCCAACGTGACCTCCTTGATGATCGCCGAGACCAACAACGTGCCCGTGCAGGCCGTCGTCAACGGCATCGCCTCGACCGGCGTGCAGGGCAAGGACTTCGGCGCCCTCACGGTCAAGGAGGACAGCGCCGTCAGGACGGCGAAGGACCTGGAGGGCAAGAAGGTCGCCATCAACACCCTGAAGAACATCAACGAGACCGCGGTGCGGGCCTCGGTGAGCAAGGCGGGCGGCGACCCGGACCAGGTGGAGTTCGTCGAGCTGGCCTTCGACCAGATGCCCGCCGCCCTCGACGGCGGGCGGATCGACGCCGCCATGGTGGTCGAGCCCGCGCTCGCCACCGTCAAGAGCCAGGGCGGCCGGGAGATCGCCTCGCCGTTCGTCGACATCGCCCCGGGCCTCACCATCGCGATGTACTTCACGTCCACGCGGTACGCGGAGCAGAACCCGGACGTGGTGAAGAAGTTCCGGGACGCCACCGAGGAGTCCCTTGCGTACGCCGACTCCCACCCGGACGAGGTCCGCGAGATCGTCACCACGTACACCAAGATCTCGCCGGACGTGCTGGAGCAGGTGACCCTGCCGAAGTGGCCCGCCGAGGCAAACCGCGACTCCATCATGGACCTGATGAAGCTGGGCTACGAGGACGGCCTGTTCAAGACCTCGCCCAACCTGGAGCAACTGCTGCCGTGAAGGGCGTGAACGCCGCACTCGGCGCGGCCGGGCTCGCCGCCTTCCTCGCCCTGGGCGAGGCGGTGCCGCGCCTCGGCCTGGTCGACGACGCCTACTTCCCGCCCACCAGCCGCATCGCCGACGCCCTCGGCGCGGAACTCGCTCAGGCCGCCTTCTGGACCGCCCTCGGCGACACCCTCACCGGCTGGGCGCTCGGCCTCGCGATCGCGGTGAGCGCCGGAATCCTGGCCGGGGTGGTGATCTCGATCGTGCCGTATCTCCGCGAGGCGACGGCCTCGACGATCGAGTTCCTGCGCCCGATCCCGTCCGTCGCCCTGATCCCGCTCGCCGTCCTGCTCTACGGCACGGAACTCCGCTCGGTCCTCCTCCTCGTCGTCTACGCCGCCTTCTGGCAGGTACTGATCCAGGTCCTGTACGGCGTCCAGGACGTCGACCCCGTCGCCGACGAGACGGCACGGTCGTACGGCCTCGGCACCTGGGCCCGCGTCCGGCACGTGCTGTGGCCGAGCGCACTGCCGTACGTCATGACCGGCGTACGCCTTGCCGCGGCCGTCGCGCTGATCCTCGCCGTCACCGCCGAACTCGTCATCGGCGCCCCGGGGCTGGGCGCGCGCATCGCGATCGCCCAGACTTCGCAGGCCGTGCCCGAGATGTACGCGCTGATCGTGGTCACCGGTCTGCTCGGGCTGCTGATCAACGTGGGCGCGCGGACGATCGAGCGACGGGCGCTGTCCTGGCACCAGTCGGTGCGCGGGGAGGTGGCGGTGTGAGCCGTGTCCTGCTGCGGCTGGTCCTGCTGCTCGCCCTGCCCGCCGTCCTCGTCACGGTGTGGTGGCTGGCCTCGGCCGGGAGTACGAACGTGTACTGGCCGCCGCTGCGCACGATCCTTCAGGCGTTCCCGGACGTGTGGACCGCCGACCGCCTGCGCTCCGACGTACTGCCCAGCCTGCTGCGGCTGGCTGGCGGTTACGCCATGGCGGCCGTGGTCGGCGTGGCGCTCGGCACGCTGATCGGTTCGTCCCCGCGGGTGCGGGCGGTGTGCGAGCCGGTCCTGGAGTTTCTGCGGGCGGTGCCGCCGCCCGTGCTCGTGCCGGTGATCATGCTGTTCGCGGGCATCGGCGACACCATGAAGGTCGCGGTCATCGCGAGCGGCTGTGTCTGGCCGGTGCTGCTCAACACGGTGGAGGGCGTGCGGGCGGTGGACGCGGTGATGGCGGAGACGGCCCGCTCGTACGGCATCACCGGTGTCGCCCGGCTGCGGCACGTGGTGCTGCGCTCGGCGAGCCCGCAGATCTTCGCGGGACTGCGGCAGGCGCTGTCCATCGGGATCATCCTGATGGTGATCAGCGAGATGTTCGCCGCCAGCAACGGGCTCGGCTTCACCATCGTGCAGTTCCAGCGCGGCTTCGCGATCCCCGACATGTGGACCGGGATCCTGCTGCTCGGGCTGCTCGGCTTTGTGCTCTCCGTGGTGTTCCGGCTGGTCGAGCGGCGGGCGCTCGGCTGGTACCACGGGCTGCGCGCATCCACCCGGCGGTCCCGGTGACGTATCCGAAAGGGCGGGCCATGCTCGACGTACGCGGCCTGAAGAAGGTGTACGAGGGGTCCGGTCGGCGGACGGAGGCGGTGCGCGACCTCACCTTCACCGTCGAGGCCAGGGAACTGGTCTGCCTGGTCGGCCCGTCCGGCTGCGGCAAGACGACCCTACTGAAGTGCGTCGGCGGGCTGCTCAGGCCGACGGCCGGTGAGGTGCGGCTGGCGGGGCGGGCGGTGAGCGGGCCGCCGCCCGGGATGGCGTTCGTGTTCCAGGAGTACGGGCGGAGCCTGTTCCCCTGGATGCGGGTCGGTGACAACGTCGAACTGCCCCTGAAACAGAAGGGCTTGAGCAAGCAGCACCGTCGCGCCCTGGTCGCGGACGCGCTCGACGCGGTCGGGCTCACGGACGCGGCCGGGGCGTACCCCTGGCAGCTGTCCGGCGGCATGCAGCAGCGGGTGGCCATCGCCCGGGCGCTGGCCTACGAGCCGGACGTGCTGCTGATGGACGAGCCGTTCGCCGCGGTGGACGCGCAGACCCGCGCCGACCTGGAGGATCTGGTACGGCGGCTGTGGCGGGAGCGCGCGATGACGATCCTGTTCGTCACCCACGACATCGACGAGGCCGTGTACCTCGGCCAACGGGTGATCGTCCTGTCCGCCTCCCCCACCGTCGTACAGGACCAGCTGAAGGTCGACTTGCCGGACGCCCGCGACCAGGTGCACACACGGGTGTCCCCGCGCTTCGCCGACCTGCGCACCCAGGTGTACGAGCAGATCCAGGCGGCGAAGCGCGGGGAGACCGTACTCAAGACAGATACGCCTCCACTTCACTGAACTGGCCCGCCGGCCAGCCGGTGTTGGCGGTCACGTGCAGCCGCAGATAGCGCAGGTTCGTGCCGTCCGGCAGGGAGACGGTGACCGTGTTGCCGGTCGCCGGGTCGAAGCGGTGGCCTTGCGAGCCGACCACCGTGGAGTACGACGAGCCGTCGGTGCTGCCCTGCACGGAGAACGTCTGGGTGCGGGCGCCCCAGGCCGAGGAAGGCGGCAGCTTGAGGACGAGTCGGCGGACGGCCTGCGTGGAGCCGAGGTCGACCGTCAGCGACTGCGGGAAGGCGTGGTTCGCCGACTCCCAGTAGCTGTTCGCGTCGCCGTCGACCGCCTTGCCGGGCGTGTACACGTCCTGGTGGCCGGTCGCGGTGACCGGGCGGCCCTTGGCGAGGTTGCGGGTGGGGTCGGGGTCCGGGTTGCCCTGGTCGGGCTGGGGCCAGGTGGAGCAGTCCGACCAGGTGCTGCTCCAGCCGGAGTTGCCGCCGCCGTCGGTGAGGGTGAAGGTGCCGGAGCCGCTCGGGTAGGGGCAGTTGTAGATACCGGCCGCGCCGACTTGGGTGGCGGTGACGTTGCGGAAGGTGGCGGCGCCCTGGGTCTCGGCCTGGACGACGACCGTGCCGGTGTTGTGCACGGTGGCGCCGTCGACGGTGATGTTCTTCGCCGCGTAGCCGCGCCCGCTGCCCGAGACGAACTCGAAGGCGCTGTACGGGCTGTCGGTGATCGTCGTGTCGGTGATACGGACGTTCGCCTCGATGGCGCTGTCGTACGAGTCGACGCGCAGCGCGCCCATCGGATGGTTCCAGTTGGGGTTCATCGCGCCGGTGCGGACGAGCGTGTTGCCGTCGACCGCGATGGTGCCGGCCAGCGGGTGGAAGGGGTCGAGGAACTTCTGGTTGGAGATCGCGATGCCGCTGCCGAGGGCGTTGGTGTCCGAGATCAGGTTGTTCTTCACGCTGATGTCGGTGCCGCCGTAGATCGCGATGCCGTTGGCGAGGTTCGGCTGGGTGATGGTGTTGTTCTCGAAGCTGCTGTTGGTGTCGGGCGAGTACAACGACCACATGGCGAGCGCGTCGTCGCCCTGGTTGCGCAGGAAGTTGTTGCGGACGGTGACCCCGCGCGCGTTGCCGTTGAGGTTGAGGCCGTCGGCGGTCATGTCGAGGAAGCGGTTGTTCTCGACGACCAGGTTGTCGTTGTTGCCCATCAGCCACAGGCCGACCTTGAGGTGCTGCAGCCACATCCCCGAGACGGAACTCCCCGGGCCGAGCGACCCGTTGACGAAGTTGTCCGGGTTGGAGTCGACGCGCTCCGTCACCTCACCGATGACCGCGAAGTTCTTGATGTGCACGTTGCCGGAGCTGCTCGACTGGTCGATGAAGCGGGAGGTGCGCACCACCGAGTGCCAGTGACCGGCGCCCTGGAGGGTGACGTTCTGTACGCCGTTCAGGGACGACGTCAGCCGGTACTCGCCCGGCGGGATCCACACGACCCCGCCCTGTGCGGCGGCGATGGCGTTGCGGAAGGCCTGGGTGGAGTCGCCCTCGCCGGTCGGGTCGGCGCCGTGCGATACGACGGACACCGACCCGGCGGGCTGCGCGGCGGGCCCGTCCGCCTGCTCGAAGTCGGCGACGTCGACGGTGACCTGTGTGCCGGTCGCCTCGACGGCCACCTTGTCGCCCGCCTGCACGTTCTGGCCGAGCAACAGCCGGGCGTTGTCGTAGAAGTGGTGGGTCTTGGCGCCGGGGATCCAGGGGGTGTCGACGTACGAGTACTTGGAGGTGACGGCGATGGTCTTCGCGAGCCGGGTGCCGTTGACGTAGACGTTCAGTGTGCCGGACTGGCCGTCGGGGACGCTGTAGGCGACGTTCACGGCGTTGGCCGCACGGGGCACGGTGAACTCGACGCGCTGGCCCGCGTCGAGGCGTACCGCCTGGCGGCCGGAGGCCTCGGAGGCGAGGGTGCCCTGGGTGTAGTCGGGGCCGATCTTCGCGCCGGTGGTGGTGGCGGACTCGGCCTCGACGGAGGTGAACGGCAGGGTGGCGCCCGCGGCGGCGTGGGCGGTGGGTGCGCCGAGGGCGACGAGCATGCCGGCGGCCAGGGCGACGGTCGTCGCGATGGCCGGTGATCTCAGGGTGTGCCTGTGCATGTGCTGATCCCTTCTCGGTGGGGGTTTCGGGGATAGCGCCTCGCGGTGTCAGGCGCGCAGCCACACCGCGGTGTCCTTCGGCAGTCGGCCCCGGTCGTCCAGCGGGCCGCTGCCGAGCAGGAGTTCTGTGTGCGCGGGCAGGTCCCCGGGGGTGTCGGCGAGGTTCACCAGGCACATCACGCCGTCCGCGCGGGTGAAGGCGAGGACGCCGTCCGGGGCGGGCAGCCAGGCCAGGGGGCCGTCGCCGAAGACGGGGCGGATGCGGATCGCTTGGCGGTAGAGGGTGAGCATCGAGGCGGGGTCCTGGGCCTGGCGGTCGGCGGCGTACGACGGCCAGTCCGCGGGCTGGGGCAGCCAGGGTTCTCCGCCGAAACCGGCGTGCGGTGCCTCGGCGACCCACGGCAGCGGCACCCGGCAGCCGTCCCGACCCGGGTCGGTGCCGCCGGAGCGGAAGTGCATCGGGTCCTCGATGCTGTCGCGCGGGATGTCGGCCTCGGGCAGGCCCAGTTCCTCGCCCTGGTAGACGTAGACAGCGCCGGGCAGCGCCAGCGAGAGCAGGGCGGCGGCGCGGGCGCGGCGGGTGCCGAGGGACAGGTCGGTGGGGGTGCCGAAGGCCTTGGTGGCGAAGTCGAAGGCGGTGTCCTCGCGGCCGTAGCGGGTGACCGTGCGGGTGACGTCGTGGTTGCACAGCACCCAGGTGGCGGGCGCGCCGACCGGCGCGTGCTCGGCGAGCGTCTCGTCGATCGACGTGCGGAGGCGGTCGGCGTCCCAGGGGCAGGTCATGAAGGAGAAGTTGAAGGCGGTGTGGAGTTCGTCGGGGCGCAGATAGCGGGCGAAGCGTTCGGTGTCGGGGAGCCAGACCTCGCCGACGAAGATGCCGTCGTACTCGTCGGCGATCCGCCGCCAGGAGCGGTAGACGTCGTGGAGTTCGTCGCGGTCGACGTACGGGTGCCGGTCGCGGCCCTCGACGAAGTTCGGCAGCCGGGGGTCCTTGACGAGGAGGGCGGCGGAGTCGATACGGACGCCGGCGACCCCGCGCTCGAACCAGAAGCGCAGGATGTCCTCATGTTCCTGGCGGACGGCCGGGTGGGACCAGTTGAGGTCGGGCTGTTCGGGGGCGAAGAGGTGGAGGTACCAGTCGCCGTCGGGCAGCCGGGTCCAGGCGGGTCCGCCGAACTGGGAGCGCCAGTCATTGGGCGCCAGGTCGCCCCGGCCTGCACGGAAGTGGAACAGCTCCCGCTCGGAGCCGCCCCTGAGGGCCGCCCGGAACCACGGGTGCTGGTCCGAGACATGGTTGGGCACGATGTCGACGAGGGTGCGGATGCCGTACGAGCGGGCCTCGGCGATCAACTTCTCCGCCTCCGCGAGGGTGCCGAAGGCGGGGTCGATGGCGCGATAGTCGGCGACGTCGTAGCCGCCGTCCTTGAGCGGTGACAGATACCAGGGCGTGAACCACAGGGCGTCCACGCCGAGTTCGGCGAGGTACGGCAGCCGGGCGCGGACGCCCGCGAGGTCGCCGGTGCCGTCGCCGTCGCCGTCCGCGAAGCTGCGGACGTACACCTGGTAGATGACGGCCGTCCGCCACCAGTCGGTCTGCGGGAGGGCATGGGTGGGTTGTCCCACGGTGCCTGCCTTTCGTATGTCGGTGAGGGGCGGTGTCAGCCCTTCGTGCTGCCCGCGCTGATGCCGGCGATGATGTGCCGCTGGAAGATCAGGAACATCGCGACCATCGGGATGCTGGCGATGACCATCGCGGCGATGAGCACGGTCAGCTGGATGTTCTGCGACAGCTGCACGAGCGCCACGCTGATCGGCATCCTGTCGGTGTCCGAGAAGACCATCAGCGGCCACAGGAAGTCCTGCCAGACCGCGACCAGCGCGAAGATCGACACGACGCCGAGCACCGGCCGCGACATGGGCAGCACGATCGACCACAGGATGCGCAGCTTCCCGGCGCCGTCGATCTCGGCGGCCTCCAGCACGTCAGGCGGGATCTGGTCGAAGAACCGTTTGAGGAGGTAGAGGTTGAAGGCGTTGGCGACCGCCGGCAGCCAGATGGCGAGCGGGTCGTTGAGCAGGCCCAGGTCGGCGACCGTCAGGTACTTCGGTACGACGAGGGCCTGGGCCGGGACCATCAGGGTGGCCAGGATGCCGCCGAGGATCACCTTGCCGAAGACCGGCCTCAGCCTGGACAGGGCGTAGGCGGCGGCCGTGCACAGCACCAGCTGGAACAGCCAGGCGCCGGCCGCCTGGACGACCGTGTTCCACAGGTGGGTCGGCAGCTGCATCAGGTCCCAGGCGTCGGTGTAGCCGCTGAGCTGCCACTGCTTCGGGACGAGGGTGGGCGGGGTCTGCGCCACCTCGTCCGGTGACTTCATCGCGCCGGTCACCATCCAGTAGACGGGGAACAGGAAGGCGAGCGCGAAGAGCAGTACGACGGAGGTGAAGACGGTCCAGTAGACGGCCCTGCCGCGCGGGCGGGCCAGGGCGGCCGGGGAGACAAGGGTGCGGGTGCTGCTCATGCGTCCTCCCCTTCGGAGCGGGTGAGCCGCAGATAGAGCGCGGAGAAGAGACCGAGGACGACGAGCAGCATCACGCTGAGGGCGCAGGCGCCGCCGAAGTCGTTGTAGAGGAAGGCGTACTTGTAGATGAGGTAGAGGACGGTGACCGTGGCGTTCTCCGGGCCGCCGCCGGTGATGACGAACGGCTCGGTGAAGACCTGCATGGTGGCGATGACCTGGAGGAGCATCAGCATCAGGATCACGAACCGGGTCTGCGGGATCGTGACGTGCCGGACGCGTTGCAGCAGGTTGGCGCCGTCCAGTTCGGCCGCCTCGTACAGCTCGCCGGGGATGGACTGCAGGGCGGCCAGGTAGATCAGGACGGTGCCGCCCATGTTGGCCCAGGTGGCGACGATGACGAGGGAGACCAGGGCGGTGTCGGCGCCGTTGGACCAGTTCGAGGTGGGCAGGTGCGCAAAGCGCAGCACCTCGTTGGCGAGGCCGGTGCCGGGGTCGTAGAACCACTTCCACAGCAGGGCGCTGACCACCGGCGGGATCATCACCGGCAGGTAGACGACGATCCGGAAGAACGACTTCGCGTGCCTCAACTCGTTGAGCACCAGGGCCAGTACGAACGGGATCGCGAAGCCGATCAGCAGCGCGAGCAGGGTGAAGGTGAGGGTGTTGCGCCAGGCGGCGGCGAACTCCGGGTCGTCGAGGACGCGGGTGAAGTTGGCGGTGCCGACCCACTCGGGCGGGGCGCCGGGCGTGTACTTCTGGAAGGCGATCACGATGGCGCGGATCGCCGGGTACCAGGAGAACAGGCCGAAGCAGATCAGGCCGCCGAGCAGGAAGGCGTAGGCGCGGGCCTGGTCGGCCAGGCGGCGCGTCATCGCCGGTCAGCCCCGGGCCAGGATGCCGTCGATCTTGCCGGAGGCGTCCTTGAGGAGTTGGTCGATGTCGGCGTCCTCGTTGGTGAGGACGGCCGAGACCACGCCGTCGAGGACGGAGTAGATCTGCTGGGCGTTCGGCGGCTCGATCTTCATCTCCAGGCTCTGGTTGCCGTCGAGGAAGGCCTCGTAGTTCTCCACGGGCACATTGGCGTTGGCCTGCTTGACCTGCTGGTCCTTCTCGTCGGCGGCGCCGGTGAACAGGCGCGGCTCGGGCAGGCCGACCGGCGCGTCGTGCTGCTTGGCGCGGGCGTAGTCGCCTAGGAAGCCGTCGCCGGGGGTGAGGAACATGTGGTCGAGCCACTTCAGACCCGCTCGGATCTGCTCGGGCGTGGCCCTCTTGTTGAACATGTAGCCGTCACCGCCGATGAGGGTGGCCCGGCCGCCGGGCATGGGCGCGATGGCGATGTCCTCGTAGTCGGCGCCCTTCTCCTTGACCAGGATGGGGATGTTGTCGGGGGCGGCGAGGTACATGCCGAGCTTGCCGGAGCCCATCATCTGCTGGACGTCGTTGATGACGAGCAACTGCTTGCTGCCCATCGAGTCGTCCTCCCAGCGCATGTCGTGCAGGGTCGTGAGGACCGCGCGGCCCTCGGGGGTGTCGACGGTGGCCTTCTTGCCGTCGGCGCTGACGACGTCGCCGCCCTGGGAGTACAGCTCGGCGGTGAAGTGCCAGCCGCCCTGGTTCTGCGCGCTGTAGTCGGCGTAGCCGACGATGCCGTCGCCGAGGGCGGCGATCTTCTTGGCGGCTGTCCGCACCTCGTCCCAGGTGGTGGGCGGCTGGTCGGGGTCGAGGCCCGCCTTCTCGAAGAGCTCGCGGTGGTAGATCAGGCCCATCGAGTAGCCGGTGCGCGGGATGCCGTAGATCTTCCCGTCGACGGTGTAGATGTCGCGCAGCTGCTGCTGGATGGTCTCGTAGCTCTTCAGCTCCTTGACGTACGGCGTGAGATCGGCCGCCTGGTTGATGTCGACGACGTGCCTGGCGTCGGTGAAGTACGTGTAGAAGACGTCCTCCATCTGCCCGCCGGCGAGCTTGGCGTCGAACGTCTTGGGGTCCTGGCAGGGGAACGCGTCGTGCGGGACGACGTCGATGTCCGGGTTCCGTTTCTCGAACGCGGCGACGTCCTCCTCGAAGAACTGCCGGTCGACCTTGGCGCTCTTGGGCGGCATGCAGTTGACCGTGATGCGGGTCTTGCCGCTCGCCGAGTCGTCCTCGCCGCCCGATCCGCAGGCAGACAGGGCGAGGGAGGAACAGGCCAGGAGCGTGAGCAGGGTACGGCGGAACCCGGTGCGTCTCATCGGTGGACCCCTTCGGGCAGGAGCGGTGGGCGCCGCACACTCAAGCACCGCCGACATCGCCACGCAAGATGTCGCGCAGAGATTGCAATTATTCGACAGCAGACTGGATCTCAGTCACGTGGCGCTTGCGCGGTCGAGCCCCGCACCACCAACTCCGGCTCGAACAGCAGCTCTTCGGCCGCTACGGCACTACCACCGATCTGCGCGTTCAGCAGCTCCACGACCGCCCGCCCCATGGACTCGATGGGCTGGCGCACGGTGGTCAGCGGCGGCTCGGTGCAGTTCATCAGCGCGGAGTCGTCGTAGCCGACGACGGAGATCTGTGACGGTACGTCGAGTCCCTTGCGACGGGCGGCGCGTACGACGCCGAGCGCGAGGGGGTCGCTGGCGCAGATGAAGCCCGTGACCCCGCGGTCGATGAGCCGGGCGGCGGCGGCGTGGCCGCCCTCGATGGAGAAGATGGCCCGCGCCACGTGCTCGTCCGGCAGGTCACCGGCGATCGCCCGGGCGGCGGCCAGTTTGCGCGCCGACGGCACATGGTCGCCGGGGCCCAGGACCAGGCCGATCCGCTCGTGGCCGAGGGAGGCCAGATGCCGCCAGGCCTGTTCGACGGCGACCGCGTCGTCGCAGGAGACACCGGGGAAGCCGAGGTGCTCGATGGCGGCGTTCACCAGGACGACCGGGATGTTGCGGTCGGCGAGCAGCCGGTAGTGGTCGTGCGGGGCGTCGGCCTGGGCGTACAGGCCGCCGGCGAACACGACGCCGGAAACCTGCTGTTGCAGCAGCAGCGCCACGTAGTCGGCCTCGGAGACACCGCCCTTGGTCTGCGTGCACAGCACCGGCGTCAGGCCGAGCTGGGCGAGCGCACCGCCGATGACCTCGGCGAACGCCGGGAAGATGGGGTTCTGCAGCTCGGGCAGGACCAGGCCGACGAGGCGGGCGCGTTCGCCGCGCAGCTGGGTGGGGCGCTCGTAGCCGAGGACGTCGAGCGCGGACAGCACGGCCTGCCGGGTGGCTTCGGAGACCCCGGGCTTGCCGTTGAGCACCCGGCTGACTGTGGCCTCGCTGACCCCGACCTTCTTCGCCACTTCCGCAAGTCGTCGTGTCATGCGCGCAAGAATAGCGCAAGCGATGCAAGTGGCTTGCGTCAAGTCACACAACTGGCTTGCGTACGGGAGAGGTCCCGTCGGCAGTCGCACCCCGGCCCGACCGTGGCGCCGTCGGCGACCTGAACGCCGACGGTGCCCGGTCAGGCCTCGGGGGTGGGTACCACCGTGAGATGGCTCGCGGTACTGCGGTCGCGGGAGCGGCGGCGCGGGGCGGGGGCGGGCCGACGGGGCTCGCGCAGCACCATCGTGAGCCGGGTGCAGCCCATGCCCTGCAGGGTCCTGGGCGTCTCGGCGACGATCCGGCAGTCGGTGGCGCCCCAGCGCGGGTCGGGGTGCAGCAGCGGACGGACGGCCCCGTCGTGCTCGACGGCCGCCTCGCCGACCGCGCGCACCCAGTGCGGCAGCCCGTGCCGGTAGGCGGCCTCCATGATTGGGTCCTGTGCGATCTCCCGACGGATGGCCTGCAAGCCGTGGTCGTGGCCGTGCCGCTCCACGGCGGCGGCGAAGTGCGCAAGCATCGGCAGACACCAGCGCGACTCGTGCTCGCCGAGCACACTGGAGGCGTCCGGGTGGAACAGCACGAACCTCAGGAAGTTGTCGCCCGGCATGGCCGTCGGATGCGGCGCGATGCCGCGGAAGAGTGACGCGAAAGCGCTGTTGGCCAGGACGACGTCCCAGCGGTGGTCGACGACCACGGACGGAAAGGGCACGGCCTCCATGAAGGTGGCGTAGTCCTGGAGATACGACTGGGCCTCGGGATCCTCGGGGACGGACCGCAACGCGGACCGCTGCCCTCCTGCCTGCTGTGCCATCGGGAGGTCACCCCTCTTGCCTATGCGGCCTTCACGCGGCGCCCCGATCCTGCTGCCCCGAAGCTTTCTGTGTCAACTATCGTGGCATTTCGTGCCGGTTGACGGCTGAAATTGGCCACAGTTGTGGCGAGACCTGGATGTGAGTTCGAAGCACCGGCTACTCTCCGGGAAGTTCACGGCAACCGCTCGCGAGAAGTACGTGAGAGACGTAGGAGACCTGTCGGTGACGGATGGCTACGAGGTTCCCGGCGCCACGGCGACGGCCACCCTGCCGGCCGTGATCGCCCGCGTCACCGCGCTCGCCGACCGGCTCGGCGTGCCGCACGCGGAGGTCTTCGACACCGCCCGGCTCTCCGTTGCCTGCGGTGTCCCCGAGCCCGTCGTCAAGGACCTGCTGCGCGGCCGCCCCGCCGGCGAGCCCGATGTGCAGGCACGGTTCTTGCAACGCCTGGACCTGTTGCGCCGCACTCGGCTGAAACCCAACGGGCGCAAGTACACCCAGCAGGAGATCGCCGACGGCGCCGGGATGTCGCGGCAGCAGGCCGGTGCCCTCATCAACGGCGACCGGCGCCCCACCATGGAGCACTGCGACGCCATCCAGCGTTTCTTCCGGGTGCGCGCCGGTTTCCTCACGGCCGAGGACCCCGAGGCGCTCGCGGACACCCTCCAGCGCACCGAGCAGGAGCTGCTGCAGAAGCTCGCCGACCGCGAGCGGGAGGCGGCCGCGGCGGCCGACGACCCGCTGGAGCGGCTGCTCCAGGACCACGGGGTGCGCGGGATCGCCTGGCGGGCCGCCCAACTGCCCACCGACCAGCACCGCGACAAGGTCGCCGAGTGGCTGGACATGCTCCTGGAGAGCGTCAAGCGGCCCGAGTCGTGATCCGGGAGAGAACTGTGGGCATCGGTAAGGAAATGCGCCGCCTGTGCGGCGAGCTGGTCACGGAGCTGGCGCTGCCCGCGCCGGCCCGGCCCGCCGATCTGTACGCCGCGCTGTGCGACGCGATGAGCAGGCGCCGCGGCCGCCCCGTCCACTTCCGCACGGCCGCCTTCCCGCCCGGCACGGCCAGCGGGCTGTGGCTCGACATGGCCGACCAGGACCTCGTGGTCATCGAGGAACGCACCGCCCCCGACCACCAGTTGGTGATCCTCGGGCACGAGCTGTGGCACATGAAGGCCGGGCACTGCAGCCATCACGTCGAGGGCGCCGCGGTCGCGGCCCGCTTACTCGACGACAACGCCGACCTCCAGGCGACCGTCCTGAAGGTCGCGGCCCGCACCCGCTTCGACCTCGCCGACGAGAAGGAGGCGGAGAGCTTCGGACTGCTGCTCGCCAGCAAGTGCCGCACGTGGCTGGCCGGTTCGGCGCTGCGCGGGCCGGTGCAGCGGGATCATCTGGCGGGGCGGATCGAGGCGTCGCTGGGGTACGTCGGACCGCAGCACTAACGTCCGCCGAGCGGGCGAACCGAGGCGCGGCCGAGCCGGATTGTCAGTGGTGGACGGCAAGCTGGAAGTGCGCCGTCGAATGTGGGGGCGTACGTGCCGTCCGGGCACGTGTTGCGACGACGAGGGCGGGAGAGCCGACCGATGCCCACTGCCGTACTGACCGACCGGGAACGCACCGCCGTACAGGCCTATCTGCGCCTGCTGCACACCGTACGAGCGGCGTTCGACATCGCGGCCGGCCCGCCGGACGCCCGTCGACCACCCGTGGTCGCGCCCGCCGTCCTCGCCGAGGCGGAACAGGCCCTGGCGGAGGCGGGCCTGACGGGCAATGAGGAGGCGTTCTTCCGTCTGCTGCAGAGCTGGTGCCCGGAGCGCTGAGGGAGGGGACGACCGCCGCACGCCGTCAGGCGTGCGGCACCGTCACCGACGTGGCCACCAGCCCCCGCTGGACCGTCCAGCGGCCGTCGAAGGAGCCGAGGCGGCGGCCGTCGACCACGGGCCCGGGCACGAGCAGTTCGGCATGGAACCGGCCGTGCTGCGCCCCGTCGGGGCCGACGACGATCTCTATGTCGGCCTCCGCGAAGTCCAGCCACTTCCGGGTGAGCGGGAACCACGCCTTGTAGACGGACTCCTTGGCGCTGAACAGCAGGCGCTCCCAATGGACGCCCGGGTGGCGCGCGGTGAGCCCCCGCAGCCGGTCCTGCTCGCTCGGCAGGGCCACGGCCTCCAGCACACCGGCCGGGAGCGGCGCGTGCGGTTCGGCGTCGATGCCGAGGGAGGCCAGGTCGGTGGCGCGGACCAGAGCGGCGGCGGCGTAGCCGTCGCAGTGGGTCATGCTGCCGACCAGCCCGGCCGGCCAGCCGGGCGCGCCGCGCTCGCCGGGCAGGACGGCCTGCGGGGGCACGCCGAGCTTCTCCATGGCGCGGCGGGCACAGGCGCGTACGACGGCGAACTCGCGCTGCCGTTTGGCGACGGCCTGCGCGACGATCGCCGCCTCCTCGGGGTACAGCGGCGCGGGCTCCGTCCCGTCGCTGCCGTGCACCTCGACGGACACCACCGGATCGGGCAGCAGCTCCTCGATCACGGCGTGGTGACCTCGCTCGGCAGAATACGGCGCAGCCGACCCGGCGGCTCCTTGCGCTTGCGCCACTCGCGCGGATAGCCCACCGACACCTCCTCGAAGCGGACACCCTCGTGGTACGTGGTGCGTGGGATGTGCAGATGGCCGTAGACCATCGTCTCGACCCGGAACCGGCGGTGCCAGTCGGCGGTCAGCCGAGTGCCGCACCACATGGCGAACTCCGGGTACCACAGGACCTCGGTCGGGTGACGGTCCAGCGGATAGTGGTTGACCAGCACGGTCGGCAGGTCCTCCGGGATCTCGGCGAGCCGCCGCTCGGTCTCCGCGACCCGCGCCCGGCACCAGGCCTCGCGCGTGGGATAGGGGTCGGGGTGCAGCAGATGCTCGTCGTTGCACACGATCCCGGTCGAGTGCGCGTACGCCAGGCCCTCGTCCTTGGTCGTACAGCCGGTCGGCAGGAACGAGTAGTCGTACAGCAGGAACAGTGGCGCCACGGCCACCGGGCCGCCGGGGCCCTCCCAGATGGGGTACGGGTCCTCGGGTGTCGTCACGCCCAGCTCACGGCACATCTCGACCAGGTGCTCGTAGCGGGCGACGCCGCGCAGGGTGACGGGGTCGGACGGGTGGGTCCACAGCTCGTGGTTGCCGGGGGCCCAGATCACCTTGCGGAAGCGGCCCGCGAGGGTCTCAAGCGCCCAGCGGATGCGGGACACGCTCTCCGCCACGTCCCCGGCCACCAGCAGCCAGTCGTAATCGGTCTCGGGGCGCATCTTCTCGACCAGTTCGCGGTTCTCCGCGTACCCGATGTGCAGGTCGCTGATGGCCAGCAGCTGTCCGGCACCACCGGCCGTCGATGTCACCTGTCGCCCCCTCACGATCACACGGTCGGGACCACGAGAACACATGCGCGCCTCGGTCGGCAAGCGCGACCGGAGTGTACCGGGGGATATCAGGAACCCCCGCAACAGGTGGGTGTGATCGTGAATTCCGTAACACGCGCGTTGCACGCGGCGGCCCGGTGAAGCCGTATGATCGCCCCAACACCACCGCCCACTACCTCCCTTCACACGGGGCGGTTCGGTGTCCCTCCAACCACCCCCAGGCCGGGCCGGCCCCGCTCCGCCGTGCCCGCGAACCGTGAAAGGCGGCCTGCATGGTCTCTCGCGTACGCGTCTGGCTCAACCGCACGTACGCGGAGAACGTGTTCTTCATGGATCAGCTGCGGAGAAATCCCAGCGACCGGGCCGTCGAGATCCATGCCACCCACGGCGACCCCGACTCGCCCGTCCTCGCCGCCGCCGACACCGCCGATCTGGAGCCCGAGGGCCTGTCCCCCGCCGCGTACGTCGAGTTCGCCCTGGCGGTGTGCGCCAAGCGCTCGATCGACGTGTTCGTGCCGCGTCTGCACCAGGCGGCGATCGTGGCGCACCGCGCCGACTTCGAGGCGGTCGGTACGGCGCTGCTGGCGCCGCCGCCGGAGGCCGTGGCCGTCTTCCGGGACAAGGTGATCGCCTACGAGGCGGTCCAGGCGATCGGCGTGCCGGTGCCGCCGTGGTGGCGGGTGCGCAGCGCCGACGAACTCCTCGCCGCCGTCGAGGAGTTGGAGGCGGGTGGGCACAAGGCCTGCTTCAAGCCGGCGTCCGGTGCGGGTGGGGTGGGCTTCCGCGTGATCACGCGCGCCCCCTTCTCGCTGCTGCACCTCAACGGGTTCCCGACGCCGTACGTCCAGCTCGATCTGGTGCTGCGGGCGCTGCGCGAGGCCGAGGAGCCGGTGGACTGGCTGGTGATGCCGCGGCTGGAGCAGCCGGAGGTGTCCGTCGACTGCCTCACCGGGCGCGACAACGTGGTCCGGCTGGCCGTCGGGCGGACGAAGTGCGGGCGTCGTCGCGGGTTCACGCTGGACGAGCGGTTCGTGGAGCCGGCGCGGCGGATCGCCGAGGGGTTCGGGCTGCACCATCTGTCCAACATCCAGTTCCGGATGTTCGGTGAGCAGCCGGTGCTGATGGATGTCAATGCGCGTCCGGCCGGTGGGTTGCATCAGCTGTCGCTGTGCGGGGTCAATGCGCCTTGGGCCGCTGTGCGGTTGGCGCTGGGCGATGACCCGGGGGTGATCGAGCCGCCGTTCCTCGGCCAGGACTACACGGTGGTGTCCGCTCCGCGGCCGCTGCGGGGGGTGTCCGTTCCGGCGCAGCGGGTGGAGGAGGCCGCGGTGTTGCCAAAGGCCGTTGCGGAGTCGGCGCCGGTTCAGGCTGCGGCGGAGGTACTGCCGCTTTAGGTTGTGTGCCGGGTGCGGGGGTGTGGGGGCTGGTCGCGCAGTTCCCCGCGCCCCTGACCCGGCGCTGCCCTTGCCGACTGCTTCAGTGGCTAGGTCGGGTAGCCCCATGTCTTTGCCAACTCCGCCAGCTGTGGGGGAAGTTCGGCCGTGGGGTCGGCGGGGCGGGCCGGTTGGATGCGGCCCGACTTGATGGTGCTGCTCCAGTCGCCGAGTTGGGGGCGGAACGTGCCGTGGTCGCGGCTGCCGTAGTCGAGCATGCTGCTCTCCCACTCGACGCCGAGGTACTCGCACACGCCGCGCGTCGTCTTCTCGGGCTCGGCGGTGAGTTCCTCGTATGTGATCACGTGCACGCTGTCGAGGTTCCGGCGCGCCTCCTCCAGCTTCTCCGCGTACCCGAGCACCTCTTCGTGGATGGCATCGAGGTCGGGGTTCTCCCGGCGGTCGGCCAGGGACGCGATGATCGCGGCCGGGTGTCGCAGCAGGAGGACGTAGCGGGCGTTCGGCCAGCATCGCTCCAGCCGGGGCCAGATGAGGGTGTTGGGCGGCGTCTTGTCGACGATGACGTCCTTGCCGCTGCGGGTCAGCTCCAGGTGCAGGATGCGGTCCCACAGGACGTGCTCCAACTCCTCCTTGTCGAGCCGGAGTTCCTGCATGGCGGCCGCGGTGAAGCTGCGGGTCAGTTGCACATGGAGCGTGCGCAGGTGCATCTCGTGCGGGGCCCGGATGCGGCTGTGGCTGTTGAGCAGGACCCGCAGGAGGGTCGAGCCGGAGCGCACCGAGGAGAGCACGAAGACCGGCGAGTCCACCAGCCGGGGGGCGCGCGGGGCGGTGTACGACGACTGCTCCTGCCCGGCACTCCGGGGTGAGGGAATGGCGTTGAGGGTGCGGCGCGGCGGGCTCACCGCCTGCATCATCAGCCTCCCTCGGCGCCTCAGCCCCTTGCCTATCGAAGACTTACGCGGGTCTCGCACCTTGACACCTCTCTCTTGCCGCCGTGCCTCCGAATGTCAGGGGCAGCAGGCGAACTCCAGGTGTCCAAAGGGCAAAGCGCCGGGGTCACAGACGCCCGTTTTCCGCCCATGACCTGGCGCTTTACCGCTTCATTAAAACTTCCTGGGAGTTCCTGTCAACTGGCTGGGCGTTCGGGGGGTCAGAACCGCCCCGACCCGCGGTACAGCTCCAGTTCGCCGTCCAGTTCGACGGCGAGCACGGTGGCGTGCGGGTCGAGGTCTGCCTCGGCGGGCGGCTCGATCCACAGCACCCCGGGGGTCTCGTGCAGGCCGCCGGTGACGTGGTGGGACAGCTCGGTGCCGGCGCCGAGCACCGTCACCCGGCGCACCCGGCTGAGCAGTCCGCGCACGTTGATCTCGGCGCGCGGGGCGTCGAAGAGGGTCAGGTACAGGGTGCGGCGGTCCGGGGAGAGGGTGCTCGGGCCGTAGTGGTGCCCGGCGGGCAGGCCCCGCACGGTCCCGTACACGGCCTCCGCGTGTCGGCGGATCCAGGCCCCGAGCCCCTGAAGCCGTTCAGCCTGTTCGACGGGTATGGTGCCGTCCTCGCGCGGGCCGACGCTGAGCAGCAGATTGCCCCCGCCGCCGATCGTCTCGGTGAAGTAGCGGACCAGCTGGTCGACCGACTTGTGGTTGTGGTCGTGATGCTGATGGCCCCAGGAGTCGTTGATGGTCAGGCACAGCTCCCAGGGACCCTCGGGCGGGACGACCGGGGCGCCCTGTTCGGGCGTGGCGTAGTCGCCCTCGCTGAGCATGCGGGCGTTGAAGACGACGTCCGGCACCTCGGAGCGGATCAGCGCGGCCAGCTCGGGGATGCGCCACTGCTCCTCGCTGCGGTCCCACTCGCCGTCGAACCACATCAGGTCCGGCTTGTAGCGTGACGTCAACTCCCGTATCTGACCGTCCCGGTAGGCCAGGAAGCGTTCCCAGGCCTCCAGGTCCTCGTCCTCGGCCGCGACCTCCGAGTAGCGGTTGTCCTCCAGCTCCGGAGGACGCCCCGGCTTGCGGGTGGAGGCGTAGTCGGGGTGGCTCCAGTCGGAGTGCGAGTAGTACAGGCCGACCTTGAGGCCCTGCTCGCGCAGTGCGTCGGCGTACCCGCCGATCAGGTCGCGACCCACGTTCAGGTCGCCGTGGGCGGTGTCCCACAGGGCGACGCCGTCGTGGTGGCGGCTGGTCAGCACGGCGTACCGGGCGCCGGCGCTCGCGAAGAGCTTCGCCCAGTCACGCGGGGCGTAGTGGGCGGCCGTGAAGCGGTCCAACTGGGACATGTACTGGTCGTACGGCACGATGTCGTCGTAGAACGACCAGGACTCCTGCACGCCGTCGACGGCGTAGATGCCCCAGTGGATGAAGATCCCCAGCTTGGCGTCGGTGAACCACTGCTGCATGGGCACGCTAGCTCCGGGTCAGTCGAAGGGTCAGGATCTCAAAGGGCCGCAGTGAGACAGGGATGCCGCCGTCACCGTTGATTTCCGTGTCCTGGAGCGGCCGTTCCAGCAGGTCCGTCACCTGGGCGCCTGCGAGGGGGAAGCCGGTGCGCAGGACGCCGGTGGCGCGGCCGCCGCGGGACTCGTAGAGGCGTACGACGACGTCACCGGAGCGGTCGTCGGCGAGCTTCACGGCCTCGACGGTGACGCCCTCGCCGTCCACGGAGAGCACGGGCTCCGGGGCGCCCGCGGAATCCGCCACGCGCAGCGGGAGGTTGAGGGCGTACCCCTCGGCGATCGCGTCCTCGACGGTCGCTCCGGGCAGCAGGGCGTAGGTGAAGCGGTGGCGGCCCTGGTCGGCCTCGGGGTCGGGGACACGTGGGGCGCGGACGAGGCTGAGGGCGACGGTGGTGGTCGTACCGCCGTCCTCGCGGACCGTGCGGGTGACGTCGTGGCCGTAGGTCGAGTCGTTGAGGACGGCGACGCCGTAGCCGGGTTCGGCGATGTGCACCCAGCGGTGGCCGGAGACCTCGAAGCGGGCCGACTCCCAGCTGGTGTTGGTGTGCGTGGGGCGCTGGACGTGGCCGAACTGGATCTCGGCGGAGGAGTGGGGTGCGCGGAGGTCCACGGGGAAGGCCGCCTTGAGGATCTTCTCGGCCTCGTGCCAGTCGATCTCGGTCTCGATGTCGATGCGGGGGCTGCCGGAGCGGAGGGTGATCGTCTGGGTGATCTTCGAGCCCCGGCCGAAGGAACGCTCGACCTTCAGGGCGCCGAGCAGCGGGTCACGCTCCACGACGGTGATGGAGTCGGCGTCCAGCAGGTCGGTGTAGCGGTTCCTGTAGTGCTTGTCGATGTCCCAGGCGTCCCAGTAGTTGGGCAGGTCCGTGTGGAGGCGGAGCAGGTTGCCGGGGCCCGCGAGGACCTCGCGGTTCGCTCGGAGGTCGTAGACGGAGGCGAGGGTGCCGTCGTCTCCGACGGTCACGCGGACCAGGCCGTTGTCGAGGGTGCGGTCGGTGACGATCACCCTGTCGGGGGTCGGGGTGTTGTCCAGGGGCGCGCTGCCGCCCGCCGGGACCTGCACGACGGTGGCCTCGCCGTCGGCACTCCGGACCACCTCGTGCCGGTCGAACGGGCTGGTGTTGAAGGCCCGTGCCTCGCCCGTCCCCAGCGCCGCCAACGCCTCCCGCGTCAGCGCCTCCAGTTCCTCAGCCACCCGCGCGTACTCCGCCTCCGCCTCCCGGTGCACCCACGCGATCGACGAGCCCGGCAGGATGTCGTGGAACTGGTGGAGCAGGACCGTCTTCCACAGGCGGTCGAGCCGCTCGTACGGGTAGGAGTAGCCCGGCGCGTGCAGGGCCGCTGTCGTCGCCCACAACTCCGCCTCGCGCAACCGGTGTTCGCTGCGCCGGTTGCCCTGCTTGGTGCGGGCCTGGGTGGTGTACGTGGCGCGGTGCAGCTCCAGGTAGAGCTCGCCGACCCAGACCGGGGCGTCCGGGTACTCGGCGCGGGCGGCGGCGAAGAAGGCGTCCGGGTGTTCGATGCGGACCTTCGCCGAGCCCTCCAGGTCGGCCAGGCGCCGGGCGCGCTCCAGCATCTCGCGGGTGGGACCGCCGCCACCGTCGCCGTGGCCGAAGGGCGCCAGGGATGTCGTACCGCGGCCCTTGTCCTGGTAGTTGCGGACGGCGTGGGCCATCTCCTTGCCGGAGAACTCGGCGTTGTAGGTGTCGACGGGCGGGAAGTGGGTGAAGATCCGGGTGCCGTCGATGCCCTCCCACCAGAAGGTGTGGTGCGGGAACTTGTTGGTCTGGTTCCAGGAGATCTTCTGGGTGAGGAACCACTCGTTGCCGGCGAGCTTGGCGAGCTGCGGGTAGGCGGCGGTGTAGCCGAAGGAGTCGGGCAGCCACACGCCCTTGGTCTCGATGCCGAAGTGCTCCATGAAGAAGCGCTTGCCGTGGATCAGCTGGCGGGCCATGGCCTCACCGCCGGGCAGATTGCCGTCGGCCTCCACCCACATGCCGCCGACCGGCGCCCAGCTGCCGTCGGCGACGGCCTTCTTGATCCGGTCCCACACCTGCGGGTAGTTGTCACGCACCCACTCGTACTGCTGGGCCTGTGAGCAGGCGAAGACGAACTCCTCGTACTCCTCGGCGAGCGCGGTGACGTTGGAGAAGGTGCGGGAGGTCTTGCGCTTGGTCTCGCGGACCGGCCACAGCCAGGCGGAGTCGATGTGTGCGTGACCCACGGCGGAGAGGGTGTGCGCGCTGGCGTGCGCGGGCTTGGACAGGACGGGGGCGAGGACCGCTCGGGCGTCGGCCGCCGTTCCCGAGATGTCGTCGAGGTCCAGGGCGTCCATCGCGCGGTCCAGCGCGTGCATGATCTCGTGGCGGCGCGGGTCGTGTTCGCCCAGCTCCAGCATCAGTTCGCGCAGCACCTGCACGTCGAGGGAGAGGTGCCAGACCTCCTCGTCGAGGATCGCGAGATCGGCGCGTCGGAAGGTGTAGAGGGGCTGGTCCCCGGCGGTGAGCACGTCGCCGAGGGGAGTCGGCGCCGCGAAGTCGTTGGCCAGGATGTCGGGGTTCGACGCCGCCTCGACCAGATAGTCGACCGGCTCCCCGCCCGCGGCGGGGTGCGCGATCGGCACGTACTGGTTCTGCGGGTTGACCGCCTTCAGCGGGGTGCCGTCCGCGAGGTGGACCAGGGCCTCGGCCTGGTTGCCGGGCCAGTCGCCGACGAAACCGAGGTCGATGACCGCCTCGACGCGGCGGCCCGCCCAGTCGGTGGGGACCTGGCCGCGCATGCGGAACCAGGTGGTGCCCCAGGGCGGGCCCCAGGGGGTGTTCATGGCGAAGGGCTCGTACGTTGCGGCTGCGGCCTCGGCGAACGGGACCGGCTCGCCCGGTGCCTGCCAGGACTCGACGGTGAGGGGGACGGTGGCCGCGTAGATCGCGGGCTTGATGCGCTGGTTGTGGACGCGCTCGACGCGCTCCTCGATCCGGCGGCGTTCGTCGTGCATGGAACTGCTCTCCTCGGGGCGCTACTTGAGGTACGAAAGGCCGGGGTGGACGGCCGTGTAACCGTCGACGAGCCGTCGGGCCACGTTGACCGAGTCAACCAGCGGGTGCAGTGCGAAGGCCTTCACGGCGGTGCGCCGGGATCCGGACTCCGCCGCCGACAGCACCTCACGTTCGACCGCCTTCACCGCGCAGACCAGGCCGGTCGCGTGGTTCGGCAGCGGGCTCACGGCGACGGGGTGCGCGCCGTTGGCGTCGACCAGGCACGGGACCTCGATCACCGCCTCGGAGTCGAGCACCGACAGCGTGCTGCGGTTGCGCACGTTGAGGATCAGCGTCGTGCGCTCGTCCCGCGCGATGGCCCGCATCAGCGCCAGCGCCACCTTCTCGTAGCCGCCGGACAGGTCGTCGGCGTCGCGCTCACCGGCGCCCGCCGTCTGACGGTTCTCCGCCATGTACGTGGCCTCGCGCTCGGCGCGGGTGGTGTCCCAGGCCCGGAGCGCGGCGGCGTCCGGGTTGCGCATCTCCTCGTAGAAACGGGCCTGCTGGTCGCGCAGGAAGGCGCCGCGGGTCTGCTCGGCCTGCTGGTAGGCGCGGACGGCTTCCCGATTGAAGTAGTAGTAGTGCAGGTACTCGTTGGGGATCGCGCCCAGCGACTGCAGCCAGTCGACGCCGAAGAGCTTGCCCTCCTCGAAGGAGCCGAGCAGGTCGGGGTCCGCGAGCAGGCGCGGGAGTTCGTCGCGTCCGGCCACGCGCAGGCCGCGCACCCAGCCGAGGTGGTTGAGGCCGACGTAGTCGATCCACGCCTCGCCCGGGTTCTTCACGCCGAGCACGCGGGCGATACGGCGGCCGAGGCCCACCGGCGAGTCGCAGATGCCGATGACGCGGTCGCCGAGGTGGCGGGACATGGCCTCGGTGACCAGTCCGGCCGGGTTGGTGAAGTTGATGACCCAGGCGTCGGGGGCGAGCCGGGCCACACGCCGGGCGATGTCGACCGCGACCGGCACGGTCCGCAGACCGTAGGCGATGCCGCCCGCGCCGACCGTCTCCTGGCCCAGGACACCCTCCGCGAGCGCCACCCGCTCGTCGTCGGCGCGTCCCTGAAGGCCGCCGACCCGGATCGCGGAGAACACGAAGTCGGCGCCGCGCAGGGCCTCGTCGAGGTCGGTGGTGGCGGTGACCTCGGGCGCGTCGGGGACACCGGCGGCCTGTTCGGCCAGGACACGGGTGACCGCGTTCAGACGACCGGCGTCCAGATCATGCAGCACGACATGCGTCACCCGGCCCTCGGCATGGTCCCCGAGGAGCGCCCCGTACACGAGCGGCACCCGGAATCCGCCGCCGCCCAGAATCGTCAGCTTCACGCTTGCACCTTTCCCGCCACGACCACCTCGACGCCCGCCTCCTCCAGGGAGGACCGCGTCGCCGCGTTCACCGGCGCGTTCGTCACCACCACGTCCAGGTCCTCGGGACCGCAGACCTTCGCCATGCCCGTACCCGGGAACTTCGCCGCGTCCGCGAGCAGGACGACCTTGTCACCGGCCTTGATCATGGCCCGCTTGACCGGTACCTCGACGACGGTCGTGTCCATCACCTGCCCGCCCGGCCGCACCCCGCTGGTGCCGAGGAAGAGCCAGTCGGCGTGCAGCTGGCGCAGGTTGTCCTCGGTGAGGAAGCCGACCAGGGAGCGGTACTCGCGGCGGACCATGCCGCCGAGCAGCACCAGCTCGATGCCCTCGTCGTCGGCGAGTTCCTCGTACACCACGAGGTTGCTGGTGATCACCGTGAGGCGGCGGCCGTGCAGCTGGCGGGCCAGCCGGAAGGCGGTGGTGCCGATGTCGAGGAGCACCGACTGACCGTCCTCGATCATCGCGGCCGCGCACACCGCTATGGCGTCCTTCTCGGGCACCCGCACCTCCGCGACCTCGGCGAAGGGCTGGTCGCCCTCGTCGACCACGGCGCCGCCGTGCACACGCGTGAGCAGGCCGTCCTCTTCGAGTTTCACCAGGTCACGCCGGATGGTGGCGGGGCTCACGCCCAGCTGCTCGGAGAGATCGGTCACGGCCGCGGGGCCGCCGGAGCGCAGGGCCCGCAGGATGAGTTGGTGTCGTCGTTCTGCCAGCACGTCGTGAACAGTACTCGTCATCTTCAATCATTTCTATGCTCACTTCTGCTGCGCTATTGACCAAACTCGCGAGGCGGCGCACGATTCCGCTCACCGAAATGAAGACTTTTGACGAGAGGACGCTTCCGTGGACGACGACCGGCCCGAGGTGCTGCTGACCGGGCTGCTCTTCTACGACCTCGTCCTCACGGGGCTCGGGAAGCCGCCGACGCCGGGCGAGGAGATCTGGACCGCCGGCATGGGCTGCGGCCCCGGCGGCATCGCCAACCTCGCGGTCGCCGCGTCCCGCTTCGGCCTGAAGACCTCCCTGGCCACCGTCTTCGGCGACGACTTCTACGGTGCCCACTGCCGTGACGTCCTCGCGGGCCAGGAGGGCGTCGACCTGTCCCTCTCGCGTACGGCGGACGGCTGGGCCACCCCCGTCACCGTCTCGCTCGCGCACGGCACCGACCGGGCCCTCGTCACCCACGGCCAGGAGCCCCCGTACTCGCAGGACGTGCTGATGGGCGACCCGCCCGAGGCGCGCACGGCCCTCGTGCACATCGAGGCCCAGCCCCGCGCGTGGCTCGCCAAGGCCGCCGCGAACGGCACGCAGATCTACGCCGACGTGGGCTGGGACCCCACCCAGGAGTGGTCCGCGGACCTCCTGGACCAGCTCTCCCTGTGCCACGCCTTCCTCCCCAACGAGACCGAGGCGATGGCCTACACCCGTACCGACAGCGCGGTCGCGGCCCTCGGGATCCTCTCCGAGCTGGTGCCGGTGGCCGTGGTGACCCGGGGAGGCGACGGCGCCGTCGCCGTCGACCAGACCACCGGCGAGTACGCCGAGGTCCCCGCCCTGGACATCGAAGTCCTGGACGCCACCGGCGCCGGGGACGTCTTCGCGGCGAGCTTCGTCGCCGCGTCGCTCGGTGGCTGGCCGCTTCAGGAGCGGCTGCGGTTCGCGGTGGTGGCCGCCGGGCTGTCCGTACGGCACCACGGCGGGGCCCTGGCCGCCCCCGGCTGGTACGGGGTCGAGCGCTGGTGGCGCTCGCTGACCGACCCCGAGCTCAGGCGGGCGTACGGCTTCCTCGCCGACCGCATCCCGGCGGACGTCGGCCCGCCCGTGCGGTACGCCCCCGTGACCCCGCCCGCACGGCAACACTGACCCCCCACATGCCCCTCGTATGCGAAGTCCCGAACAGATCCGAAAGGCGGTGGGAGCTGTGCGGCTCTCACGAAGAGGCCTGCTGCGCGCGGGCCTGGCCGGTACGGCCGCCACGGCGCTCGGCGGCCTGACGTCCGGCTGCGCCGTTCCGACCGGTTCGACCGGCCGGAACATGGTCCTGTGGTACTGGAGCGGCGGTCTGAGTGACACCGTCGTCAAGGAGGCCAAGGCCCGCTATGACAACGTCGTCAGTCTCAAGGCCCAGCAGATCGGCGGCTACTACCGGTCCAAGCTGATCACCACCATGGCCGGCCGCGCCCACATCCCCGACATCGCGGGGCTCAAGGGCGAGGACATGGCCTCGTACCTGCCGAACGCCGGCCAGTTCGTGGATCTGCGCACGCTCGGCGCGGACAAGCTCAAGAGCCAGTACCTGGACTGGAAGTGGCAGCAGGCGGTCGCCCCGGACGGCAGCCTCATCGGGTTCCCGATCGACGTGGGACCGGTCGTGCACTACTACCAGCAGGCGGTCTTCGAGAAGGCCGGGCTGCCGTACGAGCCGGACGACGTCTCGAAGGAGCTGGACACCTGGGAGAAGTTCTTCGCGGCGGGCGAGCAGCTCAAGAGGCGAATACCGGGGACGTACATCCTGACCGACGTCGGCAGCGTCTTCGAGATGTCGATCGGCCAGGGCACCACCCGCTTCGTCGACAGGGACCGCCACTTCATCGGCGACGGCGAGCATGTCCGCGCCTGCTGGGACCGGGCCGTGGAGGCCAAGCGGCGCGGGATCGTGTCGGACATCGTGACCGGCACGCCCGACTCGATCTCGGCCACCGAGAAGGGGCAACTGCCCAGCCAGCTGAACGCCTCCTGGGCGGCCGGCGACCTCAAGCTGCAGTATCCGAAGACCGAGGGCAAGTGGCGGGTCGCGAACTGCCCCGGCGGCCCCTCGAACGTGGGCGGCTCGTTCCTGTCGATCACCAAGGCGTGCCGGGAGCCCGAGCGCGCCTTCGAGATCATCACCTGGATGCTCAACGCCGACAACCAGGCGCAGGGCTTCGTCGAGGCGGGGCTCTTCCCGTCCACCCCGGCCTCGTACGAGATGAAGAAGCTGCGCGAGCCCGACCCGTTCTTCGGCGACCAGATCACGATGGACGTCTTCGGTCCGGCCGCCGAGAAGATCCCGGTCGCCTTCAACAGCCCGTACGACATCGCGCTCGGGCAGCCGATCCGGGACGAGATCAAGAACGTCGGCGTCCTCGGCAAGGACCCGGAGAAAGCCTGGAGTGACGCCATGAGCAAGTGCCGACGCATCGCCGAGCACCTGGGGGTGAGCTACTGATGACCACCCTCCCCGCAGTGGAGAAGCCCCCGACGGTGCTTCAGGACACACCCGCCGCCCGGCCGAAGACCGGCTTCCGCAGGTACTGGCACCTCTACGCCGCGATCTCCCCCTTCTATCTCCTCTTCCTCGCCTTCGGGCTGATCCCGGTCGGCTTCTCGCTCTACCTCTCCTTCCACCGCTGGGACGGCCTGGGCTCGATGGAGTGGGCGGGCCTGGCGCAGTACCAGTACCTGCTGACCGACAGCGACTTCTGGCAGTCGATCGGGAACACGATCATCATCTGGGCGCTGGCCACGTTCCCCATGATCTTCCTCGCCATGGTGACGGCCGTGATGCTCAACTCGGCGGTGCGCTTCAAGAACGTCTACCGTTTCGCGTACTTCCTGCCGAACGTGACGTCCATCGTCGCGATCGCGATCATCTTCGGTTCGGTCTTCTCCACCAACTTCGGCCTGATGAATGCCCTGTTGCAGGCGGTCGGCCTGGACCAGGTGGCGTGGCTGAACACGCCGTGGGGCATCAAGGTCGCCATCGCCACGCTGATGACCTGGCAGTGGACCGGCTACAACGCGATCATCTTCCTCGCCGGGCTCCAGACCATCCCGAGCGATCTGTACGAGGCGGCGCGCATCGACGGCGCCGGGCCGGTGCAGACGTTCTTCCGGATCACGCTGCCGCTGATGCGGCCGGTACTGCTGTTCGTGCTGGTCGTCTCGACGGTGACCGGACTGCAGAGCTTCGCCGAGCCGCAGGTGCTCCTCCAGACCACTGCGAACGAGTCGACGTTCTCGGGCGGCCCCGACCACGCCGGCCGGACCATGGTCCTCTACTTCTTCCAGCAGACCTTCGACAACAACGACTTCGGTTACGGCGCCGCCGTCGCGTGGGGCATCTTCCTGGTCGTCGTCCTCTTCTCGATCATCAACTGGCGCCTGGTGCAGCGCCGGGGCGAAGCATAGGGAGGCCGGTCACCATGGCATCCACCATCAAGGGCTCCCGGCGCCGGGGCATCGCCCTCCACGCGGTCCTCGTCATCGGCCTGCTGCTGTCGGCCTTCCCCTTCTACTGGGCCGTGATCATGTCGACGCACACGTCGACCGAGATCTTCTCCTACCCGCCGAAGCTGCTGCCCGGCTCGCACTTCTTCGAGAACGTCCGCCATCTCTTCGACAACATCGACTTCTTCGGGTCGATGCTCAACTCGCTCCTTGTCGCCGTCTCGGTGACGGTGCTGGTGCTGTTCTTCGACTCGCTGGCGGCGTTCGTCTTCGCGAAGTTCGAGTTCCCGGGCCGCAAGCTGCTGTTCGCGCTGCTGATGGCCATCTTCATGGTGCCGGCGCAGCTGGCAGCCATCCCCCAGTTCGTGATCATGGCGAAGCTCGGCTGGATCGGCTCGATGACCGCCCTGATCGTCCCGGCGGCGGCCAACGCCTTCGGCATCTTCTGGATGCGCCAGTACATGAAGGGCGCGATCCACGACGAGCTGCTGGACGCCGCCAAGCTGGACGGCGCCGGATTCCTGCGCCAGTACTGGCACGTGGCGCTCCCCGTGGTCCGGCCCGGACTGGCCTTCCTGGGCATCTTCACGTTCATGGCCCAGTGGAACGACTACGCCTGGCCCCTGATCGCCCTCACCAACCCCGACAACGTGACCCTCCAGGTCGCCCTCTCCCAGCTCAACGGCAACCACGGCACCACCGACTACGGCATGGTGATGACCGGCGCCCTGCTCGCCCTCGTCCCGCTCCTGATCGTCTTCGCGATCGGCGCCCGGCAGATCATCGGCGACCTCGCCAAGGGGGCCGTCCGCGGATGACCGCGCCCTTTGCCTGGCTCCGCCCCTGGGAGGCACCCGAGGTGACCTCCTGGGGGCGGCTGCCGATGTGTGCCGTGGACCGGCGTCACCAGGCCGTCTGTCTGGACGGCGAGTGGCGCTTCCAGCTCCTGCCGTCGCCGGAGGCGGCTGCGACCGACGAGTGGGGATCGTCGTACGTCCCCGGCGCCTGGACCCTCCAGGACACCGACGACCCCCCGCAGTACACGAATGTCCAGATGCCGTTCCCCGAGTTCCCGCCCCACGTGCCCGCCGCCAACCCCACCGGGGTGTACGAGCGTGCGGTGGACGTGCCGGGCGAGTGGGCCGGGCGGCGCATCGTGCTCCAGGTGGGGGCGGCCGAGAGCGTGCTGCTCGTGCAGGTGGACGGGCGGCCGGTGGGGATCTCCAAGGACTCGCATCTGGCGGCCGAGTTCGATCTGACGGATGTGGTGCGCGCCGGTGCGCGGGCCGTCGTACGGCTGACCGTCGTGAAGTGGTCGGACGCCTCGCACATCGAGGACCAGGACCAGTGGTGGCACGGCGGGATCACCCGGTCGGTGCTGCTGTACGCCACGGACCCGCTGCATCTGGCGGACGTGACCGTGCAGGCGCGGCGCAGCGGTGAGCTGCGCGTTGATTGCCAGGTACGAGGCCCGCTCCCCGAGGGCTGGTATGTCACCGGCGACCTCGACGGGCAGCTCCTCGCGCAGGACACGGAGTTCGACCGGGCCAACGCCGAGGACGAGCGGGTGTCCGAGTTCCTGGGCGAGGCGCGGCTGCTGGCAAGAGTCCCCGATGTGCGCGCCTGGACCGCCGAGACACCGGAGCTGTACGGCCTGACCGTCCGGCTGCACCGCCCCGACGGAACGGTCGCCGACACCTCGTACCACCGCGTCGGCTTCCGTGACGTCGAGATCGTCGGCCGGGATCTGCTGATCAACGGCGAGCGGGTGTTCATCCGGGGCGTGAACCGGCACGACTTCCATCCGCTGACCGGGCGCACGGTGTCGTACGACGACATGCGCGCGGACCTCGTGCTGCTGAAGCGGTTCGGCTTCAACGCGATCCGCACCGCCCACTACCCCAATGATCCCGCGTTGTACGACCTCGCCGACGAGCTCGGCTTCTACGTCGTCGACGAGGCGGACATCGAGTCGCACGACCACGCCCACGAGATCGCCGACGACCCGCGCTATCTGAACGCCTTCGTGGACCGGGTCTCCCGCATGGTGCTCCGCGACAAGAACCACCCGTCGGTCATCATCTGGTCGCTGGGCAACGAGTCGGACTACGGGGCGAACCATGACGCGGCGGCGGGCTGGGTGCGGCGGCACGATCCGACGCGGCCGGTGCAGTACGAGGGCGCGGCCAAGCGGGGCTGGGCGGATCCGGAGGTGGCCTCCGACATCGCCTGCCCGATGTACGCGCCGATCGAGGAGTGCGTTGCGCACGCACTGTCGGGGAAGCAGACGAAGCCGCTCATCCAGTGCGAGTACTCGCACGCCATGGGCAACAGCAATGGCACGCTGGCCGACCACTGGGCCGCCATCGAGGCCACCCCGGGTCTTCAGGGTGGCTTCATCTGGGAGTTCTGGGACCACGGCATTCTCCAGCGCGTGAGTGACGGAAGACCGGCCGGGCGCGCGGGCGCCGGGCTGTACGAGCGAGGCGTCGCCGGGCCCGGCCACCGCTGGGCGTACGGCGGCGACTTCGGCGAGGTGCCCCACGACGGCGCCTTCATCGCGGACGGTGTGGTCTTTCCGGACCGGACGCCCAAGCCGGTGCTGTACGAGCACCGGGAGATCGCGGCGCCGGTGCGGCTGGAGTGCCTCCGGCACGAGGGGCCGGTCATCGCCAACCACCAGCACTTCCGGGGCCTGGACTGGCTGACCGCCGAGTGGCAGCTGTCGCTCGCGGACGGCCGGACGCTGACCGCCCCGGCCGAGCTGCCCGAGCTGCGGCCGGGTGAGACGGCGGCGGTGCCGTTGCCGTTCGAGCTGCCGGAGGGCGGGGGTGAGGCCTGGCTGACGCTGAAGGTGATGACCGCGCGGGACGAGCCGTGGGCGCCGCGCGGCACGGTCGTGTGCCTGCCGCAGGTGCGGCTCCGGGCGACTCCCGTGCAGCGGACCCTCCCGGTGGCCGACCGCACCGTCGAGGTCGACGCGGACGGACTGCTGGTCCACCCGCTGCTGATCGCCGCTCCCACGCTGTCGCTGTGGCGGGCGCCCACCGACAACGACGAGCTGGGCGGCATGGCGGACCGCTGGCGGGAGTGGGGGCTCGACGCGCCCGTCCGCAAGCTGGTCGCCGTACGCCGGGCGGGCGCGAGTGTCGGCGTGCTCGCCGAGTACGTCTGTGACGCCGGGGTGGTCCGGCACGAGCAGGTGTTCACGGCCGTCGAGGGCGGCATCCGCGTCGAGGAGTCGGCTCAGCTGCCCGAGACGCTGAACGACGTGGCCCGGGTGGGGTCGGTGTTCGAGACGGTGGCCGGGCTGAACCTGCTGGAGTGGTTCGGGCCGGGTCCCTGGGAGTCGTACCCGGACCGCAGTGCGGGCGCTCCCGTCGGACATCACGCGCTCCCCGTCGACGAGCTGTTCACTCCGTATCTGCGGCCGCAGGAGAGCGGTGGTCGGCACGGCGTACGGCACTTCACGCTGTCCGCGCCGGACGCCACCGGTCTCGCGGTGGAGCTGGGGCGGCCCAGCCAGATCTCCGTCACCCGTTACCGTGCCGCGGACCTCGCCGCGGCCGCCCACCACGACGAACTCGTCCCGCGCGCCGGCTGCGTCGTGCACATCGACGCCGCCCACCGCGGCCTGGGCACCGCCTCCTGCGGGCCCGACACCTCACCGGCGTACCTCGTCCCGACCGGCACCCACCGTTGGGGCTGGATCCTGCGCGTTCTCTGAACCCCTCTTTCCCCCTCGTTTCCCCTTTACGGAGCTCCCGTGTGCACTTCGCATGACCACGACCGGGGCGAGGCCCCGCAGGCCGACGCCGGCAGACGCACCTTTCTGCGTGCCACCGCGCTGATCGGCGCCGCCGCCACCGCCGGGGTCGCGCTCCCGGCCACCGCCGCCGAGGCCGCCGGGCAGGGCGGGTGGCGGCCGGATCGGGAGAGCCGGCGCTTCACGTTCGTCGTGATGCCGGACACGCAGTACCTGTTCGACGGGCCCAGCATCGATCCGAAGCCGATCGAGGCCTCGCTGCGTTATCTGCTGGAGCAGGGCCGGGAGGAGAACATCGTTTTCCTGTCCCACCTGGGCGACCTCACCGAGAACGGCACCGCGGCCGAGGTCGAAGCGGCGAGCCGGGCGTTCCGGATCCTGGACCGGTACGGCGTCGGGTACAGCGTGCTGGCCGGCAACCACGACGTCCGCTCGTCCACGGACGACCAGCGCGGGCCGACGCCGTATCTGGAGGCCTTCGGGCCGGAGCGTTTCGAGGGCAAGGGCACCTTCGGCGGGGCCTCGCCCGACGGCTACAACACCTTCCACCTCTTCGAGGCGGCCGGGCGGGAGTGGCTGGTGCTCTCCCTGGACTGGCGGCTGTCGGCGAAAGGATTCGCCTGGGCGAAGGAGGTCATCGCCCGGCACCCGAAGGCGCCCGTCATCCTCACCACGCACGAACTGGTGTACGGCGACGACGCGCTCTCCTCGTACGGGCAGAAGCTCTGGGACCAGCTGATCGAGGACCACGACCAGATCTTCCTGACCCTGAACGGCCACTTCTGGCCCGCCGCCCGCGCCACCCGCAAGAACGCCGCCGGGAACGACGTACACCTGCACCTGACGAACTACCAGAACCGCTACTACGGCGGCGCGGCGATGATCCGCCTCTACCGTTTCGATCTCGACCGGAACACCATCGACGTGGAGACGATCTCCCCGTGGATCCTGGGCCGGGCCGCCAAGGGGCTCAACGCGCTGGAGCGGCAGGAGATCGAACTGACCGGCCCGGAGGACCGGTTCTCGGTGGCGATCGACTTCGAGCGGCGTTTCGCGGGCTTCGCCCCGGTGCCCGCACGGCCCGCGCGCCCGGCGTCGGAGCTGCTGGTGCGGGGCACGGTCGCGTACTGGCGCTTCGACGGACACGGCGAGGGTGCGGCCGTCGACGGCACGGTCCGTGATCTGTCCGGGCGGGGCAACGACCTGACCGTGGTACGGGTGGGCGCCGGCACCCTCACCTGGTCGGCCGACCACCACCCGGACCAGCCGGGGCACGGCAGCCTGCGGTTCCGTGGGGACAAGTCGCCGCTGGTGGGCGCATATCTGCGCACGGTGGACGGCGCGCCGCTCAACTCGGCGACCTTCGAGCGCGGTTACACCGTCGAGGCCTTCTACAAGGTGCCGAGCACCTGGACCGCCTCCCGCAACGCCTGGGGCGGGCTGGTGAGCCGGACCGGCACGGGCGGTGCCGCGGGCAAGACCGAGGGCGACCCGGACGAGCCGCTCGCCACGCTGTCGCTGTCCGACGGGCCCGGCCCGCAGTGGGCCGTGCGGCCGGTCAACCAGCAGGGCATCGCCACCAACTGGGGCCACGAGACGGCCCGGGAGACCTGGTGGCATGTCGCCGTCGTCAACGACGGGCGGCACACCACGATGTACGTCGAGGGCTGCCCCGTCGTGCGCAACCCCACCGCCCGCTCGGTCGGGCTGACCTCGCTCGGGCTGCCCTGGCTGCTCGGCGGCTACGAGTACGGGGGCCGGATCGACCAGATCCACAACGGGTGGCTCGGCGATGTCCGGATCGTCGAACGCGCTCTGCCCGTCTCCCAGTTCATGAACCACTGAGACTCCTGAGGAACGTCATGACCGAGCAGCAGCTGCCCGAGTGGGCCGACCCGTCCGTCCCGCCCGCCGACCTCGACCCGCAGGGTCTGTCCCGCCGCCAACTCCTCGCGACCGCAGGTCTGTTCGGCACGACCTTCGCCCTGGGGGCCGCCGCCTCCCCCGCGGCCGCCGGTGAGCGCCGCCTCGGCGGCAGCGACCCCCGCCTCGCCTACCTCGTCGGCGACCACCACATCCACACCGTCTACAGCCACGACGCGAAGTACACCTTCTCGCAGCTGGCCAAGGCGGGCGCCCAGTACGGCCTGGACTGGATGGTGTTCACCGAGCACTCCAACTTCGGGCACGCCGACTTCGGCGCCACGTTGGAGCACGAGGAGATCCGCAGGGCCCGCGCCGAGAACCCGCGCCGGCTGATCTTCCAGGGCCTGGAGTGGTACATCCCGGCCGCCGAGCACTGCACGGTGTTCACCGCGCCCGGCCCGAACGAGGTCGACCTGCTCACCCGCTTCGAGCGCGCCTACGACGGCAAGCTGCTCGGCTACGACAAGGGCGGCGCCGCCGACGCCGACACCGCCCGCAACGAGCGGCACGCGGTCAGGGCCATCCAGTGGCTGGCCGAGCAGCGCCGCACCGGCTACGTCGACGACGTGCTCGTGCTCGCCAACCACCCGATGCGCCTCGGCATCGACTCCCCGCACGAGATACGCGCCTGGCGGGACGCCGCCCCCGAGGTCATGATCGGCATGGAGGGCGCGCCCGGCGCCCAGGGCGCGGCGATCCCCGGCTGGCGCGGTACCAACTCAATCCGGGGTGAGTACGAGAACAAGCCGTCCGACCAGTCCTGGCCGGGCTACCCGGCGGACGCCTACCTCACCTACGGCGGCTTCGACTGGGCGACCGCGACGGTCGGCGGCCTGTGGGACGCGATGCTCTCCGAGGGCAAGCTGTTCTCGGTCACCACCAACTCCGACGCCCACCGGATCGTCTTCGACACCTGGAAGAACGGCGACTGGAAGCCGGGCCAGACCTTCGACAACACCGGCAGGCTGCCCGACCCGGTGAACACCGACACCCCGCAGCCCGGCAGCGACTTCTGGCCCGGCCAGTTCAGCCGCACCCACGTCGGCGTCACCCGCTACGGCTACCGCGCGGTGATGGCGGGCCTGCGCGCGGGCCGCGTCTGGCTGGACCACGGGCATCTGCTCGACGGCCTGGAGGTGCGCCTGAAGCGCGACCGCGACCACTCCCGGGGCGTCACGCTGGGCGGCCGGCTGCGGGTCCGCAAGGGCGAGCGGCTCACGCTGTACGTCACGGTGACGACCGCCTCGCGCCGCAACCCCGCCGGGATCCTGCCCGAGCTGGCACACGTCGACGTCATCCGCGGCGCGGTGCGCGGCCCGGCCGCCGACCGGGACAACTGGCGCGCCCCCGACACCAAGGTCGTGCACAGCCGGGACGTGGGCGGCCGCAAGGGGACGTACACCCTGCGCATTCCGCTCATCGCCGGGGACGAGTCGTTCTACGTCCGGCTGCGCGGCAGCGACGGCAACCGGCACGGCGCCGGCTACCTCGGCACGTCCGTCGACCCGCACGGGCCGATCACCCACGCGCCGGGCGACGGCGACCCGTGGGCGGACACGTGGTTCTACTCGAACCCGATCTTCGTGGACGTGGCAGGGGCCTGATCACCTCGCCCCGCGGGGGCGTACGGTGGGCCGCGTGACCATGGAAGAGTCGCTGCGGCCCCAGTCCCTGATGCTGACGTTCCTGGGCGACCAGGTGCTCGGCCGGGACGTGTGCGTGTACTCGGGCAGCGTCATCGACGTCTTCGCCCGCGCCGGTGTCGGCGAGCAGGCGACGCGGTCGACGCTGACCCGGATGGTGCAGCGCGGTCTGCTGCGCCGCCAGCGTGAGGGCCGCCGGATGTACTTCGGGCTGACCGAGCACTCGGCGGCCGTGCTGCGCGACGGCGAGCGGCGCATCTGGCAGACCGGCGCGGTCAACCGGCAGTGGGACGGCACCTGGACGCTGCTCGGGTTCTCGCTGCCGGAGTCCTGGCAGCGCCAGCGCCACGACCTGCGCTCCAAACTCACCTGGAGCGGCTTCGGCCCGCTGTTCAGCGGGCTGTGGATCGCGCCCGGCGAGGTCGACGTGTCCGAGCTGGTGGCCGAGTTGGGCCTGGCCGCCCATGTGAAGGTGTTCCGGGCGCACGCCGACACCGGCACGGACATCGCCGCGATGATCGAGGAGACCTGGGAGCTCACCGAACTGGCGGCGCGCTACGAGGCATTCGTCCGGCGCTGGCAGCCGTGGGAGACGGAACTGCCGGACGCGGACGACGCGCTCGCGCTGCGGCTGCTGTTGCAGGCCGAGTGGCTGCGGATCATCCGGCGCGATCCCCGGCTGCCGGTCGTGCATCTGCCGGACGACTGGCCGGCGGAGGGAGCCGAGAAGACGTTCCGGAGGGTGCACGAGCGGCTCACCCCGCTCGCGGACGCCTCGGCGGAACGCCTGCTCGACCTCCTGCCGGTCCGCCCCGATCAGGCGTAGAACCGCGACAGGCTCTGCAGCACGGCGGCGGGCTTGGCACCGCCCTCGATCTCGATCGTGCCGTCGACGGTGATCTGCACCCCACCCGGCACCTCTTCCACCTCCGCCAGCTTGCCCACCAGCCGGATCCGCGACCCGACCTTCACGGGTGCCGGGAAGCGCACCTTGTTCAGGCCGTAGTTGACCTTGGTGGTGACGCCCTGGACGTCCAGCAGCTCGGTGAACAGCGGGATGAAGAGGGAGAGGGTGAGGTAGCCGTGGGCGATGGGGGCGCCGAAGGGGCCGTCCTTGGCGCGCTCGGGGTCCACATGGATCCACTGGTGGTCGCCGGTCGCGTCGGCGAAGGTGTCGATCCGCTCCTGGGTGACCTCGATCCACTCACTGGTGCCCAGGTCGCTGCCCGCGAGCTTCTTCAGTTCGTCGAGGCCGTTGACGGTGATGCTCATGTAGCTGCCCTTCACTAGGAGTTGCCGTAGGCCTTGCGGACCCGGGACTTCAGGAGCTTTCCGGAGGCGGTGCGCGGCAGTTCGTCCGCGATCACCACGGACTTGGGGATCTTGTACTTGGCGAGCCGTCCGGCCAGGGACGCCAGCACCTCGTCGGGGTCCAGCGCGGCGCCCTCGCGCGGGACGACGACCGCGCGCGGCACCTCGCCCCACTTGTCGTCCGCTATGCCTATCACCGCGCACTCGACGATGTCCGGGTGGGCGAGCAGCTGGTCCTCGATCTCGGCGGGGTAGATGTTCTCCCCACCGGAGATGATCATGTCCTTGATGCGGTCGACGATGAACACGTAACCGTCCTCGTCGACCTGGGCGGCGTCGCCGCTGCGGAACCAGCCGTCGGCGAAGGACGCGGCCGTCTCTTCGGGCAGCCCCCAGTAGCCGGGCATGACATGCGGCCCGCGCACCACGATCTCGCCCACCTCGCCGACGTCCACCGGCGCGAGGTCGGGCCGTACCACCCGTACGTCGCTGAAGAAGTGCGGCACCCCGGCCGAACCGGCCTTGCCGACGGCGTGCTCGGCGTCGAGGAAGAGCGTGCCGGGGGCGGCCTCGGTCATGCCGTAGCCCTGGAGGAAGGTCAGACCGCGCTCTTGGTACGCCGCGATCAGCGGGGTCGGGACCGGGGAGCCGCCGCAGGTCAGGATGCGCAGGGAGGACAGGTCGGCGTCCGGCCAGCGCGGATGCCGGGCCACCTGGTCGAACATCGTCGGCACCCCGAACATGAAGGTGATCCGGTGCCGTTCGATCAGGTCGAAGGTGGCCGCCGGGTCGAAGGCCTCGACCAGCACGCAGGTGCCGCCCTTGAGCAGCACCGGCAGGGTCAGCATGTTCAGGCCGGCGGTGTGGAACAACGGGGCGGAGACCAGGGCGCGTTCGTCGGCGATCAGGTCGGTGTCGACCAGGACGTTGAGCGCGTTCCAGGTCAGATTGCCGTGGGTGAGCATCGCGCCCTTGGGGCGGCCGGTCGTCCCCGAGGTGTACATGATGATGCAGGTGTCGTCGGCGCCGACCGGTTCGTCGATCGGGTCCTCGCACGCCTCCGCGACCGCGGCCTCGTACTCGGCGCCCACCTCGACGTACGCGCGTACGTCCGTGCTGCCGGGCAACCCTGCGACGAGCCCCGCGTAGGAGGGACCGTAGACCAGCGCCTTGGCCCCGGAGTCGGCGAGTTGGTAGGCGAGCTCGGGACCGGCCAGGCGAATGTTGAGGGGGACGAAGACCGCGCCGAGCGTGCCCGCCGCGAACAGTGTCTCCAGGTAGGAGGGGTGGTTCGGGCCGAGGTAGGCGATGCGGTCGCCGCGCCGGACGCCGCGGGCGCGCAGGGCGTGGGCGAGGCGGGTGACACGTACGTACAGCGTGCGGTAGTCGGTCGACGTCTCGCCGTGGATCAGGGCGGTGCGGTGGGGTGTCTTGCGGGCCCGGCGTGCGGGCCACGACCCCAGTCCCTCGTTGCGCATCGGCACGCCCCTTTACGGTTTCGTCAGCCCGAGCAGGCGGGCGGCGTTCTCCTTGAGGATCTTCGGCCTGACCTCGTCCTTGATCGACAGCTTGGCGAAGTCGGCGAGCCAGCGGTCGGGGGTGAGGACGGGGAAGTCGGAGCCGAACAGGACCTTGTCCTTCAGCAGCGTGTTGGCGTACTGCACCAGCTGCGGCGGGAAGTACTTCGGCGACCAGCCGGACAGGTCGATGTGCACGCCCGGCTTGTGCGTGGCGACGGCCAGGGCCTCGTCCTGCCAGGGGAAGGACGGGTGCGCCAGGATGATCTTCAGATGCGGGAAGTCGGCGGCCACGTCGTCGACGTGGAGGGGGTTCGAGTACTTCAGGCGGATCCCGCCGCCACCGGGCACACCGGCGCCGATGCCGGTCTGGCCTGTGTGGAACAGCGCGATGGTGCCGGTCTCCTCGATCACCTCGTACAACTCGTACGCCACCGAGCGGTCGTTGGGGAAGAAGCCCTGGATGCTGGGGTGAAACTTGAAGCCCTTCACCCCGTACTCCTCGACCAGGCGCCGGGCCTGCCGCACGCCCGCCTTTCCCCGGTAGGGGTCGATGGAGGCGAAGGGGATGAGGACGTCCGAGTTGGCGGCGGCGGCCTCGGCGACCTCCTCGTTGGGGACCGGCGGGGTGCCGGTGGCGGATTCGGCGTCGACCGTGAAGATCACGGCGGCCATCTTCCGCTCGCGGTAGTACTGGGCGGTCTCCTCCAGGGTCGGTTTCCGCTTGCCCTCGACCTTGAAGTAGGCGGAGGAGGCGTCGTGCAGGTCGTCGTCCAGGGAGGAGTGGCCCTTGGAGGACACCTCCGCGTGGGTGTGGACGTCGATCGCGACCAGCTCGTCCAGGTCCATCACGCCTCCGGGAACTTGGGCGCCGGAATGCCGACCGACTGGAGTTCGGCGCCGACCGAGGTGGGCCAGACGTCGGCCAGGGTGTCGGGGGTCCAGCCGCCGTCGGCGTACGCCGTCCTGATCTCCTGCGGATGCGACCAGAGTGCCACCTTGTCGCCGCCGATGCCGATGCACTGACCGGTCACGCCGCGCGCGGCCTCGGAGGCCAGGAACGGGACCAGGGCCGCGCAGTCCTCGGGGGTGCCGAAGCCCTCGCCCTTGCGCAGGAAGTCCGGCAGCGGCTCGCCGTTGCGCATCGCCTCGATGTACGGGGCGAAGGCGGGGATGGTCTCGGTCATCGCGGTCGCGGCGACCGGCACGATGGCGTTGACGGTGATGTTCGCCCGGCCCAGCTCCATGGACCAGGTGCGGGCCATGGCGGCGATGCCGGCCTTGGCGGCGGCGTAGTTGGTCTGCCCGAAGTTGCCGCGCTGTCCGGCCGGGGAGCCGACCAGGATCAGGCTGCCGCCCTCGCCCTGCTCGCGCATCCGGACGGCGGCGGCTCGGGCGCAGGTGAACGTGCCCTTCAGGTGCGTGGTGAGCACGGCGTCGAAGTCGTCGTCGGTCATCTTCCACAGCACCTTGTCGCGCAGGATGCCCGCGTTGGTGACCAGGACGTCGAGCCGCCCGAACTCCTCGACCGCGCGGTTGACGAGCCGGTCCGCCGCCTCGGACGTACCGACCGGGACCACCTCGGCCACGGCCCTGCCGCCCGCTTCCTTGATGGACTTCACGGCCGCCTCGGCCACGGCCTCGTCGACGTCGTTGACCACTACGGACGCGCCGTGGGCGGCCAGGGCGTGCGCGTAGGCGAGGCCGAGGCCCCGGCCGCTGCCGGTGACGACGGCGACCTTGCCGGAGAGATCGATGCTGGGCACGGGTGGGTCCCTTCACACGGGTTCGACTTCGAGTCGCACGGGTTCGACTTCGAGTCGTATGGGGGTGCGACTTCGAGATCGAAGCTAAGAGCAATAATTGTTGGCGTCAATAGTTGTTGTGACCCACGGGTGCGGGATGCTGGAATCTCCAGGACGCACCGAGCACAGGGAGCCAGCCATCACACGCCAGAACGTCACCCCGAAGCCCATCGACGCGGACGAGCCGTGGATGCGAGGGCTGCACGCCGACACGGGCTACCTGCTGTACCGCCTGGGCCTGCGCTCGGGTCAGCTGTTCAACGCCTGCCTGCAGGAGTCGGGCCTGCGCCTGCGCCACTACGCGGTGCTGCGCTTCCTCGCCACCACGGAGGGCGCCCTCCAGCGCGAGCTGAGCGCCCGGCTCGGCTATGACCCGAGCGCGATCGTCGGCCTGGTCGACGACCTGGAGAAGCTGGGCTTCGCCGAGCGCCGCCCCTCCCCGGACGACCGCCGCAGCCGGATCGTCGTCCTCACCGAGAGCGGCCGGGCGTTCCTGCGCGACACCGACGAGGCCGGCCTGCGCGTGACCAGCGAGTTGCTCGGCCCGCTGGACCCGGCCGAGCGGGAGTCGCTGCACGCGCTGCTGCTACGGATCGCCGAGGACGGCCTGAACTGATGTTGTGCAAAGGATTGACGGCCGCACGATGACTGCCTAACTTCACGGCACCAGCCGCGCCCCGTCCCCAGGGAGCTCACCGTGCAGCCGTCCCCCTCAGTCGCCCAACCCTCCCCCGATTCCCGGCAGTTGCGCCGCGTCGCCGTGTCCGGCCTGCTCGGCACCACCGTCGAGTTCTACGACTTCCTCGTCTACGGCACGGTCGCCGCGCTCGTCTTCGGTGACCTGTTCTTCCCGCAGGCCGACCCGGCGGTCGGCACCATCGCGGCGTTCGGCACGTTCGCCGCCGGCTATGTCGCCCGTCCGCTCGGCGGCATCGTCTTCGGGCACTTCGGCGACCGGCTCGGCCGCAAGTCGATGATGTTGCTGACCATGGTCCTGATGGGCTGCGGCAGCTTCCTCATCGGCCTGCTGCCGACGTACGACGCGATCGGGGTCTGGGCGCCCGTGCTGCTCGTCGCCCTGCGCGTCGTGCAGGGCCTCGCGATCGGCGGCGAGTGGGGCGGCGCCATGCTGATGGTCGTCGAGCACGCCGAGCACGCGCAGGGCTCCCGGCGCGGCCTGTGGTCCAGCTTCACCCAGCTCGGCGCCCCGCTCGGCTCCGTACTGTCGGCCGGTGTGGTCACGCTCGTCGCCGCCCTGCCGGACGACGAGTTCCGCAGCTGGGGCTGGCGGGTGCCGTTCCTGCTGAGCATCGTGCTGCTGGCCGTCGGCCTGTTCGTGCGTCTGAAGGTCGCGGAGAGCCCGCTGTTCGCGCAGGTCAAGCGGGAGCCGGTGGACAAGCCGCCGATCCTGGAGGTGCTGCGCCGCCCGAAGCCCGTGCTGCTGGCCGCCTGTGTCGGCATCGGCGCGTTCACCGCCCAGTCGCTGCTGACGAGCTTCATGATCTCCTACGCCGTCGACCAGGGGTACACCCGCCCGCAGGTGCTGACCGCGGTGACCGTCGCCTCCTGCGTGGCCCTCGCCGTGCTGCCCGCCGCGTCCGCGCTGTCCGACCGGGTCGGCCGCCGACCCGTCGTGCTCGCCGGTGCGATCGCCTCGGCGGCGCTCGCCTTCCCCGTGCTCGCCCTGGTCGACTCCGGCTCGCCCGGCCTGCTCATCCTCGCCCTCGCCCTCGGCCACGGCGTCGCCCAGTCCACGATGTACGGGCCGCTCGGCGCCCTGCTCACCGAGATGTTCGGCACCCGCGTCCGCTACACCGGCGCCTCCCTCGGCTACCAGGGAGCGACCCTGATCGGCGCCGGATTCTCCCCACTGATCGCGGGCAGCCTCCTCGCCTCCTTCGGCGGCGGCAGCGCCCCGGTGTCGCTGCTGCTGTGCGCGGGCGCGGCGATCACCGCGCTCACGGTGTGGCGGCTGCGCGAGACGCACGCCGACGCCCTGGAGTCCCCCACCGCCCGAGCCGCCGCGCCGACCCCGGAAGGGATGCCCCGTTGAGGACCCGGATCGCACTACTGGCCGTGTCCCTGTGTGCGGTGACCGCACTGCCCGCACAGGCCGCCACGGACGCGCACATCGAGGGCCGACTCCCCTCCGGCGCCACGTACTTGATGGACGTACCCGCCGACTGGAACGGCACCGTCCTCCTCTACAGCCACGGCTACCGCGCCTCCGGCTGGCCCAACCCGGCCGAGAACGCGCCCAGTTCCGAGACCCGGGCCGAACTCCTCGCCGACGGCTACGCCCTCATCGGCTCCTCGTACGCGACGACCGGCTGGGCCGTCACGGACGCCGTCCCCGACCAACTGGCCACCCTGGACCTGTTCACGTCCCGCTTCGGCACCGCCCGGCGCACCCTCGCCTGGGGCACCTCCTACGGCGGGCTCGTCACCACGACCCTCGCCGAGCGGCACGCGGACCGGTTCGACGGGTCGCTGTCGATGTGCGGGCTGGTGCAGGGCGGGATCGCCAACTGGAACAGCACGCTGGACCCGGTGTTCGCGCTCAGGACGCTGCTCGCTCCCGGGGCGGACATCCCGCTCACCGGCTTCGCCGACCAGGCGGCCGCGCAGAACGCCGCTCAGGCGCTCACCGCGAAGGTCACCGCCGCCCAGCAGACCCCCGAGGGCCGCGCCCGGATCGCCCTCGCCGCCGCCCTGCACAACATCCCCGGCCACAACGACCCCGCCCAGCCGGAACCGGCGCCGACCGACTGGGACGCCCAGCAGGCCAACCAGTACGCCGCCGTCACCGGGCTCCTCCAACTGCCCGCCTTCAGCTGGCGCCAGGAGGCCGAGCAACGGGCGGGCGGCAACCCGTCGTGGAACACCGGCGTCGACTACACGGCGATGCTGCGCCGCTCGCCGCTCTACAAGGAGGTCACCGAGCTCTACAAGGAGGCGGGAGCTTCCCTGCGCGCCGACCTCGCGGCGCTGAACCGCGCACCCCGCATCTCCGCCGACCCCGCCGCCGTACGGTGGATGCGCGACACCAGCGTCCTCACCGGCCGCCTGACCGACCCACAGCTGAACATCCACACCACGGGCGACGCGCTGATCCCGGTGCAGGCGGAGAGCGCCTACCGCCGGGCCACCGGCCCGGACCGCCGCCTCGCCCAGGCGTACGTCGACGGCCCCGGCCACTGCACCTTCACCACCGGCGAGATGCTCGCCGCCCTGCACACCCTGGAGCACCGCCTGACCACCGGCCACTGGGACACCTCGGCGGGAGCCCTCAACGCCCGTGCACGACAGGAGGAACCGACGACGCGGCCGCGGTACGTGACGTATCGGCCGACGCCGTATCCACGACCGTACGACCTCGGCCACCCCGGGGACGGACGTCACCGGTAGCGGCTCCGAGGTCGCGGGGCCGGTCAGTCGAACCTGATCTCGTAGCCGTCCTCGGTCGGGCGTCCGTAGTAGCGGGCGCCCACCAGGTCGTACCGGCCGTGCTTGGCCAGCAACGCCTCGACCAGTCCGGGGTCGCTCGCCACCCGGGCGCCGGTCGCCCGGTCGAAGAACGTGATGGAGAAACCCTTCCCCGACCGCACGCGGGTGTCGGCGGTCCGCTGCCGCGGCACGCCGACAGCACCGCCGGACCGGCGGCGTCGCCAGGCACGGACCGCGACGACGACACCCGCCAGCACCACGACGGCGACAACCAGGCGGTGCACCATCACCGGATCCATGCCTCCCCCTCCTATCCCGACGGCCGTGCCGATGACGCGCACGCTAGCCCGGCCCGTGCGGGACCGGTCCCGAATTCCCCCGCACCGGGCGGAGATGCCGAGCATGTCCGCCTTCATCACTTGAACTCCCCGGCTGCCCAAGGACTTTCTCGGTTGCACCTCTTGACGGCTGGAGTGCCCGGGAGCACATTGGCCGCGCAGCCACTGTCTGAGAGCGCTCTCAAGAACCCCCCACGGGCGCTCTCCGACAGGCACCCGCGCATCCCCACTCCGTACCGAGAGGCAACCCATGAGTGAAACCTCCGGCACCCCCGGCAGACGCCGGCCCTACCGGCGGGCCCTCGTCGCCGTGCTGAGCACGCTGGGCCTCGCCGCGCTCGCCGCCACGACCGTGACGCCGACCGCGACCGCGGCCGCGCCACCGCCCCCGTCGGGCTGGACGCAGGTCTTCGTCGACGACTTCAACGGCGCCGCCGGCTCCGGCGTCAACACGGCCAACTGGCAGTACGCGACCGGGAAGGGCTACCCGGGCGGCCCCGCCAACTGGGGCACCGGCGAGGTCGAGACGATGACGTCCAGCACCAGCAACGTCGCCCTCGACGGCAGCGGCAACCTCCGTATCACCCCGCGCCGCGACGCGGCCGGCAACTGGACGTCGGGCCGGATCGAGACCAACCGCACCGACTTCCAGCCCCCGGCCGGCGGCAAGCTGCGCGTCGAGGCGCGCATCCAGATGCCGAACGTCACCGGCGCCGCCGCCCGCGGCTACTGGCCCGCCTTCTGGATGCTGGGCGCCCCGTACCGCGGCAACTACTGGAACTGGCCGGGCGTCGGCGAGCTGGACATCATGGAGAACGTCCAGGGCCTCAACACCGTCTGGGCGACGATGCACTGCGGCACCTCTCCCGGCGGCCCGTGCAACGAGACCACCGGCATCGGCGGTTCCACCGCCTGCCCCGGCGCCACCTGCCAGTCCGGCTTCCACACGTACCGCATGGAGTGGGACCGCTCGACCGACGTCGAGGAGATCCGCTTCTACGTCGACAGCACCCACTTCCACACCGTGCGGGAGAACCAGGTCGACGCGACCACGTGGGCGAACGCCACGGACCACGGCTTCTTCATCATCCTCAACGTGGCGATGGGCGGCGGCTTCGTGGACGCCTTCGGCGGCGGCCCGGACGCGGCCACGGTGCCGGGTCACCCGATGGTCGTCGACTACGTCCAGGTGCTGTCGGCCGGTGGGAGCGGTACCACACCTCCGCCGACCGGCAACCGGGACGCCTACAGCGCCATCCAGGCCGAGTCGCACGACGGCCAGTCCGGCACGATGACCGAGTCGACCTCCGACACGGGCGGCGGCCAGAACATCGGCGCCCTCGCCAATGGCGACTGGGCGCTCTATCGGGGCGTCAACTTCGGCTCCACGCCCGCCAGGCAGTTCTACGCCCGGGTCGCGAGCGGCGCCGGATCGGGCGTGAGCGGGCTGGTCGAGGTGCGCCTGGACAGCCGTAGCAGCGCGCCCATCGGGAGCTTCGCGATCGGCAACACGGGCGGCTGGCAGTCCTGGCGGACGGTTCCGGCCAATATCTCCTCCGTCACGGGCACCCACGACGTCTATCTGACCTTCACCAGCGGCCAGCCGGCCGACTTCGTGAATGTGAATTGGTTCAACTTCGGTCGCTGAGTGACTGCTTGAGCGGTTCTTTCAACCTGAGCGGGGCCCACGCGCGCGTGGGCCCCGTTGCCGTGTCACGGTCCGCCGTATCAGCGCAGCTCCGCACGGAACGCCGCCGGCGTCATCTCCGTGTGCTGGTGGAAGAACTTGGAGAAGTTGGCCGCGTCCGGGAAGCCGACCGCCGCGCCGACGCGGCCGATGGGCAGGTCGGTGTGGGCGAGGAGGCGTTTGGCCTCCAGCACGACGCGTTTGTCGATGAAGGCCTTGGGAGTGTCGCCGGTGGCGGCGCGGACCGCGCGGACAAGGGTGCGGCGGGAGTAGCCGAGGGCATCGGCGTAGGCGCTGACGCTGTGGTTGGTCGCGAAGTCCCGCTCGACCGCGTCCCGGAAGAGGGTGAAGGTGGTGTCCGCCTGCTGCTCCGCCGCCTCTGCCGAGCTGGCCGCCAGATGGGCGAGGCGCAGCAGGAACGCGCTGAGGGAGTGGCGCAGTACCGCGGTGTGCAGGCTCAGGGGCAGCGTCGCCGCGTCCTCGTACTCGCGCTGGAGATGGGACAGGGACGCCCTCAGGGCCGCGAGCTGGGCGGGGTCGGGGTGGAGCAGGGGCGGCAGGTCGTAGCGGTACAGGCCGGTGGCCTCGACCGTGGCGCGGGGCAGGAAGCCGGGCTGCATGGTCAGGACGGTTCCGCGGTACTCGCTCATGGCCGTGAAGCGGTGCACCTGTCCCGGGCGGATCCACAGCACATCGCCGGCCTTCGCCTCGTACTCGGTGAAGTCGATCATGTGCCGTACGGGTCCGCCGCTGAAAACCATCACGACATGGAAGTCGATGCGGTGGATGCGGTCCAGCGGAGCGTCGGAGTGCCAGACGTGGTCGGGGTCCATCGGGCCGACCTGCATGCCGACGCCGCAGACGCTGAGCTCGACCGGGAAGGCGAACGTCCGGATGCCGTCCCGACTGTCGCCACCTTGGATGGTTCTGTCCGCCATGTCCTTCTCATACCGCCTTGACGTGCGTGGGCGTGTCCCACTTTCACCACAGGCTGGCACACCCCAACCTTCCGGCGAAAAAGTCAGACTTTTAAGGTCGAACGCGTCGGACCAGCAACAACGCTGGTTTCAATGACCTTTTGAAGAGGACTGCCTACAGATGAGCACGCAGACGCCCGACGGCACCGGCAGCTTCGAGTGGACCGACCTCGACCGGCGTGCCGTCGACACCGCCCGCCTGCTGGCGGCCGATGCCGTACAACAGGTCGGCAACGGCCACCCCGGCACCGCGATGAGCCTCGCCCCGGCGGCCTACACGATCTTTCAGAAGGTGATGCGGCACGACCCGGCCGACCCGGAGTGGACCGGCCGGGACCGCTTCGTCCTCTCCCCCGGCCACACCTCGCTCACCCTCTACACCCAGCTGTACCTCGCCGGGTACGAGCTGGAGCTCGACGATCTGAAGGCCTTCCGCACACACGCGTCCAAGACGCCGGGTCACCCCGAGTACGGGCACACGGCTGGCGTGGAAACCACGACCGGGCCGCTGGGTCAGGGCGTCGCCAATGCCGTCGGCATGGCGATGGCCGCCCGTTACGAGCGCGGCCTGTTCGACCCGGACGCCCCCGAGGGCACTTCGCCCTTCGACCACACCGTCTGGGCGATCGTCTCCGACGGCGATCTGGAGGAGGGCGTCTCCGCCGAGGCCTCCTCCCTGGCGGGCCATCAGAAGCTCGGCAACCTCGTCTTCCTCTACGACGACAACCACATCTCCATCGAGGGCGACACCGCGACCGCCTTCTCCGAGGACGTGCTGAAGCGGTACGAGGCCTACGGCTGGCACACCCAGCGCGTCGAGCCCGCCGAGAGCGGCGACATCGACGTCCACGCGCTGTACTCGGCGCTGAAGGCGGCGCAGGCCGAGACCGAGCGCCCGTCCATCATCGCGCTGCGCACGATCATCGCCTGGCCCGCGCCCAACGCCCGGAACACCGAGGCCTCGCACGGCTCCGCGCTGGGCGAGGACGAGGTCGCCGCCACCAAGCGGGTGCTGGGCTTCGACCCGGAGCGGACCTTCGAGGTCGCCGACGAGGTGCTCGCCCACGCCCGCCAGGCCCTGGACCGGGGCGCCGAGGCGCACGCCGCGTGGGACAAGCGGATCGCCGCCTGGCGGGACGCGAGCCCGGAGCGGGCCGCCGAGTTCGACCGGATCAGCAAGGGCGAGCTGCCCACCGGCTGGGAGGAGAAGATCCCGGTCTTCGAGGCGGGCAAGGCAGTCGCCACGCGGGCCGCGTCCGGCAAGGTGCTCCAGGCGCTCGGCCCGGTGATCCCCGAGCTGTGGGGCGGCTCCGCCGACCTGGCCGGCTCGAACAACACCACCATCGACAAGACCTCGTCGTTCCTGCCGAAGGGCAATCCGCTGCCGGAGGCCGACCCGTACGGCCGTACGATCCACTTCGGCATCCGCGAGTTCTCGATGGCCGCGGAGATGAACGGCATCGCCCTGCACGGCAACACCCGTGTCTACGGCGGCACGTTCCTGGTGTTCTCCGACTACATGCGCAACGCCGTGCGCATGTCCGCGCTGATGCAGCTGCCGGTGACGTACGTCTGGACGCACGACTCCATCGGCCTCGGCGAGGACGGTCCCACCCACCAGCCCGTCGAGCACCTCGCCGCCCTGCGCGCCATCCCGGGGCTGAACATCGTCCGTCCGGCCGACGCCAACGAGACCGCCGTCGCCTGGCGCGAGATCCTCCGCCGGCACACCACGAACCCCGCCCCGCACGGCCTCGCCCTCACCCGGCAGGGCGTGCCGACGTACGAGCCGAACGAGGACGCGGCGCGCGGCGGTTACGTGATGTTCGAGGCCGAGGGCGGCACGCCCCAGGTCGTCCTCATCGCCACCGGTTCCGAGGTGCATCTGGCCGTCGAGGCGCGCGAGCGGCTCCAGGAGGCCGGGGTGCCGACCCGGGTGGTGTCGATGCTGTCCGTGGAGTGGTTCGAGGAGCAGCCGCGCGAGTACCGCGAGCGGGTGCTTCCGCCGTCCGTGAAGGCGCGTGTCGCTGTCGAGGCGGGGGTGGGTCTGACGTGGTACCGCTTCGTAGGTGACGCAGGACGCATCGTCTCCCTCGAACACTTCGGGGCCTCCGCCGACGCGAAGACCCTGTTCGCCGAGTTCGGCTTCACCGCCGAGAACGTCGTCGCAGCCGCCAGGGAATCGCTGGCTGCCGCGCGTGGTTGATCCGATCGCCAGAAAGAAGATGATCACTGTGACCGAAGCATCCGCCACCGCGGGAGCACTCAAGCGCCTGTCCGACGAGGGCGTGTCGATCTGGCTGGACGACCTGTCGCGGGGGCGGATCACGTCCGGCAATCTCGCCGAACTCATCGCCACCAAGAACGTCGTCGGCGTCACCACCAATCCGTCCATCTTCCAGGCGGCCATCGGCTCCGGCGAGGGCTACGAGGAGCAGCTCGCCGACCTGGCCGTGCGGGGCGTCACGGTCGACGAGGCCGTGCGCATGATGACCACCGCCGATGTCCGGGCCGCCGCGGACATCCTGCGGCCGGTGTACGACACCACCGGCGGCCGGGACGGCCGGGTCTCCATCGAGGTCGACCCGCGCCTCGCCCACCACACGGCGGCCACGATCGCCGAGGCCCGGCAGCTGGCCTGGCTCGTCGACCGGCCCAACGTGATGATCAAGATTCCGGCGACGAAGGCGGGCCTCCCGGCGATCACCGAGGTGATCGGCGCCGGTATCAGCGTCAACGTCACGCTGATCTTCTCGCTGGAGCGGTACCGCGAGGTCATGGACGCCTACCTGGCCGGCCTGGAGAAGGCGCAGGCGGCGGGGATCGAGCCGGCCGGCATCCACTCCGTGGCGTCCTTCTTCGTCTCCCGCGTCGACACCGAGATCGACAAGCGGCTGTCGGTGCTGGGCACGGACGAGGCCCTCGCGCTGAAGGGCCGGGCGGCGCTCGCCAACGCGCGGCTCGCCTACGAGGCGTACGAGGAGGTCTTCTCCGGTGACCGGTGGACCGCCCTGGCCGGGTCGCGGGCGAACAAGCAGCGCCCGCTGTGGGCCTCGACCGGCGTGAAGGATCCGGCGTACAAGGACACCCTGTATGTAGAGGACCTGGTGGCGCCCGGCACGGTCAACACGATGCCGGAGGCCACGCTGAACGCCACCGCCGACCACGGGAACATCCACGGCGACACGGTCAGCGGCGGCTACGCGCAGGCGCGGGCCGACCTGGCCGCCGTGGAGCGGCTGGGGATCTCCTACGACGAGGTGGTGCGGCAGCTGGAGGACGAGGGCGTCGCCAAGTTCGAGGTGGCCTGGCAGGAGCTGCTGGACGCCGTGACGAAGTCGCTGACCGGCAAGGGAGTTGACGGGGAATGAGCAGCAAGCCGACCACTGAGGAACGGGCCGCCGAGGAGGCGTCCGCGGCCGTCGCCCCCTCCCCCGACTGGAGCAACCCGCTGCGCGACGCCCGGGACCGTCGCCTGCCCCGGATCGCAGGCCCCTCCGGGCTGGTCATCTTCGGCGTCACCGGCGACCTGTCCCGCAAGAAGCTGATGCCGGCCGTGTACGACCTGGCCAACCGTGGCCTGCTGCCGCCGGGCTTCTCGCTGGTCGGGTTCGCCCGCCGGGACTGGGAGGACCAGGACTTCGCGCAGGTCGTGCACGAGGCGGTGCGCGAGCACGCGCGGACGCCGTTCCGTGAGGAGGTCTGGCAGCAGCTCGCCGAGGGCATGCGGTTCGTCCCCGGCGACTTCGACGACGACGACGCGTTCAAGCAGCTCAGGTCGGCCGTCGAGGAGCTGGACGCCTCCCGGGGCACCAGCGGCAACTACGCCTTCTACCTGTCCGTCCCGCCGAAGTTCTTCCCGAAGGTCGTCCAGCAGCTGAAGAAGCACGGGCTGACCGACGCTCCGGAGGGCTCCTGGCGGCGCGCGGTGATCGAGAAGCCGTTCGGCCACGACCTGAAGTCGGCCGTGGAGCTCAACGCGATCGTGCACGACGTGTTCGACCCGGAGCAGGTGTTCCGGATCGACCACTACCTCGGCAAGGAGACCGTGCAGAACATCCTGGCGCTGCGCTTCGCCAACCAGATGTTCGAGCCGATCTGGAACCGGTCGTACGTCGACCATGTGCAGATCACGATGGCAGAGGACATCGGCATCGGCGGCCGCGCCGGTTACTACGACGGCATCGGCTCGGCGCGTGACGTCATCCAGAACCACCTCCTTCAGCTGATGGCGCTCACCGCGATGGAGGAACCCGCCTCCTTCGACGCGTCCTCGCTGCTGATGGAGAAGCTGAAGGTGCTGAAGGCGGTGAAGCTGCCCGAGGACCTCGGCAAGCACACCGTGCGCGCCCAGTACGGGGCCGCCTGGCAGGGCGGCGAGAAGGTGCGCGGCTATCTGGAGGAGGACGGCATCGATCCGGCGTCCACCACGGACACCTACGCCGCGATCAAGCTGAACGTCGACAACCGCCGCTGGGCGGGCGTGCCCTTCTATCTGCGCACCGGCAAGCGGCTCGGCCGCCGGGTCACGGAGATCGCGGTGGTCTTCCAGCGGGCGCCGCACTCCCCCTTCGACTCGACGGCCACCGAGGAGCTCGGCCAGAACGCGATCGTCATCCGCGTCCAGCCCGACGAGGGCATGACCGTGCGGTTCGGCTCCAAGGTGCCGGGCACGTCGATGGAGATCCGGGACGTGACGATGGACTTCGCCTACGGCGAGTCCTTCACGGAGTCGAGTCCGGAGGCGTACGAGCGGCTGATCCTGGACGTCCTCCTCGGGGACGCCAATTTGTTCCCCCGTCACCAGGAAGTGGAAGAGTCCTGGAAGATCCTCGACCCGATCGAGGAGTACTGGGCCGCCCACGGCAGGCCCGCGCAATACGTCGCGGGCAGCTGGGGTCCCGCGGAAGCCGACGAGATGCTCGCACGAGACGGACGGAGCTGGCGCAGGCCATGAAGATCGACCTGACCGACACCACGGCAAGCAAGATCAACAAGGCGCTGGTGCAGGGTCGCCGCGCCATCGGCACACCCGCCGTGGGCATGGTCCTGACGATGGTCATCGTCACGGACGAGGAGAACGCCTACGACTCGATCAAGGCGGCCGAGGAGGCCTCGCACGAGCACCCCTCGCGCACCCTGGTCGTCATCAAGCGGCACGCCCGCACCCCGCGCGACCGCCAGCAGTCCCGCCTGGACGCCGAGGTCCGGGTGGGCGCCGACGCCGGCACCGGCGAGACGGTCGTGCTGCGCACCTACGGCGAGGTGTCCGACCACGCCGACTCCGTGGTGCTGCCGCTGCTGCTGCCGGACGCGCCGGTCGTCGTGTGGTGGCCGGTGGACGCGCCCGAGGTGCCTGCCAAGGACCCGCTCGGGGCGCTCGCCCAGCGCCGGATCACCGACATGTACGCCGTGGAGGCACCGCTGGCCGCGCTGGAGACCCGCGCAAGGTCCTACGCGCCCGGCGACACCGACCTCGCCTGGACCCGCCTGACCCCCTGGCGCTCGATGCTGGCGGCGGCCCTGGACCAGGCCAGGATGCGGATCACCACGGCGGCCGTGGAGAGCGAGGCCGACAACCCCAGCGCAGAGCTGCTGGCCCGCTGGCTTCAGGCCCGGCTGCACGTCACGGTCGACCGGGTGGAGACCGCGGGCCCGGTCGTGACCGGCGTCCGGCTGGGTACGGAGAACGGCGAGATCGTCATCGACCGCCCCGAGGGCCCGCTGGCCACGCTGTCCCTCCCGGGCCAGCCGCCCCGCACCCTCGCGCTGAAGGTGCGCCCCACCTCCGAGCTCATCGCCGAGGAGCTCAGGCGCCTCGACGCGGACGAGATGTACGCCGTCGCCCTGCGGGGCGAGGGGGTGTCTCATGTCTGACACTCCGCTGCTCACGCGGCGGCCGGAATGGACCGCGCTGGAGGATCATCGCGCCCAGTGGAGGGCGCACCTGCGTGAGCTGTTCGCGGCGGATCCGGGGCGTGCGGAGCGGTACGTCGTCACCGTCGGCGATCTGCGCATCGACTACTCCAAGCATCTGATCACCGATGAGACCCTCGCCCTGCTCCAGGAACTGGCCACCGCCACCGATGTGTTCGGGCTGCGCGACGCCATGTTCCGCGGGGAGCGCATCAACCTCACCGAGGACCGCGCCGTCCTGCACACCGCGCTGCGCGCACCACGGGACGCGGTGATCGAGGTGGACGGCGAGAACGTGGTGCCCCAGGTGCACGCCGTGCTCGACAAGATGAGCGCCTTCGCCGACCGCGTCCGCTCCGGCGAGTGGACCGGCCACACCGGCAAGCGGATCCGCACCGTCGTCAACATCGGCATCGGCGGCTCCGACCTCGGCCCGGCGATGGCGTACGAGACGCTGCGGCCGTACACGGCACGGGATCTGGCGTTCCGTTTCGTGTCGAACGTGGACGGCGCCGACCTGCACGAGGCGACGCGCGACCTGGACCCGGCGGAGACCCTGTTCATCGTCGCCTCCAAGACCTTCACCACCATCGAGACGATCACGAACGCCACCTCGGCCCGCACCTGGCTGCTCGCCGGTCTCGGCGGCGAGGAGAAGGCGGTCGCGAAGCACTTCGTCGCCCTGTCCACGAACGCCGGGAAGGTCACCGAGTTCGGTATCGACCCCGAGAACATGTTCGAGTTCTGGGACTGGGTCGGCGGCCGCTACTCCTACGACTCGGCGATCGGCCTGTCCCTGATGATCGCCATCGGCCCGGAGCGGTTCAGGGAGATGCTCGACGGTTTCCGGATCGTCGACGAGCACTTCAAAAGCGCCCCCGCCGAGTCCAACGCCCCGCTGCTCCTGGGCCTGCTGGGCATCTGGTACGGCGACTTCTTCGACGCCCAGTCGCACGCGGTGCTGCCGTACAGCCACTACCTGTCGAAGTTCACCGCGTATCTGCAGCAGCTGGACATGGAGTCCAACGGCAAGTCGGTGGACCGCGAGGGCCGGCCGGTGGAGTGGCAGACCGGGCCGGTGGTGTGGGGCACGCCCGGCACCAATGGGCAGCACGCCTACTACCAGCTCATCCACCAGGGCACCAAGCTGATCCCGGCCGACCTGATCGGCTTCGCCCGCCCCGTCGACGAGCTGGACGACCGGCTGAAGGCGCAGCACGACCTGCTGATGGCCAACCTGTTCGCGCAGGGCCAGGCGCTCGCCTTCGGCAGGACGGCCGAGGAGGTGCGGGCCGAGGGCGTGCCCGAGGAGCAGGTCCCGCACCGCACCTTCCGCGGCAACCACCCCACCACGACCGTCCTGGCGCCCGAGCTGACCCCCTCGGTCCTCGGCCAGCTGATCGCCCTCTACGAGCACAAGGTCTTCGTCCAGGGCGCCGTCTGGAACATCGACTCCTTCGACCAATGGGGCGTGGAACTCGGCAAGGTCCTCGCCAAGCGCGTAGAACCCGCCCTGACCGAGGGCACCGAAGTCCCCGGTCTGGACCCCTCCACGGCCGCGCTGGTGGCCGCCTACCGCGTACTGAGGAAAGTGAGCTGACATGCAGATCGGTCTTGTTGGTCTCGGCAAGATGGGCGGCAACATGCGCGAGCGCCTGCGCAATGCCGGCCACGAGGTCGTCGGGTACGACACCAACCCCGAACTCTCCGACGTCAAGAACCTGGTCGAGCTCGCCGACCGGCTCGCCGCGCCGCGCGTGGTGTGGGTCATGGTCCCGGCCGGTGCCGTCACGCAGAGCGTCATCGACCAGCTGACGAGCGTGCTCAAGCCCGGCGACACGGTCATCGACGGCGGCAACTCCCGCTGGACGGACGACGAGAAGCACGCCGAGGAACTCGGCAAGCACGGCATCCGGTTCGTCGACGCCGGCGTCTCGGGCGGCGTGTGGGGCCTGCAGAACGGCTACGCGCTGATGGTCGGCGGCGAGAAGGAGCACGTCGACCCCCTGAAGCCGATCTTCGACGCGCTCAAGCCGGAGGGCCCCTACGGCTATGTCCACGCGGGCAAGGTGGGCGCCGGGCACTTCGCGAAGATGGTCCACAACGGCATCGAGTACGCCATGATGCAGGCCTACGCCGAGGGCTGGGAGCTGCTGGAGAAGGTCGACTCCGTGACCGACGTCCGGGAGGTCTTCCGCTCCTGGCAGGAGGGCACGGTCATCCGCTCCTGGCTGCTGGACCTCGCGGTCCACGCGCTCGACGCGGACGAGCACCTGCAGAAGCTGCGCGGGTACGCGGAGGACTCCGGCGAGGGCCGCTGGACGGTGGAGGCGGCGATCGACAACGCCGTGCCGCTGCCCGCGATCACGGCCTCGCTCTTCGCCCGGTTCGCGTCCCGGCAGGAGGACTCGCCGCAGATGAAGATGGTCGCCGCCCTGCGCAACCAGTTCGGCGGGCACGCCGTCGAGGCGGCGGAGAAGTAACGGGCCATGGGGGATCTCCTGCTGGTCCGGCACGGTGAGACGGAGTGGAGCGTCACGGGACAGCACACCAGCTGGACCGACCTGCCCCTGACCGGGCACGGCGAGGAACAGGCCAAGTCCCTCGCTCCACTCCTGACCGGCCGGACCTTCGCTCTCGCGCTGACCAGCCCGCTGGCCCGCGCGATCCGCACCGCCGAACTGGCGGGCCTGACCGGGCTCATACCCGACCCCGACCTGCACGAATGGGACTACGGCGGCTACGAGGGTGTCACCACCCGCGAGATCCACCGCACCCGTCCCGACTGGAACCTGTGGACGGACGGCGTGCCGCCGGGCACGGAGGGACATCCGGGCGAGTCCCCGGCCGAGGTCGGCGCCCGCGCCGACCGGGTCCTCGCCCGGGTCGGGGACGCGCTCGCCGACGGTGATGTGATCCTGGTGGCGCACGCCCACTTCCTGCGCGTTCTGACGGCCCGTCGGCTCGGGCTGGCGCCCGCCGACGGGCGGTTGTTCCAGCTGGCGACGGGGACGGTGAGCCGGTTGTCGACGGAGCACGGCCGGCCGGTCGTCGCAGCGTGGAACGTACGGCCGTAAGGCCTGTGTTGACACTCGGGGTTCGGTCGGGTCAGAGTCGCCCGCGATGGAGATCAACGATCTGACACCGGCCGAACTTCGGGTGTGGCAGGCCTTTGCGCGCGGGGAGTCCGTGGAATTCCGCACCACGCAGGACGAGGACCCGACAGCCGGGGCCGACTGGGGGCCGGAACGCACCGTCCGCGCCACCGTGTTGCGGTCGCTGCTCCTCAACGGCCCCCAGGAGGACGGCGAGATAGCCTCCCTCAGCCTGGCGGGCGCCCGCGTCACGGGAATGCTCGATCTCCAGTACGCCACCTTCGACCACCCCGCCCGGCTGCGGCACTGCTACTTCGACGAGGTGCCCCGCTTCTACGGCTGCCGGCTGCGCGAGCTGAACCTCAGCGAATCCGTGCTGCCCGGGCTGGTCTCCCACGGCGTGCACGTGGAGGGCGTACTGCGCATGACACGCGCCCGGTTCCGGGGCGTGGTACGGCTCGGCGGGGCGCAGATCGCCGGGAGCCTGTACCTGGAGGGCGCGGACATCAGCGCGCCGGACGCGACGGAACCGGCGCTCCAGCTCAACCAGGTCACCGTGGGCGACGACCTGTGGGCGCCCGGGCTACGCGTCCAGGGTGAGATCCGGCTCAACGGCGCGGACGTCGGCGGGACGGTCAACCTCAACGAGGCCCGGCTCAGCCATCCCCAACTCCCCGCCCTCGACGCGGAGACGCTCAGCGTCGGCGGCCATCTCCTCGTGCGGCACGCGCACGTACAGGGCTGGATCGGACTGCGCGGCGCCCGGGTCGCGGGGCGCCTCGACCTGTCGTACTCCCACCTGTCGAACCCCGGCAAGTCGGCGCTGCGGGTGAGCAGCAGCGCGATCGGCGAACTCTGGCTGCGCAGGAGCCCGCCCATGGAGGGCACCCTCAACCTGCGGCGCGCACAGCTCGAAGTCCTCTTCCTGGAACCGGAGACAGTGCCGGACCGGGTCCTCCTCAACAGCCTCACCTACACCTCGCTCACCCCGCACGAGCCCGCCGAACGCCGCCTGCCCATGCTGGAACGCGACGGCGACGGCTATGTCCCGCACGCCTACGAGCAGTTGACCGCCGCCTACCAGCGCATCGGCGACGACCGTGCCGCCCGGCAGGTCCAGCTCGCCAAACAGCGCCGCCACCGCAGCACGCTCTCCGGCATCGGCCGGCTGTGGGGCCACCTCCAGGACGCCACGGTCGGCTACGGCTACCGCCCGCTGCGGGCGGCGGGCTGGCTGCTGTCGCTGCTCTGCGTCGGCTCCGTCGTGTACGCCCTGCGCCACCCGCCCGCGCTGAAGCCCTCCGAGGCGCCCGACTTCAACCCGGTGTTCTACACACTGGACCTGCTGCTGCCGGTGATCTCCTTCGGCCAGGAGCCCGCGTTCGCCCCGAAGGGCTGGTACCAGGCGCTGGCCTACGTCCTTGTCCTCACCGGCTGGATCCTGGCGACGACGGTGGCCGCGGGCGTGACCCGGATGATCAGCCGCCAGTGACCGCCTGCACGGCGTGCTGCGCGGCCAGCCGCACCGGGGCGTTCTGGGCGCCGTAGCCGCGGTAGCCGTCGTCGCGCTGGACCAGCTCGAAGAAGACCCGGCCGACGGTCCGCGTGTAGCAGTGGCGGAAGACGCCGTGCGGGTCACGGTCGTAGAGGATGCCGAGCTCGCGGTACGTCGCCAGCTCCTCGTCCGTGAGGTCGTACCGGGCCGCGAGGTCGTCGTAGTAGTTCGCGGGGACGGGGAGCAGGCGGCCCCCGGCCTCCCGGAAACGCCGGGCGGCGGCCACCACGTCGTCGGTGGCCAGCGCGATGTGCTGGGCGCGGACCGTGTCGTCGATGGGCGCCGCGCCGACGGTGAGCGCGATGCGGACACTGCCGTCGGCGTTGGTGACGGCGCGGCTGCGCAGCAGCCCGTAGGGGTCGGCGACGTCGACGCTCTCCTGCGCGTGCAGACCGAGCACGCTGCGGTGGAAGAGGGTCGCCTCGTCGAAGTGGTGCCAGGGCTGGGTGAGGGCGAGGTGGTCGATGTGGCGGACATGGGTGGCGGCGGGGGTGTGGGCGACGTGTTCGAAGTCGGCGCGCCAGCCGTCGGCTCCGCAGAAGAAGAGTTCGGTGCCGTCGGGGGCGGCGACCGCGTCCAGCGGGGCGTCCTGCGGGGCGCGGCGGCGGGGCAGTACGGGGGCGAGGAGCGCCTCGGCGCGGTCGGCCGCGGCCGCCGGGTCGGGTGACTGAAGGCCGATGGCGGCGAGCTGGGTGCCGCCGCGGCGGACGGCCGGTCCGGTGTTGACCAGGATCCGGGCCTCGCCCTGCTGCCAGAGGTCGACCGGCTTGGTGCGGTGGCGTGCGGCCCGGGCGAAGCCGAGTGCGGCGAGCAGGGCGGAGACGGGTTCGGTGTCGGGTGTGACCAGCTCGGCGAAGGCGACGCCGGTGGGCACGACGGGGGCGGGCAGCTCGGCCGCGCCGACGGCCTCCTGGAGCACCAGCAGGGAGCGGCGGGCGTCGACGGCGGTCGGGCCGGCCTCGGCCTGCCGGAAGACGTCGTTGAAGACTTCGAGGGAGAGCGGACCGTCGTACCCGGTGCGCAGCACATGACGGACCAGCCCGGTGACGTCGAAACCACCCTGCCCCGGGAAGCAGCGGTAGTGGCGGCTCCACTGCAGGACGTCCATGGCCAGCAACGGGGCGTCGGCGAGCTGAAGGTAGAAGATCTTCTCGCCGGGGATGTCCTCGATGCCCTTGGGGTCCGAGCCGCGGGAGAGGATGTGGAAGCTGTCCAGGCAGGTGCCGAGAGCGGGGTGGTCCGCTGTCTCGACGATGCGCCAGGCGTGGTCGTAGGTATTGACGTGCCGTCCCCAGGCGAGCGCCTCGTAGGCGACGCGGATGCCGAAGTCCTGGGCGAGATCGGCGAGTCGGCTCAGCTGCTGGGCGGCGAGGGCGTCGTCGTCCACGGCGAGCGGGGAGACGCTGGAGCAGACGAGGACCGTGTCGGCGCCGAGCCTGCGCATCAGCTCCAACTTGTGCCGGGCGCGGCGCAGATTGCGGGCGAACTCGTCCGCCGGTACGGCCTCGATGTCCCGCATCGGCTGGTAGAGGTCGATCCGCAGGCCGAGGTCGGCGCAGCGGGTGCGGATCTCCTCGGGGGTGAGGGGGCTGGCGAGCAGGTCGTTCTCGAAGATCTCGACGCCGTCGAAACCGGCCCGGGAGGCGGCCGTGAGCTTCTCGGTGAGGGATCCGCTGAGGGAGACGGTGGCGATGGAGGTCCTCATGTCCGCACTTCCTGCTTCACGTTTGCGGCCGGAACGGTGTCGGCCAACTCGGCGATGTCCGCGAGCATCCGCGCGCTGTCGGGTTCCCGGCCGGTGAACAGGCGGAACGCGTCCGCGGCCTGGAAGACGGCCATGCCGCCGCCGTCGAGGGTGGCGCAACCCAACTCGCGTGCGGTGCGCAGCAGTTCGGTCTGAAGCGGGCGGTAGACCACCTCGGCGATCCACAGTCCCGGGTGCAGCAGCTCGGCGGGGAGGGGCATGCCGGGGTGGGCGGCCATGCCGGTGGGGGTGGCGTGGACCAGGCCGTGGGCCCGCTTCAGCAGGCCGGGCAGCTCGGCGAGGGCGGCCGTGGTGGCGCGGCCGTCGCCGAAGTGCCGGTTCAGCGATCCGGCGAGGGCGGCGGCCCGGTCGGGCAGCGCGTCGACGAGGGTGACCCGTCCGGCGCCGAGGGTGAGCGTGGCGTGCGCGACGGCCGCGCCCGCCCCTCCGGCGCCGAGCTGTACGACCCGGTCCAGCGGGGCGTCCGGCAGGCCGCGCGCGAAGGAGGCGGCGAAACCGGTGGCGTCCGTGTTGTGGCCGACGGCCCGGCCGTCGTCGAAGACCACGGTGTTGACCGCGCCGAGCGCCTCGGCCTGCGGGGCGAGCGCGTCGAGGTGCCCGATGACGAGCTGCTTGCAGGGGTGGGTGATGTTCAGCCCGTCGAAGCCCAGATCCCGGGCGGCCCGCACGAGATCGCCGACCGCCTCCGGTGGGACGCCGAGGGTGTCGATGTCGATCAGCCGGTACAGGTAGCGCAGTCCCTGGCGGTCGGCCTCCCGCTCGTGCAGGGCCGGACTGAGCGAGGGTCCGATGCCGGAGCCGATCAGTCCGACGAGATACGAGTCCTTGGCCACCAGGGACCTCCAGGAAGCTAATGTACGAACTAGTACGTTAGTCATAGCAGGTCGCGTCGAGCAGCGGAAGGCTTCCGAACCGCTTTCATGACCGCCCGCTCTACAATCTCGGCACCTGCCCATCGCCCGAAGGAGCCCGATGACCAGCGTCGACGAACCGGCACGACCGAACGGGCGCATCCGTGACGCCGCCCGCACCCAGGCCGAGATCCTCGACGTGGCGACGCAGGAGTTCGCCCGGGCCGGCTACGACGGCGCCCGGGTCGACGAGATCGCCGCCCGCACCCGCACCACCAAGCGGATGATCTACTACTACTTCGGCGGCAAGGAGCAGCTGTTCACGGCCGTGCTGGAGCGGGCGTACGGCGTGATCCGCGAGGCCGAGCAGCAGCTGGACGTCGAGCATCTGGACCCGGTCGCGGCGATCCGTCGGCTGGCCGAGCTGACCTTCGACCACCATGAGGCGCACCCCGACTTCATCCGCCTGGTCAGCATCGAGAACATCCACGGCGCCGAGCACATCGCGGCCTCCGAGAAGCTGGGGAGGATCGGCTCACCGGCGCTGGAGGTGATCCGCCGGATCCTCCAAGCGGGCCAGAAGTCCGGCCTGTTCACGGCCGACGTGGACGCGGTCGACCTGCACGCGATGATCAGCTCGTTCTGCTTCTTCCGGGTGGCCAACCGGCACACCTTCGGCGCCCTGTTCGGCCGCGACCTGGTCGACCCCGCACAGCGCGAGCACTACCGGACGATGCTCGGCGACATGGTGATCGCCTACCTCACGGCGGACCGCGCGGCTAACTGAACGCAGCACGGCACAACCCCTTGACAGCGGGGAAACGCGCGCGCAACATCCCTACCCACCGGACTAACTATCCAGTGGGTTAATTAGCCGAAGATCCGGCCCTTCTCCCCGCCGCTCACTCCACCTAAGTTGGAGTTCCCTCAAAGGAGCCGCCGTGTCCGTCCCCGCCCCCGCCGCCCCGCCCGGGCAGCCGAAGAAAGCCGCGACCGCCGCCTGGATCGGCAGCGCCCTGGAGTACTACGACTTCTTCATCTACGGCAGCGCGGCCGCGCTGATCTTCCCCGAGGTGTTCTTCGACGAGTCCGACCCGGCCACGGCGACCCTGCTGTCGCTGGCCACCTTCGGCGTCGCCTACGCCGCCCGCCCGATCGGCGCGCTGTTCCTGGGCCACTTCGGCGACCGGGTCGGCCGTAAGAAGATCATGGTGTTCACGCTGATGCTGATGGGCATCTCGACGTTCCTCATCGGCTGTCTGCCCAGCCGCGCCCAGGTCGGCACGCTCGCGCCCGTCCTGCTGGTGCTGTGCCGTGTGTTGCAGGGCATCTCGGCGGCCGGTGAGCAGGCCAGCGCCAACTCCATGACGCTGGAACACGCGCCACCGCACCGGCGGGGCTTCTTCACCAGCTTCACCCTCAGCGGCACACAGGGCGGCCAGCTGCTGGCCACGCTGGTCTTCATCCCGGTCGCCGCGCTGCCCGAGGAGCAGCTGATGTCCTGGGGCTGGCGCGTGCCGTTCTGGCTGAGCGTCGCCGTCGCGGTCGTCGGCTATGTCATCCGCCGCAAGCTGGAGGAGACCCCGGCGTTCGAGCAGCAGGCCGCCACCGAGGGGGTCGTGAAGCTGCCGCTGGCAGTGCTGGTGCGGGAGCACTGGGCGGACGTCCTGCGGGTGATCGCGGGCGCGCTGATCGCCTCGGTCAGCACGATCTTCACGGTGTGGGCGCTGTCGTACGCCACCAGCGACTCGGTCGGCATGAGCCGCTCGTCCATGCTGTGGGTGGGCGCCCTCGCGAACCTCGTCGCGCTGGCCGCGATCCCGCTGTGGGCGACGCTGTCGGACCGCATCGGCCGCCGCCCGGTATTTCTGATCGGCGCGACCGGCAGCGCGGTGACGATGTTCCTGTACCTGTGGTCGATCTCCGCCGGCTCCTACCCGCTGACCCTGCTGCTGGGCATCCTCGCCTTTGGTGTCGTCTACAGCGCCGCGAACGGGGTGTGGCCCGCCTTCTACGGCGAGATGTTCTCCACCCGCGTCAGGCTGTCCGGCATGGCGATCGGCACACAGATCGGGTTCGCGGTCGCCGGTTTCGCGGTGACCTTCGCCGCGCAGATCGCCGGGCCGAACGGCGACGACTGGTCCTCGGTGGCCCTGTTCACCGCGGCGCTGTGCGTCCCGCCGGTCATCGCGGCGCTGTCGGCCCGGGAGACGCACAAGGTGCCGACCGAGGCGTTGGGCGTACGGAACCCCCACGAGGCCGCCCAGCGGGAGACGGTGACGGCCTGACCCACACGCCCTGCCCCCGGATGCCGAGGCTCCGGGGGCTTTCGTCGTAGGGGCACCCGCGTCAGGCGTTCGTACGGCGTCTGAACCACCACACGCCGGCGCCGACACCCAGCAGCACGACGGCACCCCCGGCGGTCAGCACGACCGGGGAGATCCCGTCGTCCTCGTCGGCGGCCTCCTTCGGCGACGGGGTGGCCGTCGGCTCCGCCGCCGCGTCGGCCGATGCGGTGCTGGGCGGGGCCTCGGGCGTGGCGGTCTCGGTGGGGGTCGGGCTCACGGGCTTCGCGCCCGGCTCGGCGGGCCCCAGCTCCAGCTTCGGCGCCGGGTGCCCGTGGCCGTGCCCGTCGCCCGAGTCCTCAAGTTCGATCCAGCGGTCGACACGGCCGTCGCTGTAGCTCTGGAGGGTCTTGAAGACGAGTTCCTCGGCGTCCGGCAACTGGCGGACGGTGACGGAGAATTCGGCGTCCTCACCGACGGCGAGCTGGGGGCCCGACACCTTGTAGCCGCGGCCGGTGGTGGCGAACTTCCAGTCCTTCGGCCCGTCTTCATAGGTGACGTCGGTGGGGGTGATCCCGTCGGGGAGGAACACCTCCAGGCCGGTGATGCCGGCGGAGGAGGACTCGGACGCCGCGGAGAAGGTCAGGGTGACGTTCTGGGCGAGAGCCCGGGCGTTGTCCGCCTCGACCTCGGTGTGTGCGAAGGCTGGACCGGCGACGAGGAGGACGGCCGCCGCGAGGGTCGCACTGACGGTGGTGAGACGGCGCGCGAGGCGCGCTCTGCCGGGACGGTGCACAACGGACTCCGAGTGGTGGTGGGTGCGGGAGGCGACGGGTGACAGGAGCGGTTTCCTCAGGGAGTCGGAGAGTGGCGCGGGTGAGTTCCCCGCCGAGGATGTGATCTGCGTCACTCGCATCGGCCCCGGGTGTCAGTCAGGGCTAGCCGCCACCTGGCCGATCACCGGACCATGGACGGTGTGCCCGACCCGCAGTCCGGAAACAGGAGGGAGTGGTGATGTCGGCGCAGGCGCGGCGCGAGGGGAGCGGCGGACCGTCCGCAGGGGCGGTCGGCGAAGCCGATCCGAGGCGATGGAGCGCGCTCTGGGTCACGTTGGTGGCCGGCTTCATGAGCCTGCTCGACGTCACGATCGTCGCGGTCGCGCTGCCGTCCATGCAGCGCGACCTGCACACGTCCGCTCCCGCGATCCAGTGGGTCGTCTCCGGATACGCCCTCGCCTTCGCCCTGGTCCTGGTCACGGCGGGCCGCCTCGGTGACACGATCGGCAGACGACGCATCTTCCTGATCGCTCTCGGCGGCTTCGTGCTCTGCAGCGCCTGCGCCGGAGCGGCGCCGTCCATCGTGCCGCTCGTCGTGGCCCGCATCGCGCAGGGCGTGTGCGCGGGCTGCCTGGCGCCGCAGAACTCCGCTCTCATCCAGCAGATGTTCCGGGGCGCCGAGCGAGGCCGGGCCTTCGGTCTGTTCGGTGCCACGGTCGGCGTCTCCAGCGCCGTCGGCCCGGTGGTCGGCGGACTGATCCTGACCCTCGCGGACGGCCCCGAGGGCTGGCGCTGGATCTTCTACGTCAACGTGCCGGTCGGACTGATCGCGCTGGCGCTCGGCATACGCCTGCTGCCCAGGACGGCGCCCTCCGACGGCCGGCGGCTGGACCTTCCCGGCGTCGCACTGCTCGGCGCGGGCGTACTGGCTCTGATGCTTCCCCTGGTGCTGGCGGAATCGGGCGGGGTAGGCGCGCTGTGGTGGCTGTTCGCCGTTGGGGCGGCCCTCCTTGTGGTCTTCGCCCGCTGGGAACGGCGTGTCGCCGCGCGGCACGGTCAGCCGCTCCTCGATCCCCGGCTGGTCACGTCGACGCGCGGGTACGTCACGGGCGCCGCCATCGCCACGCTGTACTTCGTGGGCTTCAGCGGGGTGTGGCTGGTGTTCGCGCTGTTCTTCCAGAACGGGCTGGGTTACTCACCCCTGAGTTCCGGGCTCGCCGTGACGCCGTTCGCCATCGGTTCCGCCGTGGCCGCGGCGGTGGCCGGACGGCTGGTGGAGCGGCTGGGACGGCTGCTGACGGTGTGCGGGCTGGCCGCCGTCGCCGCGGGCCTGGGTGGGACCGTCCTCACCCTTCGGTGGGCGCCCGACGACATCGCGGTGTGGCTCCAGACCCCGGCGCTGCTCCTCGGCGGTCTCGGCAGCGGCTGTGTCATCTCGCCCAACATCACCATGACCCTGCGGGACGTCCCGGTGCGGATGGCGGGCGCAGCAGGGGGTGCCCTGCAGACAGGTCAGCGCCTGGGTGGTGCCGTGGGCACGGCGGCGCTGCCCGGCCTCTTCTACATGGCTCTCGGCGGCGGCGACCACACCCACTACCGTTCCGCCGTCGCACTCGCCGTGGGCTGCGGCATCCTGCCGGTGCTGGGCGCGCTCGTACTGGCCGTGCGCGACTGGCTGCGCGACCGCGAGCGCGACGGACGGGGCTGCCCCGATGAGGTCGCGCACAGCCCCACGCACGCCGGGCAGGGCTGAGACGTGCCGCTCCCCGAAAACTAGCTCTGCGGGGCGCCGTACGCCCGCTCCACCCGTAGCCGGACCACGACGCGGCGGTCGCGGACCATGGCGGCGCGGTAGTCGTCCCAGTCGGAGTGTTCACCGCTGATGTCGCGATAGAGGCGGACGAGTTCCTCGACCGTGTCGTCGTGCGGGTCCGCGGCCACCGGTGTGAGGTCGGCCGTGCCGTCGACGACGGTGTAGGCCCAGCGGTCGGCGGTGGTGACGTGGTACGAGGCGCGGGGGTCGCGGCGCAGGTTGCGGGTCTTGGCGCGGTCGTCGGTGACGGAGATCCGGATGGTCCGCTCGTCGGGGTAGTAGGCGTGCATGACGTTCGACAGCTGAGGTCGGCCGTCGCGCCGGAGGGTGACCAGCACCCCGCTGTGGGTTTGGGAGAGCAGCTTCAGCAGTGCGTCGTCGCTCATGACTCGCTCAACCTCTGCCTGATGTCGTTACATTCCCGTACCGGCGGGAGTAGACAGTGTCTACGGCTAGCTGGTAGACACTGTCTATGCGAGAACCCGAGACCAGTGAACCCGCGACCGGCCTGCGCGACCGCCTCATCGACGTCGGCGTCGACCTGGTGACCCGCGAGGGCGCCCAGGCGCTCACCCTGCGCGAGATCGCCCGCCGGGCCGGCGTCTCGCACGGGGCCCCGCGCCGCTACTTCCCCACCCACCTGGAGCTGCTGTCGGCCATCGCGCGGCGCGGCTTCGCCGAACTGGCCGCCCGGACGGCGACGGCGACCGGCGACACCCCTCGCACACGGATCAGCCGACTGGCCAGGATCTACCTGGAGTTCGCCCTGGACAACCCCGGCATGTACGAGCTGATGTTCCGCCACGACCTGCTGGAGAGCGGCCACTTGGGGCTGCGGAACACCAGCCTCCCCCTCTTCGGCGTCCTGGTGGAGCTGGTCGGCCAGGTCCGCCCCGACACCGACGCCCGGGCCCTCGCCGGGGCCCTCTGGGCGCAGCTGCACGGCATCGCCCAGCTGTGGACCTGGGGCAGCCTCCAACTCGCCACCGGCGCCGACGACTTCACTCCCCTCCTGCACACCGCGCTCGACGCCCACCTAGGCCCCGAGGGCGGGCGGTGAACCACCGGCTGACCCTGACGAGCAGCGTGGCCGGTGCCGTGGTCGTCGCGCTCGACGGCACCGTGCTCACCATCGCGCAGCCCACCCTGCAACGGGACCTGGACGCGTCCTACGCGCAGGTCCAGTGGACCAGCACCGGCTATCTGATCGCGGTGGCCGCACTGCTGGTGTTCGCCGGACGCCTCGGCGACCGGTACGGCCACCGGCGCCTGTTCGCCCTCGGCATGCTCGGCTTCGGCGCCACGTCGGCCGGAATCGGTGGGGCGGCCGACGTCGACTGGGTGATCGGGTCGCGCCTCGCGCAGGGTGTATTCGGCGCGCTGCTCCAGCCCGCCACGCTCGGCATGCTGCGTGCCGCGTTCCCGCCGGACCGGCTGGGCAGACCCCTCGCAGCGCGGACGGCAGCCATCGGGCTCGCGGCCGCCGCGGGTCCGGTCGTGGGCGGGGCGCTGGTGCACTCCTTCGGCTGGCGGGCCGTGTTCTTCGTCAACGTCGTCCCGGCGCTGGTCCTCGGCGTACTCGCGCTCAAGGGGAGCGGGCAGGAACAGCGCACATCGGCCATCCGCCTGGACCTTCCGGGCGCGCTGCTGCTCGCGCTGACGCTGGCCTGCTTGGTGCACGCCCTGGTCACCCGGACGCCCTCGACCTCGGTCGTTGCGGCCCTCGCCGCCGTGGCGTTCGCCGGCCATGAGCGCCGTACCGCACAACCCCTCGTCCCACCGGACGTCATCGGTTCCACCCCCGTCGCCGCCGCGCTCGGTGTGCTCACCGCCGCGTCCGCCGCCCTGTCGGGCACGCTCTTCGTCGGCACCTACGTCCTGCAGCGCGCCCTCGGCCTCGACCCGCTCCGCAGCGCCCTGCTCAGCCTGCCGCTCGCGGTGCTGATGATCGCGGCGGCGCCCGGGTGCGCGGTGCTGCTGCGCCGGGCGGGCG
>NZ_BJND01000006.1 GCF_006539505.1 Streptomyces spinoverrucosus
GGGCGCCCGCCGTACGACCGTGGCGGCGATGGCCGTCCTCGCCGCGGGCATCCTCGTGCTCGTCCCCGCCGCCCGTCCGCTGCCCCTCGGCGTCGGTTTCGCGCTGCTCGGGGCCGGGTTCGGCACGGTGATGGTGGCGGCGACCCATGTCGTCGTACGGCAGGCGCCCGTGGAGTCGGCCGGAGTGGCGGGTGGTCTGCAGCAGACGGCGATGAACGTCGGGCCGGTGCTCGGCGTGGCGTTGGCGACGACGCTCATGGGCGCGGGCCGTGCGCCGCTGCTCGTCCTCGCCGGAGTCGCCGTGGCCGGTGCGGTGGCGGCTCTCCTGCTGCCGGGCCGCGCCGGGACGAAGAGCGCGGGTCGGGCACATCCTGATCACCCTGCCGACCCTTTGCGTATTCCTGCGCGACGATGAGGTCTGAGGGCACAGGGGCGGGGGTATCTCCGATCGCACCTCGACGAAAGAAGGCGGAGGTAGAGCGATGGCACTGCTGCGACAAGAGGTGGACCCGCGCGAGGTGGGGCTGGACGGGAAGGCGCTGGACCGGCTCGACCAGCACTTCGCCCACTACGTCGACGAGGGCCGCCTGCCCGGCTACCTCGTCTCCGTCGCCCGCGGCGGCCGGGTCGCGCACCTCGCCACGCACGGCCACCGCGACATCGCCGCCCAACTGCCCGTCCAGCCCGACACGCTGTGGCGGATCTACTCGATGACCAAGCCGGTCACCTCGGTCGCAGCGCTGATGCTCATGGAGGAGGGACGGCTGTCGCTGGACGACCCGGTCGCCCGGCATCTCCCCGCCTTCGCCGACGCACGGGTGTACGAGAGCGGCTCCGGGGCGCAGACCCGGACCCGCCCGGCCGACGGGCCGATACTCGTCCGGCACCTGATGACCCACACCTCGGGCCTGACCTTCGGCTTCTACCACACCCACCCCGTCGACGCCCTCTACCGCGAGGCGGGTCTGGAGTCGTCGGTGCCACCGGGCGCGAACCTGGCCGAGACCATCGACGTGTACGCGCGCCTGCCAATGCAGTTCGAGCCGGGCACGCAGTGGAACTACTCGGTTGCCAGCAATGTGCTCGGCCGGGTGATCGAGGTGGTGTCGGGGCAGCCGCTCGACGTGCACCTCACCGAGCGGATCTTCGGCCCGCTCGGAATGCCGGACGCCGGATTCGAGGTCGGCGACGCACAGGCGGCCCGGCTCGCCGAGATGTACGGCGAGAAGGAGAACGGCACCGGGATCGAGCCGATTCCCGGCCTGCCGCTGCGGGGCCGACCGCGGTTTCTGTCGGGCAGTGGCGGCATGGTGGCGGGCGCGTACGACATGCACCGCTTCATGGAGTTGCTGCGCCGCCGCGGCGAACTCGACGGGGTGCGGCTGCTCACGCCCGAGACGGTGGACCTGATGACCACCAACCAGCTGCCCGGCGGCGCCGACCTGCGCTCCTTCGGCAGCCGCCCGGCCCACGACGAGCCCGGCAACGACGGCGTCGGCTTCGGGCTCGGCGTCTCCGTGGTGATCGACCCGGCCCGCACGCTCGCGCCCGCCGGGCTCGGCACCTTCGGCTGGACCGGGGTCGCGACCACGACGTTCTGGGTCGACCCGAGCCGGGATCTGACCGTGCAGTTCATGACGCAGGTGCGGCCACGGACCTCGCACACGATGTTCCGGGACCTCAAGCAACTGGTCCACGACGCGATCAAGGACGCGTGAACGGAATCCCCTCGCGCGCGAGTTCGTCCAGCCACTCCTCGGACCGGGCCGCCGTCCCGGCCGCACGGCTGAGGCCCGGCGGCAGCGAGCCGTCCAGGATGTGCCGCACACCCACGGCCAGCGGGCGGGAGACGCACCGGGCCATCGCGCTCTCCTCCTCGTCCCCCACAAGGTCCAGGAGGTAACCGCCCGACCAGGTCAGTCCCTCCGCGCCGTGCACCTGAAGCGACACGGCGAGCACGACCCGGTCCCGGTCGGCGTCCGTGGTCGGATAGCGCTGCGCCAACTCCCGCGCCAGCGCCCCGATCCGGTCGTCGTCACCGCCCTTCAGCTCCTCGAACACCTCCGCCCAGGCCTTCAGCCAGCCCTCCAGCCGCAGCGTGCCCCGCACAAAGGTCGTCGGCGTCCAGGCGGGCGGCAGCTCGTACTGGGCGATGAACGGCACGCTGTCCCGGTTGGGATAGACCTCGAAGGTCTCGCCGCCGACGGCATGCGGCCGTGTCACCTCCCAGGGCCGCTCGGCGACGGTCTCCACACCGTCCTCGATGTAACGGGCGGGAGCCCGAAGGGCGTTGAGGACCCCGGCAGGTGCCCAGCTGAAGCGGTACCGGAAGTCGTTCGGCACCGCCGGTAGTCCACCGCAGTACGAGGTGAGGCGGTACGACGCCGGGGTCGCCGCGCCGATCGCCTCACGTGCCCGGGCGACGAGGCTGTGCGCGAACAGGTGGTCGATCCCCGGGTCCAGACCCGCCTCGGTGAGCACGACCAGCCCGGCCCGCGTGGCCGCGGGCACCTGCTCCAGCACCGCTTCGGACACATAGCTGGAGCAGGCGAAATGGGCGCCCTGTGCGACGCAGGCCCCGAGCAGCCCGGCGTGTTCGGGCGCGGGCAGCATCGATACGACGACATCGCCGGGCGCCAGTTCGGCGGTGAGCGCGGGGAGCGTGAACGCGCGGGGCTCGGCGCGGCCGGTGAGGCCCAGCCGGGCCAGGGCCCCGGCGGCGCGGTCCTGCGTACGGTGCCACAGCCGTACCCGCTCGGCGGCGTCGCACAGCATGGCCAGACCGCTGCCGGTGGACAGTCCCGCGCCGACCCAGTGGACGGTGCCGCTCGCGGGAACGCGCTGCTCAGTCACCTCGGGACTCCCCTTCTACGATAGCCAGTTCGCGGATCGCCGCATGGAACCGTTCCCGGCAGCGCCCCCACGGCCCGCCCGCGTGGAAGTCGAGCAGTTGGTGCGTGAGCGCGGCCGAGAAGTCCTCGCTGGACTCCTTCGGCAGCAGCGACGGCAGGTTGTCGATGGCGATCAGGTCGAGCGGCGGCTCCTTGCGCAGCTGCCGTACGGGCTCGGCCCAGTCGGTGACGCGGTCGTAGACCGGCAGGACGTTGAGCGGCGAGCCGACGTCACAGGTGACGTCACAGACCGTGCGCAGCCGCCGTTCGGGGTCGTCGAGGTCCTGCTCGCGCAGGAATGGCGGGACCGGGGTGGTGGCGAGCACGGCGTTGACCAGGACGTCGTGGGCGAGCAGGGCCCGCCGGTCCAGGGCGCGGGTCTCGGCGAGGTCCCAGCAGGTGGGCTCCATGCCTGCGGTGAGGAAGGCGACGCGCGCGCCGCGGCCGCTGCGGCCCAGGGCGCCGATGACGAGCGCGGTGAAGTCGGTATCCCCGGCGGCGGGACGCAGGGTCTCGTCCAGCGCCTCCTTGTGCGTGGGCGTCAGGGGTGCGGTGAGCCGCCCACGGTGGTGGAGGACGGCGAGGGCGGCGCCCAGGTAGCCCGCCCAGAAGCCGAAGGCGGCCAGGCGGCGGCCGTGGTCGTCGACCAGGTACTCCAGGTCGAGCAGGGTGCCGCCGCCGGCGGTGAAGCGGTGCAGCAGCTCGGCCGCGCCGGGCTGGCTCTTGTAGGCGTGGCCGAAGTAGATGTGCCGGTGGGTCAGGGCGTGCGGCTGCTCGGGGAGTTCCTTCAGACCGAGGATCACGGCGTCCGGCGGCGCCGACACCCAGGAGCCCGGGGCCGTGACACGGCAGCCGACCGCCTCGTACTCCTCGATCGGGAAGGCCCGCTCGGCTGACTCCTCGACCGTGAGGGCGACCCCGCTCGCGATCAGCCGGGCGGCGTCGGTGGGCACGATCGGCGTGCGGCGTTCGGTGGGGCGGGTCTCGTGGCGCAGCCACAGGTGGAGCTCGGTCATACGAGGTTGGCCTCCGGGCGCGGGGCGTCGGCCGCGAAGCGGTCGGCGCTCAGGGGGCGGACGTCCACGAAGGGTACGCGGCCGAGGTACAGGTCGCGGACGACCTCGCCGACGGCCGGGCCCTGGAGGAAGCCATGGCCGGAGAAGCCGGTCGCGTACAGGAAGCGGGACGGTGAAGGGGCCTCGCCGATCAGGGCGTTGTGGTCCGGGGTGTTCTCGTACAGGCCCGCCCAGCCGCCGGTGCGGCGCAGGTCGAGCAGGGCGGGGGCGCGGCGGGCCATGGCCTCGCACAGGGCGGGGATCCAGCGGTCGTGGGTGTCGGTGGCGAAGCCGGGGGTCTCTTCCGGGTCGGACATGCCGACGAGCAGGCCGGGGCCCTCGGTGTGGAAGTAGAGGCTGGTGGTGAAGTCGATGGTCATGGGGAGGGTCGGCGGGAGTCCGGGGACCGGTTCGGTGACCGCGATCTGGCGGCGCAGCGGCTCCACCGGCAGGTCGACGCCGACCGTCGCGGCGACCTGCCTGGACCAGGCGCCGGCCGCGCAGATCACCGTGTCGGTGGCGATCCGGCCCCGGCTGGTCGTGACGGCGGTGATGGTGTCGCCGTGCAGTTCGATGCCGGTGGCCTCGCAGTGCCGCAGGATCGTCGCCCCGTGGCGGCGGGCGGTGGCCGCGTAGCCGTGGACGACGGCCTCGGGCGTGCAGTGGCCGTCGTCGGGCGAGTAGGCGGCGGCCAGCAGCCCGTCGGTGGTGATCAGCGGCGACAGGCGGTGGGCCTCGGCCGGGTCGGTCAGCCGGCTCGGCACGCCGAGGGCGTTCTGGAGCCGTACGCCCGCCTCGAACGCGGCGACCTCCTCGGGCGTCGACAGCAGGAAGAGATACCCGACCCGGTGCAGTCCGATGTCGTATCCCGTCTCCTCCTCGAAGCGGCCGAACGCCTCCAGGCTGCGTGCGCCGAGCTGGATGTTGAGCTCGTCGGAGAACTGCGCCCGCACCCCGCCGGCCGCCTTCGAGGTGGAGCCGGAGGCCAGTTCGTCCCGCTCGACCAGCACGACGTCGGGGACGCCGGCGCGGGCGAGGTGGCAGGCGATGCTGGTGCCCATCACGCCGCCGCCGATGACGACGACCGAGGCCTGATTCACCACGCGCGCTCCTTCCGGCAGCGGGGGTCGCCCCGGCCCGGTCCGCCGGGGCTGCTCTCCCGTGTCCCCCGCCTACCCCCTCAGGACACTTCCCGTTCCGGGTCAGGACCAGTGCGCGACCGCGTCCAGGTGGGGCAGATGGTGATCCAGTCGCTCCCGCTTCGTCCGCAGATACGTGATGTTGTTCTCGCACGGCGGAATCAGCAGCGGCACCTGCTCGGCGACCTCGATGCCGTGCCGCAGCAGCGCCTCACGCTTGCGCGGGTTGTTCGACATCAGACGGACGCTCGCCACCCCCAGATCGCGCAGGATCTCCGCGGCGACGCCGTAGTCGCGGGCGTCCACCGGCAGGCCGAGCGCCAGGTTGGCCTCGACGGTGTCCAGGCCCTCCGCCTGCAGGGCCATCGCACGCAGCTTGGCGAGCAGGCCGATGCCGCGGCCCTCGTGCCCTCTCAAGTAGACGACCACGCCGCGTCCTTCGGCGGCGACGGCGCGCAGCGCGGAGGCGAGCTGGTCGCCGCACTCGCAGTGCTGGGAGCCGAAGGCGTCGCCGGTGAGGCACTCCGAGTGCAGCCGGGTGAGGACGTCGTCGGTGCCGATGTCGCCGTAGACCAGGGCCACTTGTTCGTCGCCGCGGTCGTGGTCGAGGTAGCCGACCGCCCGGAATTGCCCGTACACCGTGGGCAGGGGGGCATTCACGACGCGTTCCACGCCGGTGCGCTGCGCTGACTTCTTGCCTATGACGCCGATGTTTTCTGTCATGATCTGGTTCCTAAGCAGAGACGAAAGGCCGTGAAGAAATGAGTGGTTCGGGAATTCGGCCGGCGGGATCCGGTGCGGTGCGGCACGGACTGGTGCCCGGTGACACCACGGAGGACGTACGGACGCGGGGGGCCGATGTCTCACGGCAGATCGCCGTCCTTCCCGTGGGGAGCTTCGAACAGCACGGTCCGTTCCTTCCGTTGGCGACGGACACGCTGGTCGCCTGCGCCGTCGCGCGGGAGATCGCCGACACGTACCCGGTGCACCTCCTTCCTCCGGTGACGATCTCCTGCTCGCACGAGCACGCTGCCTGGCCGGGGACCGTCAGCATTTCCTCGGTGACCCTTCACGCGGTGATACGGGACATAGCCGAGTCGCTCCGCCGGTCGGGCGTCGAGGCACTGGTCCTCGTCAACGGGCACGGCGGAAACTATGTCCTGGGAAACGTCGTTCAGGAATCCTCCGCGCGCGGTGAGCGAATGGCGCTGTTCCCGGCCGCGGAGGACTGGGAGACGGCACGGGAGCGGGCCGGGGTGCGGACCTCGCTGCTCACCGACATGCACGCGGGGGAAATCGAGACCTCCATCCTTCTGCACACTCATCCGGAATTGGTCAGGCCCGGCCATGAGACCGCCGATTACGTCGCGGACGACCGGCGTCATCTGCTCAGCCTGGGTATGTCCGGCTATACGGATTCGGGGGTCATAGGCCGTCCTTCGCTGGGTGATGCGGAAAAGGGGAAGGTGCTGCTGGGGAGTCTGGCGGAATCGTTCGGGGCGTATTTCTCGCTGCTCACGGGGGAGGGGGCGGGGAGTGGGCGGGCGTAGTCGGGGTGGGGGGCGGCGGTGGGTGGACGGGGGTTGGCGCGGTGGGGGGCGGCGGAAGGCGAGCGGGGGTGGGGGCGGTCCGGTGCGGCGGAGGTCGGGCGGGGTTGATCGCGGACGTGAGCGGCAGCGGACGAGCGAGAGCCGTTGCCGTCCGAAACGGCAACCGACCAACTCGCGCCGTCGACGTCCGAAGCGGCAGTGGGCGAGACGGAGTGGGCTGGGGTGGTCCTCAGGGTCGTGTACCAGCGGGCCGTCAGGACGAGGGCGCCGGGGAGGCTTGCTGTGAAGGTGAGGACGCCGTAGACCACCGCGACGGTCAGGCCGTTGGCCGCGCCCAGGCCGGCCGCGCCGAAGGCCCAGGCGGTGACGCCCTCCCTCGGGCCCCAGCCGCCGACGTTGAGCGGCAGGCTCATGGCCAGGAGGGCGAGTACCGCGAGCGGCAGCAGTACGGTGGCGGAGGCGGTGGTGCCGGTGACCCTGGCGGCGAGCAGGAACATCGCCACGTAACCCGCGAGGACCACGACGGACGAGCCGATGACGCCGGGCCCGTTGCGGCGGGACAGCAGGGCCTCGCGGGCCTCGGCGAGGAGGGCGCGGCGCCGGCGGGCAGCGGGCGTCCGGTTCATGCGCACGGCGAGAGCGATCGCGACGGCGCCGACCACGGCGAACATCAGCAGCAGGGCGATGTGCCGCGTCTCGGCGAGCACCGGGGACGGGAACGTCAGCAGGACCGCCAAGCCCACCAGGGCCAGTACGACCTGACCGGCGGTCCGTTCCAGGACGACCGAGCGGACGCCACGGCCGAGGTCGCCTGCGCTCTGCCCGTGCCGCACCGCCCGGTGCACATCGCCGAGGACGCCACCGGGGAGGGCGGCGTTGAGGAACAGGGCGCGGTAGTAGTCGGCCAGCGCCGGTCCCAGCGGCAGCCGGATGTGCAGGCTGCGCGCCACCAGTTGCCAACGCCAGGCGCTGAACGCGGTGGTGGCGAAACCGATACCGAGGGCCGCCAGCAGCGTGGCGGCGTCGATGCGGCGCAGTCCGTCCAGGAAGACGCCGGTGCCCATGCGCCACAGCAGGACGGCGAGGATGGCAACACCGGCGAGGGTGCCGAGGTGGGTGCGCAGGGCGCGGGCGGTGAGGCGGGGGCGGGTGCGCGGGGGGACGTAGGCCGCCCTGCTCGCCGTACCGGCGCTCACCGTCGGCGCGCTCATGACGCTCCGCCCGTCGGGCGGGCCAGCGCCAGCAGGTCGCTGTGGTGGACGGTGACGCGCAACTCGCCCGCCGCGCAGGCCGCCAGGCGGGCGGCCAGGTACTTCTCGGCCGGCGCCGCCAGTTCCGGGCGCTGCTCGACGGCCGCGCCGACCCAGCCGCGCAGCCACTGGGAGGTCAGCTCGGCCTCACCCGGGCCGAGCCGCCAGGGGCTCGGCTGTACGTGGACGGTCGCGCCGTGTTCCGCGAACGCCTCGCACGTCGCGGTGACCGCGTCCGGTCCGAGCAGGCCGGTGCGGCGCTGGTGGGCGTTGAACGCCTCGGTGATCTCCGCGTCCAGCGGATGCTCCGGGGTGAGGTCGACCCGGCCCGCCACGGAGAGCGTCAGCAGCGCCGGGCAACCGACCTCGGCGCAGGCGGCGGCGAGCGTGTCGACCTCCTCGCGGGTGAGGACGTCGAGCAGTGCGGAGGCGGTCACCAGGGAGGCGCCGACGAGGGCGTCCGAGGTGAGGCGGGCGACATCACCACGCCGCGTCTCGACGGTGACACGGCTGCCGTCGGCGGCGGTCCGCGGGGACGCGACGGCCGCGAAGTGCAGGAGGTAGGGATCGCGGTCGTGCAGGATCCAGTGCTGGGCTCCGTCGATCCGGGGCGCGAGCCACCGTCCCATCGACCCGGTGCCACACCCCAGGTCGTGCACGACGAGTCCGCCGGCCCGCCCGGGCAGATTGGCCAACCGGATCCGCAACGGATCCAGCAACTCGTGCGCCCGGGCGGCCGCATCGGCCCCTTCCCGCAGCTCCAGCCACTCGGGGGCGTACCGGGGTTGCTCGTCACCGGGCTCCGAGTCACGCAGCCGCACGGTGGGCCGCTCGCCCGGACGGGCAGAGGCGGGACCGGCACCGGGGATAACCGGGGTGGGAGCGGGCTCGGCGGCGTGCACAGCGAGCCCGGAACCAACGACAGTCCCCTGGCGACCGGCCCGGGAGCCGACCGGGGTGTTCTGCGGGCCCGAGCCGCGCACGGCCTCGGCCTCCGGCTGCCCCTGGCGAGGCCCGGCTGGTGGGGCGCTCTCGGCAACGGCAGGCCGCTGCTCCCGCCCACCCGCCGGTCCGCCCTCCTCCGAGCCGCTCGCGACCGGCGCGGTCAGCGGCACGTTCGCCGAGCCCTTCCCCCCGTTCGCCGTATCCCTCGCCCCCGGTTGGGGTGGGACCCTTCCGGTGTTCCCCGTGTCCTGTGCAGCCGTCGTCGTTCCGTTCATGCCGCCCTCCGGGGTTCGTCGGGGAGCCGGCTCAGCACGCCGGCCAGGTGTTTCGCGGTGGTGGCCCAGCCGCCGAGCGCCGCGCGGCGGCTGCGGGCGGCGGACTTCAGGCGGCGGCGTACGTCGGCCTCGCCGAACCAGTGGCGCAGTTCGGCGGCGAGCGCGGCGGGGTCCTCCGGCGGGACGAGGATGCCGGGGACGCCACCGTCGGGCGCGCGGCCCACCGCCTCGGGGACGCCGCCGACGTCCGTGGCCAGCACGGGGATGCCGCGCGCGAGTGCCTCGGTGACCGCCATGCCGTAGGTCTCGGCGTAGGAGGCGAGGACCATGAGGTCGGCGGCGGCGTAGCTGGCGTCGAGTTCGGCGCCTGACTGGGGGCCCGCGAGGTGGATGCGGTTCTCCAGGCCGTACTTGCTGATCCGGTCCCGCAGATCAGCAACGTACTGCGGGTCCTGGCCGAGTCCGCCGACGCACACGCAGCTCCACGGCAGGTCGGTCACCCCGGCGAGGGCCTCCACCAGCCGGTGCTGCCCCTTGCGCGGGGTGACGGCGGCGACGCACAGCAGGCGTGAAACGCCGTCGGTGCCGGAGGCGAGGGGTGCGATGTCGGCGCCGGGGGCGGCGACATGGACGCGGTCGGGGTCGAGGCCGTGGTGGGAGACGAGTCTACGGACCGCCCAGTCGCTGGTGGCGATCACCGCGTCGACGGACCGCAGGACCGTACGTTCCCTGGCGTCCAGGTCGGCGGCCACCGCGGGGTCCAGTCCCGTCTCGTCGCCGAGCGGCAGGTGCACCAGGACGGCGAGGCGCAGCCGTTCGGCCTCGGGGACGACGATCTCCGGTACGCCGCAGGCGATCAGCCCGTCGAGCAGCACCACCGCGCCGTCCGGCAGGTCCCGCAGCGTGCGCGCGAGTTCGGTACGGGCGGCGGCGCCCGGTCGCGGCCAGGAGCCGTCCACCAGCTGCTTGTGGACCCGCCAGCCGAAGCCGGGCAGGTCGAGGCAGACCCGCCGGTCGTAGGCGTTGCCGCCGCTGGGGGTGGCAGGGTCGTCCACGCCGCCCGGCATGACGAAGTGCACGGTGCGCAGGGACATGGGGATGATCTCGCCGTTCCTGGGGGCCGCCTGGGCGGGCACGTAGGAGAGCTTCGCCACGGTCGTGTCGGTCACAGGCCACGCTCGTAACTCGCCCAGGCGACATGCGACTCGTGCAGGGTGACCGAGATGCCCGCGAGCCCCTTGGCCCCCTCCCCCAGCGCGCCCTTGTGCACGCGCTCGGCGAGCCGGTCGGCGATGACCTTCGCCAGGAACTCCGTGGAGGTGTTGATCCCGGCGAAATCGGGCTCGCTGTCCAGATTGCGGTAGTTCAACTCGCTGACGACGGCGCCGAGTTCCCGCGTGGCCAGTCCGATGTCGACGACGATGTTGTCGTCGTCCAGCTGCTCCCGCCGGAACGTGGCGTCCACCAGAAACGTCGCTCCGTGCAGGCGCTGCGCGGGGCCGAAGACCTCGCCGCGGAAGCTGTGGGCGATCATGATGTGATCGCGGACGGTGACACTGAACAACGAAACGACCCTCCAGGTGCGGGGCATGGATGCCGAGTAGTACGGCTGCTGTCCTTCCCTTGTTCAGCGGCTCGTACGTCTTTTCCGAGGCCAGGCGGTTTCAGGACAGGCGATGTCTGTTCGGGTCAGGCGTCCTCGGCGTACCGCACCCGGTGGCAGAGCGCCGGGATCTCACCGGAGGCCAGCCGGGGCAGTACGTCCGGGAGTTCCTCGAAGGCGCACTCGCCGGTGACGAGCGCGTCGAGTGCCGGGTCGGCGAGCAGGTCGAGGGCGAGGGCGAGCCGGTCGGCGTACGTCCGGCCGGCGCGGGCCGGGGAGACGGTGCCCACCTGGCTGCTGCGGATGGTCAGGCGGCGGGAGTGGAAGGCCTCGCCCAGCGGGAGGGCGACGCGCCGGTCGCCGTACCAGCTCAGCTCGATCACCGTGCCCTCGGCGGCGAGGAGTTCCAGTGACCGGGCGAGGCCCTGCTCGGTCGCGCTGGCGTGCACGACGAGGTCGCACTCGCCGAGTGCGTCGGCGGGTGCGGCGAAGTCGACGCCGAGCGCCTCGGCGACCTTGGCCCGCGCGGGGTCGGCGTCCACCAACTGCACGCGCACGCCGGGGAAACGGGCCAGCAGCGCGGCCACCGAGCAGCCGACCATGCCGCCGCCGACCACGGCGATCCGGTCGCCGATCAGCGGCGCCGCGTCCCACAGGGCGTTGACGGCGGTCTCGACGGTGCCGGCGAGTACGGCGCGGGAGGCGGGCACGTGCTCCGGTACCGGTGTCACGGCGGCGGCCGGGACGACGTACCGCGTCTGGTGCGGATACAGGCAGAAGACCGTACGGCCCACCAGGTCCGCCGGTCCCTCCTCCACCACCCCGACGTTGAGGTAGCCGTACTTCACCGGCCCCGGGAAGTCGCCCTCCTGGAACGGTGCCCGCATGGCCGTGTACTGGCTCTGCGGCACCCCGCCCCGGAAGACCAGCGTCTCCGTGCCCCGGCTGACGCCGGAGTAGAGCGTGCGGACCAGCACCTCGCCCTCGGCCGGGTCCGGAAGCTCGACGTCCCGCAGCTCTCCCCGCCCCGGGGAACTCAGCCAGAACGCACGTGCGGCGCGGATCATCGGCGGGCCTCCTGAACGATCGGGAAGTGGTTCACGTACCGAGGTGTGCACAGGCCGCGCACAGTACGCGGCGTTGATCGACTCTGTCACCTGGCCGGAGGAATGTGCGGTGGCCCTGAACAACACGTATGACGCGAGGCTGGTCCAGCAGGAGACTGCCGTAGGCGCGGGCGTGCAGATCCTGTTGCTGGCTCTGCTCGGATCGGCGATCGGCATGGGACCGGCGGGCTGGCTGACCGGCCTCGCCTTCGCGATCGCCACCTGGGCGGTGCTCTCGCGGGCCCTGCACCGGTCGGGGCTGCGGTCGTTCGGCCCGGCCAACCGGGTCACCCTCGGCCGGGCCACCCTGGTCGGCGGGGTGACCGCGCTGGTCGCCGACTCCTTCGAAAGCGCCCCGCCCGTCACGCTGCTGGTCGGCCTGACGGCGGTCGCCCTGATCCTCGACGGGGTGGACGGCAAGGTCGCGCGGCGCACGGGCACGTCGTCGGCGCTCGGGGCGCGGTTCGACATGGAGGTCGACGCGTTCTTGATCCTCGTCCTGAGTGTGTACGTGTCGATGTCGCTGGGACCGTGGGTGCTGATGATCGGCGCCATGCGGTACGCCTTCGTCGCCGCGGCCCGATTCCTGCCGTGGCTGAACACACCACTACCGCCGAGCACGGCACGCAAGACGGTGGCCGCGGTGCAGGGGGTTTTCCTGCTGGTGGCGGGGGCGGACCTGCTGCCGTGGGCGGCGAACGCGGCGGTGGTTGGGCTGGCGTTGGGGTCGCTGGTGTGGTCGTTCGGCCGGGATGTGCTGTGGCTGTGGCGGTCGTCGCGGGGTCGGCGGGGGGCGGAGAGGGCTTCTGGGGCGGCTGCGCAGGTGGTTTCCGGGGCGGCTGCCCAGGTGGTTCCCGGTGCGGCTTCCGAGGCGACTTCCGGAGGGTCCGCCGAGGCCACTCCCAGGGCGGCTTCCGCGGCCGAGAAGGCCAGGCAGGGCGGGAAGGCCGAGCGGGCCGGGCGGGTGCTGGAGCCGGTCGCCGGGTGACGCCCTGGTCAGGGGCGGCACAGCCTGGTCATGAACGGCGCGGCAACAAGCCGACGGCCAGCCACGGCGGCCGGGGCGGCAGCAAGCCCACAGTCCACTCAGGCGCGACGCGACGGCGACCCCAGAGCCCGGTCCCGGCAAGGGTGGCAGCACCAGCCCCACAGCCCACTCACGAACGCCACGGCAGCAACCTCACACTCCACTTAGGCGCGACTGGGCGGCAGCCCCAGCCCGGTCCCGGCCCGGGTGGCACCACCCCCACAGCCCGCTCGCGAACGGCGCGGCGACAACCCCAGAATCCGGTCACGACCAGGGCAGCCCAGCACCACCCCACAACCCGCCCAGGCACCACGCGGCAGCAACCCCACACCCCGCTCACGACCGCCGAGGCAGCAGTGCGACCGCCGCCCCCGACACCCCGGCCAGCACCAGCCACGGCACCGCCGGTGGCAACCCCGCGTCGAGCAGCATGCCCGTGGCCACGCTGCCCGCCAGCACGATCAGGCCGGAGACCGAGGAGAGGGCACCGGTGTACAGGCCGAGTCGGCCGGGCTCCGCGAGGTCCGGGACCCAGGACCGGGCGGCCGGTGCGACGAGCATCTGTCCGATGGTGAGTAGGACGACGAACCCGGCCGCGGGCAACAGACCCACGACGCCGGTCCACTCCGCGGGCCGCGCCAGCGCCACGACCGCGAACCCGGCGGCGATCAGCACCAGCCCCGCCGCCATCGACCGGCGCAGCGCCAGCCGGTCCCCCACCCAGCGGGTCACGGGCAACTGCGTGGTCACCACCAGCAGCGACGACAGCGCGAACAGCCAGGCCAGCGGCGCCTGCGAACCCGCGACGCGTTCCACCTCCTCCGGGAGGGCGAGGTAGAGCTGGTTGTACGCCAGCAGATACGCGCCGTAGGCACAACACAGCGCCAGAAAGCGCCGGTTGCGTATCAGGGCCCCAACACCCCCGCTGATCCGGGTCGGCTCCCGGCCGGGAACCCGCTGTGGCAGCAGCCAGGCGTGCCCGGCGAGGACGAGCACGAAGACCCCGGCCCCGGCCAGACACGCCGTACGGAAGTCCACCGCCAGCAGCAACGCGCCCAGCAGCGGCCCGACGAACGCCCCCGCCTGCCCGGCCACCGTGAACAACGCCAGCACCCGGGTACGCGAACCCCCGCTCTCCTCCTCCCACAGCACCGCCTGCCGGGCGACCTCCGATTCCACGGCCGGCGAGAACAGCGCCGCGGCGAACCCGATCAGCAGCACCGCCCCGATCACGGCCCAGGTCTGCTCGGCGTACCCCAGCCACACGAACCCCACGATCCGCAGCGCACACCCGGCGAGCACCACCGGCCGGATCCCGTACCGATCGGCCAGCGCCCCGCCCACCACGAACAGCCCCTGCTGGCTGAACGTCCGCAGCCCCAGCACGAACCCGACCAGCCAGCCCGCCATGCCGATCGCCTGTCCCAGGTGCTCGGCGAGGAAGGGCAGGACGGCGAAGAAGCCGATGTTGAAGGCGAGTTGGGTGAGGATGAGCAGGCGGAGCAGGGGCGACAAGCGCGTACGTACGGGGGCCGCGGCGATCACGGTCATCGGCTCTCCCCTACTCCCACCGGAACCAACTGACTCTTCTCCACCGGCTGTTCGGTCCCCACGGTGCGCTGTCGCCCCGGCCGCCCGCCGGGCCACCGCACCCCGCCCGCCGCGGTCACCGCCAGCGCCCCGAGCAGGGCGAGTACGGCGGCGGGGGCGAGGACGGCCCAGGGCGCGCGCTCGGCGTAGGGCTGGTTCTCCGCGAGGAGCAGGCCCCACTCCGGTGACGGCGGCTGCGCGCCCAGGCCGAGGAAGGCGAGCGAGGCCAGGGCGAGCGCGACGCCGGGCAGCCGCAGCAGGGCGTGGCGGGTGACGGGCGGGAGGACGGCGGGCAGGTATTCGTGCCGCAGCAGGTACCAGCGGTCGGCGCCCAGGGCGCGGGTGGCCGTGATGTGCAGGGCGGCGCGTTCCTGCCGAAGCAGTGCGGAGGTGTGCGCGGCGAGCGGCGCCCAGGCGACGACACTCACGGCGAGCGCGGGCGTGCCGGGCCCGCGGCCCGCGAGCGCGGTGACGAGGAGGGCGCCGAGGACGGGCGGCACCGCGTTGACGGTGTCGACGAGCGGCCCGGACAGCCGGGGCAGCAGCCCGAGCAGTACGCCGGTGAGCAGCGCGGCCGCGCTGATGGCGAGGGCGAGCAGCAGGGTGTCGAGGGCGCCGTGGCCGACCCGGGCGAGCAGGTCCCGGCCGAGCGCGTCGGTGCCGAACGGGTGGGTCCAGGAGGGTGGTTGGAGGCGTTCGGCGGTGTTGAGGGCGAGGGGATCGCGGGGCAGGCCGACGGCGATCACGCCGAGCAGCACGGCGGCGATGACCAGGGGCAGCACGCGGCGCGCGGGCGGGATGGGCCGGTGCAGGGTGGGCAGGGCGTTGTCGCGCAGGGCGGGGCCGATCAGCAGCCGGACGCCGAGCCGGGCCAGTGCGGTGGCCGCCGCCGCGAGCAGCAGTAGGGCGAGGGTGCCGGCCTGCAGGACGGGCAGGTCCTGGGCGAGGGCGGCCTGGAGGGTGGTGCGGCCGAGACCGGGGATGTCGAAGATCTGCTCGACGGCGACGGCACCGCCGGTGATGCCGACGACGAACAGCCCGGCGTTCGGCAACAGGGCGGGCACACAGCGCCGTACCGCCTGACCCGCGATCCGCCGACCCGGCAACCCTCGTGCCGCCGCGGCCAGCGCCCACGGCTCGGCGAAGGCGCCGGGCAGCAGATCGTCGAGCATCCGCCCGAGCACGGCCCCGGCGGGCAGCCCGAGGGCGAGCGCGGGCAGCACCGTCCACTGGGGCCCGTACCAGCCGAGCGCGGGCAGCCAGCCGAGCTGCACTCCTACGACGGTGGCGAGTACGGACGCGGTGAGGAACTCGGGGAGCGCGGCGAGTACGGCGGACAGGGTGCCACCGGTTTTCCGCGCGCCGAGCCGTCGGTGTGCGCCGGCGCGGAGGGTACGGGCGCACACCAGCGCGGCGGTGAGGACCGCGACGACCAGCGCCACGCCCGTGAGCAGCAGGGACACGCCGAACGCCTGGAGGACGGCGGGCGTCACTTCGGCGCCGGAGATCCACGACCGGCCGGCGTCGCCGCGCGGCAGTCCGGCCAGCCACTGCCCGAGCAGGTGCAGCGGCCCGGCGTCGAGGCCGAGTTGTGTGCGGATGTCCGCCAGCACCTCGGGCGTGGGGTCGCGGTCCATCGACCGCGCCTTGAGCACGGTGAGCGCGGGGTCGGTGTGCGCGAGCCAGGGCAGCAGGCCGATCACACAGAGGAGGGCGGCGGCAAGGGCGGCCCGCCACAGGAGCGGGACCGCCCGTCGGTGGTGGGGCATGACTCAGCGCCGCGTCCCGGTGTCGACGAGGGTGCGCTCGTACGGGTCGAGGAGTACACCGCGTACGGAGGTGCCGACGCCGGTGAGGATGCGCTGGTGCACCAGCGGCACGACGGCGTCGGTGCCGAGGATCTCCGCCTCGGCGGCCATGGCGGCGTCCTGCCGCTTGCCGGTGTCCGCCGTGCCCTCGGCCTTGGCGACAGCCCGGTCGACGTCCTTGTCGCACAGCAGCGCGAGGTTGTAGCCGCCGTCGCAGGTGTAGTCGCTGGCGAGGACGGCGACCGGGTCGCCGGTGTCGACCAGGCTGTTGCGGGCGAGCACGAAGGCGTCGAACTTCCCGGCCAGCGCGTCGCTCTCGATCCGCGAGTACTCGCGGACGTCGAGCCTGACCCTGAACCCGGCCTTCTCCAGCTGCTGCTTGAGCACCTGGGCGACCTCGGGCAGTTCGGGCCGGTTGTCGTAGGTGGCGAGGGTGATGGACGTGCCGTCGGGCTTGCCTGCCTTCGCCCGCCCGACGGGCTGCTGCCGCCTGCCCTCCGCCCAGGTGACGGCAGGCCCATAAATCCCCACACCGGCGTCGGCGTGTCCTTCGTACACCCCGTCGGCCAGCGCGGAGTTGTCGACGGCGGCGCGCGCGGCGGCGCGCAGCCCCGCGTCCTTGAAGACCCCGGACTTGCTGTTGAGCAGCAGACTGGTGGTGCGGGTGGTCGCGGTCTCCCGCAGGGTGTCCTTCTCCAGACTTGCGGCCTGCGCGACGGGAATCGCCTCGGCGATGTCGACCTGCCCGGTGCGCAGGGCGGCGGAGCGGGCGGTGCCGTCGGCGATGAACTTCACGTCGATACCGGAGGCGTGGGCGAGGCCGCCCCAGTAGTCGTCGTAGCGGGCGAGGGTTGCGGAGCTGGTGCCGCCCACCTTGGTGATCAGGAAGGCCCCGGTGGCGGTTCCGACGGGATCGACGCGACCCTTCTCCTCGTAGGCCTTGCCCGAGAGGATGGCGAGGCTGGGACTGGCGAGCCGGAACGGGAGTACGGGGTCGGGTTCCTCGGTGGTGATCCTGACCTTCCGGCTGCCCTCGGCCTTCGCCGTGAGGGTGACGCCGGTGAGGGCGGCGGGCTCGGGCTTGGCCCGGGTGGCGTGGGTGAGGGAGGCGGCGACGGCGGACGCGGTGACGTCCGTGCCGTCCTGGAAGGTGGCCTCGCGCAGGGTGAACAGCCAACTCCGGTCGTCCTCGCGCTGCCAGGAGGCGGCGAGCGCGGGACCGGCGGCGCCGTTGGCGTCGAGCGCGGTCAGGCCCTCGGTGACGCCGAGGCGGCTGAGGATGGTGGCGTCGGCGCCGTACGGGGAGAGGTTCTCGGCGGGCGGGAAGGCGAGGGCGACACGGAGGCGGGCGCCGTCGGCGGCGGCGCCCTCCGTCTCGGGGTCGGCGGAGAAGCACCCGGCGAGCAGCGGCAGGGCGAGCAGCGCGGAGAGCAGCCGGACGGACGAACGTGAACGCATCGACTACTTCCCCATCGGTATCTCGAAGTGCACGATCCCCTGCCCGCCGCCGGCGTCCTCTCGCTCGTCGTGCACGAGCTTCCCGAGCGACCGCCAGAACCCCTCGGCGCCCGGCACGCTCGGGTCGGTGTGCAGATAGACGGACCGATATCCCCCATCGGCCTCGGCGAACGCCATCAACTCCTCGACCAGCCGCCGCGCCAGCCCACGCCGCCGGTGCTCGGGCCGGACGTAGACCCGCCGCAACTGAGCGGTCCGCCCGGAGGGAAACCGCTCGGCGACATGCCGCGGGTTCGGCGGGTACGCCGGCCCGCGCGAGTCGAGCGCGGCCGTGGCGACGACGTCTCCCTCCACCGGCTCGACGGCAACGAGGAGGGTGTGCCGCGCGGATCCGAGATAGGCGGCGACCGGGTCGATGATGTCCCCGTGCCACCGGGGCACGTATCCGGTCCCGAAGTCCCGATACACGGTGTCGAGCATCACGGCTCGCGCACCGTCGAGGTCTTCGGGGGTTGCGGTTCGGATGCAGTAGTCGCGCACTTGCACATCATATGCAGTAGGGCTCTGCCGTCTGCGCCAGGGTTGTCGAGCGCTGCGCACCTTCCCGGAGGGTACGGAGCAGAGTCCGCACGCGCTTGCTGTTCAGCGGGAGCGCGTACTTCAGCATGACCTCCACGTCGCCCAGGCCCGCGTCGTTGAGCGCGGCACTCAGGGCGGGGATGCTCCGCTCCCAGGAGCGCAGCTCCGAGGCGCCGGGACGGCAGCCGTGCAGCCCCGTCTCACGCAGCCCGTCGCGCCCCTCCCCGATGCCCACGGATGATCTCCGCATAGCGCCGCCCCGACCCCTTGATCGTCCGCGTCTGTGTGCGGTAGTCGACATGCACCAGGCCGAACCGCTTGGCGTACCCGTACGCCCACTCGAAGTTGTCGAGCAGTGACCAGGCGAAGTACCCGGCCAGCGGGGCGCCCTTGCGCGCGGCGGAGGCGCAGGCCGCGAGGTGTTCGATGAGGTATTCCTGCCGGTCGGGATCGTCGATCGTGCCGTCGGGGCGTACGACGTCCGGATAGGCGGAGCCGTTCTCCGTGACGTACAGCTTGCGCGCGCCGTACTCCGACGTCAGGCGCAGCAGCAGCGCCTCGATGCCGCTCGCGTCGATCTCCCAGTCCATGCCGGTGCGCGGGACGCCGGGGCGGCGGACGGTGCGCGCGTGCGGGACCGGGCCGGTGGGGTCGTCCGTGACGGTCGCCGGGAAGTAGTAGTTCAGGCCGAGCCAGTCGAGCGGCGCGGCGATCGTCGACAAGTCGCCTTCACGTTCGGGGAGTTCCACTCCGTACAGCTCCCGCATGTCCTCGGGGAACCCCCGCCCGTGCACCGGGTCCAGCCACCAGCGGTTGGTGTGGCCGTCCATGCGGCGGGCCGCCGCCACGTCCTCCGCCCGGTCCGTCGCGGCGTGAATCGTCGAGAGGTTGTTGACGATGCCGACCTGGGCGCCCGCACAGGCCGCGCGGACGGCCTGCGCGGCGAGACCGTGGCCCAGCAGCAGGTGGTACGAGGCCCGGACCGCTGCCGTCAGGTCGGTCAGGCCGGGTGCCATCTTGCCTTCCAGGTGACCGATCCACGCCGAGCACAGGGGCTCGTTGAGGGTGGCCCAGTGGCTGACGCGGTCACCCAGGCGCTCCGCGACGACCGAGGCGTACGCCGCGAAGTGCTCGGCGGTCGACCGCTCGGGCCAGCCGCCCCGGTCCTGGAGCGTCTGCGGCAGGTCCCAGTGGTAGAGGGTGACGGAGGGGGTGATGCCCGCGGCGAGCAGGCCGTCGATCAGCTCGTCGTAGAAGTCGAGGCCCTTGGGGTTCACGGGGCCGTCTCCGCCCGGTACGACCCTCGGCCACGCGATCGACAACCGGTAGGCGTTCGTGCCCAGTTGGCGCATCAGGCCGATGTCCTCGCGCCAGCGGTGGTAGTGGTCGCAGGCGACGTCACCGTGGTCGTCGCCGTCGATCTTCCCGGGGGTGTGGGAGAAGGTGTCCCAGATCGACGGCGAACGGCCGTCCTCCGCCACGGCTCCCTCGATCTGGTACGCCGATGTGGCCGTGCCCCACAGAAAGTCGTGCGGAAGTGCGGCGAGGTCGATGCGTTCGGACACGGAAGTCCCTTCGAAGGTGTCGGTCACTTGACGGCGCCCGCCGTCAGGCCCGTGACGAGATAGCGCTGCAGGAGCAGGAAGCCGGCGACCACGGGCACGCTGACGACCAGCGAGGCGGCCATGATCTGATTCCAGTACACGTCGTTGAGGGTGGAGTAGCCCTGGAGGCCGACGGCGAGCGTGCGGGTGGTGTCGTTGGTCATCACGGAGGCGAAGAGCACCTCGCCCCAGGCGGTCATGAAGGCGTAGACGGCGACGGCGACGATGCCGGGGATCGCGGCGGGTACGACGACGCGGAACAGCGCGCCGAGCGGTCCGCAGCCGTCGACGAGCGCCGCCTCGTCCAGATCCCGCGGCACCGATTCGAGGTAACCGATCAGCATCCAGATCGAGAACGGCAGCGAGAAGGTCAGATACGTGAGAATCAGGCCGCCGCGCGAGCCGAACAGGGCGATCCCGGTGGCGTTGCCGATGTTGACGTACAGCAGGAACAGCGGGAGGAGGAAGAGGATGCCCGGGAACATCTGCGTCGACAGCACGGTGACCGTGAAGACGCGTTTGCCGCGGAAGTCGTAGCGGCTGACGGCGTACGCGGAGAAGACCGCGATCACCACCGAGCAGACCGTCGCCGCGCCCGCGACGATGAGCGAGTTCACGAAGTACTTCGCGAGCGGGACCGTCGACCAGATGTCGATGTACGGGCGGATCGTCAACTCGCTCGGCAGCCAGCGGAACTCGCCCGTGACGTCCGCCAGCGGCTTCAGTGAGCTGGAGATCATCACGTACACCGGCACCAGGACGAAACCGGTGAGCAGGGTGAGGAAGATCCGCCGGGACCAGAGGAAGGAACGCGGCGGGGCCATCGGGGACCTGGTCATGCGGCACCCCTCCGTCGTCCACGCGTGGATCCGCTCGACGTGAGCAGCAAGTACACGCCCGTCACCACCAGCAGGAACAGCAGCAGCAGGACGGACATCGCCGACCCGGTGCCGAAGTTCCACGTCACGAAGGACGCCTGGTAGATGTGCACGGAGATGAGGTCGGCCGCCTCGGGTGCGGCCTTGCCGAACAGGACGTACGGCGTGTTGAAGTCGTTGAACGTCCACAGGAACAGGACCAGGACCAGCACCTGGTTCACCGGGCGCAGCGACGGCAGGGTGATCCGGCGGAGCTGCTGCCACATGCCCGCGCCGTCCAGGGCGGCGGCCTCGTACAGCTCCCTGGGAATGTTCTGCAGTCCGGCCATGACGATGAGGAAGGCGAACGGCCAGCCCTTCCACACCGACACGGTCAGCAAGGCGTAGAAACTGTTGTCGCCGATCAGCCAGAACGACGGCTTGTCGGTGAGGCCGAGCTGGTCGTGCAGGACGTGGTTCACCAGGCCGTTGTCGTGCTGGAACATGAACACCCAGGTGATGACGGCCGCGTACACGGGCAGGGCGTACGGGACGAGGAACAGCGCCCGGAGCACGCCGCGCCCCCGGAAGGTGTCCTGCATGAACACCGCCGCCGCCGTGCCGATCAGCCAGCACAGGCCGACCGACAGCACCGTGAACGCGCAGGTGACGAGGAAGGAGTGGAGCAGGGCCTCGCCGACGGGGGCGTTGAAGTCCACCGACATCGCGTAGTTGCGAAGGCCGGTCCAGGGGGCCGTGGTCCAGTCGCGGATGTAGAACTGTGTGAGCTCCTTGAAGCTCATCACGATGCCGATCACCATCGGCACCAAGTGGACCAGGAGTTCCAGGAGCAGGGCGGGCAGGAGGAGCAGGTACGGCAGGCCTGCGCGGCGGATCCGCCCGGGGCGGCGGGGGTGGCCGTCCGCCGCTCCGGGGGATGTCTTGCGCACGGCCTCCGCCGGTGCGGTGGTCGTCGTCATCGGGCTCACTTCGCCGGCATCTGCTGCTGGGCCTTCTCCAGCGCCGCCTTCACCGACTCCGTGGTGACCGGGCGTCCGGCGGCCGCGTCGGCGAACAGGTCCTTCACGGCCGTACCGACCGCCGTCTCGAACTGCGACTCGTCCGGGACCTGCGGCAGCGCTACGGCGCTCTGCGCGAGGGTGTCCTTGAGGACCGCGTTGGCCGGGGTGTCGAACGCGGGGTCGGACTGGGCGGCCTTGACCGGCGGTATGGAGCTGTAGGCCTTGTTGAGGATCTTCTGTTCCTCGTCGCTGGTCATGAACTTCACGAACTCGGTCGCGCCGTCGAGGTTGTCGGTGTTCTTGAAGACGGCGAGGTTGATACCGGCGACCATCGAGTTGACCTGCTTGCCGCTGCCCGGGGTGCCGGACTGGACGGGCACGGGCGCGATGCCGTAGTCGTCCTCGCTCCTGCCCTGGGATTTGAGGTTGGCGGACGCGGACTGCCACAGCAGCATCGCCGTACGGCCCTTGGCGAAGTCGCTGACGGACTGGTTCTGCGCGTACTCGGCGTTGCCCGGCGGGATGACCTCGTCCTTCGCCATCAGGTCGACGTACTGCTTGACCGCCGCGACCGCGCCCTCGGAGGTGAAGTCGGGCTTGCCGTCGGCGGTGAAGAAGTCGGCACCGTGCTGCTGGGCGAAGACGTAGACGTGGTGGATGTTCTCGGCGAGGTTGGCTCCCTCGGCGCCCAGCACCTGCTTGCCGTCCGCCTTGATCTTCTCCCCGGCGGCGACCAACTCGTCCCAGGTGGCGGGGGGTTCGGTGACACCCGCGTCGGCGAGGATCTTCTTGTTGTAGTAGAGGGCGTACGCCATCGAGTACAGCGGTACGGCGGCGGGGTCCTGGCCCTGGGCACCGGTCGAGCCCAGTGCCGAGTCGACGAAGCGGTCCCGGCTGCCGATCTTCTCGAAGTTCTTCTCGTCCCAGGGCAGCAGCGCGCCGGTCGCCTGGAGCGAGGCGCTCCAGGTGTTGCCGATGTTCAGCACGTCGGGGCCCTGGCCGGAGGTCGTCGCGGTCAGGATCCGGTTCAGCAGGTCCGACCAGGGGACGACCTCCAGCTCCACCTTGATGCCGGTCTGTTTCTCGAACTTGTCGAGCTCGGGCTGGAGGACCTTCTTGTCGACCTCGATGCTCGCGCCCTGGTTGGACGCCCAGTAAGTGAGCGTCTTCGGCGAATCGTTGGACCCGCCGCCGCCCGTCGCCGAACCGCCTCCGCAGGCCGTGGCCGCAAGGGCGAGTGACAGGGTGACGGCGCCTATGGCCGCGGCTCGGATGCTGCGCATGGCTCCAGGTGTCCCTTCAGGGAAGGCCTCGGGAAAGGAAGGACCGGCGAAGGGCCCGCCCAAGGCCAAGGCCCCTCATGGCTTAATTTAGGACGTGAGTTAAACCTCGCAGGCGAGGTACGTCAAGGGTTTGAACACCACAACAGGTCTACGGCCATGGCGGCCCCGCCCGCATGAGGAGGGGGCCGCCGACCGCGCTACCGGGCGGCCGTTGCCGTCACCGGCGCCGGTGCGTAGCCGGTCGGCCGGGCCGTGAAGGTGCCGCGACCCTGGGTGCGGCTGCGCAACCGGGTCGCGTAGCCGAACAGTTCGGCCAGCGGCACGGTGGCGGTGACGACCGCCGAGCCCGCCCGGGTGACCGAGCCGGAGATCCGGCCGCGCCGGGCGGCGAGGTCACCGAGGACACCACCCACGGCGTCCTCGGGCACGGTGACCGTGACCTCGACGACCGGCTCCAGCAGGGCCATCGCGCAGCCGCGCAGGGCACCTTGCAGACCGAACCGGGCCGCCGTCCGGAACGCCATCTCGGAGGAGTCCTTCACATGCGTCGCCCCGTCGGTCAGCGTCACCCGCACCCCGGTCACCGGATGCGCGCCGAGCGGCCCCTCGGTCAGGGCGTCCCGGCAGCCGGCCTCGACGGCACGGACGTACTCCTGGGGTACGCGCCCGCCGACGACCGTCGAGCGGAACTCGAACCCGGCCTCCAGCGGCTCGACGTCCAGGACGACATGGGCGAACTGGCCCGCCCCGCCGTCCTGTTTGACATGCCGGTGGACATGCCCGGACACACCGCGCACGACCGTCTCCCGGTACGTCACCCTCGGCCGGCCGACGCCCACGTCCAGCCCGTGGCCGCGCCGGATCTTCTCCACCGCCACCTCCAGGTGCAGTTCACCCATGCCCGACAGCACGGTCTGCCCGGTCTCGGGGTCGGTCCGCACGACCAGCGACGGATCCTCCTCGGCCAGCCGGGCCAGTGCCGTGGCCAGCCGGTCGGTGTCGGTGGACGTACGGGCCTCGACGGCCACGGTGACGACCGGTTCGGCCGCGCCGGGCGGTTCGAGGACGATCGGCGCGTCCGGCGCGCACAGGGTCGACCCGGCGCGCGCGGACTTCAGACCGACCACGGCCACGATGTCCCCCGCGACCGCCCGGTCCACCTGGGCGTGCCGGTCGGCCTGCACGCGCAGGATCCGCCCGATCCGCTCGGCGCGCCGCGCACCCGCGTCCCACACCGTGTCTCCCTTCTCGATCGTGCCCGAGTACAGCCGGACGTACGTCAGCCGTCCCGTCGGCGTGGCGCTCACCTTGAACGCCAGCGCCGCGAGCGGCGCCTCCGGGTCGGCGGCGCGCTCCTCTCCGCCGGTGCCGCGCACCGGCGGCACGTCCAGCGGCGACGGCAGATACGCCACGACCGCGTCGAGCAGCGGCTCTATGCCGCGGTTGCGGTACGCCGAGCCGCACAGGACGACGACGCCGTCGCCGGTGCGGGTCACGTCGCGCAGTGCCGCGGCCAGCGTCTGTTCGGACAGCGCCCCGGCCGTGCAGAACTCCTCCAGCGCGTCCGGGTGCAGCTCGGCGACCGCTTCCTCCAGGAGCCGTCGCCGCCGGTGCGCCTCGTCGCGCAGATCCGGCGGAACCGGCTGCGGTACGACCGTCTCCGCGTCGTCGGCCCAGATCAGCGCCCGCATCCGCACCAGGTCGACGACGCCGGTGAAGCCGTCCTCCGCACCGATCGGCAGCTGCACGACCAGCGGGGCCGGGTGCAGCCGGTCTCGGATGGAGGCGACGGCGGCGTCGAGGTCGGCGCCCGCGCGGTCCAGCTTGTTGACGAACGCGATTCTCGGTACGCCGTGCCGGTCGGCCTGCCGCCACACGGACTCGCTCTGCGGCTCGACGCCCGCGACGGCGTCGAACACCGCGACCGCCCCGTCGAGCACCCGCAGCGAACGCTCCACCTCGTCGGCGAAGTCGACGTGCCCGGGCGTGTCGATCAGGTTGATCCGGTGCCCGTCCCAGGCGCAGCTGACGGCCGCGGCGAAGATGGTGATGCCCCGGTCGCGTTCCTGTGGGTCGAAGTCGGTGACGGTCGTGCCGTCGTGGACCTCGCCGCGCCGGTGGGTGGTGCCGGTGGCGTAGAGGATCCGCTCGGTGAGGGTGGTCTTGCCCGCGTCGACGTGGGCGAGGATGCCGAGGTTGCGGACGGTGGTGAGGTGTCGGTTCAGTGCGGTGCGCACGGCCCTTGGCCTTTCGAGGTGATGCGGTGTGAGAGGGCGGCGCGATTTTCCGGACGAAACGGCAACAGGCAGGCGTGCGTGAAGTACTGACTCTTGCCTGCGCTCAGACGTTCGTCACCGTCCTCCGGTGCCGGCCGCGCAGCGGGCACCGGGCGGCCGGAGACACGAGGATCACCTCGTAGCGGGAGCGGGGAACGACGACAGCGGTGCGGTCACGCACGGCCCGGCTCCCCTCACTCGACTCGCTGTTCGACAACGAGCCGAGTGTAGGGAGGCGGGTTCATGCGGTGCACGGGATTTTCCGAGCACTCGCGCCTGGGGTTAGGCGGGCACGGCGTCCGGTGTGTAGAAGTGCTGCCGGACGCGGCGCAGCCATGCCTCGGCGGCCCTGTCGTCGGGCTGTTCGGGCAGCACGCCGCGCGTGTCGTCGAAGGTCGCCTCGAAGTGGCGCAGCAGCGGCAGGGCAGTCGACGGGTCGGCGGCGACCCGTTCACCGAAGGCGTGGTAGCTCTCGGGGTCGTCGACCCGGATCGTCAACCGGCCGGCGGTGTACAGCTCGTAGCCCTGGGTGCACAGCCGCTTGAGGTGGCGGGCGTGCTTGGCGGTGCGTTTGCGGGTGTCCGCGGAGAACGAGCCGTCGCCGCGGCTGACGAGCTTGCGGAACTGCTGTGTGGCGTATCCGAGGTAGGCGTCGCGGACCCGGCGGGCGCTGAGGAAGGACGACCGGATGCCGATCAGCTCGTCACCGAGGGGGGTCCTCACCTCGTACAACTCCTCGGGCAGCCAGACGAGTTCCATGACCGTCGGGTTGCCGCCGAGCGCGAGGCGGCACCACTTCGCCGCCTCGTGCAGGGTGCGGTCGGGTGCCGTGGTGACGTGGGACTCCTGCGGGCCATGGAGGCCGTGCAGGGCCTCGGTGGGGGCGGCGAACAGGCCGAGCCGGTCCACGTCGGAGCCCGCGTGGGCGAGTCCGTACGCGGTCGAGCCGACGACGCCGGACAGCAGGATGTTGGTCACGGTCACTGGAGCCCCCCGGTGTTCGAAACGCGCGCCCGGTGGTACGACGGGTGGCGGACCGTCATGATGCAGCGTCCGGCGGGCGGGCGGCTCGCTATTTTCCGGGCGGCGTCACCCTCGGGTTCCTCCAGCGTTCACAGCCGCATCACATCCAGGTCTTCGGGCGCGCCCCGGTGCCGAACTAGCGTCCTGGGATCGCCCCAACGCGAACGAGTGAGGTTTCGATGTCCGTACGACATGTCCTCGCGGGCCTGGTCCTGGTGCCGGTGCTCGCCGTCCCGACGGCCGCGCACGCGACGCCGACGGACGCCCCCGGCGCCTACCCCCACAAGGCGCGCTTCGACCTGCAGGCCCACCGCGGCGGCCTCGGCATGACGACCGAGAGCACTCTGGAAGGGTTCGGCAAGGCGCTGCGGCTGGGGGTCTCCACGCTGGAGCTGGACACCCAGGTCACCAAGGACCGCAAGGTCGTCGTCACGCACGACCGGCAGGTCAGCGCCCAGAAGTGCCGGGACACGGCGCCGGTCGTACCGGGCGACCCGATGTACCCGTACGTCGGCAAGTTCATCAAGGATCTGACGCTGGCGCAGATCAGAACGATGGACTGCGGTTACCAGCAGCTGCCGGGCTACCCGGAGCAGGAGCAGATCAAGGGCGCCCGGATGGTCGAGCTCCGGGACGTGCTGAACCTCGTCAAGCGCTACAAGGCCCGGCAGGTCACCCTCAACATCGAGACGAAGGTCGAGGCGGGCGCGCCCGAGCAGACCGCCCCGCGTGAGCTGTTCGTGCGCCGGGTGTTCGAGGAGATCCGCGCCTCGGGCCTGGAGCGTCAGGTCACCATCCAGTCCTTCGACTGGGGCGCGCTGAAGGCGATGCACAAGCTGGCGCCGAGGTGGCCGCTGGTGGCGCTGACCAACTACGACTTCCTCCAGGTCGGCAAGCCCGGCGCCTCCCCCTGGCTGGGCGGGATCGACGCCGACGACTACGACGGCGACTTCGTGAAGGCCGCCGCGACCATCCCCGGCGTCAAGGCCCTCTCCCCCAACTACGGCTTCCCGCAGAACGGCAAGATCGGCGACCCCGGCTTCCGCTTCTACCCCGACCGCACGATGATCAGCGAGGCGCACGCCCGGGGCCTGAAGGTCGTCCCGTGGACCTGCGACGACCCGGCCACGGTGGAGGCGCTGATGGACATGGGCGTCGACGGCATCATCACGAACTACCCGGACCGGGTGCGGAAGATCATGGCGGACCGCGGGATGCGGCTGCCGAAGGCGTACTCTCCTCGCCACTGACCCGTGAGACCCTCACCCTGCGGCGGCGTAGCGTCGCTCGGGTGGGTGGGCCGGTGGGCCGTACGGCAGTGTGGAGGGTGGCCATCAGAAAAGCCGATGTCGCGGTGGTCCGTTTCCTGAAACGGACGGCGTGGACCCGCGGACGCGTCACCGCGATCCTGGCTCTCCTGGTCGCTCTCCTCCTGCTGTTCCCTTCCCTCGTGCCCAGCGCCCTGGGAAACCCGGGTGGTCTGATCGAGAACTTCCTGCCGTGGCTCGGGGTGCCGATTCTGCCTCTGCTCGCTCTGGCGGTCCTGCGCCGCTCGGCGAGCGCGCTGTCGGCGGTCCTCGTGGCGGTGGTGGTCTGGGTCGCCGTTTTCGGCCCGTCCCTGCTGCCCCGCGATCCCGGGGCACACGACCTGACGGTGGTGCAGCACAACGTCAGCGACGTGAACAGGGATCCAGCGGCCACCGCGCGCACGCTCATCGACGCCGATCCCGACCTCATCGCCCTCGAAGAGCTGACGCGGCGCGCGCTCCCGGCCTACGAAAGGGCGTTGCGGGGTCCCTACCCGCATCACGTGGTCGTCGGGACGGTCGGTCTCTGGTCTCGGTATCCGCTGACGGAAACGGCGGCGGCGGACATCAGACCCGGGGCGATCACAGGCGAATGGAGCCGAGGGCTCCGGGCGGTGGTGCGGGTCGCGCCGCAGCGCGACATCGCCGTCTATGTGGCGCATCTGCCGTCGGTCAGAATCAGACCGGGCAGCGGATTCGACACTCGGTGGCGTGACGAGAGCGCGGCGCTGCTGGGCGAGAAGATCGCCGACGAGGACTCGACCACGGTGATCCTGGCGGGCGACCTCAACGGCACGACCCGGGACCGTGGTCTCACGCCCCTCACCTCACAACTGGACTCGGCGGCCGAGGACTTCGAGTTCAGCTGGCCCACAGCTTTCCCCGTCGCCAGGATCGACCAGGTGATGACGCGTGGCGCCGCCGTCGTCGACGTACGGACTCTCCCGGAGACCGGAAGCGATCACCTGCCTGTCGTGGCGCGGATCAGGCTGGGGGGCGAGCGCTCCCACGCGGCGGCGTGTCACCCTGGGGCGGGCGCCGTCCAACCGGGTCCCTGCCACCCGCTCGGTCACCCCTGCCCCACGACGGCGACAGCCGGCCAGATCGTCGCCACGACCTGCTCCGCGAAGTCGGCCGGGACCTCCCGGCCGATCCGCAGATAGTCGGCGAAGTAGCTGCCGAAACACAGGCTGACGATCATGTCGAGGTTGGCGTCCTCGCGTACGGCACCGCGCCGCTGAAGCGAGACGAGCGTCATCAGCAGCTCTTCACAGCGGGGCCGCACGCCGTGCTCGCGCAGCTGCTCCAGCAGACCTGGCGCCCGCTCCACCTCGGCCATGAAATTGCCGTGCAGGGCCATGGCCCGCTCGTTGTGATAGCGGGGATCGAGCCGCCGCACCGCTTCGACGAGAGCGTCACGTGGGGCCAACTGCTCCATGTCCAGCGGCGGATAGGCCTCGCGCTGCTTGCGCAGACCGTACTGGAGAGCATCGATGACCAGGTCGTACTTGTTGGCCCACCGGCGGTACAGGGTGGGCCGGGTGACGCCCGCGTCCGCGACGATGTCGCCGATCGTCATCGACGAGTAACCGTCAGTGGCCAACCGTCTGCGCGTGGCCTGGATGATCGCCTCCTCGATCGCCGGATCCCGCGGCCGGCCGACGGCGTTCGCCGCCGACTCCGCCGCAACGCGGCGGCCGCGCTCGCCCTTCGACTCGTTCGGGCGGGTCCTGTTCGCACTCGTCATCTCATGCCCTTCCCGACAGACATGCTAGTCAGCACCGGATTTCCCAAACGGCTCATGTCGTTCTGAAGGGCGGCCGTGAGCCGACGATCCGTTGGCGTCGACGTCGACCCGTCGCATTACAGCTATTACGTGTAATGTAATCTCCGAAGGCATGGCCTGCTGGGCGGCGATCGCAACGGACAGGAGCAGTGATGGCCGAGAGCGAGTCAGGTTTCGGACAGCCACTGAAGCAACCGGACGTGGAACTTTCCGCGGCGGACTACACCGAGGGGACCCAGTCCGCTCTGGCGGTGATGGCTGCCCGTGGACAGACGGGACGCCGTCCGGCCGACGTACGGCAGGCGCGGGCGGACACCGCTGTCGCGGCGCTGGCAGGGCCTCCACCGTCGGTCGCTTCCGTGACCGCCACCGCCATCCCCGGTCCCGCCGGGCCGCTCGCGCTCCGGGTGTACCGGCCCACCGATGACGGTGCCCCCGGCCCAGGACTGGTCTACTTCCACGGCGGTGGATTCGTCCTGGGCGGCCCGGAGAGCCACAACGGGGCCCTCCGCGCGCTGGCCAATACGACCCAGCACGTCGTCGTCGCGGTCGACTACCGGCTTGCGCCGGAGCATCCGTTCCCGGCGGCGGTGCTCGATGCCGACGCCGCGACCCGCCATGTCGCGGCGCGCGCCGAGGAGTTCTCCATCGACCCGGCACGCCTGTCGGTGGCCGGGGACAGCGCCGGGGCCACGCTGGCCGCCGTGGCCGCCCAGTTGTGCCGTACGCAGGGCGGGCCGAATCTCGTGCACCAGGTACTGATCACACCGCTCACCCTGTGGCCCCCGAAGGCCGACACTCTCAGCCGCCGTGAACTGGCCGACGGCTACTACCTGACCGGTGAACTGCTCGACTGGTACGCGGAGTGCTACGTTCCCGATGTCGCCGACCGCACCGATCCGCGCGCCGCGCCGGCCCTGGCCCCGGATCTCAGCGGGCTCCCCGCCGCCACGGTCATCACGGCCGGTCTCGATCCGTTGCGCAACGAAGGCGAGCAGTACGCCCGGGCCATGCGCGCGGCAGGGGTGGACGTACGGGTACGGCGCCTGAGGGGCGCCTTCCATCTGCTCTGGCTGGCCACGCAGATCGCTCCGGCCGCGCAGGCCGAGGTGTTCGCCCTGCTCCGCGAACGCCTCAGCAGTTCCTGGCTCAACGGTCGGTGAATAACCGAGGTCCGGTGGGAGGGATTTCCGGATGGCTCCGGAATGGCAGGTGAACGACTTCGAGTCCGCGTTCTTCGGTGATGGTCATCGCTCATATCGGCTCACCTTTCCATCTCGCCCGAAGGCGGGGACGGCTCCGTAATGCGTAAGAGCGAGTGGAAATTGATGCCACCGTCTCGTTCCAGTGGGTGCACTTGTCCACGCCCGGTCGAAGACTTCGCGACAGCGAACAGCACCCCGGGCCGGCCGCCGGGTGACTCAGTCGGTGCGGTTGACCGCCCGAAGCGTTCTCATGACTTCGGCGAGCATCAGCGCCCGCTCATGGCCGAGCGGGTCCAGCAGGCGGGTCCGCAGACTCTGGGCGCAGACCTTGCGGGCCTCCTTGGCCGTGACCAACCCCCGGTCCGTGAGCGCCGCGTACGTGACCCTTCGGTCGGTGTCACACGGCTCACGGCGGATCAATCCCGCCGCGACCAGCCGGTCGGCGACCTTGGTGAAGCCCCCGCTGCTGAGAGCCGCTTCCTTCGCGAGTCGCGTCATGGGCAGCCGGCACTCGGGAGAGCGCAGCAGGCGGATCAGGATGTCGAACGAGTTCGGCGCCAGGCCCGTGCGGTCCGCGATCTCGTCCATGAGGCCGTTGTGCGTGGCGTGGTAGCCCTCGATGACCAGTCCCCACCACGTGACGATCTCGTCGTCCTCGTCCTGTTCGTGCGACAGGGGCGCGGGCGCGCCCTGCGCGTCGTTCTGGCTGCTCACACGCCCCCTCCTCCACCGGTCAGCCCAGTTTAGGGGTTGCCTCACCGACGATCCTCTTGCACAGAAGATATACAGGTCCTAACTTCTCTCAGAGAAGAGAACTGTCCTTCCGGCAGCTCCGCTGCGGCATTGCACAAGGGACGCATCATGACTGTTCAGGCGAAGGCATTCGGCTTCGGAATGCCCTGGGAGTCTCTCTACGGATTCAGCCAGGCCATGCGGGTCGGCGACACGGTGTACATCTCCGGGCAGCTGTCACACGACCAGGACGGCAACTTCGTGGGCGCCGACGACTTCGAGCTCCAGGTCAGGACCACGCTGGCCAACCTCGACCTGGTCCTGAGGCACTTCGGGGCCGAGCGCAGCCAGATCGTCGAGACCACGGTGCTGGTCAGGAACCTTCGGGACAACTTCGACGCGACCGCGCGCCTCCACGCGGAGTACTTCGGGCAGCACCGTCCCACCAGCACGCTCATGGGTGTCTCCGACCTCGCGCTGCCGGACCAACTGGTCGAAATCGGCGCGGTCGTTCGCCTCGACGTGGAGGCACTTACTTAGGAAACCTCCCTAGGTCATTGCACAGATGCGCGGTCGTACCCGCCGCATGAAGCTGAATACGTCACTCGGCGCTGTGGTCGACCGCCGGCCCCGCCGACCGCCGGTGCCTCACTGAGAAGAGGAAGCACATGCCGTACATCACCGTGGGACGAGAGAACTCCACCAACATCGACCTCTACTACGAGGACCATGGTTCGGGACAGCCCGTCGTCCTCATCCACGGCTACCCGCTCGACGGACACTCCTGGGAGAAGCAGACCGCCGCACTGCTGGACGCCGGTTACCGCGTGATCACCTATGACCGGCGCGGGTTCGGGCAGTCGAGTCAGCCCACGAGCGGGTACGACTACGACACCTTCGCCGCCGACCTGAAGACGGTCCTGGAGACCCTCGACCTCTCCGACGCCGTGCTCGTCGGGTTCTCGATGGGCACCGGCGAAGTTGCCCGCTACGTCAGCACATACGGGTCGGGGCGCATCGCCAAGGTGGCGTTCCTCGCCTCGCTGGAGCCGTATCTGCTGAAGACGGACGACAACCCGACCGGCGCGGCACCCCGCGAGTTCTTCGACGGCATCGTCGAGACCGTCAAGGCCGACCGGTACGCCTACTACACGGCGTTCTACAAGGACTTCTACAACCTCGACGAGAACCTGGGCAGCCGCATCAGCGAGGAGGCCCTCCGCAACAGCTGGAACGTGGCAGCCGGGGGCGGCTTCCACGCCGCCGCGGCCGCGCCCCTGACGTGGTTCACGGACTTCCGACAGGACATCCCGGCAATCGACGTACCGGCGCTGATCCTGCACGGTACGGCCGACAACATCCTGCCCATCGACGCGACCGGCCGCCCGTTCCATCAGGCCCTGCCGAGCGCGGAGTACGTCGAGATCGAGGGGGCCCCGCACGGTCTGCTGTGGACCCACGCCGAGGCGGTGAACCGGGCGCTGCTCACCTTCCTCGCGAAGTGAACGCGAGGGGACTGAGCCGTCCGTCGGGTTCCTGAATGCCGGTTCGCCGCCGATCGCGTGTATCGGCGGCGAACCGGTTTTCCTTCGCTCTTGCAATTCCAGCACAGACCCCATATCTGTCCCATGGAATACCGGGCCTCACTGCTGAGCGCGCCCAGTGGACGGCTGTCTCAATATGGGACATGAACTGCGCGGTAATCGTTCCGGCCTGTACGGTGGGTGCGCCGGACAACCCATATGGAAATTGCGCGCTTTCTCGGGGGCCGTGGACGGCGCGCGCCTCGGAAACCTCTATGTCGACTCGTTGTGTGTCTCCCGAACCGGGTGAGGCTGTGGGCGGGATTGGAGCGACGTCCGTGAACTTCGCCGACCCGCTGAGAACTGGTGCCGCCGGCCTCCTGGTGGGCCGCGACCAGGATCTCGAGCGCATCTGCGAGTTCCTGGCAAGCCCCGACACCGGGGGCGCACTGGTGCTGTCGGGCGAGCCGGGCGTGGGCAAGACGGCGTTCCTGGACGCGGTGGCGAAGGCCGCCACGGAGGCCGGAACCCGCGTACTGCGCGCCGCCGGCGTCCAGTTCGAGGCAGACGTCAGCTACTCGGGGCTGAACCAGGCCCTGCTCCCCCTCCGGCACGCCTTCGACAACCTCGGCACGGCTCACCGGGACGCCATCCGTGTCGCCCTGGGCTTCGGTGCCGGCGCACCCCCGCAACGGCTGGTCCTGTCCAACGCCGCGCTGGCTCTGCTGCAAGCGGCAGCCGCGGACAGCCCGGTGCTGGTCATCGTCGACGACCTCCCCTGGGTCGACCGGGCCAGCGCCGCCGTCTTCGGCTTCATCGCCCGGCGTCTCTCCGGCAGCCGGGTCGGCTTTCTCGCGGCCTCCCGCACGGGCACGGACAGCTTCTTCGAGAGCGGCGGCCTGCCGACGTACGAACTGCCGCCGTTGGACGAGGAGTCGGCCACCCTCCTGGTCGACCTGCGATTTCCCGGTCTCGCCCGCCAGGTCCGCCGACGCCTGCTGGATGCCGCGCAGGGCAACCCGCTGGCCCTGCTGGAGCTTCCCAGCTCGCTGAGGGCCGGCCAGCGCAAGGCGCTCGAAAGCCTCCCCGTCGTCCTGCCGCTCAGCCAACGCCTGCAGTCCCTGTTCTTCTCCCGTGTGCAGCGGCTGCCGGTCGCCACGCAACGCCTGCTGCTCCTGGCCACCCTGGACGGCACCGGCGACCTCGGCACCCTGTATGCGGCGGCGCGGGAGATGAACGGCGAGGCCGACCTGGAGGATCTCGCTCCCGCCGAGCGCGACCAGCTCGTGCACCTGGACGAGGGGGTACGACGGCTGGTCTTCCGGCACCCCTTGATCAGTTCGGTCGTCGTCGAGGCTTCGACCGGAAGCCAGCGCCGTGCCGCCCACCGTGCCCTGGCTCAGGTACTGACCAACGAACCGCAACGCCGGGCCTGGCATCTCGGGGAAGCGACACTCGAACCCGACGAGCAGGTGGCCCTGCAACTGGAGCAGGCCGCGCGTCGCATCCTGAAGCGTGGAGACGCCGAGGCGGCGATCGCCGCGCTCACCCGGGCCGCGGACCTCAGCCCGCTGGGCGCGGACCGAGCCCGCAGGCTGGGGGAAGCCGCCTACATCGGCGCCGAAGCGACCGGAGCGCTGCGCAGCGCGTCGGAACTGCTGGAGGACGCGCGGCGAGCGGACCCGAAGCACGCCAGGTCACTGCACTCCGCCGCGACCGCGGTCCAGCTCCTGCTGAACGGCGACGGTGACGTGGCCACGGCCCACCGGCTGCTGGTCGGTGCCATCGAAGACGAAACTCACCACTACGACGTCGGAAACGTCGCCCTCGTCGACGCGATGCACCTGCTGCTTCTGCTGTGCTTCTACGGCGGCGAAGAAGAGCTGTGGCCACCCTTCCACGCCGCGCTCTCCCGGCTCCGCCCGGAAGCTCCGCCCGTGTTGACCGTCGCCAGCCAGACCGTCGCGGATCCCGCTCGCACCGGCACGGCGGCGCTGGAACAACTCGATCTGATCCTCAACACCGTCGTGGAGGAGAGCGATCCCGCCCGGATCGTGCGGATCGGCACCGCGTCGATCTACCCGGACCGGCTGTCGGTCGTGCGCGAGCCTTCCTGGCGTATCGTCCGGCAGGGGCGGGACGGCGGCCCGGCGCGCAGGCACCTCTGCGGCCTGGTGCATCTGTGCCTCGACGGCTACCACTCGGGCAGATGGGACGAGGTCGCGGAACTGGCCGACGAAGGCCTGCAGCTGTGCGAGACGTCCGGATACAGCTTCCTCGCCTGGTACTTCCACTACAACAAGGGAATGGTGACCGCGTCGCGTGGGGACACCCACACGGCCCGCGCGCTGGCCGACCGGATGACGAAGTGGGCGACCCCGCGCGGTGTGCGGTCGGCCATCCACTTCGCCCAGCATGTGCGTGCCGTCGCGAGCATCGCGGACGGTGACTTCGAAGCGGCGTTCCACCATGCGACGGCGATCAGTCCCGCGGGCAGCCTGGCGGCGTACGCGCCGCACGCGCTGTGGGTGGTGTTCGACCTGGTGGAGTCCGCCGTGCGCACCAAGCGCCGGGCGGAGGCGATCGACCATGTGCGTGCCCTGCACGAGGCGCGCGTCGGGGCCTTCTCGCCACGGCTCGCGTTGCTGGCCGGTGGTTGTGCCGCCCTGTCCGTCGAGGACGACGACGCGGCGGCGCGGCTCTTCGAGAAGGCGCTGGGGACGCCGGGCGCGGACCGGTGGCCCTTCGACATGGCGCGCGTGCAGCTGGCGCAGGGTGAGCGGCTGCGCCGGGCGCGTGCGACGACGGAGAGCAGGAGCCCGCTCGTCGCCGCGCTGAAGACTTTCGAGCAGTTGGGCTCCCGGGCGTGGGGGGAGCGGGCGGCCAAGGAGTTGCGTGCCGTCGGTTGGCAGGTGCCGAAGAGCGAGGAACGCGGAGGGCGAGAACTCACGCCGCAGGAACGTGAGATCGCACAGCTCGCCGCGTCCGGCCTGACGAACAAGCAGATAGCGGAGCGGCACTTCATATCCCACCGCACGGTCGGCGCCCACCTGTACCAGATCTACCGCAAGCTCGGCATCGGCTCCCGAGCGGCGCTCAGGGATGCCCTCACGGCGCGAGAGGCCGGCGAGTCGGCCCCCTGAACGCCCTGGGCCTGGTACGGGCGGCCTGCTACGCGTCGGTCGACGCCAGGGTGCCGCGCGTGCCGGCGGCGGAGTCCTCGTCGGGCGTCGGGTCCTCGGGGCGCGGGTCCGGCGTGGGGGCGAGCCGCCGCTCCTGACGGTCCCGGAGCCCGTCCGTCACGATGAGGGCGACCACGGCCGCCGAACCGACCAGCTCCAGCAGGTTCTGGGTGACGTCCACCGCCGTCTGCGGCACGGTCTGCGCGACGAGGTACCCCCACAGCTCGCTGAAGGCGGGCGGCATCATGAGCAGGGCCAGGCCGAGCGAGACGCCCGTCGCGACCGGCCGACGCCGGCCGGCGAGCAGCATGCCCATCCCGCACAGCACGGTCAGGCAGGTCCACTGCCAGGGCGACGACACGCCGAGCACCGAGCGTCCGGTGCCCCTGCCTACGAGCAGGTCCGTCAGCGCGCCGGGGCCGACCTGGACGGCGGTCACCGCGTTTCGGGTGATGTAGAAGACGTTCAGTACGGCGACCAGCGCGCTCGAGGCCGCGGCCGTGACCTTCGCCGGCCGGCCGGCGCCGCCGTCCGCCAGGTCGGCCGCGGCGCGGGCCTCGGCCTCCAGGCGGCGCCCGCGCAGCAGCAGAACGCCAAGGACGAGAGCGACCGCGACGGCGAGGAGGCAGGTGACGCCGACCGCGGTGAGCGACGGCCCGCGCAGCGCGCCGAACCACGGGTCGGACGGGGAGTCGAGGACCATGTACCAGACCACCGGCAGCCGGAACGCGACGGTCGAGACGCACGAGACCACGAGCAGACCTCCGACGCCGCGCAGCCGCGCCAGCGCCGCCCAGCCGGCCGCCAACTGCAGCGCCGCCAGCCCCAGATCGAGCGAGGTCGTCGCCGCCAGCCCCGAGCCGGAGCCGGAGCTCCACAGCTCCCATGCGCCGAGCGGGCCGCGGTCGGCGATGTCGTACACGAGCCAGAACGCCGTCTGGGCGAAGAGCAGCAGGCTCAGGACGCCCACGGCTGTCCGCATCTGCTTGATCGTCGTTCTCGGACGGTTCATGGTGCTGTCTCCTGGATCGTGGCGTCGTAGAGATAGTTGACGGCACAACAAGCTGCCGACCGCAGCAGAGCATAGGGTGTGCCGCCCAGGAGTGCACACCGGCTCGAGCAAGCCGCCGAAGGCACGCAACTCGCCCCATCACAGCGAGAATTGACGTGACGTCAGGTCAGAGCGAGCCCGCCGTCAAGCGGACTCGACCAGGGGAGGACCTAGTGCTGGTATAATGGTATGACATTTTTCGGGGTAGTCGAGAGGAGCCACGCAATGGCGGGCGGAACGCTCATCGTCGGCGCCAGTCAGGCGGGTCTTCAACTAGCCGTCTCTCTGCGGCAGTGGGGAGACACCGAACCGATCACCCTGGTGGGCGAGGAGGTCCATCCGCCCTATCAGCGGCCGCCGCTGTCCAAGGCGTTCCTCGCCGGTGACACGGACGCCGAGTCCCTGGCCTTCCGTACCCCGTCCTACTACGCCGACACCGGGATCCAGCTCGTGAACGGTGAGCGGATCACCGAAGTGACGCTGTCCCCCTCGGGCCGACCCGGCTCCGGTGCCGCGACGACCGCGACTGGACGCGCACTGCCCTTCGACCGGCTGGCCCTCACCGTCGGGGCGGCACCCCGGCGACTCGCCGTTCCCGGCTCGGACCTGGACGGCATCTGCTACCTGCGGGACCGCGACGACGCCGCCGTCCTCCGCGCCCGACTCGCCGCGGCCTCGCGGATCGTCGTCGTCGGCGGCGGCTTCATCGGGCTGGAGGCCGCGGCGGTGGCCCGCGCGGCCGGCAAGGACGTCACCGTGGTCGAGGCGGCCGACCGGTTGATCTCCCGGGTCGTGGCGCCCGTCGTGTCGGAGTTCTACCGGCGCGCCCATGCGCGCCGCGGCGTCCGAGTGCTGCTGTCGGCCGCCGTCGCCGGGTTCGACGGCACCTCCGGTCGCGTCCGTGCGGTGCGGCTCACCGACGCGAGCGTACTGCCGGCCGATCTCGTGCTCGTCGCCGTCGGCGTACTCCCCCGTACCGAACTGGCCGAGCAGCTGGGGCTCGAGTGCGAGCAGGGCATCGTGGTCGACGGATACGCCCGCACGAGCAACCCCCGCGTCTGGGCGGCGGGCGACTGCACCGTGCAACCGCACCCCGTCACGGGCGAGGGCAGGGTGCGGCTGGAGTCCGTGCAGAACGCCGTCGCCCAGGCCTCCGTGGCCGCCGCCGCCCTGCTCGGCAGACCCGCGCCGACGCGGACGGTGCCCTGGTTCTGGTCGTACCAGGGGGATCTGAAGCTCCAGATCGCCGGGTTGTCGACCGGCTACGACGAGTACGTCGTGCGGGGCGAGCCGGACAGCGAGCGGTTCTCCGTCCTCTACTACCGGCAGGGCGAGCTCCTGGCGATCGACGCGGTCAACAACCCCGGCGACTACATGGCGGTGCGCAAGGCCCTCACGCAGGGCGCCACCGTCCGGCCCGGCCTCGCGGGCGACCTCGGCACGCCCCTGAAGTCCCTGCTGGCCGCGCGCCAGGACGCGGTGGGCTCTGCCTGACCGACCACATGGCCCCGGCCCGCATGCCTGGGCCATGTGGTCGACGGGGCGTCAGATGACGGCCGACTCCAGCGACTCGGGGGCGAACAGTTCCTCGGGCTGCCACAACCGTGCGGACAGCCCCTGCTCGTGGTGGTAGCGCAGGAACGTCGCCAGCGTGCCGCGGTTGGCGTCGAGGCCGTAGGACCAGTAGTCCGTGCCCAACAGGGCGCGGGCCTCCTCCAGTTGCGGGGTCAGCCAGGGCAGCATGAAGCGCAGTGCCGAGGTGTCGTACAGGTTCCGGTGGGCCGCGTCCTTGGCCGCCAGCAGTGCCTTGTACAGGGACTGCGCGACCCAGCGGTGGCGGTCGTGGACGTCCCGCCGAATCACCACCACGTGCATGATCGGGAAGATGCCGGTCGCCGCGTAGTACTCCTTCTCGGCGGCGACCACGTCCGGGAACACCCGGCGCACCCGCGGGTCCCCGGCGACGAACGGGCTCGGCACCCGTGGTGTGCACAGCGCGTCGATCTCACCCTCGGCGAGCATGCGGGCGAGTGTGCGGTCCTCGGGGATACGGCTGATGCGCAGCGAGTCCGGCAGGTCGACGCCCGCCTTCTCGATGCGCCCGGGCGTCTCCTGCCCGCCGGTGAAGTAGCTGACCGAGTCGACCGGCACCCCGTGCCGGTCGGCCAGGATGCCCCGCATCCACACACAGGCGGTCAGCTGGTACTCCGGGGTGCCGATCCGCTTGCCCCGCAGGTCCTCCGGGGACGAGATGCCCGCGTCGGCGTGGCAGTACAGCGAGCCGTGCCGGAACATGCGGGAGGTGAAGACCGGCAGGGCCACGAACGGCCGGGGCTCGGTGCGCAGCGACACGACGTACGAGGACAGCGACATCTCCGCCACCTCGAACTCCTGGTGCCGCATCATCCGGAAGAAGGTCTCCTCGACGGGCAGCCGCAGATACGTCAGGTCGATGCCGTCGGGGCGGACGGTGCCCTCCTCCAGGGCGCGCGTGCGGTCGTAGTCGCCGCAGGCGAAAGTGAGGTGCAGTCGGGCCATGGCCGTCCTATCTGCCTTGTGCGGTCAGTCGTGCGTCCAGACGCGGATAGACGCGCCGGGCGTTGGCCTCGAAGACCTTGTGCCGCTGCTCGTCGGTGAGCCCGGCCCGGTCGACGTACTGTTTGGTGTCGTCCCAGGCGATGCCGGTCTCCGGGTCGCCGCCGCGCACGGCGCCCAGCATCTCCGAGGCGAACAGGATGTTGTCGGCGCCGACGACCCGGTGGAGCAGGTCGATGCCGGGCTGGTGGTAGACGCAGGTGTCGAAGAAGACGTTGTTCATGAGGTACTCGGCCGGGTCGGGCCGGCCCAGTCGTACGGCGAGCCCGCGGTAGCGGCCCCAGTGGTACGGCACGGCCCCGCCGCCGTGCGGGATCACGAACCGCAGCGTCGGGAAGCGGGCGAACAGGTCGCCCTCGACGAACTGCATGAACGCCGAGGTGTCGGCGTTGAGATAGTGGGCGCCGAGGGCGTGGAAGTTGGGGTTGCAGGACGCCGAGACGTGGATCATCGCGGGGACGTCCAGTTCGGCCATCGCCTCGTACAGGGGGAACCAGTACGGGTGGGTGAGCGGCGGCGAGGTCCAGTGGCCGCCGGACGGGTCGGGGTTGAGGTTGCAGCCGACGAAGCCGAGTCCCTCGACGCAGCGGCGCAGTTCGGCGACGGCGGCGTCGAGCGTGCCGCCCGGGGTCTGCGGCAGCTGGCAGACGGCCGCGAAGTGCCGGGGGTACAGCTCGACGACCCGGTGGACGAGATCGTTGCTCGCCCGGGCCCACTCCCGGGCGGTGGCGGGGTCGGGGACGTGGTGTTCCATGCCGGACGCCTTCGGTGAGAAGAGCATCAGGTCGCCGCCGCGCTCCCGCAGCAGCTTGAGCTGGTTGGCCTCGACGCTCTCACGGATTGCCTCGTCACTGATGTCCGCGGGTCCCGGGGCGGGCCGGGACGGATCGGCCAGGCGGGCCAACTGCGCGTCACGGAAGGCCTGGTGCTGTGGCGGCGTCGTGGTGTAGTGGCCGTGCACGTCAATGATCATTCGGTCGGCTCCTGGTCGACGTAGGTCAGGCCCTTGCGGGCGAGCCGCTCGCGCATCGCCGCCACGTCGAGGCTGAGCTCACCGCTCTCGTAACGCTTGCGGTTGGCGGCCTCCTTCTCCTCCCGCGCCCGGGAGGCGGCCAGCACGGTGGCCGCGTCGCGCCGGGGCACGACCACCACACCGTCGTCGTCGGCGACGATCACATCACCCGGCACCACGTACTGTCCGGCGCAGACGATCGGGGTGTTGACGTCACCGAGGGTCTCCTTCACCGTCCCGAACGCGCTGATGTGCCGCGCCCAGACCGGGAAGCCCATCCGCCGCAGATCGGCGACGTCACGGCAGCCGGCGTCGATGACCACTCCGCGCACCCCGCGTGCGGCGACCGCGGTGGCGAGCAGGTCGCCGAAGTAGCCGGCCTCGGACGGGGAGGTGGGCGCCACGACGAGGACGTCTCCCTCGCGGCACTGCTCCACCGCGACATGGATCATCCAGTTGTCGCCGGGCGGCACGCTGACGGTGACGGCGGTGCCGGCGATGTGCGCGCCCGGCCACACGGGTCGCAGCGCGGGATCGAGGAGCCCGGTGCGGCCCTGTGCCTCGTGGACGGTGGCGACGCCGAATCCGGCGAGGGCGTCGACGGTCGCCCGGTCGGCGCGCGGCGGGTTGCGGACGACGACGCTCATGCGGCCGCCCAGGGCAGCAGGGACACGTGCACGGCGTCCTCGCCGGTCTCGCCGCCGACGGTGCGGATGGCGCGGTCGGCCTCGGCGAGCGGGAAGCTGTGGGTGCTGAGCTTCTCCAGCGGGAAGCGGCCCGACGCCAGCTGGTCGAGGGCGAGTTCGCAGGAGCGGTAGCTGTGGCCGCGGGCGCTTCTGAGGGCGATCGACTTCTCCGTGAGCTTCTTCATCGGGAAGTCGGGGAAGGCGGCCAGTTCGCCCTGGACCACGATGGTGCCCTCGCGTCGCTTGAGCGCGTCGATGCCGAGCAGCACGGGGGCCGTACCGGCGCCGGCGGTGCAGTCCAGGACGACGTCGACGCCCCGCCCGCCGGTGAGGTCCATGACGCGGGCCAGTGCGTCCTGCTGCGTCACGTCGATGACGTGGTCGGCGCCCAGCTCGCGGGCCAGGGCGAGGCGTGCGGCGTCGCGCGTGGTGCCGGTGACGATGATGAGCGAGGCGCCCGCCTGCTTGCAGGCGACGACCTGGGACAGGCCCTGCTGTCCGGGGCCCTGGATCAGGACGGTGGAGGCGTAGCCGACGCCCGCCGTGACCAGCGCCCACTCGATGCCGTTCGACAACGGCGTGACGAGCCCGGCGAGTTCGGCCGAGACGCCGTCGGGCACCCGGTGCGTCACCGAGTTCCACGGCAGGTAGAGGTACTGCGCGAAGCCGCCCCACAAGTGGTAGGGGTGGTCGGCGGAGGTGTAGCCGTAGCGGCGGGCGTCCGGGTTCGTACGCCAGTCGGTGGCCTCGCAGTGCCGGTACTCGCCCTGGTGGCACCACTCGCAGCGGTAGCAGCCGACGTAGTGCTCGACGAAGACGCGGTCTCCCTCGGCGAGGCCCTTGCGCTCGGTGAATGTGCGGCCCGCCTTCGCGATGACGCCCACGTTCTCGTGGCCCATGATCACCGGATCGGGGAACGGCGGCTTGCCGTACATCTTCACGTCGGTGCCGCAGATCCCGGCGACCTCCACCTTCAGCAGGGCTCCGTCGTCGGGTATGTCCGGCACCGGGAACTCCCGAAGTTCGGTCCGGCCGGGCGCCGTTCTGACCGCAGCCAGCACCTGTTCCGCCATGACGTGTCTCCTCACGTTCGGGCTGTCCAGCCGAGGTGACAGTCTATGGACTTATGGACTGACCATGCTACCTTTCGGGGCATGGCCGTACCTCAGCTCCGGACAGTGACCCGCACCCAGGGCAACAACGAGGCGCTCAAGACGGGGGCGGTGACGCCCCACACCTTCCGTTTCGCGTTCGAGGAAGTGCCCGTGCTCGTCGACGCGTTCCGGCGCATGGTGCGCGGGCTGGAGTTCGACGTCAGTGAGATGGCGCTGACCACCTATCTGGTGGCCAAGGCGCACGGCGCGCCGTTCACGGCGGTGCCCGCGTTCCTGGTTCGGGGCTTCCACCACGGCGCGATCTTCCACGACCCGTCCTCGGACGTGCGCGGCCCCAAGGAGCTTCAGGGCCGCAGAGTCGGGGTCAGCCGGGGATACACGGTGACCACCGGCGTGTGGGCGCGGGCGGTCCTGCAACAGGAGTACGGCGTCGACCTCGGCAAGGTGACCTGGGTGCTGTCGGGCGACGAGCACGTGGCCGCGTACCGGCCGCCGACGAACGTCGTACCGATGGAACCGGGGCGCTCGCTGGAGGAGATGGTGCTCAGCGGCGAGCTGGCCGCGCTGATCGGCCCCAGGCCCATCTCGCGGGCCCTCGCCCCGCTGATCCCCGACGCGGCGGAGGCGGGCTTCACCGCGCTGCGCGAGCGCCGGCTGTATCCGATCAACCATCTCATCGTGATCCGGGACGAACTCCTCGCCGAGCGGCCCGAGCTGGGGGCGGACGTCTTCGACGCCTTCGCCCGCGCCAAGCAGCTCTACGTGGATCGTCTGCGCGGAGCCGTCGGCTCCCCCACCGCCACGGACCTCATGCACCAGCGGGTCATGGAGATCACCGGCGCGGATCCGCTGCCGTACGGCATCGAGCCCAATCGGGCCGTGCTGGAGGAGCTCGTGCGCCATGCCGTGGACCAGCGGATCCTTCAACGGCCGCTGCCGCTCGACGCGTTGTTCGCCGAGACCACGCGCACGCTGACCGGCTGAACGCCGCACCCCGTCTGCCGAAGGGACCCGCATGCGTATCGCCATCGCCGCCGACCACAACGGATTCGCCCTCAAGGCCCGGCTCATCTCCTGGCTGACGGCGCACGGACACACCGTGGACGACCGTGGCAGCCACACCGACGACACCGTCGACTACCCGCCGCTGTGCGTGGACGTCTGCCGCCGGGTCGCCGACGGCGCCGCCGACCGCGGCATCGTCCTCGGCGGGAGCGGGCTCGGGGAGACCATCGCCTGCAACAAGATCCGCGGGATCCGGGCGGGGCTCTGCCACGACCTGTGGAGCACCCGGATCTCCCGCGGCAACAACGACTCCAACGTCCTCGTCCTCGCGGCGAAGGTCCTGGCGCCGGAGGCGGCCGAGGAGATCGTCGGGGCATGGCTGAGCACCCCGTTCAACGGCGGGGTGCACGCGAGGCGCCTGGAACAGATCTCCGCGCTGGAGCGGTGACCGGCCCCGGCCCGGACCGGGGTGGCGCTACTGCCGCACCCCGGCCAGGAACTCCAGCACCCGCGCCGGCGCGGACTCCTCCGTCTGTTCCGCGACGGGCACGTCCCAGTACTCGTTGTCCGGCAGGCACTCCTGGAGGTACCGGGCCGCCGACGGGGCGTGCGAGGTGTCCTGTCCGGGGACGATGAGCGCCGGTACGTCGAGCCGCAGCAGGTCCTCCGGCTCGGGGCCAGGCACCGTGTCCCGGTCGAACAGCAGTCGCGCCGTGCCGGTCACCGTCGCGCGGTAGCGGCCGGAGTCGCTGCGTGCGTAGGCGTCGGCGAACTCCGGGCTCGTACGGATCACCTGGGCCCAGGGGCCGACGCGGGGGTCCTTGGTGAAGCCGGCGTCCGAGGTCCGCGCCAGGGTCACGACCTGCTCCAGGCTGTGCTCGTCCGCGTAGGCGAGATGGCGTGCGAACCGTTCGTGCTGCTTCATCCGGTACTTCACGCCCCCGGCCGGCGAGTACAGCACCATGCTCAGGACGCGCTCGGGGTGGGCCACGGCGAGGGCGGCGGCGGTGGAGCAGCCGACGCAGCCGCCCATCAGATGGGCCCGTTCGATGCCGAGGTGGTCGAGCAGCCCGACACCTTGGCGGACGTAGTGCGCCCAGGAGAGCCTCTCCAGCCGTCCCCCCGACCGGCCGGACTCGCGCCGGTCGAAGGTCACGCACGTGAACTCCTCGGTCAGGTGGTCGAGCAGGCGCAGGCGGCGGTGGACGCCCACCGTCCGCCAGCCCTCCAGACTGGAGTCGAAACCGCCGGGCGAGAACATCAGCAGGGGCGGTCCCGAGCCGGTGACCTCGTAGCGGGTGGGGATCCCGTCGACGACGGCGGTGGGCATGGCCGTGTTCCTCTCGTGGTGTCGTGTCGCCCGGTGGTCAGGTCGCCGGCAGGACGGGCACACCGCCGGCGACCTGGCGTGCCGCTCGCACGTCCGCGGCGTAGGCCGTGATCGCGTCGAGCGCGATCCGGGCGACGTTGGCATAGGTGTCCGGCGGATCGTCGAGGGCGGAGGCCGCGTAGCCGATGGCCGCGTGCGCCATGCGCATCCGCCCGTCGAGCCAGGGCCCGCCGCCGAACCCGCCGACGACGGGGACGGAGACGGCCTCGGCGACCGCCGCGCCCACCACCGGCCCGGAGTTGGTGAAGTTCAGCAGCGCGGCACCGGCCTCCTCCAGCCGCTTGGCCTCCGCCACCAGGGCGTCCTTCATCTCCACCGGCATCTGGTCGGCGGCGGTGGGGATCGCGCGGTACTCGACGCCGTAGCGCAGCGCGGTCTGCGGGGTGATCCCGAACTGGGCGAACACCGGGATGCCCGCGCGGGTGATCGCCGTGACCGCCTCGGGGAAGTCGGCGGCGGCGTCGAGCTTGACCATGTCGACGCCGGTCTCCTTGACGAACCGGATCGCCGCCCTGACCGCGCTGTCCGTGCCCTCCTGGAGCGGGCCGAAGGGGAAGTCGACGCTGACCAGGGCACGTTGGACGCCGCGGCGGACCGCCCGGGCGACGATGACCATCTCCTCCGTCGTCACCTCGAAGGGGTTGCTGTGCCCCCACAGGTTGACGCCCACCGTGTCACCGACGGAGACGAGGTCGACCCCGGCCCGGTCCACGATGCGCGCCATCTGGTGGTCCCAGGCGACGACACCGACGATCTTGCGTCCCTCGTCCTTCATACGCCGCAGCTCGCGCAGCGTGACCTTGTCCGGCATGGGCCGGCCTCCTAGACCCTGAGAGCGGTGAGCAGTTCGAAGGCGTCGCTCTCGTCGGCGGACAGCAGCAGCACGCGCGCGTACGGCCGCAGCGCGGCGACCGCGTCGTCGGCCTCGAAGCCGTCGCCCAGAACCACGCCGGCGGTGGTGATGCCGTGACGGCTGCAGAAACGGCCGATCGCGGCCGCCGCGGCCCGGCCGCCGTCCTCGGTGGCGAGGACGACGACCACGTCGCTTCCGGTGAGCACCTCGTCGAGCGGGGCCGCCGCGCCGTCGAGTTCGTGCAGCAGACCGCCGCCGTCCCGGACGCCGCCGCCGGTGTAGAAGCGGGCGTGCGCCCAGGGCCGTTCGGCCAGACGGCGGGCGACCGAGGCCGCCCGCTCGTCCAGCGCGACGACGCGGGCGGCCCGCGCCGGGGCGATCGGTACGTCGATCCGGAACCGGGACTCGCTCGCCGAGGCCGCGCGGGCGCTCTCGCTGAGATGCAGGGTGGCCGTCGTCATGTCACACCGAGGCCTGTGGCACGCCGGGGGTGACCTTGACCGCGTCGCGGCAGGAGTCCAGGAAGGACTCGGCCTGCGGCAGCACCACCGCCGCCGACCGCACCCGGTGGTGCGCGGGGTCCACCCCGGGCGGCGTCACGCCCTCGTCGCGCAGCGCGATCGCGGCCTTGCGCAGCTTCTGCCGTGCCTTGATGATCCCGCTGTCGGCCGGCACCAGCCGCTCCCTGGAGCGGTCGACGATGGGGCCCATGCTCTCCTGGAGGGAGGCGTCCTGCATGGCGATCCCGGCCACGCCGGAGTAGGTCTCGCCGCGCTTTTGCGCCTCGCGGTCGATCAGGTAGTCGTTGTCCATGTTGGCCACGGGCCGGTAGGTGCCGGGGATGTTCTTGCTGTGCACGCCGTGGCCGTCGATCATCGCCTGCCGCTCCGCCTCGGTGAGGGCGCGCACCGGGTGGTAGTCGAAGGAGTACGTCCAGCAGTTCTCGTCGTCGATCGGCACCCAGAAGTGGCCGTGCACCGGGTGGTCGCCGCGCGGCGGGACCATCGTGAACGCCGGCATCACCCACGGCGTGATCCGCCAGTAGTACTTGCCCTCTTCGGCGTTGCGCCGCGCCCCCACGAACAGGCCGCCGTCGCTGTCGGCGACCTCGAAGAAGGGCTTGGTGTCGTTGAGGTTGTACTCGTTGCCCTTGGCGCCCTTGAAGAGCGGGTCGTTCTTCAGTCCGCCGGAGTGCAGGAAGGTGACGTGGCTGGAGTCGATGCCGCCTTCGAAGGCCTGCAGCCAGTTGCACTGCTGCCAGCGCTTGGAAGTGTAGGTCTGCTCCGGCGGGACGTGCACCCATTCGAACTCCGGCAGCAGAGGCCGGGTGGCCGCGTCCCCCATGTAGGTCCACAGCACGTCCCCGATCTTCACCAGCGGGTACGAGGTGAGCTGCACGTTCTCGCAGAAGCTGCTGTTGTCGGCCTCCGAGGGGACCTCCACGCACTGGCCGGTCACGTCGTACTTCCAGCCGTGGTAGGGGCAGCGCAGCCCGGACCCCTCGTTGCGGCCGAACCACAGCGAGGCACCCCGGTGGGCGCAGAACTCGTCGATGAGGCCGTAGCGCCCCTCGCTGTCGCGGAAGGCGACCATGCGCTCCGACAGGAGCTTGACGCGGACGGGCGGGCAGTCGTTCTCCGGGAGTTCCTCGGCGAGCAGCGCGGGGATCCAGTACTGCCGGAACAGCTCGCCCATCGGCGTCCCCGGGCCCGTCCGAGTGAGCAGCTCGTTGAGTTCTTTTCTGAGCACAGCCGTCTCCCTTTCAGGTACTGACCCGCCGACGGGTCAGGGGCATCGGTGCGAAGCGGTGCGTCCGGGCGCCGGGTTCAGGGCTGCTCCGGAGGGATGTCGACGGTGAGGCCGCCGAGTTCGGGGGTGACGCGGATCTGGCAGGACAGCCGGCTGGTCTCCCGCCGCTCGGCCACGGCCAGGTCGAGCAGGTCGTCCTCCATCTCGCCGGGCGGCCCGACGAGCGGGGCGAACTCCTCACGCACCCAGACGTGGCAGGTGGCGCAGGACTGGTTGCCGCCGCACTCGGCCACGATCCCGGGTACGCCGTTCTTCACCGCGGCCGCCATGACCGAGTCCCCGACCGTCGCGTCGACGGTGTATTCGGGACCGTCACTGCCGACGAAGATCACCTTGGGCAAGGTCCCAACTTCCTCTCGCGATCGGCGAATCCACCGTGGACGGGCACGCCGTGGGCCGCACTCCGATCGATGGTCTGTCCATTAGACCAGATGCTCCGAACACGGAGCAAGAGACGGGGCGAGGAGTCACAATCGGCCGCATGCCAACGCTGATCCTTCTCCGCCACGGCGAGAGCGCGTGGAACGCGAAGAACCTGTTCACCGGCTGGGTCGACGTCGACCTCACCCCGCACGGCGAACAGCAGGCCCGCCGCAGCGGCCAGTTGCTGCGCACGGCCGGGCTGCGGCCCGACGCGGTGCACACCTCCGCCCTGACCCGGGCGCAGCGCACCGCCACGCTGGCCATGGCGGCGGCCGACCGCCCCGAGGCCCCGGTCACCCGGAGCTGGCGGCTCAACGAGCGGCACTACGGCGCGCTGCAGGGCCGGGAGAAGAGCGACGTACTGCACGAGTACGGCGAGGAGCGGTTCCGGCTCTGGCGCCGCTCCTACCACGCCGCCCCGCCGCCGGTCGCGGACGGCACCGCCGGTGACGTGTCGCGGGACGCCCGGTACGCGGACCTGCCCCCCGGCCTGCTGCCGCGCACCGAGTCGCTGGCCGATGTCACCGCCCGCCTGCTGCCCCACTGGTACGACGCCGTCGTACCGGACCTGCGCGCGGGCCGGACCACGCTGGTGGTCGCGCACAGCAACTCGCTGCGGGCGCTCGTCGCCCACCTCGACCGGCTGGACGACCAGGAGCTGCTGAGACTGAACATCCCCACGGGCATTCCGCTGCGCTACGACCTGGACGAGGACCTGGCGCCACAGGTGCGGGGCGGCCGCTACCTGGACCCGCGGGCCGCCGCGACGGCCGCCGCGGAGGTGGCCGAACAGGGAAACAGACGGCTCCGACCGACTCGTTGACGGCCACCAGTGGTGGACTTATGGTTCTACCAATCCCCACCACCTCCGCCTCCTGTCAGCGCACGCAGTGCCGCAAGAGCCGACCAGGAAGGGCCACCGCATGGCCAAGGATGCGATCGTCAACGACACCCTGGCGGCGAAGTTCGCCACGGAGAAGGACTCCCCGTACACCCGCTGGGTCGCCGCCGAGGGCCTGGACATCATCGCCGCCCACTACGTCCCCGACCTGCGCACGGTCGAGCTGAAGCCCTGGGAACGGCGCGGCGGCCGCGGCGTGTTCATCAACCACGAGGCCACGCGCACCTCCAACGACTGCTACGTGTGCGAGATCCCGGCGGGCGGCAGGCTCGCCCCGCAGCGGCAGCTGTTCGAGGAGATGATCCTGATCCTCGACGGCCAGGGCTCGACGAAGGTGTGGAACGACACCGGCGCCTCGGTCACCTTCGAGTGGCAGGCCGGTTCGATGTTCGCCATCCCGCTCAACGCCCACCACCAGCACTTCAACGGCTCGGGCCGAAAGGCGGCGCGCTTCGTGTCGTCGACGAACATGCCTCCCGTCATCAACCTCTACGACGACGTCGACTTCGTCTTCAACACCTCCAGGGACTTCCCCGACCGCTTCGACGGCGAGCCCGACTACTTCTCCCCCAAGGGCGAGCAGAAGGGCCTGCTGCTCGACACGAACTTCGTCGCGGACGCGGTCAACCTGCCGCTGATCGAGGCGAAGGAACGGGGCGCGGGCGGCGGACACATCCGGTTCGCGATGGCCCGGGGGTCGATGAACAGCCACATCTCGCAGTTCCCCACGGCCACGTACAAGAAGGGCCACCGGCACGGGCCCGGCGCCCACGTCATCATCCTGTCCGGCGAGGGATACAGCCTGATGTGGCCGGAGGGCGAGGAGCCCCGCCGCTACGAGTGGGGGCCCGGCACCCTGATCGTGCCGCCGAACATGTGGTTCCACCAGCACTTCAACACCGGCCCCGAGCCGAGCCGTTACCTCGCCTTCAAGCACGAGACGGTCTCGCTGCGCAACGCCCAGGGCGTGCCCAAGGCCTGGATCAGCCGGCGCATCGGCGGCGACCAGATCGACTACGCCGACGAGTCGCCGTATGTGCGCGAGACGTTCCGCGAGGCGCTGGCCAAGCACGGGATGGAGCCACGGATGGACGCCGTCTACGAGGCGGAGTTCGCCACGCTCCCGCCCGAGCCGAAGTAGTCAGCCGCCCGAGACCCAAGTCCGTGAAGGAGCGCGAGCCGTGCCGCACACCGGAAAACACGACCAGCACGACGGGGTGCGCACGGTCCACTCGGCGTACCTCCCCGACCACGACCATGTGCACGACGAGGACGCGCCGGGCACGCTGGAGGACAACCCGATCTGGCAGCAGGACAACGTCACCCTGCACAGCGTCGGGATGGACATCGGCTCCTCCGGCACCCAAGTCGTCTTCTCGCGGCTGCGCCTGCGGCGCATCGGCGAGGACCTGACGAGCCGCTACCTCGTGGTGCGCCGGGAGACCCTGCACCTCTCGCCGGTCGAGCTCACCCCGTACGCGAGCGACGAGTACATCGACGCGGCCGGGCTCGGCTCGATCATCGACACGGCGTACCGGGACGCGGGCGTCGACCCGGCCGACGTGGACACCGGGGTGGTGATCCTCACCGGCGAGGCCCTGCGCCGCCGCAACGCGGAGGCCATCGCGGGCGTGCTGGCCGAGCGCGGGGGCGAGTTGGTGAACGCGAGCGCCGGCCACCACATGGAGGCGATGCTGGCGGCCTACGGGTCGGGGGCGGCACAGGCGTCGTACGACACCGGGCGACGCATCCTCAACGTCGACATCGGCGGCGGGACCACGAAACTCGCCGTGCTGGACCGGGGCCGGGTCACCGCGACGGCCGCCGTGCACATCGGCGGCCGGCTGCAGGTGGTGGACGGGGCGGGCCGCATCGTGCGGCTCGATCCGGCCGGGAGCGCGCACGCCGCCCGCGCCGGGTTCACCTGGAAGACCGGTGACACCGTCCGCCCCGGCGAGCTGGAGCGGGTGGCCGAGTCGATGGCGGATCTGCTGATCGAGGCGGTCACCGCCGATCCGCCGCCCCGCCGCGTCCGCGAGCTCTACCTCACCGATCCGCTGCCGGACCCCGGCCCGATCGACGGCGTGATGTTCTCCGGCGGGGTCGCGGAGTACGTCTACGGCCGCGAGGACGCCGACTTCGGCGACCTGGGCCGGGCGCTGGGCCGGGCGCTGCGCCGGCGGGTGGACGCCGGCGCGTTGCCATACCCCCTGCTGCCCGCGGGTGCGTGCATCCGCGCCACGGCGCTGGGGGCGTCGGAGTACAGCGTCCAGCTGAGCGGCAACACCGGGTTCGTCTCCGACCCGGACGCGCTGCTGCCGCGCCGCAACCTCCAGGTTCTCAGGCCCTGCTACGACCTCGTGGAGACGGTCGACTCGAAGGCGGTCGAGTCGGCGATCCGGCGGCACCTGGTCGCCCTCGACGTCGACCGGACCGGCACGGACATCGCCCTCGCGCTGTCCTGGAGCGGACCACCGGGCCACGACCGGGTGCTGGCGTTCGCCCGGGGCATCCGGGACGCGGTCGCCGACCGGACGGCACAGGGCAGACCGCTGTACGTCGTGCTCGACGGGGACATCGCCATGACGCTCGGCCGGCTGCTGCGCGAGGAGCTCGGCCTCTCCGGGGAGCTGCTCGTCATCGACGGGCTGAGCCTGCGGGACTTCGACTACGTCGACATCGGGCGGGTCCGTTTTCCGTCGAACACGGTGCCGGTCACCATCAAGTCCCTGGTCTTCGAGCAGGATCCACGGCAGCGGCGCGCCGACACCGGCACGGCCGGATGAACCCGGACGGCCTCGCCGCGTAACAGAACTGTAAATCTCGCGCCCCATGGTTAGACCATAAGGCCGATCCTGCTGTTTTATGCAGGGACCGAATTCCGGCCAACGGCTCATGGCCTCGCCGGGCCCCGCGGATCACACGCGCTCGCCGCCGGGCGCGTACCGCACCCTCCCCACGCTCCGCGCTCTTCCGTCCCGTCCACGAGCCGTCCGCTTCGTCCAAGGAGTGTGCGATGCGTCAAGGTGCTCTTACCGCCGGCCTCCTGACCGCCGGTCTTCTCCTCACCGGCTGCGGCACCTCGCCGACCACGACCGCCGCCGGCTCCGCCCCCGACACCAACCCCTACGCCGCCTACGAGAAGCTCACCGGCGAGGAGCGCACGACCAAGCTGCTCGCCGACGCCAAGAGCGAGGGCGGCGTGCTCGACCTGTACACCTCCAACACCGACATCCAGGACCTGGTCGACGGATTCCAGAAGGCCTACCCGGGCATCAAGGTCCATGCCTTCCGGGCCAACTCCGAGACCGTGCTGCAACGGGCGCTCCAGGAGAACCAGGCCGGCAAGCCGCAGAACGACGTGATCGACACCAACGACCTCGAACTGCGGGCGCTCGACGCACAGCACCTGCTCCACCCCTATGACGGCCCCGCCAAGGCCGGTCTGAAGGACTCCGCGAAGAACCTCGGCGGCTGGACGGCCGAACGGTTCAACGCCTTCGTCGTGGGCTGGAACACCAACGAGGTCAAGAAGGGTGAGGAACCCCGGGACTTCACCGACTTCGCGGACCCCAAGTGGAAGGGCAGGCTGTCCGTCGAGGTCGGCGACTGGGACTGGTACGCGTCGATGCACACGTACCTGACCGAGGAGAAAGGCATGAGCTCCTCGGCCGTCGACGACCTGTTCAAGAAGATCGCCGCCAACGTCAAGGTCACCAAGGGACACACGGTTCAGGGCGAACTGCTCAGCGCGGGCCAGTTCGCCGTGGCCCTGTCCGTCTACAGCCACACCGTCGACAAGGCCACCGACAAGGGCGCGCCCGTGGCCTGGCGGCCCGCCGTGGAGCCGGTGATCCTCCGCCCGAACGGGGTGGGCCTGATGGCCCGGCCGCGGCACCCCGCCACCGCGCTGCTGTGGACCGACTGGGTCCTCAGCGAAGGACAGAAGATCATCGCCGAGTCCCTGCGGATCCCCGCGGCGAAGGACGTGCCGGGCTTCAAGGACCCGATCCCGGTCGGCACCGGCACATACAGCCTCTCGAAGACCGCAGAGACCGACCACCAGAAGTGGAACGCCGCCTACGATGCCCTGTTGCGCGGCGTCCGGGCGGCGGGCTGACCACACACTCCCCCTTCTCGCATCTCTTCCAGGAGAGCACCGCATGAGCACCCGTCACAGCACATACGCCCTGGCCGGACTGCTGGTCGCGGCCGTCACCACCGGATGCGGCGGTGCCGTCACCACCGCCGCCAACGACAAGGCGGACGGCGTCTACACGCAGCTGGCCGGTCTGCCCAAGGATCAGCAGCGCGCCAGGGCCGAGGAGCTGGCGAAACAGGAGGGCGGCACGCTGTCCCTCTACACCTCGATGACCGCGGACATCGCCACCCCGATCGCGCAGGCCTTCGAGAAGAAGTACGGCATCCGCGTCAGCGTCTTCCGCGGCAACTCCGAGACCGTGCTCCAGCGGACCCTGCAGGAGGCCCAGGCCGGCAAGGCGGGCGCCGACGTGGTGGAGACCAACTTCCTGGAGATGTCGGCCCTGTCCGACAACGGGGTGCTGGCACAGTTCAACGGCTCCGCGCTGGACAAGGTGGACCCGACCGGCAAGTTCGAGCACTGGACCGCGAGCCGGCTCAACGTATTCCAGCCCGCCTGGAACACCGACCTGATCAAACCCGCCGACGAGCCGCACAGCTGGGAGGACCTGGCGCTGCCCAAGTACAAGGGCAAGCTGACCCTGGAGGTCAGCGACAGCGACTGGTTCGAGAACGTCACCAAGTACTGGCTGGACCACGGCAAGTCGCAGGCCGAGGTGGACAAGCTGTGGAAGGACATCGTCGGCAACGCCAAGGTCGCCAAGGGCCACACGACGATGATGCAGTTCCTCACCGCCGGCCAGACGCCCATGGAGGCGATGAACTACACCTACATCACGGTCCGCGCCGCACAGCAGGGCGCCCCCGTCACCCACCTGCCCAGCAGCGGGGTCTCGAAGATCCCCGCCTTCGCCCGGCCCAACGGCGTCGCCATGGTCAAGGGCGCGCAGCACCCGGCCACGGCCTGGCTGTTCTACGACTGGCTGCTCACCGACGGCCAGAAGGAGCTGGTCGAGCTCGGCCTGACGCCGTCGACGAAGGTCCCCGGCGACAAGAGCCTCGACGGCCTCACCCTGGCCCCGTTCGACGTGGAGGGGCTGAGCAAGGACCACGGCGAATGGGACAAGAAGTACGACGCGCTGCTCCGCGGCGCCGCCACCGTCGGGGAGTGAGAACCGATGACCCTCGTACCCACCACCGCCTCCCGTGACGACAGCCCCGAGCCCCGGTCCGACGCGGTCACCGGACCCGCCGAGGCGGGCGGCCCGGGCCGGCTCGCCCGGCTGCTGAGGCGCCCGCTGTCCCTGCAGGGCCTGCTGGTCGGCGGCGCCGTCGTCATCGTCGGCTACCTCGCGGTCGTACCGCTGGGATATCTGATCCACGACACCTTCCTCAGCGCCGACGGCACCGGCGTCTCCCTCGACGCGTTCTCCCGGGCCTACGGAGGCAACTCGCAGTCCCGCGAGATGCTGCTCAACTCGCTGTGGTTCGCGCTCGGTTCGGCCGCGCTCGCGCTCGTGCTCGGCACCGTGCTGGCCTACATCCAGGTGCGGACTGACACCCCGTTCAAGGGACTGTTCTTCGCGGCGTCACTGGTGCCGCTCATCGTCCCCGGCATCCTGTACGCCACCTCGTGGATCTTCCTCGGCGACCCGTCCAGCGGCATCCTCAACTCCCTGGTGTTCCAGCCGCTGTTCGGCACCTCGCCGGTCAACATCTACAGCGTGTGGGGCATGATCTGGGTGCAGGGCCTGCACCTGGCGCCGGTCGCCTTCCTGCTCATGGTCGCCGCGTTCCGCGCGATGGACCCCTCCCTGGAGGAGTCCGCCGCCATGTCGGGCGCGAACCGGCTGACCGTCCTGCGGCGGGTGACGATGCCGCTGCTGCGTCCGGCGATGATCTCCGCGGCGCTGCTGATGTTCGTACAGTCCCTGGAGAGCTTCGAGGTGCCCGGCCTGCTCGGCCTGCAGAACGGCATCTACGTCTTCACCAGCCGGATCTACTTCGTACTGCGCGCCTACCCCGTCGACTACGGGGCTGCCGGCGCCTACGCCATCGGGCTGCTCCTCATCGCCGCGGCGGGCGTGCTGCTGTCCAGCTGGCTGCGGCGCTCCTCGCGCAACTTCCAGACGGTGACCGGCAAGGCCTTCCGGCCCCGCCCGGTCGAACTGGGCCGCGCCCGGCCGTTCGTCGGCGCGGGCGTGATCCTCTACTTCCTGATCACCGTCGTCCTGCCGGTCGCCGTGCTCGTCTACGCCTCGCTGCTGAAGTACTACGCCGCGCCGAGCCGCAAGACGCTCAGCGAGATGACGCTGGCCAACTACCGCACGGTGTTCGAGATGCCGCTCGCCTTCACGGCGCTGAAGAACTCGCTCATCGTCGGGATCGGCGCCGCGACCGCGGTGATGATCCTCACCGCGATCGTGTCCTGGGTCGTCCTGCGCACCAAGGCGCCCGGCCGTCGGCTGCTGGACCTGCTGGCCTTCACGCCCATCGTCATCCCCGGGCTGGTCCTGGGCCTCGCGCTGTCCTTCGTCTACCTGCGGATGCCGCTGCCGATCTACGGCACACTGCTGATCCTGCTGGTGTCGTACTGCACGCGCTACCTGCCGTACGGCATGCAGTACTCGTCGGCGGCGATGACTCAGATGTCGCCCGAACTGGAGGAGTCGGCCCATGTGTCCGGCGCCTCCTGGTTCCAGACCTTCCGGCGGGTGCTGCTGCCGCTGATGAGCGGCGGCATCCTGGCCGGCTGGGTCTACATCCTCGTCGTGTCCTTCCGCGAGCTGTCCAGCACGATCCTGCTCTACAGCCCGGGCAAGGAAGTGCTGTCCGTGCTGATCTGGGAGCAGTTCGAGAACGGCCAGTTCACCACGCTCGCCGCCCTGGGCGTCTGCATGGTCCTGCTGCTCGTCCTGCTCGTCTCCATTGCCTACCGCCTGGGTGCCCGCTTCGGGCTGCAGAACGACTCCGCGAACTGATCGAAGGGACCTTCAGCGATGTTGACGGTCGAATCCCTCAAGAAGAGCTACGACGACACGGCGGGACGCAGGTCCAGACGGCCCGGGAACGAGGGCACGCGCGTGTACGCCGTCGGTGGGGTCGATTTCGAGGTGCACGACGGGGAACTGTTCACGCTGCTCGGCCCCTCCGGCTGCGGCAAGACCACCACCCTGCGCTCCGTCGCGGGCCTGGAACGCCCGACGGAGGGACGCGTGACGCTCGGCGGACGCGTCCTGTTCGACGCCGAACAGGGCATCAACATGCGCGCCAACCGGCGCGGGCTCGGCATGGTCTTCCAGTCGTACGCCATCTGGCCGCACATGACGGTCTTCAAGAACGTGTCGTTCCCGCTGGAGGTGTTGCCCCGCACCAAGCGGCCGGGGCGCAGGGAGATCGAGGAACGCGTCGAGCAGGTCCTGGACGTGATCGAGCTCGGTGCCTACGCCTCCCGGCCCGCCACCAAGCTCTCCGGCGGCCAGCAGCAGCGCCTCGCCCTGGGCCGCGCCCTGGTGACCCGGCCGGAGCTGATGCTGCTGGACGAGCCGCTGTCCAACCTGGACGCCAAGCTGCGCGAGACGATGCGGTTCGAACTCAAGCGGCTGCAGCGGGAGTTGAACCTCACCGCGATCTATGTGACGCACGACCAGTCCGAGGCGCTGGTGATGTCGAACCGGATCGCGGTGATGAACCAGGGCCGTATCGAGCAGATCGGCAAGCCCCGCGAGATCTACACCAAGCCCGCGACCCGTTTCGTGGCCGAGTTCATCGGCACCTCCAACTTCATGGAGGCGAAGGTGGTCTCGGTGGACGGCCGCGAGGTGCGGGTCGACACCGCGCACGGCCCCCTGGTGGCCGGCGAGGTGGACAAGGCGCCCGCGGTCGGCGACACGGTGATGATCTCGATCCGGCCGGAGTGCGTCGATCTGTCCCCCGAGCGGCGCGGCAACGTGCCCAACGAGTGGTCGGGCCAGGTCCTCACCCGGGCGTTCCTGGGTGACGTCGTCGACCACATCGTGGGCGTCGGCGACCTGGAGATACGCAACCGGTCCAACCCCAACCTGTCGATCCCGCCGGGAACCGAGGTGCACTTCTCCGTCGCCCCGGACAAGGTGACCCTCGTTCCCGTCGACTGACCGATGGAGATACCCGAGGTACTCCGCAACCGCGACTTCGACCTCTACTGGGGCGGCGTCGTCCTCTCCCAGATCGGGACCAGGGGCGCCGTCGCCGCCAACCTCTACCAGGTCTACGAACTGACCGGCTCGACCGCGCAGGTGGGCCTCGTCGGCCTCGCCCAGGCGGTGGCCCTGCTGGTGCTGTCCCCGGCCGGCGGGATCTATGCCGACCGGCTGGACCGGCGGCGCCTGCTTCAGGTCACCCAGGGCGTGGCCCTGCTGGTGTCGGCCGGGCTCGCGGCGGTCACCCTCGCGGGCGCGGCCACGGTGTGGGCGGTCTTCGTCTCGTCGCTGCTGGCGACGGCGGCGGCGACCTTCGACCAGCCGGCCCGGCAGGCGCTCATCCCGGCGATGGTGCCGCGCAAGCAGCTCGTCGACGCCTTCGCCCTGCTCAACCCGACGCGCGAGCTGGCCGTCCTGGCCGGGCCCGCGCTGGCGGGCGTACTGATCGCCGTGGGCGGGCCGGGGGCGGTGTACGTCTTCGACGCCGTCACCTACGCCGTCCTCGTCGTCGTACTGGCCCTGCTGCGGGTGCCGCGGCTGGCCGTCGACGGCGAACGGCGACCACTCCTGGAAAGCCTTCGGGAGGGGGTGCGGTACGTCGCCCGGCGGCCGGTCGTCTGGCAGCTGATGGGCCTGGACATGTCCGCCACGGTGTTCGGGGCCTACCGGGTGCTGCTGCCCGCATTCGCCGCGGACGTGCTGCATGTCGGCGCCACCGGCTACGGGCTGCTGTCCGCGGCGCCCTCGGCCGGGGCCCTGATCGGATCGGTGTGGGTGTTCCGGCTGGTGCGCACCGCCCGGTCCGGCCGGATCGTGCTCTGGGGGACCGCCGCGTACGGCTTGGCCGTCGTCGGACTGGCCCAGTCACGGGTCTTCTCCGTGGCCGTCGTCATGGCCCTTGCCCTGGGGGCCGCGGACGCGGTCGCGACCACCGTCCGCCATGCCGCCGTCCAGTTGGAGACGCCGGACACGCTGCGCGGGCGCGTCTCGGCCATCTACCAGATGTGCTCCCGGGGCGGCCCCGCGATCGGCGACTCCCTGATGGGCCTGCTGGCCGGAGCGCTCGGCCCGGTCGTGGCGCTGACCCTCGGCGGTCTGGTGCCGGCCGCCGTCTCCGGGACGAGCGCGGCGCGCAGCCGCACCGTGCGCGAGTACAGCGTGCAGGCCTCCGAGCCGGCACGCCCCTGACCGACTTCCCCCTCTCCTCCGCCTGTTGGGAGACACGTTGAGCACACACACCACGACCGAAGTCACGCACTACCACGTCCAGAAACGCCGTCGCGCCGCCTTCATCGAGGAGTGGCGCAAGAACCACCGCACGGTCGTCGCCGTCGAGGACGTCGTGATGCACCCGACGGAACGCGGCAGCCGTGTCGGCGTCTACGTCGGCGCCGACGGCGACCGGCCGACCCGCACCATGGACGCCCTCGCCCACGAGCTGGACCCGGGGACCACGACCACACTGCACCGGCACTCGTGGGACGCCATGGTGTTCGTGGTCGCAGGCTGGGGCTGGACCGAGATCGACGGCGAGCGCGTCGACTGGGGCCCCGGCGACTCGCTGCACCTGCCGGCCTGGTCCTGGCACCGCAGCGGCAACGACGGCGACACCACGACGCGTTACCTCACCTTCTCCAGCGGTCCGCTGCTGGAGACGATGGGCATGGCCGCCCTGGAGGACGCCGGGCACACGCCCGTCTCCGAGCTGCCGCCGCGCCCGCCGTTCTCCCCGGGCCGCGACGGCGCCGATCCGTACGCGACGCGGCTGCGGCGGCTCGCCCGGGACCAGGAGGCCCGCCGCTCCGGGCGGCTGCACACCAGCTGGGACGAGCTCGAACTGCGCAACACCCCGCGCGGCACCCGCACCACGTTCCTGCTCGACCGCGCCATCGGCTACCAGGCGTCCGGCATCACGATGGCCATGTTCGAAATCGGTCCCGGCCGGGCCCAGTCGATGCACCGCCACCCTGGCGAGGCGTGGCTGTACGTCGTCGAGGGGACCGGCGAGAGCTATCTGGGCACCGAGCCGGAGGGCGGCGAGCGGCACCCGTGGAAGAAGGGCGACATCATCGTCGTCGACCACTTCCTGTGGCACCAGCACATCAACACCGCCCCGGACCGTACGGCGAAGGTGGTGCGCATCCATATGTTCGACAGCCTGCTGGAGACCATGCGGGCGCTGTGCGATCCGCTGGTGCTGTTCGAGGAACCGCCGGACCACATCCGCGACGCGCAGGCCGGAGACCCGGCGACCATCCAGTGGCCGGCGCTCACGCGCCCCACCTGGCCATGAACGGAGGCCGCAACCGGTGAGTACGGCACTGCCGCACGGCGTCGCGGGGACTCACGCGCTGCCCGCCGATCACCACGACGGCCCCTGGGACTCCGTGATCGTCGAGCCACGGGTCAAGGAACGGCTCCTCGCGACCGCCGTCCTCGTGCTCCGGCACGGGCGGCGGCTCGCGGGCTCGGCCGTGGCACCGCACGGCCTGGTGGTGCTCGCCGGGCCACCCGGCACCGGCAAGACCACGCTGGCCCAGGGCCTCGCCCAGGCCGCCGCACGCACGCTGGCGCCGCACGGTGCGACGACGCTCGTCGAGGTCGACCCGCACGCCTTCCCCAGCGAGATGCTGGGCGAGAGCCAGCGCGCGGTCTCCCGGCTGTTCCGCGCGACCCTGCCCGAGCTGGCCGCACGCCGCCCGCACACGATCGTGCTGGTCGACGAGGTCGAGGCGCTCGCCGTGCGGCGGCACTCGGCGTCCTTCGACACCAACCCTGTCGACGTGCACCGGGCGACGGACGCCGTGCTCAGCGGCCTGGACGCGCTGCGGGCCGAACGCCCCGGGACCCTGCTGGTCGTGACGACGAACTTCGCCGACGCCGTCGACGAGGCCTTCCTCTCCCGCGCCGACCTCGTGGTGCGCACGGAGCTGCCGGACGAGTCGGTGGTGGCGCTGATCGTCGCCGACTCGCTGCGCGCCCTGGCGGCGCAGTGGCCCGAACTGGCCGCGCTGGCCGAGGATCCGGGGGTGCACCGGCGGGTGGGCAAGCTGCTGACCGGGCTGGACGGACGCCGGATCCGCAAGACCGTGCACGGGGCTCTGGCACTGCGCCTGGAGACGGCGCGGGAGCCGTCGCTGCTCAGCGCCGACGATCTCGTCGCCGCGGCGGAGGAGGCGGCACAGCACACGTGACGCGAGTGCTCAACGAGCCTGGGCCCCACACCGAGTGCGCGGTGTGGGGTCCAGGCCGTTCGGGTCGGCGATCCGTCAGGGGGCCTGTGTCGCCCGGTACTCGGGAGCGTCCTCCATGAAGTGCACCGAGTCGTAACCGAGGTGCTTGAAGACGCGGTTCTGCGCCGACAGCAGCCGCAGCGGGGTGCCGTCGTAGGCGAACAGCTGGCACACGTGGTTCTGCGGTACGTACAAGGTGTCGCCCTTGGTGATCTCGTGCCGGGTCGGCTCCAGGGCGACGCGCGCGTAGTACTTCTCGGCGATCTCCGCCTCGACCTCCCAGTGGAGGGCGTATCCGCTGCCGTCGAGGACGTAGAGCACCTCGTCGGCCATCTTCCAGTACCTGCCCGAGCGGCTGCCGGCGGGGATGTCGAGTTCGAAGACGTCGACGGAGAAGATCCGGGCGTCGGTGCGCTCGGGCGAGGACATCACGCGGACCCGGCCGAGGGGGGTCGTCTCCCAGGTGGTGTCGGCGACGCCGATGACCTTCTTGCGCTCCTTGACGCCGGGCGTCCAGATCCGGGACCAGTCCTCGCGGGGCCCGAACTCCTCCTCCCGCTCGATCGGGCCGCTGCGCCCCTGCTGCCACAGGCCCATGAACATCCAGGTGCTCTTGGCCTTCACCACGAGGGCGGTGGCGGTCTCGTCGTACGGGTTGAAGTGGCGGTGCACGGAGTCGGTGTGGACGAACACGAGGTCGTCCTTGGTCCAGTCGTACCGCTGGTCGTCGTGGATCTCGTAGCCACGGCCCTGGAGGATGTAGAAGGCGGCCTCGTTCTGGTGTCCGTGGCCGTTGTTGCTGGACTGCGGCGGCAGTTCGACGAAGTGGACCTGAATGGTCTGGGTGAGGAAGTCCTCGTCACCCGGGCCGATCCGCCACCACGTACGGGACTCGGCGCTGTCGCCGGAGTGCGCCACCTTCGCGTCGTCGACGACCACGGAGTCGTCGCGCACCCGCTCGACGCCCAACTGCCTGCGGCGGAACTCGCCGAGACCGTACGTCTCCGAGGTCAGGCCGCGGACGAACACGCGCCCCTTCTTGCCCATGGTGCCTCCCGTGATGGCCGTAGCCGTCTCCGATCACCTGATGGTCTAACCATAATGCCTTCATGCTGGGCACAAAAGAGTCCCGGGCCCAACAGGACCCGGGACCGGACGGTTCGGGCGCGCGCTACCTGCGCCGGCCGTCCCCCTTCACCCGGGACGCCGTGCGCTGTACGTGCCTGCGCATGATCTCGGACGCCGCCTCGACGTCGCGCGCGGCGACGGCCTCGACGAACTCGCGGTGTTCCTTCGAACCGCGCTGCCCCATCTGCGGTTCGACGCTCTGCGCCTCGCGCAGGCTCATCAGCAGCGGGCCGTGGAAGGACTGCACGAGCATCTCGATGGCGGCGTTGTGCGTGCAGGCGGCGACGCGGGTGTGGAAGTCCGCCGACATCTCCATGTCGTACGTACCCTGCTTGACCGCCTCGGCGTGCTCGTCGCACAGCGCGCGGAGGTCGTCGAGGTCCTCATCGGTGGCACGCTCGACGATCAGCGGGACGATGCCGAGTTCGAAGACCAGCCGCGCCTCGGTGACCTCGGTCGCCGTCAGCGGCGACAGGGAGAGCAGATCGGCGAGACCCTCACCCACCCGCCGCGAGGACGGAGCCGTCACGAACGCCCCGCCGCGCGCACCGACCCGGATCTCGACGAGCCCGCTGGCCTCCAGGCTGCGCAGGGCCTCGCGCACCGTCACCCGGCTGACACCGAACTGCACGCACAGCTCGCGCTCACTGGGCAGCCGGTCGCCGGGCTGGAGGCGTTCCTCCTTCAGCAGCAGCCGGATCTGATCGACGATCAGCTGGGAGACGCGACTGGAGGAGACCGCCTTGAACAGCCCCTCGGGCGCGGGAGTCCGCTTGGCGGACGTCTCGTCTGCGGTCTCGGCACGCTGAGGCTGGCTGGGTCGCGATGGCATGTGCGCATTCTCCCATGGTCAGGAGCCTCGTTGACGGTCTCGTATGCAATGGCTTAAAGTCATACCAACAGACCTTTGATTCCCAAGCTGCTCGCTCCGACCGCCGCAGATGGTTCCGACGGCAGGGCGCATGACACCGGATGAATCCAGGTGAGGAGAGACCGACACGGCCATGACACTCACCGCCGAGGGTCCGCAGGGGTCGTACGACGCCCTGCGGGAGCGCATCGCCGTCGCCTGCCGTGCCCTGGCCGTCAGCGGGCTGGTCGAGCACATCCTCGGCCACATCAGCGCCAGGACAGGGTCCGGTTCGCTGCTGGTGCGCGGCCGCGGGCCCGAAGAGCGCGGGCTTGCCTTCACCGTCGTCGAGGACGTACAGCAGGTCGGTCTCGACGGCACCGGCGAGGTGCCCACGGGGTGGAAGCCGCCGAGCGAGCTGCCCATTCACACCGAGGTCCTGCGCTCCAGGCCGGAGGTCACGGCCGTGGTGCACGCCCATCCGCCCGCGGTGGTCGCCGCGTCCGTCGCCGACCTGCCCTGGCTGCCCCTCGTGGGCTCCTACGACATCCCGGCCGCCCGGCTGGCCCACGACGGCGTTCCCGTGTGGCCCCGCTCGGCGCTGATCCGCCGCCGCGACCTGGCGCGGCAGATGGTGGCCGCGCTCGGGGACCGGCCCGCCGTGGTCCTGCGCGCACACGGCCTGGTCGCCGTCGGCACCGGCGATCCGGCCCACGCCGTCGCGGAGGCCGTCACCCGGGCCCTGGCGGTGGACACCCTGGCCCGCACCGCCCTCGCCGTGGCGGCCACGGGGGCGCCGCTGCGCCCGATCCCCGACGAGGACATCGCCGAACTGCCCGATCTGGGACCGGCGTTCAACGTGTCGGCGATGTGGCGCCATCTGGAGGCCCGCGTCCGACACGAGGGACCCGCAACGCCCCTGCGGGCCTGAGCGGGGCGGGTTGGCAGTCCCGTCGCAGGGCGGGATTCCGTACGGTCCGCCCGCTGGAGCGGGTCCAGGTCCACAGCTTGACCCGGGCCCACCGGGAGCGTTTCGCGCGAAGATGCGGGAGCGGCACGGCCCGGACGTCGTGGTGGGCGGCACCGATGCTGTCGGAGATGTCGTCCTCGGACGTCACTCAAGGCCGGGAACCCACGTGACACGCGTCGGAGGCACCGCGCCGGCCTGGCCGGGCGCCCCCGTCTGGGTCAATCCTCGTCGTCGACGACGTGCACCGCTGCCTCCTCGGCCGAGGCGGCAGCGCCGTCGATGCCCAGGTCCGTGGCGACCAGCGCGCTCTCCTCGTCCTCGTGCGCTCCCTCGTCGGGCGACACCAGCCTGCCGGAGCGGGCCGCTCCGACCTCGTTGTCCAGGAGTTCCCCGTCGGTGCCCGGGCTGTCGCCGATGTCGTCGCCCTCGGGTGCCACGGCGTCCGGCAACTCCTCGGCAAGCCGCTCGTCCAGTGTCTCGCCCCGGTGGCCCTCCGCGGCCGTCACACCGGTGTGCTCCACGGCCCACGGCCTCTCCACAGGCGACCAGCCCCGGTCGAGAGGATCGCCGACACCGTCGTACTCCAGGGTGTCCTCCGCGTCGAGCAGCCCCGTGTCGTCCTTCTGTTCGGAGTCATCGGGCTGGTAGACGTCGTCTCCCCATCCGCCGGTGTTGTCCATGGTTACCTCCCGGGGTGGGGCGAGCTGTTCTCACCGCGTCCGCGCCAGGCGTCGATGAAGTCGGTGTATGGGGCACTGACATTGCCCACGTCCTTCCACCCTCCATCCCTTTTCACGTCCAGGCAAACGGCACGCGAGAGGTAGCGCAGCCGGGTCTCCCGGCGCAGCCACCGGGAGACCCGGCTGCGCCTATGGCACACCGGGCATATCATGCCAAAATGTGTGGCTTGAGTCTTACGCCCGCCGCGATCGCCGGAGCGCTGTTCGACTTCAGCCTGCGGCCGTGCCAGACCCAGGCCATCGACGCGGTCACCGGCGGTCGTGACACGCTGGCAGTTCTGCCCACGGGGAGCGGCAAGAGTGCCATTTACCAGGTGGCGGGCCTGTCGATCGGAGGGCTGACGCTGGTCGTCTCGCCGCTGATCGCACTGCAACGGGACCAGATCCGCTCGCTCTCCGGACGCCATTACGGCACTCGCAACACCATCCGCGCCGAGCTGCTGAACTCCTCGCTGAAGGCGCACGAGCGGAAGGACACGCTCACCCGGCTCGCCCGGGGTGATCTGGACTTCCTCTTCATCGGGCCGGAGCAACTCACGAACTCCGAGACATGGGCCGCAGTGCGCACCGGCGCCCGTGAGGTTGGGCTGTTCGTCGTCGACGAAGCACATCTGGTGAGCGAGTGGGGCCAGGAGTTCCGGCCGGAATACCTGCGGCTGGCCGGCGCGGTGGCCGAGCTGGGCAGGCCGACGGTTCTCGCGCTCACGGCGACGGCTTCCCCGCCCGTCCAGGCGGACATCACCCGTCGCCTGGGGATGGAATCCTCCGAGGTCGTGGTTGCCGATTTCGACCGGCCGAACATTTCGCTGGCCATGCGGCAGACCCAGCCGAGCAAACCGGAGGCGCAAGCAGTCGACGATCTGTGTGTCGACGTACTGATCGAGCACGAAACCCCCGCGCTGATTTACGCACTCACGCATGCCCGCTGCGAGTCCCTCGCCGACCGGCTGCGGCTGGATGCCTACCGTGTCGCGCCGTACCACGCCGGCCTGTCAGCAGGCGCCCGGGCGGACGTCCAGGACAAATTTTTCTCCGGGAAACTCGATGCGGTGGTCGCCACCAGCGCGTTCGGTCTGGGAATTGACAAAGCCGACGTCCGGACCGTGGTGCACGCCGGTGTTCCCGCGAGCATCGACGACTACTACCAGGAAATCGGGCGGGCCGGCCGGGATGGCGAGCCGGCTGCCGCGGTCCTCGTGCACGATCCGCGCACCATCCGGATACCCCGCATTCTCGCGGCCCGCGCCCATCTCGGTGAGGCAACGCTGCACAGCGTTGTCGACGCGATCGAAAACGCCGGTGGTGACATCGCGCTTGCGGAGCTGGTGAGAGCCGCCGGCGCGCCCGCGCACGCCGTCGACCGTGTGGTCAATGAGCTGGCCGAACTGGGGATGGTCAAACTCGCCGGGTCCGGTCACCATCGCGTTGTCGAACCCCAGCGTCATCTGCCGCCCCCAGCTCGGCTGACCGAGCAACTGATGGCCGTGGATCAGCGGCGGCAAGCCGTGCTGGCCAGCCGCCTCAACGCGGCCCGTGAGTACGCGGAGAGCACACGATGCCGTCGGGCGGAACTCCTGGCGTATTTCGGCGAGAACTACGACCCGCCCTGCAACAACTGCGACAACGACCGTATGGCGAGGAGCAAGACCGAGCCACCGACGAGAGCGACTCATCGCCCGTCGTTCACTGGTGGAACTCCTGTGCGCCACGGGCTGTGGGGCGAGGGCCTGCTGTTGAGCCGGGACGATCACGAGCTGCTCGTCTACTTCGACAGCGTGGGATACAAACACCTGACCGCGACGGCGCTGACGTCCGGGATCCTGCGCCGACTCTGAGCGCTATCGGAGGGTGGTGATCATCCCACCGTCGATGGTCATGTCCGTACCCGTGATGTTCGCGGCCCGGTCACTGACCAAGAACATGACCAGTTCGGCGACTTCCTGCGGCGCGGTGAACCGTCCCAGCGGAGTGGCCTCGACAGCGGAGGCGGCGATGTCCTGTGGAGCCTTGCCGGTTTCCTTCGACAGCCGCTGGGCGATGCCACTGTCTCCGAGCCACAGGTCCGTGCTCACAGGTCCGGGACTCACGGAGTTGACCCGGATGCCCTTCGGGCCCAGTTCTTTCGACAGGCCCTTGGCGAAGTTCGTCAAGGCCGCCTTGGTCGCGGAGTAGTCCAGCACCATCGGGTCGGGCAGGAACGCGTTCACCGAGCCCACCATGACGATCACGCCGGCGCCTTGTTCGACCATCGACGGCACTGCCGAGCGGGTGGTGCGCACAGCCGCCATCAGGCCCAGTGTCCAGGTCAGGTTCCAGTCGTCGTCGGTGATGCCGACGAAGCCACCGGACCGCGGGACGGCCGCCCCGACGTTGTTGATCAGAATGTCGACCCGGCCGCCGCGTTCCACCGCGGCATCCACCACGGTGCCCGGTGCGGCGGGGTCGGTCAGATCCGCCGCGACGAACGTCGCCTTGCCGGCCTCGGCCAACTCGCCGAGTTCGCGCGTCCGGGTGCGGGCTCCCGCGACCACATGCGCGCCGGCGTCCACCAGTGTCCGGGTGATGGCCAGACCGATGCCCTTGCTGGCCCCGGTCACAACGGCCGTCCTGCCACTCACGTCAGCGTCCATGGCTACACCTCTCGCATTCCGGTGCCGCGGTCGGTAGACGAACAGGGGAGAAGCGAGCATCGCTTGACCGGGTCGCACGTTCAAACAACACGCTGGACCTGCGGAGTTGTCTCCGCCATGCGCCAGAGATACATACACGCGAGCGTCCGGTGCGGACGCCATGGCTCGGCGATTTTCTCCAACTCGACCGGGCCCGGCAGCTCGGGCAGTTCGTACGCCTTCGCCACAGCGTGCCGAAGGCCGATGTCGCCGGCCGGCAGTACGTCCGGCCGGTGCAAATGGAACATCAGGAATATGTCGGCCGTCCAGGTGCCGATGCCCCTGACCGCGACCAGCTGTGCGACCACCTCGTCGTCGGGCAGTTCGTGCAACCGCTCAAGTTCGAGTTCACCGGAGACGATGTGCTCGGCTAGCGAGCGCAGGGATGCCGTCTTCGCCTCCGACAGGCCGACTGCCAGACGCAGTTCGTCGGGATCGTCGCCGAGGATTTCCTCCGGCGTCGGCGGGCTTGCGCCGAAGCGGTCGAGCAGCCGCCGGTAGATCGCGCGCGATGCGGTGTTCGAGATGCTCTGACTCACGATCGCGCGCACGAGAAGGCCGTAGCGGTCGGTCGGCATGTTGGGATCGGGTGGAAGCGACGGATCGGGCGGCAGCCTCGGTCGTCCACCGCCCTCGCGCATGACCGCGTCGATGACTGTTCCCAGGACGGGATCGGCACGGCGCAGGTGCTCCTCGGGAGTCCGGGCGCTCCGCGTCATGTTCTTGATGGTACGTCCGGGTCGCCAGGGAGTCCTGTCGGAGCACCCTCCGCAGTCGGTGGATCGACCCACCATGTCCTCGTGCCACACCCCGTACGAAACCCTCGGCGATCTTCACCACGTGGTCGTCAGTCTTCTGCCGACGGCCGGGCACCGGACTGCGTGGTGGTACCGGCCGTGGTCTGGGGGCAGCACCAACTGTCGGCGGGTGTGGTGCTCCCCGCGGAGGGGTGCCGTACGGACGGGGCGGTGGGCGCGAGCGCGGTCCTGGCTCCGAACGTACGCAGCACCACCACGAGGGCGACGAGACCGATCACCGCGACACCCCCGGCGACCAGAGCACTGGCCGCCACCAGGCGCACAACCCGGGAGAGGAGCCCGATGACGACCACGGGCACGGTCATGCCGAGGTAGGCGGTCATGAAGAACGTGGAGATCACCGCGGCGCGGCGGCCCGGATCGACCAGCCGGTTGATCTCCCCCAGGCCGCCACGGAAGACGAGGCCCACCGCGGCACCGCTGACGACGGTGCCGATGAGGAAGAGCCAGAGGGCCTCGGTGAACAGGGCGGCCTCCAGCCCGGCGAGGCCCACCAGCAGCAGCCCGAGGCCGGATCCGACCGAACGGCGGCCCGGCAGGTGTGAGAAGACCGCCTGGCTGATCGCGCCGGTGACGAAGATCAGGAAGGACACCGCTCCGATCACCGCCAGGTTGTGCAGGCCGAGGGTCCCACGCAGGAAGCTGGGTACCAGACTGCTGAACAGCCCCAGCAGCGTGAACGCCGAGAAGATCCCCAGCGTCGCACCCGCCATGACACCCCGCATGGGCCCCGGGATGCCGATGTTCGGCCGCAGACTGACCACGCCGTCGCGCAGCACGGCCGTCTCCGGGACAGCGGCGAGGCCGATCAGAGCGAGCGCGGTGATGCCGAGGTAGACCCAGAAGACGGTGTGCACCGGTGCCGGGGCGTACTCGGCGAGAACCCCGGCCAGCAGGGGTCCCAGCCCGAGACCGGTCATGTTGACACCGGCCGCGACGACGGCCGCCGCGCGATGGTCGCCGCGGGGGTGCAGTTCGGCGATGGCCGCGGTGGCGGTACCGGTGGCAAGGCCGACCGCGAAGCCGCTGAGGACCCGGGCGACGAGGAGCACGGGCACATTCGTGGCGGCGAGGAAGAACCCGGTGCTGGCGGCGGCGAGCAGGATCGCGCCCACGAGTACCCGTTTGCGACCGATGTGGTCACTCAGTCCGCCGAAGAACAGCAGGGCGACGAGTGTGCCGATCACGTAGATGGCGAAGATGATCGTGATGGTGAAGGGGTCGAAGCCGATCCGGGCCTCGTAGAGGACATAGAGCGGGATCGGGATGGTGCCGCCGAGCATCATCACGGCCAGCAGGGCCGCCATGAGGACATAGCCCATGCCGAGACGGTTTGTGCCTTGAGTGTCGGAGTTGTTCGTGCCGGCCGCGGGCCGGGCAGGTTTCGAGTTCATCGTCGATCTCGTTTCGAGTCTCGCCGGTCCACAGTTCTACCGATGCAGGACCGCTCTGGTCGCCAGTCCGCTGCCGACGCCGACGACGATGGCGACGGGAGCGACCCACACCGGCGGAGCGATGTCGAGGGCGGCGTCGACGGACCAGGCTCCTGGTCCGGTCACGGCCAGTACGGCGGCGATGAGGACAAGTACGAAGGGGAATTCGTAGCCGTCGTGCTGCACCCAGAATCCGTTGCGCCACTTGACGGTGACCGCGACCGTCATCACGCCCATGGCGCCCATGGCGGCCAGCGGGGTCAGGGCCCCGATCGCCAGCAGCAGGCCGGAGCCGATCTGGGAGCCGCCGGCCGCGATCGCCGTCATGACGCCGCCGCGGAAGCCGTCCCGGCGGAACTCCTCCACGCCGCCGGCGAGTCCCGCGCCGCCGAGCCAGAAGCTCACCTTCTGCACGCCGTGTCCGGCGATGACGAGACCGATGACGAGTCGCAGGATCAGCAGCCCTGTGTCCATGTGTCACCTACTTTCGGGGCCCGTGGCGGGCGAGGGGCGTCGCC
>NZ_BJND01000007.1 GCF_006539505.1 Streptomyces spinoverrucosus
GAGGGGCGTCGCCCGCCACGGGCAGGGGGGTGGGACAGGTCAGCCGGCGGCGTTCTCGCCGATGAACCGCTTGGCGTAGACGACGCCCTGGCCGTAGGCGCCGGCGTGCTCCTGGACGATGTCCAGGACGGCGCCGTAGGTGGCCTGGCGGCCCCAGTCACGCTGGAGTTCGAGCATGACCGCCAGCCAGTTGATGGGGATGGCGCCGGCCGCGGTCATCCGCTCCACGGCGTTTTGGTGCGCGGCCGGCGTGGCACCGCCGCACGCGTCCGTGACGACGTAGACCTCGTATCCCTTGTGGAGCGCCGAGAGGGCGGGCAGGGCGACGCACACCTCGGTCCACAGCCCGGAGATGACGAGCTTCTTGCGTCCGGTGGACTCGACGGCCGCCACCACCGCCGGCTCCTCCCACGGGTTCATCGTGGTGCGGTCGATGATCTTGTGGTCGGGGAACACCTTGGCGAGCTGGGGCATGATCGGGCCGGAGAAGCTGTCGGCGGCCACCGTGGTCAGCACCGTCGGCACATCGAAGGCCGCGGCGGCCTTGGCGAGTCCGACGGTGGCGTTGATGATGGCCCCGCGGTCGTCGCTGCCGGTCGCGAAGAACATCTGCGGCTGGTGGTCCGCGAACAGGAACACCGCGTTGTCGGGCGTGAGCAGGTCGGGGCTGGGGCCATGCAGGACGGTACTGGCTTCGGACATGGGATCTGCTCCTTCTGTGCTGGGCGTGGTGCGGGGTGGGACAGTGCTGCCGACGGCCTGCCGCCGCGGCGGGAGGGAGAAGTCGATGGCGGCGCGCAGCGGTTCTCAGGGCGAGAAAGCGGTTCTCAGGGCGAGAAGCAGGGATCGAAGGGTCCGGTCCCGACGGTCCGCGCGGGCAGGAGGCCGTGCCGGACGCGCCACTGGCGGTGCTGTTCGGACTCGGCGACGGCCTGACTCAGCAGTTCGGCCTGGAGGGCGCCGGTGCTGCCCGGCCGGGCGGCCGCCTGATAGCCGCCGTAATGGGCCACAGGGCTCCATGTCGGGCTGATGGCGGGCAGGGCTTCGTCGAGTCCCTCGTACTCGGCGGCGGCGTAGACGACGCGGCCGCCGACGACGGTCAGCACCGACTCGATGTGCGGGATGTCCTGTTCGGGAATCTCGAAGAAGTCCTGGTCGAGGATGGCGAGGTCGCCGAAGTGGCCGGGGCGCAGCAGGCCCTTGACCTCTTCCTCGCCGGAGAGGAGGGCGCCGCCCCTGGTGTAGAGCTCCAGCGCTGTGGCCCGGTCGACCCGGTTGTACGCCGGGTAGAGGGTGAGTCCGCCGACGGTCCTGCCGGACACCAGCCAGTGCAGGGCAACCCAGGGGTTGTAGGAGGTGACGCGGGTCGCGTCGGAGCCCGCGGCCACGGTCAGTCCGCGCTCCAGCATGGCCCGAAGCGGCGGCGCCTCGGCGGCAGCGGCGGCCCCGTACCGGCGGACGAACGCCTCCCCCTGGAACGCCATGCGGTCCTGCACCGACAGCGCGCCGCCCAGCGCGCCGACGCGGTCCAGGCTCTCGGCCGAGACGGTCTCCGCGTGGTCGAAGAGCCAGCGTTGTCCGGCGGGGAAGAGCCCCTCGGCGGCCAGTTTCTCGAACACACGCAGGTTGCGCTGGATGGTCTCGTCGTAGGTGGCGTGCAGGCGGAAGCCCCAGCCGTTCTCCATCAGCAGGCGTACGGCGCTTTCGAACTCCGCCTCGTAGTCGGCGAGTTCGGGCCGGGGTTGGGCGAAGTTCTCGAAGTCCACCGCTGCCCAGGTCAGGGTCTCCCCCGCCCCGTTCAGGCGCAGCCACTCGTCGCCGTCGCCGGGCCGGACCGTGTCGATCCACCGCTTGAGATCGCTGAGTTCCTGCCCGGGTGTCTGCGGAAAGAGGTGGTAGGCGATGCGGAGGGTCAGCTCACCCTTCCGGGCGAGCCGGGTGACCGTGTCGTAGTTCTCGGGGAAGGACTGGAAACCGCCCGCGGCGTCGATCGCCGAGGTCAACCCGAACCGGTTCAGCTCGCGCAGATAGTGCCGAGTGGAGAGCTCCTGTTCGGCAGGGTCGAGGCCGGGTGCTTTCGCCAGAGTGGAATAGAGAATCAGCGCGCTGGGCGCGGCGAGCAGCATTCCCGTCGGCTCGCCGTCCCGGCCCCGTACGATCTGTCCGCCCCGCGGGTCGGGCCTGTCACGGGTGAAACCCGCGGCCTGCACGGCGGCCCGGTTGAGGATCGCCGACTGGTACAGATGCATGACGAAGACCGGTGTGTCCGGAGCGGCCTCGTTCAGCTCGGCCGTGGTGGGCATGCGCCGCTCGGCGAACTGCTCCTTCGTCCAGCCGCCGATCACGCGCACCCACTGGCCTTTCGGCGTGCGGCCGGCTTGCTCCCGCAGCATGGCCAGCGCCTGTCGCAGGGTGCGCACCCCGTCCCAGCGCAGCTCCAGCACATAGTTCAACCCGCCCCGGATCACATGCAGATGCGCGTCGTTCAGCCCGGGGATCACCCGCCGGCCCAGCGCGTCCACCACCCGGGTGGACCGTCCGACGTACGGCGCGACATCGCGATCGTCCCCGAGGACCATGATCCTGCCGTCCTTGACGGCCACTGCATCGGCCCGCGGACGCCGCGGATCGCCCGTATGTATCTTCGCGTTGCGCACCACCAGATCGGCGGCGCCGTCCTCGTCGGCCAGCGGCTGGACACCACCGACAGGCATGGTTGTCACGGAGTGTGCCTCCTTCGGGAAGGGCAAAGGCCAAGACCGGGGCGGGAAAGGAAAGAGCCGCGCACACCGTGGGAGTGGCCGCACGCCGACAAGTCGTGGAGCTGACCTTCCTCGTCTCGTTGATCAAGGCCGTCGGAGTCAGTGTGGGGAAGCCGCGCGGTCGTGGGCATCGGTCGCATGACCATGGAATTCCGCGACACTGACCCGGGCCGCACTCCCCCGCCGCCAGGTTCATCAGCCGTCCACCCGAGGCGCGGCATAAGGCATTTGACCTACCTGACCGCGAGACTCGGCGGCGCGTGCCCCCTGCGCTGTACACCTGCCGACGCCCGGGTGACCGGGCCGTCGACGCCGTCGAGCGATGGGTGGGCACGGCCGGACTCGTTGTGTTCGACCGCTTACGGCGCCGGTCGACTGGACCGCGACCTCGCAGTCCACCCCGCCGCTCCCAGCCGCAGTCCGCATCGCGGTGATCGACGTAGGACCGGGATACGACACCCCCTTCAGTCACCCGGTCACCGACCCCTAAGCCAATTCACCGAGTCCCGCCGCCGCAGTGCGCTGAGCCACACCCCCGACCAGCGGTTTGACGCGTGACCCGACGAGACTTACGTTTGGAACCGATCGGTACCAAACTGGTGCCGACGAAACGGAAGGCACATCGTGACGCTCACGACTGAACTCATCGAGAAGCTCATCAACGCCGCGAAGGAGGAGGCCGTCCGACGACAGTTCCCGCCGGTCAACATCAGCGTGTGCGACAGAGCGGCCCACCTCGCCGGCTTTCTGCGCATGGACGGGGCCATCCTCGGCACCATCGACGTCGCACATCGCAAGGCCCGCACGGCCGCGCTCTTCGAGGCCGACAGCGGGGCCCTCGGCAAGGTGGCGCACCCCGACGGCCCCAGTTACATGGTCGAGCACACCAACGGCGGGCTGATCAACTTCGGCGGCGGAGTCGTCATCAAGGATGCCGACGGCGTGGTCATCGGAGCGGTCGGCGTCTCCGGCGCCTCCGTGGAAGAGGACGAGATCATCGCCCGCGCGGCAGCCGTCGCGGCACTCACGAAGGAGCCCGCCGGCCATGCCGCGTAGTGTCCTTTCCCTGGCGATTTCGACCTTCGCCATCGGGACGACCGAGTTCGTGATCGTCGGAATCATCCCGTCGATCGCCGACGATCTGCAGGTCGGTGTCCCCACCGCCGGACTCCTGGTGAGTCTCTACGCTCTGTCGATCACCATCGGCGCGCCGCTGTTCACCGCGCTCACCGGGCGGATCGATCGCCGCAAGCTCGTCATCTGGCTGATGGCCGTCTTCCTCGTCGGGAACCTTGCGGCGGGTTTCGCACCCGGCTTCGCGACGCTGCTGGCAGCACGCGTCGTCACGGCTTTCGCCCACGCGGTCTTCTTCAGTGTGGGCGCGACCGTCGCCGCCTCGCTCGTGCCGCGAGAAAAGGCGAACGGAGCCGTGGCAGTCATGTTCGGCGGCCTGACAGTGGCCATGGTGCTGGGTGTGCCGCTCGGATCCTGGATAGGCGGGACTTTCGACTGGCGATTTCCCTTCCTGGTCGTGACGGCATTGGCCGCGGTGAGCGTCGTTTCCCTGATGCTTCTCCTGCCGAAGAACATCTCGCACACTCCGCCCCAGAGCCTGATTTCTCAGCTCCGGCTGCTCCGCAATGGCCGACTGGTGACGATGTATCTCATCACCGCGCTCGGTTTCGGCGCCAATTTCGTCGTCTTCACCTATATCTCGCCGCTGCTGACATCCGTGACGGGCGTACGCGAGAGCATGGTCAACGTCGGTCTGGTCGTCTTCGGAATCGCCACAGTCATCGGCAATTTCTGGGGAGGCAGACTGGCGGACCGGCTGGGCACCCGGCAGGCCGTGATCGTGGTGCTCGTCGGCCTGGCCGCGACGCTCGCCCTCCTGCCTGTCACGGCCCACTCGGTGATCGCCGTGATGATCAACCTCGCGGTGTGGGGGTTCTTCGGATTTGCGATCAACCCGGTGGTGCAGACCGGAGTGGTGACGGTGGCCGAGGACGAGGTGCCCGAGTCGGTGGGCGCCGCGTCGGGGTTCAACATCGCCGCCTTCAATCTGGGGATCTCCGGCGGATCCCTCATCGGCGGGCGGGTGCTCGACAGTGCGGGAGTGCTGACCACTCCGTGGGCGGCCATTGCGCTGGCCGTTGCGGCAACAGCCGTGACCGGCCTCGCGCTCCGACCGCGCAGCGTTCACCCGGCGCCCGTGGAGACACTTACCAGGTGATACTCTTGCACCGAGGAAAGGCGGTGGAATTGTCCAGGCCGCGGACCTTCGAGGAAGACCAGGCCCTCCGGAATGCGATGTTCGCCTTCTGGGAGTACGGCTATGAGGGCGCCTCCATGAGCGTTCTCATGAAAGCCACCAAGATGGGCAAGACCAGCCTCTACCGTACTTTCGGCAGCAAAGAGGAACTCTTCCGGCGGGCGCTGCAGCTATATCACTCCGAATATCTCGACTTCCGTGTCGAGGCACTGGCCGAGACCACGCCGAAGCGCATTGCGGAAAAGCTCCTTTACGGTATTGCGACACTGCACACCGGAGAGGCGACTCCGCCGGGTTGTCTGGAGACGAACGGGGCCTTGGTCTGCGGCCCCGACAACAACGCGATTCGCGAGGAACTGGCCCGGAATCGTGACCAGATCCTGCCCGCCCTGCGTGAGCGGCTGAGGAAGACGAGCGCCAACGGGCCGCTGCCGCGAGGGCTCGACGCCGATGCGACCGCGACCTTGCTGGCAACGCTGATCCAGGGAATGGCCGTACAGGCGAAGGGCGGCCACAGCAGGGCGGAACTCGAGGACACCGTGCGCGCGGCCCTCAGCCTGTGGGACGGGACGGACGCAGTGGACGAGTCGGCTGCGGGGAACGAGTCGGCTGCGAGGAACGAGTCGGCTGCTTCCACCGCGCCCGCCGACTGACCTGCGTGCCCGCCGACTGACCTGCCGCCCCTCAGGAGGCGTTCAGCTGCCACGGCGGGCGTCGGACGCGCCCCGCGATCAGCCGGCTCGGTCGCCGAGCAGGGCGATCGACAGCTGCTCCCCCAACCACTCCTCCGTGTCGTTCCAGGACCAGCCCCGGTCCGCGACGCACAGGCGCCAGGAGTGGTGACCGAGGAAGAACCACAGGATGTCGGTCGCCCGGTCCCGACCCAGGCCCGGCCGCAGGGCGTTCAGCTCCTCCAGCCGCCCGGCCACCACTCCGAGGGCGTCGCGATAGGCGCGGTCCGCGCGGGTGAGTGTTTCTTTGGCGGTCTCCTCCAGTGCGGCGGCTGTCGTCAGCACATGGAGGAGGTCGAAATGCCGTTCGTTGTCGACGCGCACGCCATGCACCGTGACAGTGACTGCATCCCGTGGATCGGCAGACGTACGTACTGCTGCGAGCGTCTGCTCGACGATCGGGTCGGCGACGCCCTCGTCGATGAGCAGGGCCAGGATCGCGGCCTTGCCTCCTGTGCTCGCGTACACCGTGGGTACGGCGGCCTCGGCCTCGCGCGCGATGTCGGCGACGGTGACCCTTCCATAGCCGTGCTCGACGAACAGGCGATTGGCGGCGTCGAGGATCGCCCTCCGCGTCTCCGCCGCTGCCATGGCACGTCTGCCGGCGCGGTAGGGGCGGCGTTCATCGCGCGGTTGGGTACTCATGTTCCCTTCTTCAAGCAACGCGTACTACTTTCAATATAGGATCCCTCTACCAAGTGAGGACCTCTCGCCGGGGACCCTCTTGTCGCGATCACCGTCTCCGCGCACCGGCGCGGTGTTCTGTCACCACCCCTCCTTCAGGAGTCATGCACGTGAGTCATTTCCTTTCCACAACGGACACCACTGACCGCCAGTACGTACTGGGGCAGGAGCTGCGCGTCACCATCCTCACATCCGCGGCGGAGACCGACGGACGTCACGACCTCACCGACTCCGTGCTGGCAACGGGCTCGGCGACCCCGCTCCATATGCACACGAAGTACGAGGAGCGTCTCTGGGTCGTCTCGGGTTCGCTGGAGGTATGGGCCGGGACGGACACCGTGACCTTGCGTTCCGGTGACTTCTACACCATCCCCATGCACGTGCCGCACATGATCAAGTCCGGCCCCGACGGCGCCCGGGCCCTCAACATCAGCTCGCCGGCCGGTTTCGCCGAGCTCATCGCCCGGGCGGGCACTCCTCTCCCCCTGGCCACACCCGAGACCGAACTGGACGCGGAGCTGTTCATGGCGGTGGCCCAGGAACTCGGCGACGTGGTCCTCGGCCCGCCCGGCACCACTCCGGCCGACCTGGAGCAACAGGAGGGCTAGGCACAGTCGTTCGGATCAGGTCGGCTGAGAGAGACGGCGAGTCTCAGGCAGGGTCCGGCTCCCCGGCGCCGGCGGAGTGCGGCTTCACGCGCAGCCATGCGCTGATGAGGCATCCGTCGCTGCCGGGATGGATCTCGACGCGGTCGGCCAGGTACTCCACGATCCCTGTGCCGCGCCCGTGTTCGTCGGGATCGACGGCAGGGGCCTCGAAGCGGGTGCGCGGTCCGGAGTCGGCCACGCTGATGCGGAGCACGTCGTCCTCCAGGGCCAGCAGCAGCGTCATGCGCGAGCGGCCGTGCTGGACCGCGTTCGTCGCCATCTCGTCGAGGATCAGAACCGCGGCCTCCTGTTCCTCACCGCCGATGCGCCACCGCTGGAGCAGCTCGGCGGTGAACACGCGAACCGCCCCCACCAGCATCGCCTGAGACGGCAACGTCAGTACCGCGGACTGCTGCACCTCGCACACGCTATCCGTCTCACTCAACGCGCTCACCGAAGGACACCGAGTGTCGATCACGGACATCGCTGTCGCCTTTCCTCGTGGTGCAGACACCCCCCTCAAGCCGCTCATTTGGTTGAACCGTTAACTACAATTTCCTATTCCTCCCCTGTCCCGGAGCGGCACTGACCGCCCGCCACCCACGAAGGCCGTCACCCCGTCGTGACTCCGGCGGCGCCGACGCGAGCCGACTCCCCGTCATTGCGCGTCTTGGTCCGGACAGGCGCCGTTTCGCGCAGGAACAACGACATGGTCAAGCTGATCGCCAGGCCCGCGATCGCGACAACGACGATGGACTGGATACCGAAGTGCTGCGCCACGAACCCGCCGATGACCGGCGTGAGCCCGCCGCCCGTGATCTCCCCGATACCGATCGGCAGACCGGCCGCGGAGGCGACCAGAGGTGCGGGCACCGCCTCGGTGACCACGGGGCCGGTCAGCAGGCACAAGGCTCCGAACTCACAGACTGCCGCAACGAACAGCACCACGAAGAGGGCCGTCAGGTTCGCGCCGAGCGTACGGAAGACCAGGAGCGCGGCGATGCCGATGACGAAGGCCGCGAAGAGGACGGGTTTCCGGCCAAGCCGGTCGGACAGTGCGGGCAGGGCTATGTATCCGACGAACCCCCCGAGTCCGAAGGCCGACAGGACGAAGCCCATATCAGTGGCGGGCATATCGAGATGGTCGGTGAGGTAGCTCGGCATGAGGCTGATCATGACGAAGACGCAGGAGAAGTTGCCGAACAGCACGGCCGTGGCCAGGACGACATTGCGTTCGGCGAAGATCGCGCGTCTGGACGGGTGACTGCCCGCCTCCGGCTCCGCGGTCGGGCCGCCCGCCCGCACCTTCCTCGCCCCAGCCGTGTGTTCGGGCTCCCGCAGGATTCGGTGGAGCAGGAAGGCGACAATGAACCCGGGCAGCGCCACCAGGCCGAAGACCCATCGCCAACTCGACAGGACGACCAGCAGTTGAGTGGCGATGATCGGGCCGACGCCGAGTCCGAGCAGCGCGAACAGGCTCTGCTGGAGACCCATGTTGAATCCGCGGCGCGACGGTGTCGAGGACTCCGAGGTGTGGGCGATGCTCGTAGGTGTGTAGGCGCCTTCGAACAGCCCCATGGCGGCGCGGAGCACAAGCAGCATTCCCATGCCGGACACGGCCCCGGTGAAGCCGCAGACGAGGGAGAACCCGACCACGGCCGGGATGAGGACCTTGCGCCGCCCGATGCGGTCGGAGAGGTTGCCGGCGATGATCGACGCGAGGCCCCAGAAGATGGCGAGGACGCCGCTGATGATGCCAAGGTCCTGGTAGGTCAGGCCCAGCTCCTCGACCATCGCGGGAAACAGGGGGGCAATGATGTTGCGGTCCAGTCCGACCAGACCGAAGCCGACAGCGAGCAGCGCGACGATCCGCACCTCGTAGCGCCGCGCGGATCTGGTGGCCTCATGCGCCGGTGCTTCAGGGCCGGCCTCCGGCACCTTGGAATCCCCGGGACGACTGGATGGGTTCTTCATGAACGTCTCCCTTGGTGAACTTCCGTGAACGGTGGTGCCGTGCCGGCAGGAAAAGCCGACAGAATCCAAGGCGGAGATCAGCGACCGTCGTTCGCGAGTGTCAGTACCGGGGGCGGATCGAGTTCCCTTGAGCAGAGTTCGCTGCGTGGGGCGCCCCGGTGCAGGGAGTATCAGCACGCGGGAGGGATGGCTCCTGCACGATCGTGCTGTCCGAGCTGCACGAAACGCGCAGGTTGAGCTGGGTGCGTCCGGACGTCGAGGGACGTGTGGGTCAGGCCGTCTCGCCCAGCAGTTCGCACAGTTCGTCGTCCAGGTCGAGCAGCTGCCATTCCTTGCCGTCCGGGACCATCTCGTAAGTCCGCTGCAGCCATCGATCCACGACGGACAGCGGAGCGTGGAGCAGCGCCTGTCCACTGGGGGAGGACAAAGCCAGGCACAGGACGCGACGCTGCCCCTCATGGGTCGGCCAGATCCTCACGTCGCCGTGCCCGGACGGCCGGACGGTGCCCCTGGCCAGCAGCTCGCGAGCAAAGACCCAGGTGACCGGGGTGTCCGCGCCGGCGTCGAAGTCGATGTGGACGGCGCAGGGGTCATGTGGGCTGTACCACAGACGAGTTGCCACACCGACACTGCTGTCCGGCGTGACCACCAGGCGCATCTCGCACTCCTGCTCGACGAATATCTCCATGGTCTTGCTTCTCCCTGTCGGCTACGCACTGAGGACCCTACGCCCGATTTAGTTGAAGCATGAACCACTATTGGTGTGGCGTACACCATGCCTTGTCCGACGGTTGCCGCCGCATACACGAGAAGGCGCGCCCGCGGATGCTCCGCGGGCGCGCCAGTGCTCTGGGATGCCTTTCGGCTGAAGTCAGGAGGCGAGGCCGGCCTTGAGGGCGGCGGCCACCTGAACAACGCGCTCCGCCTGGTGGCGGGCGGCGTTGCGGGTCTGGTCACCGATGGGGTTGTTGCCCTGGGCGTCGACGTGGGACGTGCCGTAGGGGTTGCCGTCGACGAACTTCACCGGGTCGGTGTAGCCGGGGCTGACGATCAGGCCGCCGAAGTGGTGGATGGAGTTGTACAGGGCGAGCAGGGTGGACTCCTGGCCGCCGTGAGTGGTGGCACTGGTCACGAAGCCGCTGTACACCTTGTTGGCCAGCTTGCCCTGGGCCCACAGGCCGCCGAGCATGTCGATGAACTGCTTCAACTGCGAGGAAATGTTGCCGAAGCGGGTCGGCGTGCCGAAGATCACGGCGTCCGCCCACTCGATGTCGCCCGGCGTCGCCTCGGGGACGTCGGCGCTCGCGGCGGCGTGAGCGGCCCAGGCCTCGTTGGAGGCGATCGCGGCCTCCGGAGCGAGCTCGGCCGCCTTCAGCAGGCGGACCTCGGCGCCGGCCTTCTCGGCGGCGTCGTTGATCTCCTTGGCGATCTCGGCACTGAAGCCGGTGGAGGAGTAGTAGACAATGGCGAGCTTGACGGGTGCGGCCACGGTTGCGGTCTCCGTTGTGTGGGTGTCGTTGTTGCGATTACGGCTGAAAATGCCCATGAGGTTTGCGCCCTGCTGGGTTGTGTCGTGCGAATGTGGACGATGGTTTAATGCTCAACTTCATCGCTCGCCACATAGTACAACATTCAACGATATCCGCCAGTCGGGCCGGGTGACCCTTGCGGTGGCCGCCGGGTCGAGCCGCGACCCGGGTCGGATCCGCGTGCTTCCCTCCTCGGTCAAGCCGCTTCCGGCACCCGGGAGTTGGACGTTCGACCTCCCCCGATACGCCGCCGTACGGCCGATCTTGGTGCCCGTCTGGTCGCCCTGAGCCACTCCCTCTCCTCCGCCGACGGACACAGCCAGGTCCGCTGCGGTCAGCACGAGTCGGCGGACGCCGGTGCGCACGGCCATGGCCCGCCGGTTCGGCGCCGCTCCGGAGCCACCTGCTGTCCTCGGTTTCGTGGGCTCCGGAGCGGCGGTTCCCGGGGATCAGCGCTCGAGGACGAGTGCGAGGCCCTGGCCGACGCCGATGCACAGGGTGGCGACACCGGTGCCGGAGCCCGCCGCGGCGAGCTGGTGGGCGACGGTGCAGGCGAGGCGGGCTCCGGAGGCGCCCAGTGGGTGGCCGAGGGCGATGGCACCACCGCGCGGATTGAGGATCGCGGGGTCGAACTCGGGCCACTCGGCGCGGCAGCCGAGCACCTGGGCGGCGAACGCCTCGTTGAGTTCGAGCGTGGTCAGGTCACCGAAAGTTTTCCCCGCCTTGGCGAGGGCCCTGTTGACCGCCTCGACCGGGGCGAGACCGAAGTAGTGCGGCTCGATCGCGGACACGCCGCTCGCGCTCACCCGCGCCAACGGCTCACGGCCGGTGGCCCTGAGGCCTTCCTCGTCGACGAGCAGCAGTGCCGCCGCACCGTCGTTCAGCGGGGAGGCGTTGCCCGCCGTCACCGTGCCGCCCTCCTTGCGGAACGACGGCTTGAGCTTGGCCATGGCCTCCAGGGAAGCGTTCTCCCGAACACCCTCGTCGCGATCGAACACGACCGGCTCACCCTTGCGCTGCGGGATCGGCACGGGAACGATCTCGGCGTCGAACAGGCCCGCGGCCTGCGCCCTGGCGGCCTTCTGGTGCGAGGAGAGCGCGAACTCGTCCTGCTGCTCCCGGGTGATCTTGTGCTTCTCGGCGATGAGTTCGGCGGACTCGCCATTGGGGATGGTCCACTGCGGGTTCATCCTCGGGTTGACCATGCGCCAGCCCAAGGTGGTGGAGTACAGCTCGGTGTGCCCGGCCGGGAAGGCGCGCTCGCTCTTGGGCAGCACGTAAGGTGCGCGGGTCATCGACTCGACGCCGCCGGCCAGGGCAATGGAGGCGTCGCCGAGCGCGATGGCCCGCGCGGCTTGGACGACCGCCTCCAGCCCGGAGGCACAGAGGCGGTTGACGGTGGCGCCCGGCACGGTCACCGGCAGGCCTGCCAGCAGTCCGGCCATGCGGGCGACGTTGCGGTTCTCCTCTCCGGCACCGTTGGCGTTGCCGAAGAAGACGTCGTCGATCCGGGCCGGGTCCAGATCGGGTGTGCGGGCGAGGAGTTCGCGGATGCTGTGGGCAGCCAGATCGTCCGGACGAACGGAGGCCAGGCCGCCGTTGTACTTGCCGACCGGGGTGCGAACGGCGTCGACGACGTAGACGTCCCGGAGACGGTCGGTCCTCATACGGCGGTGCTCCTTCCGGCGGCCTTGAGGGCCCGCAGGGCGGTGAGTTCCTGGGATGTCGGGGGCTCGGTGGTGACGACCTCGTCAGCGACCTTCAACTCCCAGCCAGTGGCGGCGCGGACCTGCTCGACCGTCACTCCCGGGTGAACCTCGGTCAGGAAGAGCTCGGCCGTCGAGTCGTCGGGGCGCAGGATGCCGAGGTCGGTGATGACCGCGACCGGGCCGGCGCCCGGCAGGCCCAGCTCGGCACGGTCGCCGGGACCGCTGCCGTGGCCCAGGGTCGTCACGAAGTCGATCTTCTTGACGAAATTGCGGGTGCTGTGGCGCAGCACCATCAGTACCTCGCCGCAGTTGGCGGCGATCTCCGGAGCCCCGCCGGCCCCCGGGAGCCGCGCCTCGGACCTGCCCGGGCCGCGGTCGACGACCGTGGTGTTGATGTTGGCGTAGCGGTCCACCTGGGCGGCGCCGAGGAAGCCGACATCGATCCGGCCGCCCTGGAGCCAGTAGTTGAACACCTCCGGCACGGAGACCACCGCGTCCGCGGTCTCGGCCAGCTCACCGTCCCCGATGGACAACGGCAGCCGGTTCGGCTTGGAGCCGATCGTCCCCGACTCGTAGATCAGCACCAACTCCGGGTTGACGGTGGCGCGGGCGAGGTTGGCGGCGGTGCTCGGGAGCCCGATGCCCACGAAGCAGCTCCTGGCCCCGGCCAGCGCGCGGGCGGCGTTCACCTCCATCAGCTCGTCCCGGCTGAATTCGACGCTGTCGGTCATCGGGAGACCGCCCTGCCGCTGAGCACGTTCTCCTCGAGCCATGCCGTGAAGGCCTCGCGGTCGCGGGAGATCGAGTCCCAGGACCGGTAGAAGTCGTTGTCGCGCACCGAGTAACCGGCCGCGTACGAGGGGTGCGCACCGCCGGGCACGACGGCCACCGCGTCGATCACCCAGGTGGGGATGATCACGCCGCCCGGGCGCAGTTCGAGATCGTCCACGATCTCTTCCACGGTCACGAGGGACCGGTCGGCCGCCAGCACGGCCTCCTTCTGCACTCCGGTCAGGCCCCACAGCTGGACATTGCCCTTCGTGTCGGCCTGCTGGGCGTGAATGACGGTGACATCCGGATGGAGAGCGGCGACGGCGGCCAGTTCCTCACCGGTGAAGGGGCAGGCGACGGTGGAGACGGTGTCGGTGCGCCGCGGCAGGTCACTGCCGCGGTAACCGCGCAGGACCGCGAACGGCAGCCTCGACGCCCCGGCGACATAGCGGTTGGCCATGCCGGCGTGGCTGTGCTCATCCAGCTCCAGCGGGCGCGGCCAGCCGTTCTCCACCGCGTCCCTGAACCGGTGGAGCGAGCCCACCCCCGGATTGCCGCCCCAGGAGAAGATCAGTTTCCGTACCAGACCGGCACCGATCAACTGGTCGTAGATCACGTCCGGAGTCATCCGCACAAGAGTGAGGTCGGTGATCCGCTGCCGGATGATCTCGTGTGCCGCCGCATACGGAATCAGGTGCGTGAAGCCTTCCATCGCGACGGTGTCCCCGTCATGGATCAGCTCCGCCACCGCCTCCTGCAGCGTGAGGTGTTTGGCCATTGCTCTTGCCCATCTGGCTCGTTCACATCGTTGCCCAGGAAGTTTGAGCGGACTCGTCGCGGGATGTCCTGCACGATTCCGCCGTTGCGGCTGCACGAAACGCGTGACGCGTTCGCGTGGGCAGGGCGAGGCCGCGGCAGGCTGCTTCAGGCCGGGTCGGCGAGCCAGGGGTAGCGGGCGGTGTCCTGGCCGGCGTAGTCGGGATCCAGGTAGATGAAACACCGCTGGATCTTCCAGTCACGGATCTCGAAAACGTCGCACCAGCGTCCGGCGCCCCATTCGGGCACTCCGGCGCGCCAGGGGCCGTCGCGGTGCTCACCGTGGCTTGCGCCCTCGCACACGAGCACGTCGCTGCCCGAAAAGATCCAGTTGAAGCCGGCGTAGTGGTGCTCGATCCGCTTGATCGTGCCGCCGACCTCGGTGAAGAGCCGGCCGATCTGCTCCTTGCCGGTGGCCAGGCCCCACTTGGGGAAGAACACCTGGGCGTCGTCGGCGAACAGGTCCAGGATGCTGCCTCCGGTGGACGTCACACCGCCGTGGTCGAACGCCTTGAGGTACTCCAGCGCGACCGACTTGCGCTGCTCGTCGGTCATCGTCTGCTGTGTCAGAGCCATCGCGATGGTTCCTTCCGTGGTGAGGTCTGCGGTCCCGGCCACGGACGGCCGGGACACGCTGCGATTCGATGTCGCTTCAGTCGGTCGAGATGTCCTTGACCCGCTCGGCGTGCGCCGCCTGCGCGGCCCGGTAGGCGAAGGCGATGATGGGGCCGAGTGTGGCGCCGCCGGCCCAGTAGGCCTGGGCAGAGGCCGAGGCAACGCAGTTGCCCACGCCGTACAGTCCGGGGATCGGCCGGTCGGTGTCGTCGACGACCTGGCCGTCAGGAGTCGTCTTCGGACCACCCTTGGTGTCCAGGGTCCCGCCGGTGACCAGTGCGGCGTAGTACGGTCCGTCGTCGGCCAGCGGCCACAGGGTCGGGTTGGCCCGCTCCGGCTCGTCCTTGACCGGACCGTTGAACAGCACCTGGACGGCGCGTTCCCCTCGGTGGAAGTCCCGGTCCACGCCCTCGCGGGCCATCTCGTTGAACCGTTCGACGGTCGCCTTCAAGTTGGCGGTGAAGTCGTCGGCGAGCCGCAGCCCACCGGTGTGGCCGACGTACCGGGCGAGCCGCTCGTCGACACGTCTGGCCAGGTCATCGAGGGTCTGCCCGGAGATGACGTGGGCGTTGTCGGCGCCCGGCGGAACGATGAGCCGCCCGTACTCCGTGCTCGCCGAATGCTGCTGGCTGCGCCGGTCCCACACCTGGACCAGCACGAGGTTGGGGTATTCGGCGGCCGACGGATCCCACTGGAAGAACGTCTGCGCCAGCTCGTTGTAGGGGAGCTTCTCGTTGACCACGCGCCGGCCGTGCCTGTTCACGAACAGCATCGAGTCACCGGCGACGGAGAACATCCCCACCAGACCCGGATCGCGGGCGACCGCCTTCTCCAGCGGCACGGGGCACATCCAGGCGTAGTTCATGTTGCGCAGCTGGGCTCCGACCGCGGAGGCGATGGGCACGAAGTCGCCCTCGTTGGTGTCGGCCGCGCAGCCGCCGTAGACGGGGACGCCGACGAAGTTCCGGCGCAGTTCGGCGTTGTGGGTGAACCCGCCGGTGGCGAAGACGACTGCCTTGCGGGCGCGGACGCGGCAGGGCTCTCCGTCCGCGGTGTCCGCCTCCACCCCCACCACGGCACCACCGGAGCGGATGAGGCGCTGGACGCGGTGGCCGGTGCGGATGTCCACGCCGTCACGGCGAGCGGCGGCGCTGAGCATGCGGATGGCCACCTGGCCGCCGTCCGACATCGACTCGCTGGCCTCGCTGGGCACCAGCACCCGGCCCCTCGGCGCCGCGTTCTCGGGCAACTCGGCCCAGTAGTCCGGTACGTCCGCACAGTGGCGGTAGGTCAGCGCACCGCGCCGCGCGAGCAGCTCGGCTGCCGGGGACGCGCTCTCGTAGATGGCCCGGCACAGCTGGTACTCCCAGCGGCTCAGGCCCAGCGTCGGATGGTCGGGGTCGTATTCACGCGGGCGGGAAAGCCGGGCCATGTAGCGCAGGCAGTCCTCTTCCCGGTCCTCGATACCGAGTGCGCGCATCGGCGCGTTGTTGGGCACCCAGTACCAGAACGCCGCCTTGCGTGCGGTGCCACCCAGTTCGGCGGCCTTCTCCAGCAGGATGACGTCGTTGCCGAGCCAGCGGGAGAACAGGGCGGCCGGCAGACCGCCCCCGCCGCCGCCCACCACGACGATGTCCGCTTCGGCGGTGAAACCGGCTGCGGGGATCGGGGCGGCCGAACCCCGTGTTGCTTGTGCCATGAGGAGCCCTCCTTGGTCGTCGCGCGTGCCTCGCCGGCTGCCTCGGCGGCGTGCCGCGGGACGCGGCCAACGTTAGGAATCCGGGTGGCGGCGTGGGTGTCCCGTTCTGGGACAGCGCCTGTGCACGACGCCCATGCACCCGGGCACGGGGCTGTACGTCCGTACGGACCGTGTATTACCGTCCGCGGCACGCTCCGCCGGTGGCGGACCGCCCAGGTGACCGCTTCGATGCAGCGTCGCATCGTCCTTGAGGGGGGCACCGTGCTCATGGCCGACCCCAAAGACTTCACTCGCCTGTCCCACCGGGCCCGGGAGGACTTCCTCACCGGCCGTGACCCGGTGGGACGGGTGCGCGCCGAGGTGCTGGCCTCCTGGCGCCGTTCCGTGCTGATCGGCGCGCCGCCCAACGCCACGGCACTGCCCTACACGGACGGCGTCGACCTCGACGGCGCGCTGTACGCGGCGGCACGACCGGTGCTGACCAGGCTGGCCGATCGGTTGCGCGGCACCCGCGCGGCGGTACTCCTCGCCGACCGTGACGGGCGGGTCCTCCAGCGCTACGTCGACGACGGACGGGTGCGAGCCATGATGGACACCACCAACTCGGCGCCCGGCTTCTGTCTCCGGGAGGAGTTCTGCGGGACCAACGGCCTCGGCACCGTGCTGGAGGAGGGCCGTTCGTTCTCGGTCGTCGGGGCCGAGCACTTCGCCGAGCAGTTCATGTGCTACGCCTGCTTCGGAGCGCCCGTCCGCCACCCCGTCACCGGTCGGCTGCAGGGAGTGGTGACCTTCCTGTGCCCGGCGGAGGACGCCAGCCCGCTGATGCCGGCGTTCGTGGAGGAGACCTGTCAGGCCGTCCAGGAGCGCATTCTGGCGACCGCCTCTGCGAGAGAACGGCGGCTGCTGGACGCCTTCGCCTCGGCCGGCCGCAGGACCAGCCGCGCGTTGCTGGCCGTCAACGAGCACACGGTCATCTCCACGCCCGCGGCGGCTCGGCTGGTGGAGGGGATCAGCCACGGGGCGCTGTGGGAGCTGGCGGCGCGGGCCATCGCCGAGCGGGGAGCGGCGGAGGAAACCTGGCTGACCGAGTCCGGCCGGGTGCTGGATCTGCGGGCCCGCCCCGTGGCCGACGGCGACCAGGTCGCCGGGGCGCTGGTGGAACTGGCGGCGCCACGCTCGCAGCGACGGAGACAGCCCGGTGATCCGGGACCTGCCACGGCGAGTGCCGAGCAGCGGCTGCTGCGTCGGCTGGGCGGCACGAGCGCCCCTTGGCGGCACGCGATGGCCCGTGCCGCGCGTGTGCCGGCGGACGACCAACCGGTGGTGATCTCCGGAGAGGCGGGGACCGGGAAGAGCGAACTGGCCCGTGCGCTCCACGAGTTGACACAGCCGGACGGGAAGCTGCACATCCTCAATGCGGCACTCGCCGCAGTGGACGGCCCCGACGCCTGGCTGCGGCGCGTCCAGGAGCTGCTGGAGCGGCCCGGGCCGGGCACCCTGGTCCTGACCCATCTTGAGGTGCTCCCCGCCGAGGTCGCTCTGCCGCTGGCCGCCCTGCTCGACGCACACGACGCTCCGGAGCCGCTCCGGCTCATCGGCACGACGACGTCGCCTTCCCGCGCCCAGCCGGTGCTCGGGCCACACATCGAGAGGCTGGCGGTCCACCGCATCGAGCTGCCGGCGTTGCACGAACGGCGCCCGGACATCCCCGACCTGGTCGGGCGGCTGGTGCGCCGGTACGGCGGCGAGCCGCTGCGCTGCCGTCCGGAGGTCGTGCAGGCCTTGGCCAGGGCCCCCTGGCCCGGCAACATCCGACAGCTCGAGCTCGTGATCCGCTCGGCCGTCGCCCAGCGGCGCACGGGCGACATCACACTGGCGGACTTGCCGTCCGACCTGCTGCACCCCTCCCGGCGGCCGCTGCCGTACCTGGCGGATGTGGAACTGCGCGCCATCGTCAGCGCCCTGCGGCGGGCCGACGGGAACAAGAAGCTCGCCGCCCGCGACCTGGGGATCTCCCGGTCGACGCTCTATCGCAAGCTGCGGTCCTACCATCTGGATCTCGAGAGGGTGGCCTACTGACCTGGACTTTCCCTCTGGAGCTCGGCGCGGCGCCAGCATCCCGACACCGGAAGTTCAACTTTAAACGTCCACGGTGTTCCGCATCGGGATCGGCCAGCCTATGCTCGTGGCCAGCGCCTGTTGGCCTGTTCGCTGACGTACGACGTACTCGGCAGGGAGTCGGAGCCGATGCAAGAGTTGGGCGTCCAGGACACCCTCGGGATCCTCAGCCAGCCGTGGGTGCGTCCGGCGCGGACAAGCGCCGGGCTCGGTTGGCAGGGCTTGTACCTGTCCACCCAGGCCGAGCGGCCGTACCGGAACGCGTTCGACGGGGCACGGAGCCACTTGCTGATCCTGCACCTGGACGGCCCGGTCACGGTCCGCCGCGGACGGCGGGGACTGACGGACACCCGTCGGGTGCCGCCGGGCGGGCTGTTCCTGCACCCGGCCGATACCGCGCTGGACGTGGAGCTTTCCGACCGCCTGCACACCGTGCACGTCTACCTGTCGGAAGAGTCCCTGCAGCAGGCACTCGGCGAGTCGGACCGGACGGTACGGCTGACCGAGGAGTTCGGCGTCACCGATCCGCTGCTCGAACAGACGGTTCTGGCCCTGGACTCCGTGGTGCGCGACCGGCAGCCCGGCAGCCGCACATACGCCGACCAGCTCGCCCTCACCATCGCCGCCCAGCTGGCCTGGCGGCACAGCGACCGCCACCGCGCTCCGGCCGCCACGGCCCGGCCCGCGGGCCTCACCGACCGGCAGTTCACCGTGGTGCGGGAGCTGATGGATGCCCGGCTGTCGGATCCGCTGCCGCTGGAGGAGCTGGCCGCCGCGGTGGGGCTGAGCGTGAGCCAGTTCGCCCGTGCGTTCAAGGCGCGTACCGGGCAGCCGCCACACCGTTACCTGATGCGGCTGCGGGTCGAGCAGGCCGCGCGGCTGCTGCGCACGAGCACGCTGCCCATCGCCCAGATCGCGGCCGGCTGCGGTTTCTCGCACCAGGAGCACCTCACGCGGGTACTGCGTGCCCAGCTGGGCAGCACCCCCGCCGAACTGCGCCAGCGCGGGTAGGGCCTGTCGCTTGGATCACGCCGGCGTCGCGGGCCCTGGCACGCTCGGGTGGGCTCAAAGACGCAGTCGCTCTCAGTGAGCCTTTTCCAACCTCCCATGAGGGTGGTCGCGCGTTTCGTGCAGCGGCAGGGCGGGATCGTGCAGGAGATCCGGCCACCGCGCGGTCCATACTTCCTCAGCAGCGATCCCGAACAGGCCGGGCATCGCCATGCCGCGCAGTACGGAGAGCCGCATGCGGGAATTCCTCTACTCCAGTCCCACCGCACGCATTGTGTTCGGCGCGGGGACCTTGAGAAACCTCCGGCAGGAGGTTGAGCACCTGGGCCGCGCCCGGGCGTTGGTCCTGGCCACTCCTGGTCAGGCCGCCCTCGCCGAGGAGGCCCGCGAAATCCTGGGTCCCCTGGCAGCGGGTTCGTTCACCGGTGCCGCGATGCACACCCCGGTCGACGTCACCGACAGCGCCCGCAGGGTCGTCGACGAGGTGGGCGCGGACTGCCTCGTCGCGGTCGGCGGAGGTTCGACCACGGGCCTGGCCAAGGCCCTGGCGGTGCGCACCGGGCTGCCACAGATCATCGTCCCCACCACCTACGCCGGTTCCGAGGTCACCCCTGTCCTGGGGGAGACCGAGAACGGCGTCAAGACCACCCGCTCCGCTCCGGAGATTCTGCCGGAGACGGTCGTGTACGACGTCGACCTCACCCTCGGGCTTCCGGCACCCCAGTCGGTGACCAGCGGCATCAACGCCATGGCGCACGCCGTGGAGGCGTTGTACGCGCCACAGGCCAACCCCGTCACCGACGAGCTGGCGCTCCGGGCGATCTCACTGCTGAGCGGCGCCCTGCCGCGGATCGTCGCCGATCCCGCAGACCGCGCCGCCCGCGCCGACGCCCTGCAGGCCGCCTGGCTGGCGGGTACCTGCCTGGGCACGGTCGGCATGGGACTGCACCACAAGCTGTGTCACACCCTCGGCGGCTCCTTCGACCTGCCGCACGCGCAGACACATACGGTCGTCCTCCCCCACGCCATGGCCTACAACGCGGCCGGCGCCACCGAGGCGATGCGCCGGATCGCGGGTGCGCTGGCCGGGCCCCGTGCCGGGGTGCTGCCGGACGCGCCCACCGCCGTGCACGACCTGATCGCGGGCCTGGGCGGCCCGCTGTCCCTGCGTGAACTGGGCCTGGGTGAGGACGACCTGCCGCGCGCCGTGGAGCTCGCCACCGCCAAGCCCTACCCCAACCCACGCCCGGTGACCCCCGAGGGAATCACCGCCCTGCTGAACGACGCCTGGTCGGGCGACCGCCCGCAGGCCGCCGACCCGCTCGCCGAACAACTGCACACGCTGCTCGGCCAGGTCACCGCCAGCTTCGACCGTGCGCCCTCCCCCAGGGCCCGGCAACTGCTCACCGACCTGGTACGTCGCCTGCACGGCTTCGCCGCAGACAATGACCTGACCCAGGACGAATGGCAGTACGCCATCGACTTCCTCACCCGCACCGGCCAGATGTGCAGCCCCACCCGGCAGGAGTTCGTGCTGCTCTCCGACACGCTCGGCGTCTCCAGTGCGGTCGACGCGTGCACCAACTCCCGTACGGCGGGAGCGACGCCCTCGGCGGTGCTCGGCCCGTTCTACACCGAGGGGCCGCCGCCGCGCGAGCACGGCGCGGACATCGCCGACGGCCTGCCGGGAGCACCGCTGTACGCGGATGTGCGAGTCACCGACAGCGAGGGCACACCGCTGGCCGGTGCCGTGGTCGACGTGTGGCAGACCAACGCCGACGGCTTCTACGACGTGCAACTGCCCGACCTGGACGGCCCGGTGCTGCGCGCCCGCTTCCTCACCGACGACGACGGCCGGCTCACCTTCTGGTCGCTCGTGCCGGTGGCGTACCCCATCCCGGACGACGGCCCCGTGGGGCAGATGCTCACGAGCACCGGCCGCCATCCCTACCGCGCCCCGCACATCCACTTCGTGATCAGCAGCCCCGGCCACAGGAGACTGGTCACCCAGCTGTTCGTCGCGGGCGGTGACCACATCGACGGTGACACGGTCTTCGGCGTCAAGGACGCCTTGATCGTCGAATTCCCCGAACACAAGGGGCCCACCCCTGACGGCCGCGTCGTCGACGGGCCCTGGCACCGGCTGGACTACACCTTCCGCCTGGCCTCCGCGCGGTAAGTTTCCCCAAAAGCCCGGTGGCGGCAAGGGTTTCCTTGCCGCCACCGGGCTTTTGACATACCGTGCCCGACAACCGTCAACCCAGGGACAACGCCTCGACGGCCCGCTCCTGATCGGCGACGTTCTTGAGGACGACGCCCAGAGTCCCCCTGACCGTCTCGCTGTCAAGCTCGTCTCGATCGAGGGCGACCAGGGTTCGCGCCCAGTCGATGGTCTCGGCGATCGACGGCGCCTTGCGCAGTTCGAGGCCGCGCAGTGCTGTCACGGTGCGCACGACTTGTTCCGCCAGCCGCTCGGCGGCCTGCGGCACACGAGCGAGCACGATCTCCCGCTCCCGTTGCGGCGTCGGGTAGTCCATGTGCAGGTAGAGGCATCGACGCTTGAGCGCCTCGGAGAGCTCACGGCTGGCGTTGGAGGTGAGCACGACGAACGGGCGCCGCACGGCGGTGATCGTCCCCAACTCCGGGATGCTCACCTGGAAATCCGACAACACCTCGAGCAGCAGACCCTCCATCTCGAGGTCCGCCTTGTCCACCTCGTCGATGAGGAGCACGGTGGGCTCGGCACGGCGTATGGCCGCGAGCAACGGCCGGTCGAGCAGGAAGTCCTCGCCGAACACGTCGTCGTGGACCTGGTCCCAGGCGGAGTCGTCGCGCGACGCCTGGATGCGCAGCAACTGCTTCTTGTAGTTCCACTCGTAGAGCGCGCGTGCCTCGTCGAGCCCTTCGTAGCACTGTAGGCGCACCAGTTCGGCGCCGGTGGCCACCGCCACCGCCTTGGCCAACTCGGTCTTCCCCACCCCGGCCGGCCCCTCGACCAGCAGTGGTTTCTCCAGCCGGTCGGCGAGGAAGGCGGTGGTTGCGATGGACTCGCCGGCGAGATAGCCGGTCGCCGCGAGCCGTTCGCGTACGTCGTCAACGGTCGAGAACGCTGCCATGAATGATGTCCTGTTCGTGCGGTGTGCATGGGTTGGTTCACTGCGCAGGCGGAGTCGGTGACGGCAGAGCCTGACAGCGTGTTTCAGGTGGCGATGTGGGTGACGGCGTCGCCGAGTTGGCGCAGCGTCGACACCTCGAAGACCCGGGTGGCGTGCGCGGCGTACAGGGACAGGCTGGAATCCCCGGTGTCCCATTGGTGGCGCGGCTCGGGGTTGAACCAGTAGAGCCGACGGCTGAGCCGGTGCAGCTCCTTGGTCTCCGCGAGGGCGGGCAGCCGGTCATGGGTGCGGGCATCGCCGATCACCAGCACGGTGGTCTTCCCGGTGACCGCGTCCGGCCAGCGCCGCAGATGCTCCGCGAACGCGCGGCCGTAGTCGCTGCGGCCGTCGCCGGCGACCAGACCGCGCCGCCCCAGCAGGTGATGGACGTCGACGACGCCCGGCGCGGCCTGAAGGAAGTCGGTGACCTCGACGATTCCGTCGATGAAGACCCATGACCGGACGCGGCGGAACTCCTCGTGCAGTGCGTGTAGCAGCGACAGGGTGAAGGGGGCGAACTGCGCCACGGATCCGGACACGTCGCACAGCACCACGAGGTCGGGTTTGGACGGATGGCGCCGCCGCATCCGCGGCGTGTGCGGAACACCGCCGGAACTCATGCTGTCGCGGATGGTGCGCCGCATGTCGAGGCGCCCGCGTCCGCGGCGCCGCCGTCCCAGCCGCGTGGCGATGTGGCGGGCGAGCGGCCGTACGGCGCTGCGCAGCGCGGCCAGCTCGTGCGGCGCCGCGTGCATGACGGGCAGATCCTGCAGTTCCTGGGCGTGAGGCCGGGGCGCGGCGTCATGACCTCCCGTGTCGTGCAGACGTTCGCGGACGAGCTGCTCCAGGATGCGCAGCACTTCTTCGAGTTGTGCGTGCGCCTGAGCGTTGCCGAGTTGCCGCTCCAGCTCTGTCCTGTCGGGGGATCCACGCATGAGCTCCTGGAGCACACGGCCGAGTTCCAACCGGCGCAGCACGCGCTGGAGGTGGTGACGCTCGCTGCCCGGCGTCGCCCCGTCGATGCCGGCCCAGTGCTCCACGGCGTCCTCGAGCGCGACGCCGACCGAGTCGTCGTCGCCCTGACGCAGGGCTTCGGTCAGTTGGTCCCGCAGGTCGGCCGCCTCCGGCCGCCGGCTGCCGTCGGTCCGCTCCGCGGCCGCCTCCTGCCGGCCGACGCGCGGCGCGGGGAAGAAGAGTTCGAAGAGCCGGTCGAAGGCATCGTCGTGGGCGTCGTCCTTGACCAGGGCCGCCCGGAGCGCCGCTCGCACAAGGTCCCGACGAGAGGCGTCCACCGCCGCCAGGGCGGTGACGGCGTCGATGGTCTCTCCCGTCGACACGGAGACACCCGCAGCACGCAGGCCCCCGCAGAAAGCGACCGTAATTCCCGCCACCATGGACGGTGACTGTGAAGAGCTGTACGATTTCCGTTCGCTAAGCCTCATGGCAGGAATAGTAATTCACGGGAGTTATTCATGACAGTGCCGAACACCCTCCTGGATCTGGGACTGACACTCCGCGCTGAGCACGACAGCGAGCGGTCGCGGCACACCGCGCGGCTCGCGGCCCGCCTCGGCTTCCGGTACCTGTGGCTGCCGCTCCCGGAAAACGCCCCCGTGCCGGACGTGGCCGCCCTGGCGGAGAGCGCGCGGCCGGCCCGGCTCGGACTCGTCGTCGGCGGCGACCCTCAGTCCCTGGTGCAGCGCGTCGCAGCACTGTGCGGCGGCGAGCTGCCCGGCGACCTGCTGCTCGAGATCCACGCACCGGCGGAGCTCCGGGACAGGCTGGTCGCCGCCGTGGGCGGGGCCGACCAGTGGCGCCGGCGGGCCTTCGTGCCCTGGTACGACGAGACGGCCGCGGGTCATGTGGTGCTCGCCGAACAGGCCGCGGGGCGGGAGGAGGCCCTGAAGGGGCTGGCCGACGCGTCCGAGCGGGGCGGTGGTCGGGACGGCGCACCGGTGCTCTCGATCGCCCTGACCGTGTCGATCGGCCGCACGATGAGCGAGGCCGAGGCGCGCGCCCAGCGCGACCCGGCACTCTCCGGTCCGCACCATCCGAAGATCGCCGGCCTCTTCGGCACGCTCGAACACGCCCAGGAGCAAGGGCTGGAGCTGGCCCGCGCGGGCGCCGGCGCCCTGCGGGCGACGCTTGCCGACGAGCAGGACGTCGCGGACCTGCTCGCCCAGCTCCGCGCAGTCGCGGTGGGGCCGACGCCCCTGCTCCACGCCCGCACCCGCTAGCCTGCGGCGGCGCTGCCGGCACGTACGCAGCCACACGCGCTTTTCGTGCAGACGCGGCGCCCGGATCGTGCAGGACCGCGCATACGGCGCTACGCATACTCGTCGCAACGGTGCCTGAGCCGCGCCGGGACGCCGGCTCCGAGCACGCCGAGCAATTCCACCGTCCCCGGCGATCGCGCCTCGCGCTCCCGCACACGCCGGGCGCTCTGACAGTCGAGGACACATTAATTTGCCATGGCAAATCCTTGTTTGCTATGGAAATCAGTCGTAGGCGAAAAGCCCGCTGAAAGAAGTGGAGTGAGACATGGGCGTCTCAGCCATTAAAGGCAAGGAAAAGTCGTCGTACGTCACGCGATTCGGCTCGCTGGAGAATTACGAGAAGGGCGGCGTCGAGATCGTCAACGACGACCCGCGGCACTACGCCTTCTCGAACGTCTTCGAGGTGGCGAGCAACGCGAAGCCGTACGAGAAGATCGCCGTCGGCAAGAACATGGAGTACGTCCTGGAGGCGATCCGCGCCGAGGGCACCAGCGAGTGGCGCACGGCGGCCCATGACGAGTTCGCCCTGGTCATGGACGGCGAAGTGGAGATCACTCTGGTCAAGCTGGACCAGAGTCCGCTGCCCGCCGACGCCGAGGGCTCGGTGGCACTGGCCGGGGAGCCGGTCGGCCGCCGTATGGGACGCGTCGTGGCGCGCCGCGGTCACATGACGCTGCTGCCGGCCGGTGCGGCGTACCGCTTCTCGGCCGAGCGGCCGGGCGTGATCCTTCAGCAGACCATCGCCGGTCCGGACACCCAGTTCCGCTGGGCCGAGATCGCGCAGTCGCTCTGAGCCAGCAGCCCTTCCACACGCAGGAGACCGACCATGACCACCACCGCTGAACCCGCCGTCATCGCGTCCCAGCCCAACGAGACGGGCTACCGCGAGTACACCCTCGGCCAGTTCCACTTCCGCCGGGACGAGTACTTCGCCTACATCACCTGGCCCACCGGCAGCCACATGATGAGCGTGGACTCCTTCCTGCGCGCGATGCAGCGTGACATCGCGTGGGACTTCTTCTACGGCACCGTCAACTTCGACGGCGTCTTCGGCACCGTCAACCACTACGGCAAGGTGGACATCTTCGCCGGCCGCTACAACGACGCCTACCGCAAGGCCGAGCTGGACTACAGCGAGACCGTCGAGACCCCGCTGATCCGGGAGACGTTCAGCTCCATCCTGGACGACTGGACCAACGAGACGTTCGACCCGTTCGCCTCCCCCCACGAGACCGGCTCGGCGTTCGGGATCAAGAACGGTGACAACTCCAAGGCGGTCAGCCGCGAGCGCGTCACGGCCCAGCGCATGGTCGGCCTGCCCGGTGACGCGCCGCTGCGCAGCGACGAGAACGGCTACCCGGTGAACCGGATGCTCGCCGATGTGGACCAGGAGGAACCGCTGGTCGAGGTCGAAGAGGGCTTCGAGGGAGAGGTGTCCTCCTTCAACCTGTTCGCCTACCTCTCCCGGTCGGACGTCACGTGGAATCCGTCGGTGGCCAGCGCGTGCAAGGACTCGCTGTTCTGCCCGACCACCGAGGAGTACATCCTGCCGATCATCCACGGCAACGACCGCGTCGAGTGGTTCATCCAGCTGTCCGACGAGATCACCTGGGAGGTCGAGGACCGGGACACCGGTGCGGTGCGGGCCCGTGTGGTCATGAAGGCGGGCGATGTGTCGGCGATGCCGGCCGACATCCGCCACCAGGGCTACTCGCCCAAGCGGTCGATGCTGCTCGTCTGGGAGAACGCCAACCCCGACCTGCCGGACCTGATCGCCAGCGGCAAGACGCCGACGTACCCGATCGACTTCTGACCCATTCAGACCGCCGGGGGCGCCACGTAGCTACGACGTCGCGTGGCGCCCCCCGGCCGACCGCGGAGAGAGAACACCGTGCAGACCAAGCTCTTCATCGGCGGCGAGTTCGTCGAAGGCGTCGACGGCGCCACCATCGATGTGTACGACCCGCATGACGGAAGCCTGCTCGCCGAGGTGGCCGAGGCCCGTGCCACCGACGTGGACCGGGCGGTGGAGGCCGCGACCAAGGCGTTCGAGACGTGGCGGCACTGGTCGGCCGAGCAGCGCGGCCGGCTGCTGCTCAAGCTCGCCGACAGCATCGAGGAACACGCCGAGGAGCTGGCGCTGCTGGAGACCCGCGACACCGGACACCCGATCCGCGATACGCGGACTCTCGACGTTCCCCGGACGGCGGCCACGTTCCGCTACTTCGGCGGCATGGCCGACAAGTTCCAGGGCTCGGTGATCCCGGTCGAACGCGGCTTCCTCGACTACGTCGTACGAGAGCCCGTGGGTGTGGTCGGGCAGATCGTGCCGTGGAACTTTCCTCTGATGTTCACCAGTTGGAAGATGGGGCCGGCGCTGGCCGCCGGCAACACGGTGGTTCTGAAGCCGTCGGAGCTCACTCCGCTGTCCACCCTGCGGGTGGCCGAACTGATGGCCGAGGTTGGATTCCCCCCGGGCGTGGTGAACGTCGTCACCGGGTACGGGGCGACCGCCGGCACACGCATCGTCCAGCATCCGGGGATCGGCAAGGTCTCCTTCACCGGGTCGACGGCCGTCGGCCAGGGCGTCGCCCGGGGAGCCGCCGACACACTCAAGCGGGTCCACCTGGAGTTGGGCGGCAAGGGCGCCAACATCGTGTACGGCGACGCGGATCTCGACGCCGCGGTGCAGGGATCGGCCTTCGCCATCTTCCACAACCAGGGTCAGGCGTGCATCGCCGGCAGCAGGCTGATCCTGCACGAGTCGGTCGCCGACGAGTTCCTGGACCGGTTCACCGCGCTGGCGGGCTCGGTACGCCTGGGCGACCCCAAGGAGCCGACGACACAGATGGGGCCGCTCACCTCGGCCATGCACCGTGACCGCGTCCTCACGTACCTGGACGCGGCACGCAACGAGGGCGACGAGATCCTCACCGGCGGCAGGGCACCCGACGGTGCGGAGTTCGCGGCCGGCTACTACCTGGAGCCCACCGTGATCGAGGCCGATCCGGCCCACCGCGTGGCGCGCGAGGAGGTCTTCGGACCCGTGGTGGCCGTGCACCGGTTCCGGACCGACGAGGAGGCGCTGCAGATCGCCAACGCGGTCGAGTACGGCCTCGGCGGCGGATTGTGGACCCGTGATCTCTCCCGTGCCCACAAGGTGGCCCGTGAGCTGCGGTCCGGCATGGTGTGGGTCAACTCCTACAAACGGGTGAACCCCGGTTCGCCGTTCGGCGGCGTCGGCCGGTCCGGGTACGGCCGCGAGATGGGCTTCGAGGCCATGCACGAGTACACGGAGGCCAAAGCGGTGTGGATCAACGTCGACGCGGAACTGCCGAGGCTGTACGGCGAGGGCTGAGCCCTCGCGTCGGCGCCGGAAAACAGCTTGTGCGGGCCGAGGTGACCCTCGACCCGCACAAGTTGGGATCTTGCTCTGTGTCCGAGGGGGGACTTGAACCCCCACGCCCGATAAAGGGCACTAGCACCTCAAGCTAGCGCGTCTGCCATTCCGCCACCCGGACGAGGTATCTGCCGCCTTGCGGGAGGTGTTCCGCGCGGCGACAGAGACAACAATACCAAGGTTTCGGAGTGCCCTTCACCTGCGTTTCCGTCCCCGGCCACACCAGGGATGGTGACCGATGGTGCCTGGAAAGTCACTCCGGATCACCGTCACCCCGGGAGGCGGACGTCCCTACGGCATCAGCTGGTACTCCGGGAAGTTCCCCGGCAGCCGCTCCCCCGCCGGCCCCTGTGTCACCGCCCGCACCAGTAGCTCACCGCCCACGAACGCGCCCCGCCAGGACGCGCCGAAGCCGCCGAAGAGCTCCGCGCGGTCGCCGCGTGAGCGTGGCGTGCCGTGGCCGGTCTTGAAGGCGCGGATCTGTGGGGCGAGCCGTTCGTACGTCGCCCGGTCGTCCGTGGACAGCGTGGCGACCAGCGCGCCGTTGGACGCGTTCATGGCAGCGAGCAGCTCGGCCTCGGTGTCGACCAGGACGATGGTGTCGACCGGGCCGAAGGGTTCCGCGTGGTGCAGCGGGGAGGACGGCGGCGGGTTGAGGAGCGTGACCGGCTGGACGTACGCCGAGGTGTCCTGGCCGGGCAGGAAGCGGGCGTCGCTCAGCCTGCCGCGGTGCAGCGGGACGGCGCCGCGGTCGATGGCCTCGGCCACCTGGTCGTGCAACTCCTTGGCCTTGGCGGCGTTGATCAACGGCCCGAAGTCCAGCGCGGGGTAGGGGTCGTCACGCTTCTCGACGGCGAGCGGGTGTCCCACCACGAGCGTGCGGACCGCCGGGAGGTACGCCGACAGGAACTCGTCGAACAGCGCACGCTGGACGACGAAGCGCGGGTAGGCCGTGCAGCGCTGTTTGCCGTAGTCGAAGAGCTTGGGCACGACCGCCGTGAGCGCGTCCCAGTCCGAGTAGTTCCAGATGCCCCAGGTGTTGAGTCCTTCCTGTTCGAGGATGTGCCGCTTGCCGAGGTCGGCGACGGCCGTGGCCACCGCGGCGCCGGTGTCGCGGCCGCCGACGAAGGAGACGCAGCCGATCTCGGGCGCCCGCACCAGCGCCTCGGACAGCTCGCCTCCGCTGCCACTGACGAGGGTGACGGGCAGCCCCTCGCGGGCGGCGAGCGCACAGGCCAGGGTCAGACAGGCGACACCGCCGTCGGTCGGGGTCTTGGCGATGACCGCGTTGCCTGCCAGTGCCTGTACCAGCATTGCGTGGACGAGCACGCTCATCGGGTAGTTCCAGCTCGCGATGTTGGACACCGGCCCGTCCAGCGGGGCCCGCCCGGCGAGCATCGGCTCGATGCCGTCGACGTACCAGCGCACCCCGTCGATGGCCCGGTCCGCGTCCGCCTGCGCGAGCCGCCACGGCTTGCCGATCTCCCAGACGAGCAGCAGGGCGAGCAGTTCCCGGTGCTCGGTGAGCGCGTCGAGGGCGGCGGCGACGCGGGCGCGGCGTTCGTCGAGCGGGATGTGCCGCCAGGCGCGGTGCTGGTCGAGCGAGGCGCGGACGGCCTGGTGAGCGGTGGCGCGGTCCAGGCGCGGCGGGCCCGCGATGGGGGTGCCGTCGACGGGGGTGGTGGCGGGCAGGGCATGGCCGTCCGCCTGCCAGGTGGCGTTCCAGTGGTTGAGGACGCGGTCGTCCCGGAAGGCTTCGGGGGCGACGGCGAGGCAGCGCTGCCAGGCGTCGGCCCAGGAGGTGCCTGATTTGAGGGTGAGGGTGGGTGCCATTGGTGAGCTCCGCTCTCGGTGCACAGTCGGGGCGGGTTGTTCATGGCGCGACGCCGCGCACGGCTCGCACTGCCGTGCGGGGCGTCGTATGAGGCGCCGTACGAGGCCATGTGCGGCGCCGTACGAAGCGTCGTACGGAGGAAGCTACTGACGCGTCAAGAAGCGCGACAGTCACCTGTCGGCGACTATGAGTGACGTCACTCGGTGGATTCCAGCGCGGCCAGCACCAGGCGGGCCGTCTCGGTCGGTGTGCTCCCCACCCGCACGCCGACCGCCTCCAGTGCCTCCTTCTTCGCCTGCGCCGTCCCCGACGAGCCGGAGACGATGGCGCCGGCGTGCCCCATGGTCTTGCCCTCGGGAGCGGTGAAACCGGCGATGTAACCGACGACCGGCTTGGTGACGTGCTCGCGGATGTGGGCGGCCGCCCGTTCCTCCGCGTCGCCGCCGATCTCGCCGATCAGCACGATCAGTTCGGTGTCCGGGTCGTCCTGGAAGGCGGCCAGGCAGTCGATGTGCGTGGTGCCGACGACCGGGTCGCCGCCGATGCCGACGCAGGTCGAGAAGCCGATGTCGCGGAGTTCGTACATGAGTTGGTACGTCAGCGTGCCGGACTTGGACACCAGGCCGATCCGGCCGGGCTTGGTGATGTCGGCCGGGATAATGCCCGCGTTGGACTGGCCGGGGGTGATCAGGCCGGGGCAGTTGGGGCCGATGATCCGGGTGCCCTTGTGCTGCGCGTACGCCGTGAAGGCGACGGAGTCGTGGACCGGGATGCCCTCGGTGATGACGACCGCGAGGCCGATGCCGGCGTCGGCGGCCTCGACGACCGCCGCCTTGGCGAAGGCGGGCGGCACGAAGACGACGGTCACGTCCGCTCCGGTCGCCGCCATGCCCTCGCGCACCGAGCCGAACACGGGCACGGCACGGTCGTCGAAGTCGACGGTGCGGCCCGCCTTGCGCGGGTTGACGCCGCCGACGACGTTGGTGCCGGCGGCGAGCATCCGCCGGGTGTGCTTCATGCCCTCGGCGCCGGTCATGCCCTGGACGAGGACCTTGCTCTCCTTGGTGAGGTAGATGGCCATGTCCGTCTCCTTAGGCGGCGTTGGCGAGCTCGGCGGCCCTGCGGGCGGCGCCGTCCATGGTGGTGGCCTGCTGGACCAGGGGATGCGCGCGTTCGTCGAGGATCGCGCGGCCGCGTGCGGCGTTGTTGCCGTCGAGCCGGACGACCAGCGGCCTGGTCAACTGGACGGTGTCCAGCGCCTGCACGATGCCGTCGGCGACCGCGTCGCATGCCGTGATGCCGCCGAAGACGTTGACGAAGACCGACTTCACGGCCGGGTCGGAGAGGATGACGGACAGGCCGTCGGCCATGATCTGGGCGGAGGCTCCGCCGCCGATGTCGAGGAAGTTGGCGGGGCGGGCACCGCACCCCGCGACGACGTCGAGCGTCGACATGACGAGGCCGGCACCGTTGCCGATGATGCCGACCTCGCCGTCGAGCTTGACGTAGTTGAGTCCCTTCGCGGCGGCCACCGCCTCCAGCGGATCGTCGTGCTCCGCCCCCTCGGCGCCCCACCGGGCCTGCCGGAAGCGGGCGTTGTCGTCCAGGGTGACCTTGCCGTCGAGAGCCAGGATCTGTCCCTGCCGGGTGCGCACGAGCGGGTTGACCTCGACGAGGAGGGCGTCCTCGCGGATCAGCACCTCCCACAGCCGTACGAGCACGTCGACGGTCTGCGGCGGCAGTCCGGCCGCCTCTGCGATCTCACCTGCCTTCGCCGAGGTGACGCCCTCGGCAGGGTCGATATGCACGCGCGCCACGGCATCGGGCCGGGTGGCGGCGACCTCCTCGATGTCCATGCCGCCCTCCGCGGAGGCGATGGCGAGGAAGCCGCCCGCTGCCCGATCGAGGACGTAGGAGACGTAGAACTCGGTCTCGATGTCGACGGGTTGGGCCAGCATGACCTTGCCGACCGTGTGGCCCTTGATGTCCATTCCGAGGATCTGTCGTGCCGTCAGTTCTGCGGCGGCCGGATCGGCGGCGAGCTTCACTCCGCCTGCCTTGCCCCGGCCACCCGTCTTGACCTGGGCCTTGACGACGACCCGGCCACCGAGTCGGCGGGCGATCTCGCGCGCCTCCTTGGGCGAGTCGGTGACTTCGGCCCGCGGCACCAAGATGCCGTGTTCCTCGAAGAGTTCCCTTGCCTGGTGCTCGTACAGGTCCATCTCGGCTCCTGCCTGGAAAGTGCCGCACGCCCCCTGGACACCACCCACCGGATGCGGGATAACAAGCTTCATACAGTATTCGTCGACTGTATGCAATGTACCGCGAGAGCGTTCCAACCCCCTAGGAAGGGACAGGACTTCGCCATGCCCGACGACACCCAGGACGTCATTTCCGGCGGTCATCTCGTCGCCAAGGCCCTGAAGGCCGAGGGGGTCGACCGCATCTACACCCTGTGCGGCGGCCACATCATCGACATCTACGACGGCTGCGTCGACGAGGGCATTGAGGTCGTCGACGTCCGTCACGAACAGGTCGCCGCACACGCCGCCGACGGTTATGCGCGGATCACCGGCAAGCCCGGCTGCGCGGTCGTCACCGCGGGCCCGGGGACGACCGACGCCGTCACCGGCGTCGCCAACGCCTTCCGCGCCGAGTCCCCGATGCTGCTGATCGGCGGTCAGGGCGCCCTCACCCAGCACAAGATGGGGTCCCTGCAGGACCTGCCGCACGTCGACATGATGACGCCGATCACCAAGTTCGCGGCGACCGTGCCGGACACGGCACGCGCGGCGGACATGGTGTCGATGGCGTTCCGCGAGTGCTACCACGGCGCGCCCGGCCCCTCCTTCCTGGAGATCCCGCGCGACGTCCTCGACGCCAAGGTGCCGGCGGACAAGGCGCGCGTGCCGAAGCCCGGTGCCTACCGCGCCTCGACCCGCTCGGCCGGTGACCCCGAGGCGATCGAGAAGCTCGCCGACCTGCTCGTGCACGCCGACAAGCCCGCGATCCTGCTGGGCAGCCAGGTATGGACGACCCGCGGCACCGAGGCGGCCGTCGAACTCGTCCGCACGCTGAACATCCCGGCGTACATGAACGGCGCAGGACGCGGCACGCTGCCGCCCGGCGACCCGCACCACTTCCAGCTGTCGCGCCGGTACGCCTTCTCCAACGCCGACGTCATCGTTATCGTCGGTACGCCCTTCGACTTCCGCATGGGCTACGGCAAGCGGCTGTCGCCGGACGCCACCGTCGTGCAGATCGACCTCGACTACCGGACCGTCGGCAAGAACCGCGACATCGACCTCGGCATCGTCGGCGACGCGGGACTCGTGCTGAAGTCGGTGACCGAGGCCGCCTCCGGGCGCGTCAACGGGGGCGCGTCGAAGCGCAAGGAGTGGCTCGACGAGCTGCGCGCCGCCGAGCAGACCGCGCTGGAGAAGCGGCTGCCGCAGCTGCGCTCGGACGCCTCACCGATCCACCCGTACCGGCTGGTCAGCGAGATCAACGACTTCCTCACCGAGGACTCGATCTACATCGGCGACGGCGGCGACATCGTCACCTTCTCCGGTCAGGTCGTGCAGCCCAAGTCACCGGGCCACTGGATGGACCCGGGCCCGCTGGGCACGCTCGGCGTCGGGGTGCCGTTCGTGCTCGCGGCCAAGCAGGCGCGACCGGACAAGGAGGTCGTCGCACTCTTCGGCGACGGCGCGTTCTCGCTCACCGGTTGGGACTTCGAAACTCTCGTCCGCTACGACCTCCCCTTCGTCGGCATCGTCGGCAACAACTCCTCCATGAACCAGATCCGCTACGGCCAGGCCGCCAAGTACGGCAAGGAGCGCGAGCGGGTCGGCAACACCCTCGGCGACGTCCACTACGACAAGTTCGCGCAGATGCTGGGCGGTTACGGCGAGGAGGTCCGTGACCCCGCCGACATCGGCCCGGCGCTGCGGCGCGCTCGCGAGTCGGGCAAGCCGTCGCTGATCAACGTCTGGGTCGACCCGGACGCGTACGCCCCCGGAACCATGAACCAGACCATGTACAAGTGAGGTGATCCGGTGACCGCACAGGCTCTCGAAGGCATCCGCGTCCTGGACATGACCCACGTCCAGTCCGGGCCCTCCGCGACCCAGCTTCTCGCCTGGCTAGGCGCGGACGTCGTCAAGCTGGAGGCACCGTCCGGTGACATCACGCGCAAGCAGCTGCGTGATCTCCCGGACGTCGACTCCCTCTACTTCACGATGCTCAACTGCAACAAGCGGAGCATCACGCTCAACACCAAGACCGAGCGCGGCAAGGAACTCCTCACCGAGCTGATCCGGCGCTCCGACGTCATGGTCGAGAACTTCGGCCCGGGCGCGGTCGACCGCATGGGCTTCACCTGGGACCGCATCCAGGAGATCAATCCGCGTATCGTCTATGCCTCCATCAAGGGGTTCGGCGACGGCCCGTACACCAACTTCAAGGCGTACGAGGTCGTCGCGCAGGCCATGGGCGGGTCGATGTCGACCACCGGTTTCGAGGACGGGCCGCCGCTGGCGACGGGGGCCCAGATCGGGGACTCGGGGACAGGTGTGCACGCCGTGGCGGGCATCCTCGCGGCGCTGTACCAGCGGGAGCGCACCGGGCGCGGGCAGCGGGTGAACGTGGCCATGCAGCACGCTGTGCTCAACCTCTGCCGGGTGAAGCTGCGCGACCAGCAGCGCCTGACACACGGCCCGCTCGCTGAATATCCGAACGAGGACTTCGGCACGGAAGTTCCCCGCTCGGGAAACGCTTCCGGCGGAGGCCAGCCCGGCTGGGCGGTCAAGTGCGCGCCGGGCGGCCCGAACGACTATGTGTACGTCATCGTGCAGCCCGTCGGCTGGCAGCCGATCAGCGAGCTGATCGGCCGGCCCGAGCTGGCCGACGACCCGGAGTGGGCGACGCCGGAGGCCCGGCTGCCCAAGCTCAACAAGATGTTCCAGCTGATCGAGGAGTGGTCCTCGACCCTGCCCAAGTGGGAGGTGCTCGAGAAGCTCAACGCGCACAACATCCCGTGCGGGCCGATCCTTTCCACCAAGGAGATCATCGAGGACGCCTCGCTGGCCGCCAACGAGATGGTCGTCCGGGTGCCGCACCCCGAGCGCGGCGAGTTCGTGACCGTGGGCAGTCCGCTGAAGCTGTCCGACTCCCCCGTGGAAGTGACCAGTTCGCCGCTGCTGGGCGAGCACAACGAAGAGGTCTACGTCGGCGAGCTCGGGCTCGGCGACGAGGAGCTGCGCCTGCTCAAGTCGAACGGAGTGATCTGACGTGATGGCCGAAGACCGGGTGCTGAGGGTGCGTACGCTCCTCGACACCGTCCGGGCCGAGGGGCGTACGGCGCTCACCGCTCCCGAGGGCAAGGTGATCGCGGACGCGTACGGGATCGCCGTACCCGGCGAGGAGCTGGCGACCGACGTCGACGAGGCCGTCGCGTGCGCGGCACGGTTCGGCGGGCCCGTCGTGATGAAGATCGTCTCGCCGGACATCCTGCACAAGACCGACGCCGGCGGGGTGATCGTCGGTGTCGAGGGCGCCGCCGACGTACGGGCCGCGTTCCACACGATCATCGACAACGCGCGCGCGTACAACGCGAAGGCCCGTATCGAGGGCGTGCAGGTGCAGGAACTGCTCCCCCAGGGGCAGGAGGTCATCGTCGGCGCGGTGACGGACCCGACGTTCGGGAAGGTGGTGGCCTTCGGTCTCGGCGGGGTGCTCGTCGAGGTCCTCAAGGACGTCACGTTCCGCCTCGCGCCCGTGGACGCCGACGAGGCGCTGTCCATGCTGGACTCGATCCGGTCGGCGGAGATCCTGCGCGGGGTGCGGGGCGCGGCGGGCGTGGACCGGTGGGCGATCGCCGAACAGATCCGCCGGGTGTCCCAACTCGTCACGGACTTCCCGGAGATCGCCGAGGTGGACCTCAACCCGGTGATCGCCACGCCGGAGGGCGCGGTCGCGGCGGACATCCGGGTGATCCTGTCCGAGGCGCCGGTGAAGCAGCGCCGTCGCTACGCGCGCGAGGAGATCCTCACCTCCATGCGCCGGTTGATGCAGCCGCGTTCGGTTGCCGTGATCGGCGCGTCCAACGAGCAGGGCAAGATCGGCAACTCGGTGATGCGCAACCTCATCGACGGCGGTTTCTCCGGGGAGATCCACCCGGTGAACCCCAAGGCCGATGACATTCTGGGCCGCAAGGCGTACAAGAGTGTCACGGACGTTCCCGGTGAGGTGGATGTGGCCGTGTTCGCCATCCCCGCCAAGTTCGTCGCTGCGGCGCTGGAGGAGGTGGGGCGCAAGGGGATTCCGAACGCGGTGCTGATCCCCTCCGGGTTCGCGGAGACCGGCGAGCACGAGCTCCAGGACGAGATCGTGGCGATCGCCGAACGGCACGGCACACGGCTGCTCGGCCCGAACATCTACGGCTACTACTCCACCTGGCAGGACCTGTGCGCCACGTTCTGCACGCCGTACGACGTCAAGGGCGGGGTCGCGCTGACCTCGCAGTCGGGCGGCATCGGGATGGCCATCCTGGGCTTCGCCCGGACCACGAAGACGGGCGTGTCGGCGATCGTGGGCCTCGGCAACAAGTCGGACCTGGACGAGGACGACCTGCTGACCTGGTTCGGCGAGGACCCGCACACCGAGTGCATCGCCATGCACCTGGAGGACCTCAAGGACGGCCGCGCCTTCGTGGAGGCCGCGCGGGAGACCGTGCCGAAGAAGCCGGTCGTGGTCCTGAAGGCGGGCCGTACGGCCGCGGGCGCGAAGGCCGCCGGCTCGCACACCGGCGCCCTCGCGGGCGACGACGCGGTGTACGACGACATCCTGCGGCAGGCGGGGGTCATCCGGGCGCCCGGGCTGAACGACATGCTGGAGTACGCGCGCGCGTTGCCGGTGCTTCCCACCCCCAAGGGTGACAATGTCGTGATCATCACCGGGGCCGGCGGCAGCGGCGTACTGCTGTCCGACGCGGTGACCGACAACGGCCTGTCCCTGATGGAGATCCCGCCGGATCTGGACGAGGCGTTCCGGAAGTTCATCCCGCCCTTCGGGGCCGCGGGCAACCCGGTGGACATCACCGGGGGCGAGCCTCCGTCGACGTACGAGGCGACGATCCGGCTGGGTCTTCAGGACCCGCGCATCCATGCGCTCGTCCTCGGCTACTGGCACACCATCGTGACCCCTCCCATGGTCTTCGCCGAGCTCACCGCGCGCGTGGTGGCCGATTTCCGTCAGCGCGGGATCGAGAAGCCCGTGGTGGCCTCGCTCGCGGGCGACGTGGAGGTCGAGGAGGCGTGCCAGTACCTGTACGAGCGGGGGGTCGTGGCGTACCCGTACACGACGGAGAAGCCGGTGGCCGTGCTCGGTGCGAAGTACCGCTGGGCGCGGGCGGCGGGGCATTTGGGGGGCGGTTCATGAGGTGAGTGAACGGGGGACCGGCCGACGGTGCGCGTCGGCCGGCCCCGGGACCCGTGCGCGCACGAAAGGCATTGGACAGGGGGCGCTGGCCAGAACTTTCGACGCTAGGGGTGCAACACGACATGACAACCACCGATCTGCCGACATCGGCTCCCTACCGTGAGGTGACCGACGCGAACGGACGCGTCTACCGCATCGGCGAGTCCGACATCGACATCATGGGCCGCAAACGCAAGTGGATGGTCATCCTGCCGTGGGTCGGCATGATGGGCATCAGCTCGGCCGAGTACGCCTTCGCGTCCGCCGAGGACACGCTGCACACGGCGCACAGCTGGAGCAGCGGGCACATCTTCTGGATGCTGGGTGTCTGGGTGTTCTTCCAGGCCGCGGTCGCCTTCCCGGCCGGGAAGCTGCGCGAGAGCGGCAAACTGCCTGCCCGCTGGGCGATGATGTTCGGAGCGGTCGGCACCCTGCTGGGTTATGTGTCGCTCGCTTTCGCGCCGCATGTGATCGTCGCTTACATCGGCTTCGGCATGTTCAGCGGCATGGGCGCGGGCATGGTCTACGCGACCTGCGTGAACATGGTCGCCAAGTGGTATCCGGAGCGCAAGGGCGGCAAGACGGGCTTCGTCAACGGCGGCTTCGCGTACGGCTCCGTGCCGTTCGTCTTCCTCTTCACCGGCTACATGGACCTCACCAACTTCCGCTGGGTGCTGGTCTCGGTCGGCATCTTCCTCGCCGCGGTCGTGGCCACGGCGGGCTACTTCTTCCGCGACCCGCCGAAGAACTGGTGGCCGGCCGACGTCGACCCGCTGAAGAAGCCCGACGACGCGCGTGCCCGGCGCGCGATGGAGAAGAACCCCCCGGCCGTGCACCAGTACACCCCCATGGAGGCGTGGCGGACCGGCCGCGTGGCCCTCATGTGGTTCTGTCTGCTGTGCACCTCGGGCGTGAATATCTTCGGCATCGCCTTCCAGGTGCCCTTCGGTGACGAGGCCGGCTTCGCGGGCGGCATCGTGGCGACCGCCATGTCCCTGAAGGCGATCGTGAACGGCACGGGCCGCGGGGTCATCGGCTGGCTCTCCGACCGGTACGGCCGCAAGCAGTGCCTGATCTTCGTCTGCATCGTCCTCGGCCTGTCGCAGTACGGGATCCTGTTCTCCGGGAACATCGGCAACCTGCCGCTGTTCCTGCTGTTCTCGTCCATCTCCGGCTTCGGTGGCGGCGCCATCTTCCCGATGTTCGCGGCCATGACCGCCGACTACTTCGGCGAGAACAACAACGCCTCCAACTACGGCCTCGTGTACTCGTCGAAGCTGGTTTCCGGCCTGCTCGGCTCCGGCATGGGCGCCGTGGTGGTGGCCGCCTGGGACTACGCCGGCGCGTTCGTCCTGGCCGGCTCGATCTCCCTGTTCGCGGGCTTCATGGCCCTGTTCCTGCACCCGCCGGGACGGCCCCGGCCCAAGCGCGTCACCCCCAATCCGCAACCTCTTGGCGAGGAGATGGCCTGACCGGCCGCATTCCCGGAGCCGCCGCAGACCGTCCCTGCCTCGCAACGACCGACTCCAGAGCTTCTCGCACACGGACCGGGCGGCCCCTCCCGCAGCACGCGGGAAGGGGCCGCCCGGTCCGTCGTCCGGATCAGTGGCGCCGCTTGCGCAGGGCCGCCATGTTGTCGTAGCTGATCTTGGCCTCGCGCAGCGACTGCGCGGGGTCGGTGGCGCTCGGGGAGTTGTCGTCCTCGACCATCGGGTTGTGGTAGTTCCGCTCCCCGACCCGGGAGAAGAACGTTGTGTAGTCGATGACTCCGGTCCCGAAGGGCACCATCTCGTAGCCCATGCCGTTCGTGGTGCTGACGACGCCGTCCTTGGCGTGGAACAGCGGGTAGCGCTTGTTGTTGCGGGCGACCAGGCCGGCCGGGTCGAAAACGTTCCTGCGGGTCGAGCCGTCGTGGGCCGTGTACGTGTGGAACTTGTACTGGGCGACGTGCGCCCAGAAGATGTCCATCTCCAGCCAGACGACCCTCGGGTCGGTGACCTTCAGGAAGTACTCCAGCTTCCGGATGCCCGAGCTGCGGGTCGGTCGGCCCTGGTCGTCCAGCGGGCCGCCGTCGAGCAGGAAGCCGTAGGCCCCGTCGTGGTTGTGGGTGTAGAGCTTGATGCCCTCGCGACGGGCGATCTCGCCGAGGGCATTCCACTTGTCGGCGGCCACGTCCCAGTCCGCACGGTAGGAGCTGCCGGTGGGGTCACCGCCGGTGCCCATGTGGTCCATGCCGATGATGTTGGCGATCTCAAGCTGCTTCTTGAAGGTGTCCAGGTCCGCCGTGGTCAGCGGCCAGGACGGCGGGATGAAGCCGTGGTTGCCCTGGGCGCGCAGGCCGTAGTCGTCGAGCCAGCAGCGCAGCAGCTTGGCGCCCGCGACGGTTCCCAGGTCGGCGCCGCCGGGTGCGTTCGCGTGCTGGCGGTAACCCGCGAACTCCACCTGGCGGTAGCCGTGCCGGGCCAGCTGCTTGAACACCTCGCGGAAGCCGGAGGGCAGGTCGGTGGAGAGGGGGTCGCGGCCGGTGGCGTCACGGACGGTGTAGAGGATGATGCCGCGCTTGTGCGGCGGGACGAGAACATGCCCGCCGTGGCCGTGGCCGTGGCCGTGTCCGTGGCCGTGGTCTCTGTCACGGTCCTGGGCCAGGGCTGGGCCGGCGCCGAAGACGGGCGCAGCGACGGCTCCGGCCGCCACGGCAGTACAGGTGCTGAGGAAGCGGCGCCGGGCCACGCCGAGGCTGCGGCGCAGTCCCTCGTCCGGGGCGGCGGAGGCGGCGGTCTCGGTGCGGGAGGGGTCGGAATACAGGGTCACGAGTGTCTGCCTTCTTTGTCGTGGCCGGTTCCGGTGCGGCCGGGACCGGCCGTTGTCAGTGCCGTGTGTTTCACTCTCAGTAGCTGGATCTCGGCGCCTGTAGGAGCTGGTGCGTCAGCCGAGACCGGCCAGTTGGAGCAGCAGTGACTTCACGTCGGTGGCCGCCACACGGCCGTCGACTGCGCGGGGGGTGGAGCAGATGAGGAGCGGACCGTCGTCGTCGCTCACAGGAAGGCGGCCGTGGCTGCCGCGAATAGGTGAGGGATCCAGCGGCACGACCGCCATGCGGTAGCGCATGCCGAGTTTCTTGCGGGCCAGTGCCGTGGCCGCCTTGACCTTGACGTAGGGGTCGAGGGGATCCATGAAGAGTTCGACCGGGTCGTAGCCGGGTTTGCGGTGGATCTCGACGAGCTGCGCGAAGTCGGGCGCGCGGGCGTCGTCGAGCCAGTAGTAGTACGTGAACCAGGCGTCCGGCTCCGCGACGGCGACGAGCTCGCCGGCCCGTGGATGGTCGAGATGGTGGACCTTCTTGCCCTCGTCGTCGAGGAGTTGCTCGATCCCGGGGAGTCCGTCGAGCGCGGCGCGGGTCGCGTCGAGGTCCTCGGGGCGGCGCACGTAGACGTGGGCGATCTGGTGGTCGGCGACGGCGAAGGCCCGGGACGCCATCGGGTCGAGGTACTCCATGCCGTCCTGCGTGTGCACCTCAAGCAGGCCGACGCGGCGCAGTGCGCGGTTGATGTCGACGGGCCGGTTCACGCGGGTGATGCCGTACTCGGAGAGCACGACGACGGTACGGCCCTCCGCGCGGGCGTCGGCCAGCAGCGGGGCCACGGCCGCGTCCAGGTCGGCGGCGGCCTTCAGGGAGCGCGGGTCGTCGGGGCCGAAGCGTTGCAGGTCGTAGTCGAGGTGAGGGAGGTAGCAGAGGGTCAGGTCGGGGTGCCGGGTGCGCAGGATGTGGCGGGTCGCGGCGATGATCCACTGGCTGGAGACGAGGTCCGCACCGGGGCCCCAGAAGTGGAACAGCGGGAAGGTGCCGAATTCTTCGGTGAGTTCGTCGTGGAGGTCCGGCGGGCGGGTGTAGCAGTCGGGTTCCTTGCGGCCGTCGGCGTAGTAGATCGGACGGGGGGTGACAGTGATGTCGGTGTCGGCGCCCATGGCGTACCACCAGCAGATATTGGCGACCGTGTAGCCGGGGTGGGCGCGGCGGGCGGCGTCCCAGAGTTTGTCGCCGGCGACCAGGCCGTTGTGCTGGCGCCACAGCAGGACGTCGCCGAGTTCACGGAAGTACCAGCCGTTGCCGACGATCCCGTGCTCGGAGGGCATGGTGCCGGTCAGGAACGTGGACTGGGCGGCGCAGGTGACGGCGGGCAGGACGGTGCCCAGTGGGGCGTGGGAGCCGGACTGGGCGAGGGTCTTCAGGTGCGGCATGTGGTCGAGGAGACGGGGGGTGAGGCCCACGACGTCGAGGACGAGGAGTGGAGTGGGGCGCGCGGTGGCGGGGGCGTTCACGGCAGCTCCTTCAGGCCGAGGTCTGTCAGCAGGTCGCGGGCAAGGGTGAGTTCGGCCGCGATGCCGTCCGTGAGCTGGGTGCGGGCGCGGGGCCGCAGCTCCGGTGGGAGGGCCTGCCAGGTGTAGGTCTCGACCTCCAGGTGGTGAGTGAGCGGGCCGGCTCCGCCGACGAGGCGGGCGAGGGCCGTCTTCAGTACGGCGAGCGTGGAGGTGAGGGGCGCGGCAGGGGCCGCGTGCAGCGGGACGTGGAAGTGGGCGCGCCAGGGCGAGGCGTCGGGCAGGGCGTCGTCCCGGAGGGCTGCGCCGAGGTCGTCGGTGCCGCGCAGGCCCGCGGCGGTGGCGGTGCGGGTCTGGTGCAGGAAGCGGGGTTCGTCGAAGGCGGCGAGGGCGTCGCGGACTTCGGGGAGACGGGGGTGTTCGGCGTGCAGTGCGGCGGAGAGCTGGGATTTGACGACGGGGACGCCGGCCTGGGTGAGGCCGTCCAGGGCGGCGTGCGGGTCTTCGAAGGAGGTGGCGAGGTGGCAGGTGTCGACGCAGATGCCGATGCGGTCGTGGGCGATCGCGGTCAGCGGGGCGATGGCGTCGCCGGTGGTCTCGATGACGCAACCGGGTTCGGGTTCCAGGCCGACGCGGATGGAGCGGCCGGTCAGTTCCTGGAGGGCGTCGAGCCGTTCGCCGAGGGTGCGCAGGGCGGTGTGGGCGGCGTCGGCCCGCCGGCTGTCCTGGGCGGTGCGCCAGGCGAGCGGCAGGGTGGAGACGCTGCCCTCGGTGACATCGTCGGGGAGCAGCCCGGCGAGGACACGGGCCAGGGCGGTGGTGTGATCGAGGCGTTCGGGGTCGGCCCAGTCCGGCTTGTACACGCGGTACTTGACCTCTTCGGCACCGAAGCCCTCATAGGGGAAGCCGTTGAGGGTGACGACTTCGAGGCCGCGCCGGTCGAGTTCGGTGCGCAGGGTGCGCAGCGCGGACGGGTCGGTGACGAGGGCGTGGGCGGCGTCCTTGGCGAGCCACAGGCCGATGCCGAGCCGGTCGCGGCCGAGGCGGCGGCGGACAGGTTCGCAGTGGTCGCGGAGCTGGGCGAGGACACCGTCCAGGGTTTCGGCGGGGTGGACGTTGGTGCAGTAGGCGAGGTGCACCGTGGAGCCGTCGGGATGGCGGAAGCGCATGGCTCACTCCCCGCCGCGGAGGATGGAGTTGCCTTCGTGGGTGGCCTCGGTCGCGGCTATGTCGAGGTTCAGTCGTCCGCTGAGCCCGTAGAAGGCGACGGGGTTGCGCCACAGGACCTGGTCGACGTCGTCCTCGGTGAAGCCTTCGGCGAGCATCAGATCGGCGACCTTGCGAGTCTTCAGGGGGTCGCTGCGTCCCCAGTCGGCGGCGGAGTTCACCAGCACCTGCTCGGTCCCGTAGGTGTGCAGGATCGCGACCATCCGGTCCTCGTCCATCTTGGTGTCCGGATAGACGGAGAAGCCCAGCCAGCAGCCGCTGTCCTTGGCTTCCTTGACGGTGGTCTCGTTGAGGTGGTCGAGCAGGACGCGGTCCGGCGGCAGGGCGGACTCCCGCACGAGGTCGAGGGTGCGGCGCAGGCCGGCCAGCTTGTCGCGGTGGGGAGTGTGCACGAGGGCGGGCAGCTCGTGGTCGGCGGCGAGCTGGAGCTGGGCGGCGAGGGCGGTGTCCTCAGCGGCGGTCATCGAGTCGTAGCCGATCTCGCCGACGGCGACGACTTGGTCCTTGACGAGATACCGGGGCAGTTCGTCGAGGACGGGACGGCAGCGCGGGTCGTTCGCCTCCTTGGGGTTCAGGGCGATTGTGCAGTGGTGGGCGATGCCGTACTGGGCGGCGCGGAAGGGTTCCCAGCCGAGGAGGGAGTCGAAGTAGTCGAGGAAGGTCGCGGGCGAGGTGCGGGGCTGACCGAGCCAGAAGGAGGGCTCGACCACGGCGCGGACACCGGCGGCGTGCATGGCCTCGTAGTCGTCGGTGGTCCTGGACGTCATATGGATGTGGGGGTCGAAGATGCGCATCAGGACTCCTTGCCGTGGGGGGTGTCCGATCCGTGCGGTGCTGGTGCGGCGTCGGTCAGGGCCAGGACGCGGGACAGGTCCTGCGGTACGGGACGGCCCGCGGCGGTGCGTTCGGCGGCGTAGTCGCCGAGCATGCGGGCGAGTTCGGCATCGGCGCGGGCGCGCCGCTCCAGCTCGGCCACGTTGTCGACGGGGACGCCGGTGAACAGGCACTTCAGTACGGCGTGCCGCCAGTTGTGCGCGTCGAGGTGGCGGGCGGCGTACGGGCCGACGGCGGCGGCGAGGAGCCGGGTGTCGTTGGTGCGCAGGGCGTCCTCGATCAGCGGGAGGACGTCCGGGCCGGGCACGAGGTGGGGCAGGGCGTGCAGGACGGCCCGGCGCTCGGCGGCGGTGCCCTGCCGGTAGACACGGCTGAGCGCGGCCGGGTCGGCGCCGGCGGCATGGAGGATCAGCACGCGGGCGGCGTCGGCGTACTCGTCCCCGCAGCGGCGGCCCGCCTCGGCGATGCGCAGCTCCCATACGGAGATGGGGCCGTGCGCGCCGGGGTGGGCGGCGGCCTCGGCGAGGGCCTGGTCGAGCCAGGCGCGGACGGCTCCGGGGAGGTGGGTGTTGAGGTGGGCGTGGAGGGATGTGAGGGGGGTGTGGCCAGGGTTGGGGAGCTCGGTGGTTCTGTCGGCATCGGTGACTGACGTGGTGGGGCTGTGCCTGTCCGTGGCCGCGTTCGTGACCGTCGTGTTGTCGTCCGCCTCGGTGGGCGTCGTCGTGTCGTCGGTTCTCGCCGCCGGGGTCGCCGGGGTGGCGTGGGGGTGCTTCACGAGGTGCTCCCTTCAGGGGTGGCGGAGGGCTCGCCGAGGGGTGCGACGGGCGGAGTCGGTGGTGGGACCGGCCCGTTGGGTGACGCGGCGGTGCGGAGGAACGGGAGGGAGAGTGCGGCGCAGTGAGGGCCCGCGTGGGAGTGGCGGGGCAGTTCGACGACGGTCAGGCCCTGGTAGCCGGTGGCGGCGAGGGCCGCCAGGACGGGCGGGAAGTCGATCTCTCCCTCGCCGAACGGGAGGTGTTCATGGACGCCGCGCCGCATGTCCTCGATCTGGACGTGGCGCAGCCAGGGCGCGGCGGCGCGTACGCAGTCGGCGGGAGAGAGGGGTTCGAGGCACTGGCAGTGGCCGATGTCGAGGGTGAGACCGAGGAGTTCGGGGTCGCCGAGGGTGCGGCGCAGACGGTGGAAGTCGGCAAGGGTGGCGAGGAGGTGGCCGGGCTCGGGTTCGACGGCGAGTGGGACACCGGCGGCGGTCCCGGCGTCCAGGACGGGAGTGAGGCTGTCGGCCAGGCGTTTCCACGCCGTGTCCTCGTCCGCGCCGGGCGGGAGGGTGCCGCTGAAGCAGTGCACGGCGTGGGCGCCGAGGTCGGCGGCGACACGGACGGCCCGGAGCAGCAGGTCGACGCGGCGGGCGCGGTCGCCGGGGTCCGGGTCCAGGAGGGAGGGGCCGTGTTTGCGGCGCGGGTCGAGCACATAGCGGGCGCCCGTCTCCACGGTGGCCGTCAGCCCCAGCGCGCTGAGGCGCTGGGCGACTCGGCGGGTGCGGGCGGACAGGTCCGGGGCGAGGGGGTCGAGGTGCATGTGGTCGAGGGTCAGACCGACGCCGTCGTAGCCGAGGTCGGCGAGCAGGGCGAGGGCGTCGTCGAGCCGGAGGTCGGCGAGGCCGTTGGTGCCGTAGCCGAAACGGAGGGAGCGGTGCGGCGAGGCCGGTTCACCGAGGTCCGGTGCCGGGTTGGGCTGGGGGCTCACGTGATGCTCACCTTCCTCGCGTACTTCCGGCCGATCGGGGCGAGCGCCGCGATGGCGAGGGCGGTGACGCCGGCTCCCGCGCGGGCGGCGAGCGCGGCCTGGAGGGGGATGGTCGCGCGGATGCCGCCGCCGACGGCTCGTTGGGTGAGGGGAGGTGAGGGGTTGAGGGCGGCGTGGGTGTAGGGACGGCCTGCCGTCGCGGCGTAGGTGGTCGCGAGGGCGGTGCGTAGGGCGGCGTCGAGGGTGACGCGTGCGCGGTCGTGCCCGGACCTTCGGCGCCCGGTGCCGATGCCGGTGGCGGTGCCGGACCCGACGCCGGTGCCGGGCCTGGTGCCGGTTCCGGTCCTGATGCCGGTGCCGGACTCGACGCCGGCGCCGGTCCTCGTGCCGATGCCGATCCTGATGCCGGAGCCGACCCTCATGCCGGAGCCGATCCTGATGCCGGACCCGACGCCGGCGCCGGTCCTGCTGCCCGACCCGACACCGGTGCCGATCCCGGTACCGGTTCCGGTTCCGGTCGACGTGGCGTCCCGCGTGCCCCGCGTGCCGCGTGTCACGAGCCGGGTGAGGGCGGCCGTCGCGGTGAGGGCGGCCAGTGGTGCCAGGGCCGAGCCGCCCTGGGTCTCCCGGCGGGAGACCGCCGTCACCGCGAGCGTGTGGGTGCCGAGGAGGGCGGCGGAGGGCAGCGCCTCCTGCGGACGGCCGGTGGTGGCGGCGGCGCCGAGGAGGTGGTCGAGGCCGCGGGCGGCGGCCATGGCCAGGGGGCCGGCGGGGGTGTGCTTCAGTGCGAGGTCGTACGCCCAGACCGTGGCCGCGAGGGGCGTGGCCACGGCCAGGGCCGGGCGGCCGGCGCGGGCCGCGAGGGCCAGCCCGGCTGCGGTGAGAGCGCAGGCCGCCGTGAGGGCGGAAGACGGCCGGATCCGCCCGGAGGGCAGGGGCCGCTCAGGACGCTCGGCGGCGTCCTCCTCCCGGTCCGCCCAGTCGTTGAGGGCCATACCGGCCTCGTAGAGACACAGGGAGGAGCCGATGGCGAGGAAGGTCCGCGGGTTGGGGCGGGCACCCGTGGCGACGGCACCGCTCAGGGCGTCGCCGGGGACGGTGAACAGCGCGGGAAGCCGCAGGAGTTCGGCCCAGGCGCGGCTACGGCTCATGGCCGCTCTCCCTGGCGTGCCTCGCCCTGGGGTACGTCGCCCTGGGCCGACTGCGCGGACGTATCCGCCCCGGCGACCGCATCCGCACCGGCACCAGCCGTCTTCGCACCGGCGCCGCCCGCCACCGCACCGGCACCCGTGCCGAGGTCGGCGGAGGCAGCCGCACCTCCGAGCCGTTCCGCCAGCCGGCAAAGCGCGGCGTACTGCTCGGCCAGGCCCGCCGGTCCGTCCCCCACCGGGTCCTTGAAGTAGAAGCCCAGCTCGCCGAGCGGACCGGACAGGCCGGCCTCGTGGGACCGGGCGGTCAGGCGGGCCAGGTCCAGGACCAGGGGTGCCGCGAGGGCCGAGTCGCAGCCCTGCCAGATGGTCTGGAGGATCATGCGGGTGCCGAGGAAGCCGTCGAAGGCGATGTGATCCCAGGCGGTCTTCCAGTCGCCGAGCGCGGGCACGTCGTCGATGTGGACCTCGCCCTCGGGAACGGTGCCAAGGGTGTCGGCGAGGACGCGTTCCTTGCCGGCGTTCTTCGCCGCTGCGGCGGCCGGGTCGGCGAGGGCCGCGCCGTCGCCGCCGCCGAGCAGGTTGGTTCCGGACCAGGCCCGTACGTTCAGCGCCCGCTGCGCGAACATCGGGCCCAGCACGGCCCGCAGCAACGTCTGTCCGGTCTTGCCGTCCCGGCCTGCGTACGGCAGTCCGCTCCGCTCGGCCTCGCGGGCGGCGACGGGGTGGTGCATGCCCTCGGACGGGGTGAAGTTGACGTAGGGGCAGCCCGCGCGCAGGGCCGCCAGCGCGTACAGGGTGCTGGCGGGTAGCGGGGCGTCGGGCCCCTGGGACGCGGGTTCGGTGGAGGCGACGTTCACCACGACGGCCCGCTCCAGTTCGTGGCGGTGCACGAAGTCGCGTATGTCGTCGGCGAAGGCGGTGATCAGTTCGGCCTCGCTCCTGGTGTCCCCCGGGGTGGGGCCGCCGGGCCTGATCTCCCGGTCGGCGGCGGCGAGTTCGGCGGCGACGGCGGCGGCCACGCCCGGCGGGAGGACTCCGCCGGCGGTCAGGGCCTCGGCGCGTTTGGGCAGGGGGCAGTCGACGGTGTCATGGCCGCCGAAGACGAGGTCGGACAGCGCGGGCAGGCAGCTGTCGGTGAACGCCGGGGTCTCGGTCACCATGCCGGTCGGTGGGTGCAGTCCCGCGGTGACGGCGGCGCACCCTGTGACGACGGTGGTGGCGACGGAGCCTCGGGCGCCGATCAGCCACACCCCCACACGCGGTCGGGAGAGGGACGCGGACATGGGCAGCCTCCTTGTCGTGCACGAACCCCCGGAGGGGAGGGAGGGAGACGGCGGGCGGGGGTCCGGCGTCCCCCGCCCGCCGCCGTTCAGTCGCCCTTGACGGGCAGTTCCTTCAACTGGATGTTGCGGAAGGAGACCTGGTCCTCGGCGCCGTGGTTCTGCAGGCCGATGTAGCCGTCGGTCAGGCTCCGCTGGGGGTCCTTGTTGGTGAAGTCGTTGATCTTGACTCCGTTGAGGAACACCTGGAGGCGTTCGCCCTGGACCTTGATCTCGTAGGAGTTCCACTGGCCGGGCGGCCGCAGGACCTGGTCACGGGCCTTGATGTTCGCCGACTTGAACGAGTAGACGGAGCCCGTGGTGCGGTCGGGCGCGTCCGTGGCGTCGATCTGGATCTCGTAGCCCTTGTTCACCGCTGACCAGGGGTCGTCGGAGGCCGGGAAGCCCACGAAGATCCCGGAGTTGTCGTCGCCCTGCATCTTCCAGTCGAGCTTCAGGGAGTACGACTTCAGCTCCTTGGCCTGGTACCAGAGCAGACCCATGCCGCCCTCGGACTCCAGGGTGCCGTCCTTGACGTTGAACGTGCCGGGGCCGGCCTGCTTCCAGCCGTCCAGGGTCTGGCCGTTGAAGATCTTCCGGTAGCCCTCGCTCGGCTTGCAGTCGGCCTTCACCTGGCCGGTGGCGTACTGGAGGCCGCCGAGCAGATGGGCCCGGAGGGCCTCCTCGGTGTAGGACTCCTTGGTGTGGCCGAGACCGGTGTAGAAGGACCGGCCGCCGCCGTAGTTCTGGCACCAGGCGATCGGGTGGTCGCCCTTCATGGTGCCGCCCTGGTAGGTCGTCTCGTCCAGGGTGGCGAGGACCTTGGCCTGCTCACGCGGGTTGGTGCGGTAGTTGTACCACTCGTCGGTGCGCTCCCATGCGTCGCCGAGGTGCGACGTCGACGGGTGGTCGTGGTCCTCGACGCGGACGGTGGCCTTCTGGATGGCCGGGTGCGAGTCGAAGTAGGCGCCGACGAGGCCGCCGTAGAACTCCCAGTCGTACTCGGTGTCGGCGGCGGCGTGGATGCCCATGTAACCGCCGCCGCCCGCGATGTAGTCCTCGAACGCCTTCTGCTGATCGGCGTTGAGCACGTCACCGGTGGTGGACAGGAAGGCGACCGCGTCGTACTTGGCGAGGTTGGTCGTGGTGAACTGCTTCGCCTCCTCGGTCGCGTCGACCGTGATGCCGGCCGGGGCGCCGAGCTCCTTCAGGGCTGCGATGCCGGCCGGTATGGAGTCGTGCCGGAAACCGGCGGTCTTGGAGAAGACCAGGACCCGCTTGCCGCCCTTGAACGGCTCCTTGGAGAACTCGAAGTCGTCCACGTCGTACAGCGCGCCCTCGCCGCCCTTGAAGACCAGGTAGATCTCCGTGGTGCGCTTGGGCAGGGCTCGCAGCGGCACGTCGACGTTCTGGAAGGTCTCCCAGCTGCCGGTCGGCGGGATGTAGGCCGAGCCGTGCAGTGGCCCGTCGGGCGAGCCGGTGCGCAGTTCGATGAAGCCGCCCGAGCCGCCGGAGGAGGCCCGCACGGTCATCTTCTTCTGCCCGTCGAACCGGTAGGGGCTGAAGGAGATCCAGTCGCCGTCGTGGATGTTGCCGACGGTCTTGCCACCGTTGGCGCCGGTCTTGTCGATGGTCGACACACCCGACTGGGTGGTGAAGTGCTCGGCCTGGCGGTGCAGCGGCTGGAGCACGGTGCGGGCGGTGCCGGTCAGGGCCTCCTGGCCGTTCGCCCCGCCGTCGGTGTAGCTGGCGCCGACGACGCCGTAGATGTTGGCGTTGGGGTCGTGGCCGCCGTCTCCGGCGGGCGGCTTCAGGGTGCCCTCGCAGCCCATCTCGCTGGTCAGCTCGTGGGCGTGGGAGTCGTGGCCGAGGCTGTAGACGACCTTGACCTTGGAGCAGTCGATGGTCTCCTCGGGGTCGGTGACGGTCACCTTGAACGGGACGGGTTCGCCGAAGGCGGCCAAGGTGCCGTTGCCCGGCACGTCGATCCTCACCTTGGGCTCGGTGTTGCCGACCACGATCCGGACGCTGGCGTTGCCGGTGTTGCCCTCGGGGTCCTTCGCGGTGAAGGTCGCGGTGTAGGTGCCGATCTTCTTGTACTTGTGGGTGGGGTTGAGGCCCTCTCCCTTGGTGCCGTCGCCGAAGTCCCAGCTGTAGGTGAGGTCGGGCGAGTCGGCGTCCTTGGCGGAGCCGGTGAAGGCGACCTTAAGACCGGCCGCGCCGGACGTCTTGTCGGCGCTCACCTCGGCGATCGGGGAGAAGCCGTCCTCGGCGTTCTCGATCCGGTAGAGCGCGGAGTTCTCGTCGCCCTGGAACCAGGAGACGCCGTAGTCGAGGACGTAGAGCGCGCCGTCGGGGCCGAACTCCATGTCCATGATCTGGGTGCCGGTCCACGGGAAGTCGTTGATCTTCGCGACTGAGCCGTCCTCGTTCTGCTCGATCCGCTTGATCCAGCGGCGGCCGAACTCACCTGCGAAGAAGTCGCCGTCGTACGACTCGGGGAACTTCACCTTGGAGTCGAGGTCGGGGTCGTAGCGGTAGACGGGCCCGGCCATCGGGGACTCCGAGCCGCTGCCGAACTCGGGTACGGAACCGCCGTCGTAGGGGATCCAGGCGGCCTGCGCGGGCGGCAGGTCGACCAGGCCCGTGTTGTACGGCGAGGTGTTCTTCGGGGCGGCGCAGTCGAACTTCTCACCGGAGGTGCCGGTGGCGAAGTCGTAGTCGACGTAGGCGTCGTTGTTCCCGGTGCAGAACGGCCAGCCGAAGTTGGCGGGCTCGGTGACCTTGGCGAACTCGACCTGGCCTGCCGGACCCCGGTTGGGATCGGCGGCGCCGGCGTCGGGGCCGTAGTCGCCGACGTACACGATGCCGGTCTTGTCGTCGACGCTCATCCGGAACGGGTTGCGGAAGCCCATCGCGTAGATCTCCGGACGGGTCTTCTCGGTGCCCGGGGCGAAGAGGTTGCCCTCCGGGATGGTGTACGAGCCGTCCTCGGCGACCTTGATACGGAGGATCTTGCCGCGCAGGTCGTTGGTGTTGGCGGAGCTGCGGCGGGCGTCGAAGGCGGGACTGCGGCCCTCGCGGTCGTCGATCGGCGTGTAGCCGTCGGAGGCGAAGGGGTTGGTGTCGTCGCCGGTCGACAGGTAGAGGTTGCCGTCCGCGTCGAAGTCGATGTCGCCGCCGACGTGGCAGCAGATGCCGCGGGAGGCCGCGACGTCCAGGACCTTCTTCTCGCTGGCCATGTCCAGCGTGCCGTTGGGGTTCAGAACGAAGCGGGAGAGGCGGTTGACGCCGTCGAACTTCTTGAAGTCCTCGGCGGTGCCGGTCTCCGGGGCGTCGCCCGCGGGGGTGTCGAGCGGCGGGGCGTAGTAGAGGTAGATCGCCCGGTTGTTCTTGAAGTCCGGGTCGATGCCGACGCCCTGCAGGCCCTCCTCGTCGTGGCTGTAGACGGGGATCTTGCCGGCGATCTTGGTGACGCCGCCCTGGTCGGTGAGGCGCAGCGTGCCGTCGCGCGAGGTGTGCAGGACGCTGCGGTCCGGGAGCACGGCGAGCGACATCGGCTCGCCCGTCTCGGGCTCGCCCTTGGCGAGCGGCACCTGTTGGAACTGCCCCTCGGCGGCGGCCGGTTCGTCGTGTTCCGGGTGGCCGGGGTGGGCGCCGGCGACGGTCGCCGGGGTGCCCACGGCCAGGAGCAGGCCGGTGAACAGGGCGAGGCTTGTGCGAAGCCTGGGGCGTTTCGGGGTGCGGGTGCTGCTGAGTCTGGTTCTGTGCACGAAGTCCCTCCGGGAACGGGTGGCCGTACGGGATGGGTGCGAAGACGTGCGGTGCGGGCGCCGGGGTGCGCCGTCACCCCGGAGGTGTGTGTCCTGAACACTTCAGGGACGGTGGGGACCGGCGGTTGTTCCGGCCCCCGTCCGACCTGATAGCCGAGTGCGTGGTTCAGTGGTTGAACGCGGCGTCGAAGGACGCGCTGGGCGGCTCGAAGTCGAAGGCCTTCAGGCGAGTCAGGGCCTCGGGGGCGCCCTGGAGCCGGTCCATGCCGGCGTCCTCCCACTCGACGGAGATGGGGCCCTGGTAGTCGATGGAGCGCAGCATCCGGAAGACGTCCTCCCAGGGCACGTCGCCGTGCCCGGCGGAGACGAAGTCCCAGCCGCGCCGCGGGTCGCCCCAGGGCAGGTGGGAGCCGAGGCGGCCGTTGCGGCCGTCGAGGCGTTTGCGGGCCTCCTTGCAGTCGACGTGGTAGATGCGGTCGCGGAAGTCCCACAGGAAACCGACCGGGTCGAGGTCCTGCCACACGAAGTGCGACGGGTCGAAGTTCAGCCCGAAGGCGGGACGGTGGTCGACCGCCTCCAGCGTGCGCTGGGTGGTCCAGTAGTCGTAGGCGATCTCACTGGGATGCACCTCGTGCGCGAACCGCACGCCCTCGGCGTCGAAGACGTCCAGGATCGGGTTCCAGCGCTCGGCGAAGTCCTCGTAGCCGCGCTCGATCATCGACTCGGGGGCGGGCGGGAACATCGCGACCAGGTGCCAGATGGCGGAGCCGGTGAAGCCGATGACGGTGTCGACGCCGAAGGCGGCCGCGGCGCGTGCGGTGTCCTTGATCTCGGCGGCGGCGCGCTGTCGTACGCCTTCCGCGTCCCCGTCGCCCCAGATCCTCGCCGGGAGGATGGCCTGGTGCCGTTCGTCGATGATGGCGTCGCAGACGGCCTGGCCGACCAGGTGGTTGGAGATGGCCCAGCACTTCAGGCCGTACTTGTCGAGGAGCTGGCGCCGCGACTCGATGTAGGAGGGATCGTTCAGCGCCTTGTCGACCTCGAAGTGGTCGCCCCAGCAGGCGAGTTCGAGTCCGTCGTAGCCGAAGTCGCGGGCCAGGCGGCAGACCTCTTCGAGGGGGAGGTCGGCCCACTGGCCGGTGAAGAGCGTGAAGGTGCGGGGCATTGCCAAAGCCTCCTCAGACCGCGATCGGGGTGTAGACGGAGTTCTTCTCGGCGCTCTCCTCCACCGCCGCGAGGACGCGCTGCACCTGCAGCCCGTCGGCGAAGGAGGGCTCGGGGCGGCGGCCCTCGGCGACCGCGTGGACCAGGTCGTGGGCCTGGTGGACGAAGGTGTGCTCATAGCCGAGGCCGTGGCCGGGCGGCCACCAGGCGTCGAGGTAGGGGTGGTCGGGCTCGGTGACGAGGATGCGGCGGAAGCCGGACCGGGCGTCGGGCTCGGTGCCGTCGTGGTACCAGAGCTCGTTGAGCCGCTCCAGGTCGAAGGCCAGCGAGCCGCGCTCGCCGTTGAGTTCGATGCGCAGGGCGTTCTTGCGGCCGGTGGCGTACCGGGTGGCCTCGAAGGAGGCGAGGGCGCCGGAGGTGAAGCGGGCGGTGAACAGGGCGGCGTCGTCGACGGTGACCTGCCCCGTCCCGTCGGCCGAGACGGCGCCCAGTCCGCGCGCGGCACCGGCGAGCGGCCGTTCCCGTACGAAGGTCTCCGTGAGCGCCGACACCCCCGCGAGCTGCTCCCCCGCCAGGTACTGCGCCAGGTCGACGATGTGCGCACCGAGGTCGCCGAGCGAGCCGGAGCCGGCCAGTTCCTTGCGCAGCCGCCAGGTCAGCGGGGCCTGCGGGTCGACCAGCCAGTCCTGGAGGTACGACACCCTGACGTGCCGCAGGGTGCCGACGCGGCCCTCGGCGACCATCCGCCGGGCCAGCGCGGTGGCGGGCACCCGGCGGTAGTTGAAGCCGACCATCGCCAACTGGCCCCGTTCGTACGCCGATTCGGCCGCCGCCGCCATCGTCTCGGCCTCCTCGACGGTGTTCGCGAGGGGCTTCTCGCACAGGACGTGCTTGCCGGCGGCCAGCGCGGCGAGCGCGATCTCGGCGTGGCTGTCGCCGGGCGTGCAGATGTCGACCAGGTCGACGTCGTCCCGGGTGATCAGCGCCCGCCAGTCGGTCTCGGCCGCCGCCCAGCCGTGCCGTTCGGCCGCCGCGCGCACGGCCGTCTCGTCCCGTCCGCAGATCGCGGCGAGCACGGGCTGCCGGGGCAGGTCGAAGACGCGGCCCACGGTGCGCCAGCCCTGGGAGTGGGCGGCGCCCATGAAGGCGTAGCCGATCATGCCGACGCGCAGCGGGGGCTGCTCGGACGCGGTCCCTTCGGGCGCTTGCGGCTGTGCCATACGGATGTCCTCTCGTCGTCATGGCGAGGTGGGGGGTGGGGGCCCGCCCTGTTCTCAGCAGGTCAGGCCCGTAGAGCGGGGCGCCTCACTCGAAGCCGGTGGACATGTACTGGTCGACGTTGTTCTTGTCGACGACGGCCGAGTAGAGCGTGATCGACGCCGGGATCTCGTACTCCGCGAGGCCGCCGATGCCCTTGGCCTGGCCGAGGGCGCGGGCGAGGTCGATGGCGGAGGCCGCCATGGTGGGCGGGTAGAGGACGGTCGCCTTCAGCACGCCGTCGTCCTGCTTGATGGCCTGGAAGGCGGAGAGCGCGCCCGCGCCGCCGACCATCAGGAAGTCGTCCCGCCCGGCCTGTTCGATGGCGCGCAGTGCGCCCACGCCCTGGTCGTCGTCGTGGTTCCACAGCGCGTCGAACTGCGACTGCGCCTGGAGCAGCTGGGCCATCTTGGCCTGCCCGGACTCGACGGTGAACTCGGCGGCCTGGCGGGCCACTTTGCGGATGTTCGGGTAGTTCTTCAGCGCGTCGTCGAAGCCCTGGGTGCGCTGCTGGGTCAGCTCCAGGTTGTCCAGTCCGGCCAGTTCGATGACCCGGGCATTGGGCTTGTCCTTGAGCTGCTCGCCGATGTAGTGGCCGGCGTTCAGGCCCATGCCGTAGTTGTCGCCGCCGATCCAGCAGCGGTACGCCTGCGGGGTGTTGAAGATCCGGTCCAGGTTGATCACCGGGATCCCGGCCCGCATCGCCTTGAGCCCGCTCTGGGTGAGCGCCTTGCCGTCGGCGGGCAGGATGACCAGCACGTCGACCTTCTTGTTGATCAGCGTCTCGATCTGGCCGATCTGCGCGGCGGTGTCGTTGGAGCCCTCGGTGATCTCCAGCGTCACGTCTTCGTACTTCTCGGCGCGGCTCTTGGCGTTCTCGTTGATCGCGTTGAGCCAGCCGTGGTCGGCCTGCGGTCCGGCGAAGCCGATGGTGACCTGCTTGCCGGGCTGGTCGTCGGCGGCGGGCTGGTTGTCGGCGGCCTGACCGTCGTCGCCGGACTCGTTACTCGTGCAACCTGCGAGGAGGACACCGGCCGAGACGGCGGCGGTCCCGAAGAGCAGTCCTCTGCGCGTGGGGAGTTGTGTCATGGCTGTGAACCCTTTCCTCAAGTCGTGCTCGCGGTACGGCGCTGGACCAGCACGGCGGCGACGATGATCGCGCCCTTGGCGATCTGCTGGACGTCGCTCTGCAGGTTGTTCAGGGCGAAGATGTTGGTGATGGTGGTGAAGATCAGGACGCCGAGCACGGAGCCGACGATGGTGCCGCGGCCTCCGCTGAGCAGCGTGCCGCCGATGATCGCGGCCGCGATGGCGTCGAGTTCGTACAGGTTGCCGTTGGTGTTCTGACCGGAGCCGGACAGGATGATCAGCAGGAACGCGGCGATGCCGCAGCACAGCCCGGAGAGCAGGTACAGATAAAGCCGCTGTCGGCGTACGTCGATACCGGCCAGCCGGGCCGCTTCCGCGTTGCCGCCGACGGCGACGGTGCGGCGGCCGAAGGTGGTGCGGTTCAGCAGCAGCCAGCCGATGATCGTCACGACCGCGAAGACGAGGACGAGCGGCGGGACGCCGAGCACGTACGCGTCGCGCTCGCCGAGGTCGAGGACGCCGTCGACCGTCACGATCTGCGTCCTGCCGTCGGTGATCTGCAACGCCAGTCCGCGCGCCGACGCCAGCATGGCGAGGGTGGCGATGAACGGGACCATCCCGCCGTAGGCGATGAGCAGTCCGTTGACCAGGCCGCAGCCCAGGCCGACGAGCACCGAGGTGAAGAGGATGCCGCCGAAGCCGTACTCCTGGGTGGCGACGGTGGTCGCCCAGACGGAGGCGAGGGCGACGATCGCGCCGACGGAGAGGTCGATGCCGCCGGAGGTGATGACGAAGGTCATACCGACGGTGACGACGCCGATCACGGAAGCCTGGGTGAGGACGAGTTGGAGGTTGCGGGTGTCGAGGAACTCGTCCGGCTTGGTGATGCCGCCGATGACAATGAGGGCGGCGAGCACGCCGAGCAGGGACAGGGTGCGGACGTCGGCGCGGGCCATCAGGCCGCGCCAGGCGGGTGCTTCAGCGGCCGGCCGCACCTTGTCGGCGCTGCCCCGCGGCGGGGACACGGGCTGCGTCATGACGCCGGGCTTCCTTCCATCACGAGGTCGAGTACGCGGTGTTCGTCCAGCTCTTGGGCGGGCGCGGTGTGTACGACCCGGCCCTCGCGCAGTACCAGCACGCGGTCGGCGAGGCCGAGCACCTCGGGCACCTCGCTGGAGACCAGCAGCACCGCGAGGCCTTCGTCGGCGAGGCGCCGGACGACCGCGTACAGCTCGGCGCGCGCACCGACGTCGACGCCCCGGGTCGGCTCGTCGAGCAGCAGGACGCGGCAGCCGCGCAGCAGCCAGCGGGCGAGGACGGCCTTCTGCTGGTTGCCGCCGGAGAGGGTGCGGATCGGCACCGAGGGGTTGTCGGGCCGCAGCGACAGTTCGCGGGTCGCGGCGCGCGCGGCGCCCAGTTCGGCCCCTCGGTCGATCCAACCCGCCTTCGCGAAGCGGGACATGGAGGAGATCGAGACGTTGCGGGTGACCGACTCCAGCATCAGCAGGGCCTGCGCCTTGCGTTCCTCGGGGGCGAGCCCGAGTCCGGCACGGACGGCGGCGCGGACACTGCCCGGCTTCAACGGCCGTCCGGCGACGACGACTTGACCGGCGCTGGGCTTGCGGGCGCCGTAGATCGTCTCCAGGATCTCGGAGCGCCCGGAGCCGACGAGTCCCGCGAGGCCGACGATCTCGCCGGGCCGGACTGTCAGGTCGAACGGCTCGAACTCGCCGTCCCGGGCCAGTCCCCGCACATGAAGCAAGGGCTGCTCCCCCTGCCCCGGCGCAGCGGGCCGCTCGGGGAAGACGTACTCGACGTTGCGGCCGGTCATCAGCGCCACGACGTCACGCGTCGGCGTCGACTTCGCGGGCAGCCCGCCCGCCACCGCCCGGCCGTCCTTCAGCACGGTCACCCGGTCGCCGATCCGGCGGATCTCCTCCAGGCGGTGCGAGATGTAGACGACGGCGACGCCGTCGGCGGTGAGGTCGCCGACGATCCGGAAGAGGTTGTCGACCTCGTCCGGGTCGAGGGCGGCGGACGGTTCGTCCATCACGATCAGCCGTACGTCGTGGGAGAGCGCGCGGGCCATGGAGACGATCTGCTGCTGGGCGGCCGACAACTCGCCGACGAGACGCCCCGGGTCGATCTCGGGATGCCCAAGTCGCTTGAGAAGATGGGCTGTCGACTCCTTCGCCGTCCTGCGTCGTACGACGAACCCGGCGGCCGTGGGTTCGTGGCCGAGGTGGACGTTCTCGGCGACCGACAGGTGCTCCACCAGGTCGAGTTCCTGGTAGATGGTGGCGATGCCGAGGCGCATCGCGGCGATCGGCGAGCGCAGGGTGACCGGTTCGCCGCGCCAGTGGATGGTGCCGGTGTCGGGCTGGTGGGCACCGGCCAGGACCTTGATCAGGGTGGACTTCCCGGCGCCGTTCTGGCCGAGCAGACAGTGCACTTCACCGGCCTGGACGTCGAGGTCGACGCCGTCCAGGGCGCGGACGCCGGGGAACGACTTGGTGATGCCGGACATGCTGAGCAGCGGTGGTTCAGGTGCCATGTGGGTTCCCCTTGGCTGGCGTGCGGGGGCCGGTTTCAGGGCAGGGCGAAGCAGGGTGCTGTGCTGGTGGTGGCGGAGTAGGAGGTGCTTACGCGGGTGAGAACAGGTGGTCGCTGATCAGCCGGGCCGCGCCGATGACTCCGGCGGTGGGGCCCAGCTCGCCCAGGACGATGGGCAGGTTGCCGGTCGCCAGCGGCAGCGACTGGCGGTAGACCTGGGTGCGGATCGCGGCGAGCAGGGTGTGGCCGAGGCCGGTCACCCCGCCGCCGATCACCACCAGGCCGGGGTTGAAGAAGCTGACCAGCCCGGCGATGACCTGGCCGGTGCGGTTGCCGCCCTCGCGGATCAGTTCGAGGGCGGTGGCGTCGCCCGCGGCGGCCGCGGCGGCGACGTCGACGGCGGTGAGGGTGCCGTTCGTCTCCAGGCGTGCCGCCAGCTCGGCCGACTGGCCTTGCTGGGCGGCCTCCAGCGCGTCGCGGGCGAGGGCCGCGCCGCTGAAGTGGGCCTCGAGGCAGCCCCGGTTGCCGCAGGCGCACGGACGTCCGTCGGGCACGGCCTGGATGTGCCCGATGTCGCCTGCGGAGCCCGTCGTACCGCGGTGGACCGCGCCGCCGACGACGATTCCGCAGCCGATGCCGGTGCCGATCTTGACGCAGAGGAAGTCGCCCACGGAGCGGGCGACGCCCGCGTGCATCTCCCCCATCGCCATAAGGTTCACGTCGTTGTCGACCATGACCGGGCAGCCGAGTTCCTGACTGAGCGCCTCCCGCACGGGGAAGCCGTCCCAGCCCGGCATGATCGGCGGCGCCACGGGGACGCCCTCGGGGAAGCGGACCGGGCCCGGGACGCCGATGCCGGCGCCGTCGTACCCCTCCGCGAGCCCGGAGGCCCGCAACTTGGCGGCCATGGACAGCACTTGCTCGAAGACCGCGACGGGTCCCTCGCGCACTTCCATCGGCTGGGTGATGTGCCCCAGGATCTCCAGCTCCGCGTTGGTGACCGCGACGTCGATGGAGGTCGCGCCGATGTCGACGCCGAGGAAGCGCAGGTTGGGTGCGAGCCGGATGTTGTGCGAGCGGCGGCCGCCGCGGGAGGCGGCGAGTCCGTCGGCGACGATCAGGCCCGTCTCCAGGAGCCGGTCCACCTCCACGGCCAGCTTGGACCGTGAGAGATCGACCTGATCGCCCAGCTGGGCCCGGGAGTTGGGCCCGCCGTCGCGAAGAAGCTTCAGCAGCCTGGCCTGGTGGGCGTTCGCGGGTCGCGCGGTCATACGTCTCACGAGCCCCTCCCCGCCTCGAATCGGCCGTCGCTGTCCGGCTTTCGAGGGGAACGTAGCAGCGGCTGCCGGGAGTGGGAAGAATCTGCGCACGATTTACTGCGGACTTTTTCCACTCGCAGGACAAAGGCGGGGCTTGACCTCAGTGACCAGGGGCATTACCTCGCGGGTAATCGACGGGCGGGCGATGCCCGCGGAGGCTGGTAACCGCCCGGACTCCCGACCCCACGGAGGTGCCCCCTCATGGCCGACGACGCTGACACAACCACCCCGGACGCGCTGCTGGCCGCGGTCCCCTTCGCCGGGGAGCTGGGGCTGACCCTTGAGGAGGCGACACCCGCGCGGGTGGTGGCCGGCCTCACCTGGTCGCCGCGGCTGTGCACGGCGGGCGGAGTGCTGCACGGCGGCGCACTGATGACCCTCGCGGACACGGCGGGCGCGGTGTGCGCCTTCCTCAACCTGCCGCCGGGTGCGACCACGTCGACGGTCGAATCCAGCACCCACTTCTTCCGCCCGGTCCGCTCGGGCACGGTCCACGCAGAGTCACGCCCACTGCATGTGGGGCGGTCCTTCGTCGTCGTGGAGACGGAGGTACGGGACGAGGAGGGCCGTACGGTGGGGCGCACGGTGCAGACGCAGGCGGTTTTGGGGGGTGGGTGAGGCCGCGTGACATCTGGGCCCGCGTGCACGCTGGGGGGCGGGCGCGTGGAGCGGGCGAATACAAGGCGCGCACCCCTCAGGCAGACCCCCGCCGCACGCCCCAACACCGGCGCCGGAGGTCAGGCGCCCTGCGCATCCCCCACCCCCCACGCCCCTAAGGCCGTGGCCGTGCGTGGTACGACCTGCGCGTGTGTTCCGTGTGCGCCCGCATGATTTCCGTCGCCCGCTGCTCGTCACGCGCAATGATCGCGGCGATCAGCTCGCGGTGTTCGATCCAGGACTGTCTGCCGCGCTGGCGGGCGACCGGCGTGTAGTACCAGCGAACCCGGCGGTCCACCTGCGCGGCGAGTTCGGCGAGGACGGCGTTGCCCGCCAGTTCCATGACCTTGGCGTGGAAGCGGGCATTGAGCGCGACCGCGCCGTCCACGTCGTCCGCGGCGACCGCACGCTCGCCCTCCGCGCACAGCTCCTCCAGGACGGCGACACCGGCGCTGCCCGCATGGGCGGCAGCGAGCCGGGCGGCCTCGGCCTCCAGCAGCGTACGCACCGTCAGGAGCTGATCGGCCTCCTCCTCCGTCGGCTCGTGCACAAACGCGCCCTGCGCCGGCCGCAGATCGACCCACCCCTCGGTGTTCAGCCGCTGCAACGCCTCACGCACCGGCTGCCGGGAGACGCCGAGGTGCCCGGCGAGTTCGCTCTCGACCAGGTGCTGGCCGGGCTGGAGGGCGCGGGTGGTGATGAGTTCGAGCAGCGCCTCGTAGACGCGGTCGCGCAGCGGGCCGGGACGTTCGAGCTTGGGCACCGCACCGTGCGGCAGTCCTGTCGACAACATCGGTCCCCCTCCTGGCCAGGGCCGTGCACAGCAGACATCAACGCCAGAGCAACCTCGGAGCCGCAAAGCCCTGGAAAAGACATTATCAATTGCCTTTTGTCTACAGTCTACGGCGCACAACGGCTACCGAATCGGGGAGTTGGCCTCGTCACACCCTCATGGACACTTGTCACACCCTCATGGACACTCGTCCACCCTCACGGACACCGGACGACCTGCCCCGCGTACGACAGGTTCCCGCCGAATCCGAACAGCAGCACCGGATCCCCCGCCGAAATCGCCCCCTGCTCCACCAGCTTGGAGAACGCCAGCGGAATGCTGGCCGCCGAGGTGTTCCCGGACTCGGCGACATCGCGCGCGATGACCGCGTTGACGGCGCCCAGCTTCTCGGCGAGCGGCTCGATGATCCGCAGGTTGGCCTGGTGCAGCACCACCGCGGCGAGGTCCTCCGGCGCGTACCCGGCGCGCTCGCAGGCCTGCCGGGCGAGCGGCGGCAGTTGGGTGGTCGCCCACCGGTAGACGCTCTGCCCCTCCTGCTCGAACCGCGCGGGCATGCCCTCGATCCGCACCGCGTGCCCCATCTCCGGCACCGACCCCCAGAGCACCGGCCCCACCTCCGGCTGGTCCGAGGCCTCCACGACGGCGGCCCCCGCTCCGTCGCCGACGAGTACGCAGGTCGTCCGGTCGGTCCAGTCGGTGACGTCGGACATCTTGTCGGCGCCGATGACCAGCGCCCGGCTCGCCGCCCCCGCCCGTACGGTGTGGTCGGCGGTGGCGAGGGCGTGGGTGAAACCCGCGCACACCACATTGACGTCCATCGCGGCGGGTCGCGGAACGCCGAGCCGTGCCGCGACCCGGGCGGCCATGTTCGGGGAGCGGTCGACCGCCGTCGACGTGGCGACGAGGACGAGGTCGATGTCCCCCGGCGTCAGCCCGGCCGTCGCGAGCGCCTTGGCCGCGGCGTGCGCGGCGAGCTCGTCCACCGGCTCGTCGGGGCCGGCGATGTGCCGGGTGCGGATGCCGACCCGGGTTCTGATCCATTCGTCGCTGGTGTCGACCATGCCCGCCAGGTCCTCGTTGGTGAGTACCTTGGCGGGCTGATAGTGGCCGACTGCGGCGATGCGCGAGCCGTTCATGGGCGGGTCCCCTCGTTGCTGGGATGCGGGACCCACCAGTCTGGTCAGCGACTCACGAGTAACAGTGCAGGCAAGGACACAGGAATGGGAACCCGGGGTTGTCGGTTTCCCGCAGCTTTCAGTGAACTGCCCCTCATCCGGTGAACAGCTGTGTCGCCTTCCGTACGAGTTCGTACAGGCCGTACGCGAGCGGCGCGCCGACCCACAGCCACGCGAACGCGATGAGTGGCCGCCGGTCAGGCGGACTCTGGCTGTTGTCGTTCGACATCGACGGCCTCCTGACGGGGTGCGGGGACGTGGTGACGCGGGTGGACGGGGCGGACGAGTTCGTTGGCGACGAAGCCGACGACCAGCAGCCCGATCATGATGGTGAACGACAGCCCGTACAGGGCCGCGCCATGCTTGCCGGCCTCCTCCTGCCGGTCGGCGATCCAGTTGACGATCAGCGGCCCGAGCACGCCGGCCGTGGACCAGGCGGTGAGCAGCCGCCCGTGGATCGCGCCGACCTGATAGGTGCCGAAGAGGTCCTTCAGATACGCCGGGATGGTGGCGAAGCCGCCGCCGTAGAAGGAGAGGATCACCAGCGCGGACAGGATGAACAGCGGCTTGGACGAGTCGCCGAACAGCGCGATGAGCAGGTACATCAGCGCGCCCACACCCAGATAGACGCGGTAGATGTTCTTGCGTCCGATCAGGTCGGACGTCGACGACCAGGCGATACGGCCCGCCATGTTCGCCGCCGAGAGCAGCGCGACGAACCCGGCGGCCGCCGTCACCGAGACCGGTGTCGAGGTGTCCGCGAAGAAGTCCGTGATCATCGGTGCGGCCTTCTCCAGGATCCCGATGCCGGCGGTCACGTTCATGCAGAGCACGACCCACAGACACCAGAACTGCGGTGTGCGCACGGCGCTGTTCGCCGACACCTGCACGCCCTCGACCACGCTCGGCCCGGACGCCACCGGCTTCTCGGTCCGCGGCACCCGCACCAGCACCACGCCGAGCAGCATGAACACGGCGTACGACAGCCCGTGCACCAGGAAGGCAAGGGCGATCCCGGAGCTGTCGGAGCCGAACGACTCAAGCATCTGCGCCGACCACGGCGAGGCGATCAGCGCGCCGCCGCCGAAGCCCATGATGGCGATGCCGGTGGCCATGCCGGGCCGGTCCGGGAACCACTTGATCAGCGTGGAGACCGGCGAGATGTAGCCGATGCCGAGGCCGATCCCGCCGACGAAGCCGTAGCCGAGGACGATCAGCCAGTACTGCTCCGTCGCCGCGCCGAGCGCGGACAGCAGGAAGCCCGACGAGAAGCACACCAGCGCCACGGTCATCGCCCAGCGCGGCCCCCGGCGCTCCACGAGCGTGCCGCCGAACGCGGCCGACAGGCCGAGCATGACGATGCCGAGCTGGAAGGGCAGCGCACTCTGGGTGCCGCTGAGGCCGAGCGCGGATTCGAGGGGCGGCTTGAACACGCTCCAGGCGTAGGCCTGCCCGATGGAGAGGTGGACGGAGAGCGCGGCGGGCGGCACCAGCCAGCGGCTCCATCCCGGGGGTGCGACGGGGGGACTCATGGGACCCGGACGGTACGAAGGATCAAGGGAGTTGAGAAGACGGCGCGTCGACCGTATGCGATGAGCGGTATCCAACCTGCGCCGAACGGTCATCGTACGGACCCTTGTCGCCCCAACCTCCATACTGTAGACAATATTTCGTCGACATAAGCCGTACGGCCGTCACCTCCGCGGTATCCCTCAAACCGAACGGAGTGTTCTCGTGAAAGTCGCAGTCCTCGGCGCCGGAGCGATCGGCGCCTACGTCGGTGCCGCGCTCCACCGCGCGGGCGCCGATGTCCACCTCATCGCCCGTGGACCGCATCTCGCGGCCATGAGGCGGCACGGAGTACAGGTGCTCAGCCCGCGCGGCGACTTCACCGCGCACCCCGACGCCACCGACGACCCGGCCGAAGTCGGCCCGGTCGACTATGTCTTCCTGGGCCTGAAGGCCAACTCGTACGCGGCGTGCGGGCCGCTGATCGAGCCACTGCTGCACGACACCACGGCGGTGATCGCCGCCCAGAACGGCATCCCCTGGTGGTACTTCCACCGCCACGGCGGCCCCTACGACGGCCACCGCATCGAGAGCGTGGACCCCGGCGGCGCGGTCAGTGCGGTGCTCGCGCCCGACCGGGCCATCGGCTGTGTCGTCTACGCGGCCACCGAACTCGAAGGACCGGGTGTCGTACGGCATCTGGAAGGCACCCGGTTCTCCATCGGCGAACCCGACCGCAGCGTGTCCGAGCGGTGTTCCGCCTTCAGCGAGGCGATGCGGGGCGGCGGCCTGAAGTGCCCGGTCGAACCGCACTTGCGCAACGACATCTGGCTGAAGCTGCTCGGCAACATCTCCTTCAACCCGATCAGCGCGCTGTCCCGCGCGACCATGCGCCAGATGTGCCTGCACGGCGGCACGCGCAGGGTCATCGAGATCATGATGACCGAGACGCTCACCGTCGCCGAGGCCCTCGGCTGCGAGGTCGGCGTCTCCATCGAACGCCGCCTCGCGGGCGCCGAGAAGGTCGGCGACCACCGCACCTCCACGCTCCAGGACCTGGAGCGCGGCAAACCGCTCGAACTCGACGTCCTGCTCTCGGCCGTCGTCGAGTTGGCGGAGATCACCGGCGTCGACGTGCCCACCCTGCGCACCGTGCACGCCATCTCGGACCTGCTCGCGCTGAGGAGCGCCGCATGAGGAAACGCGAACCGAAGACCTACACCAGGCTGACCCACCCCCTCGTCAGGGACTCCCGCGACGAGCCGTTCCGCCCGGCGAGCTGGGACGAGGCCCTGGACCGGGCCGCCCGCGGCCTGCAGCGCAACCGGGACGCGTTCGGCATGTTCTCCTGCGCCCGCGCGACCAACGAGATGAACTACGTCGCCCAGAAGTTCGCCCGCGTGGTGATGGGCACCAACAACGTCGACTCCTGCAACCGCACCTGCCACGCCCCGAGCGTCGCGGGCCTGTCCGCCGCCTTCGGCTCCGGCGGCGGCACCTCCTCGTACGAGGAGATCGAGCACACCGACGTCATCGTGATGTGGGGCTCCAACGCCCGCTTCGCGCATCCGATCTTCTTCCAGCACGTGCTGAAGGGGATCAGGAACGGCGCCCGGATGTACGCCGTCGACCCGCGCCGCACCTCCACCGCCGAGTGGGCGGAGAGCTGGCTCGGCCTCAACGTCGGCACCGACATACCGATGGCGCACGCGATCGGCCGCGAGATCATCCACGCGGGGCTCGCCAACGAGGCGTTCATCGAGCGGGCGACGACCGGCTTCGAGGAGTACAAGGCGCTCGTCGAGCCGTGGACGCTGTCGCTCGCCGAGAAGGTGACGGGCGTACCGGCCGCCGCCATCAAGGACCTGGCCCACGCCTACGCCCGCGCCGAGCGCGCCCAGCTGTGCTGGACCCTCGGCATCACCGAGCACCACAACGGCACCGACAACGTCCGCGCGCTCATCAACCTGTCCTTGCTCACCGGCCACGTCGGCCGCTACGGGGCGGGCCTGCAACCGCTGCGCGGTCAGAACAACGTGCAGGGCGGCGGCGACATGGGCGCCATCCCCAACCGCCTGCCCGGCTTCCAGGACATCCTCGACCCGGACATCCGGCTCAAGTTCGAGTCGGCCTGGGACACCGTCATCCAGCCGCACTACGGACTGAACCTGACGGAGATGTTCGAGGCGATGGAGGAGGGCACCCTCAGGGCCGTCTACTGCATCGGCGAGAACCCGGCCCAGTCGGAGGCGGACAGCGAACAGGCGGTACGACGGCTGAAGGCGCTGGACTTCCTCGTCGTGCAGGACATCTTCCTGACGAAGACCGCCGAGCTGGCGGACGTCGTGCTGCCCGCGACCGCCGGATGGGCCGAGACCGACGGCACGACGACCAACAGCGAGCGGCGGGTCCAGCGGGTGCGCAAGGCCGTGACCCCGCCCGGCGAGGCCCGCGAGGACATCGACATCATCTGCGATCTGGCGGCACGCCTGGGTCACGACTGGAAGTACGCCGACGCCGAGGCCGTCTGGAACGAGCTGCGCTCGGTGTCGCCGGACCACTACGGGATGACGTACCACCGCCTGGAGGAGCACCAGGGCATCCAGTGGCCGTGCCCGAGCACCGACCGGCTCGAACCCACCTATCTGCACGGCCGGTTGTGGGAGACGGACCCGGCCAAGCGGGGCAGGCTCGCGCCCTTCGGGCTGGTGCAGCACGATCCGCCGGTCGACCTCACCGACGACCAGTACCCGATCCGGCTCACCACCGGACGCCGGCTCGACTCCTACAACACCGGTGTGCAGAGCGGCAGTTTCGCCTCCCCGCTGCGCCGTGGCGAATACGTCGAGCTGTGCCCGGAGGACGCCGAGCGGTACGGGGTCGTGGTGGGCGAGGAGGTCCAGGTGACCTCCCGGCGTGGGTCCGTGGTCGCGCCCGTGTGGATCGACCCGGCGCTGCGGCCCGGGCTGGCCTTCATGACCATGCACTTTCCCGACGAGGTGGACACCAACCAGCTGACGATCGAGGCGAACTGCCCGATCGCGGGGACGGCGGAGTTCAAGGCGTCGGCGATCCGGATCGAGAAGCTTCCCGTCGCGACCATCGTGAGGTGACCTCAAGTGGACCTGCACTTCGGCGACAGCAAACCGACGGACGACGAGCGGGCGGCCGTCGACGCGCTGCTCGGTCCTCCGGAGTCCTCGTGGGAGGGCGCCGACCGCTCCGACGCCGACCTGAGGTGGGCGCGCGGCGGGCGGGAGGCCCGGGACCGGCGTGACCTGCTGTTGCCGGGGCTGCACGCGATCAACGACCGGGTCGGCTGGATCAGCGAGGGCGCCCTGGACTACCTGTGCCGACGGCTGACCGTGCCACCGGCGGAGGCGTACGGGGTGGCCACGTTCTACGCGATGTTCTCGGTGAAGCCGCGCCCGGCGACCGTGCTCCATGTCTGCACGGACCTGGCGTGCGCGGCCGCCGGGGCGCAGGAGCTGTGCGCCGGGATCGAGGCTCGGGTGGCCGCCGGCGTCCACGTCGAGCGCAGCCCCTGCCTGGGCCTGTGCGAACGCGCCCCGGCGGCGCTGGCGATCAGGGCCGGGGATCCGGTCCGTACGGCGGTCTCCGCACCGGCGACCGTCGATGCGGCCGTCCTCGCCGCCACCGCGCCGGACTCCGCACCCGAGGAGCCCCCGGCCGTCATGGCGGTCTCCCAGGCGGGCAGCGACGACCTGGTCCTCCTGCGGCGCGTCGGCGTGGTGGATCCGCTCAGCCTCGACGACTACCGCGCCCACGGCGGCTACACCGCCCTCCGCCGGGCCTTCGAGCTCGGCCCCGCGGGAGTCATCCGCGAGGTCACCGACTCCGGCCTGGTCGGGCGCGGCGGCGCCGCCTTCCCCACCGGCCGCAAGTGGCAGGCCACGGCGTCCCAGCCCGACCACCCGCACTACGTCGTCTGCAACGCCGACGAGTCCGAGCCGGGCACCTTCAAGGACCGGGTGCTGATGGAGGGCGACCCGTACGCGCTGATCGAGTCGATGACCATCGCGGCGTACGCGACCGGCGCGCATCAGGGCTATCTCTATCTGCGCGGCGAGTACCCGCGCGCCCTGCACCGCCTGGAGCACGCCATCGCCCAGGCCCGCGCGCGTGGCCTGCTCGGCGACGACATCCTGGGGCAGGGCTACGCCTTCGACATCGGGATCCGGCGGGGCGCGGGCGCGTACATCTGCGGCGAGGAGACGGCCCTGTTCAACTCGATCGAGGGCTATCGGGGCGAGCCGCGTTCGAAACCGCCCTTCCCCGTGGAGAAGGGCCTGTTCGGCAAGCCCACCGTCGAGAACAACGTGGAGACGCTGGTCAACGTGCTGCCGATCCTGACGATGGGCGCCCCGGCGTACGCGGCGATCGGCACGGCGAAATCGACCGGACCGAAGCTTTTCTGCGTGTCCGGCAGCGTGGACCGGCCGGGTATCTACGAGCTGCCCTTCGGCGCGACGCTGGGGGAGCTGCTGGAGCTGGCGGGGGTGCGCGAGGGCTTGCGCGCGGTGCTGCTCGGCGGCGCGGCGGGCGGCTTCGTACGGCCGGACGAGAGGGACATCCCGCTCACCTTCGAGGGCACCCGCGAGGCCGGTACGACGCTCGGCTCCGGGGTCGTGATGGCCTTCGACGACACCGTGCCGCTGCCCCGGCTGCTGCTGCGGATCGCGGAGTTCTTCCGTGACGAGTCGTGCGGGCAGTGCGTGCCGTGCCGGGTCGGGACGGTGCGGCAGGAGGAGGCGCTGCACCGGATCGTGGAGCGCACCGGTGCCGCTGCCGCCGATGACATCGCCCTGCTCAGGGAGGTCGGCCGCGCGATGCGGGACGCCTCGATCTGCGGTCTGGGACAGACCGCGTGGAACGCCGTGGAATCCGCCATCGACCGTCTGGGGGCGTACGAATGACCGCGATACCGCTGGGAGTGCCGCGCCGGCTGGTCGAGTTCACCATCGACGGCAAGGAGGCCAGGGTCCCGGAGGGCTCGACCGTCCTGGACGCCTGCCGGGCCGCCGGAAAGGACATCCCGACCCTCTGTCACGGCGACACCCTCACCCCGAAGAACGCCTGCCGGGTCTGCGTGGTCGAGGTCGAGGGCTCGCGCACCCTGGTCCCGGCCTGCTCCCGCAAGGCGGAACCAGGGATGACCGTCCACACGGACACCGAACGCGCCCGGCACAGCCGCAAGGTCGTCCTGGAACTCCTCGCCTCCTCGGTCGACTTGTCGACCACACCCCAGGTCGCCGGGTGGATCAAGGAGTACGAGGCGAAACCGGACCGCTTCGGCCCCGAGGCGGCCCGTCTCAACGAGGCACCGAAGATCGACAACGACCTCTACGTCCGCGACTACGACAAGTGCATCCTCTGTTACAAGTGCGTCGACGCCTGCGGTGACCAGTGGCAGAACACCTTCGCGATCTCCGTCGCGGGCCGGGGCTTCGACGCCCGGATCGCGGTCGAGCACGACGCCCCGCTGACCGACTCGGCGTGTGTGTACTGCGGGAACTGCATCGAGGTCTGCCCGACGGGGGCGCTGTCGTTCAAGTCGGAGTTCGACATGCGGGCGGCGGGTACGTGGGACGAGTCGCAGCAGACGGAGACCACGACGGTGTGCGCCTACTGCGGAGTGGGCTGCAACCTCACGCTCCATGTGCAGGACAATGAGATCGTCAAGGTCACCTCGCCGCACGACAACCCGGTGACCCACGGCAACCTCTGCATCAAGGGCCGTTTCGGCTACCAGCACGTACAGAACCGGGGCTGATCAGGACATGGGACGAGTCACGGAACGACGCAAGGTGATCCGCGTCCGGGACGGCGCGGTGTCCACCCGCCCGGACACGCTCGTCGCCGAGGAACCCCTGGAGATCCGCCTGAACGGCAAACCGCTCGCGATCACCATGCGCACCCCCGGCGACGACTTCGCGCTCGCGGCCGGGTTCCTGGTGAGCGAGGGAGTGCTGGGCGAGCAGTCGGACCTGCAGAACATCGTGTACTGCGCGGGCGCCACCGTGGACGGCTCGAACACATACAACGTGGTGGATGTGAAGACGGCCCCCGGGGTCGCGATCCCGGACATCACCCTCGAACGCAATGTCTACACGACCTCGTCCTGCGGGCTGTGCGGCAAGGCGAGCCTGGACGCGGTGCGCACGACGGCCCGCTGGCCCATCGCCGACACTCCCCCGGTCCGGGTGGAGCCCGAGCTGCTCGCGAGTCTCCCCGACCGGCTGCGGGCGGCCCAGCGGGTCTTCGACCGGACCGGGGGGCTGCACGCGGCGGCGCTGTTCGCCGAGGACGGTGAGCTGCTGGACGTACGGGAGGACGTGGGCCGGCACAACGCGGTCGACAAGCTGGTCGGCCGCGCCCTGCAGAACGGCGGCCTGCCGTTGTCCCGGACGATCCTCCTCGTCTCCGGCCGCGCCTCCTTCGAGCTGGCGCAGAAGGCCGTGATGGCGGGCATTCCGATGCTGGCGGCGGTCTCGGCGCCCTCGTCGCTGGCGGTGGACCTGGCCCAGGAGACCGGGCTGACCCTGGTGGGCTTTCTGCGGGGCAGCTCCATGAACGTGTACGCGGGCGAGGACCGCATCGCCCTGCGGACCGCGGCCGCCCAGGGCTGACGGTTCCCCGCGGCACGGCGGCGGGACCCCGAACGGCGGGGAGCGCCCCCTGCGCCGCAGGGGTCCCGCCTCAGCCCCAGCAGGCCCATGAACTGTGCGCGTTGCGCAATTTTCCCTATGACCTGATTTATCATGACCTGATTTGTCGTTGAATCCCGCAATGATCCGGTGACAACACGTCAGGCCGCTTGAGCACCACCCCCGTTATCCCTGCACGCTTCTTGCGGTGTGTCGCTGCCGCCAACTACCGTCTGTCACGCATACGTTGGACGTGGGATGTCCAGATGTTGTGACAAACGAAGGATCATATATGCCGTCAAGACTGCGCGCACGTCTGAGAACCACCCTCACCGCGGGCGTCGTCCTGACGGCCGCCGCCGTCCTACCGGGCCCCGCCCGAGCCCAACCCGCGTCGGCGGTCCCATTGTTCGAGGAGCAGGTCCTCTTCAAGGCCTCGCAGGACCCGGGCTACGCCTGCTTCCGGATTCCGGCGGTCGTGCGGACCACGAAGGGCACCCTGCTCGCGTTCGCCGAGGGGCGGGTCCTCAACTGCGGGGACGCGACCGACATCGACATCGTCCTGAAGCGCTCCACCGACGGCGGCCGCACCTGGGGCCCGATGCAGGTCGTCAACGAGGGCGCCGGCGACACACACGGCAACCCGACCCCGCTCGTCGACGAGGAGACCGGCCGGATCCTGCTGGCGGAGACCTACAACACGGGCCGCGCCGACAGCGAGCACTGTGACGTCCCCTGCGACCGCACCCCCCATCTGCAGTACAGCGACGACGACGGCGTCACCTGGTCCAGCCCGCGCGACCTCAGCCCGCAGATCCTGCCCGCGCACTGGAACTCCTGGTACGCCACCGGCCCCGTGCACGGCATCCAGCTCACCCGGGGCGCCCACGCCGGCCGGCTGGTCTTCGGCGTCAACACCGAGGCCTGGGACGGCAACCGGGTCACCGCCAACCATGCCGCCCTGATCCTCAGCGACGACGGCGGCACCACCTGGCGGGTCGGTGCCACCGACTCCTGGCCGCTCGCGGTCGACGGCAGCTTCCGCCAGAAGCCCTCCGAGATCTCCATGACCGAGCGATCCGACGGCACGATCCTGATCAGCGGCCGCGAGCAGGAGGGCACCGACATCGGCCACCGCTCCCAGGCCGTCAGCCGCGACGGCGGCCAGAGCTTCGAGGCCCCCTTCGAGATCCTCCCCGACCTCTACGCCCCCCAGGTCCAGGGCGCGATCCTGCGGCTCGGCGACCGCATCCTGCTGTCCTGCCCGGGTGACCCCGACCGCCGCCGGACCATGATGATCCGCTCCTCGTACGACGGCGGCGAGACCTGGGACAGCGTGGACCGCGGCACGGTCGTCACCCGCGACTGGTCCGGCTACTCCGACCTGGTGCACATCTCCGGCACCACCGTCGGCCTGATGTACGAGGGCGGCACGGTCGACGCCCGCGACGAGATCCGCTTCGCCCGCTTCAACGAGGAGTGGCTCGCACCCCGCCGCGGCCCCGACCCGACCACACCCGACCGCGCCCTGCTCGCCCCCGGGGCGAACGTCCTGGGCGGCGCCTCGACCACCCCCGGCGTGCTCGCCAACGCCCTCGCCTTCGACGGCAGCAACGACGCCGTACGCCTGCCGTACCGCGACGAACTCCTGCTCGGCAGCGGGGACTTCACCGCCTCCCTGTGGTTCCGCTACACCGCCGCGAGCGGTGAGCAGCCGCTGCTGTGGATGGGCGGGGTGGGCACCAGCCAGCCGCAGGTCTGGCTGCGCGCCGAGCCCGCGAGCAACAGGGTGCGCGGCCTGATCACCACCCGGGAGGGTGTCCGGACCGTCAACACGGCCGCCGTGCAGGCGAGTGGCGCCCACAACGACGGGCGGTGGCACCACCTCGCGCTGCGCCGCGGCGGCGGACAGCTGAGCCTGTTCCTCGACGGCAGGGCGGTCAGCGCCGAGGACGTGCCCGGCTCGGTGAGCCGCAACTCGCCGGTCGGGGTGCACATCGGCCAGCGCATGGACAGCCGGGCCTTCTTCACCGGCGCCATCGACGAGGTCCGCGTCTGGGACACGGCCCTGTCCGACGCGGAGATCGACCAGGTCCGCACCGGCCACACCGGCCCTCAGAACAACAACGTCCTGTGGCTCCCCATGGACCAGGTGACCGCCGCCCGCTAACGTCGCGGAGCGTGCCCGACGAGCGACGAGCACGACAGCGCGCGGGAACCGGGGCCGGACTGCTGCTGGCCCTGGTTCTCGCGGCCGTGCTGCTCACCGCCCTCCCGGACGGCGACCGGGAGGGCGGCGGCGCGTGCACGGGCCGTACGGTCGCCTCCTGGTCGGCCGCCGACGCGCTCACCGGCGAGTTCGCCCGCTACGGCGACGACTCCGGCCGCACCGACGACTGGACCGGCGGTGACGGCACCCACTCGCTGGAGCTGCCGGACGGCCGGGTGCTGTGGCTGTTCTCCGACACCTTCCTCGGCCCGGTGCATCCCCCGCCCAACCCGTCCGGCGAGTCGTACGCCTGGCGCGACAGCACCGCCCCGATGGTGCGCAACTCGGCGGTGGTGATGTCCGGGGGCCGCCTGCGCACGACACTCCCGGCGCCCCTCTTCCCCGACCCGGCCCCCGGCCAGTGGCGCTGGCCCGTCGCGGCCCGGGTCGAGCCGCGCTCCCCCGGCTCGGCGGAACAGGTCGTGCGGGTGCTGCTGTGGACGCGCGCGGCCGGCCAGTCGCCGTGGATCTACGGGGTGCCGCTCGCCACCGAGGTCGCCACGCTCTCGCTGCCGGAGCTGCGGGTCGAGTCCATCACCAAGGTGTTCGACCAGCAGTCGGTGCCGGATCCGTCCCGGCGGGTGCTGTTCGGTACGACGCTGGTGGCCGAGGACGGCTGGACGTACGTCTTCGGCGGCGACGACGGGCAGGCCGTGTCCCGCCCGGCCTCGTCGGCGTATGTGGCGCGGGTGCCGGACGGCGGGCTTGCGGATCCGGCCGCCTGGGAGTACTGGGACGGCTCCGCCTGGGTCACCGGGACCCGCCCGGCCGCGGTGCTCGGCGACGAGCGGCGCACCGGGGTGGGCAGCGCGTTCTCGGTGGTGCGGGACGGGGACACGTACGTGCTGTTCACCATGGCGGCGGGCGCGGCCGGGCTGAGCACGGTGACGTCGTACTGGGCCTGCTCCCCCACCGGGCCGTGGCACGGGCCGACGCGCGGCTTCAGCCCGCCACTGCCGTCCGGCGGGGTCGCCGCGTACAACCCGCAGGCGCACCCCGACGTCGACGACGGGAGTCTCGTCCTCAGCTACGACGTCAACTGGCTGGAGACGACGGGCGCGGCGGCGGCCGTCAGCCAGAACGTGGCCCGGTACCGACCGCGGTTCGTGACGCTGCGGTTGAAGCCGGTGGAGTGAGCTGCTCGCGCGGGTCGTGGGAGCGGCGCTTGGCGATCACCGCGCACACCATCAGCTGCATCTGGTGGAAGAGCATCAGCGGCAGCACGGCCAGCGAGGCCTGCGCGCCGAACAGCACACTCGCCATGGGCAGCCCGGAGGCCAGCGACTTCTTCGACCCGGCGAACTGGATGGCGATCCGGTCCTCCCGGTTGAAGCCGAGGGCCTTGGCGCCGTACCAGGTCAGGGCGAGCATCACGGCGAGCAGCACCGCCTCCACGCCGAGCAGCCCGGCCAGCCGGACGGGGCTGACCTGGTGCCAGACGCCGTGGACCATGCCCTCGCTGAACGCGGTGTACACGACGAGGAGGATCGAGCCGCGGTCGACGTATCCGAGGCCCTTCTTGTGGCGGGCGACGAAGGAGCCGATCCAGCGCCGCAGCACCTGCCCGGCCAGGAACGGCACCAGCAGTTGCAGCACGATCTTGATGACCGAGTCGGCCTTGAACCCGCCCGCGCTGCCGCCCAGCAGCGACGCCGCGAGCAGCGGGGTGATGACGATGCCCGCGAGGGAGGAGAAGGAGCCGGCGCAGATCGCGGCGGGCACGTTGCCGCGGGCGATCGAGGTGAACGCGATCGACGACTGGATGGTCGACGGGACCAGCGTGAGGAACAGCAGGCCGGTCCACAGGGAGTGGGTCAGGAACACCGGGACCAGTCCACGGGCGGCCAGTCCGAGCAGCGGGAAGACGACGAAGGTGCAGGCCAGCACGGTGACGTGGAGCCGCCAGTGCCTGAGTCCGTCCAGCGCCTCACGGGTGGACAGCCGGGCGCCGTAGAGGAAGAACAGGAAGGCGATCGCCGCGGTGGAGGCGCCGGAGGCCACGTCGGCGCCCGTACCCCGGGCCGGGAGGAGCGCCGCGAGGCCCACCGTCCCGAGCAACAGCAGGATGTACGGGTCGATCGGCATCCAGGACGGCCAACGCAGGCGTTTCACGGTGCTCCACTTGCTTGAACATGAGGCTTGGATCTGAGGGCCTGTACGGGCTCACGGGTCCCCGCTCCATCTTGCTCCCTCACCCGCCGATCGTGAATCCGGCATACCACTCTGACTGTCATCACGAGGCGCGATAGCTTGGTACTCGTGTACGACCCCTCTCACCTGCGCACGTTCCTGGCCGTCGCCCAGACGCTGAGCTTCACGCAGGCCGCGCGGCGGCTCGGGCTGCGCCAGTCGACGGTCAGCCAGCACGTCCGGCGGCTGGAGGACGCCACCGGACGGCAGCTGTTCAGCCGGGACACGCACTCCGTGGAGCTGACGGAGGACGGCGAGGCGATGCTCGGTTTCGCGCGCCGGATCCTGGCGGTGCACGAGCAGGCCACGGCGTTCTTCACCGGCACCCGGCTGCGCGGCCGGCTCCGCTTCGGCGCCTCGGAGGACTTCGTACTCACCCGGCTCCCGGAGATCCTGGAGGGCTTCCGGCACGACCACCCCGAGGTCGACCTGGAGCTCACGGTCGAGCTGTCCGGCACCCTGCACGAGCAGCTCGCGGCCGGAAAACTGGATCTGGTCCTGGCGAAACGGCGCCCCGAGGACCCGCGCGGCGAACTGGTCTGGCACGACCGCCTGGTCTGGATCGGCGCGGAACGCCTCCGCCTCGACCCCGACCGCCCGGTCCCGCTGATCGTCTATCCCCCGCCGGGCATCACCCGCGCCCTCGCCCTGGAGGCGCTGGAGCGTCAGGGCCGCGAGTGGCGCATCGCCTGCACCAGCGGCAGCCTCAACGGCCTGATCGCCGCCGCCCGCGCGGGCCTGGGCGTGATGGCCCACTCCCGCGGCTTCGTCCCGCCGGGCCTGGTCCGCGTCCCGGACCGCTTCGGCCTCCCCGAACTCGGCCAGGTTGACTTCGTCCTGGTCCACGGCCACCGCCGCCCCACCGCCCAGGGCCCGGCGGACGCCCTGGCTACGGCGATCCTGGCGGCGGGCGACCGACTGCACCGGCGCTAGGGTCTGTCGTTTGGATCATGCTGGCGTCGCGGGGCCTGGCACGCACATCTGCCGCGTTGTCGTCGGTCGCCGACGCTCCGCGTCGACTCCCTCCTCCGCCTTGCAGCTGCACGCACCAGACCCCGCTCGGGTCGGCCATAAGACACCCCCTCTCACAGCCAGCCTGATCCAAACGACAGACCCTAGCTGTACAGCCGGCGCGGCGGCCGCTGCCGGTATGTCGTACAGATTCGGTGGAGATTACGGTGCCGAAACTTACTCCATCGTCAGGAATCTGTCCGACCCTTCCCCATGTGCGCGCATTTTCCCCGCTGACCAGCGCGTACCTGAGCCCCGCTCCGCTTTCGCACCCCTCCCGTCACGACTGGCCGTGGGGTAGCTTTCACGGCCTGTGCGGGCGTCACAGGGAGCCGTCACAGAGAGCGGGGAACGGGTTTGCGCGAGTTCACCAATCCTCCGTTGGCGTTGGCACCCCCGGTGGGCGGTCTGGCCGACGTCGTCTTCGAGCACGCCCAGGACGACCCCCTGCACATCGCGCTCGGGCGCAAGGACGACGCCGGGCGCTGGCGGGACGTGACCTGCGCCGAGTTCCGCGACGAGGTGCTCGCCCTCGCCAAGGGGCTGCTCGCCGAGGGCGTCCGGTTCGGCGACCGAGTCGCCCTCATGTCCCGCACCCGCTACGAGTGGACGCTGTTCGACTTCGCGCTGTGGACGATCGGCGCCCAGGTGGTGCCGGTCTACCCGACCTCCTCGGCCGAGCAGTGCTACTGGATGCTGTACGACGCGGAGGTGACGGCCGCGATCGTGGAGCACGAGGACCACGCGATGACCATCGCCACCGTCATCGACCGGCTGCCGAGGCTGCGCCGCCTGTGGCAGCTCGACTCGGGTGCCGTCCAGGAGCTGTACGACGCCGGCGCCCACCTCGACGACGAGGTGGTGCACCGGCACCGCAAGGCCGTCACCCCGGACTCGGTCGCCACGGTCATCTACACCTCCGGCACCACCGGCCGCCCCAAGGGCTGCGTCATCTCGCACGGCAACTTCATGTACGAGGCCGACACCGTCATCGAGCGCTGGGAGCCGGTGTTCCACTCGAAGAAGGGCGACGAGGCGGCGACCCTGCTGTTTCTGCCGCTCGCGCATGTGTTCGGCCGGATGGTGGAGGTGGCCGCGATCCGCGGCAAGGTCCGCTTCGGCCACCAGCCGCAGCTCAACGCGGCCGCCCTGCTGCCCGACCTGGCCGCCTTCAAACCGACGTTCTTCCTGGCCGTGCCGTACATCTTCGAGAAGGTCTTCAACGCGGCCCGCCGCAAGGCCGAGCGGGAGGGCAAGGCGGGGCCGTTCGAGAAGGCCGTCGACATCGCCGTGCGGTACGCGGACGCGGTGGAGTCCAAGGCGTGGGGCATCGGGCCCGGCCCGTCGGCGGCCCTGCGCATGCAGCACCAGCTGTTCGACAAGCTCGTCTACTCCAAGGTGCGCGCGGCGATGGGCGGCCGGGTGCGGCACGCCATGTCCGGCGGCTCGGCGATGGACCGGCGGCTGGGCCTGTTCTTCGCGGGCGCGGGCGTGCAGATCTACGAGGGGTACGGCCTGACCGAGTCCACGGCGGCCGCGACGGCCAACCCGCCCGAGCGCACCCGCTACGGCACGGTCGGGCAGCCCATCCCCGGTGTCGCCGTGCACATCGCGGACGACGGCGAGATCTGGCTGCGCGGACCCAACGTCTTCCAGGGCTACCTCAACAACCCCAAGGCCACCGACGAGACCCTGCACGACGGCTGGCTGGCCACCGGCGACCTGGGCTCCCTCGACGAGGACGGCTACCTCACCATCACCGGCCGCAAGAAGGAGATCCTGGTCACATCGGGCGGCAAGAGCGTGGCGCCGGGGCTGCTGGAGGAACGCGTACGGGACCACCCGCTGGTCGCCCAGTGCATCCTCGTCGGCAACGACCGCCCCTATGTCGCCGCCCTGGTCACCCTCGACCAGGAAGCCGTCGAGCACTGGCTGCAAATGCGGGGCAAGCCCCGGCTCACCCCCGCCGAGCTGGTGCGCGACCCGGACCTGGAGACCGAGGTGCGGCGGGCGGTGGTCGCCGCGAACACGCTCGTCTCGCAGGCCGAGTCGATCCGCACGTTCCGCATCCTGGCGCAGCCGTTCACCGAGGAGCAGGGGCTGCTCACGCCGTCGCTGAAGCTGAAGCGGAAGGCGATCGAGAACGCCTACGCCAAGGAGGTCGACGCGCTGTACCGGACGTGAGGCCGCTTCCGGCCCGTTTTCCGGTCAGGAATGCATCCGGGCCCGTGATCGTTGACGATAGGAGTACCACCTGACGACAACCAAAGGATCAAGAGCTCGTGAGCAGCAAGGTCCCCCCGATCATCCTCAACAACGGCGTCGAGATGCCCCAGCTGGGCTTCGGCGTCTGGCAGGTGCCGGACGACGAGGCGGAGCAGGCGGTCGCCACGGCGCTGGAGGCCGGGTACCGCAGCATCGACACAGCGGCGATCTACGGCAACGAAGAGGGCACCGGCAAGGCCATCGCCGCCTCCGGCCTCCCCCGCGAGGAACTCTTCGTCACCACCAAGCTCTGGAACAGCGACCAGGGGTACGACTCCACCCTCCGCGCCTTCGACGTCTCCCTCGGCAAGCTCGGCCTGGACTACGTGGACCTGTATCTGATCCACTGGCCGACCCCGTCGAAGGGCAAGTACGTCGACACGTACAAGGCGTTCGAGACACTGCACGCCGACGGCCGGATCAAGGCGATCGGCGTCTCCAACTTCCTGCCGGAGCACCTTGAGCGGCTGATCGCCGAGACGTCCGTCGTCCCGGCCGTCAACCAGATCGAGCTGCACCCGCACCTGCAGCAGCACGCCGCCCGGGAGTACCACGCGGAGCAGGGCATCGCCACCGAGGCCTGGTCGCCACTCGGCTCGGGCAAGGGCCTGTTGGAGGTCCCGGCGATCGTGGCCATCGCCCAGAAGCACAACCGCACGCCCGCCCAGGTCGTGCTGCGCTGGCACCTCCAGCTCGGCAACGTGGTGATCCCGAAGTCCGTGACGCCGTCCCGGATCAGGGAGAACATCGACGTCTTCGACTTCAGCCTGGACACCGAGGACCTCGCGGCGATCAGCGCCCTGAACGAGGACCGCCGCCTGGGCCCGGACCCGGCCACGTTCGAGATGGGCTGACCTCAACTGACCTCAAGGCCGTAACGTCGAGATCGCATGCGAAACGCCCCGGGAACCACAGCGGTTCCGGGGCGTTTCGCGTGCGTCGCAGGTCGTCGCAGGTCAAGGACCGCAGACGTCCCGGTACGGCACCGACGGCACATACCGCCGCCACTCGGCCTCGGTGGGCCCACCGCCCGCACGGGCGCACAGTGCGTCGGCGGCCCGGTCTGGGTTCATCTCCCGTGAACGGGCGGCCAGATGGGGTGGACCGACGCTCAGTCGGTCACCGCTCCCGGTGAACTCCAGCCGCAGCACGGGCCCGTCCCCGACCGGCAGTACGGCGGCCGGCAGCCCCGGTGCCGCCGTCTCCCACACCCGTACCGATCCGTCGGATGCGCTCACGGCGAGCAGCGCGCCGTCCGCCGAGAACTCCAGGACCGGCCGGTCGATCGACGGGTCCACCGCGCGCAGGACGGCGATCCTGCGCCAGCTCCGGGTGTCCCACAGCGTGACGCGGCCGTGGGTGTCGGAGACGGCGAGACGGCGGCCGTCGGGGCTGAAGGCACCGGCGACGAGGTAGTCCTCGCCGGTGACCGCCTCGCGTTCGCTGCCGGTGGCGAGGTCGCGGAGGGTGCCTTCGGAGGTGAGGGCGACGCGGCGGGCGGGGTCGGCGGCCACGGTGTCGGTGCGGGTGGCGGCGGTCGCCGGTGCGGTGCGCCAGGCCTCGCCGGTCAGTCCGTGCAGCGAGAGGGTGCGGACGGTGCTGGTGCGTCCGCTCTCCCGGTAGCGCAGCACACCGGCGGCCGCGTCGAGGCGGATGTCCCCGATCGCGGACGCGGCGAGCGGGTGGGTGAGCAGCGGCTCGCGCGGGCCGCCGTCGGCGGGGGGCGGGGTGTCGGTGCGCCACAGGGAGAGTGCCCCGCTGCTCCAGGTGAGGGCGTAGGCGCCGGAGAAGTCCACCGCGAGCGCGCCGCCCGCCACAGGCAGCCGGGGGCGTTCCCGACCCGCGCCGAAGTCCCAGGTCACGACGCCGTCCGTGGTCGCGGCGGCGACGGCACGGCCGTCGGGGGTGAAGGTGAGCTGCTCCGCCTGGCACAGGGCCCGCTCGGTCGCCCGGGGAATCCGGGTGGGGACCGGGCGGGCCGTTGTGACGTCGAGGACGTGCAGACGGCCGTCGGTGTCCGTGCACCAGGCCAGACGGCGGTCGTCGGGGCTCAGCACGGGCAGGGCGCCGCCGTCCTCGGGCCGGGTGTCGCGTACGAGGAGGCGGTTCCGGCGGATGTCCCACACCTCCACCACCGAGCGTGCGTCCGGCCGGTCGTGCAGCAGCCGCCGTACGACGAAGGTGTGCCCGCTCGGCCCGAACGCCCCGTCCGTGTCGGTCGCCGGACCGGTGGTGAGCGAGCGTGTGCCGCCGTCGGCGAGGTCCCCTATCAGCAGCTCGCGGCGGCCCGGGCCCCAGTACGCCACCAGCCTCCCGTCGGCGCTGACGTCGACGACGCCCGCCGACAGGCCGCGCCGCTGGTCTGTGCGCAGGCGGCGGTGCCCCGGCACGTCCCACTGCACGGCCCGGTCGTGCGCAACCGAGGTCAGTACCCGGCCGTCCCGGCCGAGCCAGGCGGGCGCGTTCACCGCGCGGCCCCCGTCCTCGGGCTGGGTGAAGGCGTCGCGTTCGCTCTGTGCCGCCGCCGTGCGCAGCGCCTGCCGGGTCTCCGGCAGGTCCGCGGTGTGCCAGGCGGCGAGGGCGAGCCGCATAGCGGTGCGCGGCTCGGTGGCCCGGAGGGTGTCGGCGAGGGCGGCGACCCGGCGGGCCTCGGCCTCGTCGCGGCGCTGCGCGCTCACCTCGCTCTGCCGCCAGGCGGCGACACCGGCCAGCACGGCAAGGCACAGCAGCGCGGCGAGCGCGCCGGTCAGCGCCCGCAGCCTACGCGTGGCCCGGGCGGCCACCCGAAGCCCGCGCTCGTGCGCCTCGACACTCGCGGCGAGGAAATCCCGCTCCAGCGCGGTCAGTTCACCGGCCGCGCCGCCGAACACCTCCCGCGCCTCCGTCAGGCGTACCCCTCGGTACAGGGCGCCCTCGTCGCGCGCCAACTCGGTCCAGGCGCGGGCCGCCTGAGTGAGGCGGCGATGGGCGCGGAGCCGTTCCCGGCTGTCCTCCACCCAGCCGCGCAGCCGGGGCCAGGCGGCGATGAGGGCCTCGTGGGCGAGGTCGACGGTGTCGCCGTCGACGGTCAGCAGGCGGGCGCGGACGAGCCGTTCGAGGGCCTGCGCGGTCAGCGGATCGGAGCCGAGTTCCGCGCGGTCGACGGGCCGCCGGGTGTCGGCGGTGCCGTCGCCGGGGTTCACCAGGCGCAGCAACAGGGCACGGACGGCGGCCTGCTCGTCGGGGGCGCAGTCGGCGTGGAGCGCCTCGGCGGTGTGCGCGACGGCGCCCCGCACCCCGCCGACGGCCTCGTACGCGGCGAGGGTGAGCGTCTTGCCGGTGCGCCGCCGCCAGACCTCGCGCAGGGCGTGGGCCATCAGCGGCAGACCGCCGGGTTCACCGGCCACGTCGGCGACGATCCGGGCGGTCAGGGCGCGTTCGACGACCAGGCGCCGGGCGGCGGCCGGCCGGACGACGGCCTCGCGCAGCTGCGCCGGTGCCATCGGCCCGACCAGCAGGGTGGAGTCGCGCAGCGCGTGGGCGAGCGGGCCGTGCTCGGCGCAGCGGCCGTAGAAGTCGGCGCGCACGGCGAGCACGACACGCAGCCGGTGCGCCGGGTCCAGGGCCGTGAGCAACCGCCGTACGAACCGCTCGCGTTCGGCCGCGTCGGCGCACAGGGCGAAGACCTCCTCGAACTGGTCGACGACGAGGACGGTGTCGCCGGGCGCCGGGTGCGGGGTGAATAGGGCGGCGTGGGTGCGGTCGGGGTGGGCACCGGGGGTGAGGACCCGGATGGCGGCGGGCCGCAGCGCCGGGCCGTCCGCCTCCCGCACGCCGGGGATCAGCGGCCCCGGGCCGTCCGCCTCCCGCACGCCGGGGATCAGCGACCCCGGCGCGTCCGTCTCCCGCACGGCCGGGATCAGCGGCCCCGGCGCGTCCGTCTCCCGCAGGGCGGGGATCAGACCGGCCCGCAGCAGGGACGACTTGCCGCTGCCCGAGGCGCCGACCACCGCCGAGACCCGTCTGCGGGCGGTGAGTTCGAGCAGTTCGGCGACCAGCTCGGCGCGGCCGTGGAAGTGGTCGCGGTCGGCGGTGTCGAACCGGGCGAGTCCCGGGTATGGGCAGTCGGCGTCGTCCCCGGCGGGCTCGGCCGCCTCGGCGACGGCCTCGTGCCAACGGCGCGTCCACTCCTCGACGTCGCCACCGCACGCGGTGACGTAGGCCCTCAGCACGGGCAGCGTGGGCAGCCGTTCCCCGGCCGCGGCGGCGGAGAGGGTCGGGCCCGAGTAACCGGCGCGCGAGGCCATCGCACGGTAGGTCGGCGCGCCCGCCTCGTCGCGCAGCTTGCGCAGTGCATGGGCGAAGGACTGCACCACCCCCGCCGCGGGATCCAACGGCTTCTCCCGTCGCCCCATACCCGGCTCCCCCCTGTTCACCTGCCGTTCCCACGCTAACAACCGGCCCACGGCGATTGATTGGCGCTCCGGACGGGGGCTGCCCATCAATCCCTCGGCGCCTGGACTCGACGGTGCGCAGTCCCCGTTCCGTTCCACACGCACCGGAGTCCGTCATCGTCACCGTCCAGTCCTCAAGGCCCGTCACCCGCATATCGGTTCAGGAGTCCCCGCCCCGTACGCGCGGTTACGCCGTCGTCCTCGTCCCCGTCGCCGTGTCCCTCGCCCTGGGGCTGTGGGGCGTGCGGCGCGGCGGCAGCATGTGGCGGGACGAGGCGGTCACGTACGACATGGCGCGGCGCGAACTGCCCGAGCTGTGGGCGACGCTCGCCGAGGCCGATGCCGTGCACGGCCTGTACTACCTGCTGATGCACGGCCTGTTCCGGCTCTTCGGCGACGTGGATCCGCTGCTGGTGCTCCGGCTGCCGTCGGTCCTGGCGACCGCCGCGGCCTGCGGCACGCTGGCCCTGCTCGGCCGCCGCCTCGCGGGGCCGCGCGCCGGGCTGCTGTCCGGTGTGGTGCTCGCGCTGCTGCCGCCGGTGCAGCGGTATGCGCAGGAGGGGCGGTCGTACGCGCTGGTGTGCGCGCTGGTGGTCTGGGCGACGTATCTCCTCGTCCGGGCCGTGACGACCGGGAGCCGCCGGGCCTGGGCCGGGTACGGGGCGGTGCTGCTGGGCGCGTGCCTGCTGCACGAGTTCGCCGTACTGGCCCTGGTGGCGCACGCCGTGGCCGTGCCCGCCGTGCGGCGCCGGGCCTGGATACGGGCCGCCGTGCCGGTCTGCGCCGGGGTCGCGCCGCTCGCCGTGTTCAGCGCGGGCCAGTCGGCCCAGGTGGCGTGGATCGGCGGCCTCGGGGCGGGTGCCGTCGCGAGCTTCGCCGGGGTGGTGGTGCTCGGCGTGTGCTGCGCCGCGCTGCTGTGCGGAGGTGGTGGGCCGGTACGGCTGCCGGTGCTGGCGCTGGCCCTGCTGGCGCTGCCCGCGCTGCTGCTGATGCTGGCGTCGCTGGTCAAGCCGCTGTACGTGGACCGCTATGTGCTCTACGGCCATGCGGGCACCGCCCTGCTGATCGGCGCCGCGGTGGACCGGCTGGGCCGGGCCCGGGCCACCGCGCTGCTCGCGGCCGGCGCCGCCGCCCTCGCCCTGCTGCCCTACTCGGCGCAGCTGCGCGCACCCGCCAGCCGCACCGACGACCTCACCGCGATCGCCCAGGCAGTGCGCGAGGCCCGGCGGGACGCCGACGGCATCCTCTATCTCCCGGCGCGACGGCGGGTGTGGTCGCTGCCGGATCCGACGGCCGTACGCGGGCTGCGGGACATCGCCCTGGACGGCACCCCGGCCGACTCGCACACGCTGTACGGCACGGAGGTGCCCGCGTCCGTCCTCAGGGCCCGGATGCTGGCGACACCGCGCATCGTCGCCCTGCGCGACCCGGCCGGGCAGCCGCTGGACCGGACCGAGCCGGAGCTGGTCAAACGGCGGGTGCTGGACACGTACTTCGAGGAGTGCCGGGTGTGGCGGGTGCAGGGGGCGCGGATCGCGGTGTACGCGCGCCCCGGCCGCTGCTGAGTCGCCTACAGCGCCCTGCTCGCCGTATGCACCGTCTGCGCCGCCAGCAGGAAGAGGTCCGGGCGGTGGTGGACGCTCGCCTTGTCCTCGGGGTCGAGGAGGCGGTCGAGGGTGGTGCGGTCGGTCGCGTCGAGGCGGTCGGCGAGGGCCTCGCGGATGCGGGAGAGGGTCGCGGCGACGTAGGCGCGGGCCCGGTCGGGGGCCGGGGCGGGCAGGTCGAGCAGGAAGCTGCGGGTACGGGTGTGGGCCAGGCCCGCTGCGGTCAGCAGCGCCGGCCAGTCCTCCGTCTCGTCGACCGTGCCGGCCAGCGCCGCGCGCATCTCGGCGAACCACTCCTCCTCGACCGCGTTCAGCCGGGCCTGGAGCCCCGGGCGGCCGATGCCGATGTCACGTGGCAGGAACCGCGTGGGCAGGCCGCCCTCCACGATCGCCAGCGTGCCGCCGGGTGCCAGCCGTTCGGCGAAGGCGGCCAGGGCGGCGCGCTGGTCGCCGAGGTGGTGCAGGCTGCGGCTGGCCCACAGCAGGTCGGCCGGGTAGTCGAGGTCGCCGAGGACGTCGGGCAGGTCACCGGCCAGGGTGCTGAACCGGTCGGCGAGACCGAGGCGGGCGGCGCGGTCGCGGGCCCGGTCGAGGAGCGGCTCGGAGCCGTCGACGGCGACGATCCGGGCGGCCGGGAAGGTCTCGGCGAGCAGACAGGAGACGACGCCGGGTCCGCTGCCCGCGTCGACGATCAGGCCGGGGTTGGTCTGCTGCTTCGCCAGCCAGGCCAGGGCCCGCTCGTACAGGGGCGAGAACAGCTCGGCGCCCGCCTCCAGCAGCGGGGCCATCTCGGTCCAGTCGATCTCGGCGTGGTCGTGGTGCTGACCGTGCCGGTGCTCGTGCTGGTGGGCGTGGTGGTGGTCGTGCGCCATGGGGGTCAGCCTCTCCTCCGGATGCGGCCAGCGTGCGACGGGACACCGGGGTGGAGCAAGAGACGTTGCCGAAGCGGCAAACCGAGGCCGCGAAAAATGAGGTGCCCGGAAGGGGCCCGCTCCCCCACGATGGCCCCCATGGACGACGAGCTGGTGGAGCGCTTCCTCGAGGACGGGTTCGTGAAGATCGAGGGCGCCTTCCCGCCCCGCGTCGCCGAGCACTGCGCACGGCTGCTGTGGCGGGAGACGGGATACGACCCCGCCGACCCCGGCACCTGGAAGGACCCGGTGCACTGGGTGTACGACATGGCGCAGGGACCGTTCGCCGCCGCGGTCAACTCACCTGTGCTGCACGAGGCGTTCGACGCGCTGGTCGGCGCGGACCGCTGGATGTCCCGCTACTCGCTGGGCACCTTCCCGCTGCGGTTCCCGCACGAGGAGGAGCCGGACGACGCGGGCTGGCACATCGAGGGCAGCTACGCCCCCGAGGGCACCACACTGCCGCACACCAACCTCCGGTCGAGGGACCGGGCGCTGCTGATGCTGTTCCTGTTCAGCGAGGTGACCGAGGCGGACGCCCCCACCCGGATCAGGGTTGGCTCGCATCTCGACGTACCCCCGGTCCTGGAGCCGTACGGCGAGGACGGCGCGTCCTTCCTGGAGCTGGGCCCGAAGGTGGATGCGGCCTCCGCGCACCGCCCGCTCGCGTACGCCACCGGCCGTCCCGGTGACGTCTACCTCTGTCATCCGTTCCTCGTCCACGCCGCCCAGCCGCATCACGGCACGCGCCCCCGTTTCATGGCGCAGCCGCCGCTGCACCCCGCCGAGCAGCTCCAGCTGGAGCGGGCCGACGGGGACTACTCGGCGGTGGAGTTCGCGATCCGCCGGGGTCTGGAGCCTCGGGAGGCCTGACCCCGGCGGACCGGATCGGGTCAGGGCAGCGGCGGGTAGGCGTTCGCCATCAGCTGCTGGAACTGCGCCGAGAACCAGTGCCCGGACAGCGGCGCGTCAGGCAGGGAGCCGGACATGTTGAAGCCGTTGCGGGCGTTGCCCTCGTAGGTCGGGTCGCACATCCGGTCGAAGCCCTTGCCCTCGTCGTTCGGGATCTCCCGGCTGGCGCCGTCGGACTCGCCCGGCGGCTTCATCCATACGTAGGCGTCGATCCCGGCGGCGGGAGCGGCCTGCGGGCGTTCGCCGAGCCCGGCACCGGACTGGTTGCACCAGTTGCCGATGTGGATCCGGCGGTCGTAGCGGCCGCCGTCGACATAGGTGTCCACGGTGGTCGTCGCACCCGGACCGGCGGGCCGAGCGCTGCCGCCCCAGCCGTTGCGGGAGGTGTCGATCAGCATGCCGATGGAGGAGTTGAAGCCGACCGAGACCAGCTGGTTGCGGAAGGCCTGCGCGAACGACAGCTCGTCGACGTACCGGTTCCAGTCCACCCACTTGGACTCGCGGACCGACTTGCCGGCGACGTTGTCGTTGATGGTGAAGTGGTCCTCCTTCAGGGCGCTGTAGTTCGCCGTGTTGGTGATGAACCCGTGTACGTCGTTGACGGTGGCGCCCTCGGCGGTCGCCGCCTCCTTGAAGGTGTTGGCCGAGGCGCCGAAGTTGTCGTCCCAGCCGATCCAGCCGTGGTGTCCGGCGTCGACGTAGTTGTAGACGTTCGCCACGTCGCCGAGCTTGTTGAGCGCGTAGCCGACGCCCTTGACGTAGTTGCCGTTGGCTTTCATCACGTCGCACTGCGGGGTGGCCGTCGGGCGGCTGCCGGTGTTGGTGACGAGGTTCGGCAGCGAGTCGATCTCGACGGTGGTGACGATCCGCAGCGAGGCGTACTTGGGGTCGGCGAGGATCGCGGCGATCGGATCGATGTACTCCGTCTTGTACCGGTCGATCTCCGTCGGGCCCAGCTCACCGTTGGAGGCGAGGGCCGCGCAGTCCCGGCCGGGCAGGTTGTAGATGACCAGCTGCACGACCAGCTCGTCGGAGCCCTTCTGGCTCAGCGCCTCGTCGAGGTGGTCCCGCAGGCCCATGCCGCCGTTCACGCCGTTGATCGCGGCGATCCGGTCCAGCCACACACCGGTCGGCTGGCCGGCGATGCGGCTGCCGCCCGGCTCGGCGGCGGCCTTCGCGGCCCACTCCGGGTTCACGTACACCTTGGCTCCGGCGTACGGATTGTCGACCCGTGTGCCCGGGCCACCGGGGTCCGGCGGGTCGGTCGGTCCGCCACTGCCGTCGTCGACGTTGCAGGTCACCCCGTCGAGGGTGAAGGTGTCCGGCAGGGCGTTCGTGCCGCTGTAGGTCCCGTTGAAGCCGAAGCTCACCGAACCGCCGGTCGCCAGCGTCCCGTTGTAGCTCTCATTGGCGGCCGTGACGGCGGTCCCACTCTGGGTGACCTTCGCGTTCCAGGCGTTGGTGATCCGCTGGTTGCCGGCGTACGACCACGCCACCGACCAACCGGACTTCGCGGCGCTGTTGTTGGTGACCGTGACCGAGGCGGTGAAGCCGGTGTCCCACTGGTTCTGCACCGTGTAGTCGACGGTGCAGGGGACGGCGGAGGCTCCTACGTCGCCGGGCACCGCCGCCATCGCGGTCCCGGTCGCACCGGCCACGAGCGCCAGCGCGGCGAGCAGTGCCGTTCTCGTTCTGGTACGGCTCATGAGTGCGGGTTCCTCATCTCTCACAGGTGGGTTATCCGTCGAGGGCGCGCAGGTGATCACGCAGCCCGATTCCGTACGACGTGGGAGTCCCGTCGTAACTGCTGATCAGGGCCGGACCGGAGGAGCAGTTCCAGGTGTTCCAGGTCCAGCCGAGGTAGGACAGCTGCCGTGCGTCGAACCACGCCATGACGCGGTCGACGAAGGAGTGCGCGCAGGTGTTCTCGCCGATCTCGCCCGCGACCAGCGGCACTTGGGCGGCGACGGGTGCGAGCGTGGCGTCCCAGCAGCTCTCGTTGGAGCAGGTGTTGAAGTTGTAGACGTGCCAGGCGGCGGCGAGATTGCCCGCCGGGTCGTCGGGCTTGTACGTCAGCCACTGGCTCAGGTCGTTCGAGTACGCGAGCCCACCGGCCAGGATCACGTTGTCCGCGCCGGTGGCCCGGATCGCGTCGATCAGGTCCTGCATACCGGCCACCTCGTAGCCGATGCCGGGGCAGGTGCCGCCGTCGCGCCAGCAGGTCCACGCCTGGGCGGCCGTGGAGGTGGCGCGGTCCGGGTAGGGCTCGTTGAACAGGTCGAAGACGACGGTCGGATCGTCCTTGAAGGTGCTCGCCACCGATGTCCAGAAGGACGGGGTGTACTGCATGTTGGGCATCGGCTTCTGGCAGGTGGCGTGCACATCGGCGCAGCCGGCCGAGTTGCCGGTGTACTGGCCCCAGGACCAGTGCAGTTCGAGCATCGGCGTCATGCCGTGCGCCTTCACCTTGGCCACCAGGTCCTCGACGGCGGCGATGTAGTTGGCACCGGCGTACTCGGGCTTGATGTTGGAGGTGCCGAGCCAGCACTCCTCGTTGAGCGGGATGCGGACGGTGTTGGCGTTCCAGTCGGCGATCGCCTTGACGGACGCGTCGTCGACCGGGCCGTCCCAGATGCCGTAGCCCTGCACACACGCGAACTCGCCGCCGGAGCGGTTCACGCCCAGCAGCCGCCGGGTGGTGCCGGCTTCGTCCACCAGCTTGTTCCCGGACACCCTCAGCTCGGGCGGCCCGTCACCCGGGTCCGGTGGATCGGTCGGATCCGTCGGGTCGGTGGGCGTCGGGGTGGGCTCGCCGTCGATGTTGCACGTGGTGCCGTTGAGCTTGAACGACGTCGGTACGGCGTTGCTCCCGGACCAGGAGGCGAGGAACCCGGCGCTGACGCTCGCGCCGGTGGCGAGCGAGCCGTTCCAGTTCTCGTTGGTGGCGGTCACCGTCGTACCGGACTGGGACCACTTGGCGTTCCAGCCCTGGCTGACCTGCTGCCCGCCGGCGAGGTCGAAGCTGAGGGTCCAGCTGGTCAACGCGGCCGCGTTGTTGGTGATGCGCACGCCGCCCTGGAAGCCGGTGTCCCACTGGCTGGTGACGGAGTACTCCACCACACAGGCCGGGGTGGCCCCGGACGCCGTCACGACCGGTGCGACCGCGGTGCCCACCAGGGCGAGCGCGGCGGCACCGCCGAGTAAAAGACTTGAACGCTGGGGGTGTCGCATGAGCGACTCCTTGCAGTTCGGGCGCGTCGTGACGGACGCGTCGACTGATGGAATCGCTCCCACTGGTAGCCAGAAGGTAGCGCCAAGTGACGGTAAAGAACAGGGGAGTCACTGACTTTTCCTCAACACCGCCTGTCGAATCTTTTCGACTCTTCAAGCACCTTGACCCCCCTCGACCGCGTCCGCACTATGGGAGCGCTCCCACTGGTTCAAGCCTTGACTTCTTTCCCGAACCGGCAAGGAGGAACCAGCACATGCCCCCCAGAAACAGACGCCGCGCTCACCTGCGGCTGCGGCGGTTGTGGACTGCCGTCGTGGCGGCTCTCGCGGTCCCCTTGTCGATGCTGGTGGCGAACCCGACTCCCGCACACGCAGCGGCAGTTCAGTGCAGCGTTGACTACAAGACCAACGACTGGGGTTCCGGTTTCACGGCCGACCTCACGATCACCAACCGCGGCACGGACGTCATCGACGGCTGGACCCTGACGTACGCCTACGCGGGCAACCAGCAGCTGACGAACGGCTGGAACGGCACCTGGTCCCAGTCCGGCTCGACGGTCACCGTCCAAAGCGCCTCCTACAACGGCCGGATCGCCGCGGGCGCCGCCGTCTCGACCGGCGCCCAGTTCACGTACAGCGGCACCAACGCCGCCCCCACGTCCTTCGACGTCAACGGCACCACCTGCACGGGCGCGCACCAGCCGCCCATCACCGTGCTGACCAGCCCGGCGCCCGGCGCGGTCTACACACAGGGCAGCGCGGTCCCGCTCGCGGCCACCGCCGCCGCGGCCGACGACGCGACCATCACCAAGGTCGAGTTCTACGACGACACCACCCTGCTCGGCACGGACACCACGTCGCCGTACTCGCTCTCGGTCTCCAGTTTGACCGTGGGCAGTCATTCACTGGTGGCCAAGGCGTACGACAGCCTGGGCGCGTCGGCGTCGTCGACTCCGGTCGGCATCACGGTCGCCTCGGGCCCGGCCGTGGTGGCCACCCCGTCCCAACTGCCCGTCCGGCAGGGCCAGTCGGCGACCTTCGACGTGAAGCTGTCGACGCAGCCGTCGTCGAACGTCACCGTCACGACCGCGCGGACCGAAGGGAACACCGGCCTGTCGGTGACCGGCGGCGCCTCACTCACCTTCACGCCGTCGAACTGGAACACGGCACAGCAGGTGACCATCACCGCCGACTCCTCCGGCACCGGCGCGGCCACGTTCGAGTCGACGGCGGCCGGGCACGGCAAGGCCACGGTCACGGCCACGCAGATCGCCGCGACCAAGGAGTACGACGCCCGCTTCCTGGAGCTCTACGGGAAGATCACCGACCCGGCGAACGGCTACTTCTCCCCCGAGGGCATCCCCTACCACTCGGTGGAGACACTGATCGTCGAGGCGCCGGACCACGGCCATGAGACCACGTCGGAGGCGTACAGCTATCTGCTGTGGCTGCAGGCCATGTACGGCAAGGTCACGGGCGACTGGTCCCGCTTCAACGGCGCCTGGGATCTGATGGAGCAGTACATGATCCCGACGCACGCCGACCAGCCGACCAACTCGTTCTACACCCCGTCCAAACCGGCGACGTACGCCCCCGAATGGGACCAGCCGAGCCAGTACCCGGCCCAGCTCGACACCGGCGTCTCGGTCGGCCAGGACCCCCTCGCCGCCGAGCTGAAGAGCGCGTACGGCACCGACGACGTCTACGGCATGCACTGGCTGCAGGACGTCGACAACGTCTACGGGTACGGCAACTCGCCCGGCAAGTGCGAGGCGGGCCCGACGGACACCGGTCCGTCGTACATCAACACCTTCCAGCGCGGCCCGCAGGAGTCGGTGTGGGAGACCGTCCCGCAGCCGACCTGCGACGCCTTCAAGTACGGCGGTCCGAACGGGTACCTGGACCTGTTCACCGGTGACGCCTCCTACGCCAAGCAGTGGAAGTTCACCAACGCCCCGGACGCCGACGCGCGTGCGGTGCAGGCCGCCTACTGGGCGGACCTGTGGGCCGAGGAGCAGGGGCAGGGCTCCGCGGTATCGGCGACCGTCGCGAAGGCCGCGAAGATGGGTGACTATCTGCGCTACGCGATGTACGACAAGTACTTCAAGAAGATCGGCAACTGCGTGGGGGCCTCGGCCTGTCCGGCCGGCACCGGCAAGGACTCCTCGCACTACCTGCTGTCCTGGTACTACGCCTGGGGCGGCGCCACCGACACCTCGGCGGGCTGGGCCTGGCGCATCGGCTCCAGCCATGCGCACGGCGGCTACCAGAACCCGATGGCCGCGTATGCGCTCAGCGAGTATCCCGACCTGAAGCCCAAGTCGGCGACCGGGCAGGCCGACTGGGCCAAGTCGCTGGACCGGCAGGTGGAGTTCTACCGCTGGCTGCAGTCGGCGGAGGGTGCCATCGCGGGCGGGGCGACGAACAGCTGGCAGGGGCGGTACGCCACCCCGCCGGCCGGTAAGTCGACCTTCTACGGCATGTACTACGACGACAAGCCCGTCTACCACGATCCGCCGTCCAACCAGTGGTTCGGCTTCCAGGCGTGGTCGATGGAGCGCGTCGCCGAGTACTACCAGCAATCGGGTGACGCGGACGCCAAGGCGGTCCTGGACAAGTGGGTCGACTGGGCTCTGTCGGAGACGACCGTCAACCCGGACGGCACCTATCTGATCCCGTCCACCCTCCAGTGGTCGGGCCAGCCCGACACCTGGAACGCGGCCAACCCCGGTGCCAACAACGGGCTGCACGTCACCGTCGCCGACTACACCAACGACGTCGGTGTGGCGGCCGCGTACGCCAAGACCCTGACGTACTACGCCGACCGCTCCGGTGACACCGAGGCGGCGGCGACGGCGAAGGCGCTGCTCGACGGCATGTGGGACAACCATCAGGACGCGCTCGGAATCGCCGTGCCGGAGACTCGGGCCGACTACAACCGGTTCGACGACGCCGTGTACGTGCCGAGCGGGTGGAGCGGCACCATGCCCAACGGTGACGTGATCAACTCGTCGTCGACCTTCGAGTCGATTCGGTCGTTCTACGAGGACGATCCTGCGTGGTCGAAGATCGAGAGTTATCTGGCGGGTGGTGCGGCGCCCTCGTTCACGTACCACCGGTTCTGGGCTCAGGCGGATATTGCGCTGGCCATGGGCTCTTATGCGGAGTTGCTGGAGTAGCGGTTCGCAGAGCGATTCGGGGGGCGCGGGGTGTACGGCGGCTGCTGGTTGTCTGTGGCTGGTCGCGCAGTTCCCCGCGCCCCTTTAGGGCGTTTCCCCCACCCTTTTTTGAAGAAGGGACCCCACCTTGCGCAGAACACGTATCCTCACGGCCGTGGTTGCGCTCGCGGCCGGGCTTCTTGCGGGCGGTCCGCCCGCGCTTGCGGCCGACAGTGAAAAGGTCGCCGTATCCGCCGACACCTATACCTGGAAGAACGCCCGCATCGACGGTGGCGGATTCGTCCCGGGCATCGTCTTCAATCGCGCCGAGGAGAACCTCGCATACGCGCGTACGGACATCGGTGGCGCTTATCGCTGGGTCGAGTCGTCGAAGACCTGGACCCCGTTGCTGGATCACGTCGGCTGGGACGACTGGGGGCACACGGGCGTGGTGAGCCTCGCGTCCGACTCCGTCGATCCGGACAGGGTGTACGCGGCGGTCGGGACGTACACCAACAGCTGGGATCCCGGAAACGGGGCGGTGCTGCGCTCCTCGGACCGGGGGGCCAGCTGGCAGAAGGCCGACCTGCCGTTCAAGCTGGGCGGCAACATGCCCGGGCGGGGCATGGGTGAGCGTCTCGCGATCGACCCGAACCGAAACAGCGTGCTGTATCTGGGCGCGCCCAGCGGGAAGGGATTGTGGCGGTCGACGGACTCCGGGGTGACCTGGTCGCAGGTCACGAGCTTCCCCAACCCCGGGAACTACGTGCAGGACCCGAGTGACACCAGCGGTTACGCGTCCGACAACCAGGGCATCGCCTGGGTGACCTTCGACGAGTCGACCGGTACGGCGGGCAACGCCACGCGGACCATCTACGTCGGTGTCGCCGACAAGGACAACGCCGTGTACCGCTCTACGGACGCGGGCGCGAGCTGGCAGCGGCTCGCCGGTCAGCCGACCGGGTATCTCGCGCACAAGGGTGTCCTGGACGCCGAGAACGGTTATCTGTATCTCGCCTACAGCGACAAGGGCGGCCCCTACGACGGCGGCAAGGGCCGGCTCTGGCGGTACGCCACCGCAACCGGCGCCTGGACGGACATCAGCCCGGTCGCGGAGGCCGACACCTACTACGGCTTCAGCGGCCTGACCGTCGACCGGCAGAACCCGGGCACGGTGATGGCGACGGCGTACAGCTCCTGGTGGCCGGACACCCAGATCTTCCGCTCCACGGACAGCGGCGGCACCTGGACCAAGGCCTGGGACTACACCTCGTACCCCAACCGCTCGAACCGCTACACGATGGACGTCTCGTCCTCCCCGTGGCTGACCTGGGGCGCGAACCCCTCGCCGCCGGAACAGACGCCGAAGCTCGGCTGGATGACGGAGGCGCTGGAGATCGACCCGTTCGACTCCGACCGCATGATGTACGGCACGGGTGCGACGATCTACGGCACGGAGAACCTCACGAACTGGGACAGTGGCAGTACGTTCACCATCAGGCCCATGGTGCAGGGCTTGGAGGAGACGGCGGTCCTCGACCTTGCCTCTCCCCCGTCGGGCGCCCCGCTGCTCAGCGCCCTCGGCGACATCGGCGGCTTCCGGCACACGGACCTCACCAAGGTCCCGCCGATGATGTACACCGCCCCCAACTTCACCTCGACGACCAGCCTGGACTTCGCCGAGAGCAACCCGAATACGGTGGTGCGGGTCGGCAATCTGGACTCCGGGCCGCACATCGCCTTCTCGACGGACAACGGGGCCAACTGGTTCGCCGGGACGGACCCTTCGGGTGTGAGCGGGGGCGGGACGGTCGCGGCCGCGGCCGACGGGAGCCGGTTCGTGTGGAGTCCTGAGGGTGCGGGCGTGCACTACGCGACCGGTTTCGGCTCGTCCTGGGCCGCGTCCAGCGGTATCCCGGCGGGCGCGATCGTCGAGTCGGACCGGGTGGACTCGAACACCTTCTACGGCTTCAAGTCCGGGAAGTTCTACGTCAGCACGGACGGCGGCGCGACCTTCACGGCGTCGGCCGCCAGTGGTCTGCCCAGCGGTGACAGCGTCCGCTTCAAGGCGCTGCCCGGTGCCGAGGGCGACATCTGGCTGGCGGGCGGCGCGCCGGACGGGGCGTACGGACTGTGGCGGTCCACCGACGGCGGGGCGAGCTTCACCAAGCTGTCGAACGTCGAGCAGGCCGACACCATCGGCTTCGGCAAGGCGGCGCCGGGAGCCTCGTACCAGACGCTCTACACCAGCGCGAAGATCGGCGGAGTGCGCGGCATCTTCCGGTCGACCGACCAGGGCGCGACCTGGACCCGGATCAACGACGACGCCCACCAGTGGGGTTGGACCGGGGCGGCGATCACGGGTGACCCACGGGTGTACGGGCGCGTGTACGTCGCGACCAACGGGCGCGGGATCATCTACGGCGACACCTCCGACAGCGGCGGCGGTACCGACCCCACGCCGACGCCGACCGGCGCGTGCACGGTGACGTACCAGGTCACCAACCAGTGGTCGGGCGGTTTCCAGGCTGACGTGCAGCTCACCAACTCGGGATCGAGCGGCTGGAGTGGCTGGTCACTCGGCTGGTCCTTCGCGGACGGGCAGAAGATCTCGCAGCTGTGGAACGCCGACTTCACGCAGTCGGGAGCGGCCGTGACGGTGAAGAACGTCGGCTGGAACGCCGACGTGGCGCCCGGTTCGTCGGTGAGCTTCGGCTTCACGGGGAGCTGGTCGGGCACGAACGGCAAACCGACGGCCTTCCAGCTCGGCGAAAGGTCCTGCACGGTGCTCTGACGCTCCGCGCAGGAGGAACCGGAGGGCGCGTGCACATTGCACGCGCCCTCCAGGCTTTTCCACAGCGGACGGACGGCGTTCGTCCAACTCAGGGGGTATAGACGGCAGGCCTCGGGGCCGTTGCCATGCCGTTGCCGATGAAGAAGCTCGGGTGGGGCGGCTGGTTGTACGCGGTGTTCTGCCAGGCCAGGGCCACGCGGTACTGGGTGTCGTGCAGCAGGGTGGTGATCCTAGTCGTCGTCTGGTGCGGGGTCGAGTAGATGCGCAGCGCCCGGTTGTCGCTGGTGCGCCAGACGACCTCCTCGCGCCAGTCGCCCAGGATGTCGCCGGAGAGGGCCGGGGTCGACTTGCTGCCGTTGTTCGACGAGACGCCGGAACCGGTCAGCAGGCGGGTGTCGGAGGAGGTGCCGTACTTGTCGATACGGATGCCGTCGAGGAGTTCGCGGACCGGGTCGGCGTCCCACCAGCTGACGAAGTTGATGCTGGACGGCTCCCGGCCGAGCGAGGCGCCGGTCGCCGAGCGCAGGGTGGTGTCCGAGGCGGACCAGGACTCGGCGCCCGCGGAACCGGCGTAGACGTCGGCGGAGACACCGCGACCATTGTCGCCGCCGGACGCGGTCTGCCACAGGATCTGGCCGGTGCGGGCGTCGGCCATCCAGGAGCTGGGCTTGGAGGAGTCCTCGGAGACCTTGAAGTACTCCAGGCCCGAGCGGGCCGGGTTGAGGTCGCCGACGTGGCCCGCGTCGCCGTGGCCGAGCTTCGTCGTCCACAGGCCCCAGCCGTTGTCGTCGACGGTCATCGCGCCGTAGACGATCTCGTCCTTGCCGTCGGCGTCCACATCGGCGATGGACAGACTGTGGTTGCCCTGGCCGTCGTACCCCTTGCCCGCGTTGGTGGAGGAGTTGGTGTCGAAGGTCCAACGGCGGGTGAAGGACCCGTTGCGCCAGTCCCAGGCGGCGATGACGGTACGCGTGTAGTAGCCGCGAGCCATGATCAGCGACGGTCGGGCGCCGTCCAGGTAGGCGGTCCCGGCGAGGAAACGGTCGACGCGGTTGCCGTAGGAGTCGCCCCAGGACGAGACCGAGCCGCGCGCCGGGACGTAGTCGACGGTCTGCATGGCCTTGCCGGTCTGGCCGTTGAACATGGTCAGGTACTCGGGCCCGGACAGCACGTAGCCCGACGAGTTGCGATGGTCGGCCGAGGAACTGCCGATCACCGCGCCCGTGCCGTCGCGCGTGCCGTCGGCGGTCTTCATGGCGACCTCGGCCCTGCCGTCGCCGTCGTAGTCGTACGCCTGGAACTGCGTGTAGTGCGCGCCGGAGCGGATGTTGCGGCCCAGGTCGATGCGCCACAGCCGGGTGCCGTCGAGCTTGATGCCGTCGACGACGGTGTTGCCGGTGTAGCCGGACTGGGAGTTGTCCTTGGCGTTGGTGGGCTGCCACTTGAGGACGAAGTCGAGGGCGCCGTCGCCGTCGAGGTCGGCGACCGAGGCGTCGTTGGCCTCGTAGGTGTAGGCGACCCCGTCGGGGGTTGTGCCGCCGGCGGGCGGGGTCAGGGGCACGTCCCTGTAGCCGCCGCGGAACTGGACGGCGTGCACGGAGTCGCCCTGCTCGACACCGTTCACCACCGCGCGGACCGTGTAGTCGGCGTGGGACGGGGCGCCGGAGTGGAAGAAGTTGGTCGAGCCGGTGATCGGCGTCGCGTTGACCTTCGTACCGGCGCGGTAGACGTTGAAGGAGACGTTGTCGGGATCGGTTCCCAGCCAGCGCCAGCTGACCAGGTTGCCGCTGCCGGTGTGGACGCTGACCACGCCCCGGTCGAGCTTCTCGACCTGACGGGCGGTGGCGGCCTCGGCGGAGTCCGTGCCGAGGACGGTGAGTCCACCGCCGACCAGGGTGAGGGCCGCGGCCGTGGTGGCGAGGGCGGCGGTGGTACGGCGTCTGCGGTGCTTGTGCGGGTGCGTCACGTGACCTGCCTCCCGGGGAGGGCGGACGGGTTGTCGTCTCTCAGTCGCCGCCGGAGGGCCGTGAGTTGCCGTATGTCCGGGCCAGTTCCGCGACCGTCCGGGCGATCCTGTCGCGCAGCTCGGCGGGCGCCAGCACCTCGACGCCGGTACCGAGGCGAAGGAACTCGCCGTGAGCGTGCTCGACGGACTCGATGGGAACGGTGACCGTTGTCCAATCGTCCTTCTCCGTGCGGTGGTCGGCCGCACGGGCGAGGGTCACTCCGGGCGCCAGCCGCACCACCGCCTTCCCGCGGTACAACCGGTCGTGGAAGTCGCGCTGGTACGCCGTCCAGTACGCGGCCAGGTCGAAGTCGTCGGGTCGATTGAACTCCTCGTCGTCAGCGGCGAGTTGGAGGATCTGGTCGACACGGTAGGTGCGGGGACCCGGTCCGGCCACCACGTACCAGCGGCCCGCCTTGAGGACGAGTCCGTACGGCTCCAGGCGGCGCTCCACGTCGGTGGGCTCGCGCCAGCGGCGGTACAGGACGTGCAGGACCCGGCTGTTCCAGACCGCGTCGGCCACCGCCAGGAGATACGGCGTCTCGTCGGCGTCGGCGTACCAGGCGGGTGCGTCGAGGTGGAAGCGGCCGCTGATCCGGTCGGCGTGGACGCGTAGTTCCGAGGGCAGGGCGGCACGGACCTTGAGCTGGGCGGCGGTGAGGACGGAGCCGAGGCCGAGTTGGGCGGCGGGGCCGGGGACGCCGGCGAGGAAGAGGGCCTCGGCCTCGTCGGCGGTGAGTCCGGTGAGGCGGGTGCGGTAGCCGTCGAGAAGACGGTAGCCGCCGGCGTGGCCCGCGTCGCCGTACAGCGGGACGCCCGCCGCGCTCAGCGCCTCCACGTCCCGGTAGATCGTCCGCACCGACACCTCCAGCTCCTCGGCGAGCTGGGCGGCGGTCATCCGGCCGCGAGTCTGGAGCAGCAGGAGGACGGAGACGAGTCGGCTGGACTTCACTGACACATGGTGTCAGTGAAGCAGTCCTAGCGTCACGCCATGGTCTTCAAGGAGAAACTGCTGACCGTGCCCCCGCCGATCGAGGTGGCCGGACGGCACGTCAAGCGCTACCACGTCACCGCGGACCCTTCCGGCATCGCACCGGAGGTCGAAAAGGCGGCGTACGTCATCCTCCCCGAGCTGCTGCCGGAGCCGGACGGCACGCCGCCCGCGACCTTCGTCGTCCTGCACCGGGGCGGCGACAGCGGGGCGTATCTCAACGCGTACAGCTGGGTCTGGGACAACGTCCTGCACTTCCGGGGCGCCGCTGCGGGCCAGCCGGTGCTGGGCTGCCCGGACACCGACCCGACCCACTTCATCGCCCCCGACCGCCCGTGGATCGGCTGCGTCTGGGAACTGCCGCCGATCCTGCACGAGCGGGACGCCTGGGTACGGCACCTGCTCGCTCCCCAAGTCCCCGATTTTTACGCCTACTTGACCGACAGCCTGCCCGAGGGAACGACAGGAGACCGCTCATGAGCAGCCCGCACGACTTCGACTTCCTGCACGGCGACTGGGACGTCCGCAACCGCCGCCGTACCGACTTCCTCGACCCGGACAGCGACTGGGTGGAGTTCCCGGTCACGAGCCGCTGTTGGAGCCTGTTCGACGGCGCGGCGAACATCGACGAGGTCGACATGCCGCAGCTGGGCACGAAGGGGCAACTGGTTCCGCCAGCAGCAGCGGCACACTGTTTCCGCCGGTGATCGGCCGGTTCGACGGGGACGCCGGCGAGTTCTACGACGATGACGCACTCCCCCATCGGCAAGGAGGTGCGCGTGCGGTTCCCGTGGTCGGGGATCTCGGTCGACGGACTTCACCCGGGTTTCTCGAACGCCCGCAGGGTGAACCACGGGTCCGGGCGGGGGCGGTCCTGGTCGGGGAGTTCGGCGAGGCGGGCGGCGAAGCCGTCGGCGAGGGGGTGGCCGGGCGGGAGGGTGACGAACCAGCCGCGGCGCAGGTCGGCAATGGTGCGGCGGGGGCTGCGGCCCTGGCCCCGGCCGGGGAAGCGGGTCAGCCCGGCGGGCCGAAGACCGTGTTCGGCGGCGTACGACTCGACGGCCGACGACGCGTCGAGGACGGGGCTGCGGGGGCGGGAGGCGAGGATGGCATCGATGTCACTGCCGACGTTGTGGGCGGCGGCCTTGTCGACCGTCGTGACATAGACGCCGCCGGGGCGCAGCACGCGGGCGCACTCGGCGACGGCGGCCCTGACGTGCTCGGGCCGTTGCAGCAGGTGCAGCAGCCACACGCTGGTGACGGCGTCGAACTCCCCGTCCCGGAAGGGCAGTCGGCGGCAGTCGGCGAGGACGACGGTGCCGGGCAGGCGGGCGGCGGCGTGCCGGGCCATGGCGTACGTCAGGTCGGCGCCCGTCACCCGCATCCCGGCCCGGGCCGCCGCGAGCCGCCGGGTCACGATGCCGGTGCCGCAGGCCACGTCGAGCAGGCTGCGCGTTTGCCGCGGTACGAGGCTCAGCACGCCCTCCGCGGCGGCGGCCGCCCTGGCCTCGCCGCCGCGGGAGGAGTCGTAGCGCTCGGCCTCGTCGGTGTAGTCCAGCACCATGCGCTCAGCCGGCGCCGTGCGCCGGGGCGAGGGCCTCCACCCGCTCGGCGAGCTTGAAGTCCATCGTGGTCACCTTGCCGCCGACGCTGTGCGTGGTGACCGTGAGGGAGACGGTGTTGTAGCCGAGGGTCAGGTCGGAGTGGTGGTTGAGCTCCTCCTGGACCTGGGCGATGTGCACCACCAGGGCCGTCGCCGCGAGGTGCGAGCCGAGCCGGTAGGAGCGGGTGAGCCGGTCCCCGTCGAGCGACCAGCCGGGCAGCTCCGCCAGCCGGTCCTCGATCTCCTTCTGCGACAGCGGTTCGACGGGCATGAGCTCGCTCCCTTCGTGGATGTCGCGTACCCGTTCAGCGTGCCACAGGCGGCGGCTGCGGCGCTGGTCAGGCGGGTCTCCGCGATCGGGAGCGGTCAAAAACGGACAGCTGCCACGCCTCGTTCATCGGCCCCTCCTCGACTACGGTCGTAGGCATGACCATCCCACCGTCCGCGCCCGGCACCCCCGCGGTCACCCCCGCCGACCAGGGCGTCGGCCCGCTGCTGCGGGCCTGGCGGGAGCGGCGGCGGGTCAGTCAGCTGGAGCTGGCGTTGCGGGCGGGCTCCTCGGCGCGGCACATCAGCTTCGTCGAGACGGGCCGCTCCCGCCCCAGCGAGGAGATGGTGCTGAAGCTGGCCGAGCACCTGGACGTCCCCGTGCGGGAGCGCAACGCGCTGCTGCTCGCGGCCGGTTACGCCCCGCGCTATCCGGAGACGCCCCTGGACGATCCGGCGCTGGACGCCCTGCGCGAGGGCATGGAACGGCTGATCCGGGGCTACGAGCCGTACCCGGCGCTGGTGGTGGACGCGACGTACAACGTGCTGGCCGCGAACCGGGGCATCACCCTGCTGCTGGAGGGCCTCCCGGAGTCCCTGCTCACCCGGCCGCCGAACGCGATGCGGCTGACGCTGCACCCGGAGGGCCTGGCGCCGCGCATCCGCAACTTCCGTCAGTGGCGGGGGCATCTGCTCGCCCAGATGGAGCGGCAGATCGCGCTCCACCGCTCGGCGGCGCTGCGGGAGTTGTACGAGGAGGTGGCCGCGTATCCGGTGCCCGAGTCGGCGACCGGCGGCGAACCGGCCGAGCCCGTCCCCTACTTCGCGCTGCCGATGCAGATCGAGCACGAGGGCCGGACCCTGTCCTTCGTCTCGTCGATCTCGACGTTCAACACGCCCATGGACGTGACCGTCGCCGAGTTGGCCATCGAGACGCTGCTTCCGGCGGACCCGGCGACGGTCAAGTATCTGCACTCACTCGTGTGACCGTAAGCGGAACATGACACACTGCACGCAGGCTTTCGGCGCGTAGGGGAGGCGTGGCGTGAGTGAGCGGCGGACCGCGCCCACCGTGGGCCAGGTGGTGCTCGGGAAGCGGCTGCAGGAGCTGCGCGAGGCAGCCGGTCTCAAGCGCGAGGAGGCCGCACGCGTGCTGCGGGTGGCCCCGGCGACCGTACGGCGGATGGAGACGGCCGAGGTCGCGCTCAGGATTCCGTACCTGCAGATCCTGCTGCCCGCGTACGGCGTCCCCGAGGACGAGGTGACGGCGTTCGTCGCGCTGGCCGAGGAGGCGAACCAGCCGGGTTGGTGGCAGCGGTTCAGCGATGTGCTGCCGGACTGGTTCAGCCTGTTCGTCAGCCTGGAGGGCGCCGCCCGGCTGATCCGTTCCTACGAGCCGCACTTCGTGCCCGGACTGCTCCAAACCGAGGACTACGCCCGTGCCGTACTGGAGGCCGGGACGATCGGCCAGTCGGGCGGTCCGGAGATGATCGAACGGCATGTCTCCCTGCGGATGGCCCGGCAGGAGCTGCTGCGCCGCCCCAACGCTCCGCACCTGTGGGTGATCATGGACGAAACGGTCCTGCGCCGCCCGGTCTGCACCCGCCGTGAGGTCATGGGCGCCCAGCTGGACCGGCTGCTGGAGGCCGCCGAGAGCGACCGGGTCACACTCCAGGTCGCCGAGTTCGCCAGGGGCCCGCATCCGGGGACGTACGCCCCCTTCTCGCTGTTCCGCTTCGCCGAGCCGGAGCTGCCGGACATGGTCTTCACCGAATACCTGACCGGGGCGCTGTATCTCGACTCCCGCAGCGAGGTGTCCACGCATCTGGAGGTGCTGGACCACATGACCGCGCACGCGGCGTCGGCGCAGCGCACGAAGAAGATCCTGCAGGAGTGCCGCGGGGACTCCTGACGCACGCACGTCTCAGCCACCCACCCACAGCAAGGAGACCGCACCGCATGACCGGATCCGACGCCGAGCCCACCCGCATCGACACCAGCCGACCGCACCCGGCGCGGGTCTACGACTGGTGGCTGGGCGGCAAGGACAACTACCCGGTGGACGAGGAACTGGCCCGCAGGATCCTCGCCGTGGACGAGACGGTGCTGCGCGGGGCGCGTGCCAACCGCCGGTTCATGCACCGGGCGGTGCGCACGGTCGCGGAGGCCGGGATCCGCCAGTTCCTGGACATCGGCACCGGTATCCCCACCGAGCCGAATCTGCACCAGGTGGTCCAGGGCATCGCGCCGGAGTCCCGGGTGGTGTACGCGGACAACGACCCGATCGTCCTCCGGCACGCCGAGGCCCTACTGCACGGCTCCCCCGAAGGCGCCACCGCCTATGTGCACGCCGACGTGCGCGACGTCGACACCCTGCTGCGGCGGGCGGGCGAGACGCTGGACTTCGACCGGCCGGTCGCGCTGTCGCTCGTCGCGCTCACGCACTACCTCGACGACGAGGTGTACGGCCTGCTGAAGCAGTACGTCGACGCACTCGCCCCCGGCAGCCACCTGATCCTCTCCCAGGTCACCCCCGACCTCAGCCCCGAGGCCATCGCAAAGGCCGCCGACCACTTCCGCCGCACGGGCACGCCCTTCTTCCCCCGCTCACTCACCGAATTCGCCCGCTTCTTCGACGGCCTGTCCCTGCTCGGCCCCGGCCTCATCCCCGTCCACGGCTGGCGCCCGGCCCCGGAGGACGTCACCGCCCAGGCAGAGGGCCTCGTCCCGGTGTACGCGGGCGTGGCCCGCAAGCCCTGACGGGCGGATGCGACTCGGATCCTTACCGGGGGGCAGGACTCGCGGGCCCGCCGCCCGGTGGGCGGGACCCACGCGGCTTACCAGCGGGCGACTCACGGGCTTGCCCGCCTGGCCGGCGGGCGGGCTCGCGGGGCTCACCGGCGGGCGGGGTTCGCGGGCGTCGCGCGTCGTCAGGCCTGACCGAGGGACGGTGACTCGCGGCCGTCGCCGCAAACCCCGGCCAGCAGACCGGCTCGCGCGCCTGACCGCCCGCGGGCACGCCCGAGAACTCTGCCCCGCAGGCGGACCAGCGGGCAGGGCCCTACGTCGGGGGCTGCCCCCGGCATGCAGGGCTCGCGGACCTGACCAGCGAACGGGGCCCGCAGGCCTGACCCCCGGCGGGCCGGGCCTGCTGACCCGCCGGCGGAGCCCTACGCCGCCCCGCCCTTGGTGTCCTTCTCCTCGTCGACGATTTCTGCGTCGACCACGCCCTCCTCGTCCTGCGATGCGGTGCGCTCGCCGGTGGTGCTTTCCGTCGGGGTCTGCTGGGCCTGGGCGTACATGGCCTGGCCCATCTTCTGGCTGACGGTGGCGAGTTTCTCGACGCCGGTGCGCAGTTCGCTGGTCTCGGCGTTGCGCTCCAGCGACTGCTTCAGGTCCGTGACCGCCGACTCGACCTCCGACTTGGTGTCCGCCGGGATCTTGTCCTCGTTCTCGCGGAGGAACTTCTCCGTCTGGTAGACGAGTTGCTCGGCCTGGTTGCGGGTCTCGGCGGCCTCGCGGCGCCTGCGGTCCTCCTCGGCGTACTGCTCGGCCTCCCGCATCATGCGGTCGATGTCGTCCTTGGGGAGGGCGGAACCGCCGGTCACCGTCATCTTCTGTTCGCGGCCCGTCGCCAGGTCCTTCGCGGAGACGTGCATGATCCCGTTGGCGTCGATGTCGAACGCCACCTCGATCTGCGGCACGCCGCGCGGGGCGGGCGGCAGGCCGGTGAGGTCGAAGGTGCCGAGCTTCTTGTTGTACGCGGCGATCTCGCGTTCGCCCTGGTAGACCTGGATGCCGACGGAGGGCTGGTTGTCGGTGGCGGTCGTGAAGATCTCCGAACGCCGCGTCGGGATCGTGGTGTTGCGTTCGATCAGCTTCGTCATGATGCCGCCCTTGGTCTCGATGCCCAGGGACAGCGGGGTGACGTCGAGGAGCAGCACGTCCTTGACGTCGCCGCGGATGACGCCGGCCTGCAGGGCGGCGCCGACGGCCACCACCTCGTCGGGGTTGACGCCCTTGTGCGGGTCCTTGCCAGTGAGCTCCTTGACCAGGTCGGTGACCGCGGGCATACGGGTGGAGCCGCCGACGAGGATGACGTGGTCGACCGCGGAGAGCTTGATACCCGCGTCCTTGACCGCCTGGTGGAAGGGGGTCTTGCAGCGGTCGAGGAGGTCGGAGGTGAGCTCCTGGAACTGGGCGCGCGTGAGTTTCTCCTCCAGGTGCAGGGGGCCTTCGGCGGAGGCGGTGATGTACGGCAGGTTGATCGACGTCTCCGAGGAGCTGGACAGCTCGATCTTGGCCTTCTCCGCGCCCTCCCGGAGCCGCTGGAGCGCCATCTTGTCGTTGCCGAGATCGATGCCGTACTGCCCCTTGAAGCGCTTCACGAGGTGCTCGACGATCCGCTGGTCCCAGTCGTCGCCGCCGAGGTGGGTGTCGCCGTTGGTGGCCTTGACCTCGATCACGCCGTCGCCGATCTCCAGCAGCGAGACGTCGAAGGTGCCGCCGCCGAGGTCGAAGACCAGGACGGTCTGCTCCTCACCCCGGTCGAGGCCGTAGGCGAGGGCGGCGGCGGTGGGCTCGTTGATGATCCGCAGCACCTTCAGGCCCGCGATCTCCCCGGCCTCCTTCGTCGCCTGCCGCTGGGCGTCGTCGAAGTACGCGGGCACGGTGATCACCGCGTCCGTGACGTCCTCGCCGAGATAGGCCTCGGCGTCCCGCTTCAGCTTCTGCAGCACCCGCGCCGACAGCTCCTGGGCCCGGTAGCGGGTGCCGTCCACGGAGCCCTGCTCGGGGAACCGCCAGTGCGCGTCGCCCATGTGCCGCTTGACGGAGCGCGCGGTGCGCTCGACGTTCGTCACGGCCTGCCGCTTGGCGACCTCGCCGACGAGTACCTCGCCGTTCTTGGCGAAGGCCACGACCGACGGTGTGGTCCTGGCCCCCTCCGCGTTGGCGACAACCGTGGGTTCGCCGCCCTCCAGGACGGCCACCACCGAGTTCGTGGTCCCGAGATCGATACCGACCGCGCGTGCCATCGCTGTCCCCTTCCGCCAGGGAGCCTCTCGAAAACCAGCACAAAACTTGAGTGGATTCTTGTCAATGGGGCCCTTGGTCATTCAGGCACATAGGCACATACCCGGGCAGGGCCCGGTCAGTCCGGTGGACGACCTTCGGAGGGGGTGCGGCGGACGAGAGACGGGCCTGCGCGGCACTTCCATCGCCGCACCCCCAGGGGAGCGCCTACGCGAGCTTTGCCGACAGAGTGATCGGGACGGCCTTCAGCGCCTGGCTGACCGGGCAGTTGGCCTTGGCGTCCTCGGCCGCGGCGACGAACGCGTCGTTGTCCAGGCCGGGGACCGTGCCCTCGACGGTGAGGTGGATGCCGGTGATGCCCTCACCGGGCTGGAACGTCACGTCGGCCGAGGTGACGAGCTTGGTGGGCGGGTTGCCGGCGCCGGTCAGACCGTGCGACAGCGCCATGGAGAAGCAGCTGGAGTGGGCGGCGGCGATCAGCTCCTCGGGGCTGGTCTTGCCGTTCGCCTGCTCGGCGCGCGACGGCCACGACACCGGCTGCTGGCCGATGCCGGAGGAGTCGAAGGTGACGACGCCGTTGCCCTCGAGCAGGTTGCCTTCCCAGACGGTGTGTGCGGAGCGCGTGGTTGCCACGGTTGTTCCTTTCGCATGCTTTCGATGCGGCCCCGTTTCGGGGGCTCTCGTCCCCTATCCGATCACATTCCGGCTCACCGCACGCGAAACACCGGTCCACGCGCGGTGAACGGCAGTCGGGCGCCTTGGGGAATCAGATACGCGTGCTCGCGCCGCACCCGCAGCACATCGCACCAGCCGTCGGTGATCACCAGCACCGGCGCGCCCGGCGGGAAGTCCTCCGCCCGGTGCAGCAGATCGATCCCGGGCTGCAGGACCGTACCGCCGCGCCCGTGCACCCGTACCCTCCCGGCGATCTCGGTGACCGGCAGATAGCCCGCGTCGTGCGCGACCGCGTCGCAGAAGACGACCCGCGCGGCCGGTACGTCACGGGCCTCGGCGTACGAGGCGATGGCGCCCAGCGCCTTGCCGAGCAGCGTCCGCTCCATGGAGCCGGAGGTGTCGAGGACGACGCCGAAGGTGCAGCGGGCGACCTCCTCGGGCGGGAAGTGGCGGCCCGCGCGCGGGATGTCGGGGGTGGACGCCTGACGGCGCGCGGGCCGGGCGTAGGACCGCACCGGCTCCGGACGGGGCACGAACTCGTCGAACCAGCGGGCCAGCTGGGCGTCCCACGGCAGCGGCGGATGGCTGAGCGCACGGATCTCCTCGACCAGGCCGCCGGGCAGATAGCCGCGCTCCTGGCTCCGGTGCAGGTCGAGGCCGTTCGCGAGGCCGCGCCGGTAGAACTCGTCGAGGTCGACGTACGCGCCCGGCGGGCCGAGCGGGGCGCCGAGGACGTCCGGGCGTCCCCTGCCGCACAGCGTGGACAGGCGGCGCATCCGGCGCAGGTCGCCCGCGATACGGTCGTAGACCTCCTCCGCGGACAGTCCCGTCAGGTCCTTGACGTACAGCAGCCCCTCGGGCATGGTGCCGACCTGCATCTCGCACAGCCAGCCGTTGATGACGTAGTCGCAGGCGACGTTGAACAGGTACGGGTCGCGGGTGCCGCAGCGGTCGCCGTGCCGCAGGGCGGCGTGCAGCATCTCGTGGGCGAGGACGAACCGCCACTCCTCGTCCTCGAACTGCCGCAGCGGGTTGATGTAGATCTCGCCGGCCTCGGCGTTCACGGCCGCGACGGCGATGCCGTGGGCGCGGCTCAGTTCGGCGTCGGCGACCAGCTTGATGCCGGCCGCGATGCCGCCGAGCAGCGGGTAGGAGGAGATGAACCAGCGCAGCGCCCGCTCCCAGGGGCGGGCCGGGGCGAGGGTGCCGTCGAGGGAGTCGCGGCGGCCGCCCGCCATGTCCAGGGCCGCGGACATGGTGCGGGTGAGCGCGCCCGCGAAGGCGAGCTGCCAGTCCGGGGGCTGTCCGTGCCAGCCGCGCCAGGTGAGCAGCAGCTGGTCGGGCTCCCCGCCCGCGGTGCCGCCCCGCTCGTACGCGGCCGGGATGCCGTGCCGCCGCCAGCGCGCGGCGAGCTGCTCCTCGTCGCCGTCGGGGTAGGAGTCCGGCAGGTGCTCGGGCGTGCGACCGACGGGAAACGTGCGCAGGAAGCGGTTGACGACGGCGCAGCGGGCGGCGACTTCGTGGCGGTCCGGCTGGACGCGGTCGCCCTTGGCGGCCGGGACGTGGCCGAAGCCGAGATGGATCACGGCGTGCGCGATGGCCCAGGCCCAGTCGCGGCCGTCGGCGATCCGATCCGGGTGGGAGTGCAGCACGCCCTCGGAGTCCACGCGGATCAGGCCGTCCCGGGGCGCGAGGTCGCACTCGTCGTCCCGGCAGGTGTCGAAGTCGACGGCCTTCAGCGCCGGGTTGGCCAGCACGAGCCGCATGCCCTCCGCGAACGCCTCCGCCGCCAGGTCGCGCTTCTTGCTGCCCTTCCCGCGGGTCCGGTTCACCGCCGGGCCTCCACCAGCCGCGGCATGTCGCGGGCGGCCTCGATCAGGAACCAGGCGGGCAGGACCGGGTTGCCGTCGGCGTCGGAGGCGATCACGCTCTGCGCGACCTCGACGGAGATCTCGGCGAGCTGCACGAGCAGCGACTTGGCGCGGTACGCCGTCTCCCGCCCGTGCGCCGACATGTGCTCCTTGCTCGCGGGCAGCTCCTTGATCAGCCGGCCGCGGAACGACTCGGCGAGGTAGTAGAGCAGGTCGCGGTCCTGAAGCCGGTGCGGCCAGCGGGCCTCGCCCTTGAGGATGGCCTCGATGCCGAACCGGCTGCGCACGATCTTGACGTAGCCGCAGAACGCGGTCGCGTGCGCGGGCGTCAGCGTGCCGTGCGCGAGCACCTTCAGCGTCTCCTCGTCGAGGCCCTGGCCGAAGGAGTGCAGCGCGTCGGAGAGCATGTGCCAGGAGCGGGGCGTGGAGAACGGCTCCTCGGTCTTGGGCGGCTTGGACCACAGGTGGTCAGGCCGGTCGGTGAGGTGGTCCAGGATCCACGGGTGGATGCCGTTGTTGGCCGCCCACACCAGCCAGTCCTTCGGGGACGCCTCCAGGTGCACATGCGCGAGACGGTTGACCAGCGCGGAGGCGATGGGGCGGGCGAGGGCGTTGTCGGTGGCGCGGTTGCCGGCGCCGATGACGATCGAGCCCGCGGGGAGTTCGTAGTTTCCGATCCGGCGGTCCAGGATCAGCGAGTAGAACGCCTTCTGCACATCCGGCGTGGCCGCGTTCAGCTCGTCCAGGAACAGGCAGTACGGCTCGTCGCGGGCGATCGCCTCCGGCGGGCAGAACACCGACCGTCCGTCGCGGATCTGCGGCACGCCGATCAGGTCCTCGGGTGCGAGCTGCGTACCGAGCAGGCTCACACACTCCAGGCCCAGCGACTCGGCGAACTCCCTCACCAGGGACGACTTTCCGATGCCGGGTGCGCCCCAGAGGAAGACCGGCCGCACGGTCGCGAGACCGAGCAGCAGTTCGGGTATACGGGCGGGCGTGACGGTGACGGCAGCCTGCAAAGCAGGGGCTCCTTGGGAGGTTTCGGGAAAAGCGTGCGCGACAAGTGTGTGCGTACGACTGCGGCGGCGCAGCCGATTTTCACGCCGCCCGCTCCTCCGGCTCCGCCTCGATCGGCACCTGCGGCCCCGCCGTCTCACGCAGCCAGCGGCGCAGCACGCGGTGCACCTGCTCGGCGCCCACGAGGTCCTCCCCCTCGTCCACGGGCGCGGAGCAGGCCAGCGGCGACACCAGGAACGGCTTGGCCTGGGCGCCGCCCAGGCCGCCGTGCGAGCCGATCTGCTCCTCGAAGGCGAGGACTTCGCCGTCGGCCGGGTCGTGGAAGGAGTTGACCATGATGTCGGCGGCGTGCGGGAAGGAGTGCGTGCGGCGCACAGCCTCCGCGGCACCGGGCCCGAAACCAGCGAGCGGCCCGGGGTGTTCGTCGTCGAGCTGGTCCACCGGGACCTCGGCGCCGTTCGCGCCGAGCACCACCCCGCCGTGCTCCTCGCTGCGTACGAGGAGGAAGCCGATGCCGGGGTGGTTGGCGAGGGTCGGCAGCAGCGCCGGGTGGCGGGCGTCGATCTGCTCCTTGCTCATCCGGTGGTGCACGTCCGGGAAGGAGATCAGGCCGAGATTGCCGGAGGCAAGCACGATCGGCTCGGAGCGGCGGGCGGGGCGGCGCTGCTCGTGCTCCTCCTCCACCGGCCTGTGCAGGGCGGCCCGGACGGCCGCGCGGGCCTCGGCGCCGCTGCGGGTGCGGCGCGCCCGGCGCGGCACGGGCAGCCCGCACCCGGCCCGGACCAGGTCGCCGAGGGTGAGGCCGTAGCGGGCGCGGAACGTCTCACCGGGGCTCTGGCCGTGGTCGGACAGGACGACGATCCGGTACGGGCGCGGGGCGTGCTCGGCGACCTTCTCGATCAGCGCGAGCGCGCGGTCCAGGCGTTCCAGGACCTTCTCGGCGTCCCGGCTCATCGGCCCGGAGTGGTGCGCCACCTCGTCGTACGCCACCAGGTCGGCGTAGACGGCGGTGCGCCCGGCGAGCAGGTCGCCCATCACCGCGGCGACGACGACGTCCCGTTCGACGACGGTCGCGAAGGCGCGGACGAACGGGTAGAGGCCGCCTCGGGAGACCCGCGGGCGGACCTTTTGCAGGCGGGCCCGGGTGGACTGGCCGATCTCGCGGCCGGCCTCGGCGACGAAGGACAGGGCGGTGCGCACGGCGTTGGCCGGGTCGGAGAAGTAGGCGAAGTACCCCGCCCGGGAGCGGTTCTCACGGCTGCGGCGCCGGGTGGCGATGGACAGCACGAGGGCCTGTTCGTCGGCGCCGCCGCTGAACAGGTTGCCGCGGCTGGCGCCGTCGACGGTGAGCAGTCCGCCGTCGCCGGTGCGTTCGACCGCGCGGCGCTGGAGTTCGGCGGCGCTGGTCGGCCGGTTGCTGACCATCACCTCCTGGGTGTCCTTCTCGTACCAGCGGAAGGCGGGGATGTCGAAGGTGCTGCCGTGCAGGATGCCGAGCTGGCTGGCGCCGGTCTGGCTGGACCAGTCGGTGCGCCAGGGCGTCAGGCGGTGGGTGGGGTTGCCGGGGCCGTCGGCCGATCCGTGGCCGAGCCAGCGGGAGACGGTCGGCATCAACCCCTTGCCGACGGCGCCCGTCAGCACGTCGTGCCCGACGCCGTCGAGCTGGACGAAGACGGTGCCCGGGGTGACCGGGCCGGGCGGCAGCGCGCGGCGGCGCCGGTCGGCGAGGCGGTACAGGCGGCGCCGGTAGGCGTCGTCGTCGCGGACGGCGAGGGCGGCGCCGGTGGCGGAGGCGACGGCGGACATCACGGCGGCGACGACCACCGCGGTCTCCGGGTCCACGGCGCCGCGTTCGGCGGGGTTCAGGCGCAGCGCTACGAGGAGCAGGGCGCCGTTGAGGAAGAACACCAGCAGCCCGAGCACGAGCGCGGGCACCAGCAGCAGGAGCCGTACGAGCAGCGGCCACACGACGGCCGACAGCACACCGAAGGCACCGGCCGCGAACGCGGCGGTCACGGCGATGGTGGTGGCGCTGTCGCCGTCGGCGCTCTGCAACTGGAAGTCGGGCAGGATTCCGGCGAGCACCAGCATTGTGACCGTGCTGACGGCCCACACCGTGACGCTCCGCCCCACCTGGCTGACGATCCGCCGCCACCGCCCCTTGAGCACGCCCCGCACACCTCACGTCCCGGCCCACCGCCGGAGCAGGCCTGCGTCCAGATTGTCACAACGCGTACCGGAACCGATTCGTCCCCGCTACGACGAACCGTCAGCGCCCGTCGTACCCGGCCGTCGGCATCGACAGCCGCCGATGCACCTGGGCCTTCATCTGCGCGTCGTACGACGGTTCGGCCCGCCCCACGGTCTCGATGCGCACGCCCCGCCGGGCGCACTCCGCGGTGAACTCCTCGACGTCCGACAGGGCGCTCTCCAGCACCCGGCGGCTCGGCGCCACGAAGACGTCACGTCCGGGCCGTACGCCGTCCCACAGGGCGCAGTGGTCGGCGCGCAGCCCGCACACCAGCAACTGCCGGGCGACGACGTACCCCCGCTCCGCGGCCCACCGCGCGCACATTGCGTGCTGGCTGCGGGAGTCGACCAGAAAGGGGTCCGCGTCAAGTTCCTCCAACGGCGTCAGACTGGCGATCGCCGTGACGCGCACTGCTCCCATGGCGCCCCCTCACCTCCGGGTTTGACCGTCGACCCTACTCCTGCCCGTAGGCTTCGGGGAGTCGCGCGAAGGAGGCAAAGAGGTGCCGGTGGAGATCACCTGGTGGGGGCACGCCACCTGCACGGTCGCGGACTCGAACATACGCGTGCTCACCGATCCCCTGTTCGTCCGCAGGCTGGCCCATCTGCGCCGCCGCCGTGGCGCGCTCCCCCCGCCGGGCGCGTGGCGCGCGGACGTCGCCCTGGTCTCCCACCTGCACTCCGACCACCTGCACGTGCCGTCCCTGGCCCGGCTCGCCCCCGGCACGCGCCTGCTCGTGCCCCGGGGCGCGCCCCAGGCGGTACCGGCGCTGCGCCGGCTCGACCATCTGCGCCTGACCGAGATGGCGCCCGGCGACACCACCCGGGTGGCCGATCTGACCGTACGGGCCGTGTCCGCGCGGCACGACGGACGACGCCTGCCCATCGGCCCGCACCGCTGCCCCGCCCTCGGCTATGTCATCGAGGGCGAGGCCCGCACCTACTTCGCCGGGGACACCGGGCTGTTCGACACGATGGCGGAAGAGGTCGGGCCGGTCGACGTGGCGCTGCTGCCGGTCGGCGGCTGGGGGCCGTACCTCGGCCACGGGCACCTGGACCCGGCACTGGCCGCCGAGGCGCTGGCCCGGCTGGCGCCGCGCAGTGCAGTGCCGGTGCACTTCGGCACGTACTGGCCGATCGGCATGGACGCCGTGCGCCCGCACGAGTTCCACGCGCCCGGCGCCGAGTTCGTGCGCCTCGCGGCGCGGCGGGCTCCGCAGGTGGCGGTGCATCTGCTCGGCCACGGGGAGAGTGTGCGCCTGGAGGTCGCCCGGTGAGCTGGCTCGCGGCCGCCACGACGCCCATACCGGCGGAGTCCACCCAGCAGGCGATCGGCTATCCGTCGCTGTTCCTGCTGGTGCTGATCGGGGCGCTGGTGCCGGTCGTGCCGACGGGGGCGCTGGTGAGTTCGGCGGCGGTGGTCGCGTTTCACCAGACGGCGCCGTTCTCGCTGGCGCTGGTGTTCGTGACGGCGTCGCTGGCCGCGTTCCTGGGCGATGCCACGTTGTACTGGCTGGCGCGGCGGGGACTGAAGTCGAAGAACGGGTCGCGCTGGCTGGAGGCGGTCCGTGCGCGGGCGCCGGAGGAGCGGTTGGCGCAGGCGCAGGAGAAGCTGGCCGCGCACGGAGTTGCCGTGCTGGTGCTGTCTCGGCTCGTGCCGGCGGGGCGGTTGCCGGTGATGTTGGCGTGTCTGTTGGCGCGGTGGCCGATGCGGAGGTTTGCGCGGGGCAATTTGCCGGCGTGTTTGGCGTGGGCGGTGACTTATCAGTTGATTGGGATTCTGGGTGGGTCGTTGTTTCCGGAGCCGTGGGAAGGGGTGGTCGCGGTGGTGGCGCTGACGCTGGTCATCAGTGCGGTGCCCAGTGTGTGGCGGCGGGTTCGGGCTGCCAGGTGATGTTTCGTTGCGGGGTGCGGGCGCGATGTGGCTGGTCGCGCAGTTCCCCGCGCCCCTGACCGGCGTCACTCCTCGCGCCTGTCAAGGGGTGCGGGTCAGCACTCGTGAGCCGCCCACCGGCAAGTCCCACAAGTTCTCCCTGTCCAGCCCCGCCTTCTCCCATGCCGTTCGCACGCGCGTCAGTGGTTCCAGGACCGGCTCCGCCGACAGGACGAACGTTGCCCAGTGCATGGGGGCCATCCGGCGTGCGCCCAGGTCCTGTACGGCCCTCACCGCCTCCTCCGGGTCGCAGTGGACGTCGCTGAGCCACCAGCGTGGGTCGTACGCGCCGATCGGCATCAGGGCTAGGTCGATGCCGGGGTAGCGGCGGCCGATGCGGGTGAACCAGTGGCCGTATCCCGTGTCGCCCGCGAAGTAGACGCGCCTGCCGTCGGGGTCGGTGAGGACCCAACCGCCCCACAGGGTGCGGCAGGTGTCGGTCAGGGTGCGCTTGGACCAGTGGTGGGCGGGGACGAAGTCGAAGCGGACGCCGTCCAGTTCGGCCGCCTCCCACCAGTCCAGCTCGGTGACGCAGGTGAAGCGGCGGCGCTGGAACCAGCGTCCGAGACCGGCCGGGGCGAACACCGGTGTGTCGCGCGGGAGCATGCGCAATGTGGGGGCGTCCAGGTGGTCGTAGTGGTTGTGGCTGATGACCACCGCGTCGATCCGCGGCAGTTGGCTCCAGGCGACCCCGACCGGCGTGATCCGGGCCGGGGTGCCGAGGATGCGGCGGGACCAGACCGGGTCGGTGAGCACAGTGAGCCCGCCGACGCTCAGCACCCAACTGGCGTGTCCCGCCCAGGTGACGGCGACCGTGCGGGCGTCGACGCGGGGCAGCGGGCCGGGCTCGAAGGGCAGCCGGGGGATGTCGGCGAGGCCCTCGCGGCCCGGGCGGACGGCACCTTCGCGGGCGAACCGGGTGAGGGCCTTGATGCCGGGCAGCGGGGCGGTCAGCCGGTCGTGGAAGGTACGCGGCCACACGCGCCGCTCGCCCAGCGGGCGGGGCTCGGCGAGCGGGGGGAACGGGGGCGCGAGCGGCGACATGGCCGATGCCGCCGACGACCTGGACGCCGGATTGTCGGACTCCTGGGTGGGTGTGCTCGTGGTCGACTCGGACTGCTGCGTCATCGAGGAGGCTCCCATCGCTGAGCGTCGTCACGAAAGATCGTCAAGGACCGACTTCAGGTTGATCAACGCGCGTTCCACGTGCGGCAGTTCCAACGGCGCGGGTGAATCGAGGCATTCCGCGCGCTCGGCGTCCGTGCCGCCCAGCAGCGGGCCGGTGGACAGCCGTACGCGCAGTGCGGCCAGGTCGTCGCCGAAGCGGTGGCCGCCGGGTGCGGGCATGCCGAGCCGGGCGGCGAGGAAGTCCTCCAGTTCCTGGGCGTCCCCCACGTCGTGCGCGGCGAGCCCCGAGCGCAGCGGGCCGAGGTCGACGTACAGGTGCCGGCCGGCCTGCGGCGGCTGGGCGAGGGCGCCCGCGGCGACCACGGCGTGGTGCGCGGCCTCGGCCACGCGCGCGTGCAGGCGTACGACGGCGTCCACATGGCCGCCGAGCGGTTCGGGCTCGCCCAGCGCATAGGTGGCCGCGGCGGCGACCGGTCCGGCGACGCGCGCGCCGAGCGCGGTGAGCACATCCAGTACGCGCGCGTGCAGCCCGTCCCCGGCCGCGCCCTCGGGGAACCGGGCGACGGCGGCGGGCCAGCCGGGCGGCAGCAGGGCACCGGCCAGGTCGGTGACGACGGTGACCTGGTCGGGCAGCATCTCGGCGGGGCTGAACAGCACCGTGTCGTGCGGGGCGTGCAGGGTGTCGCGCCAGGTCTCGTCGCTGACCAGGTGCAGTCCCTCGCCGGTGGCGGCCTCAAGGGTCTCGTGCAGCAGTTCGGGGGGCGCCACCGTGGCCGTAGGGTCGTCGGCGACGGACAGCACCAGCAGCCGCGGGTCCCCGCCCTCGGCCCGCACCCGGCGCACGGTCTCCAGCAGGGCATAGGGATCCGGTACGCCCCCGCACTCGGCGGGCGTCGCGACATGGAACACCGGACGGCCGAGCAGGCGTGCGTACGGCGCCCACCAGGCCGCGCAGGGCCGTGGCACGAGGACATCGCCGCCGAGCGCCGCGGTCAGCGCCAGCAGCAGGGCGGGCGCCCCGGGAGCGGCCACGACATGCCCGGGCCCGGTGGCCAGCCCGCGCCGCTCCCAGTACCCGCAGGCCGCGTCCAGCAGCGCCGTGGCGCCGCCCACCGGCTCACTGACGGCACGGCCCGCGGCGGCGGCGAGCACGGCGGACAGCTCCGGCAGCACGGGCAGCCCGTCGTCGGGAAGCGGCGGCCCGTAGCGGACGGGGCCGTGGCCTTCCGGTTCCGTCCGCCGCATACGTACCTCCGCGCAGTCCCTGGTGCCGTGCCGGTGCCGTGTCGTGTCGCCCTCGGGCCGAGTCAGGTCGTCGGATGGTGCGTCGTGCGTACGGTGCCGGTCGTGCTCTCGCGCTCTGCGTACCCAGCCGGACCCCGCCTCAGGCGTCCCCCCGCGTGTCCCTGCGCCACAGCCGGTGCCCGGCGGCACCGAGCGCCCCCGCGATCAGCAGCCCCCCGGCGACCAGCGCGGGCACGGACTCGCTGAACGCCCCGCCCCACCCGGCCTGCACGCCGTGATCCAGCACGGCACCTCCTCCGTAGCAGTCCTTCGGCTCGACGCAGTCCGACGTGCCGCCGCCCACCTCGGGCGCTGCACTGAAGGACGCGCTCCACGGCTTGCCCTGCGCACCGGCCGCCCCGGGGCAGGCGCCGTCGACGGTCCACGCCGAGTCGTTGCCGTCAGCCGCGATGAGGGCGGTCCCCCGATACGTGGGCCCGGCCGCCTCGCCGTCCTCGCCGAACTCCCGCTGCAACTGCACCGTGCCCTCGGCGAAGGCCGTGGAGCTCGCCTCGATCACCTCGGGCGACGCCCCACCGACGGAATCGCAGGTCACGTCCACGGTGACGGTGCCTCCCGGCTGAACGGCCGCAGGCGCGACCTCGGCGTCCGGTTCCGCCGAGGCAAGGGGAACGCCCCCGCCCAGAGCGACCCCGGCTATGACGACCACGGACAGAACACGGACGCTGCGCCACATGAGAAGGGCTCCTTAAGACCGACGAGGAGGCACGAAAGCCGCACCCCCACAGCCATCACAGCCCGCAGCCATCACAGCCGCCCGTGCCCGGGCCCCATTAGCGGGAACCACACACCCAACCAGGTGAACAACGCCCCTCAGGGGCGCGGGGAACTGCGCGACCAGCCACAACGCACCCGCACCCGGCAACGCACAAGCACCCCCTACGCGGCCCCCCGCATCACTTCCTCCCGCACCCGATCACACGACCGACTGATCAACCGAGACACATGCATCTGCGAAATCCCCAACTGCTCCGCAATCCGACTCTGCGTCATGTCCCGAAAGAACCGCATATACAGAATCGCCCGCTCCCGCTCCGGCAACGCCGCCAGCCCAGGCTTCACCGCCTCCCGATCCACCACCGTGTCCAGCGCGGGATCGGCGGACCCGAGCGCATCGCTGAGCGAGTACCCGTCCTCACTGCCCGGCAGCTCCGCATCCAGCGACAACGCGCTGAAACTCTCCAGCGCCTCCAGCCCGGCCCGCACGTCCTCCTCACTCATGTCGGCGTACTCGGCGATCTCGGCCACACTCGGCTGCCGCCCGGAAGCACCGGCACCGGCACCCTGAACGCCCGCCGACAGCTCCTGCACAGCGATCCGCACCCGATTCCGCAGATCCTGCACCCGCCGCGGCACATGCAACGTCCACAGGTGATCCCGGAAGTGCCGCTTGATCTCGCCGGTGACCGTGGGCACGGCATAGCTCTCGAACGCGTTGCCACGCGCGGGGTCGTACCGGTCGACGGCCTTGACCAGCCCGAGGGCAGCGACCTGGCGCAGGTCGTCGTAGCTCTCGCCGCGGCTGCGGAACCGGCCGGCCAGCCGCTGAGCCATGGGCAGCCAGGCCTCGACGATCTCGTCGCGCAGTGCGTCGCGCTCGGGTCCGTCGGGCAGTTCGGCCAGGCGGCGGAAGGCGTCGGCGGTGTCGGGGGCGTCGTCGTGGGGGTGGTGCTTCGCGCTCGCTGGGGTGGTTCGCATGATGCGTCGCAACTCCCTTGGAAGTGCTCTGCTTTGGACGGTCACCGTGGGAGCGCGTGCACGGTCCGGACAGACACACGCGGGGTCGGTTCGGGCCGCTCCCACGGACGTGCCTCCTGTCCGAAGCACTGACTCGCGCCTGCCCCCACCCCCTGGGCGCAAACACCCGTACCGGGGTTTTCCGGGTGCCCGGAGGGTGACTCGGAACGGGAGCTGCCCATCTCGTTCGTCACGTCCTGGAGGTCACTCCATGAGCACCAAGGTCTCCGACCACGTCCTGCAGCGGCTGCGCGAGTGGGGGGTGGAGCACGTCTTCGGCTACCCCGGTGACGGGATCAACGGCCTGCTCGCCGCCTGGGGCCGCGCCGACGACCGGCCGCGCTTCATCCAGTCCCGGCACGAGGAGATGTCGGCGTTCCAGGCGGTCGGTTACGCCAAGTTCAGCGGCCGTCTCGGAGTGTGCGCGGCGACGTCGGGACCGGGTGCGATCCACCTGCTCAACGGGCTGTACGACGCCAAGCTCGACCATGTGCCGGTGCTGGCGATCGTCGGCCAGACGCACCGTACGGCGATGGGCGGCTCGTACCAGCAGGAGGTGGACCTGCACTCGCTGTTCAAGGACGTCGCCTCGGACTTCCTGGAGACGGTGACGGTGCCCGAGCAGCTGCCGAACGTGCTGGACCGGGCGATCCGCACCGCGTACGCGCGTCGCGCCCCCACCGCCGTCATCATCCCGGGGGACGTGCAGGAGCTCGACTACTCGCCGCCGACGCACGAGTTCAAGATGGTGCCCTCCAGCCTGAACCGCAGCGCCTGGACGGCGATTCCCTCCGAGGACGCCCTACGCCGGGCGGCGGAGGTCCTCAACGCCGGTGACAAGGTGGCGATCCTGATCGGTCAGGGCGCTGCCGGGGCGCGCACGGAGGTGGAGCGGATCGCCGAGCTGCTCGGCGCGGGCGTGGCCAAGGCGCTGCTCGGCAAGGACGCGCTGAGCGACGAACTGCCGTACGTCACCGGCTCGATCGGCCTGCTGGGCACCCGTCCGTCGTACGAGCTGATGCGCGACTGCGACACGCTGCTGACCATCGGCTCCTCGTTCCCGTACACGCAGTTCCTGCCGGAGTTCGGGAAGGCGCGCGGGGTGCAGATCGACATCGACCCGCACATGGTCGGGATGCGTTATCCGTACGAGGTGAATCTCATCGGCGACGCCAAGGAGACCCTCCAGCGGCTCATCCCGCTGCTGGACACCGACCGTGGGCGCGAGTGGTACGAGACGGTGTGCGACAACGTGCAGCACTGGCGGCAGGTGATGGAGCGCCGGGCGGAGCTGTCGGCTGACCCGATCAACCCGGAGTACGTGGCCCACGCCCTGGACCCGCTGCTGCCCGAGAACGCGATCGTCACGTCCGACTCGGGTTCGGCGGCCAACTGGTACGCCCGCCATCTGACGATGCGTGGCAGCATGCGCTCCTCGCTGTCCGGGACGCTTGCGACGATGGGCTGCGGGGTGCCGTACGCGATCGGCGCGAAGTTCGCCCACCCGGACCGGCCCGCGATCGCGCTGGTCGGCGACGGGGCGATGCAGATGAACGGGCTGGCGGAGCTGATCACGGCGGCGAAGTACCAGGGCCGCTGGCAGGATCCGCGGCTGGTGGTCGCCGTGTGGAACAACCAGGACCTGAACCAGGTCACCTGGGAGATGCGGGCCATGGAGGGCGCGCCGTCCTTCCTGCCCTCGCAAGCGCTGCCGGACGTGCAGTACGCCGCTTTCGCCCGCTCGCTCGGCCTGACCGGGGTCCGGGTGGAGAAGCCGGAGGACGTCGAGGCGGGCTGGCGGGCCGGTCTGGAGGCCGACGGTCCGGCGGTGATCGAGTTCCTGACCGACCCTGCGGTGCCGCCGATCCCGCCGCACGCCACGTGGGAGCAGATGGAGGCGACGGCCGCGTCGATCCTGAAGGGCGACGCCGACCGGGGCTCCATGGTCAAGCAGGGGTTCAAGGCGAAGGTGCAGGAGTTCCTGCCCGGACGGGAGAAGAAGTAGCCCTGTGTCGCCGCCCGCCCTTCGGGTACGCGGTGCGCGACCCCGAAGATCTGGAGCACAACATGCAGCGAGGCAGTGACCGGCTCAGCGTCCACCGGGACGAGGAGATGAAGCACGAACTGCAGGGGCTGCTCAGGTCGGGCCACCCCACCCGCACGGAGGAGTGGCACGACCCCGAGCCCACCGCCGAGGACGACCCGCGCATCGCGGGCGGCCCGGTCATGCCGGGCTCGCTGGCGGAGGTCCGGCTGGAGCTGGGCCGGATCCTGGGGCGCAGCGCGTTCCCCGCGGGCCCGGGCGAACTGATGAGCGCCCTGCGCCGGCGCAACACGCCCGACGCCCTGATCGAGCCGTTGCGGCGGCTGCCCCGCTCGGCCCGCTACGTCAACGTTCAGGAGCTGGCCGAGGCCCTGACCCGCGGTGAGCGGGGGAGGGAGACGTGATGATGGCCGACTATGTGCGCGAAGTGATGACACCGGGGGTGGTGGCCGTCCGTCCGGACGCCTCGCTGGTGGAGGCGGCGCAGCTGATGCGCTCCCAGGACATCGGCGATGTCGTGGTGGCCGACGGGCAGCACGTGGTCGGGGTGCTGACCGACCGGGACATCACCGTGCGGGCGATCGCCGAGGGCATCGACCCGCTCACGGTGAGCGCCGCGTCGGTGTGCACGCCTGATCCGGTGGTGGTCGGGCCCCAGGACCCGGTGTCGACGGCGGTGGCGCTGATGCGCGAGAAGGCCGTACGCCGCCTCCCGGTCGTCGAGGACGGCCTGCCCGTCGGGATGGTGAGCCTCGGGGACCTGGCGATGGCCCAGGACCCGGACAGCGCCCTCGCCGACATCAGCAGGGCCGCACCGGACGCCGCCACACGCCCCGCACCCGACATCCGGGGCCCGGTGTGAGGCCCGTCAAGCACACGGAAGGACGCTGAGGCATCATGCGTATCGCGTTTCTGACCGCGCCCGAGGGAGTCGAGCAGGTCGAGCTGACCGACCCCTGGAAGGCGGCCGCCGACGCCGGGCACGAACCCGTGCTGGTGTCGACGAAGAGCGGCGAGATCCAGGCCTTCGACCACCTCGACAAGGCGGACAGGTTCCCAGTCGACGAGGTGGTGGGCGAGACCTCCGCGGACTCCTTCGGCGGCCTGGTGCTGCCGGGCGGGGTCGCCAATCCCGACTTCCTGCGGATGGACCCTAAGGCCGTGGCGTTCGTCCGGGACTTCTTCGAGCAGGGCCGCCCGGTGGCGGCGATCTGCCACGCGCCGTGGACGCTGGTGGAGGCCGACGTCGTAAGGGGCCGGGAGCTGACCTCCTGGCCGAGCGTGCGGACCGACATCCGCAACGCGGGCGGCACCTGGGTGGACGAGCAGGTGAAGGTGTGCGAGCACGGCACCAACAAGCTCGTCACCAGCCGTAAGCCGGGCGACCTGAAGGCGTTCTGCGAGACGTTCCTGGAGGTGTTCGCGAAGGAGACCGCCGCGTAATCGGGCAACCGGACGGACCGGGCCGGGTTCCGCGGCGCGGAACCCGGCCCGAGCCGTGTCAAGCGCGCGGGGCTGCCGTCCGGGCCGGACTCACGGGCCGCCTGCGCGACCCGAGCCCCACTTGCCCACAGGAGTCTGCTCACCGCGGGAGCCGCGTGAGCCACGTGAGTCGGTGGAATCACGGGAGTCGTGGGAGTCGCAGACCCCGTCCCCGGCGCGCTCCCGGGCGCCGTCGCGGGTGCGGCCGGGGGCGACGAAGCGGCGCGGGTTGCGACGCAGGTACTCGCCCTCCAGCTGGGCCATGCGTTCGTTGTGCGCGCGCAGCGCGTCGTTCGAGCCGTACAGCAGGGTGTCGTGGCGCGTGCGGTGGATGGTCTCCAGCTCTTTCATGAGCTGCTGGTCATCCAGCCGGCCCGGGTCGACTCCGGTCATCGTGGTGCCCCGCTCGTCGTGTTCTCTCATGCGGTACGGGTACCCGCCCGGCAAGCAAAACCCCCAAGCGGCAACCGGGAGGGAGCCATGGATCTCGCGTTCCTGCATCCACTCTACGAACATCCGGGCCCCTGGGCCTCCGTGTACGTGGACTTGTCACGGCACACGGAGGACACGCCCCACGAGCGGCATCTGACGGCCGAGGCGATGTCCCGGGAGCTCGCGGGGCAGGGCGGCGACGAGGCGACCTGCCGTGCCGTGCTGGACGCGATCGAGGAGCTGAAGCACTCGCCGGAGCCGCACGGCCGGGCCCTGTTCGCCCGTGCGGGTCACGTGGTCCTCGACCCGCCGCTGGCCCGCGCCCCGCAGGGCGGCTGGGCCGAGTGGACGTCGCTGCCCCGGGCCACCCCGCTGCTGGACCTGACCGGCGAGGACGCGGTGGCCGTGGTGGCGTACATCGACCGTCGGGGCGCCGAGTTCGAGCTGCGCAGCGCGCTGGCCCGGGAGACGGCCGGTTCGGTCACCGGACGCCAGTGGCCCGTGCACCGAACCAGCACCGTCGACTGGTCGGAGCGGCACTTCCAGCTGCGGGTGGAGAACACCTGGGAGCACAACGCGGCGGAGATCGCCGACGCGCTCGCCGTCTGCCAGGAGGAAACCCGCGCCGACCTGCTGATTCTCGTCGGGGAGGACCGGGAGCGGCGGGCCGTGCACGAGCGGCTGCCCAAGCGGCTGCACGACCGTGTGGTGGAGGCGCCGCACGGCGCGGGCAGCCGGCTGCTCGACGCGGACGTGGAGGAGGCCCGCGCCACCCATGTGCGCCGGCATGCCGAGGCGGAGCTGGAGCGGTTCCTTGCCGCCCGCGCACCGGACGACGAGGGCCGCGCCGGGGCGGCGGAGGGCGTGCCCGCGCTGATCGAGGCGGCGCGCGAGCACCGTATCGACGAGCTGGTGGTCCGCCCGGACGGCGGCGACACGCACCGCGAGGTGTGGATCGGCGAGGACCCCGACCAGCTGGCGGTCCGCCGTACGGACCTGAAGATCCTCGGCGAGCAGCACTCGTGGTCCGCCCGCGCGGACGACGCCCTGATCAGGTCGGCGGTCGCGACGAACGCCCCGGCGATCTCCCTGGCCCCCGCCGAGGCGGCCCGGGAGCAGGACGTGCCGACGGGCGGCCTTGGCGCGCTGCTGCGCTGGACCGAGCCGGACTAGCGCCGCGGCGCTAGCGCGCCCGCTCCACCCGCCGCTCGTCCCACACCGGCTCCGGGGTCTCCCGGACCCGGCCGTCGCTGCCGAAGACCAGGAAGCGGTCGAAGGAGCGGGCGAACCAGCGGTCGTGCGTGACCGCGAGGACCGTGCCGTCGAACGCCTCCAGGCCCTCCTGGAGCGCCTCGGCGGACTCCAGGTCGAGGTTGTCGGTCGGCTCGTCGAGGAGCAGGGCGGTGACGCCCTGGAGTTCCAGCAGCAGGATCTGGAAGCGGGCCTGCTGGCCGCCGGAGAGCCGGTCGAAGCTCTGTTCGGCCTGGCCGGTCAGCTCGTAGCGCCGCAGCCTGGACATGGCGGCGCCGCGGTCCTGGGCGTGCTCCCGCCACAGGATGTCGAGCAGGGAGCGGTCCATGAGCTCCGGGTGGGCGTGCGTCTGCGCGAAGTGGCCGGCCACGACCCGCGCCCCGAGCTTCCACTCGCCCGTGTGGGACACGTCGTCCCCGGCGAGCAGCCGCAGGAAGTGCGACTTGCCGGAGCCGTTGGAACCGAGGACGGCGACCCGTTCGCCGTAGAAGACCTCCAGGTCGAACGGCTTCATCAGCCCGGTGAGTTCGAGTCCCGCGCAGGTGATGGCCCGTACGCCGGTACGGCCGCCCTTGAGCCGCATGGTGATGTCCTGCTCGCGCGGCGGCTCCGGCGGCGGTCCGGCCTCCTCGAACTTGCGCAGCCGGGTCTGGGCCGCCGCGTACCGGGACGCCATCTCGTGGCTCACCGACGCGGCCTGACGGAGGTTCAGCACCAGCTTCTTCAGCTGGGCGTGCTTCTCGTCCCAGCGTCTGCGCAACTCCTCGAAACGGGCGAAGCGTTCCCGCCGGGCCTCGTGGTAGGTGGCGAAGCCGCCGCCGTGCACCCAGGCGTCGGCGCCGGCCGGGCCGGGTTCGACGGAAACGATCTTCTCCGCGGTGCGGGCGAGCAGTTCGCGGTCGTGGGAGACGAAGAGCACCGTCTTGCGGGTCTCGGTGAGGCGCTCCTCCAGCCAGCGTTTGCCGGGTACGTCGAGGTAGTTGTCGGGCTCGTCGAGCAGCAGCACCTCGTCGGTGCCGCGCAGCAGCGCCTCCAGGACGAGCCGCTTCTGCTCGCCGCCGGAGAGCGTCCGCACCTGCCGCCACTGCGCCTTGTCGTACGGCACCCCGAGCGCGGCCGTGGTGCACATGTCCCACAGCGTCTCCGCCTCGTAGCCGCGCGCCTCGGCCCAGTCGGCGAGCGCCTGCGCGTACGTCAGCTGGGCGGCCTCGTCGTCGACCGTCATGATGGCGTGCTCGGCCGCGTCGACGGCCTTTGCGGCCTCGCGGATGCGGGGCGGCGCCACCGACACCAGCAGGTCGCGTACGGTCGTGTCGTCCCGTACGGATCCCACGAACTGCCGCATCACGCCGAGCCCACCGCTCACGGTGACGGTGCCGCCGTGCGGTTTCAGCTCACCGGAGAGCAGCCGGAGCAGAGTGGTCTTGCCGGCGCCGTTGGGCCCGACGAGGGCGACGACGGCGCCCTCGCCCACCCGGAAGGACACATCGCCGAGCAGGGTCCTCCCGTCGGGGAGGTGGTACCCGATGTGCGCGGCTTCCAGATGTCCCATGGGGCCGCATTCTGCGGGCGGGCGGCGAAGCGCGGCAAACCGTTATCGCGCCGGGCGCGCTCCGGGGCGGCTACTGGGGGTGTCCCGTCTCGTCCACCCGGTGCCCCGTGGGTCCGCCCTCGCCCGTCGGTGTGACCGTTGCGCCCGCCCAGGTCAGGGCCTTCCAGCCGTCGGTCGGGGAGCCTTCGAGGATCACGACGCCGGTGTTGTCGAGGGGGTGGGCGGCGGCGAAGGCGACGTCGACGTTGTCGGCGCGGGCGGCCGTCCACATACGGATCGCGGCGCCGTGGCTGACCATGGCGACGGCCCCGGCGCCGCTGCCTGCGACCTCCGCGACCACGGCGTCGTACCGCGCGAGTGCCTCCACGCCGCTCTCCCCGCCCGGCATCCGCAGATCGGTCTCCCCGGCCGCCGAGGCGAACACGATCCGCATGTACTCCTCGCCGCGCTCCGAGTCGCCCCGCAGCATCTCCAGCTCGCCCGCCGACACCTCACGGATGCCGTCGCGGACGATCACGTCGAGGCCGCGGGCCGCCGCGAGCGGCGCGGCGGTGAGCTGGGTGCGCACGAGCGTGGAGGCGTAGACGGCCTCGATGTCCTCGTCGGCGAGCGCGGCCGGCAGGGCGGCGGCCTGGCGTTCGCCCAGCTCGGTCAGGCCGGGGCCGGGGACGGCGGTGTCCAGCACGTAGGCGACGTTGGACGGGATCTGGCCGTGACGGACGAGCAGCAGGCGCATCTATGGATTCCTCCGAGAGCCGGTCACCACCGGACAGAAACGGCCACTTCAGGGTACCCACCCCTACATGAGCCCAGACGTCGACCTCACCGCCCCGAAACCCGGCCGCCACGCCCTGCGCGACCGGCTGCTCGCACTGGACTACCGGCTGTTCGAGTTCGCCGCCGTACGGAACTGGCCGGCCGCCGAACCCGTCCTGCCTCGGCTGAGCCGCAGCGCGAACCACGGTCTGCTGTGGTTCGCGACCGCCGGCGTCATCGCGGCGAGCCGCACCCCGAGGGGCCGCCGGGCCGCCGCACGCGGTGTGGCCTCCCTCGCCCTGGCCTCGGCCACCATCAACACCCTCGGCAAGCGCAGCGTGCGCCGCCCCCGCCCGGTCCTCGACCCGGTGCCGGCCGTCCGCCATCTGAAGCGACAGCCGATCACCACGTCCTTCCCGTCCGGCCACTCCGCCTCCGCCGCGGCCTTCGCGACCGGCGTGGCCATGGAGTCCCCCACCTGGGGTGCCGTTGTAGCCCCGGTCGCGTTCTCGGTGGCGATGTCGCGCGTCTACACCGGCGTCCACTTCCCCAGCGACGTGCTGGCGGGCGCGGCCCTCGGCGTGGGTGCCGCGTTCGCCGTTCGAGGGCTGGTGCCGACCCGCGACCAGGTCACGCTGCCGCCCCGGCCGCGCGCCGACGCCCCGGCGCTGCCCGAGGGCGAGGGGCTGGTTGTCGTCGCCAACACGGCGGCGGGCAGCTCCGACCGGGTGCGGGCGCTGCGGGACGCGCTGCCCCGGGCGGAGGTCGTCGAGTGCGTGCCGGAGGACATGCCGGACGAGTTGGAGAAGGCGGCCGCCCGGGCCCGGGTGCTCGGCGTGTGCGGGGGCGACGGCACGGTGAACGCGGCCGCCGAGATCGCCGTGCGCCGCCGTCTGCCGCTCGCCGTGCTGCCCGGCGGCACCCTGAACCACTTCGCCCACGACCTCGGCGTGGAGGACGTCCGGGCGCTGGGCCGGGCCGTCCAGCAGGGCGACGCGGTCCGCGTCGACGTGGGCCTCTTCGTGTGCGGCGAGAAGCAGGGCGTCTTCGTCAATACGTGCAGCCTGGGCGTCTATCCGGAGCTGGTGCGCGAGCGGGACCGCTGGTCGCACCGGATCGGCAGCTGGCCCGCCGGGGTGCTCGCGGCGCTGCGTGTCCTGCGCGCCGACCGGCATCCACTGGAGGCCGAACTGGGCGGCAGGGCAAGGCCGTTGTGGCTGCTGTTCGCCGGGAACGGCACCTACCACCGGATGGGGCTCGCACCGGCCCGCCGCAAGGACCTCGCGGACGGCCAGCTCGACGTACGGGTCGTGCACGGCGGACGGCGGCCCGCGCTGCGGCTGCTCGCCGCCGCCCTCGCCGGTCCGCTGACCCGCTCCCCCGCCCACGCGGCCGTCCAGGTCCGCCGGTTGCGGCTGTCCGGCGTCGCCCCGGGCACGCTCCTCGCCTACGACGGTGAGGTCATCGAGGTGGCGGGCGAGGTGACGCTGCAGAAGGTACCGGAGGCGCTGGTGGTGTACCGCCCGCTTCCCTGATGCAAGCTGACACCCCGTCAGTCCATATGGCAGAACCATCTGTCTCATCATTCGGCCGACGCGTACGGTGGCGGAGGACGCCGACCGGTCGGACAAAAGGGGTACCGCCATGCCGAAAGCGCAGGAGACCGCCGTCTACACGCACGGGCACCACGAGTCCGTGCTGCGTTCGCACACCTGGCGGACCGCCGCCAACTCGGCGGCCTACCTCCTCGGCTCGCTGAAGCCGCACATGCGGATCCTGGACATCGGCTGCGGGCCCGGCACGATCACCGCCGATCTGGCCGCGCTGGTCCCGGACGGGCACGTCACCGGCGTCGACCGGGCGCCGGAGATCCTGGACCGGGCGCGCGCCACGGCCGCCGACCGGGGACTGACCAACGTGGACTTCGCGGTCGGCGACGTGCACGCCCTGGACTTCCCCGACGACACGTTCTGCGTGGTCCACGCCCATCAGGTGCTCCAGCACGTCGGTGATCCGGTGCAGGCGCTGCGCGAGATGACACGGGTGACCAGACCGGGCGGTCTGATCGCCGCCCGCGACGCGGACTACGCCGCGATGACCTGGTATCCAGCCTCACCCGGCCTGGACGACTGGCTGGAGCTGTACCGGCGGGTGGCCCGCGCCAACGGGGGCGAGCCGGACGCGGGGCGGCGGCTGAAGGCCTGGGCGCTGCGGGCGGGCATCGGCGACATCACGGCCACGTCGAGCACCTGGACCTTCGCGACGCCACAGGAGCGGGAGTGGTGGAGCGGCCTGTGGGCGGACCGGACGCTGGCGTCCGCCTACGCGCGACAGGCCACCGAGGGCGGTCACGCGACCGAGGAGCAGTTGCGGGCCATGGCTCGGGCCTGGCGGGAGTGGGGGAAAGCGGCCGACGGCTGGTTCGGCGTTCTGCACGGAGAAATTCTGTGCCGCAAGGAAGGCTGAAAAAGCGATTTAGGGAAACTCGGACGGCAGGAGGTTCATTATGGTTCCCATCCTGCTCGTACTGCTTCTCGTGCTGATTCTCTTCGGTGCCGGGTTCGCCGTCGAGGTGCTCTGGTGGATCGCCATCGCCGTGCTGGTCCTGTGGCTCCTGGGATTCCTGCTCCGTGGCACGACCGCGGCGGGAGGCAGGGGACGCTGGTACCGGTGGTGAACTGACCCGGGGGGTCACTCCCGGGGCAGCAGAGGTCCGAGCGGCCCGAGGTCCAGATTCAGGTCCTCGGGCCGCAGTCCGTAGCGCTCACGCAGCTCGGTCATACGGTCGTCGAGCAGCATCAGCGTGAGCCCGATCCGCTCCTCCTGCTCCTCGCTCAGGTCACCTTCGTCGAAGCGGCGCAGCGCCTGCCGTTCCATCAGCCGGCGCAGCAGTTCCACCACGGTCAGGACGAGCTTGACCAGGTCGCGTTCGACCGTGTCGGGCTCCAGGTCGAGTCGCTTGCGGGGAGCTGTCACGTCGAATCACCCCAGGGGGCCGGGACCTGCGCGTTCACGGAGCTGATCAGTGCGTTGAGGTCGATGCGGACGAGGTCGACGTCCGCGATGCGCAGGGTGATGTCGCCGGTGATCACCACGCCGCCGGCCAGCAGCCGGTCGAGCAGGTCCACCAGGGCGATCTCACGGCGTTCGATCACCGTCACGGCTTTTCCCCCGCGAAGGAATAGGCCGCCCAGGGGCCGGTGAGTTCCACTCGGATTCCCGGCATCTCGCCTTTCGTGCGGTCCACGATTTCCACGAACTCCTCGGACTGCGCGCGCGGCACCAGATAGGCCGCGTTCAGCACATTACGGCCCGAGGTACCGGACAGCTGGGCGCTCTGGGGCGCGTGCAGCCGGGAGTCCTCGGCGTGCGCGGCAAGCATTTCGTGCAGCCGCTCCGCGAACTCCTCGGCTTTCCTCAGTCCCGACTCGTGTTCTTTGACGCGCTGGCTGCGGCGCCGCAAATAGTCCCGCCCGGACATGGCCTTTCCGGCCGCCCAGCCGTTTTCTGTATCCGGGCCCTGTGGGGACTCCGCGGATTCCCCGGCCGCCGATTCGACGTACACCTTCACGCCCCATTCCACCCGGCCCGCCAGCCGGTCCAGAGTGCGCAGGAAATCGCCCTCGCGGGCCTCCAGCATCATCCGCACGCCGCTGTCGTCCCGGAAGACCGTGCCCAGCCGGAGCGGCAGCGGCGTCGTCACCGTGGTGAGCGCGTCGATCACGCCCTGGTGGGCCCTGGCGGTGGCGGTGAGCCAGTCGAGGTCCTCCAGATGGGCGCGCAGCGGCTCCTCGGCGAAGTCCCGCTCCGGCACCGCGCTGACGACCGCGACCAGGCCGCGGTGGTGCAGCAGCTTGGGCGGCGCGCCCGCCACGCCCGTCAGCTGGGACTGCAGGGCCGCGTCGAAGGGGCGGCAGACGGCGTACACGTACCGCAGTCCGGTCATGGGCTCTCCTCCTGTGCGCGGCCGGTCTCCAGCGCCGCCAGTCGCTCGCGCAACTCGGCGTTCTCCCGGGCGAGTTCGTTGCGGCGAGCGCCCGACGACAGGGCCGGGTCGTCCTCCCACCAGTCGATACCCATCTCCTTCGCCTTGTCGACGGAGGCGACGATGAGCCGCAGCTTGATGGTGAGCAGTTCGATGTCGAGCAGGTTGATCCGGATGTCGCCGGCGATGACGACGCCCTTGTCGAGCACCCGCTCCAAGATGTCGGCGAGGTTGGCGCCCCCGCCGTTGCCGTAGGGCTCGGGCAGGCGAGTCGGTGACGTCATCGACGGCTCCGGGTGTCGGCGTACTCGTCCCGGTACTCGTCGTCGATCTCCACGGGCTCCTCGGTGTGATCGGTTTCCTTCTGCGGTCCGGGTTCCCCTTCCGCGCGGGGTTCCTCGTGGTCTTGCGGGGTCAGGTTCAGCCGCTTGCCGGCGACTGTCCCGTTGCCCGTTCCCGCGCTGCTGCGCGAAGCGATCTCCAGCCGGTCGAGGAGTTCGTCCTCCGCCCGGTCGAACTCCTCCTCGCTGATCTCCCCGGCCTCCAGCCGCCCCTCCAGCCGGGCCAGCTCGGCCCGGATCGTGGCGGGGTCGTAGTAGATCCGCTCCGCCTCGTGGAGCACCTGCCCGATGACCCAAGCGCTGCCGCGCACCGGCGCGAACGGCAGCAGCAGCACCTCCGAGATCAGGCCCATGCCCTCACCCGGCCCCGGTGTCCACGCCGCCCGCCGTACTGCCCGCCGGCTCGGTGGGGCCGGGCTCGACGAAGCTGTACGGGGGCAGCGGACCGTTCACCCGGATCTCCAGGTGCGGCAGGTCCTTGCGGGCCCGCTCCACGGCGGCCAGGAAGTTCTCCGCTGACCGCCGGTCCACCAGGAACGACACGTTGGCGAGCCAGCCGGTGGACTCCGGGCCCACGCCGACCGCGTCCGCGTCCGGCTCCAGGGCCCGTCGCAGCGCGAGCGCGTCCTCGGCCTCCTTGGCCTTGACCGCGGCCGCGACCATCTCGCCGAGCCGGATCTTGTCCTCGTAACCGCCCCCGTCCGCCTTCCGGTTGGCCTCCGCGAGCGTGCGGATCTCGGGGCTCTCGGCCATCACATGGTGCAGGACGGCTTCCTCGACGTGGTTGGCCTTGACGTTGTACTCGATCCGGCCGTCCAGCGCCGTCAGGCGTTCCTCGTAGTGCTCGGCGCGCTCGGCCAGCACGCCCATGACCGCCGCGTCGTCCGGGGCGACGCTGCCGAACCGCATCGGCAGCACACACCCGGTCGATCCGGCCTCGGCGAGCACGTTCTGGTGGGCCAGCAGATCCTTGCGCTTGGGGCGCAGCCCTTCAGGCGCGTCGCTGACGATCGCCGCCAGGTCGCCCTCCTTCAGGATGCGCACGGGCCGGGCCGGGTCGCCGACGCCGCCCATGCCGTCGGGGAGGGCGGGATGCGAGCGCGCGGCGATGCCGTAGACGTACGTGCTCACTCCTGCTCCTCCTTCCGGCGCGTGGACGTGGCCTTGCGGGCGCGCGGCCGGGACTCGCCCTCGCCTTCCCCACGCGCCTGCTTGAAGGCGTCGGAGACGGTCTGCGCGGCGCCGGCCAGCGCGCCCTTGGACTTTCCGCGCGCGCCGGACTCGGTGACCTCGCCGACGACGTCGGGCAGGCCGGGGCTCTTGCGCGGCCCGGCCTCCAGGTCGAGCCGGTTGCACGCCTCGGCGAAGCGCAGATAGGTGTCGACGCTGGCGACGACGACCCGGACATCGATCTTCAGGATCTCGATGCCGACCAGGGAGACGCGGACGAACGCGTCGATCACGAGCCCCCTGTCGAGAACAAGTTCAAGCACGTCGTAGAGGCCGCTGCTGCCGCCTCCACCGCCGGTCTGCTGTGCCGGTACAACGGTCATGCCGGCTGTTCCTCCTTGTCGGTGGGTGTGGCTCCGGGTGGGCGGCCTAACGGCCGCCCGGCCTGTGTGAGTCGGCCCGCCCGCGTTCGTAACGGCGAACGCGCCGGTAGCCGGTCAGTTGTCCGTCGGGGTCGAGATCGACCTGGTAGCTCGCCATCAGGCTCATCGTGTCGGGCACGCGGGCGAGTTCGAGGACCTCGACCTCCAGGGACCAGCCGTCCTCGGTCTGTTCGAAGGACGACACAGTCTCGGCGGCCATACCGGTGAGCTCCGCCAGCTGGGTGCGCGCCTGGCGCAGCACCTGCATGGGGCTCGGCCGGTCGTCCGCCGTACTTTCTTCCGCGTTGCGGGAGTTACGTGAATCCTGTGAATCGGACGGGTTCTGTGTGTTCGTCATGGCCACCTCGAACTCCGGGTGGCCTGACGGCCCTTGGCCAAACCTTCAGCCACGCAAAGCGTTGAGCCGGCGCCGGGCCGGGCCGAGGGCGCGGCCGCGGCTCAGCACGCCGGCCCAGGGGTTGGTGCGGGCCTGGTCGACGGCGTCGGCGATGGTCCAGCGGCGCGGCCCGAAGTCGGGGTGGTCGAGCTGGTCCCAGGCGACGGGCACGGCGACGGGCGCGCCGGGCCTGGCCCGTACGGTGAAGGGGGCGACGGCGGTCTGGGCGTAGGCGTTGCGCTGTACGTCGAGGTAGAGCCGGTCGCCGCGGTCCTTCTTGCGGGCGGCGGTGGTGAGCCGGTCGGGGTGCGCGGCGGCGAGGGTGTCGGCGACGTCCCTGGCGAACTCGCGCACCTCGTCGAAGTCGTGGTGCCCGTTGAGCGGCACGACGATGTGCAGGCCGCGCGAGCCGGTGGTCATCAGCGCCGAGGGCAGCTTCAGTTCGTCGAGCAGTTCCCCGAGCTGCCAGGCCGCCTCGCGCACGGGCGCGAAGGAGTCGCCGGACGGGTCGAGGTCGAACACCATCCGGTCCGGCCGGTCGAGCCGGCCGGTCCGGGAGAGCCAGCGGTGCAGGGTGAGGCACGCCTGGTCGGCGAGGTAGACGAGGGTGGCGGCGTTGTCGCAGACGGTGTGGCAGACGGTGCCGCCCTCCTTGGGGACCTCGACGCGGGTGATCCACTCCGGATAGTTCTCCGGCGTGTTCTTCTGCATGAACTCGGGGCCGTCGAGGCCGTCCGGATGCCGCTGGAGCATCAGCGGACGGCCGCGCAGGTGCGGCAGCATGAACGGCGCGACGGCCCGGTAGTAGTCGACGAGGTCCCGTTTGGTGTACTCCTTGGCGTCCCCGCCGCCGGGGAAGAGCACCTTGTCCGGCCGATGCACCTCCACCGTGCGCCGCCCGGCCCGCACGGTGTGGACGTCGTCACCGCTCACCGTACGACCGCCTGTTCGACCAGCAGTTGTACGGCGGCGGCGATCGACTCGGCGTCGATGCCCGCGGCGTGCAGCTGCTGGTCGGGCGCCGCCGAACCCGGCATCGTACGCACCGCGAGACGCACCAGGCGCGGCATGGGGCGCCCGTCGAGGAAGGGTTCGAGGACCGCGTCCCCGAGACCGCCCTCCTGGTGGTGGTCCTCGACGGTCACCAGGCAGCCGGTCTCCTCGGCGGCCTGGCGCAGCGTCAGCCGGTCGACGGGCTTGACCGAGTACAGGTCGATCACCCGCACCTGGATGCCCTCGCGGTCCAGCGCGTCGGCGGCGGCCAGCGCCTCCGGCACGGTGACGCCTGCGGCGACGAGGGTCAGCCGGTCGGTCCCGGACGACCGCAGCACCTTGCAGCCGCCCACCGGGAACTCCTCGTCGGGGCCGTAGATCACCTGGCTCTTGCCGCGCGAGGTGCGCAGATAGCGGATGCCGTCCAGGTCGGCCATGGCGGCGACGAGATGCGCGGTCTGGTTGGCGTCGCACGGGTACAGCACGGTCGAGCCGTGCACCGCCCGGAACATCGCCAGGTCCTCCAGGCCCATCTGCGAGGGCCCGTCCTGGCCGATGGCGACGCCCGCGTGCGAGCCGACCAGATTGATCCCGGCCCCGCTGATCGAGGCCATGCGGATGAAATCGTACGCACGTGTGAGGAAGGCCGCGAACGTCGAGGCGTACGGCACCCAGCCGCGTGAGGCGATGCCCACCGCGCCCGCGACCATCTGCTGCTCGGCGATGTAGCACTCGAAGAACCGCTCGGGGTGCTCCTTGGCGAAGGCCTCCGACCGCGTGGAGTCGCTCACCTCGCCGTCGAGGGCGACGACATCGCCGCGTCCGGTGCCGAGTGCGGCGAGCGCCTTGCCGTAGGCGTCCCGGGTCGCGACCTCGTCGCCCCTGTCGAAGCGGGGCAGCTCGACGTGCTCCTCACGGACGGCGTGCAGCAGGCGTGCGGTCGGCGGCTCCTGCACATAAACACGCAGGTTCCGGGGGCCGCCGAGTTCGGCGATGGCCTCGTCGGCGTCGGGCAGCGGCTTGCCGTGCAGCCCCTCGCGGTCCTGGACGCCCTCGACGCCCTTGCCCTTGAGGGTGCGGGCGAGGACGGCGGTCGGCTGTCCCCTGGTCGACAGGGCCTCCCCGTACGCCCGGTCGATCGCGTCCACGTCGTGCCCGTCGACCTCGATGGTGTGCCAGCCGAACGCCTGGAAGCGGCGGGCGTAGGCGTCGAGGTCGTGGCCGTGCCGGGTGGGGCCGCGCTGGCCCAGCCGGTTGACGTCGACGATCGCGGTGAGGTTGTCGAGATGCTCGTACGAGGCGTGCTCGGCGGCCTCCCACACGGAGCCCTCGGCGAGCTCGCTGTCCCCGCACAGCACGTACACGCGGTAGTCCGTCCGGTCGAGCCGCTTCCCGGCGAGCGCGATCCCGACGCCGACCGGCAGTCCCTGCCCCAGCGATCCGGTGGCCGTCTCGACCCACGGCAGCCGCGGTGTGGGGTGCCCTTCGAGCCGGCTGCCCAGCTTGCGGAAGGTGAGCAGCTCGGCGTCGTCGATGGCACCGGCCGCCTTGTAGGCGGAGTACAGCAGGGGGGAGGCGTGTCCCTTGGACAGCACGAAGCGGTCGTTGCCCGGGTGGTCCGGGCGGTCGAAGTCGTAGCGCAGGTGGTTGGCCAGGAGTACGGCCATCAGATCGGCGGCGGACATCGACGACGTCGGATGCCCGGAGCCTGCGGCGGCGGAGGCCCGCACGCTGTCCACGCGCAACTGCTGGGCCAGCTCGACGAGTTCGCGGCTGTTCATCGGTCTCCTTCGTCGGGGATGTCGCTGCGCTTCACGGGGCCTGGGGAGGGGTGGTGCTCGCCGGACTGGGGGGCGGGTTGGTTCTTGGCGGGTTCACCGCCGGGCTGGTTCTTCGCGGGCTCACCGCCGGGCTGGTTCTTCGCGGGCTCACCGCCGGGCTGGTTCTTCGCGGGTTCGCCACCGGGTTGGTTCTTGGCCGGTTCCCCGCCCGGCTGATTCTTCGCGGGCTCGCCACCGGGTTGGTTCTTGGCCGGTTCACCACCCGGCTGATTCTTCGCGGGCTCGGCACCCGCATCGGAGGCGGCGGCAGCCCCCGGGCCGCTCCTCGCCCCGGGTCCCGTATCCGCCGCCCCTGCACGCGCATCCGTCTCCGCCCCCGCCTGCGCCTCCGCCCCACCCGGCACCCGCGCCAGCTCCGGCGACGCCGTGTCCAGCGGTACCGACCAGGACCGTACGAGCCCCAACTGCACGGCCTGCCGCGGCAGTACGGCGTCCAGCAGCCAGTCGGCCGCCACCCGCACCCGGTTCCCCGGCATGGCGGCGAGGTGGTAGCCGCGGGTGACCGCCCCGGCGGCGATCCCGGACAGCGGCACACCCAGCGGATTCGCCGCCGCCTTGGTGCCGCCCAGGTCCACCACGAACCCCATGTCCCGGTGCCGGTAGGCCCGCCGCTCCCCCGCGCCGAACGACGCGGCGATGTTGTGGGCGCACACCTTGCCGTGCCGCCAGGCGTGCTGCGCGGTCATCGGCGTGTACTGCCCGGGACGGTCGAGGTCGGGCACGGCGGCGGCGTCCCCGCAGGCGAACACCTCGGGGCGGCCCGGCACCTGGAGGTGCGGGTCGACGAGCAGCCGCCCGCGTTCCATGGGCATCCCGAGGGAATCGACGAGGGGATCGGGCCGTACGCCCACGCACCACACCAGCGTGCGGGTGTCGACGTACTCCCCGTCGGTCAGCAGCACCCCGCCGTGCATGGCCTCCTTCACGGAGGTCCCCATCCGCACGTCGACGCCCCGCTGCCGCAGCACCCGGTCGGCGGTGCGGGACAGCCGTTCGTCCAGCTCGGGCAGGACCCGCTCGGCGATGTCCAGCAGCATCCAGCGCGGCCGCATGCCCTCGCGCAGAGGGTGCTTGCGCACCTGGGAGTCGGTGAACATCTGCCCGTGCGCGGCCACCTCGGTCCCGGTGTAACCGGCGCCGACCACCACAAAGGTGCAGCGCGCGGCGCAGCTCTTCGGGTCGTCGGCGGCGGCCGCCAGCTCCACTTGCCGGGTCACGTGGTCGCGCAGGTAGAGCGCCTCGGGCAGGCCGCGGAAGCCGTGGGCGTGCTCGGCGACGCCGGGGATGGGCAGCAGCTTGTTGACGCTGCCTGCGGCGAGCACCAGCCGGTCGTACTGCAGCGTGCCGCCCCCGCCCTCGGGGTCGGAGTAGTGCACGGTCCGCGTGTCGAGGTCGATGCCGTCGGCCTCGCCGAGGACGAGCCGCACCCGGGGCAGGGTGCCGGAGAGGGAGACGGTGACCCGGCGTGGCTCCAGGATCCCGGCGGCCACCTGGGGCAGCAGCGGCAGATACAGAAAGTAGTCGGTCGGGTTGAGCAGGGTGATGTGGGCCTTGTCCCGGGCCAGCCGCGACAGGACGCGGGCCGTCCGGTAGCCGGCGAAGCCGGCACCGACGATCACGATGCGGGGTCGACTCACGGTTTCGCCTCCGGCGGTCGTCTCGTACGAGGTTTACGAGGTTTTCCGCGTCCCCCTGGTCAGGGCGCCCAAACCCGGACGGACCCCGTTCGGCCCGGCGTTTGGTGCCCGGGCGGCCGGATACCCGGCCGATGACCCACCCCCACCCCCCGGACGCGGAGGTGTCCCCCATGCCCGAGTACGGCTATTTCCTGGCCTGTGAGGAGTTCGGGCCCGCGGATCTCGTCGAGCAGGCGAGGATGGCCGAACAGGCCGGATTCCAGACCCTGTGGATCTCGGACCACTACCACCCCTGGAACGACGCCCAGGGACAGAGTCCCTTCGTGTGGTCGGTGATCGGCGCGATCTCCCAGGCGGTGTCCCTGCCGATCGAGACCGCGGTGACCTGCCCGACGGTCCGGATCCACCCGGCGGTGGTGGCGCAGGCCGCCGCGACCAGCGCGGTGATGACGAACGGCCGTTTCCGCCTCGGTGTGGGCACGGGTGAGGCACTCAACGAGCACATCGTCGGCCACACCTGGCCGCCCGCCTCCGTCCGGATGGACATGCTGGAGGAGGCCATCCAGGTGATGCGCAAGCTGTTCACGGGCGAGGAGATCAGCCACTACGGCACGCACTACAAGGTGGAGAACGCCCGCCTGTACACCGTGCCCGACGAGCCGGTCCCGATCGACATCTCCGGCTTCGGCCCGCAGGCGACGGCACTCGCGGCCCGCGTCGGCGACGGCTACATCACGATGACGCCCGAGCAGTCGATGGTGGAGCAGTTCCGCAAGGGCGGCGGTGGCGCGAAGCCGGTGGGCGGCGGCACGAAGGTCTGCTACGGCGCCGACCGCGACGAGGCGGTCCGTACCGTCCGCCGGTTGTGGTCGAACCAGCTGCTGCCCGGCGAGATGGGCCAGGTCCTGCCCTCGCCGCGGCACTTCGAGCAGCTGGAGCCGCTGATCACCGAGGAGATGATCCGCGAGAACACCGTCTGCGGCGACGACGTCGACGAACACGTCTCCGCGCTCAGCGCCTTCGCCGAGGCGGGCTTCGACCGGATCTACGTCAACCAGATCGGCCCCGACCAGCGCGCCTTCTTCGACTTCTACCGCACGAAGGTGCTGCCCCAGCTCACGACGTAGAGGTACGGGTCAGTCTGCGTGCGGCCAGGACGCCGACGCCGGCACCGACGGTGAGCGCCTTGGCCACACGTCCGCGATTCCGCGATGCCCACCCCTGCGAGCTGGCAGGATACGCCTCCCCGTCGAAACGCCCGTGCGCGCCGAAGTCCCGTCCGCGCGGCCCGTCCGCCGGGCTCCACAGGTTCCCGGTCCCACCGTGCTCCCCGGGATCCTGCTGGGCGTCGAACCCAGTGCGGGCGAGATACCGCTCCAGCAACCCGGGGGCGACGGCGTTGGCGATCAGGGTGCCGACCGTCGAACCCCCCACCCAGTACTCCCGTCGCCGCCCGTGCCCCGCCGCGTGCACGATCGCCCGCGCCGCGACCTCGGGCTGATACACGGGCGGCATCGGCCGGGCCCGCCCCGGCATCCGGTTCAGCACCCAGTCGAACTGCGGAGTGTTGAGCGCGGGCAGCTGCACCATCGTCGTCCGCACCCCGCTGCCCTGGTGCAGCAGCTCGCAGCGCAGTGACTCGTTGAACCCCTGGATCGCGTGCTTGGCCCCGCAGTACGCCGACTGCAGGGGGAGCCCCCGGTACGCCAGCGCCGAGCCGACCTGCACGATCGTGCCCCGGTCCCGGGGCAGCATGTGCCGCAGCGCCGCCCGCGTACCGAACACATAGCCGAGATACGTCACTTCCGTCACCCGCCGGTACTCGTCCGGCGTGATCTCGGTGAACGGCGCGAACACTCCGGCGAAGGCATTGTTGACCCACACGTCGATCCGCCCGAAGGCGTCCACGACCTGCTCGGCGGCGTTGTCGACGGCCTTGGCGTCGGCCATGTCGACCGGCACGACGAGCGCCTCACCGCCGGCGCGCTGCACCGCGTCCGCAGCCGCGGCGAGCCCCTCGCGCCCGCGGGCCAGCAGAGCGACCCGGTCACCCCGCGCGGCGAAGGCCACCGCCGCGGCCCGGCCCACGCCGCCGCTGGCGCCGGTCACGACGACGGCCCTGCCCCGTCCGATCGATGTGCGCACCCCGCATCACGCCCGGTGGTGCGGGTTCTCGGGGTCGATACGGTCCGGCCGCGGCAGCGTGCCCGGCGGGGGTTCGCCCGGCCCCGGCATGCCCGCGCCCGGTGCCTCGGTCGGTTCGGTGGCCTGTCCGGGCGGCGTCGGCGGAACGGGCGGCACCGACGGGTACGGCGCGTTGCTGAGTCCGCCGGGCGGTCCGGCGGCCGGGGCGGCGCCGTGCGCGCGGTCCTGCTCCGCCGCGAGCTCGGCGCGCCCGTGCGGCGTCCCTGCGGCGTGCGGATGGGCGGCGCCGCGCAGCAGGTAGGCGACGACACCGAGGATCGCCGCGGTGATCAGCGCGGCGGCCCAGCCCGGCAGGACGAGGGCGAGCGCCAGGCCGACCGCGAGGGCGACGGCCGCGCCCGCGTACAGGGCGACGGCTCCGGACGCGGCGTACAGCGTGGCCTTGCGGCGCTGCTTGCGCGTCTGCTGCCGCAGTTCGTCGCGGATCGTCTCCCGCGCGACCTGTGCCAGCTCGTCGACCAGATGCTTGTCCAGGTGCTCCAGATGATCCATGCGGTCCATGCCCGCCGGGTACCCGTGCGCAACCCCGCATAACGCCACGTCCCGCCGCGTCTCCGTCAGGATGACGCGAAGGCGTCCACGACGATGTCCGCGAGCAGCGCGCCCGCCGTGCCCTCGGGGTCGAGGTCGGGGTCGTAGATGGTGACGTTCAGGCCGACGCAGTGCGGTGAGGCGAGCAACGGGTGCAGCAGGGCGACGAGTTCGGCGGGGAGCAGCCCGTCCGGGTCGGGGCTGTCGACGGCGGGCATCACACTCGGGTCGAGCACATCGGCGTCCAGGTGTACCCAGAAGCCCCGCACTTCGGCGACCTGGAAGGCCTCGGCGGTGGCCCGTGCGAGCGCCTCCGCGCCCCACTCGCGCACGTCCCCGACGGTCACGACCGGGATCTTCAGCGCGGCCAGCTCCGTACGCTCCGGATCGGCGTCGCGAATCCCGAAGAGCCGCACGTCCTCGTCCCGCAGATACGGCTTCAGCCCCTCCAGGTTCGTCAGGTCCTCCTGTCCCCGCCCGGTGGCCAGCGCCAGCTCCTCGCCGCCCGCCGCGCCCACGTGGTCGGAGTTCCCGGGGTGCCGGAAGTCCGCGGAGGCGTCGACGGCCGCCAGCCCGTACCGGCCGATGCGGCGCAGCGCAAGGGACGCGCCGAGCTGGATGGAGCAGTCGCCGCCGAGCACGAGGGGAAAGTCCCCAGCGCGCACATGGTGCTCGATCCGGTCGGCCAGCCTGCGGGTGTACGAGGCGATGGCGGCGGCGTTGAACACCCCGTCGCCCTCCTTCCAGTCCCCCCGGTCGTAGCGCGGCGGCACGACCACCCCGCCCTCCAGCGCCCGCAGCCGCTGCACGATCCGCTGCTCGCGCAGCGCCCCGGCGAGCTTGTAGCAGCCGGGCACGGTGCCGGGAGCGGGCGGGCGCAGGCCCAGGTTGGAGGGGGCGTCGATCACCACGATATTCCGCATGCGCGGCATCCTTCCCGACGTAGAGTCGGGCCTTCAACGGCTTTGACACAAGGATGAGACGAACAGATGAGCGAGCAGCACACGTACCGGGTCATCGTCCGGGGCACCTGGGACGGGCTGACCGACGAGGCCCGGGCCCGGCTGCTGGCGGAGGCCACCGACCACGGGATGCCGAGCATGCGGTTCACCGAGGAGGGCACGCTGTCGTACGAGGCGGCGCCGCTGAAGCACTTCTCGATGCGGTACGTGGTCGTGTCCGACGCGGAGGACGGCGAGGAGATGGCGGCCGCGCTCGCGGAGGAACGGGCCGAGGCGACCCTGCGCGGGCTCGGCTACGGCTTCCGGGAGCTGCGCTCGACGGTCACCGACCTCGACACCATGAAGATCAACTACAAGCCCGCATCTCGACGGTGAGCGCCCAGCGCTCGTGGTCCCGCCAGGCGCCGTCGATGTAGAGCATGTTCGGCGAGAACCCCTCCAGGCGGAATCCGCAGGCGCGGGCCAGGGCGATGGAGGCGGCGTTGCCGGGCTGCACGTTGATCTCCAGCCGGTGCAGCCGCATCGGCCCGAAGGCGTGGTCGATCACCAGGTTCAGCCCTTCGCGCATCAGGCCCCGCCCGGCGGCGTGCGCGAAGGCGCCGTATCCGAGGGCACCACTCTGGAAGGCGCCGCCGACGATGTTGTTGATGTTGATGTATCCGGCGAGGGCGTCCGTGGCCGTCTCGCAGACCAGGAACCCCGCCTTCGTCGGGTCCTCGATCAGCCGGCCCGCATAGCGGGCGTACGCCGCGGCGGTGTCCGGCGGGAACAGCCACGGGTGGTGCAGATCCTTGCTCTCCCTGACCCGCGCCGTGAACTCGGCGCCGTCCTCGTGGGTGAAGTGGCGTATGCCCACGCGGGGGCCCTCGGCGAGGTAGCGGGACGCGATGTGCGGCATCCCGCCACCCTACGACCGGCCGCGACCGGCGTCAGTCGCGGACCACCGGCAGCTGGAGCACCCCGGTGTCGCCGGGCGCGCTCACCACGGTCACCGGCTTGATCCCCCGGTTGCCGAAGTACGCCCCGTCACTCGCCGCGATCACGAACCGCAGCCGGTGCCCCTGCTCGTAGCGGTGCACGATCCCCGGCAGCGTCACGGTGAACGGCCTGCGCACATCCGGCACCCGGACCGGCGCGACGAGCCGGTGCGCCAGCGTCTGTGTGCCGTCGGGGGCGACGTCGTACAGCTTGGCGAACAGCACCAGCTTGTCGGCGGCGTCCCCAGAGCCCTGCGTCCGCGCGGCCTTCGGCGAGACGACCTTCAGCGTGGCCCGGGGCTCGCCCACGACGTCCACGGCCCGCGCGAGCGGCTCACTGGTCCAGCCCAGGTGGGTGCCCTTGGTGTCGTACGGCGCCGGGTCCGCCAGCCCCAGCGTTCCGGCCAGGGAACTCTCCGAATGGCTCGTGGGGAACAGCCAGTTGGTGTACGTCCGGCTGCCCCGCGCCACCTTCCTGCGGTTGTCGACGAGTTTGCCGTCGCCGGAGAGATACAGCTTCTGCCCGAGCGCGGGCAGCCGGTCGGCGGTGGCGTACCGGCTGCCGGGATCGCTGACCCAGTCCCGGTAGTAGGCGAAGGCGGGCCCGGTGTCGACGCCGGTCTGCTTGTGCAGATAGCGGTCGAACCAGGCCAGGATCCGCCTGCCGACGTAGCTGGTCTCCAGGTTGCCCGCGCCGAGGTTGAGCTCGCCGTCCGCCGGGTCGCTGGTGCCGCCGCTGTGCCCCCACGACTGCCAGATCATCTTCACCGGCGTGCCCTGGGACTTGAGCGTCTTGTACGTCTTCGTCGCCTCGTTGAGATTGAACAGGCTGTCGGCCTGTCCCTGCACCAGCAGCGTCGGGGCCTGGACCCGGTGCAGATACGACACCGGGGAGACGCTGTGGGCGTAGTCGAGCAGCTCCTCGGTCCGGTCGGCCGGGTAGCGGCCGGAGTTGAGGGTGCGCACGGTGGCGCAGGCCTTGGTGACGAAGTGCAGGCAGGCCAGGGAGTTGATGCGGGACGGGTCGAGGCTCGGCTGGAGCAGCGGCTGGCTCTCGCCGATGAGGTAGAAGCCGTTGGTCCACTGCCACTTGAAGGCGCCCGGCACCCGGCCCGCGCCGACGGCGTTGTTCGGGTCGAGCGAGTACGCCAGGTCGTGCCAGGTGATCATCGGCACGAGCGCGTCGACGCGGTGGTCGACGGACGCCGTGGCGAGCTGGATGGCCCCGCCGTAGGAGCCGCCGATCATCCCGACACGCGGGTCGCCCGGCCGGTCCAGGGTGACGAAGTCGGCGCTGGTCCCGTCGTCGGCGGCGCGTTTGCCCGCGAGGAAGTCCAGCAGCCGGGAGGCGGCGTGGCCGTCGATGGCCGGGTCGTCGAGCGAGATGAGACAGCCCGTGCGGCCGAAGCCGAGTCCGGAGTAGACGAGCCCGACATAGCCGCGCTGCGCGAAGTTCCTGCCGATGGCGTCGGTGGAGCCGTCGTTCTTGCTGCCGCCGAAGCCGTTGGTGGCGAGGACGGCGGGAGCGGGATGGGCGCTGTCCACGCCCGCGGGCCGGTAGAGGTCGGCGTCGATCGTGCAGGTGCGGCCGCCCGCCTGGACGGTGAACTTCAGGCCGGTGACGGTGTACTGGCCGGTCGCGGCGGTGGCGGGGGCGGTGAGGGCGAGGGGTGCGGTGAGCGCGGCGCCGAGAGCGGCGGCGAGGACGGCACGGGATCTGGGCACACGTCGGGACACAGGACCTCCACGCTGAGGACAACCCGGATACCGGCCAGTAAGTACTGGCCGGTTGTCATGCTGTGACCTGTGTCATGCGCGGTCAATCACTCCGAGGGAGGTTTCTTGACGGAGATTCAGTGCAACTCTCTCAGCGCAGGGCCGGAGCATCCAGCGTCAGCGTCCCCGCCTCCGCGTCCAGCTCCGCCCGCACCCCGAACGGAATCGTCAACGCCCCTTCGCAGTGCCCGAACCCGAACTCCTCCACCACCGGCACCCCGAGCCCGCCCAGCCGGTCGGCGAACACCCGGCGCAGCTTGTCGTACGAACCGCAGTCGAGCCACGAGCCGAGGGCGATCCCGGCGACCCCGTCGAGCCAAACGGCGCGCAGCAGTTGGGTCAGGATCCGGTCGAGGCGGTACGCCTCCTCCCCCACGTCCTCAATCATCAGCAGCCCACCACGGGCCCCGCCGCGGGCGTACGGCGTGCCGAGGTCGGCCGCGAGCAGGCTCACACAGCCCCCGAGCGTGACGCCCCGCGCCCGCCCGGGCACCAGCGCACCGCCACCGGAGGCGATCGTGCGGACCGTCTCCGGCGCGAACAGGGTGGCCTTCAGATGGTCCTGTGCCCGGGCGTTCTTGATGAAGTCGACACCGGCCGCCATCGGCCCGTGCAGGGTGACCAGGCCGAGCCGGGTGGCGAAGGCCTCGTGCAGCGCGGTGATGTCGCTGAAGCCGACGAGCACCTTCGGCCCGGCCGCCCGCAGCGCGTCCCAGTCGAGCAGATCGACCATCCGCTGCGCCCCGTACCCGCCGCGGGCGCACAGCACGGCGGCCACGGACGGATCGCACCATGCGGCCTGGAAGTCGGCAGCCCGGTCGGCGTCCGTGCCCGCCAGGTAGTCGAACTCGCCGTGCCGGTCCAGCACATGGGGCGCCACCACCGGGTCGAGGTCCCAGCCGCGCAGCACGTCGAGCCCGGTCTGCAACCGCTCCTCGGGCACCGGCCCGCTCGGCGCGACGACGGCCACCCTGGCCCCGGGGGCCAGCCGGGGCGGTCGAACCAGCTCTTTCACTTGGCCAGCTCCAACGTCGGGACACCGGGCGCATTGAGCCCGAACACCTGGGCGTACAGGGAGAGTTCCGCCTCCAGCGCGCGGATCATGGTGTCGGCCCGCCGGAACCCGTGCCCCTCGCCCTCGAACGCGATGTACGCGTGCGGCACGCGCCGCCCCTCCATCCGTGCGAGGAACCGCTCGCACTGGGTGGGCGGACAGATCACGTCGTCCAGGCCCTGGAGCAGCAGGAAGGGCGCGGTGATCCGGTCGGCGTGCTCGGCGGGCGAGCGCTCCGCGTACCGGCCGGGCACCTCGGCGAGCGGTCCGACCAGGCTCTCCAGGTACTGCGACTCGAAGTCGTGGGTCTCGCCCGACGCCCAGCCGGTGAGGTCGAGGATCGGGTAGATGATCGTGCCGCAGGCGTAGACGTCGGTCATGGCGAGCGACGCGGCCGTGGTCCAGCCGCCCGCGCTGCCGCCGCGCACGGCGAGCCGGTCTCGGTCGGCGGTGCCCTCCTCGGCGAGGGCCAGCGCGACGGCCGCACAGTCCTCGACGTCGACGACGCCCCAGTGCTCGCGCAGCCGGTTCCGGTACTCCCGCCCGTAGCCGGTCGAGCCGCCGTAGTTGACCTCGGCGACCCCGATGCCGCGCGAGGTGAAGTAGGCGATCTGGAGGTCGAGGACGAGCGGGGCGCGGCCGGTCGGGCCGCCGTGCGCCCAGACGACGTACGGCGGCAGCTCGGCGCCGGGCGGGGTGCAGCCGGGGTGGTGCGGCGGGTAGACGTGGGCGTGGATCTCGCGTCCGGCGGGTCCGGTGAAGGTGCGGATCTGCGGTTCGGGGTAGTACGCCGGGTCCACCGCGTCGTCGTGCTCGGCGCCGATCACCCTCGCGCGGCCGGTACGGGCGTCCAGTTCGACCACCTCGTAGTCGCTGCGCGGGCTGGCCCCGACGGCCACGACCCGCTCGCCGTGCACGGCGAGGGCGGGCGCGAACTCGGTCCAGGGACCGGCCGCGTCGACGACCTCGCCGGTCTCGGGGTCGAGTATGCCGAGGGCGGTGGCACCCCGGCCGTGCACGACGGCGATGAGGCCGCTGTCCAGCGGCGCGAACCAGCGGGAGCCGATGCGCCACAGCGGCCCACCGAACTCCTCCTCGCGCGGGCACAGCGGCTCACCGTCGCGGTACAGGTTCCACCAGCCGGTGCGGTCGCTGACGTACAGCAGGGAGCCGTCGGCGGCGAACTCCGCCTGCGCGATGGCCTCCTCGGGGCCGCCGGCGACCGTGCGGGGCGCGGTGAGCGTGCCGTCGTCCGTCACCTCGGCGCGCACCAGTTCCGTACCGTCCCACGGCATCCGGGGATGGTCCCAGGCGAGCCACGCCGCGTGCCGCCCGTCGGGCGAGAGGCGGGGCCCGGTGACGAACCGGTGCCGGGCGCCGGTGAGTTCCCGCACGGCGTCCCGGTCCTCGGCGGCGGAGCCGTCCAGCGGTACGGCGGCCAGGACGCGCCGCAGGTCGGTGGGTCCCTCGCCGGTGAACTCCTCCAGCACGCACCACACTTCGCCGCGCTCCACCCGCAGCTGCGGATCCACCCACCGCAGCCCGCCGCCCACCGGCGACACGGGCGTCAGCGGACGCGGCTCGGCGCCCTCCTCGTACCGGTACAGCCGCTGGTCGGCGAAGTGCACGAACACCACGACCGGGCGCCCGTCGACGAGGGCACCGGCCCAGGGCTGTCCGCCGTACTCGATGACCCGGCTGCGCACGTTCCACGGCGCGGGCAGCACGGACTCCTCCCGGCCGTCGGCGTGCCGCCGCACCAGCGTGCGCCGGCCGCCCTCGGTGGGCCGTGGCTCGGTCCACCACGCCTCGTCGCCGACGAAGCCCACGAACTCCGGGTGCCCGTCGTGCGCGGCGGCGAGGGCCGCGTCGATGGGCGACGGCCAGGAACCGTACGGCAGGGTCTGCACGTTCTCCCCCATGTGGTCAGGCGTCCCGCAGGAAACGGTCGAGGACGCGGACGCCGAAGTGCAGCGCCTCGACGGGCACGCGCTCGTCGACGCCGTGGAAGAGGGCCTGGTAGTCGAGGCCCTCGGGCAGCTTCAGCGGCGCGAAGCCGTAGCCGGTGATGCCGAGCCGTGAGAACTGCTTGGCGTCGGTGCCGCCGGACATGCAGTACGGCACGACGTGCCCCTCGGGCGCGAACGCCTCGACGGCGGCCCGCATCCTGGCGTACGTCGGCGAGTCCACCGGCGCCTGCAGCGCCACCTCGCGATGGTCGAACTCCCAGTCCACGTCCGGCCCGGTGAGCAGGTCGAGGGTGTCGCGGAACTCCTGCTCCCCGCCCGGCAGATAGCGCCCGTCGACGTACGCCACGGCCTCGCCCGGAATGACGTTGATCTTGTAACCGGCGTCCAGCATGGTCGGGTTGGCGCTGTTGCGGACGGTGGCCTCGACGAGCTTGGCGGCCGGGCCGAGCTTCTCCAGCAGCCGGTCGACGTCCGCGAGGTCGGTGTCGATGCCGTACAGCGCGGCGAGTTCGGTGAGCGCCGCCCGTACGGTCGGGGTGAGCCTCAGCGGCCACTCGTGCGCGCCGATCCGCGCGACGGCGGCGGCCAGCCGGGTCACCGCGTTCTCGCGGTTGACCTTGGAGCCGTGCCCGGCCCGGCCGCGCGCGGTCAGCTTCAGCCAGCCCGTGCCGCGCTCACCGGCCGCGATCGGGTAGATCTCGCGGCCCGCACCGTCGTGGAAGGTGAACGCCCCGGACTCGCTGATGCCTTCGGTGCAGCCCTCGAACAGCGCGGCGTGCCGGTCGGCGAGGAAGCCGGAGCCGTCCTCGGCGCTGGCCTCCTCGTCGGCGGTGAACGCGATGACGAGGTCCCGCCGGGGCCGTACGCCCTCCCGGGCCCAGGACCGCACGACGGCGAGGATCATCGCGTCCATGTTCTTCATGTCGACCGCGCCCCGGCCCCAGACGACCCCGTCGCGGACCTCTCCGGAGAACGGGTGCACGCTCCAGTCGGCGGCCTCGGCGGGCACGACGTCGAGATGCCCGTGCACGAGCAGCGCGTCGGCGGCGGGGTCGGTGCCCTCGATACGGGCGACCACGTTGGTGCGGCCCTTGGTGCGCTCCAGGAGCGTGGGCTCAAGGCCCGCCTCGGCGAGCCGCTCCGCCGCGTACTCGGCGGCGGGCCGCTCCTGGCAGTCGCCGCCACCCCGGTTGGTGGTGTCGATGCGGATGAGATCGGAAGTGAACTCAACGACCTCGTCCAGCGCGCGCTGATCAGCCATACTGCTCCTCCACGGCGGCCGAGACGACAGTGGTGACCGCCTTGAAGGTGCGGATCCCCTCGTACATGGTCGCGCAGGTGTACGCCACCTTCCGCTCCCCGGTCCGGTCGACGCCCGGCACCACGGTCGCCGCCATGGCCAGGTGCTCGGCGTCGAACTCGACGGCGACGGTGTGCGGGCCGGCGGCGACCGGCTCGTACCGCACCGCCAGCGAGGCCGCCTCCTTCGCGGCGGCCCGGATGTCGGCGGAGGTCCTGGCCGGCGTACGGCACACGGCCGCGTACCGCGACACATGGTCCTTGACGGCGACCTTCAGCGCCTCGGGCGCGTACCCGAGCGCGTCCTCGCAGGCGATGTCGTCGCCGGTCACCAGCACCACGGGCACCCCGTACTCGGCGACGACATGGGCGTTGAGCAGCCCCTCGCTGGCCCGTACGTCGTTCAGCCAGACGCCGGTGATGGAGTTGGCGAGGTAGGTGTGCGCGAGGACGCCCTCCGCGCCGGCGCCCGCGTGGTAGCCGACGAATGCGATCCCGTCCACGTCCCCGTGCTGCACGCCCTCGACCATCGACAGCGATTTGTGCCGCCCGGTGAGCATCTGCACCCGCTCGTCGAGCTCCTCCAGCAGCAGGTTGCGCATGGTCCAGTGCGCCTCGTTGACGAGGACCTCGTCGGCGCCGCCGTCGTAGAACCCGAGCGCGGCGGCGTTCACGTCCGAGGTGAACATCGACCGGCAGCGCTCCCACTGGGGTGTCCCGGGCAGTACGTCGGCCGGCCAGGTGACACCGGTGGCGCCCTCCATGTCGGCACTGATGAGGATCTTCATGGTGCGCCACGTTACGCGGAGATACTACGGCCGACCAGGATACGGGACACGCACCGGCCGCTCCGTCGGTGCCGGTCGCCGCGACCCCAGTCAGGCTCGCCCGCGTGGCCGCCCCCGTAACGGCGCGAGCAGGCCCGCAATGTCGTGATGCGGCGTAAGTGGGCGGGCGCGTCCCCGCCGGAGACGGGCCGCGTCAGCTACTCGACGCGGCCCACCCCGGGGTCGCGGCATCCGCCATGTCCGGCACGCCAGCGTACTGGCACACGCGCCCCAGCCCGCTGCCGTGCGGAGCCCGCGTCACCCGGTGCGGCCCGCCACCAGCCACTTCGACGGCAGCTCGATCGGGGTGCCGTCCGGACCGGACTCCGTGGTCGTCAGCGGCAGCTCGCCGCTCGCCAGCACGGTGAGGCCCGCCGCGGTCAGGAACTCGGGCACCGCGGCGTCGGCGACCTCGCCGGGCGCGATGCCGTGCCGGAAGACCGGGGCGAGCTTGGCGGGCGGGCCGTCCGGGCTCTGCGCCAGGCCGCGCAGGACGAGCCCGGCGGCCTCCGCGAGCTCGACGAGGAAGACCCGGCCGCGCTCGCCGACCAGTGTCGCGATCCCGTCCACCAGAGGCTGCCGGTCGGCGGGCTCGCACTGGTGCAGTACGCCGCGCATGTACACGTTGGCGTCGCCGAGCTGCGCGTGCAGGGCCTCCGTCTCGGTCTTGTCGGCGGCGTCCAGCACGCGGTACGTCGCCTGTCCCGCCGGGTCCGCCTGCTCGGCGTGCGCGAGCGCCGCCGCGGCCAGGTCGGCGCCGAGGACGCGCGGGAAGTGACCGGCGAGGAAACGGGTCTGGGTGCCGTTGCCGCAGCCCAGGTCGACCATGGGCAGCCCGGGGTCGGCCAGGTGCGGCTCGAACAGGGCGACATGCCGTCCGGCGGTCAGCGCGGGCTCGGCGTCCCAGAACACGGAGCCCTGCTCGCCGGGCGCCTCGCGCCAGAACCCCTCCCAGGCCTCCCGGTACCGACTCGTCACGCTCATGGCCAACTCCCCAGGTCCGACGCCGTTCCCGCCACAGGTGACGGGCCAGTACGGTCTATCGCGTTCCGTGGCGCGGTCACAAGCAACACGGCGCACACACCGCGCATTCCTTCACGGCTCGTTCGACCGGCGTACGCCGCCCCGGCCGGGCGAATCAGCGGCGCGGCAGCGTGAGTTCGAACCAGACGGTCTTGCCCGCCCCGGTACGGCTGGCGCCCCACTCGCGCGCCAAGGTGCTCACCACACGCAGTCCGCGCCCGCTCTCGTCGCCGGGCCCGGCGCTGAGCAGCGTCGGCAGGTCGTGATCGTCGTCGTCCACCTCGCACAGCAGGGTGTCGCCACGCACGAGGCGCAGTTCGACCGGCCCGCGGTGGGAGTGCCGTACGGCGTTGGTGACCAGCTCACTGACCATCAGCTCGGCATTGTCGGCCAGCTTCACCAGACCCCACTCGTGCAGCTGCTCGCGGACCACGGCGCGGGCCCGGCCCACCTCGGCCGCATCGCGGGTGAACCGCCATTCGGCGACGTCGTCGGGCTCAATGCCGTTGAGGCGGGCCATCAGCAGGGCCACGTCGTCCTTGCGGCCGCCGCGGGGGTTGAGGGCGCGGATGATCGTGTCGCAGGCGTCGTCCATGGACGCGGCCGGGTGAGCGGCCGACTCGCACAGCGTGGCCAGTCCGACGCCGATGTCCTCGCCGCGCACCTCGACCAGCCCGTCGGTGCACATCACCAGCCGGTCACCGGGCTCCACGCGCACGCGTACCGCCTCGAACGGCACCCCGCCGACGCCGATCGGCGCACCCGTGGGCAGGTCGAGCAGGTCGCTGCGCCCGTCCTCGGCACGGACCAGCACCGGCGGAATGTGGCCCGCGTTGGCGATGCGCAGTTCGCTCGCGATCGGGTCGTACACGGCGTACAGACAGGTCGCGAGGTAGGTGTCGCCGAGCCGCTGGGCGAGGTCGTCGAGGTTGCGCAGCAGCTGGGCGGGCGGCAGGTCGAGCGCGCCCATGGTCTGTACGGCCGTACGCAACTGGCCCATCATGGCGGCCGAGTTGAGGCCGTGACCCATGACGTCGCCGACGACGAACGCGGTGCGCGCGCCAGGCAGCTTCACCGAGTCGAACCAGTCGCCGCCGACCCGCCCGAGCAGGGTGCCGGGCAGATAGCGGGTGGCGATGTCGCAGCCCGCCATGCGCGGCGGGATGTGCGGCAGCATGCTGTCCTGGAGGGTCTCGGCGACGCTCTCCTGGAAGGTGTACATGCGCGCGTTGTCGAGCACGAGACCTGCGCGGGCGGCGAGTTCGGCGCCGGTGACGCGGTCCATGTCGTTGAATTCGACGCGCTCCGGATGCCGCAGCAGGACCATGAAGCCGAGCACCACATTGCGCGCCTTCAGCGGTACGACGAGCATGCTGCGGCCCGTGATCAGCGGCCGGATGTCCCGCTTCTCGAACTGCGAGGCGATGGCATGGCCCATCTGCTCGCTGATCCGGGGCACGAGGACGGGTTCGCCGGTGGTCATGCACTGGAAGAACGGCGTGTGCGCCGGGAACGGCATGGCCTCGCCGACCGGGACGACGTCGTCCCAGCGGCCGGGTTCGTCGGTGTGCTCGACGGCCACCCGGTGCCACATGGTGGTGGTGTCCGGCACACCGTCCGGGAAGCCCTCACCGGCGACGACCTGTTCGCGCAGATAGGTGCCGGCGACATCGGTGAAGCGCGGTACGACCGCCTTGCTGACCTCGACGATCGTCCGCGCCAGATCGAGCGAGGTGCCGATCTTCCCGCTGACCTCGTTGAGGAACTCGAGACGCTCCCGTACGGCCGCGTACTCGAGGTCCTCGCCCTCGTCCTGGAGTTCCTCCGGTACGGGCTCACCGGCGGCCCTGGCCTGGACGAGCCGCTCGCGCCGTGCCTTGCGCTCGGCACGCCGGGGCACACCCCAGTCGGGGGTGACCGGCACGCGGTCGTTCTGGCTGAACTCCAGGATGGGGTAGCCCAGTTCGAGGACCTGCCCGACGATCCGGGCGCTCTCCTCGACGCTCATGCTGGGAAGGATCTCGGGGAGCCTGCGGGCCAGTTCTTCGGCGCCGGGGAAGTCGGTGTGCAGGGCGAAGGCGGGCGCGATCCGCTCGACGGCCGGGTCATCGCCCGTCCGGTGCAGGCGCAGCGCGGCCGCGTCGGCGGCGAGCACCAGCAGCCGCTGACCGCCGGGACCCACCAGCGGGTACGCCCACCACAGCACGTCGACCCGGCCGCCGTCGAGCACGGTGATGCGGGCGCTGCCCGCCGCCGGGTAGGACAGCCCACCGTCGATGGAGGCCCCGAGGTCCGGGCCGAGACCGTCGTGCGTCCCGTAGGGCCCGTACGGCGAGTCCTCCTGGTCCGCGGGCAGCGCACCGGAGACGGGCAGCAGGTCGCTCACCGGGCGTCCTATCGCGGACTCCTTGGCGGTGCCGAACAACCGCCGCGCGCCGGTGCTCCAGTGGGAGACCAGGCCCTCACGGTCCACCACGACCACGGCCAGCGGGACACGTCCCGCCGGCGCACCGCTCCCGGCCAGGTGGCTGTGAGGTGCTTCCCGGTCGGCGCCACGCTCCATGGCCCAGGCCCTCTCTCCCCACGACTGTGCAAGATCTGTGCCCCGGGTCACCACCGTACGGGGCTGCCCGTACGCGATGTGCGGCAATGAGGGAATTGCTGCCCCCGGGCGCGCGGGCGCACGGTTGCGCGCCCCCCGGCAGGGCTCAGTCCTCGTGGCCCAGCAGGAGGTCCCGTTCGGTGCGCCTCCCGCCCGCCACTTGGAGCACGGTGGCCACGGGCGGATACCCGGCGGCGATGACGGTGTACTCGCCGGAGGACAGGTCGACGAACCGGAACGTGCCGTCGGGCCCGGTGGTGAGGGTGTCGACGACGTTGCCTGCCGCGTCCAGCAGGGTCACCCGGGCGTCCTCCACGGGCCGTCCGCCGCCGGCCCGGACCGTGCCGCGCAGCACGGCTCCGCCGGCGAGTTCGATGTCCTGCCGGGTCTCGCGGGCGGCCTGGACGGTGACGGGGAGGGCGGTGGGGCGGAACGCGGGCGCGCTGGCGGCGAGGGTGTACTCACCGGCCACCAGTTCGGTGATGACGTAGCCGCCCTCGCGTCCGCTGCGGGTACTGGCGACGACCTCGCCGTGCACGTTGGTGAGGGTGACCGTGGCGTCCCGTACGGGCGTGCCGTCGGCGGTGCGGACGCTCCCGGCGAGGCGTCCGGCGCCGCCCAGGACGACGTCCAGTTCGACGGGGCGCTCGCCGACGGTCACGGAGACGGCCTGCGGCTGGTGGCCGCCCGCGGCCGCGATCAGGACGTAGGAGCCGGAGCCGGGCGTGGCCAGCGCGTAGCGCCCGTCGTCGCCGCTGGCGCCCCGCCCGATCTGCTGTCCGGCGACGTCGATGAGGGTGAGCGCCGCGCGCGGGACGACGGTCCCGTCGGGGTGCTGCACCGTGCCGCAGACGGCGATTCCGGCGGCGTACGGCGAACGGGCCTGCGGGATCGGGGCGTTCACCGGCGCGGTGTCCGTCTCGGGGATGTGCTGGGTCACCAGGGGTTTCTCCTTGAGGAAGAACGACAGGACCAGGCCGACGGCGAGCACGGGCACGAGGTACAGGAAGATCCTCGGCATGGCGTCGGCGTAGGCCTGGACGTAGCCGTCGCGCAGCGCCGGCGGCAGTGCGTGGACGGCCTGCGGGGTGATGGACTCGGCGTCGGGCAGGGCGGCACCCGCGCGCGCGGGGAGCTGCTCGGCGAGGGCGTCGGTGAGCCGGTCGGCGAAGAGGGTGCCGAAGACGGCGGCGCCGACGCTGCCGCCGATCTGCCGGAAGTAGTTGTTGGCGCTGGTGGCGGTGCCGAGGTCGGCGGGGCGCACGGAGTTCTGCACGGCGAGGATCAGCACCGGCATCACCATGCCGATCCCGGCGCCGAGGACGGCCATCCAGAGGCTGTAGTGCAGCCGGGGTGTGTCGGCTTCGAGCCGGGAGAGCAGCCACATGCCGGCGACGGAGAGGGCGCTGCCGAGGATCGGGTGGGCCTTGTAGCGGCCGGTGGCGCTGATGAGTTGCCCGGAGATGATCGACGCGCCGACGATGCCGCCCATCATCGGCAGCATCAGCAGACCGGACTCGGTGGCACTGGCCCCGTCCACCATCTGCAGAAAGGTCGGCAGATAGCTGGCGGCGCCGAACAGCGCGACGCCGACCACCAGGCCCACCAGGCCGGTGACGTTGAAGACGGAGTCGCGGAACAGCCTGAGCGGGATGAGGGGTTCGGCGGCGAAGTGCTCGGCGACGAGGAACAGCACGGTGGCGGCCACGGCCGCGGCGGCCAGGCCGAGGATGACGCGGGAACTCCAGGCGTACTCGGTGCCGCCCCAACTGGTCAGCAGCACCAGGCAGGTGGAGGCCACGGTGAGCAGCAGCGCGCCGAGGATGTCGAGCCGGGGCTTGACCTCGGGTTTGGGGAGTTTGAGGACGACGGCGACGACGGCCATGGTGACCAGGCCGAAGGGCACGTTGATGTAGAAGCACCAGCGCCAGGTGAGGTGGTCGGTGAAGTAGCCGCCGAGCAGCGGTCCGGCGACGGAGGCGAGGCCGAAGGCGGCACCGATCAGCCCCATGAACTTGCCGCGCTGCCGGGGCGGCACGATGTCCGCGATGATCGCCTGGACGCCGATCATGAGCCCGCCAGCGCCGACGCCCTGCACCGCGCGGAAGGCGATCAGCTGGTCCATGGTCTGGGCGCGGCCCGCGAGGGCGGAGCCGACGACGAAGACGACGATGGCGAACTGGAAGACGCTCTTGCGGCCGAGCAGGTCGCCCAGTTTGCCGTAGATCGGCAGTCCGACGGTGGCCGTGAGCAGATAGGCGGTGATCGCCCAGGACATCTTGTCCAGGCCGTGCAGTTCGCCGACGATCTTCGGCAGCGCGGTGGCGACGATCATCTGCTCCAGGGCGGCGAGGAGCAGGGCGAGCATCAGCCCGAAGAAGACCAACCGCACGCGGCGCGGGCCGAGTTCGACGGTCTGGGTGGGCGGTGGCGCCGGGAGCCGCGGGGGCGCCGCCGCGACCGGTTCGTCCTTTACCAGAGTGGTCCCGCCCACGTAACGCTCCCCTCGTCGCGCTGCTGCACAATTCCCGCGTAAAAGCGACAACCATCAACAAGCGCGACGAGTTACGGCATCATGCCGCCCGGCGCGGAGGTCCACTCGAACCGGTGAGAGACCAACAGCCTTTCGAAACGGGCCTCTTGGGTCACCCCGTGCGCTACTTCTCCACCTCGGCGGCGAGCTTGGCCAGGATCGCGTCGTAGATCCGGCCGAGCCCCTTGGGCGCGAAGGTCTTCTCGAAGAAGCCGCCGATACCACCGGCACCGGTCCAGGTGGTGGTCACCACGACCCGGGACTTGCCCTCGCCGGCCGGGGTGACCCGCCAGGTGGTGACCATGGAGGAGTTGCGGTCCTTCTCGACCAGCTCGCCGTCGGTCGGCTCGGTGACCTCCAGGAGGCAGTCGCGGACGCGCTTGCTGGTGGCCTGCAGCTTCCAGTGGACGAGGGTGCCCTCGCCGTCGCCACCCTCGCGCACCTCGTACTCGCTGAAGTGCTCGGGCAGCAGCGTCGCGCGTGTGCCGCTGTAGTCGGCGAGGGTGTCGAACACCTTCTCCGGGTCCGCCGCGACGACCCGTTCCGTAGTGGCCTCGACCTGCGCCATTGAGTTCCTCCAGCACCTGAGTTCTCGGGGTTGGGGCAAGCCAACCACCCCGGTCCCCGGCCGCCAAATCGGGGGCTCGGAAGTGATCGATCGGGTTTCGTTCACGCGATCGGAGGTGACGCTCGCACGATCATGGGAACACATGTTCTATTGTGGGGCCAGTGCTACCGAGGAGGCCTCATGCGCTGGGAGAACCTCACCCTGGGATCCGGCGACAGCCCGGCCGACGCCGCGTTGTTCGGCGCGGACGCGGTGATCACTCGTACCTTCGACACCCCCGAGTTCGCCGGCATCACGTTCCACGAGGTGCGGGCCCGATCGATCATCAACCGGGTGCCGGGGGCCTCCCGCATGCCCTTCGAGTGGACGGTGAACCCCTATCGGGGCTGCACGCACGCGTGCGTGTACTGCTTCGCCCGCAAGACCCACAGCTATCTGGACCTCGACACCGGTCTCGGCTTCGACTCCCAGATCGTGGTGAAGGTCAACGCACCGGACCTGCTGCGCCGCCAGCTCGGCTCGCGCCGCTGGCAGGGCGAGCACATCGCGATGGGCACCAACGTCGACTGTTACCAGCGCGCCGAGGGCCGCTACCGGCTGATGCCGGGCATCCTGGCCGCCCTGCGCGACCATGCGAACCCCTTCTCGATCCTGACCAAGGGCACGCTGATCCTGCGCGACCTGGAGCTGCTGACGCAGGCGGCCCAGGTGACGGACGTCGGCATCTCGGTCTCGGTCGGCTTCACCGACCCCCAGCTGTGGCGCACCGTGGAGCCGGGCACGCCCGCGCCGGAGCGGCGCCTGGACGTCGTACGGACGCTCGGCGAGCACGGCATCGGCTGCGGGGTGCTGATGGCGCCGGTGATCCCGTTCCTGAGCGACCACCCGGCCCAACTGCGGGACACCGTGCGGGCGATCGCGGCCTCCGGGGCCACCTCCGTCACCCCGCTGGTGCTGCATCTACGTCCGGGGGCGCGCGAGTGGTTCATGGCCTGGCTCGGCCGTGAGCACCCGCACCTGGTGGGCCGCTACGAGCGGCTGTACGCCGACGGCGCCTACGCCCCGAAGTGGTACCAGCGCCGGATCACCCGTCAGGTGCACGAGCTGGCCCAGGAGTACGGCATCGGCCCCACGCGCGCGGGGATGCCCCGCCGGATCCGGGAGCCGGAGCCTGCCCCACCGGCGATGCCCGAGCAGACCCAACTGTCGCTGATCTGAGAGCGTTCGAGCGCACCTCGCGACCCAATCGGGTCAAGAACTGGCAGAACGCATTCCTCAGGGGGCTCTTTCCGGGACGATGCGGCGAGGACCGCGGGACTCGCGGTCCGCGACCCTCCGTCCTGGGAGGACCCCATGAAGAAACGTGCAGCCGCGCTGTGCGGCGCCGCCCTCGTGGTGGCCGGGACGTTCACGGCCGTCCCCGCTCAGGCGAGCACCCCGCACCTCGCGAAGCCGACCTGGAAGAAGTGCGGCACCGCCGACTATCCGACACTCCAGTGCGCGTCCGTGCAGGTACCGCTCGACCACGCGAAACCCGACGGGCGGAAGATCACCCTCGCCCTGTCCCGCGTCCCGCACACCGCGAAGGAGTACCAGGGCCCGCTGCTGGTCAACCCCGGCGGCCCCGGCGGCAGCGGTCTGACTCTCGCCGGGTTCGTCGCCGCCACGCTGCCCAAGGCGGTGGCGGCCCAGTACGACGTCATCGGCTTCGACCCGCGCGGCGTCGGCGCGAGCAAGCCGGCACTGAACTGCGATCCCGGCTACGTCAACCCCGTACGCCCCGACTCCCTGCCGTCCACCCCGGCCGTCGAGCAGGCCAACCTCACGCGCGCGAAGACCTTCGCCGAGGCCTGCGGCAAGAAGTACGCGCGCGAGCTGCCGCACCTCAACACACTGAGCGCCGCGCAGGACATCGACTGGATCCGGCGCGCCCTCGGCGCACCGCGGATCAACTACTTCGGCTACTCGTACGGCACCTACCTCGGCGCGGTCTACGCCAAGCTGCACCCGGACCGGGTGCGGCGCATGGTCCTCGACTCGGTCGTCGACCCCACCGGCGTCTGGTACGACAACAACCTCGCGCAGGACCACGCCTTCAACGACCGGCACCGGGCCTTCATGGCGTGGGTCGCGAAGCACGACGCGACGTACCGGTTGGGAAGCGCCCCGGAGATGGTCGAGGCCAAGTGGTACGCGATGCGGGCGGCCCTGGCGAAGCGGCCCGCGGACGGCACGGTGGGCGCGGCCGAGCTGGAGGACACCTTCCTGCCCGGCGGCTACTACAACGGCTACTGGCCGTACCTCGCCGAGGCGTTCGCCGCCTACGTCAACGACAAGGACCCCGCCCCGCTGGTCGAGGCGTACGAGAACTTCGGTGCGGTCGACGCCGCCGGGGAGAACGGCTACAGCATCTACACCTCGGTGCAGTGCCGGGACACCGGCTGGCCGCGTGACTGGCGGCAGTGGCGCAAGGACAACTGGGCGGCGCACGCCGAGGCGCCGTTCATGACCTGGAACAACGCCTGGTACAACGCGCCGTGCGCGTTCTGGCCGACCAGCTCGCTGCGGCCGGTGAACGTGGCCAACGGCAAGTTGCCGCCGGTCCTGCTGTTCCAGGCGACGCACGACGCGGCCACGCCGTACCAGGGCGGAGCGACGCTCCACCGGCTGCTGCGCGGCTCCAGCCTGGTGGTCGAGGAGAACGGCGGCAACCACGGCATCACCCTGAGCGGCAACGCCTGCCTGGACCAGCACCTGGCGGCCTACCTCACCGACGGCACGGTGCCGCGCGGTCACGGCGAGGCCGACGCGGTGTGCGCGGCGCTGCCCGACCCGAAGCCGCTGACCGCGAAGGTGGCCGGGGACTCGCGGGGTGCGACGCTGCACGGGCTGCTGGGCTTCCGTGGCTGACCGTGAGGTGACGGCCCGTCGGGGGCGTTGTCAGACCCATGGTCCACCATGGACGCATGAGTCAGCCGACCAGGATCCCCGCCCCCGACGGGGTCGCCGCCGCCGCGCAGTACGCGCACGTCGTCATGGGCACCGGCCGCCTCGTCGCCGTCGCCGGGCAGCTCCCGCTCGACGAGCGCGGCGAGCTGGTCGGCGCGGGCGACCCGGCCGCCCAGGCCCGCCAGGTCTTCGAGAACCTGCGCCGCTGCCTGGCGGCGGCCGACGCCACGTTCGACGACGTCGTCAAGCTCACCTACTTCGTCACGGACATGGCCCACATGCCCGCGATCCGTGCGGCCCGTGCCGAGCACATACCCGACGACCGTCTCCCGGCCGCCTCGGCCGTGCAGGTCGCCGGGCTGGTCCGCCCCGAGTTCCTGATGGAGATCGAGGCGTTCGCGGTGGTGGCCGCATGACCGGGCCGCACATCCGGGAGCTGGCCCTCGCCGACTGCGACCGGGTGGCCGAAATCCGCGTCGGCGGCTGGCGGACCGCGTACCGGGGGCTGATGCCGCAGCCCTACCTCGACGCACTGAGCGTCCCGGAGGACGCCGCACGCCACCGCGCCCGCTTCGGGCAGGGCGACGGCAGCGTGGTGAACCTGGTCGCCGAGCGGGACGGCGAGGTCGTCGGATGGGCCTGCCACGGCCCCTACCGGGACGGCGAAGTGCGCACGGCCGACGCCGAGTTGTACGCGATCTACGTGGCCCCCGAGCGGTACGGCGAGGGCATCGGGCAGGCCCTGCTGAAGGAGTCGATACGCCGCTGCCGGGCCGCCGGTCACCCGCGCATGCTGCTGTGGGTCCTGAGGGACAACGCCCCCGCGCGGCGCTTCTACGAACGGGCGGGCTTCGCGGCGGACGGGGCGGAGGAGCCGTTCGAGGTGGAGGGGGTGGAGGTGCCGGAGGTGCGGTACGCACGGGAGTTGAGGGACGCCGGGGAGGGCATCCAGCACTGACGTACCTCCCTCGCCCCGCCGCTGCCCCTCACCCCGGCCGCTGTCCAGGAATCCGCCCCAGTGCCGCCACCGCGGCCTCCGCCAGGGCCGGATGGGCGAGGGCCTCGTTCAGTACCGGCCCGGCCCGGGTGTCCCCCAGCTCCCCCAGCCCCTCCACGCACGCGAGGGCCACGCGGCGGTACGGGTCGTGTGGGCGGAGGCGGCGTTGCAGTGTCGTGATCAGGGCGGGGACGGACTCCGGGGCCCGGAGCTCGACGAGCAGACGGACGGGGTGGAGGGCATAAGCCACCCGCAGTTCGTTCGTCGCGAGCGCGGCCGCCGCGCGGGCGGTGCGTGGGTCGCCGAGCCGGGCGAGCGCGTGGGCGGCGGAGGCGCAGCGCGGTGGATCGCGGTGGTTGAGCAGGAGGACGAGGGATTCGAAGGCCCGCCGGTCACCGGCGAGGCCCAGCCGGAACGCGGCCAACTCCCTGGCCCACAGCGGCTGCCCGGGCGCGGTGAGCACTCCGGCCAGTTCGTCGTGATCCTCGGTCGCCACCAGCCGCTCGTACTCCGCGGAACCCCGGGACTCCCGCCGTAAGCGCTCCGTGAGCGATCGCAACTCTTCGTCCATGACGCGAGCGTACAAACGATCTCGGCCCGAGGGACCTACATCACAAAGACAAAGGACTGGCGCGCTCGTTACCCGCGGGTTAAGCTCAGACGAGCGAGTTACCCGCTCGCATTCCTGCTCGCGACGGCCTGGTGACGCAGCCGTTGTGAGAGCAGTCGGTTCGGTACACCAGGTACCGCAGTACGACTCGGCCACGGGACAGGGCCGGTCGGTCATCACCGTTCCTCGGACGTGTGCACGTCCGCCGCGACGGCACCGGGCGTGTGCGCTTGCAGCCCGGCATCACCCGCACTCCTCACGCACCCGGTGCGCCCCCTGGCGCACCCGGGCGCGTTTCCAGTCGTCACCCTCAATTCCAGGAGTCCCGCGATGGCCACTCCCCTGTCCGACAGCCCTCTGTCCCCGCTCAAGACCATTGCCGTCGTCGGCCTCGGCACCATGGGCACCGGCATCGCCGAAGTCCTGGCCAAGGCAGGCCGCGAGGTCGTCGGCATCGACATCAGCGAGGCCCAGGCGGTGCGCTGCGTCGCCACCCTGGAGTCCTCCACCGCCCGCGCCGTCGAGCGCGGCCGCCTCACCGAGGAGGAGCGCGCGGAGGCACTCGCCCGCGTCCGCACCTCCACCGACCTGCGGGCGGCGGCCGACGCCGACCTGGTGATCGAGGTGGCGCCGGAGTCGTACGAGCTCAAGCAGCAGATCTTCCGCGAACTGGACGGCATCGTGCGCCCGGAGACGATCCTGGCGACCGGCACCAACGCCCTGTCCGTCACGCGGCTGGCCGCCGACTCGGCCCGCCCGGAGCGCGTGCTGGGCCTGCACTTCTTCAACCCGGCGCCCGCGATGCGGCTGGTCGAGGTGGTCTCCTCGGTGCTCACCGCGCCGCAGGCCGTCGCCGCGGTCACGGACCTCGCGATCCAGCTGGGCAAGGAGCCCGTGGCGGTCGGCGACCGGCCCGGATTCGTCGCCGACGGGCTGCTGTTCGGCTACCTCAACCAGGCCGCCGCGATGTACGAGGCGAAGTACGCCTCCCGCGAGGACATCGACGCCGCGATGCGGCTCGGCTGCGGTCTGCCCATGGGCCCGCTCGCCCTGCTCGACCTGATCGGCATCGACACCGCGCGCACCGTCCTGGACGCCATGTACGCCGCGTCGCACGACCGGCTGCACGCCCCCGCGCCGATCCTGAAGCAGCTCAGCGAGGCGGGCCTGACGGGGCGCAAGTCGGGCCGCGGCTTCTACACCTACGAGGCTCCGGGCAGCGCCACCGTCGTCCGGGACGCCCAGACCCCGCTGTCCGGTGACCTTCAGGTCCCCGGCCGCCCGGTCCGCTCGGTCGGTGTCGCGGGCTCCGGCACCATGGCGTCCGGCATCGCCGAGGTGTTCGCCAAGGCCGGGTACGACGTCGTGCTCGCCGCCCGCAGCGAGGAGAAGGCGCAGGCCGCCAAGGCCCGGATCGGCAAGTCGCTGTCGCGCTCCGTCGACAAGGGCCGGCTGACCGCCGAGGCGGCGGCGCAGACGCTGGACCGGATCACCCCGGCGGGCTCGTACGACGCCTTCGCCGACGTCGATCTGGCGGTCGAGGCGGTCGCCGAGGACCTGGAGATCAAGCGGCAGCTGTTCGCGGCGCTGGACAAGGTGTGCAAGCCGGGCGCGGTGCTGGCCACGACCACCTCGTCACTGCCGGTCGTCGCCTGTGCCCGCGCCACCTCGCGTCCTCAGGACGTGATCGGGATGCACTTCTTCAACCCGGCGCCGGCGATGAAGCTGGTCGAGGTCGTCCGCACGGTGCTGACCGCCGACGACGTCCACGCCACGGTCCGCGAGGTCTGCGGCAAGATCAGGAAGCATGCCGTCGACTGCGGCGACCGGGCGGGATTCATCGTCAACGCCCTGCTCTTCCCGTACCTGAACAACGCGATCAAGATGGTCCAGGACCACTACGCGTCCCTCGACGACATCGACGCCGCGATGAAGCTGGGCGGCGGCTACCCGATGGGCCCCTTCGAGCTGCTGGACGTGGTCGGTCTGGACGTCTCGCTGGCCATCGAGAAGGTCCTGCACCGCGAGTTCCGCGACCCGGGCCTGGCCCCGGCGCCGCTTCTGGAGCACCTGGTGGCCGCGGGCTGCCTCGGCCGCAAGACGGGCCGCGGCTTCCGCGAATATGCCCGGCGCTGACCGGCCGGGCGACTGGTTCAGGGCAGGTGCGGAGTGGGGCGGACTGCTCGACCCCGCTGGTTCTCCCCCGCCCGTCAGGGGCGGGGGAAACCCCCGACCTGCGCATCGAGCTGCGCACATGCAGTACGTTCGGGGCATGCCCCAGCCCGCCAAGTCCTCACGTACATCAGCCGCACCCGACGCGCCGGAGAGCGCCGCGGGCAGTCGCGCCGCCGCCCAACGGCTCAAAATGCGCCGGGAACTGGCGGCCGCGGCCATGGAGCTGTTCGCGACCAAGGGCTACGAGGCGACCACCGTCGACGAGATCGCGGCCCAGGCCGGGGTCGCCCGCCGCACCTTCTTCCGCCACTTCCGCTCCAAGGAAGAGGCGATCTTCCCCGACCACGACGACACCCTGATCCGGGCCGAGGCGGTGCTGAACGCGGCACCCGCACACGAGCACCCGCTCGACACGGTGTGCCGCGGGATCAAGGAAGTCATGAAGATGTACGCGGCCCGGCCGGAGATCTCGGTCGCCCGCTACAAGCTCACCCGTGAGGTGCCCACCCTGCGCGAGGCCGAGATCGCCTCGGTGGCCCGCTACGAGCGCCTGTTCACCCGCTATCTGCTCGGCCACTTCGACGAGCACGCGCACGACGACGACGCCAACGACGACCCGCTGCTCGCCGAGGTCGCCGCCTCCGCCGTCGTCACCGCCCACAACCACGTGCTGCGGCGCTGGTTGCGCGCGGGCGGCCAGGGGGACGTGGAGGCGCAGCTGGACCACGCCTTCGCGATCGTGCGCAAGACGTTCGGGGCGGGCATCGGGATAGGGCGTTCCGCGGCGCCGAAGCCGGCCCCCGCGTCGGTCTCCACGCGGGGCGAGGTGCTGGTGACGGTCGCCCGCACGGATGTCCCGCTGGACGAGGTCATGCGCACCATCGAGGAGGCGCTCAAGGACCGCTGAGCGCCGCCGCACCTTGTGAGAACGGCCACCCGCCCGGGTGGCCGTTTTGGCATGTCAGAGCCCTTTTTCGACGCCTTCTGAGACGGCATTCGATCGATCATCGCTCATTTGTTACGTAAAGATTTCATCTGAGAGCAAGTTCTGGCACTCAGTGCCTTGTCAGCTGACACGCGGTGTCATACGTTGAAGGAGTCCGGGCGGCCGGCGTGCAGCGACCTTTCGTACGCCGGCTGTCCCCGCAAGCCAATGGCCTGCGCGCCCGGACGCCTGCGTCACAGGCAACCTCCCGCGCCACAAAGCGCTGCCGAACCAAGCACCACCCGCCGAACCGACGGCAACCCTCATCCCTCAGCAGCACCGACGTAACCCTCAGCGCCCTCCCCTCAAGGACGCTCACCGCCGGAGGCAACACCGTGACCGTGAAGGACATCCTCGACGCGATCCAGTCGCCCGACTCCACGCCGGCCGACTTCGCCGCTCTGCCGCTCCCCGAGTCGTACCGCGCGATCACCGTGCACAAGGACGAGACGGAGATGTTCGCGGGCCTCGCGACCCGCGACAAGGACCCCCGCAAGTCGATCCACCTGGACGAGGTGCCGGTGCCGGAACTCGGCCCCGGCGAGGCCCTGGTGGCCGTCATGGCCTCCTCGGTGAACTACAACTCGGTGTGGACCTCGATCTTCGAGCCGCTGTCCACCTTCGGGTTCCTGGAGCGCTACGGCAGGCTCAGCGAGCTCACCAAGCGCCACGACCTGCCGTACCACATCATCGGCTCCGACCTCGCGGGCGTCGTCCTGCGCACCGGCCCGGGCGTCAACTCCTGGAAGCCCGGCGACGAGGTCGTCGCGCACTGCCTGTCGGTCGAGCTGGAGTCCAGCGACGGCCACAACGACACCATGCTCGACCCCGAGCAGCGCATCTGGGGCTTCGAGACCAACTTCGGCGGCCTCGCCGAGATCGCGCTGGTGAAGTCCAACCAGCTGATGCCCAAGCCCGCCCACCTGTCGTGGGAGGAGGCCGCCGCACCGGGCCTGGTCAACTCCACCGCGTACCGCCAGCTGGTCTCCCGCAACGGCGCCCAGATGAAGCAGGGCGACAACGTCCTCATCTGGGGCGCGAGCGGCGGACTCGGCTCCTACGCCACGCAGTTCGCGCTCGCGGGCGGGGCGACCCCCATCTGTGTCGTCTCCAGCGAGCAGAAGGCCGATATCTGCCGGAAGATGGGCGCCGAGCTGATCATCGACCGCACCGCCGAGGACTACAAGTTCTGGAAGGACGAGCACACCCAGGACCCCAAGGAGTGGAAGCGGTTCGGCAAGCGCATCCGTGAGCTGACCGGTGGCGAGGACGTCGACATCGTCTTCGAGCACCCGGGCCGCGAGACGTTCGGCGCCAGCGTGTACGTCACCCGCAAGGGCGGCACCATCGTCACCTGCGCCTCCACCTCCGGATACGACCACCAGTACGACAACCGCTACCTGTGGATGTCCCTGAAGCGGATCATCGGCTCCCACTTCGCCAACTACCGCGAGGCCTGGGAGGCCAACCGCCTCATCGCCAAGGGCAAGATCCACCCGACCCTGTCGAAGGTCTACCCGCTGGAGCAGACCGGCCAGGCCGCCCACGACGTCCACCGCAACGCCCACCAGGGCAAGGTCGGTGTGCTGTGCCTGGCGCCCGAGGAGGGTCTCGGTGTGCGCGACCACGAGATGCGCGCCCAGCACCTCGACGCCATCAACCGCTTCCGGAACATCTGAGGAGCGGTGCATGACTGAGCGTCAGAAGGACCGGCCGTGGCTCATGCGCACCTACGCCGGTCACTCCACGGCCGAGGCGTCCAACGAGTTGTACCGGCGCAACCTCGCCAAGGGTCAGACGGGTCTGTCGGTGGCGTTCGACCTGCCGACGCAGACCGGCTACGACTCCGACCACATCCTCGCCCGCGGCGAGGTCGGCCGGGTCGGCGTGCCGATCGGGCACCTCGGTGACATGCGCCGGCTGTTCCAGGACATCCCCCTGGAGCAGATGAACACCTCGATGACCATCAATGCCACGGCCATGTGGCTGCTGGCGCTCTACCAGGTCGTCGCGGAGGAGCAGGGCGCGGACATCACCAAGCTCCAGGGCACGACGCAGAACGACATCGTCAAGGAGTACCTCTCGCGCGGGACGCATGTGTTCCCGCCGGGGCCCTCACTCCGGCTGACGACGGACATGATCGCGTACACGGTCAACAACATCCCGAAGTGGAACCCGATCAACATCTGCAGCTACCACCTGCAGGAGGCGGGCGCCACTCCGGTTCAGGAGATCGCGTACGCGATGTCCACCGCGATCGCCGTGCTCGACGCGGTGTTCGCCTCCGGCCAGGTTCCCGAGGACCGCAAGGGCGATGTCGTCGCCCGCATCTCGTTCTTCGTCAACGCGGGTGTCCGGTTCATCGAGGAGATGTGCAAGATGCGGGCGTTCGGCCGCATCTGGGACAAGGTCACACGCGAGCGGTACGGCATCGAGAACCCCAAGCACCGCCGCTTCCGCTACGGCGTCCAGGTCAACTCCCTCGGCCTGACCGAGGCGCAGCCGGAGAACAACGTCCAGCGGATCGTCCTCGAAATGCTGGCCGTGACCCTCTCGAAGGACGCACGCGCGCGTGCCGTGCAGCTGCCCGCCTGGAACGAGGCGCTGGGCCTGCCGCGCCCCTGGGACCAGCAGTGGTCCCTGCGCATCCAGCAGGTGCTCGCGCACGAGAGCGACCTGCTGGAGTACGACGACATCTTCGAGGGCTCGAAGGTGATCGAGGCGAAGGTGAGCGAACTCGTCGAGGAGTCCCTCGCCGAGATCGACCGCATCCAGGAGATGGGCGGCGCGATGGCCGCCGTCGAGTCCGGCTACCTCAAGTCGCAGCTGGTCGCCTCGCACGCCGAGCGCCGGGCGCGGATCGAGTCCGGCGACGAGAAGATCGTCGGCGTCAACATCTTCGAGACGACCGAGCCGAACCCGCTGACCGCCGACCTGGACACCGCGATCCAGACGGTCGACCCGGCGGTCGAGGCCCGGGTCATCGCCTCGCTGCAGAACTGGCGCGACACCCGCTACCAGCCGCCCTTCAACCACCCCCGCCCCTGCAAGGCGCTGGACCGGCTGAAGGAGGCCGCCAAGGGCACCGGCAACCTCATGGAGGCCACCCTGGAGTGCGCCCGCGCCGGGGTCACGACCGGCGAGTGGGCGGGGGCCCTGCGCGAGGTGTTCGGCGAGTTCCGCGCGCCGACGGGCGTGTCGTCGGCGCCGGTGGCCGTCCCCGCCGAGGAGGGCAGCGCCATGTCCCAGGTGCGCCGCAAGGTCGAGGTGACGGCCCAGGACCTCGGCGTCGGCAAGCTGCGCTTCCTGGTCGGCAAGCCGGGCCTGGACGGGCACTCCAACGGCGCCGAACAGATCGCCGTCCGTGCGCGTGACGCCGGCTTCGAGGTCGTCTACCAGGGCATCCGGCTGACGCCCGAGCAGATCGTGGACGCCGCCCTCGCCGAGGACGTGCACGCGGTCGGCCTGTCGATCCTCTCCGGCTCGCACGCCCAGCTGGTCCCGGACGTACTGGACCGGCTGCGCGAGGCCGGTGCGACCGACATCCCGGTGATCGCCGGCGGGATCATCCCGAACGGCGACGCCGAGCAGCTCAGGGCCGCCGGAGTGGCCGCGGTCTTCACCCCGAAGGACTTCGACATCACCGGGATCATCGGCCGTATCGTCGACGAGATCCGCACAGCGAACAAGCTCGACCCCCTGGAGGTCCCCGCATGACCACGGTCAACCGCCTTCGTCCCCGGCGTTCCTGCCTGGCGGTACCGGGCTCGAACCCCCGCTTCCTGGAGAAGGCGCAGGGCCTCCCGGCCGACCAGGTCTTCCTGGACCTGGAGGACGCGTGCGCGCCGCTCGCCAAGCCGGAGGCGCGGCACACCATCGTCAAGTTCCTCAACGAGGGCGACTGGACGGGCAAGACGAGGGTCGTGCGCGTCAACGACTGGACGACCGAGTGGACGTATCGAGATGTCGTCACGGTCGTCGAGGGTGCGGGCCCGAACCTGGACTGCATCATGCTGCCGAAGGTCCAGGACGCCCAGCAGATCGTCGCTCTGGACCTGCTCCTGACCCAGATCGAGAAGACCATGGGCTTCGAGGTCGGCCGGATCGGCATCGAGGCGCAGATCGAGAACGCGCAGGGCCTGAACAACGTCAACGAGATCGCGCAGGCCTCGCCACGCATCGAGACGATCATCTTCGGCCCGGCCGACTTCATGGCGTCGATCAACATGAAGTCGCTGGTCGTGGGCGAGCAGCCGCCCGGCTACCCGGCGGACGCCTACCACTACATCCTGATGAAGATCCTGATGGCCGCCCGCGCCAACAACCTCCAGGCGATCGACGGCCCCTACCTCCAGATCCGCAACATCGACGGCTACCGCGAGGTCGCGCAGCGCGCCGCGGCGCTCGGCTTCGACGGCAAGTGGGTGCTGCACCCGGGCCAGGTCGAGGCGTCCAACGAGATCTTCTCGCCCTCGCAGGAGGACTACGACCACGCCGAGCTGATCCTGGACGCGTACGACTACTACACGTCCGAGGCGGGCGGCAAGAAGGGCTCCGCGATGCTCGGCGACGAGATGATCGACGAGGCCAGCCGCAAGATGGCGCTGGTCATCGCGGGCAAGGGACGCGCCGCCGGCATGCAGCGCACCAGCCAGTTCGAGATTCCGGAGGCGTGAGCGCGATGCAGTTCGGGCGCACCTACGAGGAGTTCGAGGTCGGGGCGACGTACAAGCACTGGCCGGGCAAGACGGTCACCGAGTACGACGACCACCTGTTCTGTCTCCTCACCATGAACCACCACCCGCTCCACATGGACACCAACTATGCGGAGAAGACGACGGACTTCGGCAAGAACGTCGTCGTCGGGAACTACATCTACTCGCTGCTGCTCGGTATGTCCGTCCCGGACATCTCCGGCAAGGCGATCGCCAACCTGGAGATCGAGTCGCTCAAGCACGTGGCGCCGACCTTCCACGGCGACACGATCTACGGCGAGACGACCGTGCTGGACAAGTGGCCGTCGAAGTCGAAGAACGACCGCGGGATCGTCTACGTCGAGACCAAGGGCTACAAGCAGGACGGCACGCTGGTGTGCGTGTTCCGCCGCAAGGTGATGGTGCCGACCGAGACGTACATCAAGGAGCGCGGCGGCGAGCAGCCGGGCCGCCCGGAGCTGAAGCAGCAGGAGAAGTAGCCATGGCCCGTCTCGCCCAGACCGCTGGTCTGACGGACATCCAGCAGGAGATCCTCTCCACCGTCCGCGACTTCGTGGACAAGGAGATCATCCCGGTCGCGACCGAGCTGGAGCACCGCGACGAGTACCCGCAGCAGATCGTCGACGGCCTCAAGGAGCTGGGCCTGTTCGGCCTGATGATCCCGGAGGAGTACGGCGGCCTGGGCGAGTCCCTCCTGACGTACGCCCTCTGCGTCGAGGAGATCGCCCGCGGCTGGATGTCGGTGTCCGGCATCATCAACACGCACTTCATCGTGGCGTACATGCTCAAGCAGCACGGCACGCAGGAGCAGAAGGACTACTTCCTGCCGAAGATGGCGGCCGGTGAGATCCGTGGCGCCTTCTCGATGTCGGAGCCGGGGCTGGGCTCCGATGTGTCGGCGATCACGTCGAAGGCGGTCCGTGACGGGGATGAATTCATCCTGAACGGTCAGAAGATGTGGCTGACCAACGGGGGTACGTCGTCCCTGGTCGCCGTTCTGGTGCGAAGTGACGAAGGTCACCCCGAGGGCACCGCGCCGCACAAGTCGATGACCACGTTCCTGGTCGAGAAGGAGCCCGGCTTCGGTGAGGTCCGTCCCGGTCTGACCATCCCGGGCAAGATCGACAAGATGGGCTACAAGGGCGTCGACACCACCGAGCTCATCATGGACGGCCTGCGGATTCCGGCCGATCGCGTGCTCGGCGGGGTCACCGGCCGCGGCTTCTACCAGATGATGGACGGCGTCGAGGTCGGCCGCGTCAATGTGGCGGCGCGTGGCTGTGGCGTCGCTCAGCGTGCGTTCGAACTCGGTGTCCGGTACGCCCAGCAGCGTCACACCTTCGGCAAGCCGATCGCCCAGCACCAGGCGATCCAGTTCAAGCTCGCCGAGATGGCTACCAAGGTCGAGGCCGCGCATGCCATGATGGTCAACGCGGCACGCAAAAAGGACTCCGGGGAGCGAAACGACCTTGAGGCCGGGATGGCGAAGTACCTCGCCTCCGAGTACTGCAAGGAGGTCGTGGAGGATGCCTTCCGGATCCACGGCGGCTACGGCTTCTCCAAGGAGTACGAGATCGAGCGCCTCTACCGCGAGGCCCCGATGCTGCTGATCGGTGAAGGTACCGCCGAGATCCAGAAAATGATCATCGGCCGAAGGTTGCTCGAAGAGTATCGGTTCCAGGGCTGAATGTCTGGAAACGGGGTGTTTTCTTCGAGAAGAAGATCACACCCCGTAGGCACTCTTCGGCCGTCGACTCGGCTTCCTGACTTACCCAGTTGTGGCGCTTAGCCGCTACGATCGCCGGAAAGCCGCCGTCCCCCGTCAGAGCGCGGCATCATCCGCTACGAAGGTCATCCATGCCCCACAGCCAAACCTCTGCACATCGCGACAGCCTGGTCGGCGTACGCCTCGCGCGCGGAGCATCGCCGTGGCTTCTGCCGACCGTCGCCACCGCAGCCCTCAGCCTGGCCCGCGCGCGCCGCTCCGGCGCAGCGAAGGCCGTCGCCGTCCCCGCCACCGCGCTCGCGGCGGGGATGCTGTGGTTCTTCCGCGACCCCGAGCGTGAGATCGCCCAGGGCCGGGTCATCTCGCCGGCCGACGGTGTGGTGCAGAGCATCATGCCGTGGAAGGACGGACGCACCCGGGTCGCGATCTTCATGAGCCCGCTCAACGTCCACGTCAACCGCGCTCCCCTGGCCGGCACCGTGACGTCGGTCGAGCACGTCCCCGGCGGTTTCGTTCCTGCTTTCAACAAGGAGAGCGAGAACAACGAGCGGGTCGTGTGGCACTTCGACACCGAGCTCGGTGACATCGAGATGATCCAGATCGCCGGCGCCGTGGCCCGCCGTATCGTCCCCTACGTCCCGCAGGGCACCAAGGTCGAGCAGGGGGAGCGGATCGGCCTGATCCGCTTCGGCTCGCGCGTCGACCTGTACCTGCCGGAGGGCGTCGAGGTCGCGGTGGAGGTCGGCCAGAAGACCGTGGCTGGGGTGACTCGCATTGACCGTGACTGATCCCGGGACGCAGCCGGGCTGGGTCCCGGAGGCGGATGCGGAGGACGAAGAGGAGGAGATGCCCCTCTCTCTGCGCCTCTCGATAGCGGACACCCTCACCCTGGGCAACGCCACCTGCGGCTTCATGGCGGTGTACTTCACCACCACCGGCATCCTGATCCCGCACCTCACCGGCAGCCAGGAAACCGGCATGGCCCGCCACAGCGCGGCCACGGCGGTCATCCTCATGCTCTGCGCCGCGGTCTTCGACCTGTTCGACGGCCTGGTCGCGCGCAAGCTGCGCTCCTCCCCCATGGGCGCCGAACTGGACAACCTCTCGGACCTGATCAGCTTCGGCCTGGCCCCGGCGTACTTCGTCCTGGTCTACGGCATGGTCGCCGACGACGCGCACCAGCGGGTGGCGGCGGTCGGCGCGATCGTCGTCCTGCTCGCCGTGGTGCTGAGACTCGCGAGATTCTCCTGTGTGACGCCGACGAACGGCATGTTCCAGGGCATGCCGAGCCCCTTCGGCGCGCTGACGGTCGTCGCGATCGTGCTGCTTGAGCTGCCGTTCGTGGCGACGCTGCTGGCGATCCTGGGCACCGCGTGGCTGATGGTGAGCCGCGTCGAGTACCCCAAGCCGCGGGGCCGCCTGGCCGGCGCGATGCTCACCTGGATCGTGCTGAGCATGGGTCTGCTGGTGGCCTGGGCCTTCGGCGCCCCCAGCGGGCAGCTGCTGCTGCAGACGGGCTGCGCGCTGCAGCTGGTCATGGGCGCGGTGATCCCGCTGTTCGCCACGGCCCGCCGGGTGAACAACTTCCGCGACAACCGGCGCGAGGCGCGGGCGGCCCAGCCGTAGCGCTCCGCTGGGTGGGGCCCCGGACCGGGTTGGGTTCGGGGCCCTTCGCTTGTCCGGAACCCGGCGTTGGTGCGGACCTCGCTGGGGGCTGCCGCCCCCAGACCCCCGCTTCGGCCCTGAACGGGCCTCGTCCTCAAACGCCGGACGGGCTGGTTGTTGCCGACCGGCGCTGAAAGGTTCGAGCGGCGGGGGCGAGGAAACCCGAGCTCAGCCCAGGAAGTCCCGCGCGATCCGCTCCGCCGTCCGCTCCAGGATCGGACCGGCGTCCGCGATGCACTTCGCCACGTCCGGCTCGACCTCCGTCAGCGGGTACGCCCGCCGGATCCCCGCCTGCCCCAGCGCCTGAGGCGTCAGCGCAAGCCGCCCGCACACCGCGACGACCTCCTTGCCCGCCGCCCGTGCCGCCGCGGCAACCCCCGCCGGAGCCTTGCCGTGCAGGGTCTGCTCGTCCAGCGACCCCTCGCCGGTGATCACCAGATCCGCCCGCTCCAGCGCGGGCGCGAAGCCCAGTACGTCGAGCATGACCTCGATGCCGGGCCGGAAGCGCGCGCCGATCAGCAGGGCGCCGTACCCGATGCCACCCGCCGCACCGGCCCCCGGCGCCCCGGCGTACTCGCCCGCCTTCGGCCCCACGGCCTCCTCCAGCACCTTCGCGAAGTGCCCCAGCGCCGCGTCCAGCGTCGCCACGTCGTCCGGCGAGGCCCCCTTCTGCGGCCCGTACACCGCGGGCGCACCCTTCGGCCCGGTCAGCGGATTGTCGACATCGCTGGCCAGCACCAGCTCCACCGAGGAAAGCCGCGCGTCCAGCCCCGACAGGTCGGCGGACGCCAGCTCGCCCAGCCCCCCGCCGCCCGGCGTCACCGGCTCCCCGTCGGCCGTCAGGAACCGCGCCCCGAGCGCGGACAGCATCCCCGCGCCGCCGTCCGTGGTCGCACTGCCCCCGACCCCGAAGACGATCGTGCGCGCCCCGGCGTCGAGGGCGGCCCGCAGCAGCTCCCCGGACCCGTACGTGGACGCCGTCAGCGGCGCGAAGACCCCGGCCGGCAGCCGCTGCAACCCGCTCGCCTCGGCCATCTCCACCACCGCGGTGTCGCCGCGCAGCGCGAACGCGGCCGTCACCTCGTGCCCAAGGGGCCCCGCGACCCGTACCTCACGCCGCTCGAACCCGGCCGCGACCGCCGCGTCCACGGTCCCGTCGCCGCCGTCGGCCACGGGCAGCGCCTCCACGGCGAGGTCCGGCACGACGCGGCGCAGCCCGGCCGTCACCCGCTCGGCGACCTGTACGGCCGTCAGCGACCCCTTGAACTTGTCCGCGGCGATGAGCACCCCGCGGGCGCCGTCCACAGCGTCAGCCACCTTGTCTTCCCCTTGCTCTCCGGGCCCCGCGCACGTCAGGGCCAGTCGCGCCGCTGCGACCTTAACCGCAGGACACCCCCCACGTCATGCCCCTGCCCGGTCCCCGGAATCCCCCGGCTACCGGCTGAGGAGGGCCTGTGACGGTGGCCGGAAGTGGGTAAACCGGAACCATGACCCCTGTGGGCAGCGAGCCAGAGCTCGCCGACCGCGTCCTGGGGGGCTGGCTGGGCCGGATCGCGGGCAACATGCTGGGCAAACCGGTCGAGCAGGGCGACCTGTGGACGCGGGACCGTATCGACGACTACCTGCGGCAGGCCTCCGCCCTGCCCCTCACCGACTACTTCCCCGAGCCGCCGCCCGGCGGTTCCGCCATCGAACTGCGTCCCGAGTGGCGTCAGTGCGTCCGGGGCCGTATCCACGGCAGCTGCCGCGACGACGACGTCGACTACGCGATCCTCGGCCTGGACCTGCTGGAGACCCACGGCTTCGGCTTCAGCACCGAGCAGGTCGGCGACCTGTGGCTGCTGCGGCTGCCGTATCTGCAGACCTTCACGGCCGAGCGGGCGGCGTACCGGAACCTCGCGAGCGGGCTGAAGCCGCCGCTGACGGCGACGTACGACAACCCGTACCAGGAGTGGATCGGCGCTCTGATCCGCGCCGACATCTACGGCTGGACCTGCCCCGGCGCGCCCCGCCGCGCGGCCGCGCGGGCCCGCCGGGACGCGGTGCTCTCGCACACCGGCAACGGCGTCTACGGCGCGATGTGGGCGGCGGCGCTGATCTCGGCGGCGTTCACCGCGCCCACCGTCCGGCACGCCCTGGACGAGGCGCTGGCCGTCGTCCCGGCGAGCAGCCGCCTGGCGCGCACGGTCCGCCGGGTCATCTCGCTCCACGAGACCCGGATGACCTGGGAGGACACGCTCACCACGGCGGCCGAGGAGACCGCCGGGCTGGGCTGGATCCACACGATCCCGAACGCCGCCGTGCTCACCGCGGGGCTGCTGTACGGCGACGGCGACTTCACGCGGACGCTCGCGCTGACCGTCCGCGGCGGCCTGGACACGGACTCCAACGGCGCCACGGCGGGCTCGGTGGCCGGCGTGCTGACCGGCGCGGACGCGATCCCGGCCCAGTGGAAGGAGCCCCTTGAGGACACGGTCCGCAGCGCGGTCTTCGGCTTCGACGGCGTCCGGATCAGCGAACTGGCGGAACGCACCCTGCGACTGGCGCAGGCGGAGTCAGAAGCGTAGGGCGGCGCGTTCCGGGGCCTCGTGCGCCGCAGAAGGCGGCCCTGTGCGCTGGTTACCCTGTCCAGGGTGACCACACCTGACTTCGCCACGTACATCGCGAGCCTGCCGCGCGTCCTCGCCGGTGCCGCCGCCCTCTTCCGGGACGCCGAGGGCCGTGTGCTACTCGTCGAGCCCAACTACCGTGACGGCTGGGCGCTGCCGGGCGGCACGATCGAGTCCGACGACGGCGAGACCCCACGGCAGGGCGCGCGCCGCGAGACCGCGGAGGAGATCGGCCTGGACCGCGAACTCGGGCGGCTGCTCGCCGTGGACTGGGTGCACGGAACGGCCCGGCCGCCGCTGGTGGCGTACCTATACGACGGCGGAGTCCTGAGCCCGGAGGACATCAAGGCGATCCGGCTGCAGGAGGAGGAGCTGCTGTCGTGGCGCTTCGTCGCGCCCGCCGACCTCCTGGACCACCTGCCCGGCGCCACGGGCCGCCGCGTGGTGGCCGCTCTGGACGCCCTGGAGAACGGCTCGGAGACGGTAGAGCTGGAGAACGGCCACCGGGTCGGCTGACCCGGTCCGAGGTCAGCCCTCCACGTCCCGCGGCTTGGCGTCGACCTCGCGCAGTGCCTCGTCCCGCTGGGCGATCCTGGCCTCCGTGCGGTGGCCGCGCTCGATGTAGTCGCGCAGGACGACCTCGACGGTGTCCTGGGGGTTGCCGACGCCCGAGAGCACCATGGCCTCCACGACGAGTTCGGCGTCGAGCGAGACGTTGACCTTTGCCATGCGCGGACCCTAGCAGCAGCCACGCCCAGCCGACCCGACAATCTGTTCGCCGTCCGCCCTCCCCGCCCTACCCTCGATCGCATGACCAAGCCCCTCGTCGCCATCCTCAGCGGCGCCGGCATCTCCACCGACTCCGGCATCCCGGACTACCGCGGCCCGAACGGCCTGTGGCGGCGGGATCCGGAGGCCGAGAAGCTCGTGACGTACGAGTACTACATGGGCGATCCGGAGATCCGTCGGCGCTCCTGGCAGATGCGGCGCAAGAACCGGACGCTGCAGGCGCAGCCGAACGCCGCGCACCGGGCGGTGGCGGAGCTGGAGCGGTCCGGGGTGCCGGTGCGGGTGATCACGCAGAACGTGGACGGGCTGCACCAGCTCGCCGGGATGCCCGCCCGCAAGGTGCTCGAACTGCACGGCAGCGCGCGGAGTGTGGCGTGCACGGGCTGTCATGCGCGCGGCCCGATGGCGGACGCGATCGCGCGCGTCGAGGCCGGTGAGGACGATCCGGCGTGCCTGGAGTGCGGCGGGATCCTGAAGTCGGCGACCGTCATGTTCGGCGAGCGCCTCGATCCGGTCGTGCTGGGTGAGGCGCTCGCCATCAGCAAGGCCTGCCAGGTGTTCATCGCCGTCGGGACGAGTCTGCAGGTGCAGCCCGCCGCCGGGCTCGCGGGGGTCGCCGCCGACCACGGCGCCCGCCTCGTCATCGTCAACGCCGAGCCGACGCCGTACGACGAACTCGCCGACGAGGTCGTACGGGAGCCGATCGGGACCGCGCTGCCGGAGCTGCTGCGCACGCTGAGTGACTAGAACAGGCCCTCGCCGCGCTCGAAGTCCAGCAGGCGCTGCTTGCGTTCCAGGCCGCCGCCGTAGCCGGTGAGGCTGCCGCTCGCGCCGATCACGCGGTGGCAGGGGACGATGATGCCGATGGGGTTCTTGCCGTTGGCGAGGCCGACCGCGCGGGAGGCGTTGGGGTTGCCGAGGGCGTCGGCCAGTTCGCCGTACGAGCGGGTCTCGCCGTAGGGGATACGGCGGAGCTGGTCCCAGACGGTGCGCTGGAAGGGGGTGCCGTTCAAACGCAGTTCGAGGGTGAACTCCTTCAGCTCACCGCCGAAGTAGGCCGTCAACTGGTCGATGGTCTCACCGAAAGGCGTCTCGTCCCGTTCACCGAAGGTCTCCTCCGCCGGACGGTGGCACTGGTCGGTCATGTACAAGCCGCACAGGACGCCGTCCTCGGCGACGAGGGTGAGGGGGCCGTACGGGCTGTCGATGACGGTGTGCTGTCGCATGGGGAGTCCTTACACCGGAAGGAAGTTGATCGGGTGGCTGTCGGTCGCCCACAGGTACTGGACGGCGTACGCCCGCCAGGGGCGCCAGGCCGCCGCCCGTGCGGTGAGCGCGGACGGTGTGGACGGCAGGCCCAGCTCCCCCGCGGCACGGCGGATGCCGAGGTCGGTGGGGAGGAAGGCGTCGGGGTCGCCGAGGGCGCGCATCGCGATGACGTCGGCCGTCCAGGGACCGAAGCCGGGGAGGGCCAGGAGCTGGGCGCGGGTCTGCGGCCAGTCGCTCTCCACGCCCAAGTGCAGTGAGCCGTCGGCGAGTTGGCCGACGAGGGTGGTGAAGGTGGTGCGGCGGGTGCGGGGCATGGCGAGTGACTCGGGGTCCACCGACGCGAGCGCGTCCACCGACGGGAACAGGTGGGTGAGCCCGCCCTCGGGGTCGTCGACCGGCTCGCCGTGTGCGGTGACCAGGCGGGCCGCGTGGGTGCGGGCGGCGGCCGTGGAGACCTGCTGGCCCAGCACGGCCCGTACGGCGAACTCCGCCTCGTCGACCGTGCGCGGGACGCGGCGGCCCGGGGCCTTGTCGACCAGGGGCGCCAGCAGAGGGTCCTCCCGCAGCTGGTCGTCGACGGCGACCGGGTCGGCGTCGAGGTCGAGCATCCGGCGGCAGCGGCTGATGGCGACGGGCAGATCACGCAGGTCGCTGAGGGTGAGGCGGCAGGCGATGTGGTCGGGCTTCGGGGTGAGCGCCGCGATGCCGTGGCCGTACGGGAGGCGGAGGGTGCGGCGGTAGGCGCCGTCGCGCCACTCCTCCACGCCGGGTACGGCGGTGGCGGCGAGGTGGCCGAAGAGGTTGTCGGGGTTGAGCGGGGCGCGGAATGGGAGGCGGAGCGACAGGGCGCCCGGGGTGCCTCCGGCGGGCCCTCGCGGCGCCCGGGCGCGCAGGTCGCTGGGGGTGAGGGCGTAGACCTCGCGGACGGTGTCGTTGAAGGTGCGGATGGAGGAGAAGCCTGCCGCGAAGGCGATCTCCGCCATGGGCAGTGCCGTCGTCTCGATGAGCAGCCGGGCCGTCTGGGCGCGCTGGGCGCGGGCCAGGGCGAGCGGGCCCGCGCCGAGTTCGGCGAGCAGCTGGCGTTCGATCTGCCGGGCGCTGTAGCCGAGCCGGGCGGCGAGGCCGGGCACGCCCTCGCGGTCCACGACGCCGTCGGCGATCAGCCGCATGGCGCGGGCCACGAGGTCGGCGCGCTGGTTCCACTCCGGGGAGCCGGGGCTGGTGTCCGGGCGGCAGCGCTTGCACGCCCGGAAACCGGCCTGCTGGCAGGCCGCCGCGCTCGGGTGGAACACCATGTTCTCCGGCTTGGGCGGCACGACGGGGCAGCTGGGCCGGCAGTAGATCCCGGTGGTCAGGACGGCGGTGAAGAACCAGCCGTCGAAGCGCGCGTCCTTGGCCTGAACGGCCCGCAGACAGCGCTCGGTGTCGGTGTGCATCCCCTTCTGCATGCGTCCAGCATCGACCACCGGACGGGCCGACGCTGGCGAGAATCCGACATCAACCTTCGCTGTCCTGGACCACCCCGGATCGCCACGCCGACTCCCGCAGCAACCGCAGCCCGTTCAGCCCCACCAGCACGGTCGACCCCTCGTGCCCGGCGACACCGAGCGGCAGCGGCAGATGACCAGCCAGGTCCCAGACCACCAGCACGGTGATGAACGTACCGGCGATGACGAGAACCCCACATCAACCCTTGCTGTCCTGAACCACCCCGGATCGCCACGCCGACTCCCGCAGCAACCGCAGCCCATTCAGCCCCACCAACACGGTCGACCCCTCGTGCCCGGCGACACCGAGCGGCAGCGGCAGATGACCAGCCAGGTCCCAGATGACCAGCACCGTGATGAACGTACCGGCGATGACCAGGTTCTGGACGACGAGGCGGCGGGCGGCCCGGGACAGGCGTACGACCGCCGGGACGGTGGCGAGTTCGTCGCGTACGACGACGGCGTCCGCGCTCTCCAGCGCGAGGTCGGCGCCCGCGCTCCCCATCGCCACGCCGGAGTGCGCGGCGGCGAGGGCGGGCGCGTCGTTGACGCCGTCGCCGACGAAGAGCACCTTGCGGCCGCGGTCCTGGAGTTCCCGTACGGCCTTCACCTTGTCCTCGGGCAGCAGGTCCGCGCGGACGTCCGTGAGGCCGGTGGCGTCGGCGACGCGGGCGGCGGTGTGCGCGTTGTCGCCGGTGAGCAGGACGGGCGCGGTGCCGGTCAGGGCGGTGAGGGCGGCGGTGGTCGCGGGGGCGTCGGCGCGGAGGCGGTCGGTGAGGGCGAGGGTGCCGTCGCGGAGGACCCGTACGACGGTGGCGCCGTCGTCCCGGCCCGCGTCGCCCTCCGCGCGGCCGACCCGCACCTCGCGCCCGTCCACCACGGCCGTGACGCCCAGCCCGGGCAGGGCCGTGAAGTCCTCGGCCGCCGCGATGGGCAGCCCCCTGCCCCGGGCCGCGCTCACGATCGCCCGCGCCAGCGGATGCTCGCTGGGATGCTCGGCCGCCGCCGCGAGGGCGAGCAGCCCGTCCTCGTCGAGCCCGGAGCCCAGCAGCGGTCGTACGTCCGTCACCTCGGGCGCGCCCTCGGTGAGCGTGCCCGTCTTGTCGAGCGCCGCGGTGTCGATCTCCCCGAGCCGCTCCATCGCCACCGCCGACTTGACCAGCACACCGTGCCGCCCGGCATTGGCGATCGCCGACAGCAGCGGCGGCATCGTCGCCAGCACGACCGCGCACGGCGAGGCGACGATCATGAAGGTCATCGCCCGCAACAGCGCGTCCGCCAACTCTGCGCCGAAGGCGAGCGGCACGGCGAACACGGCGAGCGTCGCGGCCACCACGCCCACCGCGTACCGCTGCTCGACCTTCTCGATGAACAGCTGCGTCGGCGCCTTGGTCCGGGACGCCTCCTCGACCAGCGTCACGATCCGGGCGATGACCGACTCGGCGGGGTCGCGCTCCACACGGACACGCAAGGCGCCGTTGCCGTTGAGGGTGCCCGCGAAGACCTCGTCGCCGGGGCGCTTGAGCACCGGCAGGGGCTCGCCGGTGATGGTCGCCTGGTCGGCCTCGCTGGTGCCGTCCAGCACCTGGCCGTCGGCGCCGATCCGCTCCCCCGGCCGGATCAGCAGCACGTCCCCGACAGCGAGTTCGGACGTCGGCACGGTCTCCTCGCGCCCGTCGGTCGTGAGCCGGGTCGCGGTCGTGGGGGCGAGGTCGAGGAGCCCGCGCACGGAGTCGGCGGTGCGGGCGGTGGCCAGCGCCTCCAGCGCGCCGGAGGTGGCGAAGATGACGATCAGCAGGGCCCCGTCGAGGACCTGCCCGATCGCCGCCGCGCCCAGCGCCGCGACGATCATCAGCAGGTCGACGTCGAGGGTCTTCTCGCGCAGCGCCCGCAGCCCCTCCAGCGCCGGTTCCCAGCCGCCGGTGACGTACGCGACGGCATACAGCGGGCCGAACGCCCAGGCGGGGGCGCCGCCGAGGTCCAGGGCGAGGCCGAGCAGGAAGGCCACCAGCGCGGCCAGCGCCCAGCGTGCCTCGGGCAGGACACGAGCCACCATATAGGAACGTATGAAGAGTCATTCATGCGTTCATATACGACGGGTACGATACCGGTCATGGGTCATGGAGCCGTCACCCCCGCAGCCGTCGAGCGCGTACGCCTGGACGAGGCCAACGTCGCCAAGGTGGCCACCACACTCCAGGCCCTGTCCACCCCGTCCCGCCTGCTGATCCTGGCGCGGCTGCGCGAAGGGCCGTTGCCGGCCACGGAGTTGGCGGCCGAGGTCGGCATGGAGCAGTCCGCCTGCTCGCACCAGCTGCGGCTGCTGCGCAACCTCGGGCTGGTGGTCGGCGAGCGGCGCGGCCGGTCGATCGTCTACGCGCTGCACGACCACCACGTCGCCGAACTCCTCGACCAGGCCGTGTACCACGTGGAGCACCTGCGGCTGGGCATCAGCGACGTCGCCGAGTAGGGCGGTTCAGCGGGCGGGTTCCCGGTACGAGGCCAGCGCCCAGATCACGAACACGTCGATCGCCATCATGACGACCGACCAGACGGGCTGGTACGGCAGGAAGAGGAACTGCAGGATCAGGCTCAGTGCGGCCAGGGTGATACCGGCGACCCGTGCCCAGGCCGCCCCCATCAGCAGACCCCAGCCGGTGACGGCGACGAGGACGCCGACGACCAGGTGGATCCAGCCCCAGCCGGTGAGGTTCAGCTCGTAGACGTAGGTGCCGACGCGGGCGTAGACGTCGTCCGCGGCGATCGCCGCGATGCCCTGGAGCACCGCGAGCAGACCACCGCACAACATCAGCACACCGGCGAACACCGTGCCGCCGGTCACCCACCCCTCACGGCGGCCCATCGGTGCGGCCTGCGGTCCCGTCGGATGTGCAGCGTGCTGAGCCATGGCGGCCGTCCCTTCGTTCGGGTGACTCCAGCCTCCGGGCGCCTCCGGGGGTGCCGCCATTCCGGTTACTCCGGTCGGGTGACACCCGGGGAGGCACAAGGCCGCCACGGGGATGGGTGCTCACATGTTGATCATGTGGCCGGCCAGGCCGTGCACGGCCTCCTGGATCGCCTCGCCGAGGGTCGGGTGGCCGTGGACGTTGCGGGCCACCTCGTGGACGGTGAGGTCCCACTTCTGGGCCAGGGTCAGCTCGGGCAGCAGCTCGGTGACGTCGGGGCCGATGAGGTGGCCGCCGATCAGCTCGCCGTACTTCGCGTCGCTGATCAGCTTCACGAAACCGGTGGTGTCGCCGAGGCCGTGCGCCTTGCCGTTGGCGGTGAACGGGAACTTGGCGACCTTGACGTCGTAGCCGAGGTCGCGGGCCTGCTCCTCGGTGTAGCCGAAGCTGGCGATCTGCGGCTGGCAGTACGTGGCGCGCGGGATCATCACGTAGTCGAGCTCCATCGTCTCGGCGTCCGCGATGGTCTCGGCGGCGACCACGCCCATGGCCTCGGCGGCGTGCGCGAGCATCAGCTTCGCGGTGACGTCGCCGATGGCGTAGATGTGCGGGACGGAGGTGCGGCAGCGGCCGTCGACGTCGATCGCGCCGCGGTCGGTGACGGTCACGCCGGTGTTCTCCAGGCCGTAGCCGGTGACGTTCGGCGCGAACCCGATCGCCTGGAGCACCTTGTCGGCCTCCAGAATCTGCTGGGAGCCGTCCTTGGCGGTGACCGTAACGCGGACCTGCGGGCCGGACTCGTCGATGGCGTCGACGCGGGTCGAGGTGAGCACGTCGATGCCCAGCTTGCGGTACTGGCGGGCGAGTTCGGCGGAGACCTCGGCGTCCTCAAGGGGGGCGGCGCGGTCCAGGAACTCGACGACGGTGACCTTCACGCCGTAGTTGTTCAGGATGTACGCGAACTCGACACCGATCGCGCCGGCGCCCGCGATGATGATCGACTGCGGCAGCTCCTCGGCGAGGATCTGCTCCTCGAACGTCACCACGCGTGAGGTGCGGCGGGTGCCGGGCAGCAGCTTGGGCGTGGCGCCGGTGGCGATGATGCAGTTCTCGAAGCCGATGGTGCGGGTGGTGCCCTCGTAGTCGGTGACCTGGAGGGTGTGCGGGTCGAGGAACGTGCCGCGGCCGTCGTACTCCGTGATCTTGTTCTTCTTCATCAGGTAGTGGACGCCCCTGACCCGGCCGTCGGCGACCTTGCGGCTGCGCCGGAACGCCTCGCCGTAGTCGAAGGTGATCTGTCCGTCGGCCTTGATGCCGAAGGTCTTGGCCTCGCGGGTGACGATGTGCGCGAGCTCGGCGTTGCGCAGCAGAGCCTTGGTGGGGATGCAGCCGACGTTCAGGCAGACGCCGCCCCAGTACTTCTCCTCCACGACGGCGACGCGCTTGCCCAGCTGGGCGGCCCGGATGGCGGCGACGTAGCCGCCGGGGCCCGCTCCCAGAACGACGACGTCGAAGCGCTCGTCCTGCTCGTCCATGCGTCAGGTCCCTTTCGGTGTGGTGGGTAAGGGATCGCGTGCGTAAGGGATTCTTTCGCCCTGCTTCGCTCATCGCCACACTGATCTCTATGACGCCGGTCTCAGGCGCGGCGCCCGCCGCGCTCCCGCCGCATCCGGCGCCGTACGACCCACCCGTCCACGGCGGCGACCAGGGCGAGCGCGCCGCAGGCGACCGCGAGGCCGGTCAGCGGCGCGGGGCCGGGTGCGTCACCGGGTGCGGAGTTCGCGGCCCAGACGGCGAACAGCACGGTCGCCGCGACGAAGACCGGCAGGAAGACGGCGGTGAGCAGCATGCGCAGCCGCAGCGCGCTGCGGGCGGTGCTCGGCTCGGTGCCGGTCCTGGGGAACCGGCGGCCGATCATGCCGGACCGTGCGCGGGACACCGGTTGGCCACGGCCCATGGCGGTGCCTCCTTATCCGTGCTTTCCGAGCTTTCCGTGCTGCGGCCGTCAGTGGTTGGGGGCCGCCCGGCTGATGTCCGCCAGCGCGGAGTGCGGGTCCTCCGTGGTGGCGAGGTCCCCCAGGCTGACCATGCCGACCGGGCAGCCGCCGCGGTCGACGACGGGCAGCCTGCGGACCGCGTGCTGCCGCATCAGCTCGACGGCGTGGTCCGTCGTGTCGTCCGGCGCCACGGTCACCACGGGCGGACGGGTGCACAGCGAGCCGACCGGTGTGACGAGCGGGTCGCGGGCCTCGGCGACCGCCCGGACCGTGATGTCGCGGTCGGTGAGCACGCCGAACAGATCGCAGTCGTACGCCACCAGGACGTCGCCGATGTCCCGGTCCCGCATGACCTGGGCGGCCCGGGCCACCGTGGTCATGGGTTCGATCGACGCCGTGCTCGACGACATCACGTCACGTATGTACCTGGTCATGAACACCTCCTGGCCCGCTGGGTCAGCTGCCGTGCAGCGCTTCCAGCACGTCCTCGTCCGTCAGCTGTTCGAAGTCCTCGTACCAGAGGCCGACCGCGTGGAACGGGCTCGGCCGCATCAGGCACACCACGTCGTCGGCCTCGTGGCGCAGCAGCTCGACGGCCTCGTGCGAGGCGACCGGCGCCGCGACGACCACTCGTTCGGGCTCCCGGTGCCGCACCGCGCGCACGGCTGCCCGCGCGGTCGACCCGGTGGCCAGCCCGTCGTCGACGAGGATGGCGGTACGTCCCTTCAGTTCGGCGGCGGGCCGGTCCTGGCGGTACCGCTGTTCCCTGCGGTGCAGCTCGGTCCGCTCCCGAGCCACGATCGGGGCCAGCTCGGCCTCGCTCAGGCCCAGCTGCTCCAGGGCCCGGGTGTCGAAGTACGGCGGCTCGTCGCCCGCGATCGCGCCGACCCCAAACTCTTCGTGGAACGGCGCTCCGATCTTGCGGACCACCAGCACGTCGAGCGGCGCGCCGAGGGCCCGCGCGACCTCCCGGGCCACCGTGACGCCGCCGCGGGGCAGGGCGAGGACCACGGGATCCGGGAGTGTCCCTTTCTCCTGCAGAATGCGCAGATGCTCGGCCAGTTCCCGGCCGGCGTGCGCGCGGTCACGGAAACTCATGTGCTCCCCTTCCGCCACGGGGCCCTTCTTCTCGCCCTGTGGTGGTACGGGTTTCCAGCGTGCGGCGCCCGAACCCCGAGATCGTCCGTGGGTGCCGGGCGCCGCTGTCGCGTTGCCCCTACTCGGTGGCCGTGGGCCGACGCGCCGCCGCCATCGCGTCCCGTACGTCGCTCAGCGGGCGCAGCCGGTAGGTGTAGGCGTAGTCGCGGTCGGCGAACAGCTTGTACTCGTTGTGGGTGTGCGCGCCCCAGCTGTTGTCGCCGCCCACGCCCATCTGCCGGTGGTTCACCCGCAGCACGACCGCGTCGCGCGGGGTGAGCTGGTAGTCGTGCCGCACGCCGGATGACAGGTCCTCCGGCGTGAAGTAGGACGCGTTGACCTCCACCAGCGGCTCACCGCAGATCAGCAGTCCGGCACCGTCGCGCCCGGTCAGCGCGGCCCAGCGCACGTCGGTCCGGTTGCCGTTCTCCTGCGGGCGGATGTATGGCGTCCACAGATCGGCAACGGCTGCCGAGTACACGCCGACGTCGGTGCCGCTGTCGCGGTCCCAGTAGTTCTCCTCGGGGCCACGGCCGTAGTAGTGCAGCCGGTCCAGGCGCCCGGGCAGGAACAGCAGGGTGCCGACCTCGGGGATGTACGGCAGGTTCGCGGCGCCCGGGTGCAGGGTGTGGTCGACCTTGATCTCACCGTTGCCGAACACCGTGTAGGTGGTGGTGTACGTCGACTCGGTCGTCGTGGGCAGGGTGCCGCTGACCTTGATCTCGACCGCCCGGTCCCGCAGGGCGCGCACGCTCACCCCGGTCACCTCGCGCAGGGCGCCGGCGTCCCGCCAGGTCTGGTTGCGGGTGTGCTGGCCGTTGCCCTTGTCGTTGTCGGTGGGCGCCCGCCAGAAGTTCGGCGCCGGGCCCGAGGTGATCAGGCGGGTGCCCACGGCCTCGTACGAGGTGATGACCCCGCTGTTCTTGTCGACGGTGACGGAGAAGCCCCTTCCCTTGACGGTGACGGACGCCTCGGCGTCGTCGTACGTCAGCGCCGGGACGCGCGCCAGCGGCACCGGTGTCACGGCCGGGCTGCCGACGTCGACGGGCAGCTGCTGCCGGGCGACCTCGAAGCCCGCCTTCGCCCACTTGGTGGGTTCCTTGGTGGTGAAGGACAGCTGGAGGAAGTACTCCGCGCCCGGCGTCGGGTTGCCGGGCCGCCGTACGGGGAGGGTGATGTCCTTGCTCGACAGCGGCGGTACGTCGAGCTGGCCGCGGGTGAGCCTGCCGCGCTGTACGGCCTTGCCGTCGGCCAGCAGGGTCCAGGTGCCGTCGTATTCGCGGAGGTTGGTGAACAGGTTCTCGTTGGTGAGGGTGACCGCTCCCCAGCCGGTGCCCGGCGTGACGTTGATCGCCTGGTAGACCTGCTTGACCTCGGTCGCCTTGCCGGTGAGGCCGCGGTCGGCGGTCACGATGCCGTCCGCCACGAAGTTCCCGTCGTTGGGGTTGTCGCCCCAGTCGCCGCCGTACGCGAGGAACGTTTTCTCACGCGGCTTCTTCTCGTCGAACCCGACCGTGGCCGCGTCGAACCAGAACCGTACTCCGTCGTCGCCGGGACCCCGGCTGTCGGAGGCCAGCTCACCGGCGCTCAGCGCACGGGCGTACACGCGCGCCCGGCGTATCGTGCCGCTGAACTCCCGGGTCCAGTTGTCGACGTCGGTGGCGAGCGCGAGGGGCGCGGTGTTGCTGCCGGGCCGGCGTGTGGTGGTCCGGGTGGCGCGGACGACGCCGTCGACGTAGAGGGTCAGCGTGCCGGCATCGGCGTCGAAAACACCTGCGACGTGATGCTCGGTGCGGGTCCAGCCCTCGGCTGGCAGGGCCCAACTGGCGGTGATCCACTGGCCGCCGCCGTGGATGAAGAACTCCAGGCTGTTGTTGGTCTGTTTCAGCGCGTACTGGGTGTCGCCCTTGGCGAGGATGGGCTGGTGGTACCCGGTGACGTGCGGGGTCACCCAGGCCTCCAGCGTCAGGGAGCCGGTGAGGTCGAGGGCGGGATCGCGGGCGAAGACGGTTCCGCCGGAGACGCCCTTGGCGCGGTCGAAGGTGCCGCCGGGCGCGAGGATCTCGCCGTTCAGCTTCCCTGGTCCGCTCTCCGTCAGCATCTTCCGTGTCGGGGTGGGCCAGTTGAGCGACTGGTCGACGAAGTCCCAGATCCAGCCGCCCTGGAGGACGTCGTGACGGCGGATGATGTCCCAGTACTTCCGGAAGTTGCCGTTCGAGTTCCCCATCGCGTGCGAGTACTCGATCATCACGTACGGCCGGGTGTCCGCGGCGTCCTTGGCGCGGGCCTCGACGCGCGCGGGGCTCTCGTACATCTCCGAGCGGATGTCGCTGACCCCGGGCCGGTCGTCACCCTCGTACTGGATGACGCGGGTCGGGTCGTAGGAGCGTATCCAGTCGTGCATGGCGACGAAGGTGCTGCCGCCGCCCGCCTCGTTGCCGAGCGACCAGATGACCACGGAGGCGTGGTTCTTGTCCCGGTGGACCATGTTCTGCGCGCGGGCCACGCACGCTCTGCTCCAGTCGGCGTGGTTGCCCGGGTACTCGCCGCGTATGCCGTGGGTCTCGACGTTGGCCTCGTCCACCAGGTACAGGCCGTACTCGTCGGCGAGTTCGTACCACAGCGGGTTGTTGGGGTAGTGCGAGGTGCGGACGGTGTTGATGTTCATCCGCTTGATGATCTCGATGTCCTCGACCATGTCCGCGCGGGTGAGCGCGGTGCCGCGCTCGGGGTGCATCTCGTGCCGGTTGGTGCCCCGGAAGGAGACGGGCTTGCCGTTGATGCGCATCAGCCCGTCCTTCAGCGCGAACTCGCGCAAGCCGACCCGGTGCGACAGCGTCTCGATCACCTTTCCGCGCGGGTCGCGCAGCCGCAGGACGGCGGTGTAGAGGTTCGGGTGCTCGGCCGACCAGAGCCGGGGCGCGGGTACGGCTCTGGTGGCCTGCACGGTGGCGTCCTCGCCGACCCCCGTGACGTCGACGGCCTGTTCCAACGGCCGCGACCAGACGGGGTGCCCGCGCTCGTCGTACAGCTGGGTCTCCACCGTGTACCGCCCGGCGCCGCCGTCGGCGTACGCCCGCACACTCGCGGTCACCGCCAGCTCGGCGGCCGTGTAGTCCTCGCTCAGCGGGGTGTCCAGCTTGAAGTCGCGCAGATGGACGACCGGTGTGGAGTACAGGTAGACCGAGCGGAAGATCCCGCTCAGCCGGATCATGTCCTGGTCCTCCAGCCAGTCCCCGTCCGAGTAGCGGTACACCTCGACGGCGATCTGGTTGGTGCCCGGCTTGAGGTACGAGGTGATGTCGTACTCGGCGGGGGTGTACGAGTCCTCGTGGTAGCCGACCAACTCCCCGTTGATCCACACGTAGTGGGCCGACTTGACGCCCTCGAAGTGCAGGAACGTCCGCCGTCCCGACCAGTTGCGCGGGACCGTGAAGGTACGCCGGTACTGGCCGACGGGGTTGTAACGGGTCGGGGCGGCCGGCGGCTGCGGCTCCTCGCCCAGGCCGTTGGGGCCCCACCACGGGTAGGTGATGTTGACGTAGATCGGGAAGTCGTAGCCGTGCAGCTGCCAGACGGAGGGGACCGGGATGGTGTCCCAGGACCGGTCGTCGACGTCGGTGCGGTAGAAGTCGGTGTCCCGGTCGGCGGGGCGGTCGACGTAGGCGAACTTCCAGGTGCCGTCGAGGTTCAGCCGGTACGGGGAGCGGGTGCGGTCGGCGGTCAGGGCCTGCCGTACGTCCGCGTACGGCATGAGCGTGGTGTGCGGGGGCTCGGTGCCCAGCCGGAACAGGTCGATGGCGCCGTTCCACTCCGGCGTTCCGTCCGCCGTCGCGCCGCGCGGGGCGGCGTACGCGGCGAGGGGCGACGAGGACAGGGCGAGCCCGCCGAGGACGGCGGCGCTGGTCTGAAGGAGTCGGCGGCGGCTGACGACGGGCCGGTCGGCGGGAGAGGGGTACGGGTGCGGCATGACCGTGTCCTTCCTCGGGACGTGCGCTGCACGAACTGAGGGCGGGTCACCTCACGGTGACAGGGCAGCCGTTGCCGTCGTGGTGCGAGGCGGCTCATGGGGACGGTGTCGGCTGCTGCGCCCGGATCACCCTAGGACTTCGAACACAACCCAAGCAATTGCCCCGTCGGAGTTTGTTGGTTCCTGATGGGCGTCGGGGGTGTCGGGTCAGCCCACCTGCGCCGCGAACGCCTCGTACGCCCGCTGGTCGAAGAGGACGAACTTGACCTCCTCGACCGATGTCCGTGTGGCCCGTACCGTCTCGACCGCGATCCGTGCGGCGTCGTCCATGGGCCAGCCGTAGATGCCCGCGGAAACGGCCGGGAACGCGATGGTCCGAGCGCCCAACTCGTCGGCGACGCGCAGGGATTCCCGGTAGCAGGAGGCCAACTGCGCGGAGCGGTCCTCCTGCTGGGAGTAGACCGGGCCGACCGTGTGGATCACCCAGCGTGCGTCCAGTTCGCCCGCCGTGGTGGCGACCGCCTGCCCGGTCGGCAGCCCGTTGCCGTACTGCGCGGCGCGCAGCTTGCGGCAGTCCTCCAGGATCGCGGGGCCGCCGCGCCGGTGGATGGCGCCGTCCACTCCCCCGCCGCCCAGCAGCGAGGAGTTGGCCGCGTTGACGATCGCGTCGGCGCTCTGCTCGGTGATGTCGCCCCGGACGAGCGTGATGGTGGGGGTCATGTCTGCCTCAGCCTCCTCCACACGGCCTTCGCCGCGTTGTGCCCCGACATGCCGTGCACGCCCGGGCCCGGCGGGGTGGCCGAGGAGCAGATGTACACCGCCGGGTGCGGGGTGCTGTACGGGAACAGGGACAGCTTGGGGCGCAGCACCGTCTGGAGTCCGCTGACCGCGCCGGAGGCGATGTCGCCGCCGACGTAGTTGGCGTTGCGGGCGGCGAGTTCGGGCGGTCCGGCGGTCGCGCGGGCGAGGACGCGGTCGCGGAATCCCGGGGCGAAGCGCTCCAGTTGGCGTTCGATGGTGTCGGTGAGGTCTCCGGTCCAGCCGCTGGGGACATGGCCGTACACCCAGAAGACCTGCTTGCCGTCGGGCGCCCGGGTGGGGTCGACGACGCTGGGCTGCACGGTGATGAGGAACGGCCGGTCGGGCGCCCGGCCCAGGCGGGACGCCTCGCGCAGCGCGGTGCCGATCTCCGCGCTGCTGGCGCCGATCTGCACGGTCCCGGCCTTGCGCGGCTCCTCGGCGGTCCACGGCACCGGGCCGTCCAGCGCGTAGTCGACCTTGAAGACGCCCGGTCCGTACCGGTACCCCTCGTAGTAGCGGCCGAAGCCCGCGATGCGGGCCAGGGCGGTGGGTGAGGTGTCGAAGACGTATGCGCGCGCGGGCGGCAGGTCGTCGAGGCGCTTGACCTCGTAGTCGGTGTGGATCGCGCCGTCGAGGTCCTTCAGGTAGGCGGCGAGCGCGTCCGAGATGGACTGGGAGCCGCCACGGGCGACGGGCCAGCCCCGGGCGTGCGCGGCGAGGGCGAAGACCAGGCCGATCGCGCCGGTGGCGAAGCCGGTAAGCGGGGCCATCACATGGGCGACGAGACCGGCGAAGAGGGTCTTTGCGGGTTCGTCGCGGAAGCGGCGGGTCAGCCAGGTGGACGGGGGCAGGCCGACCAGGCCGAAGCGGGCGAGGGTCACCGGGTCGCGGGGCAGCGCGGTGAGCGGCAGGGACATGAAGTCGCGGGCCAGCGTGTCCCAATGGTGCAGGAAAGGCTCGACCAGTCTGCGATACGTCCCGGCGTCACGCGGGCCGAGGGAGGCGGCGGTTTCGCCGACCGAGCGGGACAGGATCGCGGCGGTGCCGTCCGGGAAGGGGTGCGCCATGGGCAGCTCGGCGTGCAGCCACTCCAGGCCGTAACGGTCCAGGGGCAGGGCCCGGAACGCCGGGGAGTTGATGCCGAGGGGGTGGGCCGCGGAGCACGGGTCGTGGCGGAAACCGGGAAGCGTGAGCTCCTCGGTGCGGGCGCCGCCGCCGATCGCGTCCCGCGCCTCGAACACCGCCACGGAGAAGCCGCGGCGGGCCAGCTCCACTGCGGCGGTCAGTCCGTTCGGCCCCGCACCCACCACGACCGCATCGAGCATCGACGGCACCTTCGGACTCCTTCGTCAGCCGATGGCCACTCAGGATCAGGATATGCCGGGGTACTGACACTCCTCCGCGACGGGTGCCTGCGACGGACGAACCGGGGCTCAGACCGCCGAGGCCAGCAGTCCCGCCACCCGCCGGGCCGTGGCCGCGTCGCGGGCCGCGGTGAAGGGCAGGGTGTTGCCGCCGGTGATGCGGAACGGCTCGCCCGTGCGGGTCAGGTGTGCGCCGCCCGCCTCCTCGACGAGCAGCAGGCCCGCCGCGTGGTCCCAGGCGGCCTCCCAGGAGAACGCCGTGGCGTCCGACTCGCCCCGGGCGACGGCGAGATACTCCAGACCGGCAGAACCGCACTCGCGCGGGGCGACGCCGTCCGTCCACAGGCCGAGCAGCGCGCGCTTCTCCGCGTCGGTCGTGTAGTCCGGGTGGGAGGTGGCGACGCGCAGGTCACGGCCCGGCGTGGGCGGGCCGGCGAACAGCCGCTCGCCGTCCAGGAAGGCACCCTGGCCACGGACGGCCGTGGCCAGCTGGTCGCGGGCGGCGGCGTAGGTCCACGAGGCCAGCACGATGCCGTGGCGGGCGAGCGCGACCAGCGTGCAGAAGCCGTCGTCGCCGTGCACGAACTGCCGGGTGCCGTCGACGGGGTCGATGATCCAGACCGGGGCGTCGCCGCGTATCGCCTCGTACGACGCGGGGTTGGCGTGCACCGCCTCCTCGCCGACCACCACGGAGCCGGGCAGCAGCGCGCCGAGCGCCTCGGTGAGGTGCCGCTCGGCCAGCCGGTCGGCGTCCGTCACCAGGTCGTGGGGCCCGCTCTTCTGGTCGACCTCGTGCTCGGCCAGCTGCCGGAAACGCGGCATGATCTCGGCCGCGGCCGCCTTGCGCACCGCTTCTTCCACGTCGGCCGAGTGACGTGCGAGAAACTCGTCGGTGGTTTCCATCTCTTCGATCATGCCTCCATGAGAGCACGCGGCACTGACAATGCCCGCCGGGGCGGTGCACTCCGGGTGGAATCGGGATGAACTCACGGCCACCCGCCTCCGCGCGCGGCTACCCGACTACGCGGGGTCACCGGCCGACCGCGTACCCCTGCATCCCGCGCGGATTCGCCGCCGCCGACAGCACGCCCGTCTCCGGGTCCCGCGCCACCGCGCACAGCCGCCCCTCCGACCAGTCGTCACCCACCGTGACGTCATGACCGCGGCGCCGCAGCCCCTCGACGACGTCCAGGGCCATCCGCCCCTCGACCGTCACGCTCCCCGGGCGCATCCCCCGCGGGTAGAAGGAGCCGGGGAAGCTGTCGTTGTGCCAGTTCGGGGCGTCGATCGCGCCCTGCAGGTCGAGTCCGCCGCGAACCGGGGAGCGCAGGGCGACCGCCAGGAAGAAGTGCAGCTGCCACTGGTCCTGCTGGTCCCCGCCGGGCGTGCCGAACGCCATCACGGGCACGCCGTCACGCAGCGCGATCGAGGGGGTGAGCGTGGTCCGCGGCCGGCGGCCCGGCGTGAGCGAGTTCGGCAGGCCCTCCTCCAGCCAGGTCATCTGCAGCCGGGTGCCGAGCGGGAAGCCCAGCTCGGGTACGACGGGGTTGGACTGGAGCCAGCCTCCGCTGGGGGTGGCCGCGATCATGTTGCCCCAGCGGTCGACGACGTCGAGGTGGCAGGTGTCGCCGCGGGTGGCGCCGTCGCCGGAGACGTCGGGTTCGCCGGGCACCGGGGAGTTCGGGCTCTTGGCGACGGTCGGCTCCCCCACCCCCATCGGGTTGAAGCCCGGGTCCTCGGTGGCCACCACGCGCGCGTGGGCGCACAGTCGCGGCGTACGCCCGCCCGGGCTGCCCGGCCGCAGCTCGAAGGAGGCCTTCTCACCGACCAGCTCGCGCCGGGCCGCGTTGTACTGCGCCGACAGCAGCTCGGCGAACGGCACATCGGCCGCGTCCCCGTACCAGGCCTCCCGGTCGGCCATGGCGAGCTTGCAGCCCTCGATCAGCAGATGGACGTAGTCCGCGGAGCCGTACGCCGGCAGCTCGGGCGGCAGCAGGGCGAGCTGCTGGAGCAGCACCGGGCCCTGGCTCCAGGGGCCGGCCTTGCACACGGTCCAGCCGTTCCAGTCGTACGTCGCCGGCGCCTCGTAGGTCGCGGACCAGCCGGCGAGGTCGTCGGCCGTGAGCGTGCCGGTGTGGCGCTCGCCGCTGGTGTCCAGCGTGGGCCGCCCGGCCTGCCGTACCAGCGCCTCGGCGATGAATCCGGTGCGCCACACCTCCCGGGCCGCCTCGATCTGCGCCTGCCGGTCCCCCGCCCCGGCGACCTCGGCGAGCAGCCGCTTCCAGGTGGCGGCGAGCGCCGGGTTGCGCAGCAGCTCGCCGGGGCGCGGGGCCCTGCCGCCCGGCAGGTACATCTCCGCCGACGAGGTCCACTCCTTCTCGAACAGCTCGCGCACGGTCTCGACGGTCTCGCCGACGCGTTCCACGGGCGCGTGTCCGTGCTCCGCGTACCCGATGGCGTACTTCAGGACGTCGGCGAGCGGCTTTGTCCCGTGGTCGCGCAGCAGCAGCATCCAGGCGTCGAAGGCGCCCGGGACGGCGGCGGCGAGCGGCCCGGTACCGGGCACGAGATCGAGGCCGAGCCCCCGGTAGTGGGCGACGCTCGCCCCGGCGGGCGCGACGCCCTGCCCGCACAGCACCCGCACCTCACCGTCGGCGGGTGCGATCAGGATCGGCACCTCTCCGGCGGGCCCGTTGAGGTGTGGCTCGACGACATGCAGCACGAACGCCCCGGCCACGGCCGCGTCATAGGCGTTGCCGCCGTCCTCAAGCACGGCCATCGCGGACTGCGAGGCGAGCCAGTGGGTGGACGACACCATGCCGAAGGTGCCCTGAAGGGTGGGGCGGGTGGTGAACATAGGGCCTCTCACCTCGCTGTTTCCGTGCATCGGCCGGACCGATCGACGCTCAGGATGGTTCCTGGGGAGAATCTGGGGAGTTTGGGCCAGAGCTCTCACCCGCGCGCTCCCCCAGCAGGCTACCGATCGCCCTGCGCCCCTTCTTCCCTGCCTCAGGCATGAAGTGGGCTTAGTGGTCGAGGCTGATGGTCGGCGACGAATGCCCCAACCATGTACGTGTGCTTCAGCACGTGGAACCCGTCCTTCGGTGCCGCTTGCCACTGCCGGGGTTTGGCCCCCTTGGCGCGCGGCGGAATGACGCCGGCCTTGGCCAGCGCAGGCTTCCAGATCGGCTGCACGCGTACGTCCTGGTATGCCTGACCAGCTCGTCAGCCACGGAAAGCGGCATGTCTACGACGCGTGTTTTTCCACGCCTTTGGCTGATTTCGTCACGTGCCTTTCGAGCTACTGAGGTCTTTCAGCCTGGCCACTGATCGGGTGACGGGGCCGGAGTCCGCAACGCACAAGGCTCCCGTGCCGTTGAGGGAGGTGTTCGAAGTCTCAATCCACAGGCACAGGAGCCGCGTTGGTTCCGCATTTTGCCGCACTCGACCTGCCCCACGCCCTGGTCGAGTGAGTCTCAATGATGGTGGCAGTGCCTGGGTGTGGATCAGTCCTTCGGCGCGCTTCTTGAGGTAGTAGTCCCGGGAGGGTCCTGGGCGCATCATGGCGGTTTGGGCCGCCATGTAGAAGATGTGCCGCAGGCGGCGGTGGTAGCGCTTGGGCCGGTGGTGGTTACCGGTCCGGCGGCCGGAGTCGCGCGACACAGGAGCCAGTCCCGCGTGGGCGGCCAGGCGGCCGGCGTCTGCGTAGCCGGACAGGTCTCCGACGATGGCGAGGAACTCGGCCCCGAGGATGCCGCCCATACCCGGCAGGGATTCGATGACTTCGGCGCGCTCGTCGAGGCGGAAGACCTCGCGGATCTCCCGGTCCGTGTCTTTGATCCACTCGTCGAGCGCGAGGAGCTGATGAGCAAGGTCGCACACGAGCTTGGCGGCTCGCTTTTCGCCCGGCAAAGCAGTCACCTGGGACTGGGCGGCCTCGACCGCGCCGGCGGCTACATCGGCCGCACTGCGGACCCCACGTCGTGCCAGCCAGTCCCCGAGCCGCTTGACGCCGGTCCGCCGCCGAACTCCGCGCAACGGACGCCGAGGAACTTCGCCGGCTCCGAGAAGACAACGAAGCCCTCGTCGGAGCCCTGCACGAAGCCGTGACGGAGAACCGGCACCTGCGCCAACAGCTCGCCGACCGCCATGCCGGCGTTCGCATACTGCCGACGCAGGCCCCGCTCGGCCGGTAGCAGGCCCTCCGCCGCCGACGGCCCGGCTGCAGTCTCGCCTCAGCCCGGCCTGGCCGTCATCGGTGCCGAATCCCGGCGTTCGCCGAAGGCTCCGACACCGATGACACCTGGCCGACCTCGCGCGTGCCCGCGTGCTGAGCGTGACCGTGCGGGCGCGGCTCACTCGGGCAGCAACGACCTGCGTCAGGTCGCCGCCGTCGTGGAACTCAGCCCTCATTCAAGAGACCTCCCCTGATCGGCGGGAGGCCCCCACCGTGACTCGCACACCCAGCCATACATGAGCTATCGTTCATGTGGTGATGGATTTCATTTTCATTAACTGCCTCGGTATGTCATTAGGGGGTGAACGTCGGTGTGAGCGACCCGATGACCCAACAGCGGCCCACCCGGCAACGCTCGGCCCTTGTGGAAGCTCTCGCGAACTGTCACGACTTCATCTCCGCTCAGGACCTGTACGCGCGCATGACCGCCGACGGCACACGGATCGGCCTGACCACCGTCTACCGAGGACTGCGTGACCTGGAGGCCGCAGACGCGATCGACGTCGTCCAGGCCAGTGCCGGTGAACGGCTTTACCGGTGGCGGCCCACCGATGAACACCGGCACTACCTGATCTGCCGCGCCTGTGGCAGCAGCCGGCCGGTGGACTCCGAGGTCGTCGAGGAGTGGGCCGGACGCATCGCCGCCGACTCCGGATTCACCGCGGTGGAACACACCGTCGAACTCACCGGCGTCTGCGTCGGCTGCCAACCCACCACCGAGTGAGGAGAACTGCCGCCATGCCCCTGGGATTCGGACCAGGAAACCCCGCCGCACCGAGCCCGCACCTACGCGAGCTGAAGGAGAAGGTACGCACCCTGCTGGACCTCGACGACGACACCGCCGTCATGATCCGCCAGCTCGCCTGCACCGAACCTGACTGCCCACCCCTGGAGACCGTCGTCGCCGTCCTGCCGATGAACGGCAAGGCCCGCCGCTGGACCATGCACCGACCCACCGACGAGATCACCGAGGACGACCTCAAGGCCGTCCTGCTCGCCACCGCACCCGAAGGAGCCTGACCCTGATGACCGAAGCGACCACGACGGACGCGCCGCGCGACGGGCGCGTGCCCGTCACCGTACTGACCGGCTTCCTCGGCTCGGGCAAGACCACTCTCCTCAACCGGATCCTCACCGAGCACCACGGGATGCGGATCGCCGTCATCGAGAACGAGTTCGGCGAGATCGGCATCGACGACGCCCTCGTGCTGGACGCCGAGGAAGAGATCTTCGAGATGAACAACGGCTGCATCTGCTGCACCGTCCGAGGAGATCTCATCCGCATCCTCGGCGCCCTGATGCGCCGTCGGGAGAAGTTCGACCACATCCTCATCGAGACCACCGGCCTGGCCGACCCCGCGCCCGTCGCCCAGACCTTCTTCATGGACGACGAGATCGCCGCCCAGCTGCGCCTGGACGCCATCATCACCCTCGTCGACGCCGCCCACGTGCTCCAGCACCTGGACGAGGTCAAGCCGGAAGGCGTGGAGAACGAGGCCGTCGAGCAGATCGCCTTCGCCGACCGGATCGTGCTCAACAAGACCGACCTCGCCGACGAGGAGACCATCGCCGAGGTCGAGGCGCGCGTGAAGGCCATCAACGCACCCGTGCAGATCCTGCGCGCCCGCAACGCCGAAGTCGACCTCAGGCAGATCCTCGACGTCGGCGCCTTCGACCTGGACCGCGTCCTGAAGGACGACCCGTCCTTCCTCACCGAAACCGAGCACCAGCACGACACCACCGTCACCTCCGTCGGCATCGAACTCGACGGCGAGGTCGACGACTCCCGTCTCAACGCCTGGCTGGGCAACCTGCTGCGCACCAAGGGCGCCGACATCTTCCGCTCCAAGGGCATCCTCGCCATCGCGGGTTCGGGCAGGCAGTACGTCTTCCAGGGCGTTCACATGCTGCTGATGGGCGAGGAAGGAGCCCAGTGGCGAACCGACGAACCCCGTCGCAATCGGCTCGTCTTCATCGGCCGCAACCTCGACCGCGACGAGCTCGAGCGAGGCTTCGCCGACTGCCTGGCCACGGCGGGAGCCGCCGCGTGAGCATCACCACCCCCGACCAGGCCCTCTCCGTCGCCTGGGAGATCACCATCGACGACGCGCCCGTCGCCCTCAGCGCCCGCGGCGACCTCGTGGCCGTCGCCGGAGCCGAGGGCACGGTACGGGTCCTCGATGCCGCCATGGGCGCCGAGATGGGCGCACTCGACCTTCCCAGCGGCGCCCTGAAGGCCCAACTCTCCCCTTCAGCCAGTCACTTGGCGGTCACCGGACCGATGGGGTACGCACTGTGGCGGCGCGCGGACGGGCGTGTGATCGTGCGCGAATCCGGCGCCTGGTCCTCCTCCGCCGCCTGGGCGAACGACGAACGGGTGGCCATCGCCTCCGGACGCACAGCGCTCGTATTCGACGCGGACGGCGAGGAGTTGTGGCGTACGGAGCCCGCCGCGTCCACCGTCACCGACCTCGCCTGGCTGCGCCGGGGGCGCCGGCTGGCCGTGGCCGCGTACGGGGCCGTGCGCGGCCACGAGAGGCATACCGCGCAGCCCGTGGTCACCTATCCCTACATCGGCTCGCACCTCGCCCTCGCCGTCGCCCCGACCGAGAAGTGGATCTGCAGCGGCAACCAGGACGCCTCCATCCACATCTGGCGGACCCGGGACGGCAGCGAACTGACCATGTCCGGCTACCCGGAGAAGGTCTCCCGCCTCGCCTTCAACGACACGGGCTTCTGGCTCGCCGCCGACGGCGCCCCCGACCTGACGGTCTGGGACTTCTCCGGCAAGGGCCCCGCCGGCACCGCGCCACGCCAGCTGCGCTGCCACGAGACGATCACCGCGCTGGCCTGGCGGCCCGGCGCCGCCGGACACCTGGCCAGCGGCGGCCACGACGGCACGGTCGCCCTGTGGCACGCCACCGGCGGACAGCCGGCCAACCGGCTGCGCCCGGTGCGCACACTGGACGACGTCGACTCCGCGGTCGCCGCGCTGGCCTGGGCCGGACCTCACCTGCTGATCACCGCCCACCGCGACGGCCGCGTCCGGGCATACGGTCTGCCCTCACGGACCGCACTGTGAACCGGGCAGTGATCCGTGCGGCGAACCGCCCGTGCACGCTGGTCGTGTGCCGAGGCTGCTGCTGCGGCAACCCGCGCAAGCGTCAGCTCAGCAGCGAGCGAGGTCGCGAGTCCAAGATCGCTTCGGCTTCGTCACTGACCGCGCGGACCACATCCGCGGCGGGGCGAACGGCATCGACGAGGGACGCTGACTGACCGTAGAGGATCATGCCCGTGTCGGGGTCGGGTGGGGCCTCGAAGGGGTTGACGTCTTCTGGAGGTGCGAATTCCTCTTTGCGGTCCAGCAGCACTGCCTCACGCTCCGACCACTCGTCGGTGAACCGATTGCGGCGGACCCGTGCGCCGATTGTCGCCGGCCAGGGCAGCCCGGAGACGATGTCGTAGGCCCGCGTCCACACGGTGTCGCTGCCATCGCTCTCGACGATCAGACGCTTGTGGATGTCGTGCACCTCGACCGCCTCGGGCGTGGCAAGAAACGCCGTACCAAGCCAGGCACCGTCCGCACCGGCAGTGAGGACGGCCGCGAGCGTTCGGCCGTCGGCAATGCCCCCTGCGGCCAGCACCGGAACATCGGGGTGCCGCCTCACGACCCCGGCCAGAAACGGCAGCAGGCCCATCGTCCCGGTATGGCCACCGGCCTCGGTGCCCTGCGCCACGAGGACATCGGCACCCGCGGCAACAGCCGTCTCCGCGTCCTCGTAGGTCTGGATCTGACACATCACCCGGGCTCCCGCGTCCTTGGCCCGAGTGAGCCACGGCTGGGGGTCGGCGAACGACAGTGCGACGACCTCTGGACGCTCCTCCAGCGTGGCCTCGAACAGCGGCTCGGTGAAGGAGAGGAACGGCGTGATGAAGCCGACTCCGAACGGCCGGTCCGTCGTGGCGCGGATGGTCGCGATCTCCGCACGGATCCAGTCAGGTCCTTTCCAGGGATGCGTCCCCCCGAAGGAGCCGAGCCCGCCGGCAGCGGAAACCGCGGCGGCGAGCGTCCCGCCGCTGTGCAAGCCCATGGGGGCCGCCATCACCGGACAGGTGAGCCCGAACATCTCGGTGAATCTCGTGTGCAACATGGGCAGACGCTAGCGGATTTGGCGAATGGAACCCATTAGCCGCGAGGCGGGCACCCCAGCCGACGACGTGCGCGACGCTCGCTGAAACTTCCCAAGTTTCGTGAATCCCCAGTGAGAGAGGCGAACGGGGGATCGTTTCGGCAGAGTGTTTTCCTGCCATGGCGAGCAAGGCGGTCGAGGATGTTCTGTGTCCCGGGATCGATGTGCGAGTGGAGCACGTCAGTGGCTCCTCCGACGTCCTGGTGGTGGACACAGCACGTACCAACGTGCCATGGATGAGAGACCGTTGGGCTTTCGCCGGGTCATAGTCCGGCTGCGGGTCCGCCGGTACTTCTGTGACCGGAAGAGCTATTCCCGCAAGACGTTCGTCGAGCTCGCGGACTTACTCGAACAGGCGGCGGGCAACGGTGCAGCCTTCCGCCCGCCGCTGATGGAGGTGGGGTTTGTAGGGGTCGAGGATGCTGGTCCGGCCGGTCCACCGCCCGACCAGGAGCTCGTCCGCGGTGGCCACATCGGCGAGGCGGCGGACGGTGTTGCGGGCCAGGCCCAGTCGGCGGGCGATCGGCCGCAGGCCGAGCCCCTCATCCAGCAGGGCGTGGACGGCCGCGTGCTGCTCGCGCAACCCGGCCCGACAGACGGCCCGACTGCCGTGGTTCTCCGGGGAAGGCGGCGCAAGCTCCGGGCTCTCCAGGGGCTCGGCGGCACGGACCGGGGCAGGTTCTCCGGCTCGCGCAGCAGGGTGCGATGCTGGATGACCGTCTTCTCGACGGCCTCGGCCAGGTTTCTCCAGATGTGCCACCGGTCCGCGACGTGAATCGCGTCCGGGGCGCCGAGTCGTCCGGCCTCGGCGTATGCGGTGGACCGGTCACCGCAGATCACCTCGACGCCGGGATGGTCGGCGAGCCAGGCGGCCGGCCCGACACCGTCCCGCAGGCGGGACATGCGGCCCGCTCCGCCGATGCGCGGGCCCGCACGACCACCAACTCGCCGTCGTCGACTGCGTTTTCGATCACTACGCCTTCGACCTGGTGGAACCACAGGTCCTGGAGGAACACATCACCCACGCCGTTCATGATCGCGATTGTGGTGACCCTCCGTGGCCCCGGCACTGAAAGTGATCCAGAACCAGGGTTCGGCCGTCGTCGAGAGCTCCGGCACAGGCCCGAGCCTCCATCAGACCCGGAGCGTTCAGTGCCCACCCCAGCCGCTCCTTTGGGGAGCGGCTGGGGAGTTTCACGTCGCTCGGGGAGGCTCTGGGGAGTTTGAGCGGCACAAGCCGGTACGCCTCCGCATGACACTGAAAGTGAACACGGCACCACCCCCGCCGGGCCCACGCGGACATAACGGGACACACAACGCACCGACCGTCAGGCTCAGTTACCGCTCAAGTACGGAGCGAGTTGGCACTTCCGCCCCACAGGGAGTCGTGTGACACTGGCGTCCCGTCCGCAGTGCGGACCCCCTCCGCACCATCCCCCACGAGAAGTGCGCCGTGCGTTCTCTACCTCTGCCGCTCGCTCTCACCGCGCGCCTGACCCCGGTCGCCGTGCTCGCCTGCGCGGGCTGGGCGCTCACCTCCGGCCCGGAGTCCGCCGCGCCCGCCGCCCAGGACAAGGCGGCGGACAAGACCGGGACCCAGTCCGCCTCGGCGCCGTCCTCGACGGCCGTGCCGAAGACGTACACCAAGGCCCCGGCGCCGTGCGGCAGCCTCGCCAAGAAGACGATCACCTCGCTGGTACCCGGCGCCAAGACGGCCGGGAAGGAGATCGCCTCGACGGACAGTTCGGTGCGCCGCACCTGCTCCTGGAACGCCCTCAAGGGCTACGACTACCGCTGGCTCGACGTCTCCTTCGAGATCGGCGACTCGGACGACGAGGCGGAGAAGCAGTACCAGCAGCGCGTCGAGGAGAAGAGCGGCGGTGGCGTCGTCCCCAGCGTGGGGGACGCGGCCTACTCCGTCGTGAACCTCACCACCGAGGACGACCAGAAGACCCGCGAGGGCGTGGTGATCGTGCGCGCCGCCAACGCGCTGGTGGTCGTGACGTACAACGGCTCCGACTTCGAGTCGAAGGAGGCGCCCAGCTCGGACGAGATGAACAAGGGCGCGATCAAGGCGGCCAAGGAGGCGGTGGCGGCGCTGGAGGGCGGTCAGTAGGCCGACCGCCCTCCGGCATGAGCCTCAGGTCCGTTCACGCGGCAGCATCAGCGCCACGTACAGCAGCAGTGAGGCCGCCAGGCCCACCGCCCAGCCGTAGTCGGCGAGCGGTTTCAGGAACGGGATCACCCCGTCCGCCGGGAAGGGTCCGGACTTCACTCCGTCCGCGTTCACGGTGGAGTACGACCCGCCGACGGCCAGCACACCACCGACGCCGAACGCCACCAGGGCGCGCCAGTTCCAGCCGGAGGTGTACCAGTAGCGCCCGCCCGGCGTGTACAGGTCCGCCAGGTGCAGGACCGTACGCCGGACGATCCAATAGTCGGCGATCAGGATGCCCGCGACGGTGCCGAGCAGACCTCCGACCACGCCGAGCCAGGTGAAGATGTAGAACTCGGGCGTCGAGATCAGTTTCCACGGGAAGATCAGGACGCCGATGACGCCCGTGATCAGCGCGCCGGTACGGAAGTTGATGAATTTCGGCGCCAGGTTGGCCAGATCGTACGCCGGGGAGACCACGTTGGCCGCGATGTTCACGGAGATCGTGGCGATCAGCACGGTGATGAGCGCGAAGAGCAGGCCGAAGACGTTGTCCGCCTTGGCGGCGAGGGCGACCGGGTCCCAGATCGCCTCGCCGTAGACCACCTCGGAGCCGGAGGTGACCAGCACGGCGAGGATCGCGAACAGGGTCATCGTCGTGGGCAGGCCCAGTGACTGGCCCCACGTCTGGGCGCGCTGGCTGGCGCCGAAGCGGGTGAAGTCGGGGATGTTGAGGGAGAGGGTCGCCCAGAAGCCGATCATGCCCATGAGGGACGGGAAGAAGACCGGCCAGAAGTCCGCGCCCCAGCCGAGTTTCGAGGGCTGCGACAGCAACTCACCGAAACCGTTGGCTTCCACCGCGATCCAGATCAGCAGCACGAAGGCGCCGACGATCACGAAGGGCGCGGCCCAGTTCTCGAAGTGCCGCAGGAAGTCCATGCCGCGGTAGATGATGGCGATCTGCACGGCCCAGAACAGGATGAAGCACAGCCACAACGGCCAGGGGTTGCCGGCGATCTGCCCCGCCTTCTCCCACTCACCGCCGGTGATCTTGGAGCCGAGGGCGAAGATGCCGCTGCCGCCGATCCAGGTCTGGATGCCGAACCAGCCGCACGCCACCGCCGCCCGGATCAGCGCCGGGACGTTGGCGCCGCGCAGCCCGAAGGAGGCGCGGGCGAGCACGGGGAAGGGGATGCCGTACTTGGGGCCGGCGTGACCGGTGGCCAGCATCGGCAGCAGCACGATGACGTTGGCCAGGGCGATGGTGAAGACCGCCTGCTTCCAGTCCATGCCGAGCGCGACCAGGCCGGAGGCCAGGGTCCAGCTGGGGATGCAGTGCGCCATGGAGATCCACAGCGCCGCGAAGTTGTACGTCGTCCACTTGCGCTCGGCGACCGGGACGGGACGCAGGTCCTCGTTGGCGAACGGGCTGTCGGTGGGGAAGGCCTCGGGGGCGAGCTCTATCCGGCCGTCGGCGTGGGCGGTCTGGGCGGCAGGCGACCCCGTGGGGACTGTTTCGGTCATGGGCAGGCCAATCGACAAGGTGGGACGGGAAAGGCCGTGCGGGGGCTGGCCTTGGGCCCCTCTCCGGGGGAGCGGAGAGGGGGGACAAGGTGTGGGGGGTCGTAAGGCGGAGAGTCAGGCGTTGACCGCAGGAATCACCGACGTGCCGTACGCGTCGATGACGGCCTCCTGCGCGTCGTGCATGTCGTACACCGCGAACTGGTCGACGCCCAGCTCGCGCAGCGCATTGAGTTTCTCGATGTGCTTCTCGACCGGCCCGATGAGGCAGAACCGGTCGACGATCTCGTCGGGCACGAACCGGGTGTCGGGGTTTCCGCTGCGCCCGTGGTGGGAGTAGTCGTAGCCCTCGCGGGCCTTGATGTAGTCGGTGAGTTCGTCGGGTACGGCCGCCGAGTGCTCGCCGTACTTCGCGACCAGGTCGGCGACATGGTTGCCCACCATCCCGCCGAACCAGCGGCACTGCTCCCGGGCGTGCGCGAGCGCCTCGGGCGAGTCGTCCTCGGTGACGTAGGCGGGGGCGGCCACGCAGATGGTCACCTCGGCGGGGTCGCGCCCGGCGGCGACGGCGGCGTCCTTGACCGCCTTGACCATGTACTCGGTGAGATACAGATCGGCGAGCTGGAGGATGAACCCGTCCGCCTCCTCGCCGGTCATCTTCAGCGCCTTGGGCCCGTACGCCGCCATCCATACGGGCAGTTGGGCGCCCGGCTTGATCCACGGGAACCTGATCACCGTGCCGCCGAGGTCGGCCTCCCGGCCGCTGCCCAGCGCCCGGATGACCTTCATGGCCTCGCTGATCCGGGCCAGCGTGTTGGGCTTGCGGCCGGCCACCCGCATCGCCGAGTCGCCGCGCCCGATACCGCACACCGTGCGGTTTCCGAACATGTCGTTGAGCGTGGCGAAGGTGGAGGCGGTGACCTCCCAGGTGCGGGTGCCGGGGTTCGTCACCATCGGCCCGACCGTCAGTTTCTGGGTGTTCGCGAGGATCTGGCTGTAGATCACGAACGGTTCCTGCCAGAGCACGGCCGAGTCGAAGGTCCAGCCGTAGGTGAACCCGTTGCGCTCGGCGCGCTTCATCAGGGAGACCACCCGCGAGGCCGGTGGGTCGGTCTGCAGTACGAGTCCGAAGTCCATGGGCACCGCTCCTAGTTGAGGTACTGACAGGTGGAGCGGGGGGTGTAGACGCCGTGCCCGGCGTGCCCGGTGTACTCCCGCTCGGTGATGACGGGGACGCCGCGCGAGAGCACGGTCTCGACGCGGCCGGTGACGCGCTTTCCTTCGTACGCCGAGTAGTCGACGTTCATGTGGTGCGTCTCGGCCGACATGACCTGCTCGGCGTGCGGGTCGTAGATCACGACGTCGGCGTCGGCGCCCGGCGCGATGGTGCCCTTCTTCGGGTACATGCCGAACATCCGGGCCGGGGTGGCGCAGGCGATCTCGATCCAGCGGCGGCGTGAGATGTGCCCGTCGAGGACGGCCTGGTGGAGCAGGTCCATACGGTTCTCCACGCCCGGCAGCCCGTTGGGGATCTTGGAGAAGTCGCCGCGGCCGAGTTCCTTCTGCCCGACGAAGCAGAAGGGGCAGTGGTCGGTGGAGACGACCTGAAGGTCGTTGGTCCTGAGGCCCTTCCACAGCTCCGCCTGGTGCTCGCGCGGCCGCAGCGGTGTCGAGCAGACGTACTTCGCGCCCTCGAAGTCGGGTTCGGCGAGGTTGTCGGTCGACAGGAACAGATACTGCGGGCAGGTCTCGCCGAAGACGTTGAGCCCCTCGTCGCGTGCCTTGGCCAGCTCGGCGACTGCCTCCATCGCCGAGACGTGCACGACGTACAGGGGCGCCCCGGCGACCTGCGCGAGCCGGATGGCGCGGTGGGTGGCCTCGGCCTCCAGCAACGCCTTGCGCACTTCTCCGTGATACCGGGGATCGGTCTCCCCTCGGGCCAGCGCCTGTTCGACCAGGACGTCGATGGCGATGCCGTTCTCCGCGTGCATCATGATCAGTCCGCCGTTGTCGGCGGAGCGCTGCATGGCGCGCAGGATCTGGCCGTCGTCGCTGTAGAAGACGCCCGGATAGGCCATGAACTGCTTGAAGGACGTCACTCCTTCTTCGACGAGGAGGTCCATTTCCTTCAGCGTCTCCTGGTTCACATCGGAGACGATCATGTGGAAGCCGTAGTCGATGGCGCAGTTGCCCTCGGCCTTGGCGTGCCAGGCGTCCAGCCCCTCGCGCAGGGTGTGGCCGACGCTCTGCACCGCGAAGTCGACGATGGTCGTGGTGCCGCCGTGCGCTGCCGCGCGGGTGCCGGTTTCGAAGGTGTCCGAGGCGAAGGTGCCGCCGAACGGCAGCTCCATGTGGGTGTGGACGTCGACGCCGCCCGGGATGACGTACTTTCCGGTGGCGTCGATCGTCCGCTCGGCCGTCCAGGCGTCGGCGGCCGGGGTGCCGGAGGTGGCGAGGGCGGCGATGCGGCCGTCCTCGATCAGGACGTCGGCGTGGATCTCGTCGGAGGCGGTGATGACGAGGCCGCCGCGGATTAGTGTTCGGGTGGTCATGTCCGGGTCGCTCCTCGTTGTGGGTGTGTGCAGGTTGTTTGTGGCTGGTCGCGCCCGCGCGGCGGCAGCCGCACATCGAGCACAGCCCCGCGCCCCTGAGGTACGTCGCCCCTTACGGCGTCGTCAGGGGACCGTACGCTCCCGGTGCCCTGTCCCGGTAGAACTGCCAGCGGTCCCTGACCTCTCGCAGCTTCGCCATGTCCAGGTCCCTGACCACCAGTTCGGTCTCCTTGTCGCTCGCCACCTCCCCCACGAACTGGGCCTCCGGGTCGACGAAGTAGCTCGTGCCGTAGAAGTCGTTGTCCCCGTACTCCTCCACCCCCACCCGGTTGATCGCGCCGACGAAGTACTCGTTGGCGACGGCCGCCGCAGGCTGCTCCAGCTGCCACAGATAGGCGGACAGGCCGCGCGAGGTGGCCGACGGGTTGAAGACGAGCTCGGCACCCGCGAGGCCGAGCGCCCGCCAGCCCTCCGGGAAGTGACGGTCGTAGCAGATGTAGACGCCGACCTTTCCGACAGCGGTGTCGAAGACGGGCCAGCCGCTGTTCCCGGGCCGGAAGTAGAACTTCTCCCAGAACCCCCTCACCTGCGGGATGTGCGTCTTGCGGTACTTGCCGAGGTAGGAGCCGTCCGCGTCGATCACGGCGGCGGTGTTGTAGAGGACGCCGGGCTGCTCCTCCTCGTACATCGGCAGTACGAGGACGATGCCCAGTTCCTTCGCGAGGGCCTGGAAGCGCCGGACGATCGGGCCCTCGGGGATCTGCTCGGCGTACTCGTAGAAGGCGGGGTCCTGGACCTGGCAGAAGTACGGCCCGTAGAACAGCTCCTGGAAACACAGGACCTGGGCGCCCTGCGCGGCGGCGTCGCGCACGGCCTGCTCGTGCACCTGGATCATCGACTCCTTGTCGCCGGTCCATGCGGTCTGGAAGACGGCGGCGCGGATCACTCGGCTCATCGGGACCTCCGGTCGCTCCGGTAGCTCGGTGTGCGGTGAGCCTAGGAAGTCCGGATGTCGTCTTTGAGGTGCACTGTGTCACGTCTGCGACGCTGCGGCGTGCCACCGTGTCACCCTTCGGCAGGCTCATGTTTCACCACCGTTTTCCCAGGTCGTCGCATGTTTCACCCCTGTTGCGCGTCGTGTGCGAGGAGGGCGATGTGCACCGACGCGGCCTGCTCGAAGTCGTCGAGGTCCACCCCGAGCCGCGCCTGTATCGCCTCCAGGCGGCGGTAGAGCGCGGGCCGCGAGACATGGTGGAGCTGGGCGGTGCGGGACTTGTTGCGGCCGGTGGCGAGATAGGTGCGCAGGACGGCAAGCAGGGCGCCCGCCTCGTCGTCCCGCCCGCACAGCAGCCCGTCCAGCTCCCGCTCCGCGAAGGACTGCACCTGCGGGTCGTCCCGCAGCAGGCGGATCAGGCCCCGCAGATGTACGTCCTTCAGGCGGACGACGGCCGGGAGGTCCAGCGCGGCCGCGGAGTCCGCCACGGCGTCGGCGACGTGCCGCGCCTCGCGCAGCCCGGCGGGCACGTCGTCCCAGTCGGTGCGCGGTGCCGCGGCGGCGACGGGCCCTGACGTGGACCGCAGCCGGGCCGCGAAGTGGGCGGTGAGCGCCTCGGCGTCCTGGTCCCGGGCCAGGCTGAGCAGCACGGCGGTGGCCCCGTCGGCGAGTTCGGCGGCGATTCCGGGCAGTCCCAGCAGCCGCATCACGCGGTCGAGTCGGTCCGGTTCACGGTCGCGCACGACCAACGGAACGAAGGTGCGCCGGTTGACCGGCAGCCCGGCCGCCCGTGCCCTGGGCAGCAACTGCCGCGCGGGTACGACGCCACTGATCAGGTCCGTCAGCAGGCCCTGCGCCGACTGCTCCTCCCAGCTGCCCGACGGGCCGCCGAGCATCCGGTGCAGGACGAGGGCCTCGGCGGCGCGGTCGGCGAGCAGCCGCCCGGTGGCGGTGTCACCCCGGTAACCGCACAGCACGATCCGTCCCCACCGCTCTCCGCGCCCGCTCAGCTCGGCGCGGATCCAGCCGTCGCCCTCGCTGCCGCCGGCCTGGCGGGCGATGCGCTCCCAGTCGCGCAGCACGTCGTCGACGGCCGGCCGCTCCCCCGCCGTGGCGAGGACGCGGTGGGCGAGGTTGCTCACGACGACGGGGCAGGCGCTGTGCCGGGCCACCTCGTCGAGCAGGCGTTGCAAGGGGGCGCCGGAGGTGATCAGCGCGGTGAGTTCGGTGCGTACGGCCTCGGAGAGGCTGACGGCGGCGAACTTCCGCCGCACCAGCCGGGACTGGACCTCCTCGGTGAGCTCGGCGAAGGGGAAGGGGCGGTGCAGGACGACCATGGGCAGCCCGCACCGCTCGGCGACCCGCCGCATCGCGTCCGGCGCGGCGGGGAAGGCGCGGCCGAGGCCGAGCACGACGGCCGCCGCCTCCGCGCGGTGCAGCGAGCGGACGTACTCGGCCTGCTTGTCCGGGTCGCCGGCGAGCAGGACGCCGGTGGTGAGGACCATCTCGCCGCCGCTGAGCATCACCCCGACGTCGGCGGCCTCGGCGACGTGCACCCAGCGCACCGGCCGGTCGAGCTGGCTCGCGCCGGCCACCACTTCGGGCTCCCCGGCGAGCACCCGTTCCAGGGTGAGGACCTGCCGGACCGACAGGGCCGGTTCCAAGGGTTCCCAGGACTCCGAGGTGGTGGTCATGGCGGCTCCCTTGCTCGTACCAGTGCTAGCCGATGCTCCTCAGAGCGCGTTCGAGGATGGCGGCGCCCTCCTCGGCCTCCGCGACGGTCAGGGACAGCGGCGGCGCGATGCGCAGGGCGCTGGTGTTGTGCCCGCCGCCCTTGCCGATGAGCAGCCCGCCCTCGCGGGCCGCCTCCAGCACGGCGGACGCGGCCTGCGGATCCGCCTCGTCCGTGCCGGGCCGCGTCACCTCGATGCCGATCATCAGTCCGCGTCCCCGCACCTCACGCACGGCCGGCACCTGCGCGGCGACGGCCCGCAACCGCTCGATCAGCAGCCCACCGACTCGCCGGGCGTTGCCCTGGAGGTCGTGTTCCAGCAGGTACGTGAGGTTGGCGAGGCCCGCGGCCATGGTGATCTGGGTGCCGCCGAAGGTGGAGATGCTGTTGGCGTCGAGGCAGTTCATGATCTCGGCGCGGGCGACGACCCCGCCGATGGACATGCCGTTGCCGATGCCCTTGGCGAAGGTGAGCAGGTCCGGCGGGCCGCTGCGGTCGTGCGCCTGCCAGCCCCAGAAGTGGTCGCCGGTGCGGCCCCAGCCGGTCTGCACCTCGTCGGCGATCCAGAGGATGCCGCGCTCGTGGAGCACCTCGCGGAAGGCGGCGTACAGGCCGTCCGGCGGTGAGGTGAAGCCGCCGACGCCCTGGACGGGCTCGGCGATCAGTGCGGCGGGCGGGCGGGTGTGGCCGAGCAGGTCGGTGAGGTCCTCGACGCAGGCCGCGATGAACTCGTCGTCGCTCAACGAGGCGTACGGCCCTCGGGTGCGCACGCCGCCGTGGACGTACAGCGTCTGCAGTGGGGACAGGGAGGTGGGTGACCAGCTGCAGTTGCCGGTGATGCCGACGGCGCTGAAGGAGCGGCCGTGGTAGCTGTTGCGCATCGCCAGGATCGTGTTGCTGCGGCGGTACGTCGTGGCGAGCAGCAGGGCCGTGTCGTTGGCCTCCGTGCCGGACGTGGTGAAGAAGACGCGGGCGTCCGGGATGCCGCTCAACTGGGCAATGCGCTCGGCGAGTTCCACCATCGGACGGTTGAGGTACAGGGTGGACGAGTGGATGATCCGCCCGGCCTGTTCGCTCACCGCCTTGGTCACCTCGGGCAGGGCGTGCGCGGTCATCGTGGTCAGGATGCCGCCGAAGAAGTCGAGATACCGGTTTCCGGCGGCGTCCCAGACGTGCCGGCCTTCGCCGTGGGTGATCTCGATCGGGTCGTCGTAGTAGAGGGCGAGCCAGTCGGGGAGCACGGCCCGGTGGCGTCCCAGCAGGTCCTTGGTCACGGCTGCACCAGCCCTTCGTAGGCGTCGGGGCGGCGGTCGCGGTAGAAGGCCCACTGCTGCCGCACTTCTTCGATGACGTCGAAGTCGAGGTCGCGCACGAGTAGTTCCTCCGCCTTGTCGCTGGCGGTCTCGCCGACGAACTGCCCCCGCGGGTCGACGAAGTAGCTCGTGCCGTAGAAGTCGTTGTCGCCGTACTCCTCGACCCCGACCCGGTTGATGGCGGCGACGAAGTACTCGTTGGCGACGGCGGCCGCGGGCTGCTCCAGCCGCCACAGATAGGCTGACAGACCCCGGTGGGTGGCGGACGGGTTGTACACCAACTGGGCGCCGTTCAGTCCGAGTTGTCGCCAGCCCTCCGGGAAGTGGCGGTCGTAGCAGATGTAGACGCCGACCTTTCCGACGGCGGTGTCGAAGACGGGCCAGCCGAGGTTTCCGGGCTTGAAGTAGTACTTCTCCCAGAATCCCTTCACCTGCGGGATGTGGTGCTTGCGGTACTTGCCGAGGTAGGAGCCGTCCGCGTCGATCACGGCCGCGGTGTTGTAGTAGAAGCCGGACTGCTCGACCTCGAAGACCGGCACCACGATCACCATGCCGGTCTCGCGGGCGAGTTCCTGCATGCGACGTACGGTCGGCCCGTCCGGCACCGGCTCGGCCCACCGGTAGTGCTCCGGTTCCTGGACCTGACAGAAGTAGGGGGCGTTGAAGACTTCCTGGAACCCGATGACCTTGGCACCCTGCCGGGCCGCCTCGCGGGCGTGCTCCTCGTGTTTCGCCACCATGGACTCGGTGTCGCCGGTCCAGGTGGCCTGGACCAGAGCGGCACGGACGACGTTCGCCATGAGCTGCTCCTTCGACGGGACGTCAGCGCCTCTACGCCCGTAGAGCGGGCTGTAGAGGCACGAACGTATGCCTAGGTGAAGGCCTTGCCAAGACCATCGTCGTTAACCCGCGAAGTCGGCGCTGTTTCACACCCCTGTGGGTGATCACGGGCGGCTAGGGCCTGTCGTTTGGATCAGGTCGTCTGAGAGAGACTGCGCCTTTGAGCCGACCCGAGCGGGGGCGATGGGGGTGCCCCCGCACGAGCTGGTTCGAGCGTGGGGGAGCGTGCAGCTGCAAGGCGGAGGAGGGCGGCGACGCGATGGGGGTCCCCCCGCGCGAGCTCGTTCGAGCGTGGGGGAGTCGGCAACCGACGACAACGCGGCTGGGGGTACCCCTCTGGGGGAGCGCGTGCCAGACCCCGCGACGCCGGCATGATCCAAACGACAGGCCCTACGTCGTGAGACCGGCGACACGCAGGGCGTGCACGAGGTCCCAGTGCCGCTCGGCGGACACGCCCTGCGCGGCCTCCAGCAGAAGCGGCACCAGGGTCTGCGGGTCGGGCCCGGCACTGCGCGCGGCCTCCTCGGGGGTGCGGACCCGGACGTACGCGTCGAGCAGCGCCCGCACCTCGCGGCGACGGCCCTCGCGGGCCAGCGCGAGCACGGCCCGGCCGATCTCACCGGCGGGCCGCCCCACGCCCTGCCGCAGGATCTGCTCCCCGTCGATGTCCCGACCTGCCGCGACCAGCGCGTCCGCCGCGGCGACCAACTGCTCGGCGGGCAGCGAGGCGGCCTCCCACAGCAGCGTCGCCCAGTCGGCACCGAGCCCGGCGCGTTCCATTTCGGCGGCGAGCAGCGGAAAGCGGGCGGCGGGCCAGTAGGCGGCCTCGACCAGCAGCACGTGCGCCTCACCCGTGCGCCCCTCGCTGCGCAGCCGCACCAACGTCTCAACCATCCCGGCGACGTCCCGCCGAGCCGCCGAGTCCACCACCTCACCCTCCGGCTCCGCCCGCCCGTCCGGTTCCTCGGCCACCCCCGCGAAACGGGCGCCGCGCAGGGTACGACCGGTGGTCGGGGCCGGGGCGGGCAGTACGGGTACGGCGCCCGGCGGTACGACGGTGGGGGCGGCTTCCTCCTCGACCATCCCAGCGAAACGGGCCCCGCCGCGGCGGCGTTTGCGCTGCTTGGGGGTGGGGCGGGGGGAGTCGGGGGCCGGGGCGGAGGCTGGGGGTTGCGGGGGCTCGGAGGTTGGGGTGGGGGTCGGGTCGAAGGCCGCCGGGTGGGGGGTTGGGCGGGTCGGGGCTGGGGCTGAGTCGTAGGCGGTGGGATGCGGGGTCTCGCGGGCGAGAACCGGGTCGTAGGCGGCGGCCTGTGAGCCCTCGTGGGCCTGGGCCAAGTCATAGGCGGTGGGGTGCCGGGGCTCGGGGACGCGGCCCGGGTCAAAGGCGGCGGGTTGTGAGCCCTCATAGGCCTGAGCCGGGTCATGGGCGGTGGGCTGCCGGGGCTCGCGGACGAGGCCCGAGTCAAACACGGTGGGCCGTGATCCCTCGCGGGCGAGAGCCGAGTCGAAGGCGGCCGCCTGCGGGCCCTCGTGCGCCTGGGCCGAGTCATAGGCAGTGGGCTGCCGGGGCTCGCGGACGGGGCCCGAGTCAAAGACGGCGGACTGTGAGCCCTCGCGGTCGAGAGCCGGGTCGAAGGCGGCCGCATGCGGGCCCTCGTAGGCCTGAGCCGGGTCATAGGCCATGCGGTGACGGGGCTCCTGGGCAAAGGCGGTGGGCTGCGTGGGCGCAGTCGGTGTGGTGGAGTCGTTGGTGCCAGGGGCTGGGGCGGCGAGGTTGCCGGGGGCGGAAGGGGTGCCCTGGCCGGGAGTGGCCACGCCCGTGTCGTCCCCGGAGGGGTGGGCGCCCTGTGGGCCGTACGAACCGGCCTCCGTGCGCAGCACGGGACCGTGCCCCCGCCTCTCCCCCGCGCTCCGCGGCCGGATCAGCTGTGCGCCCCGCACGTGGCCGCCGCCCACCGAGCGCCGGTCCAAGTCCGCCATGCGTGCGCGGAGTTCGGCGCAGCGGGCGGTCGCCCGGTCGTGGTCGTCGCGGGCCCACGCCAGGTCCAGGCGGATGGCGTCGGCGTCCTCCTGGGTCGCGGCGGTGGGCAGCAACCGCCCCAGCTCGGCGACCCGTTCCGCGGCGTACCGCTGCTCGCGGAGCATGACGTCGAGCCGGTCCCCGACGGCGTCCCGGCCGCCGGGGCGGGCGTCGTACGCGTTGAGCGCGGCGGCGTGCAGCGGGCGGGCCCGTTCCTTCTCGGGGGCGGCGACCTCGGGGCCGTACTCGGCGGCGAGATCCTGCAGCAGCGCCTCGACCACATCCCACGGCGGCACCTCAAGCCCGTCGAGGCAGGCCCGCATGCCCTCCGGGTCGCGCTGCCAGAACACCGCGCACCACCCGGCGCCTTGATCCAGGCGCGCCAGCAGGCTGTTCAGGTAGTTCGCGAACTCCCGCACCCGAGCCGGGAGTTGTTCCACTGCCATCGCGCAACCCCCGTAAGGACCGGACAACTCCGGCCCGTAGACAACACCAGTCGTGTTACAGGCTCGCTACGGGGAGTTTTCCGAGGGGACGCAGAGGCCTCAGATCAGCCACGTTCCGGCGGTGACATCGCCATGCACCGACATTGCCGTCAGACGCCAACAGGCGCGCAGGCTCCGGCCAGTTCGTCCATGGACAGGCCGAGCGCACGGGCCAGCGCGGCCACCGTGAAGAAGGCCGGGGTCGGGGCGCGGCCGGTCTCGATCTTGCGCAGGGTCTCCGCGGAGATGCCCGCCCGAGCCGCCACCTCGGCCATGCTGCTGCCGCCACGCGCCTCGCGCAGCAGCTGCCCGAGCCGCTCGCCGCGTTCGCGCTCTTCGGGGGTGAGAGGGGTGCGCACCATGCCGTCATTGTAATACCGGTATAGTAATTGGCATGGTGGAGCTGAAGACAAACACATCGATCGACGCCATGTACGAGGCGGGCCAGGTCGTCGGCCGCGCCCTCACGGCCGTACGCGAGGCCGCCGCCGTGGGCGTCTCCCTGCTGGAGCTGGACGAGGTGGCCCGCGAGGTGCTGCGCGAGGCGGGCGCGAAGTCGCCCTTCCTCGGGTATCGCCCGTCCTTCGCGCCCACGCCCTTCCCGGCCGTCATCTGCACCTCGGTGAACGACGCGATCGTGCACGGCATCCCGACCGGCTACCGGCTGCGCGACGGCGACCTGCTCTCCGTCGACTGCGGCGCCGAGCTGGACGGCTGGGTGGGCGACTCGGCGATCAGCTTCGTCGTCGGCCGCCCCCGCCGGGCCGACCTGAGCCTGATCGAGACCGCCGAGCGCGCCCTCGCGGCCGGCATCGAGGCGGCGGTCGTCGGCAACCGCATCGGCGACATCGCCCACGCCATCGGCACGGTCTGCCGCAAGGCCGGTTACGGCATCATGGACGGCTTCGGCGGCCACGGCATCGGCCGCCGTATGCACGAGGACCACTCGGTCCCGAACGAGGGCCGCCCGGGCCGCGGCCTCCCTCTGCGCAAGGGCATGGTCCTGGCCATCGAGCCCATGCTCATCGCAGGCGGCCGCGACGACTACCACGCGTCCCCCGACGGCTGGACCCTCCGCACAACCGACGGCTCACACGCAGCCCACGCGGAACACACGGTTGCGATCACAGAGACGGCCCCTCGCATCCTCACGGCCAGACCAACGCCCTAAAGGGGCGCGGGGCTGTGACATTGTGCGGCTCCGCCGCGTGGGCGCGACCAGCCACAGCCGACCCGCACCCGCCGATCAACCAGGCACCCCCGAACCGTAGGCGCCCCACATGCCGCCCACCCGCGATCGTGCCAAGGTGTTAAAGAGCGTGCCCCACGTTTAGCCGCGCAGCGCCGGCGCACTCGTGCACACCGGTACGCCGATCAGCGAAACGGAACTGTGATGACCAGCGGCTTCCCTGGCCCGGAGGGCATGAACCCGGACCCGTTCGGAGAATTCCTGGCCCGCTTCTTCGGCGGCCCCCGCCCGGGGCCCCGCCAGATCGACATCGGCCGGCTGCTCAGTCAGCCGGCCCGGGATCTGGTGCGCGGTGCCGCGCAGTACGCCGCCGAACACGGCAGCCGGGATCTCGACACCCAGCACCTGCTGCGCGCGGCGCTCGCCAGCGAACCGACCCGCAGCCTGCTCAGTCGCGCCGGCGCGGACCCCGACACCCTGGCGTCGGAGATAGACGAGCGCTCGGGCCCGGTCCAGCACCCGCAGGGCGAGGTCCCGCCGCCCACCTCGCTCTCGCTCACCCCGGCCGTCAAGCGCGCCCTGCTGGACGCGCACGACCTGGCCCGCGCGAGCGGCACCGGTTACATCGGCCCCGAGCATGTGCTCAGCGCACTCGCCGCCAACCCGGACTCCGCCGCCGGGCACATCCTCAACGCGGCCCGCTTCGCCCCCTCGGGAATGCCGCCGGAGGCCGCCCCGGACGCCACGCAGGCCCGCCCCGAGCAGGCCCGCCCGGCGGCCACGCCGACCGTCGACAAGTTCGGCCGTGATCTCACCGACCTGGCCCGTCAGGGCCGTATCGACCCCGTGATCGGGCGGGACGAGGAGATCGAGCAGACGATCGAGGTGCTCTCCCGGCGCGGCAAGAACAACCCCGTGCTTATCGGTGACGCGGGGGTCGGCAAGACCGCGATCGTGGAGGGGCTGGCGCAGCGGATCGCCGACGGCGACGTGCCCGACGTACTGATCGGGCGGCGGGTGGTGGCCCTGGACCTGCCCGGTGTGGTCGCGGGAACCCGTTACCGGGGTGACTTCGAGGAGCGGCTCAACACCATCGTGGGCGAGATCCGCGCCAACTCGGACCGCCTGATCATCTTCATCGACGAGCTGCACACCGTCGTCGGCGCGGGTGGCGGCGGCGAGGGCGGCTCCATGGACGCGAGCAACATCCTCAAGCCCGCCCTGGCCCGCGGTGAGCTGCACATCGTCGGCGCCACCACCCTGGAGGAGTACCGCAGGATCGAGAAGGACGCGGCGCTCGCCCGCCGTTTCCAGCCGATCCTGGTCCCCGAGCCGACCGCCTCGGACGCCATCGAGATCCTGCGCGGCCTGCGCGACCGCTACGAGGCCCACCACCAGGTCCGTTACACGGACGAGGCCCTGGTCGCCGCCGTCGAGCTGTCCGACCGCTATCTCACCGACCGCCGCCTGCCCGACAAGGCCATCGACCTGATCGACCAGGCGGGCGCGCGGGTGCGGCTGCGCGCCCGTACCAAGGGCACGGACGTACGGGCCATGGAACGGGAGGCCGAGCAGCTGGTCCGGGACAAGGACCAGGCGGTCGCCGACGAGCAGTACGAGCAGGCCACGCAGCTGCGGGACCGGATCACGGAGCTGAAGCGGCGGATCGCCGAGGCAAGCGGCGACGAGGAGGCCGACGAGGGACTGAACCTCGAAGTGACCGCCGAGGCCATCGCCGAGGTGGTGTCGCGGCAGACCGGCATCCCGGTGAGCAGGCTGACCGAGGAGGAGAAGGAACGGCTGCTCGGCCTGGAGGAACACCTGCACGAGCGGGTCGTGGGCCAGGACGAGGCGGTCCGGGTCGTCTCCGAGGCGGTCATGCGCTCCCGTGCCGGGCTCGCCAGCCCGGACCGGCCGATCGGCAGCTTCCTGTTCCTCGGTCCGACCGGTGTCGGCAAGACGGAGCTGGCGCGGGCCCTCGCCGAGGCGCTGTTCGGCAGCGAGGAGCGGATGGTCCGGCTGGACATGAGCGAGTACCAGGAACGGCACACCGTCAGCCGCCTGGTCGGCGCGCCGCCCGGGTACGTCGGCCACGAGGAGGCCGGGCAGCTCACCGAGGTGGTCCGCCGCCACCCGTACTCGCTCCTCCTCCTCGACGAGGTGGAGAAGGCGCACCCTGACGTCTTCAACATCCTCCTGCAGGTCCTCGACGACGGCCGCCTCACCGACTCCCAGGGCCGCACGGTCGACTTCACCAACACGGTGATCGTGATGACCAGCAACCTCGGCTCCGAGGCGATCACCCGGCGGGGCGCGGGAATCGGTTTCGGCGCGGGCGACGCCGAGGCGGACGAGGAGGCGCGGCGCGAGCAGATCCTGCGTCCGCTGCGTGAGCACTTCCGCCCCGAGTTCCTCAACCGCATCGACGAGATCGTCGTCTTCCGCCAGCTCACGCCGGACCAGCTGCACCGCATCACCAACCTGCTGCTGGGACACACCCGCCGGCTGATGCAGGCCCAGGGCATCATGGTCGAGTTCACCGACCCGGCCGTCGACTGGCTGGCCCGCCAGGGCTACCAGCCGGAGTACGGCGCCCGCCCCCTGCGCCGCACCATCCAACGCGAGGTCGACAACGAACTCTCCCGCCTCCTCCTCGACGGCCGCGTACAGAAGGGCGACCGGGTAAGGGTGGACACGGAAAGCGGCAGCCTGACGTTCCGAACGGAAAGCGCAACGGCGTAACCAACCGCCAGCGAGAGCGCGGCCGCGTTACCGAGGCAGCGGCCGCCCGGGCAGGACTTGGAGCGCCCCGGCACAGGCGGCACCGAAAGTGCGCGGCGCAGGCGATGCCGAGGACAGCGGCGCACAGACGGCACCGCGAGCGCCGCGCGGCACAGCCGCTGCCGGAAAACGGCCGCGCAGACGGCACCGACAAAGCGGCCGCGCAAGCGGTGCCGAGCACCCCGCCGCGCAAGCGGCACCGAACACCCGGCCGCACAAGCGTCACTGCGGCGGCCGCGCACGCGTTACCGAGCGCGCGGCCGCGTGAGCGTCACCGCACCGGCCACACCACCATCGCCGACCCGCCCCCACGCCGCTCCTTCTCCGCTGCCGCCAACCACTTCCCGCCCGGCAGGCGCTGGACGGCCGTGGCTGCGCCGATCTCGGGGGTGAGGCGGAAGGAGTGGCCGATGGCCTGCAACCGCTTGCGCACCTCGTTGTCGTCGTACAGTCCGGGCTCCAGCTCGGTCTGGGCGGCGTTGCGCTGGCTGGCTCGTGGTGCGGCGATGGCGTCGACGAGTGGCAGTCCGCGGTCCAGGAAACCGGTCAGCGTCTGCAGCACGGTGGTGATGATGGTCGCCCCGCCGGGCGAGCCCAGCGCCACCACCGGCTTCCTGTGCTCGTCCAGCACGATCGTCGGCGACATCGACGACCGCGGGCGCTTGCCCGGACCCGGCAGGTTGGGGTCGTGCACCGCCGGGTTGGCCGGGGTGAAGGAGAAGTCCGTCAGCTCGTTGTTGAGGATGAAGCCGCGCCCCGGGACGGTGATGCCACTGCCGCCGGTCTGCTCGATGGTGAGCGTGTAGGAGACGACGTTGCCCCACTTGTCGGCCGTGGTCAGGTGGGTGGTGCTGTCGCCCTCGTACGTCGTCGGGGCCGCCGTGCCGCCCGCGGAGCACGCCGCCGGGTCACGCGGGTCACCCGGCGTGACCGGGCTGGTCAGCACCGCGTCGTCCTTGATCAGGCACGCGCGCGAGTCGGCGTACTGCTGCGACAGCAGCTCCTTCGTCGGTACGTCCTCGAAGGCCGGGTCGCCCACCCAGCGCCCCCGGTCCGCGAACGCGATCCGGCTCGCCTCGATGTAGCGGTGCAGGTACTGGACCTCGCTCGCCTTCGACAGGTCCGTCCGCTCCAGCATGTTGAGCGCCTCGCCGACCGTGGTGCCGCCCGAGGAGGAGGGCGCCATCGCGTAGACGTCGAGGCCTCGGTACGACGTCTTGGTGGGCGCCTGGTTCTTGGTGCGGTAGGCCGCCAGGTCCCTCAGCGACAGATCGCCGGGGCGGGCGTGGTAGCCGGAGGCCGGGTCCACCGGGGGGTCGTTGACGGTGTCGACGATGTCCTTGGCCAGTCGGCCCCGGTACAGCGCGCCGACGCCCTCGCGGCCCAGCTCCCGGTAGGTCTGCGCCAGGTCGGGGTTGGTGAAGGTGGAGCCGACGACGGGCAGTTCACCGCCGGGCAGGAAGAGCTTCTCGGTGTCCGGGAAGTTCCGGAACCGCGCTTCGTTGGACGCGGTCTGCGCGCGGAAGGTGGCGTCGACGGTGAAGCCGTCGCGGGCCAGCCGTTCGGCGGGCTTCAGGAGGGTGCGCAGCGGTTTGCTGCCCCAGCTCTTCAGCGCCGCCTGCCAGGTGGCGGGGGTGCCGGGAGTGCCGACGCTCAGTCCGCTGGTGACCGCCTCGGCGAAGGGAATCGCCGTGCCGTTCTCGCTGAACAGGTTCTCGTCCGCCGTCAGCGGCGCGGTCTCGCGGCCGTCGATCGTGTGCACCGAACGGGACCGGGCGTCGTAGTAGACGAAGTAACCGCCGCCACCGATCCCGGCGGAGTACGGCTCCGTGACACCCAGCGCGGCAGCGGTGGCCACGGCCGCGTCGACGGCGTTGCCGCCCTTCCTCAGCACCTCGATCCCGGCGGCGGAGGCGTCCGCGTCGACGCTCGCCACCGCGCCGCCGTAACCGACGGCGACCGGGACCTTCTCCACCGGCGTCGTCCGGGGAGCCGGGGGCGCCGCGGCCCCCACCGACACCACGGCGGCCGACACCGCCAGAACCGTCAGTTTCCGCACGACAGGGCGACGCATCCGCACCTCCAGTCAGGGACCGTTCGGGCAGCCTAATCCATGGACATGCCCGCGTCAGGAGCCCATACCGCCGCCCTCGAACACCATTTCCCTACGCCCGCTACCATGCGCGCCCATGAACGACGACGTGCGCAACATCGTCCTGGGCGTGCTGGCCGCCGGCATCAGCGCCGCCCTCGGCTGGCTGGCCCGCACCTACCTGTGGAAGCGCAAGCTCCGCCGCAAGCAGGCCTTCTTCGGGCTGCCGGACAACTCCGAGTCGCTGCTCGTGGTGAACCGCCAGGCGGGCGGCGGCGAGATGTCGGTGAAGCGGCACGACGTGTTCGCCCTCCTCGAACTCTCCGCGCTCATCAAGGACTGCAACGCCCACGCCCAGATCGTCGGCCATGACACGGCCCAGCAGGGCTTCGGTGAGCGCACCGAGTTCTGCGTGGGCGGGCCGTACTCCAACTTCCGGATGGCGGCGCACCTGGAGTCCCTGCTGCCGGGCGTCCGGGTCAATGTGGACACCGAACCCGGACCGGACCGCGGCTCCTTCCAGATCGGCGACGACCGCTACCGTCTGGACCGCGGCAAGGACGAGTACGTGCTCCTCGCCCGGCTCACCGCGGGACAACGGCGGGACGAGCGACCGGTGTTCCTCTTCTGCGGTCAGCGCGCGATCACCAACCAGGCCGCCACCCGCTACCTCGCCCGCAACCACGAGCGGCTGGCCCGCAAGCACGGCAACCACACTTTCGTGCTGCTGCTCAAGGTGGTGAACTCCCAGGCGTACGGCCCGGACGTGGTCGAACTGGTCGCGGATGTAACGAGGGCCGCCCAGGCCCCCCTCCCGGCGGCCACCGCTCCCCGCACGTCACACCGAGCGACCTAGGGCCTGTCGTTTGGATCATGCCGGCGTCGCGGGCCCTGGCACACGCATCTGCCGCGTTGTCGTCGGTCGCCGACGCGCCGCGTCGACTCCCTCCTCCGCCTTGCAGCTGCACGCTCCCCCACGCTCGAACCAGCTCGCGCGGGGGCACCCCCATCGCCCCCGCTCGGTTCGACCGAAAAGCGCAGTCCCTCTCAGCCGACCTGATCCAAACGACAGGCCCTAGCTGCACCCTTCAACAATTGTTACTTTCACGTAACTTACCGACGGGTTACCCCCGGTAAGAGCCTGCAGTTACCGTCGGGTCACTTTGCACTGACACGAGTGAGGAGTGACCCGTGGGACTCCATCGCAAGGCCCTGCGTACGACCGCCGTGGGCGCCGTCTCCGCGACTCTCGTCGCCGGTAGCGCCCTCGGGTTCGCCCCCGCCGCCCAGGCGGCCCCCCACCCCGTCCGCTTCGTCGACATCACCGGCGACGGCGGCACGATCCTCAAGGCGAACGTCGTCACGCCCGCGGGCGCCGACGCCGGTCGCCGCTACCCGCTGCTCGTGCTGCCCACGAGCTGGGCCACGCCGCAGATCGAGTACCTCGCTCAGGCCCAGAAGCTCGCCGACTCCGGCTATGTCGTGGTCACGTACAACTCCCGCGGCTTCTGGCAGTCCGGCGGCTACATAGAAGTCGCCGGGCCACCCGACATTGCCGACGCGTCCCGGGTCATCGACTGGGCGCTCGCCAACACCCCGTCCGACGCCGAGCGCATCGGCATGGCGGGGGTCTCGTACGGCGCCGGGATCAGCCTGCTCGCCGCCGCGCACGACAAGCGGGTCAGGGCCGTCGCCGCGCTCAGCGGCTGGGCCGACCTGATCGACTCGATCTACTCCGGCCGCACCCAGCACTCCCAGGCCGCGGCCCTGCTGCAAGGCGCGGGCCGGATCACCGGGCGACCCAGCCCCGAACTCCAGCAGGTGTTCAAGGACTTCTTCGCCTCCAACCTGGAGAAGGAGCCGGAGCTCATCGCCTGGGGGAAGAAACGTTCCCCCGCCGCCTACCTGGACCGGATCAACGACAACGGCGCCGCGATCATGCTCGCCAACGCCTGGGGCGACACGATCTTCCCGCCCAATCAGTACGCGGACTTCTACGAGAAGCTGACCGTCCCGAAGAGACTCGAACTGCGCCCGGGCGACCACGCGACCGCCGAGGCAACCGGGCTGCTGGGCCTGCCCAACGACGTGTGGACCGACACCGAGCGCTGGTTCGACCACTACCTCAAGGGCGAGAACAATGGCATCGACCGCGAGCAGCCGGTGCGCTTGAAGTCCCGCACCGGCGGCGACTACGAGGACTACCCGGACTGGAAGTCGGTCGCCGCGACCATCCGGAAGATCGACCTCGCGGGCTCGACCTCGATCCGAACGAACGTCAACTCGGGGGCGGACGGCGGGGTCATCCTCCTGTCCAGCATCCTCGACCAGGTCGCCCAGCTGCCCCCGACGGCCTCGATCCCCCTGCTGCCGCGCCGCTGGGCCGCCGTATGGCAGTCGGAGAGGTACGCCACGACCCAGCAGGTGCGCGGCACCGCGAAACTGCACACGACCCTCACCCCGACCGAGGCGAGCGGAACCCTCGTCGCCTACCTCTACGACGTGGGACCGCTCGGCCTCGGCAAGCTGGTCAGCAACGCGCCCTACACCTTCCACGGGCGTACGCCCGGAAAGCCGTTCGGCGTCGACCTGGAGCTGTTCTCCACGGCCTACGACGTCCCGGCAGGGCATCGGCTCGCCCTGGTCGTCGACACGGTCGACCCGCTCTACATCGAGCACAACCCGTCCGGCGCGCGGCTGACCTTCTCCTCACCGGCGAACGACCCGTCGTACGTGTCGATTCCGCTGCGCGAGCAGTGATCTGCGGCCGCCACCGGACGGGCCTGGCTCGGGGTACTGCCACCCCCTACGGGGACCCATCACGGGGCTGAACGGCACATCGTAGTCGAGGTCCGCCGGACGCGAACGAGTGTCAGTACTCGGCGACTTCCGCGTACAGCTGCGACAGCTCGGGCACCCCGCTCGCCGCCCACTCCTGACCGGAGGCCACGACGTCGAACTCACGGCCGGACGCCAGCCGCACCACCGGCTGGCCGTCCGGCCAGATCTCCCAGGCCGCGCCGGGCACCGTGCGTACGATCACCGTACCCAGGTACAGTCCGGCGTCATTGCCCAGCCAGGGCAGGATCTCCTCGTCGTCCCGCCAGCGCGGCAGCAGCTGGTCGAGCGCCTCCAACGAGTCCACGCTGTCGTCGAGTTGGACGCCCGCCCGGCCCGCCTGGGAACGGAGCAGCTCGCACTCGGCCAGGAGCTCGGCGATGCCCTCGGGGTCGAAGACCCCGGGCTTCTGGCGTCGGTGGCCCAGGAAAGGGATGTTCATACGTCCAGCCTGTCATTCGCACCGGCGTGCGCACCACAGGCGCGCGGGCGGTCGCGTCCGGTCGTCCGGGCGGTTTCACACCGCGTTCGCGTATGGTTCGTTGACCCGCCCAGGCCACCTCCCTAGCTTCACGATCATCAGCTTCATCGCTTCGCAGCAGGAAAGTCAGGAAATCAGGAGGTCCGGTTGGTACGCCGAGGTGTCCGGGGGTTCGCGGTCGTCCTCGTGCTGATCGCGTCCGTGCTGCCCACGACCTCCGCACAGGCCACCCGCGACGAGACGGCGGCGCCGCTGCCGCTGGAGCGGCTCTTCGACAACACCGCCGTCAGCGACGACAGCAGCCCCGCCGAAGCCGACTTCGACGGCGAGGGCGCATCCCTGTCCGCCCAGGACCTCACGGCCGCCGGCTGGACGCCCGGCCGCGCGCTCACCGTGCAGGGCGCCACGCTGACCTGGCCGGACCGGGCCGCGGGCGAGCCGGACAACGTGCGCGCCGACGGCCAGAGCGTGGCGCTGCACGGCCGGGGCGACGCGCTGGCCTTCCTGGTCACGAGCACGTCCGGCGCCGACCTCACCGCCTCCGGCACGGTCTCGTACGCCGACGGCACCCTCTCCCCCTACGTCCTCACCGCACCCGACTGGCGGCGCGGCCCGCTCGCCACCAAGGCGGTGGCGCTGCCGCACGTCAACACACCCGGCGGTCAACTCGCCGTGAAGGCCCGGCTGTACGTCGTGACCGTGCCGGTCGACGCGGGGCGGACCGTCTCCTCGGTGCAGCTGCCCCTCGCGCCCGACCTGCATGTCTTCGCCCTGTCGGTGCGCGCCGCCACGACCGGCTGGACCGGCAGCTGGGCGACGGCGACATCCGGGCATCCGGCCGTGGGCCCGTGGACCGACCGGACGCTGCGGCTGGTGGTGCACACCTCGGCGGGCGGGCCCCGGGTGCGGCTGCGGTTCGACAACACGTTCGCGGCGGCGCCGGTACGGATCGGTGGCGCGACGGTGGCCGTGCAGGACACGGGCGCGGCGGCCGAGGGCACGCCGGTGCGGCTGACCTTCGGCGGGGAGCGGGGCGTGGAGATTCCGGCGGGGGCCCAGGCGTACAGCGATCCGCTCGCCTTCGACGTGCCCGCGGGTGCCGACCTGCTGGTCAGCTTCCATCTGCCCGGCCCGGTCGCGGCGGCGCCGGTGCACCGGCTCGCGCAGCAGCGGTCGTATCTGAGCGGGCCGGGCGACCACACCGCCGACGGCGCGGCCACGGCGTACCCCACCGTGCTGACCACCTGGCCGCTGCTGACCGGTGTGGACGTGGCCGGCGGGCCGGGGTCGGTCGTGCTGATCGGCGACTCGATCACCGACGGCGAAAGGTCCACCGTGGACGCCAACCGGCGCTGGCCCGACGTGCTGGCCGGGCGGCTGCTGGCGCAGAGCGCGGTGCCGCACTACGGCGTGCTGAACCAGGGCATCGCGGGCAACAACGTGATCAGCGACCGCTATCCCGGGGACGGGGTGTCCACGGACGCGTCGGGGGTGAGCGCCCTGCACCGGCTCGACCGGGATGTGCACGCGCAGGCCTCGGTGCGTACGGCGGTCGTGTTCGAGGGCATCAACGACCTGCGGTCGGGCAAGAGCGCGCAGCAGCTGACCGCCGGTCTTGAGGAGATCGCCGACCGGGCGCACGCGCGAGGGCTGCGGGTGCTGGTGGCGACCCTGCTGCCGTGCGGCGGCGCGCCCCGCTGCACGGCCGCCCTGGAGACGGAGCGGACCGCCGTCAACGCGTGGATCCGGCAGAACGACGCCTTCGACGGGGTGCTCGACTTCGACGCGGCGGTACGGGATCCGGCGCGGCCGACGCGGCTGCTCCCGGCGTACGACAGCGGCGACCATCTGCATCCGGGGGACGCGGGGCTGGCGGCGCTGGCGGAGTCGGTGGATCTGACGCTGCTGTAAACCTGCGGGGGCTCTAGACCTCCAGGTCCACCACCACCGGCGCGTGGTCCGAGGCCCCCTTGCCCTTGCGCTCCTCGCGGTCGACGTAGGCGTCCTTGACCGCGTTCGCGAACGGCTTGTTGCCGTAGACCAGGTCGATCCGCATGCCGCGGTTCTTGGGGAAGCAGAGCTGGCGGTAGTCCCAGTACGTGAACGGGTGGTCGTACTTCAGCGGGCGCGGGACCACGTCCGACAGGCCCGTCTCGCGCAGCGAGGTCAGCGCGGCGCGCTCGGCGGGGGTGACGTGGGTGAGGCCCTCGAAGGCGGCCACGTCGTAGACGTCGTCGTCGGTCGGCGCGACGTTGAAGTCGCCGAGCACCGCGAACGGTCGGGTGCCGCCCGCGTCACCGGCGACGGCCGCCTTCAGCGCCTCCAGCCACTGGAGCTTGTACGCGTAATGGGCGTGGTCGACCTCACGTCCGTTCGGCACGTACACCGACCAGACGCGGATCGGGCCGCAGGTCGCGGAGATGGCGCGGGGTTCCACCGAGCCGTCGTAGCCGGTGTCGCCGGGCAGGCCCTTGACGACGTCCGCGATGCCGAGCCGGGAGAGCACCGCCACGCCGTTCCACCGGCCGGTGGCGTGCACCGCGGCCTCGTAGCCCAGGTCGCGCAGCTGGTCGAACGGGAACTGCTCCTCGGCGACCTTGGCCTCCTGCAGGCACAACACGTCGGTGTTGCTGTTCTCCAGCCAGGCCAGCAGCCGGGGCAGACGGGCGGTGATCGAGTTCACGTTCCAGGTCGCGATGCGCATGCCTCACAACCTACCGGGCGGGTACGACAACGCGTCCCGCCCGTGACCCGTCACACCTCCGAGGACTCCCCCGGCGTCAGCCGCAGGTGCCGGGAGCCGCCCAGGGCGCCGATCTGGTTGTCGTAGATCGGGCGGGCGAGGTCGGTGAGGAGCGCGTCGTGGATGTCGTACGCCCGCTGCGGCTTCACCTCGCGGACGTAGTCGATGACCTCGGAAATCTTGCTCCACGGCGCCATCACCGGCAGCATCAGCGTCTCCACCGGGTGGTCGGGGACGGTGAGGGCGTCGCCGGGGTGGAAGACGCGGCCGTCGATCAGGTAGCCGACGTTGGTGATGCGCGGGATGTCCGGGTGGATCACGGCGTGCAGTTCGCCGTGCACCTGGACGTCGAAGCCCGCGGCGGTGAACGTGTCGCCGTGGCCGACGGTGTGCACACGGCCAGGGAACGCCGTCGAGATCTTCTCCGCGACGGACCTCAGCGTCCAGATCTCGGCGTCCGGGTTGGCCTCCAGGGCGGCCCGCAGCCGTTCCTCGTTGAAGTGGTCGGGGTGCTCGTGGGTGACGAGGATCGCCTCGGCGCCGACCGCGGCGTCCGTCTCGCTGAAACCGCCCGGGTCGAGGACGAGCGTCCGGCCGTCCTTCTCCAGGCGGACGCAGGAGTGCGACTTCTTCGTGAGCTTCATGACTCCATCCTCCCGGGGGCGCGCGCTGGGGGCCTACTCCTGGGGTGTCGTCTCCTCTCTTATGACCTGCTGGGCGACCCTGAACGCGCTGTTCGCCGCCGGTACGCCGCAGTAGACGGCCGCCTGGAGGAGGACCTCCTTGATCTCGGCCGGGGTGAGGCCGTTGCGCAGGGCGGCGCGCGTGTGGAAGGCGAGTTCGTCCAGGTGGCCGCCCGCGATCAGGGCGGTGAGGGTGATGCAGCTTCGGGTACGACGGTCCAGGCCCGGCCGGTTCCAGATCTCGCCCCAGGCGTAGCGGGTGATGAACTCCTGGAAGTCCCCGGAGAACTCGTCGGCCTGCGCCAGCGCCCGGTCCACGTGCGCGTCGCCGAGCACCTCGCGCCGCACCTTGAGCCCGGCGTCGTACGGATCCGGCCGCCCGTCCGCCTGCGGCTCCACGGCGGCCGGGGCGATCTCGGCGACGGGCGTGGCCTGCGGGGGCGGCGGCGCGGCGAGGACCGGCTTGACCGGGGCGGCCGCGATGGCCATCTGGCCGGTGGCGTCGAACGCGGGCTGCCAGGCGGTGGAGAAGTGCGTGACCAGCAGGTCCGTGACGGCGGCGGGCTGCTCGACGGGGACCAGGTGGGAGGCGCCGGGTACGACGGCGAGGCGGGCGTCGGGTATCCCGGCGACCAGCGTGCGGGCCTCGGCGGGGCCGGTGACCTGGTCCTCCGAGCCGACCAGGACGAGGGTGGGCACGCCGACGCGGCCGAGTTCGTGCCGTACGTCGAAGGTGGCGAGCGCCTCGCAGTTGGCGATGTAGCAGCCGGGGTCGGTGGTGCGCACCATCTGCACCGCCCACTCGGTGATCGCGGGCTGGGCGGCGGCGAACCCGGCGGTGAACCAGCGGTCCGGCGCGGTGCGGGCGATCGGGTCGAGCCCGTTCGTCCGGACGATCACGCCGCGCTGGCGGAACTCGTCGGCGGTGCCGAAGCGGGGCGAGGCGGCGATCAGCGCGAGCGAGGCGAGCCGCTCCGGGTGGCGCAGGGCCAGCTCGACGCCGACCGCGCCACCGAGAGCGCAGCCCGCGTATCCGAAGCGGTGCACGCCGAGGCTGTCGAGGGTGGTGAGCAGCCGGGCGGTGAGGTCGGTGACGGAGCCCGCGGGGTAGGCGGGGGCGCCGCCGTGTCCGGGCAGGTCGTACCGGAAGACCCGCCACTGCTTCATCAGCTCCGGGACCTGCCGGTCCCACATGTGCCAGGTGGTACCCAGGGAGGGACCCAGGATCAGGACGGGAGCCTCTTCTGGCCCGTCAAAGCGGTATTGCAGGGTGTTCGACGGTGTCTCACTCACGCCTCAGACCCTCTCACGTATCACGGACGCCCCTATAACGGGGGGACGCTGGATACCGTTCTGATCAGGTTGAAGACCTCGCGGGCGGCATATCGCTTGAGGCATCGGATGATCTCACGCCGGGTCTTGCCCTCCTGGGTGCGGCGTTCGTAGTACGCCTGGGTGCGCGGGTCGTGGCGCAGCCGAGTGAACACGATGCTGTACTCGACGGGGCTGACTCCGCACAAGGCGGCGAAGGACGCCTATGCCCACAGGTGTCAGCAGCTGTGGGGCATGGCGTTCGACGAGCCGGGTCAGGCGGAGATTAAGTTCGTCGACCTGCCCGGTGAGCTGTGCGATGCGCTCGGCGAGCCGAGGCGCGCGCAGGCGGGACCGCTCGCGGTTGCCCAGGCTGGACAGTCGCCTGGTTCATCTCCTGCCTGATGGTCTATTTCACCGTGATGACGACTTTGCCTTTGGTGCGCCCCTTTTCGACGTACGCCATGGCCTCGTTGGTCGATTCGAACGGGAAGACGCGGTCCATGACCGGTCGGATGATCCCAGAGTCGATGAGCGAAGTGATCTCGCGGAGCTGGTCACCGCTTGCCCGCATGAAGAGGAACGAATAGCTGATTCCGCGCCGTTTGGCGGCTTTCCTGACCCGATGGCTCAGGACACGCATCACCGGCCGCAGGATCCATGGCTTCCCGATCTCCCGGGCGAAGCTGGGATCCGGTGGGCCGGAGATCGAGATGAGCTTTCCGCCCGGTTTCAGCACTCGCAGGGATTTCATCAGCGTCGCGTCATCGAGGCTGTTCACCACCACGTCGTAGTCGTGGAGGACCGTTTCGAAGTCGTCCTGCCGGTAGTCGATCACCACATCCGCGCCGAGGCTGGTGACCAGGTCGATGTTGCCCGCGCTGGTCGTCGTGGCCACGGTCGCGCCGAGATGCTTCGCCAGTTGGATCGCGAATGTTCCGACGCCGCCGGAGCCGGCTTGGATGAAGACCTTCTGCCCCTTCTTCAGGCCGGCGATTTCGATCAACGCCTGCCAGGCGGTCAAGCCGACCAGCGGGACGGAGGCCGCTTCCGTCATTGTGAGGTGCTTCGGCTTCGCGGCCAGGTCGTCTTCGTGGATGGCGATGAATTCCGCGAAGGTTCCGATGCGGCCCTTGTCCGGTCGCGCGTAGACCTCGTCGCCGGGCCTGAACTTCCGTACCCGGGCGCCGACCCGGACCACGACACCGGCCACGTCGTTGCCCAAGATCAACGGCAGGCGATAGGGCAAAATCAGCTTGAACTCTCCATCCCGGATCTTGGCATCCAGCACGTTGACGCCTGCGGCGTGAACCTCGACCAGCACGTCGTGCTCGCCCATTGCAGGCCGCGGCACGTCTGCGGCCTGCAGGTCGTTGCCGGTTTTTCCGTAGCGATTGACGGTGAACGCCCGCATGTCAGCCCACCATCCGGTTGAGTTTGCGAACGCTCTTGTCGAAGGCCCGTGCGGGGACGATGCGGCGCAGCACGCTGAGGCGGCCGGCCGTCGAACCCGCGGTGTAGCGCAGTTTCGGTTTCGGGTCGGTGGCTGCCGCGGCGATCACCTTGGCGACGACGGCGGGATCGTCGCCGCCGCGCATTGTCTCCCTCATGACGTCTTCGAAGACGCGCCGTCGGCGCGCGTAGACCGCCAGCGGGGTGTCGGCCTGCACCTGGTTGGCGTCGAACGGGGTGTTGACCGGGCCGGGCTGGACTCGCAGGACCCGCACGCCGTGTTCCCGGACTTCGTGGTCCAGGGACTCGGAATACCCCTCGACCGCGTGCTTGGTCGCCACATAGTTGGCCATGAAGGGGTTGGGCACGAAGCCGGCGACGGACGAGACGTTGATGATGCGCCCGCTGCCGCGGGTGCGCATGTGCGGCAGGACGGCCTTCGTCATGCGGATGAGGCCGAAGACGTTGACGTCGAACAGGCTCTGTGTCTGGGCGACCGAGAACTCCTCGGCGGCACCGTTGGCACCGATCCCGGCGTTGTTGACCAGCACGTCGAGCCGCCCGAAGCGTTCGAGCACCTGCCCGACGACGCTCGCGACCGACTCGTCACTGGTCACGTCGAGGTCAAGGAATGTCACGCCGTTGCCGGGGGCGATGCGCGAGGTGTCGCGGCTCGTTCCGATCACAGTGAAACCGGCGTCCGCGAGAGTGAGCGTGGTGGCCTTACCGATGCCGGATGACGCGCCCGTCACCAGCGCCACCTGCGGAGATGTTGTCTTCATGGCTCTCATCCCTTTAGATTACGATCGTAATACCATAGGCGCGGCCAGAGCTTGCGCGCAAGCGTTCGGGCGGGTTGGAATTACGACCGTACTAACATGAGTGACGGGCTGACGCGGCCCGCGAGCGGAGGAGCACGTGGTGCGGTACGGGAAAGAGCACAAGCTGGCAACGAGGAAACGGATCATCGAGACGGCCGGCCGCCGGTTCAAGCGCGACGGCATCGACGGCTCCGGTGTCGCCACGCTCATGAAGGACGCGGGCCTGACCAACGGCGCCTTCTACGCCCACTTCGAGTCCAAAGAGGACCTGGTCGCCACCGCGGTCTCCGAGCAACTGCGCGGCCAGCGAGAGTGGCTCACCTCTTTTGAGTCCGGTCGCGCCGGGATCGAACCAATGGTGCGCACCTACCTCTCGCCCGAACACCGCGACAACCCCGAGGACGGCTGCCCATCCGCCGCCCTTCTCGACGAGATATGCCGGTGCGCGGATCCGACCAAGCAGGCGTACACCAACAGCGTCCTCGCGATCATCGACGACATCGCCGCCCGCCTGGCACCGCACGATCCGCAGTCGGTACGCGCCAAGGTGCTCAGCGTCTACGCACTGATGATCGGGACCCTGCAACTTTCCCGCAGCCTCGCCGACCGACGGCTCGCCGACGAGGTGCTGGAACAGGGCATCCGCAACGCCCTGACGGTGCTGGACGCCGCATCGGAGCGCTGAGCCACCGCGTCATCCAGGGCGTTGCCTTCGTCCCGCCGTGATCCCGCTCGCCGCCGCGCCTGGCTCGCCGCCGCTCATGACCGCTCCGGACGCGCTGAGCACTCGCGCCGGCGGGGACCACGTTCCGCAACGAGGTGGTGGCCCGGGCGTGCCGACCATCGCCACCTACCGGCCGGGGCGTGCCGCGGGCGCGAGCAGCCTCAGCGGCTACAAGCGGCCGACCCCCCTGGTCGTGCTCGACGCCATCCCGAAGAACGCGGTCGGCAAGATTGATCGGCAGGCCAATTGGCGGGAGGGCCAATGGGGCTGGGATCTCCGGGCCGTGCTGGCCGATGCGATCGGGATCGGCGGGCGGGCAGCGGGCACGATGAGGTCACTGTCCCACACGACGACGTCCACGGCGCAGGCGGTGATGCGCAGTTCCATCAGGACGGGGCCGAGGGCGTATTTGAGGGCGTTGGTGACCAGCCTGGACCTGCGTGCCGTGTTCCCCGCCCCCGGCCACCTGGCCTCCTGGGCGCAACTGTCCCCGCGCACCATCCAGTCCGGGAACAAGAACACCTCCGGCCGCACCGGCAAGGGCAACCCCTGGTTGCGCGGAGCTCTCGGCGAGGCCGCGATCTCCGCCGCCCGCACCGACACCTTCCTCGGCGCCCGCTACCGGCGCCTGGTCAAACGCCGCGGCCACGTGAAAGCCCTGGTCGCCATCGCCCGCTCGATCCTCGTCGTGGTCTGGCACCTGATGACCAACCCCCATACCCGCTACCGGGACCTCGGCCCCGACTGGCACACCCGTCACCAAGAGCCCGCCCGCCCGCAGGACCCGTGACCTCGTCGGCCAGCTGAAGGCCCCCGGCCACGACGTCACCCTGACCCCAACACCCGCCTGACACCCCAGCTCCCAGCCCGCCAGCACCGACCGCCGACGGGGCAAGACAGGGCAGCACTTCCAGGTGGCCAGCGCTGTCGCTGCGGGGATGCGCTCCGAACGCATCACACTCAGCAACCGCGCGAACGTCCCGCACAACGGCAGCGTCAATCTGCTGCGGGCGAGGACCGAGCAGTGCTCGTACACGGGCGCCCGAACAAGTACGAACTCACGGTTGGCGACCTACGCGTCCACGCCGCCGCGGCGTCCTGCGCCTCCGCCCCCAGGGAGAAGGTTGATCGTTTGGCGGGTTGGCGGCCCTCGCCCGGGGTCGTCTGCTGTCAGTGAAGTCGCGGGCCTCGTCCTAAGCCCGAGACGTGGTCGACGGCGACTGGGTACACGTATCCGGGAGACCGGCTTTGACTACCCAACGATGACCATCTCGGACGACGTCCTCGAGCAGGCCGAGCAGTGCCTCCGCAACATCGATTACGCGCTGAAGGAAACGGACTGCACCTTCGCGGACGTCGTCCGGGTGCGTTATCTCCTCCCCAACCGCGACGACTTCGAGCCGTGCTGGCCCTGCTCCGGGGCCGCTTCGGCGACGTAGGCCCGCCGCCAAGATGATGGTCTGCGGCCTCGCCGACCCCGGATGAGGATCGAGATCGAGGTGTACGCCCGCCGCCGGAACCTCACGGGATGCGCCCACGTCTGATCGTCGCACCGGCTGAGTACGATCACCTGCGCCGGTCTGAGTACGCGAGCGGTTGCCCGCCGCGCGTGGCGCCGGAAGGGTGGACGGATGCGCCGACTGCTGCTGCTCGCCCCGCTGTTGCTGTTCATCGCCGGCTGCGGTGTGGTGCAGTCCTCCGAGGACGAGGCGACGGACGCCGCACGGGATGTGGCCAGGAAGGCGGGCGAGCGGCTCTACGGCCAGCGTCCGCGCACGGCGGAGGAGGTCGGGCGCTTCGCTTCCGGCATCGATGGGGTGGAGGTACTGCGGGTGACGGGTACCTCGACTCACGACGGGGACGGCGTCGACGTGGTCGTTCGCACGTCCGGCTCGGCGTACAACGGATGGCTCGACCCTGAGGAGGTCGCCGTGCGGCGCTGTTTCGCGGTGCGGGTGTCGCCCAAGTCGGAGTGGCGTGAGGATCCCCGTGACGTGGACTGCCCGGACGGCCCTGCGCTGACCTTCGCCCCGGCACCCGAACCGCCCCGGCTGCCGTACGAGGAGCTCCGCGCGAAACTTCCCCGGGTGCCGGAGAGCGGCCGGGTGGACGAGGCCGAGGTGCGCCGTGCGCTCGCTGCCCTGGACCTGCATCCGGCGATCCGTACCGAGGTGAAGGCGGACGGCGGCCGGGTCGGCGTTCTCCTGTCGGTGCAGGGCAACCGCTTTGACGCGCAGGACTGTCTTCTTGCCCGCGTGGGCCCCGGCGCCACCGAGGTGTGGGTGCCGCCCCGGATCCAGCGGATGCCCGGAGAGGGCGGCTGCACCGTCGGCAACGCCCTGGACCCGAAACCGTCACCGCACTGAACGGGGTGCCTGGTGGGTGGTCAGTGCAGGAGCGACGAACCGGTCAGCTTCCACGCCTGGGCACCCTTGCCCGCCGTCTTCGGTGTCGTAGATGACGCAGTCGAGAAGACACCGAGCCTAAACCCACCGAACCACGTGGAACCAGCCGGGCACGGCTGAACCGAGCAACGGAAGATGTCCGATGCCTGAGAACCCTTCCGACCGGCGACCTCGTCGTCAAACTCCCCCGCGAGCGCGTCGCGGAACTCATCTCCGCGGGCCGTGGCAAACCCTTCGCCCCGGCCGGGCGGACGTTCCGCGAATGGGTTCTGGTGGACGACCGCGACGAGGATCACTGGGCCGAGCTGATCGACGAGGCCCTGCGTTTCGTCTCCGGACGGCCGGCCACGGCGTGAGGCCGTCCGGTGCCGTTCAGCGCGCGGACCGGCCGCCGCGGCGCAGGAAGTCGCGTTCCCCGGCCGTCGGTGCCAGGGCGGCTGCCCGCTCGTAGGCGGCCGCGGCCTCCTCGCCCCTGCCCAGCCGGTGCAGCAGATCGGCCCGGGTGGCGTGGAAGGCGTAGTAGCCGTCCAGGTCCAGTTCGTCGACCAGCGCCAGGGCGGTGGCCGGACCCCGCACCTCACCCACGGCGACGGCCCGGTTGAGGGCCACGACCGGCGTGGGTGCGAGGGCGAGCAACTGGTCGTACAGCGCCATGATCTGCGGCCAGTCGGTCTGCTCGGGCGTGGCCGCGTCCGCGTGTACGGCGTTGATGGCGGCCTGGATCTGATACGCGCCGGGCCGATCGCGGCGCAGGCACCGGCGGACGATCGCCTGCCCCTCCTCGATCAAGGCCCGGTCCCAGCAGCTGCGGTCCTGCTCGGCGAGCAGCACCAGGGAGCCGTCGGGCCGCGTCCGCGCGGCGCGACGGGACTCGGTCAGGAGCAGCAGGGCCAGCAGGCCCGCCGCCTCCGGCTCGTCCGGCATGAGGTCGGCCAGGATGCGGGCCAGCCGGATCGCCTCCGCGCACAGGCCCCGTTCGGCCGGGCCGACCGGGTCGGCCGTACCGGCGTTGTAGACCAGGTAGAGGACGGCCAGCACCGGGCGCAGCCGGTCGGGCAGCTGATGTTCCTCCGGCACGCGGTAGGGAATGCGGGCCGCCTTGATCTTTCGCTTGGCCCGCACCAGACGCTGCGCCATCGTGGTTTCGGCCACCAGGAAGGCGTGGGCGATCTCGGCCGTCGACAGGCCGCCGAGCAGTTTCAGGGTGAGCGCGACCTGGGCTTCGGTGGACAGGGCCGGATGGCAGCAGGTGAAGATCAGACGCAGTCGGTCGTCCGGCACGGGTTCCCTCTCCTCCGGCAAGTCGGGATCGTCGTACTCGGGCCAGAGTGCCGCCACCTCGCCGAGGAGCTCTCGTTCGCGTGACGCGCGCCGCAGCCGGTCGATGGCGGCGTTGCGGGCGGTCGTCGTGATCCACCCGCCCGGGTTGGGCGGCAATCCGTCGACCGGCCACTTGTCCAACGCGATGGCGAACGCGTCCTGCACCGCGTCCTCGGCGGCGTCGATGTCGCCGAGGACGCGGATCAGGGTGGCCAGGACCCGGCCGGACTCCTCGCGGAAGATCCGCCCGACGTCCGCCCGGTCGACGGCCGCCAAGGTCAGGCCCCGAGCCCGGGGTCGGGCTGGTCCGCGAACGCCGCGAACGGGCGGACCTCGATCGGGGCGTTGATGGCGGCGGTGACCTTCGCCGCCCAGGCGAGCGCGGCGTCGAGGTCGTCGGCCTCGACGATGTAGAAGCCGCCCAGATGCTCCTTCGACTCCGCGAAGGGGCCGTCCGTGGTCAGCACCTCGCCGCCGGAGACCCGCACCACGGTGGCGGTGTCGGCGTCGTGCAGGCGACCGGAGAACACCCAGGCGCCGGACGAGGCCATGTCGGTCTCGATCGCCCTGAGCTGCCGGTGGGACTCCTGCATCTCCTCCTGGGTCATCGGCGCACGCCCCTCACCGGCACCGCTGTGGACGGACAACAGGTAACGCGTCATGGTGGCACTCCTGGTCATGGTCATCGGCGGCACTTCCCGCCTGTCACCCTTGCTACGAACGGCGTTCCCGCAAATCGACACGCTGCCCGAACCTCCGCCCCGTGGGGCTGTCCGGCCGCGTCGAGCGGGCGGGTCGGGTCCCTGACCGTGATGCGGCCGCGGGGCGGGCGCAGCACCAGGCGCTGGAGCGCAAGCCCCGCGCGCTGCCGCCCGACCAAGCAGTCCAGGCAACAGCCCGGCGCCTCCGTGGGCGCCCCACGCTCCGGGATGACACACCCTGACAGACCGCGATTGAGTGGTGCCAACCGCACAAGGCGATCAGCGCGGCGTGACTGGAGGAGACCATGTCCGACGACGGCGCCCAGGATCTGCGGGTCCTGGTCTTCGACGTGAATGAGACGCTCAGCGATCTCACCCCTCTGCGGGTCCGCTTCGAGGATGTCGGAGCGCCGGCGGATCTAATGCCCACCTGGTTCGCCGGGGTGCTGCGGGACGGGTTCGCGCTGACGGCCGCCGGGGCGTACGCGGACTTCGCGTCCGTCGCCCTGGACGGGCTGCGGTCCCTGCTGCCGGGCGTCAAGGGGTGGGCCGGGGACGTCGAGGCCGCGGCCCGGCATGTCCTGGACGGGTTCGCCGAGCTGGAGGTGCACCCCGATGTGCCTGACGGCGTACGGAAGTTGAGCGATGCCGGGTTCCAGCTGGTGACCATGACCAATGGCAGTAACACGCTGACCGAGGGGCTGCTTGCCAAGGCGGGGCTGGTGGACTTGTTCGAGGAGCTGTTGGACGTGCGCGGGCCACGGTGCTGGAAGCCCGCAAGGGCCGCGTACCGGTACGCCGTTGATCAAGTAGAGGTGCGGCCGGAGCAGGCCCTGCTGGTCGCGGTGCACCCCTGGGACGTCGACGGCGCGCTGCGGGCGGGTCTGCGCGGCGCGTGGCTACGGCGTGGCGCGACCGTCTATCCGCAGTCGATGTCCCCGCCGACGTACAGCGCGCAGGACCTGCGGGAACTCGCCGACGCACTGATCGCCGACAGGACGTGAACTACGTATCGGATCCATGTCGGGCGGGTGCGGCGCCTGCCCGGCGGGTGTCTCTGCGGACGTACGGCAGTGTGGGCGGCGGGCAGTGTGGGCGCATCATCGCTACTGCCGCTTCCCGGGGATGCGGGGGGCAGCAGTCCAGGGCGGCGGCGTTGTCCGCGGCCAGCGCGGGGGCGAGGACGACCAGGTCCGCCACCCGAGGGTCGCCGACGGAGTAACGCAGCTTCCTGCCGTCCCGGCGTGCGGTGACATGGCCGCAGTCGACGAGACAGGGCAGGTGCACGGAGCCCCGCGGCTGGGAGATGCCGGCGTGCTCCACACACTCGGCCGAGGTGCGCTCCCTCCGCAGGATGAACTCCAGCAGCATCAGCCGTGTGACGACCGTCCACACAGCGAGACCCTCGATGGCCCACGCGTCGCGCCAGCCGTACTCGGAGACCAGCCCCTCGGTCAGGACTGGGCGAGGGAGATCCCTGCGGTGCCGACAGCGCCGGTGATGCCGAGGGCCAGGCCCCGGCGCTTGTCGAACCAGTACGCGACCGTGGTTGTGGCGACCAGCCCCAGGGCGCCCTGTCCGGCCATGCGGATGCCGATGAACCCGGCCGTCAGGCCGACGAGGTAGGTGACGAGGGACAGAGAGATGGGATCGCGCCGAAGACCTCGGCTACGACGGTGATCACCCGGCGTGGGCCGATGGGGGTCCCCGCTCGAGCGAAGCCGAGAGTGGGGGAGGTCGATCGCCCTGCCGACCAGGGGCATGGCGCACGCGCCGACGAGCGTGCCGGTGAGGTAGGCGGTGGAGACCTGGGTGCGGCTGACGCCGAGGTCGGTGATGAGGGGGTCGATGAAGACCGAGACGCCGGTGGTGTGGCCGGGCGCGGTCATCGCCATCTCCGGCGCGCTGTAGGCGACTATGCGCCAGCCGTGGAAACGCCCGCCGGATACGGGGTCGGCGGGCGCGGCGGTGGGGTCGGTCTGGGTGCCGACGAGCTTGTCGGTGCGGCTCAGGGTTCCTCCTCCCGGCCGCTTCTTCGCCGCCTGAGGAGCGCGGCAGCGAGGTAGCGCGGACCGGGCTCTGGGTCGTCAGGGCATTGCCCGGGGCCCGGCCCACGCGCGGAAAGACCGCCCTCCCCCACCTACGTCCGTGGTCGGGGAAGGGCGGCCGGTCCGGTCAGTGGCTGCCGGTCAGCTGGCCCGCGAGGCGTTCGTGCATGTCGGCGCTGGGCTTGTTCAGGCCGATGATGGTGACCTTCTTGCCCCGCTGGGCGTACTTGGTCTCGACCGCGTCCAGGGCGGCGACGGAGGAGGCGTCCCAGATGTGGGCGTCGGAGAGGTCTATGACGACGTCGTCCGGGTCGTCCTTGTAGTTGAACTGGTAGACGAGGTCGTTGGAGGAGGCGAAGAACAGTTCGCCGGTGACCGCGTAGACGACCTGGTTGCCGTCCGGGTCGACGACACCGGAGACGTTGACCATGTGGGCGACGCGCTTTGCGAAGACGACCATCGCGGTGAGGCAGCCCACCACGACGCCGATGGCGAGGTTGTGGGTGGCGACCACGCACGCGACGGTGACGAGCATGACGGTCATCTCGCCGAGCGGCATCCGCCTGACGGTCTTGGGCGCAATGGAGTGCCAGTCGAAGGTGGCCACCGACACCATGATCATGACGGCGACCAGGGCGGCCATGGGAATGTCGGAGACGACCGGGCCGAAAGCGATGCACAGCACCATCAGGAATGACCCGGCGAGGAAGGTGGACAGGCGAGTGCGGGCGCCGGACACCTTCACGTTGATCATGGTCTGGCCGATCATGGCGCAGCCGCCCATGCCGCCGAAGAAGCCGGTGACGATGTTGGCGACGCCCTGCCCGATCGACTCACGCGTCTTGCCCGAGTGGGTGTCGGTGATGTCGTCGACCAGTTTGGCCGTCATCAGCGACTCCATCAGGCCGACCAGCGCCATGGCGAACGCGTAGGGGGCGATGGTGGTCAGGGTGTCCATCGTGAACGGCACGTCCGGCAGGCCCGGCACGGGCAGCGAGGACGGCAGGGCGCCCTTGTCGCCGACGGTCGGCACGGCGATCCCGGCCGCCACGGTGATCACGGTCAGGATGATGATGGAGACCAGCGGGGCCGGGACCACCGTGGTGACCTTGGGGAAGAACACCATCAGGGCCAGCCCGCCCGCGACCAGTGGGTAGACCATCCACGGGACGTCGTGCAGTTCCGGCACCTGCGCCAAGAAGATCAGGATGGCGAGGGCGTTGACGAAGCCGACCATGACGCTGCGCGGCACGAACCGCATCAGCTTGGCCACGCCCAGCGCGCCCAGGATCACTTGGAAGACGCCGGCGAGGATGACGGCCGCAATCAGGTAGCCGAGCCCGTGTTCCCGGTTGAGCGGGGCGATGACCAGGGCGACCGCGCCGGTCGCCGCGGAGATCATGGCCTTGCGGCCGCCGACGACCGAGATGACGACGGCCATCGTGAAGGACGCGAACAAGCCGACCGCCGGGTCGACCCCGGCGATGATGGAGAAGGAGATCGCCTCGGGGATCAGAGCCAGGGCGACGACCAGCCCGGCCAGCACCTCGGTACGGAAGACCTTCGGGGAGTCGAGCCAGTCGGGCTTGGACAGGCGGAACCCAGGGCCCGCGGGCAGCAGTGAGGACATGCAACCGTTTCTGTTCGGGCAGAGCGCCACCAGCCGGTGAACGCGTCCACGTCGTACACGACTCCGCGCACGCAGGGAGCGGAATCCTCGGTGGCCCGGCCACATCAGCGGGGCCCAGCCGATCTGTGTGACAGCCGTCCGGCTGCCGGTCGGGCATCATGGCCCGGAAGTCTTCGGATGCCATCGGGGCCCGGTCCGGGCCCGCGCCATGGCGTTCACTCCTGCCGTCACTCTCGACGGCGGCGGTGAACACGTAGAGACTCTACCCTGACGTGAGGGCAGAGTGCGACTTGCGGCTTGTGAAACACAGGTAAACGCCCGCCACGGCCCTGTGATTCATCTCACGCAAGGTGGGTTGCTTTACGGATTCGAAAATCGAAGGAAACAACGAAGGGGATCATGGGGCGATGACGGATCAGCGGCAGATGCAGATCGGTGAGGTGGCCGAGCGGACCGGTTTGTCGCTGCGCACCATCCGGCACTACGAGGAAGTGGGCCTGGTGATCCCCTCGGCCCGCAGCAAGGGCGGTTTCCGGCTGTATACGGAGACCGACGTCGAGCGCCTGATGGTGATCCGCCGGATGAAGCCGCTGGACTTCTCCCTGGAGGAGATGCGGGACCTGCTGGACATCACCGACCGCCTCGCCGCCACGGACGATCCGCCCGCCGGCGAGGAGCGCGAGCGTCTGCGGGAGCGGCTGGACTCCTACCGGAAGGTGGCCGACGCCCGCTGCGAGACCCTGCGGGCCCGGTTGGAGATGGCCGAGGACTTCGCCGCCACGCTGCGCCGCCGCCTGCAGGCGGACGCCCGCTCGGGCGCCTGAGCCGCACCGGGGGCCGTCATACGAGGGTAGGGGCGCGGTCCATGGCGGTCCGCGCTCCTCGATGCCATCCGGCCGCGTGACGGTCAGCCGCCTGCGTGGCCGCCACGAGGCGGGCAAGCGCCTGGTCGAACTCGTCCTCGGAGACGAGGAACGCGTAGTGCTGCATGGGGATGTCGATGTCGACGGTCGCGAAGTCCAGCGTGACGCCGTTGGCGGTCGTCACCGGCAGGAACATCCCGGCCGACTCCCCGACCTCCAGCCCCAGCATGTGGGCAAGGAAATGAGCGGACTTCTCCCGGTCACGGGTGAGAACGATGGTGTGGTTGAACTCGACTGACACTGGTCAATGCCTCCACGGGCATCTCCGCGGCACCTCCCCGGCAGCGGCGAGCGGTATTCGGCCGGTCGTCCGGGTGGGCCGCGAGCGTCTCGAAGGACATGCGCGGGGTCTCTCCGGTCAGTACGCCCATCAGGGCCCGTCGGACGACTGGGGCATCCAGCGGGCCACCCCGTCCTCGCCGGTCCGGTGCGCATAGGCGGTCTTCACCCGGCTGCCCTGGACGGTGCAGCGCTAGGACCAGTTGCCGCGGGCGTCGACGTACTCGAGTGCAGCATGAACGGAGCCATCGCCCGCCTCCCCCTCCCCCTCGGGCACCGACCAGAACCAGCGGCAAGTCCTCTCAGAACTGGCGCAGTTCGGTGTAGCGGCGGTCGTCGGGCAATGCGGCGAGGACCGCCCGGACATGTGGGCGGAGATGATCGGCGATCTCGATGCGGGTGACCTCTGCGGCCATGGCTCTCCCCTATGTGTGGCATCCGTGGGCGGGCGCCGTGGTGGCGTGCGGGAGTTGTCGGCAGCCCGAACGGCCTTCGAAAGCAGACCGACTGTGTCGGCGAGCGGCCCTACTCTAACGTAAGGGGAGAGTTGCCCGGCAAGCCCACTCCAGTCCATCCAGTGAACTGCGCAGAAATGCCAGACCAGCGACACACAGGGATCCGGTGAAGGCGAGTCACCCGCCCAACCTCGCCCGGAGCGCCGGCGTCGCCCTCACGGGTGCAGCAGGTGCAGGCGGCCGGGCATGGCCTCGATGCGCAGTGGGGCGCGCACATCGCGGGTGGGTGCGCCGTCCACGTCCAACCGATAGGCGCCCCAGGCTCGTTCGAAGCGCAGGCGGCGGATGTGGCGCCTGCCGAAGGAGTCGCCACGCGCCTCCAGCAGGCCCTGGTCGGTCAGGGTGATGCGCAGGGGCTGGTCACCGGGTGCGGTGATCTTCTCGTTGTCGAGGATGAGGCGGGCATTGCCCGGGTGCGGCTGCAGTGAGACCAGGACGGTCTCGCGCACCGCGACGCCGAAGTCGCCGCCGGAGAGGTGAATGCCGATGACGGGGCTGCGATGGGCTCCGAAGGCGTTCGGCTCGCCACCCGACCATCCCTCCGGGCGCTCGACCAGCAGCGGCAGCTGCCACAGGGCCGCGGCGCGCATGGCCTGCTCCGGGTGGGATCCTCCTGCGTACACGAGCAGCTCGACGGCCGGGCGCCGGATGCCGCGGTCCGGGCCGCCGCGCTCACCGGCTTCGGGGACGGGGCTCAACTCCGTGCTGCGGACGCCCTGTTCGGCCAGGCGTACGCGCAACTGCTGGGCCCGCTCCCGGTCACCGCGACTCCAGCCGCGCACGATGGCCAACGTGGGGCGCGCGGCCGGGAGAGCGCCGGCGAGGCGTCCGGCAGCGGCCAGCAGGCGCTCCACGTCCGGCGCGTCCCGGGCGGATCCGGCGTCGGGGGACGAGGTCGAGGGCACCATGCAGACTCCTTGCACACTCGGAACGGACCGATCAGGCGGCGTCGGGAATGCGGCCCGCAGCCGCGCCGGGGGCGTACGGGTCCGCGAGACCTGCGTGTCAGGACAGGAGGTTGGCCTCGCGGGCTGCGGCCGACGGCCGCTCGGAACGACGGCCCCGCGGACCCGCCTCTGTGGCCCGAGGCGGGACGAACGACGGCGTTCCGACCGTTCATCTCTAACCTAACGCGAGAGTCTCATCGGCGTGAAGCAGGTGTGAGGCGGGATGAACAGACTCCGACTATTACGTGTAGACAGAGTTGCGTGCGCCGAAGGATTCGCCGGACACGTCTCCTCGGCGCGGCAGCCCCGGGTAGGGCTCCATGCTTCATGGCCCGGGGCTGCTTCCGTTCGCGCTCAGCGCAGGCCGGCGGCCGGCTCGGCGGCGAGCCAGCCGCGGGCGCCCCAGAAGTCGACGGCTCGGCAGATCGTGCTCAGGCAGCGCTGGGCGCGGTCACCGCCGTTGCCCCAGTGCCCGAGGCTCCACCCGGCGAGCCGGTCGGCGGCGCCGTCCTCCTCCAGCACGGTCAGCCGGTTGTGCGAGCCGAGGGGGTGCCCAGCAGCAGCATCGCCGTGGCATCGGCCTGCCCGGAGGACTCGCTCATGAAAGCGGCGATGGCCTGCCGGACGGTGGGCGCCATGGACGGTGACGGCGCAGCCTTCGGCCGGACCCGAGGCGGGTGCGCCGGGCGTGAACTCTTCGCGGCTACAGTCGGTTTGACCGCGGCGCCAGGGGCGGGCTTCGGGGTCGGTACGGGAGCAGGTTGGCCCGCCTGCGGCGCGGGAGCCACCGCCGGCTGCTGGGCAGCGTCGAGGCAGGCGGCGACGTAGTCGCTCGGGCACGGGGATGTTCTGGGCGATGGAGGTCTCCAGCGCCTCGGCGTCGCAACTGCGGCACAGCGGGAGTTCGCGCCACCGAATATGGACAGCTGAGTGCCCCGCGAGTGCCGGGTCATGGCCTGCGGACGGTGGACGATGTCCCGCCCACCGCAGCCGGAGTAGGTTTGCAAGGGAGTGGAACCGAGGGCAGCCGCGGACAGGCTGCTGCCGTCCACCCACTCGCACGCGGCGGCGGGCAACCTGCCTGATGCCGCTCACCCCCGCCCCTTCCTGGAGTCCGCTCAGTCATGCGCATGGGTGTCCTCACGACCGGCGGCGACCGCTTCGCCCGCGGCGGCACGATTCTCGATTCGTCTCGGGTCCAGCCCTCCATCGGCGGCGAGGGCACCCTGAAGGCCGCCCGGCCAATGTCAGACAGCGGCCTGCCCGTCCCGGGTGTGCCGAAGACACTGGCGGCGACCACCGCCAAGACCGGCGGTACGGTCCTGCAACTGGCCGACCTGCACGGTGACATGGGTGCATGCGGGGACCTTCAGCACGGCCTGGTGAATCTGCTCGGTGGTGATCATCCCGACCGAGTACGACAGCCATCGTCCGCGCTGGGCGAGCCAGGCCACGAACTCGTGTGTGCCGCCAGCCGAGTCGGTCCCGATCAGCGTGCTCCGTCCGCGCCGGTGTTGCTTCGGCTGCTGGGCCAGGGCGAGCCTGGTGACGGTGATGTGGTCGGCTGCGGTGTTGCTGCCCGCGTTCCCGGGCCGCAGCAAGGCGGCCACGGGCTCCCCAGTGCCGCCGTGACCGTGGTCGACAAAGCCCACACAAGCACACCGCCCAGGTCTACAGTCACCTGCCCGCCGGCATTCGGCGCCGCAGCACTGGCCAACTTCCAGACGGATTCGCGTACTTCTGACCGCGCTGCCCTGATCGCCGTCAGGGCCCTCGGGCCGGCCGCGGCGAGGGTGGCGATCAACCGGGAGACCGTCGGATCGGATGCCACCCGCCCGAAAACGGCCGGCTCGCTCCGCAGCATCCCGGCATCGGCCAGGCAGTCCCCACCCAGCGCGACCGCGAGAGCCACATCCAGCAGGGCCTTCCCCGGATCGTGCAGCGCCCGCGGACGTCGCCACGGCGCCGGCGCCGCCGATATCGCCTGGTCCAGCCCGGTCTTGCGGCAGTCGGACGGGCCTCACACGCAAGCGCGAGGCTAGTACCAGAACGCCTTGACGACGGCGCGGTGTGCTGCGGCCGCGCGGCAGTAGAAGTCCCGAAGGCCGGTGTGGTGGGCTAGGTAGTTCTCCTTGGCCGCGCCTTCCGGGTCCTCCCACTGTGCGTACGGCGCGGTGAGTTTGGCCCCCTCCACCTGCCAGAGAGCCTCGAAGGAGGCCCCGGCGAGCAGGTCCGCGACCGTGGCGACCTGGTCCGGGTCGAGGATGACGAATGGCGGTTGCTGGTCCATGTGGGCGGGGACGATCCGACCCCCGTATATCGGCAGATCCCATGACGAAGTACCGCCGACGAGCGTGGGCCCTGCCAGGTAGAGGTCGTTGAGCGGGCCGAAGTCCTTGGCTATGGATTCTGCGATGCCTGCCGCGTACTCGGTCTCGTGGTTGTCCCAGGCCGAGCCCATGAACTCCACCAGTGAGGCGTGGTCGTCCCGGATCTCATCTTCTGCCACCGCTCGGAGGTGAAGGTGAAAGCTCATGTCTCGGTCTCCTCGTGACTGCCTGCCTCGATCTTGCATGAAGGCAGGTCGGTTCCTTACGACAGGCCGCGCTGTCGCGTCGAGTGGGCACCGGGTTCCACGCCTCCGGTGGGGTGTACTGCAGCCCTGTTATGTGTCCCTCACAGGGTTATCTTTCTGCGTCTCGGTTCATCACCGTCTGCCGCCGAATTGCCACTCGTGGACCTCGATATGGTCGTAGTGGTCCGGGGCCAGGACGGCGCGTGCGGTGTCTGCGTCTGGCGCCCGAACCAGCACCGCAGTGCCCAGCCAAGTGGTGCCGTCGTCGGAGAGCAGCGGCCCGTAGGCAATCAGCTCGTCACGGTCGGGCGGCACGGGGTCGGCGGTCTGTCCTGTGCCGAGGCCGAGCACCAGGTATCGGTTGCCGCCGGTGCGGCCACCGGGGAAGTCCCACATGGTGCGTCCCAGAACGTTCTGCCAGCGGCGCAGCAGCACGTCCTGGTATACGCCGGCCTGGTAGCCGGGCTCGTCGAAGGCGAATGCGCGGGCGGCGGCCGGATCGGGCAGGTCGACTATGTGCACGCTGCCGGTGGGCGTGTCACCGTCGTCGGCGAGGGTCGGGCCGCGGGCGATCATCTCCGTCGCGTAGCGGTCCATGTATGACCAGTGCTCTTCCAGCAGTTCCTTGCGCAGAGCGAGGGAACCGGGCCGGTCGCGGTGGTAGCAGAAGAACTCCATGCCGCAGTCTCTACCATGGGGGCCTGTCACGGGGCTCCGCCTACCCAGCAGGCGGCGGATCTCGTTCACGCTCAGTCGGATCAAGTCGCGGCGGTGTCCCCCTTTTCGGCGGTGCTGACGCGGATCGCGGTCAGGTGGGCGGTTGCGGCCATGGCCAGGGTGATGTGCCGGCACCGGGCCGCGGGCGCGCGTCCTCGAAGCCGTCGCCGCTCTTCTCGGGCAGCGGCACCAAGGACCAGGCGGATTCGCGCAGACCGTGGGCGCCGTCGCCGGTGGAGCGGATCTCCCAGGCGTGCTCGGGCAGCATCGCCGAGACGATCCGGGCACTTTGCCCACGCGGCCCGCACCGGTGCGTGTATTTGATCGCCGGCACCTAGCCGAGCCGCCGGTCGGCGAGCCAGGTGCGCAGCGCAGCGCCGCACCTGCGGGGCTCCTCGTCGCACGCCTATCACCGACTGCGTCGACTCCCCCGGACCAGAGTGCCCTGACCTGCCATTACGCGCTCACCTTGGACTGGCCTGGACACCCACGGACGGTCTCTACAACCTGTGCCTCCGGGGGACTCTCACATCGTCTTCACGAGGGCCGCCCGGCGGTTGCTGTCCCGTTTGCCCAGGATCGGCTCGGCCAGCAGCCTCGCCATGGTGCACAGGGTCTGGCCGTGCCGGGCGAACAGTTCGTCGCGGGAGTCGAAGTGGCCCAGGTCTGCCAGGACATGGGACGAGAGGTCGCAGGCGCCGCGGTCGGCCGGGCATGCCGTCACTCCGTCCCAGTCGATCGCCGTCCTGGACAGCGCCTCGAACAGCGTCTCCGCGGCGCTGTTGGTGAAGCCGCCGCCGTTCCGGCCGCTCAGTTCGCTCAGGTCGCCGAAGATCTCGGACGCCGACAGCCAGCGCGCGGCCCGATGCTCGTCCTGCGGCGTCGGCTCGATGCGGAACTCCGGCCATGCGAGGACGACCTGGTGCGGGACGAGCCGGCGCATCCGCGGGAAGCGGAGGTACCAGAACGCTCCGTCGACCAGCAGGCCCCGTACCCGCGTGGGGGTCCCACCCGCCCGCGCCACGGCTTCCAGGACGGCCAGCCGCTGGCTGCACGAGCCACGGCCGCGGCGCAGCACCTCCGACACGGGCCGCTCGTCCTGGACCGAGTAGACCGGCCGCACCGCGCCGGTGATGGTCCTGTGCGCTCGGCGCAGGGTCTCCAGCTGGCCGACGGGGTGCGCTGTGGTGTCTTGGCCTTCCGGGGTGGCGGTGATGGTTCGGAGCAGTTCCGTGACTCGGTGATGTCGCCAGTCGAGGATGTGTGTCGGCGCTGTGCTCCCGGGTACGTCCGCGCAGGTTGGCGCGGAGCCCCTGAGCGCTCGTCTGCTCGGCATGAGAAGCGAGCTCGTCATGGCAGCCGTCCTTTCCGGCCGGTGCGGCGGCAGGCCCGGTCCGTGGGCACATCCTCGCAGACGTTTTGAACGTGTTCAACCAGGGCGGGGTGGACCTCCTCTGCCCCTCAGCGCCTGCGGCGCCGTGTCGTCCAGCCGCCGCCGATACCCGCGAGGTGCAGGGCCAGCAGCGTGAGCCCGAGCAGCATGACGTTGGTCGAGGTGAAGATCTCGTTGGTCGTGATGTCGGCCGCGTTGATGAGGAAGGCTACGAAGAACAGGACCGCCGCGATGATGGCCAACACGGTGTGCCTCCTCGGGAGGGGGATCGGCGGATGGGTGCCGTGCCTCCCGTATGCCCCCGGCGGACCCCCTCACACGGGCGGTGCGTGCCCGGTCAGCGGACCGGCTCCAGGGTGCGTCCCGGGAATTCCTGCCGGGAGAGCGTGAGCAGCGGGCCGGCTTTGACGGCAGTCTCCTCGAACTCGTCCTCCGGGTCCGACAGGGCGACGATCGCGCCGCCGACCCCGTAGCGCACCTGGCCCGGCGTGACCACGAGCGTGCGGATGACGATGCTCAGGTCGGCCGAGCCGGACAACGAGAAGTAGCCGAGCGCGCCGGAGTAGATGCCGCGCGGTCCGCCTTCGAGGCGGTCGATGATCTCCATGGTGCGCAGTTTCGGGGCGCCCGTCATTGATCCGCCGGGGAAGGCGGCCCGCACGCAGTCCACGACGCCCGCGTCGTCGCGCAGCCGTGCCCGGATGGTGCTGACCAGTTGGTGGACCGTGGCGTAGCTCTCGACTTGGAAGATCTCGTCGGCGGTGACCGAGCCGGTGCGGGCGGTGCGGCCCAGGTCGTTGCGGACCAGATCGACGATCATGAGGTTCTCGGAGCGGTCCTTCTCGCTGCCGCGCAGGTCCGCGACGAGCGCCGAGTCCTCGGCGGCGGTGGCGCCGCGCGGCCGGGTCCCCTTGATGGGCTTGGACTCGGCGACACCGTCGGCGGAGATGCGCAGGAACCGTTCCGGTGAGGTGCTCAGGATGGAGAGGTCGGGTCCGAAGGTGAGCAGGGCGGTGAAGGGGGCGGGGCTGATGCGGCGCAGTTGCCGGTAGGCCCGCCAGGGGTCGAGTTCACCGACCGCGGTGATCATGTTGGTGAGGCACACCTCGTAGGTCTCGCCCGCCCTGATCTCCTCCTGGCAGCGGTCGATGAGCGCGAGGTAGGCCTCGCGGTCGTGCCGGAGCCGAATGCCGGTGAGGGGGTTGTAGAAGGGTTCCAGGAGCGGCGGGGTGTCGGGCGCGAGACGTTCGAGGCGGGCGGCCGTGCTGTCGAGCCAGGCGGCTGCGGGTGCCTCGTCGTCGTTCTCGGCGAGGGCCAGCAGGTGCGTTGTGCCGAGGAGGTGGTCGAGAACGACCGCCCGGTCGGCGAAAATCATCGCCGCGTCGGGGTCGGGCGAGCGGTGGGCCCGGGCGCCACCGCACTCGGCCTTGAGTTCGTAACCCAGCGCGCCCACCCAGCCGAGTGCGAAGTCGCAGGGCAGCGGCGGGACTTCGGTGTCCAGCGAGCGCAGGTCGGCGTCGAGCCAGTCGAAGAAGGCGCTGCTTTCGGTCCGCGTGCCGGTGGCGGAGGAGACCGTGACGGTGCCCTGCCACACGTCGGCGACGGCGACCCGGGCCAGCGGCCCGGCGGCGTCGCCCATGATCGTGAACCGGCCATTCGCGCCGTCCCTGCGGCTGCTGTCGAGCCAGAACGCATGGCTGCTCGCGCGGTACAGGTGCCCGAAGACGGTCTCGCTGTCCCAGCGGGTCGGCAACTGGCGGGCGAGGACCTTGAGGCGGCGGCGCTGCGGGGCGGGGCGCCCCGGCCGGGGCCGGTGCCGGGCCGGGCGGGCGGCGGCCAGGCGGACCGGTCGGCCGTGCCGGGCCCGGTGCTCGCGGGTCAGCCGGGCGAAGTTGGCGAGTATCTCGTGCCCGTACTCGGTCGATATGGACTCGGGGTGGAACTGCACGCCCCACAACGGGCGCTGACGGTGGCGCAGCCCCATGAGGACGCCGTCCGGTGTGCGGGCGGTGGCCTCCAGTTCCGCGGGCAGGTCGGTGGCGGCGAGCGAGTGGTAGCGCACCGCCTGGAACCCGTCGGGCAGCCCGGCGAACAGGTCGGTGCCGTCATGCAGGACGGGTGAGAGCCTGCCGTGCCGCGGCTCGGTGGCGCGGCCCACGGTGGCGCCGTGCCACAGGGCCAGTGCCTGGTGGCCGAGACAGACACCGAGCGTGGGCAGCGTGCCGTGCTCGACGATCTCCCGGCAGATGCCGACGTCGCGGGCGCGTGCGGGGGTGCCGGGGCCGGGCGAGAGGATCACGCTGTCGTGGGCGTCGAGCAGTCCGGGGTGCCAGGTGGGGTCGTCGTTACGGATCACGGTCGGTTCCACACCCGTCACCTCGGCGACGTAATGGGCGAGATTGAAGGTGAACGAGTCGTAGTTGTCGACGATGAGCGTGCGCACATCTGCTCCGGTGGTCAGTGGGCCGCGGCCGGTCAGGAGGCAGCGGTGATCAGTTCCAGCAGCATGTACTCGACGTTCTCCGTGTCCTCCCGCACCGTGGCCGAGGCGACCGTGCGCAGCTCCCTGCCGTCGTCGGCGACGCTCCGGCGCAGCAGAGCGAGGTCGCCGCGGCTGGAGAAGTGCAGCAACACCCGGCCGCCTTCGGTGAGGTGGTCCGGGGCCTGTCGCAGGTAGCGCAGGTGTGCCTCGTATCCCGGGTCCACGTAGGCCTGCTCGTGGACGTCGCGGTGGTGGTAGTCGGACGGTGCCAGGACGAAGTTGGAGTGCCAGTACACGGTGTCGAAGCGCGCTGTCGCGGGGATGCCCGCGAACAGGTCGCTGCGCAGGGCCCGCACCCGCCCGGCGACGCCGTGGCGTGCGGCGTTCAGCTCGGTGTTGCGGACCGCGTGCGGATTGATGTCGGTGGCGACGACCCGGTCGCAGCCGGCCAGGGCCGCCGACACGGCGATGACGCCGGTGCCGCAGCCGATCTCCAGGAAGGAGCCGGCGGGCGTGCGGCCGGTCCCGGTGAGGCCGAGGAGTTCCATGGCCACCCCGGTCGACGGGGAGAACGGCGGGGCGAACACGTCGTCGAGCAGGTCCCATGCACGGCCGTGCAGCGTGAAGACCTCGGGCCGATCATGCCTGGTACGTGAGGCCCTGCTGCGGGCGAGCGAGCGCTCGTAACTGCGGACGCTCTCCATCGGTCCCCTCCCCCTGGGTTCGCGGGCGCGTATCACCGCCTCCCGCTGTCGCACACCGCGATCAGTTGCACATGCCATTCTGTGCAAGGTAATGAGCATGCAAAAGGTGATCACATGACACTGTCGGGGCAGCTCTACAGTGCTCGGACCACCACCCGACGTCACCCCCACACCTTCCAGGAGAACAAATCCCATGTCAGCAGCTACGCCCCGGCAGCTCCCCACGGTGATGGACGTCCTGGCGACGCTGGCCGAACACGGGGCCGCGCAGCGGCTGGACGAGTTGCTCGCGGACGCCAGGACGCTCGGTGCGACGCCGCGGCAGATACAGGAACTGGAGCAGGCGACGCTGCTCGGCACGTCGGTGCTGGACCGGTTCGCGCTGGCACAGGAGAGGGAGACGACGCTGGTCTCGCTCGTCGACACCTGTCGTGACCTGGCCGAGGCGATGGCCGAAGGCGTGCAGGCCACCTTGCGCACCGCGACCCAGCGGGCGCGTCGATTACTCCGCGCCGATCTGGCGTATCTGGGGCTGCACGAGCAGGCCGACGGACCGCTCACGGTCGTGGCGTCGGAGGGCGACGCGACGGCGTTCAACATAGGGCTGAGGATCACCGGCCCCGCCGGGCTCGGGCGTGCGGCGTTGGACAAGGGCGCGCCGTTCTCGACGCCTGACTACCTCGCGGACCGTTCCATCGATCACTCGGAGGAGATCGACCGGGTGGTGCGCGCGGAAGGTGTCCGGGCGGTGGTGGCGGTGCCGCTCCAGGGGCCCGGCGGGGTGTCGGGCGCACTGTACGGGGCGCATCGTGAGGTGCGCCGGTTCACCGCTCAGGAGATCAGTTCCCTGTCCACGCTGGCCACGCTGGCGGCGACCACGTTGGGCACGGCGCGGCTCATGGAGTCGCTCGGCGCGCAGAAGGCGGAGCTGGAGCGGGACGGTGCGCAGGCGTGGTCCATCGTGGGCGCCCATCGCCGGATGGAGGCGGCGTACGACCATCTGCTGACCCTCGTGCACGACGGCAGCCCGCTGGACGCGATCACGGAGGTGGCGGCGACCGCGCTGGGCGGGGCGCTCGCGGTGCGGGAGCTGGGCGGAGAACTGCTGGCCGCGCACGGCCGGTTGCCCGAGTACGAGGACGAGATCCTCACCCAGCGCAGCCTGGACGCGATGGCGGCAGGCGAGCCGGTGCCGCTGGACGACGGGGCGTGGGTGGCGCCGGTCACCGGCGGCGGCGACCCGCTGGGCACGGTGCTGTTCCTGCCGGACACACCGTTCATCGGGCAGCGGGGGCCGCGACCGCTGCGGGTGGCGGTCCGGGCGATCGCCCTGTCCCTGCAGCGCGACCGGAACCGGGCGCTGGCCGAGGGGCGCACCCGTGACGACCTGTTCGAGGCGCTGCTGGCGCCGGACTCCATGGGCCTTGCATGGTGGCAGCTGGAGGAGCAGGCGGCGCGGCTCGGGATCGCTGCGGGCACGCCGTACGTCGTGGTCGTGGCCCGCCCGGAGGGCGGTTCGCTGCGGCGGGCGACCGCCTGGGCGGCGTCGTACGCGCATCGCAAGAGCGGTCTGAAGAGCGTGCGGGACGAGTGTCTGTCGCTGCTGCTGCCCGGCGACGACGCGGCGGCCGCCGCGCGGGCCGCGCACAAGGAGCTGTCGCCGCTGCTGGATGTGCCGGTGACGGTGGGGGCGGCGGGGCCCCGCACGGGCCTGCCCGAGGTGGCGCGGCTGCACGACGACGCCCAGCGCTGCCTGACGGCGCTGACCGAGCTCGGCAACCAGGGTGGGGTGGCCACTCCGGAGGAACTCGGTTTCCTGGGTGTGCTGTTGGCGGACGTGCTGAGCGTGCCGTCGTACGTGGAGTCGGTGCTCGGGCCGGTGCTGGCCCACGACGAGCAGCGGTACACGGAGTTCGCCCGGACGCTGGAGGTGTACTTCGCCTCGCGGTCGAGTCCCAGGCGGGCGGCCCGGGTGCTGCACATCCACCCGAACACGGTCGCCCGTCGCCTCGACCGGATCACCGAACTCCTGGGCGACGACTGGCAGTCACCCGAGCGGGCCCTGGAGATCCAGCTGGCGCTCAGGCTGCACCGGACCCGCGGCACCCTGCTCGGCCGGCTGCCGCGCACGGCCCGGGGTCAGGCGGACAGCGGCAGTTCGTAGGCGGTGTCCGCGAGGGACGCGACGGACCCGACCGCCGACATCGCGTGGGCCACGGAGGCGAGAGTCATGTGACGGTGCCAGCCCGGGAAGGAGCGGCCCTCGAAGTCGCGCAGTCCAACGCGGTCGCCGAGCGGCTCGCCCTCGGCGCGCACCCGGGCCGCGTACTTCGTCAGGCGCAGCAGCGCTCCCGTGGAGGCGCCGCGCACCCCGGTCAGCCACAGCGCCGTGGGCGGGCGGTGCGCATCGCTCCACTCGCCCAGCAGCAGGAGTCGGTGCCGGTGGGCGAGGCGGCCGGCGCGGACGGGGACGGCGGCCACCAGGGAGGTGCGGCGGGCCTGTCTGCGGCCGGGGTCCGGCCACTCCACCGGGCGGCGCAGCCCGCGCAGCGCCTGCAGGATCTGCCCGGCGGGCAGTTGCCCGGCACCGGCGCCGGGCAGCGCCGGGTCGGCGACGGCGAACGGGGTCCGTGCGGTGACGCGGGCGAGGAACGGCACACCGGCGCGGACGAAGGCGTCGGCCACGGCTGCGGGCCGGGCCGTCACGTGGTCCAGCACCACGGGGCGGGCGGTGGTGCGGCCGGCGAGGGCGAGGGCGACGGCGCACTCGTCGGGGTCCTCCGGTACGGCGGACGCGGGGATCTCGGCCCGGATGCGCCGCCGGGCGTCGTTCAGCCAGCTGCCGGGCAGATGCAGCCGCCAGTCGACGGGGGCGGTCAGCCGCTCGCCGGCGCACCACAGGCCGAACGCCAACTGGCCGTGGATGGACTGGCCGAGGCCGGGCACGTAGAGCCGGTCCACGCCGACGGAGTGGGTGCCCGCCTTGGGGATCGGCAGGGCCCGCACCGTCCACACGTGCTGTGGGGCGCGTTCGGTGAGGGCGTGGGCCAGGGCCGTGCGCACGGGGGTCCAGTCCCAGGTGGAGCTGGTGATGAAGTGGTGCAGGCTCTGTTCCGTCGCGCCGTCGCCCGCGCCGTGCAGCGACGCGGAGATGTTGCGCACCGATTTGCGGCCCTCGGTGGCGAGCAGTCCGGTGAGGTAGAGCTCCGCCTTGGTGCGCTGGTCGCGGCGGCGCAGGGACGCGAAGAGCCTGGTGGACAGTCCCGGTTCGGCGGATTCGATCACGACGCTCCTTCTCCGCTTGCGGTCGAGGCGCGGTCACCTCGACCTGCCTGTCTCCACCGTCGGCGCACGGGGCGCCCGGCGGGAGGGACGCCGGACACACACTTGTGCGCCGATCTCGTTGTCCCGGTCACCGAGGAGCGCCCGTGACGTGCGCGAACGTCCGATGTGCCGGAGACCTGACACAGTCCGTGGATGTCGATCGGGTGGTCCGGCCCCGGGCTCCTAACGTGGGGGGATGGACCGAGTACCGTCGCGTCCCCCGGCCGGGGAACTCACCATGGGGGAACTGTCGGCGCGCAGCGGCGTGCGTCCCTCGGCGCTGCGTTTCTACGAGAGCGAGGGGCTGATCCACAGCCGGCGCACCAGCGGGAACCAACGGCGCTATCGCCGGGACACGCTGCGCCGGGTCGCCGTCATCCGCACCGCGCAGGCGGTCGGGCTGTCACTGGCCGCGATCCGGGAGGCGTTCGCCGAGCTGCCGCAGGGCCGTACGCCCACTCGGAAGGACTGGGCGCGGCTCGCCGAGTCGTGGCAGCCCGAGCTGGACGCGCGCATCCGCCGACTGCGCGCGCTGCGGCGGCGGTTGACGGAGTGCATCGGCTGCGGCTGCCTGTCCCTGGAGCACTGCGCGCTGTCGAATCCGGAGGACGTACTCAGCCGCCAGGGGCCGGGGGCCCGGCGGCTGGCGTAAAGGTCGGGTGACGTGCCGGGGCCCGGCGCCTGACGTGACGGTCGGGTGACGTGCCGGGCGCCCCGGCGGCTGACGTGAAGGTCGGGTGGCGTGTCGGTCGGCTGACGTGACGGTCGGTGCGGGGGCTAGACAGCGGCGGTGCGGATCTCGTCGGTGAGGCGGGCCAGGTCCACGGAGCGGGCCGCCGCCTCGTGGCACGTCGCCGGGGCGCGGACGGCCGCCGCGAACGCGGCGACGGCGGCCGCGCACTGGTCGGCCGCCGCCAGCTCGACGCCGCGGGTCCGGCCGTCCCGCTCCACCGTCACCTCGGGGCGGTGGTCCGCGGGCGGGGTGAACGCGCGGTTCACCGTGACGCGGCCCCGGGTGCCCCACAGCTCGTAGCGGGAGGTGTAGGCGTGGTCCATGCCGAAGGACAGCTGGGCGCAGACGCCGTCCGCGCGGCGCAGCAGCACCGAGCCCTCCACGTCGACGCCGGTGCTGCCGTACCGGAGGGCGGCGCCGACGACGTGCAGGCCGGTGCCGAGGAAGTACTGCGCGGCCTTGAGGGGGTAGACGCCGACGTCGAGCAGGGCGCCACCGCCCAGGTCGGGGCGGTGGCGGATGTCGTCCGCGGGGCGTGGCGGAATGGCGAACGCGGCGGACATCTGCCGCAGTTCGCCGATCTCGTCGTCGATCAGTGCGCGCACCCGGGCGTGCTGTGGATGGTGTACGAACAGGAAGTTCTCGACGAGGGCGAGCCCACGCTCCTCGGCTCGGCGCACCGCCTCCCGGGTGAGGTCGCCACGGGTGGTGAGGGGCTTCTCCGCCAGGACGTGGCGGCCCGCGTCCAGGGCGCGCAGCACCCACTCCGCGTGCAGCGCGTTGGGCAGCGGCACATACACGGCGTCCAGGTCCGGTACGGCGAGCAGCTGCTCGTAGCCGTCGACGGGGATGCCGCCGAAGCGTGCGGCGACCTCCCGGGCCGTGGCCGGCCGGCGGCTGGCCACGGCGGCCAGTTCGATGTCCGGGCTGTCGGCGACCGCGGGCAGCATGCGGCGCAGCGCGAACTCGGCGCAGCCCATGACGCCCAGGCGCAGGGGGCGTTGGGCCGTCATGCGATGAATCCCATGCACGTCAGCAGGTTGCGGACCTCCACGTTGAGCAGTCCGCCGTAGTGGTTGACCTGGGCGAGCTGGCCCGGGGTCGCCCAGTGGAAGCCGTCGGGCACGTCGACGCGGAAGTCGTCGGGGACCTCGACGGCCCGGTAGCGGTTGCGGGCGTGGTAGAAGCGGCCGCCCTCCTCGGAGTGCACCACGTCGAACAGGATGCGCCGGGGCGGGGCGGACAGGACGGTGTCGAGGTAGCGGGGGCGCAGGCCGGTGGCGAGGTGCGCGTAGTTGCCGGGGCTGCACTGCACGGTCGGTGCGATCTCGACGCCGTCCGGAGTGCCGGCCTCGGCCCTGGCCTGGACGAGGACATGCGGGACGCCGTCGATGCGGCGCACGACGAAGGCGATGACGCCCTCGCCGCAGGGTGCGAGCATCGGCTGGGACCAGCTGGCCACCTCCCGGTTCTGGGCCTGTACGTCGACGCCGATGACGCGGAAGTAGCGGTCGTGCTCGTGGCGCAGTTCCTCGTCGGTCATCCGCCAGCCCTCGGTCTTGGCGAGCGGGACGGCTCGGCGCACGGTGCGGTCCATGGTCTTGTGGTGGGTCAGCCAGTTGAGCAGCTCCGGCAGGGGGTGCGCGGGGGTGCCGCGGAAGCGGTCCCCGGCGGGCAGCAGCGCGTCCGGCAGATGCGACAGCACGGTGCGGGTGTCCATGTTGACCAGGTCGTGCACCTTCAGTAGGTGGCCGATCTGGTCGAGGGAGAGCCAGCAGAAGTCGTCGAGGACGGGGATGTCGTCGTCGATCCGGATGATGACGTTGCGGTTGCGCTTGGCCAGGAACCACGAGCCCTGTTCGCTCTGCAACGCGTCGGCCAGCGGTCGGCCGCGCCCGCGCGCGATGAACAGCTCCAGGTAGGGCACCGCGCGGCCGCGGTGGACCCGGGTGTAGTTGCTCCGGGTGGCCTGCACGGTCGGGGACAGCTGGAGGGTGTTGACGTTGCCCGGCTCCATCTTGGCCTGCAGCAGGCAGTGCGGTACGCCGTCGAACTCCTTGACCAGGATGCCGAGGACGCCGTGCTCGGGCTGGTTGATGATCGGCTGCTGCCAGTGACCGACCTCGCGCTGGGAGCCGGTGACGTCCAGGCCGTGGACGGCGAAGAAGCGGCCGCTGCTGTGGTGGAGGTCGCCGGTGACCGGGTCCGCGGCCCAGCCGTCGAGCCGGTTCAGCGGCGCGGGGGTCACCCGGTACTCGTTCGCTTCGTGACGTTGCGCAAGCCACTGGTGGAAATCCGCCAGGTCCGTGAACACCGTCGCACACTCCTTGGGGGGCTTCGTGGACCGGCCCGCGGTGGGTGGCGCGGACCGTCCGCTCCAGCCTCGCCCACCGTTCTAGAGACTTCCTGGGAGGGATCTGGGCCCGCTCCCGACCTGACGAAGTGCCAGCGCCGCACTGGACCTCAACCGAACTTCACCTTCTACGTTCGTCGCTGTCCGAGTCACATCCGGGAAGGAAGAGCGATGAGCACAGCCGGCACCAAGTCATCTCCACCACGGTCGAGTCCGGCCATGACGCTCGTCGTCGTACTGCTCGGCGTCCTGGTCGTGCCGATGTCCATCTCCGGCGCGGCCGTCGCGCTGCCCGACATCGGCAAGGACCTGGACACCTCGGGGGCCCCCCTGATGTGGGTGGTCAACGTCTACAACCTGCTGTTCGCGGCGATCACCCTGGTCGCGGGCTCGCTGTCCGACCTGTTCGGGCGGCGCCGGATCTTCGTCCTGGGCGGTGGCCTGTTCGCCGTGGGCTCGCTGATCAGCGCGCTCGCCCCGCACATCGTGGTGCTGGACCTGGCCCGGGCCGTCGCGGGCATCGGCGCCGCGGGCGTCCTGGCCAGCTCGGGGGCGATCCTGGCGACCACGTTCGACGGCGCGGCCCGCACCCGCGCGTTCGCGGCGATGGGCACCGTCGTCGGTATCGGCATCGCGTTCGGGCCGACGCTGTCCGGCTGGCTCGTGGGCAGCCTCGGCTGGCGCGCGAGCTTCCTGTTCTACGTCGTGGTGCTGGTGTTCGTGCTGTTGGGCACGGTCAGGGTCGCCGAGTCGCGGGCCGGTGAGCGGCCGCGCGTCGACGTCCCCGGCGTGGTCACGTTCGTACTCGGTCTGGCGCTGGCGATGATCGGCCTGGTGCAGGGTCCGGAGAGCGGCTGGGGCGATCCGCTCATCGTCGGGAGCCTGGTCCTCGGTGTCGCGTTGCTGATCGTGTTCGCGGTGGTGGAGCGGCGCAGCGACCACCCGGTGCTCGATCTGACGCTGATCAAGAACCGGCGTTACACCGCCTGGTGTGTCGGCACCCTCATCACGTCGATCGGTTTTGTCGGCACGCTGACGTTCCTGCCCACGTACTTCCAGGGCGCGAGCGACGCGTCGGCGACGAGTGCCGGTGTGACCATGCTGCTGATGACGGTGCCGGTGCTGATCGCTCCGCAGGTCGGCGGCTGGCTGATCACCCGCGGTTTCCCGCCGCGCGTCCTGATGGGGCTCGCGCTGCTGCTCATCGCGGCGGGCAGCGCATGGCTGACCGTCCTGGAACCCGGGATCGGCGCGGGCCGGCTCGCGGGACCGCTCATCGTGATCGGCGTCGGCATGGGCATCTCGTTCGGCATCACCGACGGCCAGGCCATGAGCCAGGTGGAGCCGGAGCGGGCAGGCATGGCGGCCGGCTTCCTCAACACCATCCGCGGCGGCGCCGAGGCACTCGTCCTGGCCATCTTCGGATCGCTCCTGGTCAGCCTGATCCAGAGCCGGGTCGGATCGGCGCACCTGGCCAAGGAAATCTCCGCGGGCAATCTGCCCGACGGCCCCGAACACGCCGTCCTCGCCGACCACTTCACCAGCGCCTGGCACATCGCCCTGTGGTGGGTGGCGGGTGTCTGCGCCATCGGTGCGGTCCTCGTGGTGGCCATGCTCTCCGGCTCCGCCGCGCCGCGGCCCGCGGCCGCGCGGCCCGAGCGGACGCCGGAGTCCGAGAACCAGCACGTCTGAGACCGGCGGGCGGTGCCGCCGACCTCCCCCGCCGTCGGCACCGTCCGCCCCCTTTCACCCACCGCCTTTTTGGAGCCCGCATGTACGTGATTGCCAACAGGATCACCGTGACCGGTTCGACCGAGCTGTACGAGGAGATCTACGCCGAGGGCGGCGCCTTCATGGAGCGGCAGCCGGGGCTGATCCGGCATCAACTCGTGCGGTCGCTGCACGAGCCCGACGTGTACTTCAGCCTCGCGCTGTGGGCGGACCAGGAGTCCTTCGAACGGTGCGCGCAGCAGCACGAGTTCAAGGAGATCTTCGGCCGCACCAAGGGGCTCGTCGACATCGACCATCACCGCTGTGCCGTCGTCAGCGCCGGGGAGCCCGCCCCGGCCGCGCGGTGACCGCCGCCTCCCCCACACCTTCCAAGGAGACCTGATGGTCAAGACAGGCATCTCGTACTCGTCCCTCGGCTCGCCCGACGGCACGCTGCCCGCGCCGCAGGAGGTGGCCCGCCACGCGGAGCAGTCCGGCCTGGACTCGCTGTGGGCCAGCGACCATCTGGCCACCGGGGCCCCGTTCCTGGAGAGCACGGTGGCGCTGGCCGCCGCCGCGGGCAGCACCACCCGGCTCGAAGTCGGCTTCGGTGTCCTGCAGTTGGCGCTGCGTCGGCTGTCCTGGGCGGCCAAGCAGATCGGTTCGCTGCACGCGCTCGCGCCGGGCCGGCTGCACCTGGGCGTGGGTCTGGGCGGCGTACCGGCCGATGAGTGGCAGGCGGCCGGGGTGCCCGTCGCGGAGCGGGCCCGGCGCACCGACGCGGCGCTGCGTGCGCTGCCCTCGCTGCTGACCGGGCGGACGACCGAGCTGCCCGACCTGCCGGGCGCCTCGGTGACCCTGGCGCCGGCCGTGCCGGTGCCGCCGGTGTGGATCGGCGGTGGCTCACCGGCCGCGCTGCGCCGGGCCGCCACGCTCGGGGACGGCTGGCTGCCGGCGGCGATCACGCCGGAGGGGGTGGCCGAGGGTCTGGCCACCTTGGCGGAGTTGAGCGGCGCGGCCGGGCGGCCGGTGCCGCGCGTCACGGTCACGGTGTTCGCCGCGCTCGACGGGCATCTGGGCGGGCTGTCGCAGGACGCCCTGGTGGACGTACTGCACGGCCAGTTCGGCTTCCCGCGTGAACTCGCCGACGCGGTCGCGGTGTCCGGACCGCCCGAGCTGATCGCCGAGCGCATCGCGGCGTACGCTGCGGCGGGCGCCGAGCATGTGGTCGTCTGCCCCATCGGCGGGGCCTGGGAACTCCAGATCGAACTGCTCGGCAAAGCAAGGGGATTGATCGCCTGAACGCGGGGCCGGGAACACCGGCAACGAATTTCGGACACCGGCGCCCGGCCACCTGACACAATATCCCTGGTTCCGTTGCATCCCGAAGGATCCTGCCAGAAGGTGGGGACCTCACGCGGCAGGATCCGAACTGCCCTTATCGTTCAGGGGAAGCAATGGAATTCCGAGTCCTGGGGCCGATCTCCGCCATGGACGATGGGATCGAGTATCTTCCGACGGCACCGAAACAGCGGCATCTGCTCGCGCTTTTACTGCTGCACGCGAATCTTCCGGTGTCCACCGAAATATGCAGCCAGGAACTGTGGGAGAACGATCCCCCGCCGAGCGCTTTACCGACGCTCCAGACGTACATCCTGCAAATTCGCCGCTCCCTCGCCCGCTCGCCCTCGGTGCGTTCGCTGAAGTCCGCCCGGCAGAAGCTGGTCACGGGCTCGCGCAGCTACCGCATCGTCACCGAACCCGAGGCGCTCGATCTGACCCGCTTCAACCGCCTGCTGCAGGAGGGCCGGGTGGCGCAGCGCAACGGGGACGACCGGGCCGTGTCCCGGACCTTCCGCGCGGCGCTGTCGCTGTGGCGGGGTGAGGCCCTGGCCGATGTGACGCCGGGGCCTCATCTGCGCGAGCGGGTGAACAGCCTGGCCGAGACCCGGCTCGGCATGATGGAACAGTGCTTCGAGGCCGAGCTGCGGCTCGGTCTGCACCATCACCTGCTGAGCGAGCTGGGCGCGCTGTCGGCCCGGCATCCGCTGAACGAGAACCTCACCGCCCAGTACATGCTGGCCCTGTACCGCTCCAGCCGGCAGGTGGAGGCCCTGGAGGCGTTCCACCGGCTGCGGAGGATCCTCGACGAGGAACTCGGCATCGAACCGTGCCTGCGCGTCCGGCTGCTGCACGAGGCCATCCTCACCGGCGATCCGCGGCTCGACACCGATCTGGTGGAGGGGCTCACGCCGGGCCGGGAGCGGACGGTGGCGGTCCCCGTGTCCCGTCCGTCGGGGTGACACTGGCACGGACACGAGGGTGGGGCGGCACCGGTCTCCCGGTGCCGCCCCACCCTTGCGTCCGTCGCGCTCAGCCGACGAGATCCTCCAGGGCGCCGACCACCTGCGCGGGCAGCGGCATACCGGCGATCTCCGCGGCCAGCGCCTGCGAGCGCTCCCGGTAGGAGGAGTCACCGAGGATCTTCTCGCAGGCGGCGACCACGGCGTCCTGCGAGTCCTCGCCGTCCGGCACCATCAGCGCGGCCCCGAAGTCGACGAGCCGGCGCGAAGGCGGCACCAGCTTCGGCATGTTGGGGATGAGCAGCTGCGGCACGCCCGCATTCATCGCCGACAGGGCGGTGCCGCCGCCCGCGTGGTGCACGACGAGGTCGCAGGTGGGCGCGACGACGTCGAGCGGCATCCAACCGGCCCGCACATGGCGCAGCCCCTCGGTCAGCTCGTCGGCGACATCGTCGGGCACGGCGACGAGCAGTTCGGTGCCCAGCGCGCCCACCTTGCGGGCGAGTTCGCGCACGTAGTCGAAGTACTGATGCCGGCTGACCCGGCTGCCCGCGGTCACCAGGATGCGGCGGCGCTCGCCGGGGACGTACATCCACGGCTCCAGAGCGCGCTGTCCGTTGCCGGGTATGTAGCGCATGGGCTGCGCGTCGAACGCGTCGGCGGGGCGCAGGCTGGGCGGGCAGATGTCGACGTAGAGGTCGTGCTCCGGCAGCCGGTCCAGGCCCAGTTCGGCGAGCTCGGGCCCCATGACGCTCGCCGCGGCGCCGTCCACCTCGGGCGGCTCGCCGGTGTCCCAGGCCTGCCGCACGTACGGGATGCCGAGGTGCCTGGCGGCCAGCGGTGCCGCGAAGCAGAGCATGCCGCCGACCACGAGGTCGGCCTTCCAGGCGCGGCCGAGCTCGGTCAGCGCCGGGAGGCTGTCGGCGGCCATGCGGCCGAAGCCGCGGCCGATGAAGTGGATGTGCTCCTGCGGGTCCTCGGGCCACTGAAGGCTTTCGCCGGTGCGGCTCGTCGTCATGAAGTCGCGGATCGAGCGCCCGGTGACGGGGACGCCGGGCAGTCCGGCGCCGGCGGCGACCGGCATCATCTCCTCGGTGGACGCCAGGAACACCTGATGTCCCGCGTTCCGTGCGGCCGTGGCGAGCGGCGCCAGGCCGAAAATCGTCGCCGGGCTTCCCCCGGCCAGAAAGAGAATGCGCATGACGGTCACCCTAGGAATCCGGTCTAGGGAATTCTCAGAGGATCTCTGGAGACCGCTCACCGGTATCCCCTGGCGGGACGCTAAGTCTTCTCAAGGGCACCGCAAGACCGTTGCGGCATTGTCATTCCCACCGCTGCCCCACCTATTGAGTGAGAGGTCGCAATGAAAGCACTCGTACTGTCGGGCGGAATGGGAACCCGGCTCCGTCCCCTTACCCACTCGATGGCCAAGCAGTTGGTCCCGGTGGCGAACAAACCGGTCCTGGTGCATTGCCTGGAGAACATCCGCGCCATCGGCGTGCGCGAGGTCGGCATCATCGTCGGGGACCACGCGGACGAGATCGCCGCCGCGATCGGCGACGGTTCCCGGCTCGGCCTGCGGATCACCTACATACGGCAGCAGGCGCCGCTGGGACTGGCGCACTGCGTGGCCATCGCGGAGGACTTCCTCGGCGACGACGACTTCGTCATGTACCTCGGCGACAATGTGCTGGTCGAGGGCATAGGCGACGCCGCCGAGTCGTTCGCGGCGCGCCGCCCGGCGGCCCAGATCATGGTCACCAAGGTCCTCGACCCGCGGCAGTACGGAGTGGCCGAGGTCGGCGCGGACCGGGTGGTGCGGGCCCTGGTGGAGAAGCCACGGCATCCGCGCAGCGATCTCGCCGTGATCGGCGTGTACTTCTTCACCCCCGCCATCCACGACGCGGTACGGGCCGTCCCGCCCAGCGCGCGCGGCGAGCTGGAGATCACGGACGCCATCCAGCACCTGGTCACCGGGGGCCGCACGGTCACCGCCGTCGAGTACTCCGGGTACTGGCAGGACACCGGGAAGATCGACGGTCTCCTGGAGTGCAACCGGGTGCTGCTGAACCGGGTCGAGGCCGAGGTGCGCGGCCGTGTCGACGAGGAGAGCGTGCTGGACGGCGCCGTGATCGTGGAGCCCGGCGCCACCGTCGTACGCTCCCGGCTCACCGGCCCGCTCGTCGTCGGCGCCGACACGGTCGTGCAGGACAGCCGGGTCGGCCCGCACACGTCGCTCGGCGCCGGTTGCACCGTGCACGGCGCCGACATCGAGGACTCCATCCTGCTGGACGGCGCGGTGCTGGACGGGGTCCGACCGGTGCGCGCCTCGCTGATCGGTCGTGGCGCGAAGGTCACCTCGCCTCCCGGCACCCGGGCGCACCAGCTGGTGGTGGGCGACGACTGCCGGGCGGTGGTCGCATGACTCACCGCGTCCTGGTCACCGGCGGCGCCGGATTCATCGGCTCGCACTTCGTGCGCTGCCTGTTGGAGGGCCGTTACGAGGGCTACGAGAACACCGAGGTCACCGTCCTCGACCTGCTCACGTACGCCGGCAACACCGCCAATCTGCCGCTGGACCACCCGCGTCTCACCCTGGTCAAGGGCGACATCTGCGACGAGGAGCTGGTGCGGACGCTGATGCCCGGTCATCGGCAGGTCGTGCATTTCGCGGCCGAGTCGCACGTGGACCGCTCCCTGCTGGGTCCGCGGGCCTTCGTACGGACCAATGTGCTGGGCACCCAGACGCTCCTGGAGGCGGCGCTGCACTGCGGTGTGGAGACGTTCGTGCACATCTCCACCGACGAGGTCTACGGCTCCATCGAGACGGGCACCTGGGACGAGACGCAGCCCCTGCTGCCCAACTCCCCCTACGCGGCGTCCAAGGCGTCCTCGGACCTGCTCGCCCGCGCCTACTGGCGCACGCACGGGCTGGACGTGCGCATCAGCCGTTGCTCCAACAACTACGGGCCGCGCCAGCACCCCGAGAAGCTGATCCCACTGTTCACCACCAATCTGCTCAGCGGACTGACCGTGCCGCTGTACGGGACGGGTCGGCAGTCCCGGGAGTGGCTGCACGTCGACGACCACTGCCGGGCCGTGCATCTGGTGCTGACCCGTGGCCGGGCCGGTGAGATCTACAACGTCGGAGGCGGCACCGGCCTGACGAACCGTGAGATCACCGAGCGGCTCCTCCAGCTGTGCGGCGCGGACGCCTCCCGTATCCGGCTGGTGGCGGACCGCAAGGGTCACGATCTGCGGTACGCGATCGACGACACGAAGATCCGCGAGGAGCTCGGGTACCGGCCGCTGAAGTCGTTCGACACGGGGCTGCGCGAGACGGTGGAGTGGTACCGCACCCACGAGGCCTGGTGGCGCCCGCTGAAGGAGACCCCGGCCGCCCCGGTGTGACGCCGGGAATGCAGAAGGCCTCCCTGGCGACGCCGGGGAGGCCTTCGTGCGGTCGGGGTTCAGCCGACGCCGGGGGCGAGGAACGTCCGCTCCCCGTGCAGCCAGTGCACGGCGTCGTACATGTCGGTCGTCGACAACGTCGCGAGCATCGCGTTGCGTTCGGTGGCGGCCCGGCCCTGCGGGTGGTAGAGCCGCTCCCCCATCCGACGGGCCACCAGTTGCGCCTTCGCCGTCCGCTCGCGGCGCGCCGCGGCGTACTTCTCCAGGCGCTGCGGTACGTCGTCGGGGCCGGCCCCGTCGAGGAGTCCGCCCAGGACCACGGCGTCCTCCAGCGCCTGGCAGGCGCCCTGGGCGGCGTACTGGAGCATGGGGTGGGCGGCGTCGCCGAGCAGGGCCACCCGTGCTTCCGTCCAGGTGCCGACGGGGTCGCGGTCGCACAGCACCCATGTGCGCCAGTCCCGGCCGAGCTCCAGCAGCCGGCGGGGATACGAGCCGAGGCCGGGGAACTCGCCGAGGACCCGCTCCCTGGGCACGGGCACCCCGGCCACTGCCTGCCGTGCGCCGTCGTCCCGGGTGACCGCCAGGTTGAGGAACTCGCCGGAGGCTATGGGGTAGTGGACGAGGTGCCACTTCGGCCCGGCCCACAGGGTTACGGCGTTCCAGCGCAGCTCCTGAGGCACGGAGTCCATGGGCACCAGGGACCGGTAGATGGTGTGCCCCGAGACGCGCGGCTCCCCGTCGCCGAGGAGTTGGGCGCGCACGGTGGAGCGGATGCCGTCGGCGCCGATCAGGGCGTGACCGCGCACCCGCTCCCCGTCGGCGAGGACGGCGGTGACGTCCACCGCGCCCTGCTCGTAGCGCGTCAGACCGCTGTCGACACGCAACTCCACCCCGGCGTCCCGGCAGGCGTCCAGGAGCGGGCGGTGCAGATCGGCACGGTGCACGACGGCGTACGGATGGCCGAACCGGGTCCGGTACGCGCCGGTCAGCGGCATCGCGGCGAGCGTCTCGTCCGAGGTGCCGTCCATCAGGCGCAGCGTCTCGATACGGACGCAGCGGTCACGGACCGCGTCGCCGACGCCGAGCCGGTCCAGGGCGTGGAAAGCGTTCGGAGCGAGCTGGATGCCGGCGCCCAGCTCGCTCATGACGTCGCGGCGTTCGAGCACGGTTACCCGGCATCCGGCGCGCGCCGCGGCCAGGGCGGCGGCGAGTCCTCCGATGCCACCGCCCACGATGACGAGGTCCATCACGCGGCCGGGCTCCTCTCCGCGTAGGCGAGGCCGAGCCCCGCGAGGTCCGGTGTGCCGTGCCGTCCCTCGGTGACCGCCTCCACGTCGAAGACGTGCACCTCCGTGGGCGGGTAGCCGATGATCTCGGCGGCGCGCTGCGGCAGCCGCTGGCCCGCGGCCTCGGCGGACTCCCACAGGAACACCGCGCCCCAGCGGGCGGTCGGCTCGTCGGACATCCACACCTTCAGCCGCAAACCCTGGACTTGGGCGAACCGGGCGACGGCCTCGTCCCGCAGGAACGCCCGCAGCGATGCCGCGTCGCGTCCGGACTGCGCGAGATCCCACCAGGCAATGACGGCCTTCACGACCTGAGTACCTCCTTGATCAGCGAGCCCACGATGCGCGGGCCGTTCTGGGTGAGCAGTGACTCGGGGTGGAACTGCAGGGACGCGAAACCCGGTCCGCGCAGCGCGTGCACCTCACCGCTGTCCGGGTCCCGGCAGATCTCGACCACGCCGACGCCGTCGACGTGCTTCTTGTCGTCGGTGCCGTGCGCGGCAAAGGTGTTGTAGAAGCCGACCCGGACGCTCTCGCCGAACAGGTCGATGCGCCGCTGCTCGCCCTGGCTAGGCCGCAGCCTGCGCCGCAGCCGAAGTCCGAGCAGCGAGGCCAGCACCTGGTGGCTGAGGCAGACCCCGAGGAACGGCAGCCTGCGGTCGAGGAGTTCGTGCACCGCCGCCCGCAGATGCGCGATCTTCGGATCTGCGACGTCCGTGGGATCGCCCGGACCGGGCCCCATGACGACCAGATCGTGCCCGTCGAGGACGTACGGCTCGTCGTAGCGCCGCACGGTGACGGTCATGCCGAGCGCGCGGAGCTGGTGGGCGAGCATGGCGGTGAAGGTGTCCTCCGCGTCGATCACCAGGGCGGTGCGCCCGCCGAATCCGGGCGGGGCGTCGTCGTCGCTGCCCGAGGCCAGCCAGAAACCGGCGATGGTGGCGTTGCGGCGGGCGAGTTCGGCGCGCACTTCGGGGTGGTCGGCGAGCCTGCCGCCGCGCCCGGCGAGCGCGTCGATCAGCCCGGCGGCCTTGGCCCGGGTCTCGGCGACCTCGGCGGCCGGATCGGAGTGGCGTACGAGGGTGGCGCCGACGCCGATCTCGACGCGGCCGTCCGCGGCCACGTCCGCGGTGCGGATGAGGATGGCGGAGTCGAGGGCCGGGCCGCCCTGGCCGTCGCGGCCGATGAGCGCGGCGAGCCCCGCGTAGTAGCCGCGGCCTGCGGGTTCGTAGCGGGCGATGACGCGGGCGGCGTTCTCCACGGGGCTGCCGGTGACGGTGGGGGCGAACAGGGTCTCGTGCAGGATGTCGGGGATCTCGCGGGTGCAGCGGCCCTCGATGAAGTACTCGGTGTGGGCGAGCCGTGCCATCTCCTTCAGCCGCGGCCCCACGACCCGGCCGCCGTCCTCGCAGATGCGGCCCATCATCTTGAGTTCCTCGTCGACGACCATGTACAGCTCGTCGGTCTCCTTGGTGTCGCGCAGGAACGCCATCACCTCGTCGAGCACCGGACCGGTGGGCGGGTAGCGGTAGGTGCCGCTGATCGGGTTCATCACGGCGCGCCCGGCGTCCAGGCTGATGTGCCGCTCCGGGGAGGCCCCGACGAGGGTGCGGTCCCCGGTGTGCACCAGGAACGTCCAGTAGGCGCCGGTCTCCTGGCCGAGCAGCCGGCGGAAGAAGCGCAGGGCGGTGTGCGTGTCGTGATCGTCGACGTGGGCGACGAAGGAGCGCTTGACGACGAAGTTGGCGCCCTGGCCGGTGCCGATCTCGTCGTCGACGATCCGCCGTACCGTCGCGGCGTAGCTGTCGTCGTCCGGTTCGAAGCGGCCACCGCTCAGGGTGGCGGGGGCCGCAGGCACCCGGGCCAGCACGTCGGCGAGCGCCACGCGGGTCTGCTCGCGCACCACGAGCGCGATGAGCGGAGCACCGTCGTCGGGCGCCTCGTAGCCGCGTTCGGCGAGCTGCCGGTACGGCACTAGCGCGAGGGCCTCGTGGCGCGGTTCGTCAGCGCCCGGGTCGCCGGTGAGGCCGGTGAAGGCCGACAGTTCGGCGAGCCGGTCCAGGCGCACTGTGTCACCGGCCAGCAGCTCCACGATGCCGGGCCCGGTGGCCTCGGGCCGGTACAGCAGCGCGTACGCGCCGACGGCGCCGTCGAGGACCCGGCCGAGCAGGTCGTCGGTCATCGCCGCTCCCCCTGTCCGTGCGCCGCGCGCAGTTCGGCGTCGCACTGCTCGGCGCTGGTGACGACGGCGCAGCGCCGGGCCGCGTACCGCAGGGCCATGTGGTGCTCGGCGGCACTGAAGTCGGCGACCGCGTCGGCCACCAGGAACGGCTGGATGTCGTGCGAGAACGCCTCGCACGCCGTGACCAGGACGCCGACGTGCGCGTACACCCCGCAGATGACGAGCTGGTCGCGCTGCTGCAGCCGCATCCAGCTCAGCAGCCGGGAGTTGACGAACGCGCTGTAGCGCCACTTGGTGAAGGTGTGGTCCGAGCGGCCGGGCGCAAGCTCGTCGACGACCTCGCGGTCCTGCGCCGAGGGGGTCATGCCCGGTCCCCAGAAGTCCTCCAGGAGGCCCCGTTGACGCGGTGTCATTCCGCCGGGCTGGGCGGTGTAGGCGACGGGCATGCCGGTGTCGGCCGCGGCGCGCCGCACCAGCGCGGCGTTGGCGATCAGCGGGGTGCGTACGGTCTCCGGAAAGGGCCGCAGGAAGTAGCGCTGCATGTCGTGCACGAGGAGTACGGCGCGGCGCGGATCGGGCGTCCAGCGGGCGGTGTTGGCGGGCAGTTCGCCGGGTCCGGGCAGCGGATACGCCTCGATGGCGGGGATGCCGGGGGCGGGCAGTGCGCGGGTCATGCGGACACCCCCAGCGTGGCGCCGCCGTCGACGACGAGGGACTGCAGGGTGATGTGCCGGGCCCGGTCGGAGAGCAGGTAGACGGCGGCTTCGGCGATGTCCACGGGGTCGGCGATCCGGCCGAGCGGTATGCCGACCCGGTACTGGTCGGGGGCGCCTTCCAGGGTGCCGGTGCGCCCGGACGCATCGCGCCACAGGGAGCTGAGCATGGGGGTCTCGGTGGAGCCGGGCGCGACGACGTTGCAGCGGATGCCGTGCTGGGCCACTTCGAGGCCGAGGCACTTGGTGTACATCGTCGCGGCCGCCTTCGACGCGGCGTACGCCGCCATGTCGGTGCGGGGTGTGCCGGCGGCGTTGGACGCGATGGTGACGACGGCTCCCGTGCGCCGGGTGTCGAGCATGCGGCGCACCACGGCGCGGGAGACGAGGAAGACACCGGTCGCGTTGACGGCGAAGGTGCGGGCCCAGTCCTCGTGACTGAGGGCGTGGGCGGGGCCGGGCCTGAGGACACCGGCCGCGTTCACCAGGCTGCCGACGGGGCCGAGGCTGCGTTCGACGTCGTCGAGCAGGGCCTCGACCTCGTGTTCGTCGCTGACGTCCGCGGTGAACGCGTGCACGTCGAGCCCGTCGGCGCGGGCCTTCTCCGCCAGGGCGTCGGGGCGGGCCGCGGCCCGGTCCACGGCGGCGACGGTGACGCCGTGCTCGCCGAGGGCCCGGACGATCGCACCGCCGATGCCGCCGGCCGCGCCGGTGACCAGGGCCGTGCCCCGAGGCAGGTCCGTGTTCGGATTCAACTCGCCTCCAGTGACTGACGTGTCGTTGGGGTGCCGTACGTGTCGTTGGGGGTGCCGCACGTGTCGTTGGGTTGCCATGCGGTCAGCCGCGCCAGGCCGCGGCCACCGTCATGGCCTGGGCGGGGTTGAGCCGCGGGTCGCAGAAGCTCGTGTACTTGCCCGCGTCCCGCTCGTCGGGCGCCTCGCGCGACAGGCACTCGGCGACGTCGTCGGGCGTGGTCTCCAGGTGCAGTCCGGCCGCGGTGCCACCGGCTTCCGCGACCGCCTCGTAGAAGGCCTCCACCTCGTGGACGACCGTCTCGACGAAACGGGTCTTCAGACCGTCCGGGCCGCTGACGGTGTTGCCGTGCATCGGGTCGCACAGCCACAGGACGGGGTGCCCGGCCTGCCGGACGGCGCGCACCAGGCGGGGCAGCCGGGTGCTCACGGCGGCGGCGCCCATGCGGGCGATGAGGGTGAGCCGGCCGGGATCCCGGTGCGGGTCGAGCCGGTCGCACAGGGCGAGCAGTTCCTCCGGGGTGATGCCGGGGCCGACCTTGCAGGCGACCGGGTTGACGACGGCGGCGTGCAGGGCGACGTGCGCGCCGTCCGCCTGGCGGGTGCGCTCGCCGATCCAGGGCCAGTGGGTGGACGCCAGGTAGGGGGATCCGTTGCCGTCCTCGCGCAGTTGGGGCAGTTCGTAGTCGAGGACGAGCGCCTCGTGGCTGGTCCACACCGTGGCGTCCACGTCCTGGCCCGGCGTGGCCTGGTGCCAGCCGAGATGGCGCAGCACGCTGCTCGCCGCGTCGTAGCCGGTGAGCAGCCGGCGCGGGTCGGGGCGGCGCAGCAGCAGGTCGGGCTCGGGGCTGTTGACGAGGTGACCGCGGTAGACGGCGAGGGTGCGTCCGGCGACGGTCTCGGTCGGCCGTGAGCGGGGCTTGGCGAACTGGCCGGCGATCCGGCCGACGCGCAGCACGGGTTTGTGGGACAGCGACTTGAGGGTTCCGGCGAGCAGGTCGAGCAGGGCCGCCTTGCGCGCGACATAGCCGCGGGTGCACTCCTCGGGGTCCTCCGCGCAGTCTCCGGCCTGGATGACCTGGACGGCTCCGGAGGCGGCCCGTGCCAGCAGGGAACGCAGCCGGTGGACATCCCGCGCCCGCACCAGCGCGGGCCGGGCCGCCAGATCGTCCCGTACCTGGTGCAGAGCCCGGTCGTCCTCCCATTCCGGCTGCTGGGCGGCGGGCAGCCGGCTCAGGAGCGCGAGATAGTGCTCCACTGAAACCTCCTTCTGGACGGGTGCCGTGAATTCTCCGGGGCCCGAAATAGCCCCGGAAAGGAATGACTCGGTACTCCGTCAAGTCCCCCGCACGGAAGGAGAGGAGAGGTATCACCGCACTTCACGGGCGGTCGAATGTCCTGCGGAAATCCACTTTCGACTCGGGTGCGATCTCACTGGTTTCCCTATAGGTCGCCTCCAGAATGACATCAAGAATTCCCCAGAATCTGTTTCCGGGGCGCGGCTGCGAGGCACAGCAGGGCGAGGCCCGCGGACACGGTCATCCCGAGGAACAGCGGCAGCGCGGTGCGGTCGCCGCCGAGTCCCATCAAGGGGGCAGCCAGTGCGCCGAGCGCGCTCTGTGCGGTGCCGAGCACGGCGGAACCCGCGCCGGCCGCGTGCGGCACCGCGCCGATGGCGAGCGTCGTGCCGTTGGCGAAGACGAGCCCGAGCCCGACGAAGGCGAGCGCGAGCAGCGTGAAGGCGGCGATCCGGCCGAGCCGGTCCGCGGCCGTGACGGCGAGCGCGACCGTCGCGGCCGTGGCCAGCATGACCAGACCGGTGAGGAGCAGCGACCAGGGGGTGAAGCGGCCGACGAGGCGGGCGCTCAGGGCGCTGGACAGGGTGGCGGTGAGGGCGCCCGCGGCGAACGCCGCCGACGCCTGTCCGACGCTCAGGCCGAGCACGTTCTGCAGCAGGAACGGCGATCCGGAGATGTAGCAGAACAGGGCGGCGCTGCCGAAGGCGAAGGCGCCGGTGAACCCCAGATACGCACGGTCGGCGAGGACGGAGCGCACCGACCTGGCCACCGCTCCCGCCCCGACGGGGGTGCGGCGCGCGGCGGGCAGGCTCTCCGGAACGATGACGTAGGCGGCGGCGAAGGTCACCAGGGAGGCCGCCGCGAGGACCCAGAACACCGCCCGCCATCCGGCCGCGGTGACCACGGCGCCGCCCGCGATCGGCGCGACGATCGGGGCGACGCCGCCCAGCGCCATGAGGATGCCGAACAGCCGTGCCGCCTGCTCGCCCCGCGCGATGTCGGCGACCACCGCGCGCCCGACGACGAGCCCGGCCGCCCCGCCGACGCCGGTAAGCCAGCGCAGCAGGATCATCCACTCCAGCGAGGGCGCCACGGCGCACAGGGCGGTGGCAACGGCGCAGATCCCGGTGCCGATCAGGATCGGCCGCCGTCTGCCGTACCGGTCGGACAGCGGTCCGAACACGAGCTGCCCGAGGGCCAGTCCGACCATGAAGGCGGTCAGGGTGAGCTGGACTCCCGACGCGTTGGTGCGCAGCTCGTCCGCCATCGTCGGGAACGCGGGCAGATACATGTCGGTGGCGAGCGGCATCACGAACGACAGCAGTGCCAGGACCGCGGTGAGCGCGACAGAGGTCCGCGCCCGCCGGTCGGTGTGCGGCGGGCGCGGAGGTGACGACGGTGTCAGGGGCATACGGGGCTCCGATGACGAGGAGCCCGCGCCCGAGGCACCGGGCTCCGGACGGGTGCGGGTGAGACGCGAGACAGGAGCGGAGGGGAGGCGGAGAGGCGGACAGGGATGAGGGGTCCCGTGGGTTCAGGGGCCCGTCCCGGCCCCCTCCCCCGCCTCGGCCGCGTCGAGGAACGCCTCGGCCCAGCCGGGGTCGAACGACTCCAGGCACGGCAGACCGCCGTCGTTCGGGTCACCGGTCCAGGCAAGCCGGACGCCTGGGTTGTGCTCGGCCCAGCCGTGCGGCCCGAACAGGTGCGGGCTGCCTTGTACGCCGGTGTCGCGGGCGGCGTACCACTGCGCGAACACCTCGGCGCGGCCGGCCCCGCGGGCCAGCGCCCCGGCCAGTGCGTCCGCGTCGACCTCGGGGCAGCCCGCGGCGACGTCGAGGATGACCGGGACGATGCTGATGCAGCGGCTCTCGGCGTAGAAGGCGTGCCGCAGGGCCGCGTCCAGCGCGTCCGAGCCGCGCAGGCCGCCGATCGCCGGGTCCTTCGCCGCCTGTACGGCCTCCAGCGCGGGCAGTGTCGTGGCCGGATAGGCGGCGTCACGGCCCGCCCAGACGCGCCAGCCCAGTTCGGGCCGGGCGGCGCCGATGACGACGATCTCCGGTTCGACGATGTGCCGCGGTGTGGGCTCGGCGTTGAACAGTTCCAGGGGGAAGGCACGGTGGTCGATCAGCAGCTCGTGGCCGCGGGACCGGGCGGCGGCCCGCACGGTGTGCAGGGCGAGCCCGGCCCAGGGGCAGCCGATGTCGGACCAGACGGTGAGCACGGTCACGAGGTCACAGCTCCACCTTCACGCCGTACCGCCTGACCCAGGCGTCGAACTCCAAGAGCCGCTCCAGGACCGCACGGGCGCTCCACGGCCCGCCCATCGCGTACGCGCCGACGGGCCGGTCGAGCAGCTTGCGGACGGCGTCGGCGGAGACGAGCTGCAGCACCGGGGAGCCTTCGGTGAGCAGGCCCTCCACCATGGTGCGCAGGGCCAGTTCGTAGGTCACGTCCTGGGTCGAGGGGTACGGGTTCTTCTTGCGGTCCAGGACGGAGTCGGGGAGGATCCCGCGCATCGCGGCGCGCAGCAGGCTCTTCTCGCGGCCGTCGTGGTTCTTCATGGCCCAGGGGACGTTGAAGACGTAGTCGACGAGCCGGTGGTCGGTGAACGGGACGCGCACCTCCAGGCTGACGGCCATGCTCATCCGGTCCTTGCGGTCGAGCAGGAAGTTCTCCCAGCGGGTGATGTTGAGGTAGCTGATCTCGCGCATCCGGGCTTCGTGGCCCTGCTCGCCGGCGAGTCGTGGGACTTCGGCGAGGGCCTCGGCGTAGCGCTGCTTGATGTACTCGCCCAGCCCGAGCCGGTCCCAGATGCCGACGTCGCGCAGGGCGCCGATGCCGCCCGCCTTCTCGAAGGGGTGGTGCCACGGGAAGGTGTCCGCCTCGACGGCCTCCTTGTCGTGGAACCAGGTGTATCCGCCGAAGAGTTCGTCCGCCGCCTCCCCGGACAGCGCGACGGTCATCCGCTCCCTGAGCGCGCGGCACAGCAGGTACAGCGAGTACTCCATGTCACCGGTGGACACCGGCAGGTCCTGCGCGTGCAGCACCTTGGCCCGTACGTCCGGGTCGAGTACGTCGTCACTGTCGAGTTCGACGACGACGTGCTCGGCGCCGACGTGCCGGGCCACCTCGATCGCGAAGGGGGTGTCGGGGTCCTCCCACTGGACGTTGGCCTCGAAGCGCTCGTCGTGCCCGGTGAAGTCGACGGAGAAGGCGCGCAGTGGCCGGCGTTCACCCTGGGCGGCGAGGGCGCGGGCGGCGAGCGCGGTGACGGCGCTGGAGTCGAGGCCGCCGGAGAGCAGCGTGCCGACGGTGACGTCGGCGACGAGCTGCCGTTCGACGATGTCCTCCAGGAGCTCCCGCACATGGTTGACCGTGGTGGGCAGGTCGTCGGTGTGCTCGCGCGCGGTCAGCCGCCAGTACTCGCGTTCGCTCAGCCCGTCCTTGTCGAAGCGCACGACGGTCGCCGGGCGTACTTCGCGCAGGCCGCGGTAGATGGCGTGCCCGGGCGTCTTGACGATGCCGAACATCTCCCGCAGCCCGTCGGCGTCGACGACGGCCTCGGCCTCCGGGTGGCTGAGAACGGCCTTGGGCTCGGAGCCGAAGAGGATGCCGTCGTCGGTGAGGAAGTAGTAGAGCGGCTTGACGCCCATCCGGTCACGGACCAGCAGGAGTTGCTCGGTGCGCGGGTCCCACAGGGCGAAGGCGTACATGCCGTTGAGTCGTTCTGCGAAGTCCTCGCCCCATTCCAGGTAGGCGTGGAGCAGGACCTCGGTGTCGCTTGCGGTGCGGAACCGGTGCCCGAGGCGTTCCAGCTCGGCTCGTAGCTCACGGAAGTTGTAGATCTCCCCGGTGTAGGTGACGACCGGCGCGTCCGGCACACCGGGGGTGGCGCTCATCGGCTGTTTGCCGCCCTCCAGGTCGATGATGCTGAGCCGCTGGTGCCCGAGGAGCGCGTGTGCGGAGGCCCACATCCCGTGCGCGTCCGGGCCCCGGCACTCCATGGTGCGCGTCATGGCGGACGCGATGTCGGTGTGCCGGGTGAGATCGCGTCGCAGACTCACCCATCCCGCGAGACCGCACATCGTCAATCGGTTCCTTTCACTAGGGTCCGTGGGCAGCATGTGCGCGGCGCCGACCCCGGACCACACGGCGATGGTTACCTCGTCAGGTCCCGGCGTCCGCACCGGGCCGGTGGGCCGCGGACCTGACGAAGTGGCGGTCTTCACCTGCACCTGGTCCACCGCGTCCACCTACGGTGGCCCTTCACGGTCCGCGGGATCAGCGGCGTACCGACTTCGTGGTGGATTGACGGTGTTCACGGGGGAAGGGGAGGAAGACCATTCGATGAACGCCGGCGACACGACCGGCCGACACCTCAAACGGTTGCGCGCCGAGGGCGTGGCCGTCTGGCTGCGCGGGTTCCACCACTCCGACACCGTCGGCCAGTTGGCGCGCCTGGTGGCGGCGTGGGATCTGTCCGGGCTGACCTGGACCGTCGACGACGTGCCGGCGGCCGACGGCTGCGCGCGGCCGGCGGCGCTACGTGGCCCCGTGGCCGACCCGGTCCGGGCGCACCGGCGGCTGTCGACGGTGGCCGCGCGGGCGGCGTGCGACGTGCTGCTCCCGCTGTACGAGGCGAGCGGCGGCCGCAGGGGCCTGGTGTCGGTCGATCTCCCGCCGGACGCGCCGGACATGTCGCTGGGCGAACAGGTACGGGCGACGTGGTGGGCCGTCGACCGTCCCAATCTGCTCCTGAAGGTGCCGGGCACCGCCGGCAACCTGGACCTGGTGGGCTCCCTGGTCGCCGACGGCATCGGTGTCGACATCTCCCCGGTGTTCAGCGCGGCGCGCTACGAGCAGGTCTTCGCGGCGCTCTGCACCGGCCTGGAGCAGGCGCGTCGGGCGGGCCGTCCGCTGCGCCGCATCTGTACCGCCGTCTCGCTCCCCATCGCCCCGATCGACCAGTTGGTGGACCGTCGGCTGGGCGAGCGGGGTCTGGACGCGTCCCGCTATCCGACGGGCGAGGCGGCCCGGGCCCATGCCCGCCTCGTCTACCACCGCCACGAACAGGCCATGAGCGGCCCCCGCTGGCAGGCGCTCGCCGCGCACGGCGCCCATCTGCCCCACCTGGTCTGGACGTCCCTCGAACCGCCGGACCGGCCCTCGTACACGGACCACCTCATCGCCTGGGGCGTGGTCCACGCCGTCACCCGCGCCGCCTTGCCGTCCCTCACCCATGGCTCGGTCCTCATCGGCGACGCTCTGTCGGGGCGGCACATCACGGCCCGCCAGGACCTCGAGGCGCTGTACGCGTTCGGCCTGTCGTACGAGGTGCTGGCGGCGGAGCTCGAAGACGCCTGGCTGGCCTGGCGCGCAGGGCTCTGGTACGCCCGCTGGCGCGGTTCGGAGCAGGCCGCCGACGCGACCGAGGTCGCCGGAACTGCGAAGGACCACTCCGCTCACAATTCGTCCGTGGCGTCGATGCCGGTGAGGGCGCCGACCGGGTCGGGGTCGGGGGTGCCTCGGGGCCACCAGTCGTCCTGGCCCGGTTCGGACTCGTAGGCGTACCAGAGGGCGTCGCGGCCCAGGCGGAGCTGGATGTGGCCGTTCGGGTGGGTGAGGCGGTTGCGCCAGGGGCGGAAGGCGGGGAGGTCGGCGGCGAGGAGGAGGGGGCGGGCGCGGTCGAAGCGGCCGGCCGGTGGGTCCCAGGGTTCTTCAAGCGCAGCCAGTCCGTCGAGGCCGCCCTGACGCCAGGCGGCGACCGCGCGCGCCAGCTCCGCCGGGGTACGGCCGACGGCGGAGGCGAGCGAGGAGTACAGGGCCCGCGTGCCCGCGGTGAGGCCGGAGCCGGGGCGCGCCGCCGCGAGCCGTACCGCGTCCTGCCACAGCGTCAGCTCCGCCACCGGGTCGCGACCGGTGACGAGCAGGGCGTGGGCGCGGGCGGCGGCGTCGGTGGCCAGCTGGTCCAGCGCGAACGGGTCCGGGCCGCCCGGGGCGGCGGGGTAGACCGGGGGCTGCTCGGGATGCGGTGGGGCGGGCAACGGACGTGGCAGCGGAGGAAGTTCACGTGCGGCCAGGGCGTCGGTGGCCCGGATGCCCGGCAGCGGGGCCGGTTCCCGCTCCTGGGCGGCGCGGGCCGCGCGGGTGGCGTTGCGGCGGGAGAGGGCGTCGAGCAGCTCGCGTTCGCCCCGGCCGCGCAGCAGGAGCAGCACGAAGGGGTCGGCGTCGAGCAGGCGCGCGGTCTGGTAGCAGAGGGCGGCGGCGTGCTTGCAGGGGTGGCCGCGGTCGGGGCAACTGCAGTGCGGGTCGAGGTCGCCGGGGCCTGGCAGCAGGGGGACGTCGCCGTCCGCGAGCGACTGGGGCATCTCCTTGTCGAGCAGCGCGGCGATATGGCCGGGCCGTTCGGCGGCGGCGTCCAGGAACCGTTCCCAGTCCGCGTCGTCCAGCGTGCGCAGCCGCACCTGCACGCGGTACGGCCGGGGGCGGCTGCCGCGGACGTAGGCCAGGACGAGGCCCGGGGTCACCGTGATGGCGTCCACATGGCCCTGCTGGGCGTAACCACGTCCGCGCGCCAGCCGCTTGACGTCCAGCGCGCCTTGCTCCAACGCGGTGATCCAGGCGTTGCCCCACCAGGTCTCGGCGAAGGACGCGTCGTCGTCCGAGGGGCGGGGCGGGAAGGCGGGGAAGGTGCGGCGGAGGTCGCTGTCGCGGTGGGGGGAGGCCATGGAGCGAGGGGCGCGGGGGCCGCGGGGGGTTGCGGCGGTGGGCGTGGGGTGGGTGGTGGAGTCCTCAGGGGGTGCGTCGGGGGATGTGGAGTGGGAGGTCGTGTCCTCAGGGGATGCGGCGGGGGGTGCGGTGGGCGGACTGACCTGGTGTACGTCGTCGTCGGCGGCGGGCTCGTGCGTCGCGGCCGCGCGGGTCGCTGGCTTGAAGGTCGTCGCGAGCAACTCCCCTAGGGCATGGGGGCGTCGGAACCCGCCGGTGGGGCGGGCATGCGGGGCGCGGGGCGACGGGCTGGCTGCCGATCGAGCCCGTCGGTGTGCCGACCGTGGTTCCGGCTCCACGCCCGTCGTACCGATGTCCTCCCGTGCTTGACGGCCCTCGGCCTCCCGCTCACTCCGGGCGGCGCGCAACGCGTCGCGCGCGATGTCGGAGGGGCGGCTGGACGGTTCGGCCGCAGGGGCGTCCGAGGATTCACCGGGCTCCCGGCCCGATCCGCCCCTCAGTGCGTCAGCGGCCCCGGAGTCCTCAGCGACACCTCGCCCAGCCGACGCCGCCCGCCCCTGCGCAGCCCTAGCGGCGTCACCGGACTCCCGGTCCGATCCGCCCCCCAATGCCTCGGCCACCCCGGCGCCCCCGGCGCCATCCCGTCGAGCCGACACCGCCCGCCCCAGAGCAGCCCTGGCGGCGTCACCGGACTCCCGGTCCGATCCGCCCTTCAGTGCGTCAGCCGCTCCGGAGTCCCCGGAGTCCTCAGCGACACCTCGCCCAGCCGACACCGCCCGCCCCTGCGCAGCCCTAGCGGCGTCACCGAGCTCCCGGCCCCATCCGCCCCTCAGTGTGTCAGCCGCCCCGACGTCCCCGGCGTCCTCAGCGACACCTCGCCCAGCCGACACCGCACGCCCCAGCGCAGCCCTGGCGGCGTCACCGGACTCCCGGTCCGATCCGCCCTCCCATGCCTCGGCCGCCCCGGCGCCCCCGGCGCCGCCCCGTCGAGACGACACCCCCCGCCCCTGAGCAGCCCTGGCGGCGTCACCGGACTCCCGGCCCGATCCGCCCCCCAATGCCTCAGCCGCCCCGGCGCCCCCAGCGCCACCCCGCCGAGCCGACACTGCCCGCCGCAACGCAGCCCTGGCGGCGTCGCCGGGCCGGGGCTCCGGGCTCACCGGGCTGCCCGGCCCGGAGCTGGAAGCGGAGCCCGAGCGTCGGGCGCCCGCCGACGGCGTATCGTCCCCGGCCCCTTCAGCCCGCTCCCGAGCAGCCCACAGAGCCCGACGCGCCACATCAGCGGGCCGCGCCTGCGCCGCCTCTTCGCGCGAGCCGCCCTGAGCCTCCCCAGGCTCCTCCGCGTCCGGCATCCGCCCCTCATCGGGCACCTCGTCCTCACCCCACGCCCAGGACCGCCCCCGCTCCCCCGTCACGACGCCCTCCGCAGCGACACGAGGTCGGACAGCTCACGGTCCGTCAGCTCCGTGAGGGCCGCCTCCCCGGAGCCGAGGATCGCGTCGGCCAGGGCGCGCTTGGACTCCAGCATCTCGGCGATGCGGTCCTCCACCGTGCCCTCGGTGATCAGGCGGTGGACCTGGACGGGCTGGGTCTGGCCGATGCGGTAGGCGCGGTCGGTGGCCTGTTCCTCCACCGCCGGGTTCCACCAGCGGTCGAAGTGGACGACGTGGCCCGCGCGGGTGAGGTTCAGCCCGGTGCCGGCGGCCTTGAGGGACAGAACCAGGACCGGGGTGGCGCCGCCCTGGAAGCGGTCCACCATGCGTTCGCGCTCCGGCACCGGTGTGCCGCCGTGCAACAGGTCCACCGGGACGGCACGGGCGGTCAGGTGGGACGTGATCAGGCGGGCCATGCCGACGTACTGCGTGAAGACCAGCGCCGAACCGTCCTCCGCGAGCAGTGTGTCCAGCAGCTCGTCCAGCAGGGCGAGTTTGCCGGAGCGGGCGGCGAGCCGGTCACCGCCGTACGGGCTGTGCTCCTCCTTCAGGTACAGCGCCGGGTGGTTGCAGATCTGCTTCAGCGAGGTCAGCAGCTTGAGCACCAGGCCGCGGCGGGCGATGCCCTCCGCCGTCTCGATGGTGAGCATGGACTCCCGCACCACCGCCTCGTACAGCGCGGCCTGTTCGCGGGTGAGTGGCACTGGGTGGTCGGTCTCGGTCTTGGGCGGCAGCTCGGGAACGATACCGGGGTCGGACTTCTTGCGGCGCAGCAGGAACGGGCGGACCAGGCGGGCGAGCCGGGTCACCGCCTCCCCGTCCTCGCCGGTCTCCACCGCGCGCGCGTGCCGGGCGCGGAAGGACTTCAGGGGGCCGAGCAGGCCGGGCGTCGTCCAGTCCAGCAGCGCCCACAGCTCGGAGAGGTTGTTCTCGACGGGGGTGCCGGTGAGGGCGACGCGCGCGGGCGTCGGGATGGTGCGCAGGGCCTTCGCCGTGGCCGAGTAGGGGTTCTTGACGTGCTGCGCCTCGTCGGCGACGACCATGCCCCACTTCTGCCGGGCCAGCGTGGCCGCCGCCGATCGCATCGTGCCGTACGTGGTGAGGACGAAGCCGCCGTCGAGGTCGTCCAGGGTGCGTTCCGTGCCGTGGTGGCGGCGGACGGGGACGCCGGGCGCGAACCGCTCGATCTCCCGCTGCCAGTTGCCCAGTAGGGAGGCCGGGCAGACCACCAAAGTCGGTTCGGTGCGGGCCCGTTTGAGGTGGAGGGCGATGACGGTGACCGTCTTGCCGAGTCCCATGTCGTCGGCGAGGCAGCCGCCGAGGCCGAGGGAGGTCATCAGGTCGAGCCAGGCCAGGCCCCGGAGTTGGTAGTCACGGAGGGTGGCACGGAGCCCGGGGGGTGGTTCGGCGGGCCGTACCCCGGCGGTGAGGCGGTCGCGCAGGGCGGCCAGCGCACCGACCGGCACCGCCTCGACCTGCTCGCCGTCGACCTCCGCGGTGCCGGTGAGCGCGGCGGACAGGGCGTCCACCGGGTCGAGCAGGCCCAGTTCGCGCTTGCGGGCCTTGCGGACGAGCGCCGGGTCGACCAGGACCCACTGGTCGCGCAGCCGGACGACGGGGCGGTGGGCCTCGGCGAGCGCGTCCATCTCGGCCTCGCTGAGCGGCTCCCCGCCGAGCGCCAACTGCCAGCGGAACTGCAGCAGTTCCTCACTCTCGAAGAAGCCGGTGCCGTCGGTCGCCGAGCCCGGCGCGGGCCGAACCACCGCGGCCGCCGTCAGGTCCCGTGCCAGGTCGCGGGGCCAGTGCACGGCGACGCCCGCCGCCGCGAGCCGGGCGGCCGCCGCGCCCAGCAGATCACTCAGCTCCGGCTCGGACAGGGCGAGCACATCGGGCACGTCCTGCTCGGCAAGCCGGTCCAGCGGCGCCCAGACACGCGCGGCGCGCCGGACGGCGAGAGCTGCGTCCACACGCGCGCGGGGACCGAAGTCGCCGTCCGCGTCCCCCGTCCACAGCGCCGCCGCGTCCACGACGAGCGTCGGGTCGGCGAGGCTGTGCACCTGCACGATCGCGGCGCCCGCCCGGCGTACCCGGTCGCCGTCCTCGCCCGCGTCGAACAGGTCGTGCGCCGCCAGGTCCAGGCGCAGCGAGATCCGCACGCCCGCGTCCATCCCGGCGGCGACCTCCGCGGCCCAGTCGTGGGCATCGGGCAGGCGCTGGGGCGGGACGGCCGCGAAGGGCTTGCCGCAGGCGTGTGCGGCGGCGGGGGTGCGCGGCAGGGTATCCGCGACCGCGTCCAGGAAGGCCCGCATCAGCGCCTCCGGCTCGGGCAGCCGCAGCGGGCCCGGTCCTGGCAGCGGCACCGCATGCCCCTCGTACGGCAGCGCGGCGGCCACCGCACGCAGGTGGGCGATGTCATCGGGGTCGAGGGGCCCGGCCCGCCAGGCGTCGTGCCCGGTGGGCGTCAGCCCGGGCAGCAGTCGCCCCCGCGCGGCGAGCCGCAGCGCGTGCAGCGCAGCCGCGCCCCAGCAGGCCGTGGCGGGGTGGGCGGCCGGGTCGTGCCGGGCCCGGACGAGCGACGGCAGGGCCTCGCCGACCGGCAGGGTCAGCGCCGGGATCTCCTTGCGACGGACGCCGGACCCATGGGGTCGTACGACGGTCAGGGGCGTGGACGCGAGGCCGGGCGCCGTCGACGTAACCCCGCCGTCCGGGTCCCAGAAAGCCACCCGTCCCTCACGTGGCACCGGTGCCGGAAGGAACACAGCCGCCAGCCCCTGGGGCATCGATCCACCCATACGTCCTGTCACCTCCCGCCCGCACATCGGATCAGTCGTCTTCGACTCTACGGGCGGGGTCTGACAATCGGCCCCGGCGGCCGACCGCGAGGGACCGGAGGCAACCGGACCGGTCAGGGAACCAGGCGCGAGACGACGTAGACCGTCGGATACTTCGGATTGCCGGTGTTCACCACGATGTCCTGCGTCGGCTTGGGGTTCTTCTGCTGGTGCACCAGGCCCCAGTTCGCGCCCGGCCGGGCGCCGGGGCCCGAGAACCTCCAGCCGGTGACCTGCTGGTCGCGCGAGCCGATCGTGACGTCGCCCTTCGTCAGCTCGCTCCGGCTGACGCCCACCTGCTTGAGGAAGCGGTCCAGCCCGGCGTGCGTGGTCTGGAACTGCACGTACAGCCGGCTGGTCTTCCAGTTGTTCGTCTCGTACCAGGCGACCCTGTTGGACGGACGCGGTATCGGCACCTGGTACAGCCGCCGCTGCACCTTCGACGGCCAGCCCTTGGTCAGCCCCCGCGCCGAGTACTTCTCCTCCTTGTCCTTGCCGCTGTTGCGGCTCTGGTTGGCGGAGATCACAAGGTATCCGGCGGGGATGCCGATGAGCAGCACGATGATCAGCAGGGTGAGCGCCCTGCGGCGGATCACATGGCGGCGGTCCTCGGCCGGCACCTGTGCCTCGTCGGCCGGACCGGCTTGCGGCGGCAGCGTACCCGTCACAGCGACTCCTGGCTGCGGCGGGCCTGCGCGTACCGCTCGTAGCGTTCGTACCGCTCCACCCTGCGCCGTTTGGCGCGCCGGAAGCGGCGGGCGACCAGCCGGGCGAGGTCGGCGGCGCCGACCATGCCGGCCTCGGGGCCGAGCTGGGCGCGCACGATACGGGCCTCGGGGCGGTAGCCGCGGCCGGTGAGGTGCCGCTTGAAGGCGTCCCGGGCGGGCCCGATGAGCAGGTCGTCGGCGGCCGAGACCCCGCCGCCGATCACGAAGCAGGACGGGTCGAGGGCGGCGGCCAGGTTGGCGATGCCGACGCCGAGCCACTGGCCGATGTCCTGGAGCAGCTCGATGCACATCGCGTCGCCCTCGCGGGCCAGCTCGGTGATCATCGGGCCGGTGATGTCGCCGATGCTGCCCTTGACGTGCTCGATGATCCCGTACGCCACCGGGGAGTCGGCAGCGGCCAGCTCGCGCGCCTCCCTGACCAGCGCGTTGCCGGAGCTGTACTGCTCCCAGCAGCCGCGGTTGCCGCACGGGCAGCGGTGGCCGCCGGGCACGACCTGCATATGGCCGAACTCGCCGGCGACCCCGTACTTGCCGCGCTTGACCTGACAGTCCTCCAGGATCGCGCCGCCGATGCCGGTACCGAGCGTGATCATGACGAGGTGGTCCTCGCCGCGGCCCGCGCCGAAGCGCCACTCGGCCCAGGCGGCGGTGTTGGCGTCGTTGTCCACCAGGACCGGGACCGCGAGGCGGCCGGCGATGCGGTCGCGCAGCGGCTCGTTCCGCCAGGACAGGTGGGGTGCGAACAGGACGCGGTTGCGGTCGGCGTCGACCCAGCCGGCCGCGCCGATGCCGACCGCGTGCACGTCGTGGCGGTCGGACAGGTCCAGGACCAGTTCGACGATGGTGTCCTCGACGACCTTGGGGCTCTTGGACTTGTCCGGGGTCTCCGTGCGGAGCTTCTCCAGGATGTTGCCGTCGGCGTCCACGACGCCCGCCATCACCTTCGTGCCGCCGATGTCGATGCCGACGGTGGGCACGCGGGGTGCCGTCAGGTGGGAACGGCGCTCCCGGGTGCCCACAGTGCGCAGCGCTGTCGCGCGCCTGGAGCCGATGGGGGCGCCGGTCACGCGGGTGTTGCTCAGTGACCTCGGGAAGGCTAGGTCGCGGTAGGTGCTCATCACCGGCGATTCTGCCTCACCGTGACTCAGGGTGCGGTAAGGGGATCGTGGGGGGCTTCCGGTTGTCTGCCGGGTGCGGGTTCGTTGTGGTTTCTCGCGCCCACGCGGCGGAGCCGCATATTGACACAGTCCCGCGCCCCTAGGTGCGCTGTAGCTCGTGGCGCAGATCGTCGAGGTCGTTTCCGCCTGCCATCTGGCGTGTCAGCTCGTCCAGGGTGATCGAGTCCCTGGTGTGGCTTCCTGCCATCGAACCCCGCTTCAGGAGCACGAAGCGGTCGCCCACCATGTACGCGTGATGCGGGTTGTGGGTGATCAATACAACACCCAAACCCTGGTCCCGTGCCGCCGCCACATACTTCAGGACGACCCCGGACTGCTTCACTCCGAGGGCCGCCGTCGGCTCGTCCAGGACGAGGACCTTGGCGCCGAAGTGGACGGCCCGGGCGATCGCCACGCACTGGCGCTCGCCGCCGGAGAGGGTGCCGATGGGCTGGTCGACGTCGCGCAGGTCGATGCCCATGCGCAGCAGTTCGGAGTGGGTGGTGCGGCGCATGAAGTCGACGTCCATGCGCTTGAAGGGGCCGAGGCCCTTGCGGGGCTCGGAGCCGAGGAAGAAGTTGCGCCAGACCGGCATCAGCGATACGACGGCCAGGTCCTGGTAGACGGTGGCGATACCGCGGTCCAGGGCCTCGCGCGGGGAGCCGAGGCGGGTCTCCTCGCCGTCGATGCGCAGGGTGCCGCCGTCGTGTTGGTGCAGTCCGGCGATGATCTTGATCAGGGTCGACTTGCCTGCGCCGTTGTCGCCGAGCACGCAGGTGATCTCCCCGGCGTGCACCTGAAGGGAGACGCCTTCGAGGGCGCGGACATTGCCGTAGTGCTTGCTGACGTCGGACAGCTCCACGAGTGCCGTACGTCCCGCCGATTGCGTCACTTGCTTGCCTCCGCGCGCTTGCGGACCCAGGCGTTGAGCAGGGTCGCGAGGAGCAGCATCGCTCCGAGGAAGAACTTGAACCAGTCGGGGTTCCACTCGGCGAAGACGATGCCCTTGCTGGTCATGCCGAAGATGAACGCGCCGACCGCCGAGCCGACCGCGCTGCCGTAGCCGCCGGTGATCAGGCAGCCGCCGATGACGGCGGCGATGATGTAGATCAGCTCGTTGCCGACGCCCTCGCCGGACTGGACGACGTCGTAGCTGAAGAGCAGGTGCTGGCCGGAGATCCAGGCGCCGAACGCCACCCCCATGTAGAGGCCGATCTTGGTCTTGGTGACCGGGACGCCGACCGCGCGGGCCGCGTCCTGGTTGCCGCCGACGGCGAAGATCCAGTTGCCGGCGCGGGTGCGCAGCAGGATCCAGCTGGCAAGGGCGACCAGGGCGAACCACCACAGGATTGTGATCTTGAAGTCGACGCCGCCGAGGGTCAGCGTGGCGGCGAAGACGTCGTGTGCGGTGGGGAAGCCCTCCATGTCGGCGATGGTCTTGGTGGAGACCGTGCCGGAGATCAGCTTGGTGAGGCCGAGGTTGATGCCGGTCAGCATCAGGAACGTGCCGAGCGTGATGATGAAGCTCGGCAGTTTGGTGCGGGTGAGCATGAAGCCGTTGAAGGCGCCGACGGCGAGGGTGGCGAGCAGGGAGACGCCGACGCCGACCCAGACGTTGGCCGTCATCTGGTAGCTGAACATCGAGGAGATCAACGCGGACGACGTCACCATGACGCCCGCGGACAGGTCGAACTCGCCGCCGATCATCAGCAGCGCGACCGGGACGGCCATGATGCCGATCGTCGAGGAGGCGTAGAGGACCGTGCTCAGGCTCGGCGCCTTCAGGAAGCTGTCGGCGGACAGGGCGAAGAAGAGGAAGACGGCGGCGGCGCCGACGACCGAGCCCAGTTCCGGGCGGCTCAGCAGCTTCCGCAGCGGAGAGGCGTGCAGAATCCTTTCGCCAGTGATCGCGGTCATCGGGTGCCCCGCTCGGTGTACTCGGCCAGCGCGCCCGCCTGGTCCTTGGTGATGATCTGCGGGCCGGTGAGCACCGGCCGGCCGCCGCCGAGGACATCGGCGTTGTACTTGTACAGCCACAGCAGGTCGACCGCCTCGTAGCCCTGGAGGTAGGGCTGCTGGTCGACGGCGAAGCCGAGGGTGCCGTCCTTCAGTCCGGCGGCCACCTTGGCGTTCAGGTCGAAGGTGTCGATCTCGGCCTCACTGCCCGCGCTCTGCTTGGCCTTGACGGCGGTGTCGGCGTACGGGGCGCCGAGGGTGACGACGGCGTCGACCGAGCTGTCGGACTGGAGCTTGGCCTCGATGGCGGACTGCACGTCGGGCATGTTGGTGCCGGTGACGTAGAGGTTCTGCACGGTGCCGTCGAAGGTCTCCTTCAGCCCGGCGCAGCGCTGTTCGTGGCCGACGTTGCCCTGCTCGTGCAGGATGCACAGCGCCTTCTTCTTGCCGCGCTTGGTCAGCTCCGCGCCGACGGCCTGGCCGGCGATCGTCTCGTCCTGGCCGATGTGGGTGAGCGCGCCGAACTCCTTGGACTCCGCCGAACCCGAGTTCACTGTGATCACCGGAATGCCCGCCTTGACCGCACGGGCGACGGCGGCCTTCAGCGCGTCCGGCTTGGCGAGGGTGACGATGATGCCGTCGACCTTCTTGTCGACGGCCGCGTCCACCAGCTGCGCCTGCTGCTGCGCCTCGTCGTCGTGGGAGTACAGGAAGTTGATGTTGTCCTTCACGGCGGCCTGCTCCGCGCCGCTCTGGACGATGTCCCAGAAGGTGTCGCCATCGCCCGAGTGGGTGACCATGGCGAACGTCCAGCGGGGGGTGTTCACCGCCGCCTTCCCCTGCGCGGCCGCGGCCTTGCGGGCGTCCTCGGCGCGTTTGCCGCCGGTGCTGCTGCACCCCGCGAGGGACGCGCACAGCGCCCCTGCCACCGCGATGCCTACCCAGGTCCGAAACCCGGTCCCAAACCGTGCCACGAGGCCGTGCCCTTCTTGCTGTGTTCTCCGGTACGCAAGGGGCCGGTCATCCCACCGACCCCAAACGCCCCAGTATCGAACACAAGGATCACGCGGCCCGCGACCGGGGAGCGCGACCCGGTCGCATTGTCCGGACATTGCGACGAATCGCGCGGCGGGACAGGTCGGCTGTCAGGGCCGTCAGGGCTCTCGGGGCTCTCAGGGCTCTCAGGGCTCTCAGGGCCGTACGAGCAACTGGAACTCGAAGGAGTAACGCGTCGGACGGTAGGTGTGCGTGCCGTACTCGACCGCGCGGCCGGTGTCGTCGAACGTCGTGCGCTGCATGGTCAGCAGCGGGGCGCCCTCGCTCTCGCCGAGCCGCTCGGCCTCGGCGGCGGTGGCGGCCCGGGCGCCGATGGACTGGCGGGCGCTGTGCAGGGTGATCCCGGCGGCACGCATCAGCCGGTACAGGCCGGTGGCCTCCAGCTGCTCGGTGTCCAGTTCGATCAGGCCGGTGGGCAGGAAGTTGCACAGGTACGCCATCGGCTCGCCGTGCGCCAGCCGCAGCCGTTCGACGCGGTGTACGTCGCTGCCCTCGGCCACTCCGAGCGCGGCCGCCACCTCGGCGGACGCCGGGACGACGGTGTTGACAAGGACCTTCGTGGCCGGACGCTGCCCGGCCGCCTCCAGGTCGTCGTAGAGGCTGCTCAGCTCCAGCGGGCGCTTGACCTGGCTGTGCACGACCTGGGTGCCGACGCCCCGGCGGCGTACCAGCAGGCCCTTGTCGACCAGGGACTGGATGGCCTGGCGGACCGTGGGGCGGGACAGGCCGAGCCGGGCGGCGAGCTCGATCTCGTTGCCCAGCAGGCTGCCGGGCGTGAGCGTGCCGTGCTCGATGGCGGCCTCCAGCTGCTGGGACAGCTGGAAGTACAACGGCACGGGTGAGCTGCGGTCCACGCTGAGGTCGAGCTGCACGGTCGGGTCCACGTCTGGTTTCGGCACGGGCCTGAGCGTAGCTCTGTGACGGGTTGACGGGAAGTTGTGAAGTCCGATTGTCCGGACATAAGCATTGACAGTGCGGTGAGTCGAGCCCCACTTTGTTCTCATGCGCATCGGGGTCATCGGTACGGGTCGCATCGGCACCATTCATGCGAACACGCTCAGCCGCCACCGTGACGTGGGCTCCCTGATCCTCACGGACACGGACCCCGTGCGGGCGCAGGAGCTGGCACTCCGGCTCGGGGAGACGGCCGCGCCGGGCGTGGACGAGATCTTCCGGTGGGGCGTGGACGCGGTGGTGATCACGACGGCGACCGCGGCGCACGCCGATCTGATCGGCCGGGCGGCGCGTTCGGGGCTGCCGGTGTTCTGCGAGAAGCCGATCGCGCTCGACCTGCCCGGCTCGCTGCTCGCGATCGCCGAGGTCGAGACGGCCGGAACGATCCTGCAAATGGGCTTCCAGCGCCGCTTCGACGCGGGCTACACGGGTGCCCGCGAGGCGGTACGCTCCGGGCGGCTCGGCCGGCTGCACACCGTGCGGGCGATGACCTCCGACCAGGCGCCGCCGCCGGTGGCGTATCTGCCGCTGTCCGGCGGGCTGTACCGGGACACCCTGATCCACGACTTCGACGTACTGCGCTGGGTGACGGGGCATGAGGTGACGGAGGTGTACGCCGCCGGGTCCGACGCCGGTCCCGCGATGTTCCGCGAGGCCGGGGACGTCGACACCGCGGCCGTGGTACTCACCCTCGACGACGGCACCCTGGCGACGGCCACCGCGACGCGGCTGAACGGCGCGGGCTACGACGTGCGGATGGAGCTCGCCGGGGAGCTCGACCAGGTCGTGGTCGGCCTGGACGACCGTACGCCGATCGCGTCCACCGAGCCGACCGGGCCACCGGCCGCCAGCAAGCCGTGGACCACCTTCCTGGAGCGGTTCGGGCCCGCCTACGAGGCCGAGCTGAACGCCTTCGTCGAGGTGGTGCGCGGCGAACGGGCCAACCCCTGCGACGGCCGCGAGGCCCTGCAGGCCCTACGGATCGCCGAGGCCTGCGAGCTCTCTCGCCGGGAGCACAGACCCGTCCGGCTCGCGGAGATCCCGGGCGGGGCGGAGCCGGTGCTGCGGTAGGAGGCGGGGGCGTGTGGCTGCCGTTCGCTGCCGGTGCAATGCCCTTCGGGCCCCCGGCCTGCGCTCGCCTCGCGATTTCCGACCGCGTAGCCGCGCACGCGTGGGCGACGGTGCGCTGCCGCCGTGGCGGGCCACCGCGCAGGTGCGGCGGGCGAGTGGCGAGCCGGATACTTCCCGATCAGCTCCTCGTCGAGGAACGTCACCCCCATCCCGGCGCCGTCCTTGGACAGCCGTAGGTCGGCGAGCGCGGCGCGCGCCTCCTCGTACCCCACCACGAGCCCTCCCTACCGTCGCCGCGACAACGGACGGCGCCGCCTAGCTCCAGGCAATCCGCTCCTGCAAGACGGCCTGTTCCGCGGGGTTGGCGGTCAGTTCGAGGGCGCGACGGTCGGCGTCGCGGGCCTGGTCGGGGTCGCCGAGCGCACGCAGGAGTTCGGCGCGGGTGGCGTGGAAGAGGTGGTAGCGGTCCAGCTCGGCCGCGAGGCTGTCCACCTCGGTCAGTGCGGCGCGCGGGCCCGTGACGTAGCGCAGGGCGATGGCCCGGTGCAGGCGGGTGACGGGGGACGGCGCGAGGTGCAGCAGCATGTCGTAGAGGATCACGATCTGCTTCCAGTCGGTGTCCTCCCAGCGTTCGGCCTCGGCGTGACAGGCGACGATCGCGGCCTGGAGCTGGTACGGACCCGGTCGCCGCGCCTTCGCCGCGCGGGTCAGCAGCCGGGTGGCGTCGCCGATCGCCTCCCGGTCCCACCGGGACCGGTCCTGGTCCTGGAGCAGCACCAGTCCGCCCTCGGGGCCGAAGCGGGCGGCCGTGCGGGCGCGGTGCAGCCGGATCAGCGCGAGCAGTCCCGCCACCTCCGGTTCGGCCGGCATGAGCCGGTGGAGCAGGGTCGCCAGCCATTCGGCGTCGTCGACGAGGTCGCGTGACTGCGCCCGCTCGGCGGTGGACAGGTAGCCCTCGTTGAACAGCAGGTAGATGACCGCGAGGACGCCGGACAGGCGGGCGCCCAGCTCGTCGGCGTCGGGGATCCGGTACGGGATGCCCGCATCCGTGATCTTTCGCTTGGCGCGGGTGATCCGCTGGGCCACGGTGGATTCGCGTACGAGGAACGCGCGGGCGATCTGGGCGGTGGTCAGCCCGCACACCACGCGCAGGGTGAGCGCGATCTGCGCCTGCTGGGACAGCGCCGGGTGGCAGCAGGTGAAGATCAGCCGCAGTCGTGCGTCCGGTTCCGGCTGGACCGGCCACTGGAGCTCTTCCAACTGCTTCAGCTGCTCCACCTTGCTCCGGTACCTGCTCTCGCGGCGCAGCAGGTCCAGGCCGCGCCGCCGGGCGACGGTGAACAGCCAGGCGTCCGGCCGCTGGGGGATGCCGTCCGCCGGCCAGTGCCGGAGGGCGGCCAGCACGGCGTCCTGGACCAGATCTTCCGCCGTCGCGAAGTCCCCGGTCACATGCACGAGCGCGGCCGCCAGCCGGCCCGCGTGCTCTCGCACCACGCGGGCCAGCTGGTCGTGCGGCGCCTGAGTCATCCGACCGGAGTGGTGACGTCCACCGGGCGGATCTCCACGACCGGGCAGCCCGGCCAGGACTTGGCGATGCGCAGCGCCTCGTCGAGGTCGGCGACGTCGATCTCCACGTAGCCGCTGATCACCTCCTTGCCCTCCACGAAAGGACCGTCGACGACGACCGGATCGCCGCCCTCCAGCCGTACCGTCGTCGCGGTTTCCGCTGGCTGGAGCTTCTGGCCGCCCGTGATCCTGCCCGCGTGGGCCTCCCACCACTCGTGGACCCGCGCGAACGCCCGTTCCCGTTCGGCCGGTCCCATCGCCTGCAGTTCGTTGGCGAACTGCTCGGTCTCCACGAACATCAGCACATACTTCATGCGCTCCACCTCCTAGCCCTCGGCCCCGCTGTGCAGGTCGGCCAGCCGTCGCGCCATCTCGTCCGGCGCCACGTCCTCCACGTGCGTCGCGACGACCCATCCATGCCCGAAGGGGTCCACGATGTAGCCGTCCCGGTCGCCGTAGAACTGGTCCTGGGGCGGCCGCTGGAGCGTCGCGCCGCGCTCCACGGCCCGGGCGACGACGGCGTCCACCTCCTCGACGTACAGGAACAGGAACGCGGGCGAGCCGGTCAGGCCGCCGGCCGGCGGTGCCTTGGTGCCCCGCTCCGGCGACTCGTCCTCGACGATGACGACCGAGTCCCCGATCTGCACCTCGGCGTGGGCTACGGTCCCGCCCGGGCCCGGGAAGCGCATGCGTTCGGTCGCCCCGAACACCTCGGCGTAGAAGTCGAGGGCCTTCGCCGCGCCCTGGACGATGAGACAGGGGGTGATGCGACGGTATGCGTCCGGGATCGGTTTCGGCTTGGTGGTCACGGGGGTGTGCCTCCACTGGGTCGACGGGCTTCATGCCCTCTCACCAGTAAGACGTCCGGCGTACGCCCCGATACGACACCCCGCCGAGGAAGTTTTCGCCGGGACGCTAGTCCCCGTCCCCGTCTGCGTCGAGGAGTCCCGCGTCGTACGCCAGCAGCGCGATCTGTACGCGGTTGTTGAGGTCGAGCTTGGCGAGGATGCGGGAGACGTGGGTCTTGACGGTGGCCACGCTCATGAACAGCTCCGTCGCGATGTCGGCGTTGGCCAGGCCCCGGCCGACCGCGACGGCGACCTCGCGCTCGCGGTCGTTGAGGGCGGCGATGCGTTCCCGCGCGCGGGCGCGCCGGGTGTCGGCGGCGGTGCCGGCCGCGTGCTCCATCAGCTGGCGGGTGACGGTGGGCGACAGCACCGGGTCACCGGCGGCGACCCGGCGCACGGCGTCGAGGATCTCGGCGGGCGGGGTGTCCTTGAGGACGAACCCGGCGGCGCCCGCGCGCAGCGCCCGCAGCACCTGTTCGTCGGCGTGGAAGGTGGTCAGGACCACGACCTGAGGGGCGTCCGGACGGGCGCGCAGCCGCTCGGTGGCGGTGAGGCCGTCGACCGTCGGCATCCGGATGTCCATCAGTACGACGTCCGGGCGCGTGCGGTCGACGAGCGTCTCGACCTCGCCGCCGTCGGCGGCCTCGCCGACGATCCGGATGTCGTCGGCGCCGCCCATCATGAAGGACAGTCCGGCCCGCACCAGGGGGTCGTCGTCGACGAGAAGCACTCTGATCGCAGTCATGGCCCTCACGTAATCACGGTTGCGTCGGGCGGCCGGCACGGTCCTGCTGCAGGGCGGGCAGCGCGGCGTGCGCAGCGGCGGTGCCTGCCGCCCGGCCGCAGGGTGGCCAGTGCGGCTGGTACGGACCCGGCCCCCCGAAACTCACTGTGCTGCCCCCTCCCGGAACGCGCCCTCCTGATGGCCGCACCGCCGTCGGCCCAACACCACCACCACGCACTGCTCAACTGCCCTCCCGCGACAGCGACATGGGAGGATACGTGATCGCTCACGGGCCGGGCGCACCCCACGGCAGCCAGGCCCGCACCTCGAAGCCCCCGTCCGGCCGCGCCCCGTGCTCCAGCCGTCCCCCGGCCAGCGTCGCGCGCTCGGTCAGGCCGATCAGGCCCTGCCCGGAGCCGGGGACGTGGGGGACCTCGCCGTCGGGGGCGGGGTTGCGCACGCTGATGGTGAGGCCCTCGCCCGGCGCGCCGGTCACCGACACCGTGACCTCGGTGCCGGGGGCGTGCTTGCGGGCGTTGGTCAGCCCCTCCTGGGCGATGCGGTAGGCGGTGCGGCCGATCGAGGCGGGGACGGCGGCCGGGTCGGTGACCCGCAGGCCGAGGGTGACCTTGGTACCGGCCTCGCGGGACTCCGCGACCAGCGCGTCGAGGGCGGCGAGCGTCGGCTGGGGACGGCCCGCGTCATCGGGCTCGCCCGCCCGCAGGACGCCGATGATCTCCCGCAGGTCCTGCAAGGCCTCGTGCGCGCTCTCCCGGATGACACCGGCGGCCCGCGCGACCTCCTCGCGGGGCGCGTCCGGCCGGAACTCCAGCGCGCCCGCGTGCACGCTCAGCAGGGTCAGCCGGTGGGCCAGCACGTCGTGCATCTCGCGGGCGATGGCCTCACGCGCGAGCCGCTGCGCCTGCTCGGCGCGCAGATGGGCCTCCGTCTCGGCGCGCCGGGCGCGGTCGCGCAGGCTGAACATCAGCTGCCGTTTGGACCTGACGAGCATGCCCCAGCCGATGACGCAGACGGCGAGCAGCACGGTGAACGCGACGGCCACCAGGTACGGCAGGTCGGGTTCCGGACGCAGCCAGAAGAAGAGCGGGATCAGGGCGGTGGAGATGCCGCCGATCCAGGCCACGTACCGGAAGGGCCGGTGCACCGCGAGGGTGAAGAAGGCGACCATGCCGACGCCGCCCGCGGTGTTGGAGATGAAGCCGACCGGGATCATCGCGATCGCGAGCCCGACCGGCCAGCGGCGGCGCAGCCACACCGCGGCGCAGGACAGCGCTCCGAGCCACTGGTCGACGACCAGGAGGGCGTGCGGGGTGTTCTCCGGGGTCATGGAGTCCGCGGCCAGCAGGCCGACGACGATGGCCACGAAGAAGCAGGAGAAGTCGACGAGCCAGTCGCGCGCAGTGCGCCGGGGCCGTCGGCCGGGCTGTCCGGCGTCGAGGTCGAGCGCGTGGATCAGGGCGGACGGGAACAGCCACCGGCGCCCCTCGAACGCCGGCGCCGTCTGCGCCGTCCTGTCACCTTGACCTGTCACGGTCGACAAATCTACGCAGGTGCCGGACCCTGCCGCCGCCCCGCGGGCGGGATCGCCGACCAAAGTCGGCGCACCGGCTACTTTCGGCGCGGTCGCGGGCGAAGATCACCGACTTCGGTCGGCCGTGCCTCGCCCCGCGGCCGATGCGTGCGGGGGGCCCACGGGGCGAGGGTCGTTCCCATGAAGCAGTTGCTGGAGTTTCTCGGAGTGATCGCCCTGGCGCAGGGCGTCATGGGTCTGGTGCACGAGTTCACCGACTGGGACATCGGCCTCGTTCAGCGGGTCGGCTTCCTCGACGGATACGAGATCTACGCGAGCGCCGCCCTGGTCGTACTGGCGTTCGCGCTGTTCGCCGCCGCGGAGAGCCGACGGTCCGGCTGAGCCCGGCATGCAGACGACATGGAGGCGTCATGGGCAGGTTAACTTCCCGAAAACTCATCGGACTTGACGGGAAAATCCGCGGAGCTGTCGTTGACATGCCCCTGTCTACGCGCGTCATCATGAGGGCATGAGATTCCCCCCACGAATCACCCGCATCGGCACCGCGGCCGCCGTCCTGTCCGCCCTCCTCATCGGCGGTACCGTCACCGCCACCCCGGCGGCCGCGGCTGTCGGCAGCATTTGCTACAGCGACCTGCCCTCCCAGGCGTACGACACGCTCGATCTCATCGAGCAGGGCGGCCCCTTCCCCTACTCGCAGGACGGCACCGTCTTCCAGAACCGGGAAGGCATCCTGCCCAGCCAGTCCACGGGCTACTACCACGAGTACACGGTGATCACCCCGGGCTCGTCGACGCGGGGTGCGCGCCGCATCGTCACCGGTGAGGAGTACCAGGAGGACTACTACACCGCGGACCACTACGCCTCGTTCGACCTCATCGACTACGACTGCTGAGGGAACGGCGCCACCAACTGGAGGTCCGGTCGGTGCTCACCGGTTCCGGTCGGCGGCCTGCTTGTGGCGCTGGTAGTTCGCGTACGGCCGGGGGCGGTCGCGCTGAGCATCTGTGACGGCGCGCAGATCGGCCTCCGGGGGCGCCGCGCCGCGCAGCAGGGCATTGAGGACCGCCTCGGTGTGGGCGCGGACGGCATGGACGGGAGCGAGATCGCTGTCCGCCGGGACCTAGTCACCTGCCTCCCCGCACAGGCGGTCACCCGCTGCGGAGTGTCGAACGGCGCTCCGGTCGGCTTCCGCCTTGCGCTCCGTCACCCCGAGCGCGTCGCCGGGCTGGTCGTGCAGAACGGCAACGCCTACCTGGAGGGACTGTCGGACACGGCCCACGATTTCATCGCGCTCACCCCGGAGACTCCTGGCGCCGAGGCCACGATCCTCGGCCTGTTCACCCTGGCCGCCACGCGTGCCCAGTACGAGGGCGCAGGCGTGGCTGCGCGCGCATCGCCCGCCGACACTGATCGCCTCACCGCCCGCTTCCTCGACCGCACCTGGGCATGCCCCCCTCGCCACGGCTAGCGTGCAGGCGGCGGTGCCGTGCTGTGGCGCAGTACGAGTCGGGTCGGGACGAGCGTCGTACCGTGTTCCGTCCCGTGAGGTCCCGCGTGCCGCATCTTGCTGAGGACTCCCTCGACGCAGAGCCGTCCCACCTCGGCGAAGTCCTGGTGGATGGTGGTGAGGGGAGGCAGGAAGGACGCCGCCTCCGGGATGTCGTCGAAGCCGACGACGCTGACGTCGTCGGGAACCCTCCGGCCGCGTTCGTGCAGGGCGCGCAGCAGGCCCAGTGCCATCTGGTCGTTGGCGGCGAACACCGCCGTGCAGTCCCGCCGGTCGGCCAGCCGGAGACCGGACCGGTAACCGGATTCGGCCGACCAGTCGCCGCGCACCAGAGGTGGCGGAACGCGGCCCGCCTCGGTGAGGGTGCCACGCCATGCGTTGGCACGGCGCTGGGCGGCGAAGGAGTCCTCGGGACCGGCCAGGTGCCACACCGTGTCGTGGCCGAGGTCCAGCAGATGTCGTACGGCGTCACGGGCTCCGCCCGCCTGGTCGGTGTCGACCACGGTGTAGCGGTCACCGGCGTCCGAGTCGGCCACCACCACCTGGACGCCGGGCGGCAGCGAGACGGTCGCCGCGTCGAGCAGGTGGATCTCCATGATGACGATGACGGCGTCCACGGCGAGTTCCCCCAGCCGGGAGAAGGCACCGTTCACCTCGTCCTGGGTGGGAACGGCGACGGGCAGGAGCGTGACGGCGTAACCGTGTTGGGCGGCGGAGGTGGCGATCGCCTCCAGGGTGCGGATGTTCCCCATGGTGGAGAGGGAGAAGGTGATCACGCCGAGGGTGCGGAACTCGCCGCGCCGGAGCGCCCGTGCCGCGCTGTTGGGTCGGTAGCCCAACTCCCGCATCGCGGCCAGGACCTGCCGACGGGTCTCCTCGGTCACTCCGGGGAAGCCGTTGGAGACACGGGAGACCGTCTGGGAGGAGACGCCGGCGAGCCGGGCCACGTCCGCCATGGAGGCGCCCTGCCGGGGGCGGGCGGCACGCCTTCTCGTACGGGCTCCCTCACCGTCGGCTGTGTCCACCCCTGCCCCTCCGTTCCCCGGCTGCGCAACTTTCGGTCCGGAACGACTCCTTGACCGTCGCGATTCGGACAGTGTAGACATCGCGCCAGCGCATGTTTACGTAAACATTCCGTGTCGAAATCGTACGAGAACGTATCGAACCGTACCGAACCGGACCGCACGCACCGCACCGCACCGCACCAACACAGGCCACGGAGTTGGAGTACTCGATATGGCACACCGCACCCGCAAGAGAAAGCTCCTGGGCGCCGTCGGCATCACCGCCCTCGCGACCGGAACCGTGCTGGCCACCACCTCACTGCCCGCCGCGCACGCCGAGACGACGGCTGCCGCGGCTTCGGTCACCGTCCGGCCCGACCCCTCCTACCAGCAGGAGAGGTTCGAGGGCTGGGGCACCAGCCTGGTCTGGTTCGCCAACGCCACCGGCGACTACCCGCCCGCGATACGGGAGAAGCTCTACCGGCTCCTCTTCAGCGACGACGGCCTCAACCTGAACATCGCCCGGTACAACATCGGCGGCGGCAACGCCCCGGACGTCAAGGACTACCTGCGCCCCGGAGGAGCGGTCGAGGGCTGGTGGAAGGCCCCGGCGGGCACCACCCGCGAGGACGTCGACTGGTGGGACGCCGACGACCCCGCCGACTGGAACAAGAACGCCGACGCCACACAGCGCTGGTGGGTGGACCGCATCAAGAAGGACATCACCCACTGGGAGACGTTCAGCAACTCGCCGCCGTGGTTCATGACGGTGAGCGGCTATGTCTCCGGTGGCTTCGACTCGTCGAAGGACCAGCTCAAGACCGAGTCCGTCGACGACTTCGCCGAGTACCTGGTGGGCGCCACCGAGCGGCTGGAGAAGGCGCACGGCATCAAGGTCGACACCCTGGACCCGTTCAACGAGCCGAACACCCCCTACTGGGGCACGCGGCTCGGCGAGGACGGCGAGCCGGTCGGCGGCCGTCAGGAAGGGGCCCACATGGGTCCCGAACTCCAGCAGCAGGTGCTCCGCGCGCTGGCCCCCGCCCTGGAGAAGTCCCGGACCGGCGCGGACATCTCCGCGATGGACGAGACCAACCCCGGCACCTTCGCCACGAACTGGAACTCCTACCCCCAGGAGGTCCGCGACCTCGTCGGCCAGATGAACGTCCACACCTACGGCACCGGCCAGCGCACCACCGTGCGCGACCTGGCCAAGGCCGCGGACAAGCCGCTGTGGATGAGCGAGGTCGAGGGCGACTGGGGCGACGGCCAGAGCTTCACGGACATGCGGCCCGGCCTCGGTCTGGCCCAGCGCATCGTCGACGACCTGCGTGAACTGGAGCCCCGTGCCTGGGTGTTCTGGCAGCCCGTCGAGGACTACGACAACATGAAGCCCGGCGGCGAGTCCGCGAAGGGCGGCAACTGGGGCGAGATCCAGATTCCCTTCAGCTGCACGTCGAAGGACACCCTGGAAACCTGTCCGATCTACACGAACACCAAGTTCGACACCGCCCGCAACTTCACCCACTACATCAAGCCCGGCGACCGGCTGATCAAGACGGACGACACCTCCAGCACCGCCGCGCTCTCCAAGAAGGGCGACGCGGCAACCGTCGTCCACGTCAACAGCACCACCGAGGCCCGTAACGTCACCCTCGACCTGTCGAAGTTCGGCCGTGTCTCCTCCCGTGCCACCGTGACCCCGGTGGTGACCAGCGCCGACGGCAAGCTGGAGCGGCAGAAGCCCGTCCGGGTCACCGGCAAGCAGGCCACCGTCACCGTGCCCGCCCAGTCCGTGACCTCCTTCCTCGTCAAGGGAGTGTCCGGCGTCGCCAAGGACGCGGCCGAGCTGAAGAAGGGCCACACCTACCGGCTGACCGGCGTCCAGAGCGGCAAGGACCTCACCATCGCCGACAACGGCACCGGCCTCGTCATCAAGAGCGCGAACTCGGCCGACCCCAGTGGTCAGCAGTGGCGGCTGGAGCAGATCAGCGGCACCGACAACCGCAAGCGGTACGTGTTCACCGAGGCCGCGGAAGGAAAGCGCCTGGCCATCCGCGACGGCGCCCTGGTGGCCGAGCGGGACGAGGGCCGCCGCGACAGCGCCGCTCAGTGGATCATGTCCACGACCGGTGACGGCACCTGGACCCTCGTCAACGCCGCCACCGGCCAGCTCCCGGACGTCTTCGGCCAGTCCACCAGCGACGGCGCCACCGTCGGTGTGTGGTGGCCGAACTCCGGCTCGAACCAGCGCTGGAAGGTGACCGACGTGACCGGCGATGCGGGTGCACGGACCGAGTAGCGCGTCAGCCCTGTAGCACCTCGTAACGGGCATCCCTCTGCGACGCCCCCGCCTCCCGCCGAATCGCGGCGGGAGGCGGGGGCGTCGCGTCATCGGGTGCCGCGTCAGCGGAAGCGGACCCGCACGCTCTCGCGTGCCGTCTCGGTGCCGCGTTCCACCAGACGTACGACGATCGTGCGGTGCCCTGCGCCGTACGACGACGTGGTCAGCCGGAACGACCAGTCGGCCAGGCCCTCGGCGGGACGCCAGGCGGCCGGGTCCACGGGAGCGTTGCGGCCGACGACCTGCCACTCGACCCGGGCGTCCGGGACGACCTGGAAACTCGTCCGCGTGGCCTGCGACGGCGTGCCGTCCCGCACCGCACGGGCGTACAGCACGTGTTGGCCCACGCCGAGGCGCCCGGCATCGGCACGCCAGGTGCCGGTGGCCTCGTCGAGCTTCGCGGAGATCGGGGAGGCGAAGCTGTCGTCGTCGACGGACACCTGAACGCGGCGGGTTTCCGGACGGCCCCCCACACCTTCCGGGTCGGTGCCGACGTCGGGGAACGAGAACCGGCCGCCGGCCACGACGATCTCGCCCTCGCGGACCTCGCCGCCGTCCGCGGGTGCCTCGATGGTGGCGCCGAAGTCGAGGCTGGAGGGCGGTAGCGCGGCCGGGTCGACCGTGACCCTCGTGGCGTGGTCCCCCTCGTAGCCGACTGCGAGCAGCGCCGTGGTGTCGGACAGCAGTTGGACGGTCAGCTGCTCCTCGGTGAAGGCGTGCCCGACGGTCTCGAACTCGATGGTGAGTTTCGCCCAGGAGCCGGTGACCGGCTGGGTGGTGGCCTTGCCGCGCCCGATCTCCCGGTCGGTGGCGAGCAGGACGACGGACGGGCCGACGAGGGCCGCCGGGGCCCGGGTCCGCACATACAGCTCGGCCCGTACCTTCGAGCCCGCGGCGAGCGACGCGTTCAAGGAGTCCGTGGACGGGTGCGCGGCCGTGGGCAGATACGGCGCCGCGGAGGACAGCGTGTCGCCGACCGCGCAGCCGTCCGCGTCGCCCGCCCGGTCGGTACGGTCCATGGTCCGCTCGCCGGAGCAGTCCGGCCCCTGGTGCAGGTAGTAGCTGAACGCCTGCTCGGAGAACGGCTTTTGGTCCTGGTCCTGTTGCTCCGCGGCCAGGGCCCTGCGCAGGACGCCCAGGGTGCCGTCGAGCGTCGCGACGTCGTCGAGACCGGCCGATACGCCGCTCGGCAGCGGTGCGGGGTCCTCGGTTCCGTCCCCGTCCCGGTCGTAGCCGCCCCAGATGCTGTCCCGGACGGCCCGGTCGGCGGCGAAGAAGTCGTCCTCCACGGGGCGTTCGGGCAGCAGGGCCCGGCCGAGCAGGACGTCCGTGGCGCGGCGCGCGGTCTCGGGCGTGGCGGCGCCGTACCCCTCGAAGAGGACGTTGCCGGCCGTGTATGGGGAGGCCAGTGGCCAGCTCGCGGAGGGCAGGTTGTCCTCGCCGAGCGGGAAGGCGTTCTTCAGGACGGCCTCGCGCAGCTCGCCCCGGGTCAGCCTGCCGTCCTTCAGGTACACGCTCTCGTCGAGCGCGGCGCCTTCGGCGACGACCTGGCCGCCCTTCTGCCCGGCCCGGGAGTCGCCGATCGCCTCGCGCACCCGCTGCAGTGTCGTACCGAAGACACCGGCTGTGTACGGCGTGGCGGCCGAGGTGCCGCTGAACTGGTCCTGGCACAGGACACCGGTGTGGCAGGCGGAGGGGAGGCTTCCGATGCCCCAGGAGGAGAGGTGCACGGGGATCCCGTCGCCGACGACGGCCCGCTGGTCGTCGCGGCGCAGCGCGCCGACGGTGATGTTCCAGTCGGGTCCGGTCTGGTCGGAGTGCCAGGTGCTGACGGGCACGTCGAAGGCGTTGCCGACGCCGTTGCCCGCGGCGAACAGGACGGTCTGGCCGCGCTCGGCGGCCTCCTTGGTGACTTCCTCGCCGCTGACGATGGGGCCGACGGGGGCGCCTCCGACGTACCCGAAGGAGTGCGAAGTGATGTCCACCCAGGGGTACTTGGTGGCGACGGTCTCGTCGAGTCCCTCGACCATGACGAGCAGGCAGCTCGGACAGTAGCCGTAGCGGTTGCCGGCCGAGACGGAGGCGGAGCCGGTGCCGTGTCCGTTGTCGTCGAGGACCGGACGGGCGCCGTCGACGCTCGACGAGTACGCCCCGATGATCTTCGTGCCCGGGATCCAGTGGAGCTGTCCGCCCTTCACCTGCTCGCCGGTCCACAGGTCCTTGTCCTCGTCGGGCAGATAGCCCTTGCCGAGGGTGACGGGGATCGCGGGGGCGGAGGCCGGGTAGCCGGGGATGTACTCCGAGGGGTGCCGGGTGAAGTTCTTCGTCAACGCCAGGACGTCCGGGTCGGGGTAGGTGCGGGCGGAGAACTCCAGGTGGTACGGGTTGATGCCGGTGTCGGCGATGCCGATGACGGTGACCGGTGGGGCCGCGTCGAGCAGGTCGGCGTCACCCACGAGCACGGAGGTGGTCTCGCGCCGTTCCAGACCCCGGGCGTCGGTGGCTTTGAGGGTGACGAGGTGGCGGCCGTCGGGCAGTTCCGGGGTGACGGTGTTGCCCGTGCCGTCGTCGAAGCGGCCGTCGCCGTCCAGGTCCCAGGCCGCGGCCACGGGGTCCGTGCCGCCGGTGACCGTGCCGCCGAGCCGCTGCTCGGTGCCCGTCTCGAACCTGTACGGGCCCCCGGCCTTCACCTCGGGCCGCGGGTCGGCGGAGACCTCGTGGGCGACGACCTGCGCCGTCACGTCGGCCGTGACGGTGGCCCATTTGACGGCTACGACCTTCCAGGTGCCCTCGGCCGGGGAGGCCACGGACGTCTTCTCCGGGTGCCCGGCCGACTCCGACCGCGCCACGACCTTCCCGGTCGGGTCGGTGACCCGCAGGTCGTAGTCCTGCTCCGGCGTCGTCCAGGACAGGGCGACGTCCAGGGACCGCACACCGGAGGGCACGTCGAAGGGGAACTCGACGGTCTGCTCGGCGGGGAAGACACCGGGTGTCGGGTCGGTCCTTGTCTCGTCGAGCAGTTCGCTGCTCGTCTGCTCGCCCACGACGGCCTTCACGGTGTCGCTCGTGCCGGCGCCCGCGGCATCGGTGACGGTGAGCCGGATCTCGTACGTCCCTGGAGCCAGCCCTGTCGTGTCGAAGGCGGGGCTCGCCGAGTCCGCGCCGGTCAGCTTGCCGTGCTCGGTGGTCCAGGACCAGGTGTAGGGGGCGGTGCCGCCGTAGGCGCTGCCGAGGAGGGGGGCCTTGTCGCCTGCGACGACGAAGGGGCTGTCGCCCGCGTCCGCGTGCAACGGCAAGGTCTCCACGGGTGGTGGGGCGCCGGTGCGTGCCGTACCGGCCACGTCGACCGTCCCGCTCACCGGCTGCTTGACCGTGCCGTCCGCGGTGACGTGCTGACCGCCGACGGACGTGACCGCGACGAGGGGGCCGTCCGCCGCGACGGCACCCGCGGCGGGCAGCAGCGACAGGGACAGGGCCAGCGATGTGACGGCGGCGAGGCGGCGTCTGCGAGATCCTCGGGATGAACCAACCACATGAACTCCTGGCAGTAGTAGACGCACCGGCTGACCCGGGCGCGCCTCCTGAGCGGCCGGTCAACCGGGCGTTGCCCGATCATGTGGGGGTGGCGAACAGAACCTACCCTTCCGGATACAGCCCGTACACAGGTTCGCGTGAACACGGGAACGTGAACCGAGGGGGAGCGACGTCTATGCGTTCTCGGGGAGGTCGAACGAGCCGTACTCGGGGCGTCCGGCCAGGTCGTACGTCTGGATGGACACGCCCGTCGAGGTGATCCGGCCGCCGGTGTGCCGGAAGGCGGTCGGGACGATGCCTTCGGTGAACAGGCGGCGGCCGGCGCCGAGCACGACCGGGAAGGTCAGCAGGTGCACGGTGTCGACGAGGCCGAGGTTGAGCAGGGACTGGGCGAGCGCGCCGCTGCCGTGCACCTGGAGCTCGCCGTCGGTGTTCTCCTTCAGGGCGGTGACCTCCTTGGCGAGGTCGCTGATGACGGTCGTGCCGGACCACTCGGGGTCGGTGAGGGAGGCGGAGGCGACGTACTTCGGCATGCTGTTCAGCCGGGAGGCGATCAGGTTGTCGGGGTCGGTCACCTTCGGCCAGTACGCGGCGAAGATCTCGTACGTACGGCGGCCGAGGAGGAACGCGCCTACCTGCTGGAAGACCTCGTCGATGAACTGTCCGAAGTCGTCGTCGGCGTAGGGAAAGACCCAGCCGCCCTGCTCGAAGCCGTCGCGGGTGTCCTCCTGGGGGCCGCCCGGGGCCTGGTAGACGCCGTCGAGGGTGACGAAGCTGTTGAGAACGAGCTTGCCCATGGGGTGCCTTCTTCCTGGATCCGTGTGGGGTGGGGTCTGCGTTCATCAGGTTTCATCAGGTCTGACCCCATCGGCACCCGCAACTCATCGGTGGCCCGCGCGAAAACTCAGCCGGCGTGCGTTGAGAACAGTCCTCCCGTGGGGCCCTGCTTGTCGCCGCCCTGGGCCTTCTTCAGCGCGTTGGCGAGGCCCTCGATGGTCATCGACTGCAGGATGACGCTGCCGTTGCCCTCCAGGGTCGCCAGCGATAGGCCCTCGCCGCCGAACACGGCGTTCATCAGGCCCTGGCGGTTGAGGCCGCCGACGCGCTGGACGCCGTACTCGATGCCCTCCTCGAAGGCCACCACGCAGCCGGTGTCGACCTCGATGCGGCCGCCGAAGTCGGCCGGGTTGAGGTCGATGAAGTTGCCTGCGCCCGCGATGATCACCGTGCCGCGCCCGGTGAACTTCTCCAGGATGAAGCCCTCGCCGCCCTTCATGCCGGTCCGCCCGCCCTGGAAGGCGATGCCGAACTCGACGGTGGACTCGGCGGCCACGAAGGCGTCCTTCTCGGCGAACCACGCGCGCTTGCCGTCGAGTTCCAGGGCGCGCATCTCACCAGGGAGGACGCCCGCGAAGCCGACGGTGCCCTCGCCGCCCTGCGCGGTGAAGTACTGGAACGCCAGCGACTCGCCCGCCAGCGCACGCTGGCCGACCTGCATGGCGGTGCCCATGGCCTGGCGCAGCAGGCCGCCCATGCCCGCCGCGGCGGCGCCCGGATCCGCCGCCCTGTGTCGCGCCGCCGGCCGACGGGCCGGTCAGCCGGGTCTCCATGGTCACGTTCGCGGTTTTGAACAGGAACTTTCCCGCCTCGCAGTACACGGTCTGGCCCGGTCGCAGGGTGACGACCGCCATCTGCATGGCGTTGCCGACGATCTCTTGCTGAAGTGTCACGTGGGGAGAACGCGGGAGGTGAGGCCGGGAGTTCCTGGCGCGCCACGTCGGTGTCCGTTCGCCGCCAGCACTCTCGTGGGGTCGCCGCTGGAATGGGCGTATGACTTCTCAAGCGACCACGAATGTAACTTCTCAGGCTTACAGGACAAGCCTCGACGGCAAAGTGGCCCTGGTGACCGGCGGCAGCCGCGGGATCGGTGCGGCGACGGCGGTGCGGCTGGCGCGGGAGGGCGCCGACGTGGCCCTGACGTACGTGAACGGCAAGGAGGCGGCGCAGGACGTCGTACGGGCCGTCGAGGCGCTGGGGCGCCGGGCGGTGGCGCATCGGGCGGACGGTGGCGACGCGGCCGAGGCGACGGGGGCCGTGGAGCGTGCGGCGGAGGCGCTCGGTGGGCTCGACGTGCTGGTGAACAACGCGGGGGTCGGGGTGCTGGGGCCGTTGGAAAGCCTGTCGCTCGCCGACGTGGACCGGGTCCTTGCGGTGAACGTCCGGGGCGTGTTCCTGGCCTCCCAGGCGGCGGCCGCGCGGATGACGGAGGGGGGCCGGATCATCACTATCGGATCCTGTATGGCCCAGCGGGTGCCGGGGCCCGGCGGGACGCTGTACGCGACCAGCAAGGCGGCGCTGATCGGGCTGACCAAGGCGCTGGCCAGGGAGCTCGGCGGGCGCGGGATCACGGCGAACATCGTCCATCCCGGGCCGATCGACACCGACATGAACCCGGCCGACGGGCCGTACGCGGCCGGTCAGGCGGCGATGACCGCGCTGGGCCGGTTCGGGACGGCCGAGGAGGTGGCGTCCATGGTCGCCCACCTCGCGACCACCTCGTACGTCACCGGCGCCGAGTTCTCGATCGACGGCGGCCACGCGGCATGAGCGACGCGGGGCGCGCCGGTGCTGTCCGGGCCGGCGCGCCCCGCGAGCCGAACGGGCGTCAGCCGCCCAGTTCCTGGTGCCGGGCCGCCAGGTGTGTCCTGCCCTCCTCCGTCAGGGACCCGAACAGGCGTAGGCGGGAGATGCCGCCGTCCGGGAAGATGTCCACGCGCGCGTGCGTGCCGACGGCGGGGGCCGGGAGTACGAAACGGTGGTTGGTGTCGGGCTGGAGGCGGGTTCGGGGCAGGGCCTCGGTCCAGTCGCCGTCCTCGCCGTCCCGCACGGACACCGACGCCCAGCCCGCGCTGTTGCCCTTGAGGTACGCGGTGTCGATCTCGATCGCGCGGATCTGGGACTGGGACACCAGGCGGTAGCGGATCCAGTCGTGACCCTGGTCGCGGCGGCGGCGCGTCTCCCAGCCGTCGTCCATCTTGCGGGAGCGGCCCGGCTGGATGGTGTTGGTCGCCGGTGAGTAGAAGAGGTTCGAGGCGTCCTCGACCTGACCGCCGTTCTCCAGGGCGACCACGTCGAAGGTGCCCAGCACCGAAAGCCACTCGGGGTCCGGTACCACCTCGCCGTACACGCGCAGGCGCGCGATGCCGCCGTCGGGGTGCTGGTTGACCCGCAGGTGCGTGAAGCGCTGCTCGGCCGCGACGGCGAAACCGTTCGCCGCGTGGCCGCCGATCGGTGTGCGCGGGACGAGCGTCGTCCACTTAACGTCGTCGGCCAGCAGTTCCTCGGGGGACGGGGAGCCGGGGACCGACGCGCCCTCGATGGACACGGACTGCGGGTAGTTGCCGCGGAAGTGGGCGGTGTCGACCACGATCCCGCGGATCACACCGGGCGCGCCGAGGCGGATCAGCGCCCAGTCGTGGTCCTCGGCGGTCGGCCATGGGTGCTCGGCGGACGCGCCCCGGCGGCGCCGAGTCTCCCAGCCGTCCATGATCTTGCCCTTGTGCCCGAAGTGCTCGGGGTCGAACTCGGCGCGCTCGGGCACCAGCAGGTTCTCGCGCTGGGCGAAGAACTCGTCGTTGGCGGCGATGACACCCGCGCCGAGCCGGCGGTCGGCGAGGTTGGCGTACTGGGTGAAGGGGAAGTCGGCGGTGCGGTAGTCCGCGTACGGGTCGCCGCCTCCGTAGGGGCTCGCGTCGCCGGTGAAACTCGGTATCGCCGTCACGGTGATCAGTTCTGCCTTTCAGACGTCGGGATTCAGGGGGTACGGGTGAGCAGTCGCCCCTTCGGATCGGTGAACTCGCCGTCCGCCACGATGCGCTGCCCACGCAGCCAGGTGGACTTCACAACGCCGCTGAGGGTGCGCCCGGCGTACGCCGTGACGCGGTTGCGGTGCTGGAGGGCGGCCGGGTCCACGGTGAAGGTCTCGTCGGGCGCGAGGACGGCGAAGTCGGCGTCCCGGCCTGCCTCGATGGCGCCCTTCTGGCCGAGCCCCACGAGCTCGGCCGTCCGCGTGGACATCCAGCGGACGACGTCCTCCAGGGTGTGGCCGCGCTTGCGGGCCTCGGTCCAGACCGCCGGCAGGCTCAGTTGGAGGCCGGAGATGCCGCCCCAGGCGGTGGCGAAGTCGTTCGTCTTGAGGTCGGCGGTCGACGGGGAGTGGTCGGTGACCACGCAGTCGATGGTGCCGTCGGCCAGCGCCTGCCACAGCAGGTCCTGGTTGGCGGCCTCGCGAATCGGCGGGCAGCACTTGAACTCGCTGGCGCCGTCCGGGACTTCCTCGGCGGTCAGGGTGAGGTAGTGCGGGCACGTCTCGACGGTGACGCGCACGCCCTCCGCGCGGGCGGCGGCGATCAGCGGCAGCGCGTCGCTGGAGGACAGGTGCAGTACGTGCACGCGCGCGTGGAGGCGTTTCGCCTGGGCGATCAGGTGGGCGATCGCGGTGTCCTCGGCGTCGCGCGGACGGCTGGCGAGGAAATGGGCGTACTTGGGGCCGCCCTGCTGCGGGGCGGCGGACAGGTGGTGCGGGTCCTCGGCGTGCACGATCAGCAGGCCGCCGAAGGAGGAGATCTCGGCCATGGACCGGGCGAGCTGCTCCTGGTCGAGGTGCGGGAACTCGTCCACGCCGGACGGCGACAGGAACGCCTTGAAGCCGAAGACCCCGGAGTCGTGCAGCGGGCGCAGGTCCTTGACGTTGTCGGGCAGCGCGCCGCCCCAGAAGCCGACGTCGATGTGCGCCTTGTCCCGGGCCACCTGCTGCTTGGTGCGGAGGTGGTCGACCGTCGTGGTCGGCGGCAGGGAGTTGAGCGGCATGTCGACGAGGGTGGTGATGCCGCCGGCCGCCGCGGCGCGCGTGGCGGTCCAGAAGCCCTCCCACTCGGTGCGGCCGGGGTCGTTGACATGCACGTGGGTGTCGACGAGGCCGGGCAGCAGCACGTGGTCGCCGACGTCCTCCACCCGGGCGGCCTCGACCGGGGCGTCGTACGGCAGTACGGCGGCGATCTTTCCGTCGGCGACCGCGACGGACGCGGGGTGCGTCCCCTCGGGCGTGATGACGCGCGTCGAGCGCAGCACCAGTTCAGCGTCGGACACCCGGACCCCTCTCCTAGCCGCCGTCCCGGCTCCCGAGACATCCGGGAAACGGGATTTACTTCCGCGTAACGGAATTCAACGTTCTGTTGAAGGAGTCTTCACTCCCGCCCGCGCACCGTCAAGGGGCACACTTCTCCACAGTGCACCCACGGCGCCCACTCTGGACGTTTCCACAAAGCGGAATTACAATTCCAGCAAGCAGAACGTAGCTACGCACAAGCGGGGAGTCAACCGGCTGCCGGGTACGCTTCTGCCTCCTGTCAGCCTCGAAAGGAACGCGCCGTGCCGACGTCCAGCGCCAGCACCACCGATGCCGCCAAGTCCGCCAACGGCGGCGGCGTCCAGTCCCTTGAGCGCGCCTTCGACCTGCTGGAGCGGATGGCGGACGCGGGCGGTGAGGTCGGCCTGAGCGAGCTCTCGGCGAGCAGCGGGCTGCCGCTGCCGACCATCCACCGGCTGATGCGCACCCTGGTCGCGTGCGGGTACGTCCGCCAGCAGCCCAACCGGCGCTACGCGCTCGGCCCCCGTCTGATCCGGCTCGGCGAGTCCGCCTCCCGCCTGCTCGGCACCTGGGCCCGCCCCTACCTCGCCCGACTGGTCGAGGAGACGGGCGAGACAGCCAACATGGCGCTGCTCGACGGGGACGAAATCGTTTACGTCGCCCAGGTGCCGTCCAAGCACTCCATGCGCATGTTCACCGAGGTGGGCCGGCGTGTCCTGCCGCACTCCACGGGCGTGGGCAAGGCGCTGCTCGCCGGCTTCCCGGACGAGGAGGTGCGCTCGCTGCTGGCCCGCACCGGCATGCCCGCCGCGACGGAGAAGACGATCACCACGCCGGAGGGCTTCCTCGCGGCGCTCGACGACGTCCGCCGGCTCGGCTACGCCCTCGACGACAACGAGCAGGAGATCGGCGTCCGCTGCCTGGCGGTTTCGGTGCCCGACTCCCCCACCGCCGCCGCGATCTCCATCTCGGGCCCGGCGGGCCGGGTGACGGAGGCGGCGACGGACCGCATCGTGCCGGTGCTCCAGCAGGTGGCTACGGAGCTGTCCGAGGCACTGGTCAGCCAGAACCCCGCCTGACGCCGCCGAAGGGACGGCACGGCCGGTGGCCGTACTCTCAGCGCCGCGGCCGCGCGCCCGCGCCACGATCCCACCCGAGTCGCCATGATTGAGCATTCAACTAGCTTGATGGTGCCCGAGGAGGTCGCACCGTGGCAGAGCTCGGACTCAGCGACACAGTGGGGATCCTGCGCATGCCCGGCGTGCGGCCCAGGTACACGAGCGCGGGGCTCGGATGGGAGCACCTCTACCTCTCCGCTCAGAAGGAGCAGTCCTACCGGGCGACGTTCGACCCCGCATCCACCCATCTGCTCATCCTGCACCTCAGCGGACCGGTCACCGTGCGCCGGGTGAGGGCACCACGGCGCGGTCGAGGACCGTCCCGGCCGGTGGCCTGTTCCTGCAGCCGGTAGGCCGGGAACTCAGCGTCGAGCTGGGCGGCCCCCTGGACACCGTGCACGCCTACCTCACGGATCAGGCGCTGCGCGAGGCCAACGAGGGACGGCCCGTCGAGCTGTCCGAAGAACTGGGTGCCACCGATCCGCTCGCCGAACAGCTCATGATCGCGTTGGACGTCGCGGTGCGCCGCTGGGAGCCGTCGGCGCGCACGTACGTGGACCACCTGACCGGCATGCTCGCCGCGCAGCTCGCCCGGCGGCACGCGGCCCGCCCCGCCGGGCCGGCGCCTGTCCGCTCCGGGCTCTCCGCCCGGCAGCTGGCCGCCGTGCGGGAACTCATCGGGGAGCGGCTGGCCGAGCCGCTGCCGATCGCGGACCTGGCCGCTGCCGCCTCGCTCAGTGTCAGTCAGTTCACGCGCCAGTTCCGCGCGAGCACGGGCCAGTCCCCGCACCAGTACCTGCTCGGCCTGCGCCTGGAACACGCGTGCCGGCTGCTGCGCACCGGGTCCGCGCCGATCGGGCAGGTGGCCGTCGAGTGCGGGTTCTCGCATCAGGAGCACCTGACCAGGGTGATGCGCGCCCGCCTGGGCACCACCCCGGCCGTCGTGCGCCGCGACGGCTGAGAGGGCGACGTCGCCCCTCCCCGGCCGACGTTCCCGCACCACCGCCCTCCCCCGGCCGACGTTCCCGCACCACCGCCCTCCCCCGGTCAGCGTTCCAGCACCAGCGCCAGCGCCTGTCCCACTCCGATGCAGAGTGCCGCCAGGCCCGTGCCCGTGCCGGCCGCGGCCAGCTGGTGGGCGACCGCGCCCGCGACGCGCGCACCGGAGGCGCCCAGCGGATGTCCGATGGCGATGGCGCCACCGCGCGGATTGACGATGGACCGGTCGAGCTCCGGGAGCGCCGCCAGACAGGCCAGCACCTGGGCGGCGTAGGCCTCGTTGAGCTCGATTGTGCGCAGGTCGGCCGCATCGACCCCGGCCTTGGTCAGGACCTTGCGGATGGCGTCCACCGGACCCAGCCCGAAGTACTGCGGCTCGATGCTCGTGACCGCCGGCGCCCGCACCCGGGCCAGCGGTTCGCGGCCGATCGCCGCGAGCCCCTCCTCGTCGGCGAGCAGCAGCGCGGACGCTCCGTCGTTCAGCGGTGAGGCGTTGCCGGCCGTGATGGTGCCGTCGGGCAGGAACGCCGGTTTCAGCTTCGCCAGGGCCTCGAGGGAGGTGGTGTCGCGGATGTTCTCGTCGCGCGGAAGGTCCACGCCGTCGACGGCGACGACCTCGCCGTTGTAGAGGCCGTCACGCCAGGCGGCCGCGGCGTTGCGGTGGCTGGCCAGGGCGAAGGCGTCCTGCTCCGCGCGCGTCACGCCGTACTTGGCGCCCACCAGCTCCGCACTCTCACCGAGGGGGATCGTCCACTCCCCCGGCATCTTCGGATTGACCATCCGCCACCCCAGGGTGGTGGAGTGGAGCTGCTGATCCTTCGCCGGGAAGGCCCGGTCCGGTTTCGGCAGCACCCACGGGGCGCGGCTCATGGACTCCACGCCGCCGGCGATGGCGACGGAGGCGTCGCCGAGGGCGATGGCGCGGGCCGCCTGGACGACGGCCTCCATGCCGGAACCGCAGAGCCGGTTGACCGTGGCGCCGGGCACGCCCACGGGTAGCCCGGCCAGCAGGACGGCCATACGCGCCACGTTCCGGTTGTCCTCCCCGGCTCCGTTGGCGTTGCCGAGCAGCACGTCGTCGATGCGGGCCGGGTCGAGGCCGGGGCTGCGCTCCACGAGGGCGCGCAGCACGCCGGCGGCCAGGTCGTCCGGGCGTACGCCGGACAGCGCGCCGCCGTAACGGCCGAAGGGGGTGCGCACGGCGTCGACGACGTACACGTCCCGCGGTTGTTCGATCATTGGGGGCTCCTCACGATGAGAGACACGGGCGTGGCCGCGACGACCTGTTCTGCCGTCACGCCCGGCGCTGTCTCGACGAGTGCGAGTCCCCGCGGGGTGACGTCGAGCACGCACAGGTCGGTGATGACGCGATCGACGCAGGCCCGTCCGGTCAGCGGAAGCGTGCACTCCTGGACGATCTTGGAGCTGCCGTCCTTGGCGGTGTGCTCCATCAGCACGACGACCCGTCCCACGCCGTGCACGAGGTCCATGGCGCCGCCCATGCCCTTGATCATCTTTCCTGGGACGGCCCAGTTGGCCAGGTCGCCGCGTGCCGAGACCTGCAGCGCACCGAGGACGGCGGTGTCGATGTGGCCGCCGCGGATCATGCCGAAGGACAGCGCGGAGTCGAAGAACGACGCCCCCGCCCGTACCGTCACCGTCTCCTTGCCCGCGTTGATGAGGTCGGCGTCGACCTCGTCCGGTGCCGGGTACGGTCCGACACCGAGCAGGCCGTTCTCGGAGTGCAGGACGACGTCCACGCCCGCCGGCAGGAAGTCCGCCACCAGCGTGGGCAGCCCGATGCCGAGGTTGACGTAGTCACCGTCACGCAGTTCGCGTGCGGCTCGTGCCGCCATCTCCTGTCTGCTCCAGCTCATCGCTCGCGTACCGTCCTCTTCTCGATGCCCTTGTCGGCCGCCTGCTGCTGGGTCAGTGCCACGACCCGCTGGACGAACACGCCCGGCAGGTGCACCTCGTCGGGGTCGAGTTCACCCGGCTCGACCAGCTCCTCCACCTCGGCCACGGTGATGCGGCCGGCCATGGCGGCGAGTGGGTTGAAGTTGCGCGCCGCCCGGTGGAAGACGAGGTTGCCGTGCCGCTCGCCGCGGGCGGCCCGGACGAGGGCGTAGTCCGTGGTGACGGCGTGCTCCAGGACGTGCTCCACACCGTTGAACACGCGTGTCTCCTTGGGCGGCGAGGCCACGGCGACCGAGCCGTCGGCGGCGTAGCGCCGCGGCAGGCCGCCCTCCGCCACCGGGGTGCCGACACCGGCCGGTGTGAAGAACGCGGGAATGCCACTGCCGCCTGCCCGCAGCCGCTCGGCGAGCGTGCCCTGGGGAATCAGCTCGACCTCCAGCTCACCTGCGAGGTACTGGCGGGCGAACTCCTTGTTGTCACCGATGTAGGAGCCGGTGACCCGGCTGATACGGCCCGCCGCCAGCAACACGCCGAGACCGCGCCCGTCGACGCCGCAGTTGTTCGACACGACGGTGAGATCTGTCGCGCCGGACTCGTACAGCGCGCCGATGAGGACCTCCGGCACACCGCTCAGTCCGAATCCGCCGACGGCGAAGGACCGTCCGTCCGTGACGTCCGCCAGGGCCTGCGCGGCCGTGGCCACCTGCTTGTCCATGGTCACCGCCCCAGGACCCGGCGCAGGGCGCCGAGCAGCTCGTCGCGCGCTTCCGGCGCGGTTTCGGGTGCGGTGTCGCGGCGCCAGGCCACGTAGCCGTCCGGGCGCACCAGCAGCACCCCGTCCTCGGCTGCCTCGCGCACCCTGTTCCACTCGCCGTAGGCGTCACGGCAGTCGTCGTCGCCGACGCGCACCGATCGCAGGGATATGCCGAGCTCGTCGCGGCAGGAGGCCACCGCCGCGTCCCACACCCCGCCCGAGAGCCCCGTCAGCACGGTGAACTCGCCCTTGCCGACGACGTCGAGGGTGGACACCCGCTCGCCGTTGCTGTCCACGAGCCACGCGTGGGGCAGCTTGGCACCCGGCCGGGTCGTCGGACGAGCCACCAGCTCCGGGTCGTTCTCCCACTCCTCGGCGGGACAGTCGTCGGCGAGGACCGCGCCGGAGACGTAGCGCTGGTTCATCTCGACACCGTGCGCGTTGAACTCGTAGTTCTTGAGCTGGATCGCGTCCTCCAGCAGCCGGCGCCGCTTGGCGCCCTCGGCGGTACCGGCCCGCAGTGCCGCGATCCCCTCGGCGATGGCCCGCTCGTCGCTGTCGGCACCGACGCCCAGCGTCTCGAAGACCGGTCCGAACTGGTCCCGGCTGAGGTTCGCGCGTTCGACGATCTGCCGTCCCACGGGGGCGCGTTCGGCCGAGTAGCTGTCCAGCAGTACCGGTCCGGCCTCGCCGCGGATCACCATGGCGAGCTTCCAGGCCAGGTTGTACGCGTCCTGGACCGAGGTGTTGGAGCCGAGCCCGTTGGACGGCGGGTGGCGGTGCACCGCGTCGCCCATGCAGAACACCCGCCCGGACGAATAGGCCGAAGCGTAGGTGTGGTTGACGGTCCACAGGGAGGTGGACGTGATCTCCACGGGCAGGTCCGGGTCGCCGATGAGGTCGCGTACGATCCGGCGGGCCTCCTCCTCGTCGACCGAGGGCGGCGGCTGCTCGATGTCGTAACCCCACACCAGCAGCCACTCGTTCCACGGCCGGACCATGCGGACCAGGCCCATGCCGATGCCGCCGGTCGCCGCGCCCGGCCGCAGCACCCAGTACAGGACGCTGGGACGGTGGGCGCAGTACTGGGCGAGGTCGGCCTTGAAGACGATGTTCATGCTGCCGGCCTTGCCCATGCGCCCGTCCATGGGGAGGCCGATCTGCTCGGCGACGGTGCTGCGTCCGCCGTCGGCGCCGATCAGATAGCGGGCCCGTACGGTGAACTCGTCACCGCGGACCCGGTCGCGCAGCAGGGCCGTGACGCCGTCCTCGTCCTGCGTGAGGCTCAGGAACTCGGTGTCGAAGCGGATCTTGGCGCCGCGGGCCGCCGCGTTGGTGGTGAGAATCGGCTCGAGGTAGGTCTGCGGCAGGTCGATCATCTGGCACGGGCTGGCCGACGTGTACTCGGTCAGGGAGCCGGGCCCCGTGCCCCAGCTGCGGATCCGGCCGATCTCCTCGCCCTTGAGCGCGGTGCACAGCACCGTGTCCCCCATGATGTGGGACGGGCTGCCGTGCGCCAGCGCCTCGGCTTCGACGCCCAGGTCGCGCAGCACCTCCATCGTGCGCTGATTGGTGATGTGCGCTCGCGGGGTGTTGGCGAGCCAGCCGTACTTGGTGACGAGGAGGGTGCGGATGCCGTAGGTGGCCAGCAACAGGGCGGCCGAGCCACCGGCGGGGCCGCTGCCGACAACGAGGACATCGGTGTCGTAGCTGTCCGTGCGGGTCATGAAAGTCTTCTCCTCGTTCAGTCGGTCACGGGGGCGATGCGGAAGGAGTGGTCCAGACGGCGCCACTCCCCGTCGACGCTCCGGCCGTCCGGGGTGGGACCGGCCTGCGCGACGAAGTCGACGATGAGCTGGTCCTTCACGCCGAATACCGTGTCGCTGTCGAGGTACGAACCGCCGGCCACGAACAGCTGCGTGACGAGCCGGCGATGGCCGGGAGCGTCGATCATGAAGTGCAGGTGCGGCGCCCGGTAGGGATGACGGCCGACCGCGGAGAGCATCTGTCCCACGGGGCCGTCCTCAGGGATCGGGTACTCCGAGGGCAGGATCGACCAGAACGTGAGCCGCCCCCTCGGCGTCGCTGCGCAGCCGGGCCCGCAGGACGGGCCCGTCCAGCTCCGGCAGCTGAACGTCGTAGAAGCCGTCCTTGTTGGACTGCCATACGTCGACGACCGCGTCCTCGACCGGCACCCCGGCCGTGTCGGTGACGCGTACGTCGACCCACAGCGGTGTACCGGGCAGGCCGCCGGAGATGTCGCTGCCGTGCGCGGCCTCGGGCGGTCCCTCCACGTAGAAGGGGCCGAGGACGGCGGACGGGGTGGTGTCCGGGGTACGGGAGTTGGTCAGCAGATCCACGGCGCTGGAGACGCCCAGCACGTCCGAGAGCAGCACGAACTCCTGCCGGGTCGGGCCGCACAGCTGTCCCGTCCGGGTGAGGAAGTCGATCGCGTACTGCCATTCCGCCTCGGTGACGTCCTGCTCGGCCACGAAGGAGTGCAGATGCCGTACGAGACCGGTGAGCAGCGCGCGGACCCGGGCGTCGGGCGCATGCGCGAAGCTCGCCACCACCTTCTCGGTGAGCCGGGCCGGCGAGGAGTCGGTGGCGGCGGGCTCCGGGCTCCGGGGACGGCGGCCGTGCCAGGCGTCGGCCAGCAGGCCCTCGATGCCTTGGGCGGTCAGTTCCCGGGGGTTCGGGTACGGCGTCGCCACGGCCAGCTCGGCCGCGCGGCCCAGCTCCGGCTCGGGCATGCCCAGACCGCGCAGCGAGGTCGGCCCGCCAAGCGCGGCGATCAGGTCGTACACGCCGCTCGGAGCGTCGGGCACGTCCAGCGCCCGGGCGATGCGGCGCATGGCGTCGGGGGCGGCGGGCGCGTTGTAGGCCATCGCGTGCGGCAGGATCACGGTGTGCGTCTCGGCGTGGGGCAGGCCGAAGCTGCCGCCCAGGGTGTGGCAGAGCTTGTGGTGCAGGCCCATGCCCACCGTGGCCAGGCAGGCACCGGCGAGCCAGGCGGCCTGCAGCAGGTCGGCCCGCGCCTCCCGGTCGGCGGGGTCGGCGGCCAGCCGGGGCAGCGCCCGCCCGATGAGGGTGATCGCGTCGAGGGTCCGGCGGTCGGTGACCGGGTCGGCGTCTGCGGAGTACAGCGCCTCCACGGCGTGTGCCATGGCGTTCACGCCGCTGGTGATCGACATCGGCAGGGGCAGGGAGAGCGTGAAGTCGACGTCGTAGACGACTGTCTCGGGCAGGATCGCGGCCGAGGACCGGGTGACCTTGTGTCCGTCCCGCGTCTCCCCGAGCACGGGGGTCACCTCGGATCCGGCGTACGTGGTCGGTACGACCACCTGGGGCAGGTCCGTGCGCAGCGCGAGCGCCTTGGACAGGCCCGTGGTCGAGCCGCCGCCGACGGACACGAGGCAGTCGGCGCCCGCCTCCTTCAGTACGACGAGCGCCGCTTCCGTCACCCCGGTCGGCGTGTGCATGGTGGCGCCGTCGAACTCCGCCGCCACCAGGGCGCCGAGGGCGTCCCGGACCCGCGCGGACGCCTCCGCGAGCGGCGGGCTGGAGAGCAGCAGCACCCGGGAGCCGCCGAGCCGTCGCACCTCGTCGGCGAGGTCGCCGACAGTGCCGGAGCCGAAGAGCACCCGTGCCGGATGGGAAGTGTGCACGAACGTCCGCATGGTCCATCGCCTCCGTGGGTCGGCCTCATCGCCGTTGTGCCTGGCCACCGAGTGTGCGGGTTACGCGCGGGTCAACTTCTGCACGATCGGCGCGTGCCGTTGCACGAAAGACGCATGGGCGCGGGCGGCGTCGGGAGGGGACGCGGATCGGCCGGAGGCCGGCCGCCCGCTACCTCGCAGACCGCGACCAGGGCCTGTCGTTTGGATCAGGCCGGCTGAGAGAGACTGCGCCTTTCGGCTGACCCGAGCGGGGGCGATGGGGGTGTCCCCGCGCGAGCTCGTTCGAGCGTGGGGGAGTCGGCGACCGACGACAACACGGCTGGGGTACCCCCTCTGGGGGAGCGCGTGCCAGACCCCGCGACGCCGACATGATCCAAACGACAGGCCCTAGCCTCGCACCGGCGGCTCGCCGAACAGGTCCACCGCGTTCCGTACGTCCGACAGCCCCCGCGACAGGGCGCTCACCGACCCGATCGCCCCGGCGATCAGCAGCAGGGACCGGCGCAGTCGCGGGACCTCGGGCGTGCCGTCGGCGGTCATCGCGGCGAGCGCCGCGAGTTCGTCCTCGGCGACGGCACGGTCGGGGAACTCCACGGGATGCGCGGCGAGTTCACGGCGCAGCCGGGACACGGCGGTCCGCAGTTCCGCCACCCTCGGGTCCTCGTCGCTGCCGGTCACTGGCCTCTGCCCCAAGCTCCGCAACACAGCTCTCCCCCCTCCGTGCAGGCCCGGCACGCCGTTGTGCACAGTCACGCCCTGCTCCCCCATGCGCCCCCGTGATGCCGGTCGTGCGCCGGGGGACGCGGGCCAGTAAACGCCACCGGGTGCGGATCCGCCACCGCGAGGACCGAAATTCAGTCCATGGACACCGTCCGGCCCGTGCAGGGTCAGGTATGCAGGACCCATGACGGACAAGAACGAACGCCCGGTCGCCGCCCTGTTGCTCGCCGCGGGCGGCGGACGCCGGCTCGGCGGCCGACCCAAGGCGCTGCTCGAACACCGGGGCCGCCCGCTGGTCGAACACGCCGTCGCGGTGCTGCGCGCGGGCGGATGCGCCCGCGTGCACGTGGTCCTGGGGGCGCACGCCGACGCCGTACGGGAGCGGGCGGAACTGTCCGGCTGTGTGCTGGTGGAGAACCCGGAGTGGGAGCAGGGCATGGGCTCCTCGCTGCGCGCCGGGCTGGACTCACTCGCCGGCACGGGGGCCCGGGCCGCACTGGTGTCGCTCGTCGACCAGCCCGGGATCGGACCCGAGGCGGTCGCTCGCGTCCTGGCCGCCTACACGGACGAGTCCTCGCTGGTCTCGGCCGCCTACGACGGCGTACGCGGCCATCCCGTGCTCTTCGGCGCCGCGCACTGGGCGGACATCACGGCGACTGCGACCGGCGACCGAGGGGCACGCGCGTACCTGAAGGAGCACGCGTCCGGAATCCGTCTCGTGGAGTGCGGTGACGTGGCGCGGCCGTACGACATCGACACGGCGGCCGACCTGAAGCACCTTGAGTGAACGGGGTGGCACCCAGCGCCACCTTGCCTCGACTCAGAGAATCTCGACATCAACAAACCATTGAAGTTCCACGATGAGAAAACTAATATCCACTGACCAGAAGCACCCGACCGCACAGCGGGTGCGATACACCCCATTCGTGCCTCCTGGCACCCGGTGCCACCGCTGAAGGAAGTGACAGCTCATGTCCGCACCAGCGCCGTCTCCGCTGGCCATCGTCGACGCCGAGCCCCTGCCCCGGCAGGAGGAGGTCCTCACCGACGCGGCGCTCGCCTTCGTGGCCGAGCTGCACCGCCGGTTCACGCCCCGGCGTGACGAACTCCTCGCCCGCCGCGCGGAACGCCGCGCCGAGATCGCCCGCACCTCCACCCTCGACTTCCTCCCGGAGACCGCACAGATCCGCGAGGACCCCACGTGGCGCGTGGCGCCCGCCCCGGCCGCGCTGAACGACCGCCGGGTCGAGATCACCGGCCCCACCGACCGCAAGATGACCATCAACGCCCTCAACTCGGGCGCGAAGGTCTGGCTCGCGGACTTCGAGGACGCCTCCGCCCCCACGTGGGAGAACGTCGTCCTCGGCCAGCTCAACCTGATCGACGCCTACACCCGGAACATCGACTTCACGGACCCCAGGTCCGGCAAGTCGTACGCGCTCAAGGCCGACGAGGAGCTGGCGACCGTCGTCATGCGCCCGCGCGGCTGGCACCTGAACGAGCGTCACCTCGTGGGCGCGAGCGGCACCCAGGTCCCGGGCGCCCTGGTCGACTTCGGCCTGTACTTCTTCCACAACGCCCAGCGCCTGCTGGACCTCGGCAAGGGCCCGTACTTCTACCTGCCGAAGACGGAGTCGCACCTGGAGGCCCGCCTCTGGAACGAGGTGTTCGTCTTCGCGCAGGACTACGTCGGCATCCCGCAGGGCACCATCCGGGCCACCGTCCTGATCGAGACGATCACGGCGGCGTACGAGATGGAGGAGATCCTCTACGAACTCCGCGACCACGCCTCCGGGTTGAACGCGGGCCGCTGGGACTACCTCTTCTCCATCGTGAAGAACTTCCGCGACGGCGGCCCGAAGTTTGTCCTCCCGGACCGCAACGCGGTGACGATGACGGCCCCGTTCATGCGCGCGTACACGGAGTTGCTGGTCCGCACCTGCCACAAGCGCGGCGCGCACGCGATCGGCGGCATGGCGGCGTTCATCCCGTCCCGCAAGGACGCCGAGGTCAACAAGGTCGCCTTCGAGAAGGTCCGGGCCGACAAGGACCGTGAGGCGAACGACGGCTTCGACGGCTCCTGGGTCGCCCACCCCGACCTGGTCCCGATCGCCATGGAGTCCTTCGACAGGGTGCTCGGCGACAAGCCCAACCAGAAGGACCGGCTGCGCGAGGACGTCGAGGTCAAGGCGGAGGACCTGATCGCCATCGACTCCCTCGACGCCAAGCCGACCTACGCCGGCCTGGTGAACGCCGTGCAGGTCGGCATCCGCTACATCGAGGCCTGGCTGCGCGGCCTGGGCGCGGTGGCGATCTTCAACCTGATGGAGGACGCGGCCACCGCCGAGATCTCCCGCTCGCAGATCTGGCAGTGGATCAACGCGGGCGTGGTCCTCGACAACGGCGAGCAGGTCACCGCCGAGCTGGCCCGCAAGGTCGCCGCCGAGGAGCTGGCGGCCATCCACGCCGAGATCGGCGAGGAGGCCTTCGCGGCCGGAAACTGGCAGCAGGCCCACGACCTGCTGCTGAAGGTCTCCCTCGACGAGGACTACGCCGACTTCCTGACGCTCCCGGCGTACGAGCAGCTCAAGGGCTGAGGCGCTTAAGAACCGCTCACTTGTCCGAGTGGCCCAGGGACTTCCCCGGGGCCACTCGGTCGCGTACGAGCCGCTTGACCGCCGTCGGCTCCGGGAAGCCCTGTTCCCGCCGGTCCCACACCACCTCGTCGTTCACGCGCACGACGAAGACACCGCCCGTGCCGGGCTTGAGGGACAGCTCGGTCAGTTCGGCCTCGAAGGTCGTCAGCAGCTCCTGCGCCAGCCAGGCCGCCCGCGGCAGCCACCGGCACTGGGTGCAGTACTCGATCTGCACACGCTGGTTCTCCCCTACGGGCTGGCTCTCGGACGTCATCCCGGATGCACCGACCAATCCTGTTCCGCGGCCGGTTTGCCGTGCAGGTCGGGGACCTGCTTGAGCCATTTCGGCCTGCCTCGCTGTGTCCTCGCCGCGCGCAGGGCCTCCTCGGCGGCGATCTCCTCCCGGGTGGGGAAATCAGTCGGCAGCCAAACGTCGGACGCCCGCACGCGCGCGTGCAGGTAGCCGACGTATGCCTCCCGGACCTCCTGGGGCGTGGCGAAGTCCAGCTCGCCGAGCAGCCAGGCGTCCGGTACCTCCGACACGACCTCGCGCAGCAGCTCCTCGGTCACCTTGGGCGCCAGCTCGGCGTTCGCGGCCCGTACGTCGGGCGCGTAGTGGCCGAGGGCGTGATGGCGGAAGTCGTACGACTTCTCGGGCGCCGACAGGTCCCAGCGGTGGTGGAAGACCAGGGCCGCGCCGTGGTCGATCAGCCAGAGCCGGGGCGGGGCGATGCCGAGCGTCGGCCAGATCATCAGGTTCGAGCTGTGCACCGTACGGTCGACGTTCGCGGTCAGCGCGTCGAGCCAGACGATCCGTCCGGCCTCCAGCGGATCGACCCGGAAGGCGTCGGCGACCTCCGGCGTGAAGTCCCGCGCGCCCGGCAGATAGTCCATGCCCAGATTGACGCCGGCGCTGGACGCGTGCAGGTTGCGTACCTCCTGGTGCTCCTCGTGCCCGGCGATCACCGGGTCGAAGTGCACCAGGACCAGCTCCGGGAAGCGCAGCCCCAGCGCCCGCGCCAGCTCACCGACGATCACCTCGGCGACCAGCGCCTTGCGGCCCTGCGCGGAGGCGGTGAACTTCACGACGTACGTGCCCAGGTCGTCGGCCTCTACGACGCCCGGGACGGAGCCGCCGGATCGCAGGGGCTCGATGTAGCGGGTGGCAGTGACCTTTCTCAGCATCTTCAAAGGTCCCACAGCTCGATTGCCTTACATTTCACGGCCAGCTCCAACGCGGTGCAATCCGGCAAAAACTCCCCGCTCAGCCCTGGGGAGAATCTGGGGAGTTTCGGCCGGCATGCTCGTCTCCCGTTCTCCCCAGCAGTCCGTCAATGGCGGTGCGCCCCTTACTTCCGGCCTCCGGCATGAAGTGAGCATAGTAACCAAGCGTGACAGCCGGGGAGGAGTGCCCGAGCCATCGGGCCAGCGTCACCACGGACTCCCCCGCCTCCAGCATGATCGAAGCGTAGGTGTGCCGCAGCACGTGGAAGCCGTCCTTCGGCGCCGCCTCCCACCAGTCCTTCGCACCCTTGTCGCGCGGCGGAATGACGCCGGCCTTGGCCAGCGCCGGCTTCCAGGTGTAGGTATTCCACGTGTTCACCGCCACGGCGTTGCCGAATCGGGTGGTGAGCAGGAGGGAGAACTTCTTCCGCTGCTTGTCCGCCTCCGGCTTTCCCCAGGGGAGCTCCACCTCTACCGGCGGGAAGGTTTCGACGTGACGCTTCAGCTCGTCGGCCACCGAGGAGGGCATGTCGACGATGCACGTTTTCGCCCCCTTCGGCAAGGCGAAGTACAACCTCCCCTTGATCGCCTGAACTTGGCGACGAACATGGAGGACACCTCGGGCATAGTCGATGTCCTCCGGGCTCAAACCGAAGACTTCGCCCTGCCGAAGTCCGCACCCGAGTCCAAGTACGACGGATATCCGGTGCCGAGGGCTGATCTCGTCCCGGACTCGGACTGCCCTCTCCAGCGACCACGCTTCGCGTCGCTCCTTCGGCGCCTTCGGCCACCGTACGGACTTCGCGTGCATGGGGTTCCTGGCGAGCCGCTTGTCGTCGACGGCCGCCTCCAGAATGCTGGACAGCTCGGACAGGATGCCGCCCCGGTAGTCGACCGAGGAGACTGTTGTCTCCAACTTGGATATGTACGCGCGGAGTTCGGCCGCCGTGATGTTTCTGAGCGGGAGCTCGCCCAGATGCGGAACGATATGAAGGCGCGCTCTCCGCTCCTGGTTCTCCCGTGTCTTCGGAACACCCCCTCTGCCCGGCGCCCAGTGAGCCTTTTCCAACCTCAGGTTGAGGCGTGATGAAGGACGAGAACGGTCTTCACGGGGCTGCTTCCGGTGACGCGCACCGGGGCCGGCCCCTCGCTCATTCGGTCAGGAAGCCCGGATCGCCCGGTCGATCTCCGCGCCGGTACGGGCCACGACGACGGGCCACTCGTCCCTGAGGGCAGCGGGCAGAAGCTCCTGGTCCTCGTCCCGCTGGATCACGGTCGGCCCGCCCGGGACGACGAGCACGGCATCCAGCCGTCGCAGCAGGACGGCCAGGAGGTCCATGATCCCGTCCCCGCCGAAGCGGTTGAAGGTGATGCCGGTCGGGTTGTTGAAGTACACACCTGCCTCCTCCCTCTCCGCCGTACGCACCAGCAGGAAGTTCGTCTCAGGGTCCCGCGCCACCACATGGGGGCCGAGGACCTCGTGCGCGGCACTCATGTCCAGCGCCGCCGGCTCACCGTTCTCGAACCGGCACACGAAGATGTCAAAACTCACGGAACCCTTTCTAACCTCAGGTTGAGGCATGGTGAAGGACGACGACAGCCTTCACGATGTCGGTGATCCGGGTCGTGCTGCAGCGAAGCTTCCGCAGGAGGCGCCAGCTCTTGAGGGTGGCCATGGCCTGTTCGCCGAGGCAGCGGATCTTGGCGTGGGTGCTGTTGTGTCGCCGTTTCCAGCGTTTGAGCCGACGAGCCCTGAACGGCACCCGGACGGGGCGCCCGGCGCCCTGGTAAGCCTTGTCCGCCCAGCACTTCACGTCGGCCTCGGCGAGTGCGTCGATGATGCCGTGGCGCCGCGCGGCGGTCAGGTTATGGGTCGATCCGGGCAATGCCGGTGAGGCCCACAGCAGTCGGCCGAACGGGTCGGTGAGGACCTGGACGTTCATGCCGTGGCGTTTGTGTTTTCCGGAGTAGTACGGGGTGTCGGCGGCGATCCGGTCGATCGGCAGCAGGGTGCCATCCAGGATCACGAAGGCTTTCACCTGCATGGTCTTCATCGCCTCGCTCAGAGTCGGCGCGGCGGCGGCCAGGACGTCGATTACCTCACGTATGTAGCGGTATACGGTCGCGACGCCGATGCCGAACCCGGCGGCGAGCCGCGCGTAGGTGTCCCCGCACCGCAGATGAGCGAGGGCGAGCAGGGCCTGACGGCCGGCAGACAGCCGTCGCCACCGGGTCCCGATCTCGCGCTGCTGGGCACGGAGCCGCGTGGTCAGGAAGCGCAGGGTGCGGTGGGACAGATCGATCGACGACGGGTACGCAAGCACGCAAAGCCCCTGGCAAGCACGGGTCATCTTGGTCGAAAACCCGTCTACCAGGAGCTTCGCCGTTCTGCATAGTACTCCAGCCGTAGATCGTGATCTTCATGCCTGAGTGGCTTGTCGACGGTAGTGGCTGGTCTGGGATCGGGCCTGGTGGCGGCGCCGCCAGTCGGACCAACCGAGCCGGTGGGCGGCATCGTGGACGGGTCGGACAACGAGTGTGATGAACAGGCGCTGGATCTCGTTGCAGGTGAGTGGAATGAGGGCATCGGGTGCGGGGCGGGTGTGCTCGTCTGCGCGTACGACGGCGAGGAAGGCGGCGCGAGCATGGCGAGGGTGCCCCAGCGGGACCAGGAGGCATAGCGGCGGACCTGGTGCTCGTCGAGTGCGGCCAGGCCCTTGCCCGACTGGAAGAACTCCTCCACCCGCCATCTTGATCCAGCGACTCTGACCAGCACGGTCAGCGGCACGGGTGCGGGCGAGTAGCAGCGGCAGTAGGCGAGTTCGCCGGTGCTGCGGTTACGGCGGATCAGCAGCTGACGACTCCCGGGTCGGGGGTCGGCGAGGTCGATGACTGCCCAGTCGTAGAAACGGTGGCCCTTGGCCCCGGCCCCTGCGGAGAGCTTCTGGCAGGCCCGCTTGGGCACCTTCTTGGCCAGGGTGTCCGCACGGAACTTCCCCGCCCCGGTGGTGACTTCGTGCGAGCAGGCCACCGCGAGGACGTAGCCGGTGCCGCGTTCCTCCAGTGCGGTTCGCAGCCTGGGGTTGCCGCCGTAGACCTCGTCGCCGGCGACCCATGCGGCCTGGTGGTCGGCGTCCAGGAACCGGGCAACCATACGAGTGGCCAGTTCCGGCTTGGTGGCGAAGGCGGTGTCCTGGTCGAGTCCGGCATCCCGGCAGCGGTCAGGGTCGGAGGTCCATGAACGCGGGACGTACAGTTCCCGGTCCACTGCCGCGTGCCCGCGCCGGCCGGCGTAGACCAGGTAGACGGCGACCTGGGCATTTCGATCCTGCCCGCGGTGCCGGTGTACTGGCGCTGGACGCCGACCGTGCCGGTGCCCTTCTTCACGTCCCCGGTCTCGTCGACCACCAGTACCGCCTGGTCGTCGTGCAGGTGGTCCACCACGTAGTCACACACATCGTCGCGGACCCGGTCGGCGTCCCACTTGGCCCGCCCCAGCAGGTGCTGCACGCCGTCCGGGGTCCTCTCCCCGGCCCATTCGGCGATGGTCCAGCAGTTCTTGCGCGGCAGGTCCGACAGCAGTCCGAGCACCAACTTCCGGACCCGGAACCGGGGTTCGACCCGTGTGAACCGTCCCGCTATCCGGCTCATCAGGCCCTCGAACGCCTCCTGCCAGCGGGCAGGGTCTACGCTGTGACCTGCGGCCACCGCGTGATCGTTTGTCTTCACACACCGATGATCAACGGGTGGCCGCACCCGTCTCCACAGCGCGTCGGGGTCGCGCAGCGTCCGCCCGCCGTCCTGTGTCAGGAGGACATGTGCAACGTGGCGAAGTCTGGTGGGTGGAGTTCGACGAGCGGCGGCCGGTCGTGCTGCTGTCGGGAGACGACGCGTCCGGGATCCGGGTGATGCAGGTCGTCGCTCGGGCGGGTGTCGACATCACCGGTCTGGGCGTCGAAGTGGCAGTAGGCGCCGTGGAAGGACTGCCCTTTGAAGGCGTGCTTCGGTTCGCGTTCCCGCGTCCGGGTTTTACCCCTTGCACGTGGCTGACCACCGTGTCCCGGGACGACCTGATCGAGCGGGCGGGCGCCCTGTCCTCCGCGAAACTCAGCGAGATCGAGAACGCCCTCCGTCTCGGTGAGCGGGCGAAGGAGTGGACCCCGGCGACGACCGCGAAGCTCAGCGAGATAAGGAACGCCCTCCGTCTCGGTGGACTCGGGTAGGCGGAGAAGGAAACGAACGCCCGCGACAGCGTGGTCGGTCTCGTCCAGATGATCGACGCTGCCAGCTGCCTCCTCGGCGCCCCTCACGATCGAGATCACGAACTACGGCTGGAGTATTAACCTCCGCAGCCCTGGGAAGTCGGACGGCAAAAAGACAACGGCGCAGCAGGCGAACTCACGCTGTGCCCATGAAGGAGATCAAAATGGCTACGGGCATTGTGAAATGGTTCAACGCGGAGAAGGGTTTCGGCTTCATTGCCCAGGACGGCGGCGGCCCCGACGTGTTTGTCCACTACTCGGCCATCGCCAGTACCGGCTACCGCGAACTCAACGAGGGCCAGAGGGTCCAGTTCGACGTGACGCAGGGCCCCAAGGGACCCCAAGCCGAGAACGTCACCCCCGCCTGACCGAGACCCGGCACTTGTAGCACTTGTCCCCAGGTCGGCGAAACCGGGAAACCACCGCATCATTCGCCCCTGACAACCGTACTCACTGCGACCGTCAGGCTCCGAAAGCCCTGAAGCCGGTCCCTGTCGCCCTACCCATATTGAAGGCCCGGGCGACCTGCCACGATCGCCCGCCGCGCCTACAGGTCTGCGCAGGAGCAGGCCAGCACGGGGGAACCACCCTGCCCCTGCACGTCAGAGCCCGCTACCCCCTCCACAGAGGGTGGGCTCTTCGACCCTCATGATCGGGTCACCTTCTCCAGCACATTTGGCGCCGATGTGTCACCTGGGTCCTGGACGGTGGCGTCGAACGCCGCCCGGGCCGCCCAGCCGGCGGGAGGCTCCAGTGATCAGTGCGGTAGGGGTAAGACTCCTCAGCTGCAAGGTGTGATCGACGTGAGCGTCTGACCCGGGTGGACCGGCAGCGATCGACGGCTCTCTTCCCTGACGGCCGCACCCGCCTTCAGCCGGGCCGGCCAGCTGTGATCAGTGGTCCTCGTCCTTCTCGCCCCGGTGCTCCCGCTTGCCCCCCTTCCCGGGCGCCTTTTCATGGGATCGCGACCGACATGGGCTCTTTCTCGGGCTGGTCGGTGAGGCCCAGGTGCAGGTGCTCGATGTGATACAGGGCCTGGTCGAGCAGTCCGGCGACGTGGTTGTCGTGCAGGGCGTAGACGACGGAGCGGCCCCGGCGGGTGCCGGTGACCAGGCCGAGGTTGCGCAGCACGCGCAGTTGATGGGAGCAGGCGGACTGTTCCATGCCGACGGCGTCGGCGAGTTCGGTGGCCGCGCAGGGGCCTTCGCGCAGCCGGGCCAGGATCAGCAGCCGGGAGGGGGTGGCAAGGGCCTGGAGGGTCTCGGCGACCTTTGGCGCGTTCTCCGGCGTCAGCCGGGTGCGCGGGGCGGCGTAGTCGCTCGCGGGGGGTTTCTGTCCGTGACCCATGGGGCCATAATACGAGAATGAACGCATGAATAGCTGTTCAGATGTTCCTGTAGCGTGGAGGGGTCGGAAACCCCCGTCCCCATCGAAGGCACCCGTCTGATGACTTCCACGCTGACCGCCCCCGCGCCGCCCGGGCACCGCGTCGCCGGTTCCCCACCGCGCCGGCGCACCCGGATCCTGGCGCTGCCCGAGGCCCGCTGGGCGCTCGCGGCGCTGGTCCTGTTCCTGATCGCGCTGCCGCTGCATCTGCTCGGCGCCCCGGTGTGGCTGTGGGGGCCGCTGTATGCCGCCGTCTACGTCACCGGCGGGTGGGAGCCGGGCTGGGAGGGCCTGAAGGCCCTGAAGGACAAGACCCTGGACGTGGATCTGCTGATGGTGGTCGCCGCGCTCGGTGCCGCCGTCATCGGCCAGGTCCTGGACGGCGCGCTGCTGATCGTCATCTTCGCCACCTCTGGCGCCCTGGAGGCGGTGGCGACCGCCCGGACCGCGGACTCGGTGCGCGGCCTGCTCGACCTGGCCCCCTCCACCGCGACCCGGCTGCTGCCCGACGGCGGCGAGGAGAGTGTGCCGGCCGAACAGTTGGCGGTCGGGGACGTGATCCTGGTGCGGCCCGGTGAGCGGGTCGGCGCGGACGGCCGGGTCGTGGCCGGCGCGAGCGAGGTGGACCAGGCCACCATCACCGGCGAGCCGCTGCCGGTGGCCAAGGAGGCGGGCGACGAGGTGTTCGCCGGCACGGTCAACGGCACCGGCGCCCTGCGGGTGCGGGTGGAGCGGGATCCGTCGGACTCGGTGATCGCCCGGATCGTGAAGATGGTCGAGGAAGCCTCCGAGACCAAGGCGCCGACCCAGCTGTTCATCGAGAAGATCGAGCAGCGCTACTCGGTCGGGATGGTCGCCGCCACCGTGGCGGTCTTCGCCGTGCCGCTGCTCTTCGGCGATGACCTGCAGTCGGCGCTGCTGCGCGCGATGACCTTCATGATCGTGGCGTCACCGTGCGCGGTGGTGCTGTCCACGATGCCGCCGCTGCTGTCGGCCATCGCCAACGCCGGACGCCACGGGGTGCTCGCCAAGTCCGCTGTCGCAATGGAACGCCTCGGCCAGATCGACACCGTCGCCCTGGACAAGACCGGCACCCTCACCGAAGGCACGCCCCGCGTCACCGACATCCGCCCGTTGACCGGCAGCGGCCTGAGTGAGGACGAGTTGCTGGCCCTGGCGGCCGCCGCCGAGCACCCCAGCGAGCACCCGCTGGCCCGAGCCGTCGTCGACGCGGCCCGCGAACGCCATCTGACCCTGGCCGACGCGGACGGCTTCACCTCCGTGCCGGGCCACGGCGTCACGGCCACTGTCGAGGGCCGCACCGTCCAGGTCGGCTCCCCGGACCGGCTCCCGCGCGCCGACGCGAGCCAGGCCCATGCCGTCGTGCAGGGGTTGGAGGACGCCGGGCGTACCGCCGTGGTGGTCCTGATCGACGGGGATCCGGCCGGGGTGCTGGGTATCTCCGACCGGCTGCGGCCCGATGCCGCCGCGACCGTCGCCGCGCTCACCGCCCTGACCGGCCGCGCCCCGACCCTGCTGACCGGCGACAACGAACGCGCCGCACGGCATCTGGCCGCCGAGGTCGGCATCACCGATGTCCGCGCCGGGCTGCTGCCGGAGGAGAAGGTGGCCGCTGTCCGTGCGTGGGAGGAGGAAGGCCGGAAGGTTCTGGTCGTCGGCGATGGTGTGAACGACGCGCCGGCCCTGGCCGCCGCGCACACCGGCATCGCCATGGGCAAGGCCGGCTCCGACCTCGCCCTGGAGACCGCCGACGCCGTCGTGGTCCGCGACGAACTCGCCACCATCCCCACCGTCGTGCGGCTGTCCCGCACCGCCCGCCGCCTGGTGATCCAGAACCTCGCCATCGCCGGGGCGTTCATCGCCGTACTGGTCGCCTGGGACCTGATCGGTACGCTGCCGCTGCCGCTCGGCGTCGCCGGACACGAGGGCTCCACCGTCATCGTCGGCCTCAACGGCCTGCGCCTGCTGCGCGAGGCCGCCTGGACAAGCCCCGGGAAGGACACCGCGTGAGCAAGCGCTCCCGCCGTACTGCCGCTGCCGCCTCCGCCCCGTCGGCGGGGGCGGCGCGGTGCACGGTCACCGTGTGCCGGGGGTGCTGCTGCGGCACGCCGAAGATCCCCGGCCTCGACCACGCGGCTCAGCTGCGCGGCCTGCGCCAAGCCCTCGACGGAACCGCGACCGTCCGCGTCACCGACTGCCTGGACGCCTGCGAGCACGCCAACGTCGTCGTCGTGCAGCCCTCGACCGCCGGCCGCGCGGCGGGCGGCCGGCCCGTGTGGCTCGGCCTGGTCAACGACACCGACGCCACCGCCGACATCACCGCCTGGATCGAGCGGGGCGGGCCCGGGCTCGCCGACCCGCCCGGCGTCCTCGACCTGTACGGCTTCATTCCCTCCCGCCGCGTGCGGGGGCAGGTGGGGGGCTGACGCACGAGACCCCGGGGAAGTGGCTCACAGGGCCTGGGGACGCCGCCATGCCTGGATGCCTTCGGGCGCGGCCGGGTGTCGTTCGAGGCCCACCGCCGACAACTCGGCGGCCAGCGTCTCGTCGGAGATGACATGGCAGTCGAACCCCGCGGTCTCTTCCCGGATCAGTTCGTCGCCGCGCCAGGTCCGGTAGGTCATCCCCCAGCGGATCAGATCCTCGTCCACGACGTCTGCCCGCGCGAGGGTGTCGTAGCGGTACCGTCCCAGCGTGCCGCCAGAGACCACCGAGGGCGGGATAGCGGCCGCCGTCTGGGGGTATTGCGACTCCATGATCAGCGCTCCGCCGGGCCGGAGCGCGCCGGCCCACTTGTGCCAGAGCCGAGCCCGCTGCTCCGGCGAGAAGTGCATGATCATGTTGAACATCACCACGGCGTCCAGCGGTATGTCCACCTCGGCTTCCAGCGCGCCCTCGGGCAGCACTGTCACTCTGTCCGCGGCTGCCGGTATGCGGGACAGCCGCGTCACCAGGGCGGCGCGCATGATGCGCGTCGGCTCGATCGCGAAGATCTCGCCCTCCGGCTCCAGCAGCTCCAGCAGCGCCTCGGTGAACACCCCTGTGCCAGGACCGATCTCGGCAACCGTGCGGGACCCGGACACCAGCCGCCGCAGGGCATCCGTCAGTGAGACCCGTACCGGCTCGGGGAAAATCACGTCGTAGTACGGGCCGTTGACGGCATAGCCGAGCCCTTGATCGGCGCGGTCGGCCTCACTCGCGGCGGTCCCGGTCATCTGTGGCCTTTCTCGATGGTGAGCGAACCGATTCCCCATGCGGCACCCGGCCCTCCGCTGCCCACCCAGCAGCCGATCCGGGCCACTGACGGTGGCGGCGGCCGCCACGCGAGGTCTGTGGGCGGCGCTTTCCACGGCGTAGCAGCCGCCCAGGCTCAGCGCCTGCGAATCAGAGCGCCAGGCCCGTGCGGATCGGACACGGCCCTGGCGCGGGTGCGACCCGGTCAGCTCTGGAGTTCGCGCAGATACTTCGCGAACTTCTCCAGGCCGTCGATGTTGCGCGGCCCGCTGATGCCCTCGTTGTAGTTGAGGATGAAGAAGTTGTTCTTCTTGACGGCGGGCAACTCCTTCGTGTGCGGGGACTTCTTCAGGAAGTCGATCTTCTCCTTGGCGGGCAGGTCGCCGTAGTCGAGGATGATGATGACTTCCGGCTCGGCCTTGGCTACGGCCTCCCAGTTCACCTGGGTCCACCGCTCGTCGAGGCCGTCGAAGATGTTCTTGCCGCCGGCGGTCTTGATGATGTCGTTGGGCGGGACCTGGTTGCCCGCGGTGAAGGGCTGGTCGGTGCCCGAGTCGTAGAGGAAGACCGGGACCGGGTCGCCCTTGGGCGCCTGCGCCTTGACTGCCTCCACGCGCTTCTTCAGCCCACCGACGACCTCATCCGCCTTGTCCTGGACCTGGAAAATCTTGCCCAGTCGGTCCAGGTCGGTGTAAAGGGCCTCGAAGGGGGTGAGCTTCTCTGGGTACTTGGGGTAGTTGAAACAGCTCTCGCTGTGCATGAAGCTCTGGATCCCGAGCTTGTCCAGAATCTCCGGGGTGATACCCCGCTCGTCCTTGAAGCCGGAATTCCAGCCGGCCACGACGAAATCGGACTTGGCCTCGACGACGATCTCCTTGTTGAGGAGATCGTCGCTGAGCATCTTCACCTTGGCGTAGTCGCTCGCCCACGGTGACTCTTCCACCGGCGGGTTCGCCGGGGGCATCACGTAGCCGTACACGTGGTCGGCCAGGCCGAGGCTGAACAGCTTGTCTGCGCTTCCGCCTTCGTACGCCACGGCGCGCTTCGGGATCGTGTATTCGACCGGCTCACCGCACCTGTTGACGGTGACCTTCTCGGACGCGGCCTTGGCGTCCGATTCCACCTCGGCGCCGCAGCCGCTGAGCAGGAGTGTGGCCGCGAGCGCGGAGCCGAGGATGGTGTGCTGCCGCACCGAGCGGGAAGATCGAGTCATGGTCATGACCTGGTGGGTGCCTTTCACAGGGAGGGGGTGAGCGAGTACAACAACTGCGGGTCACCCGTCAGTGGGTGGGACACGATGCTGGCCTTGACCCCGAACACCTCGTCGACGAGTTCCGTGGTGAGTACGTCCTCGGGCGTGCCGGTGGTGACGAGGCGGCCTTCGCAGAGCACGCCGAGGCGGTCGCAGGCGGCCGCTGCGAGGTTGAGGTCGTGCAGCACGACGAGGACGGTGAGTCCCGAGCCGCGCAGGAGCGAGAGCAGTTCGACCTGGCGGCGTACGTCGAGGTGGTTGGTCGGCTCGTCGAGCACCAGGATCTTCGGCTCCTGGACGAGCGCCCGGGCCAGCAGGACACGCTGGCGTTCCCCGCCCGAGAGCGTCAGGACTCCGCGCCGGGCGAGGTGGCGGATGTCGAGCTGGTCCATCGCCCGTTCGCACAGCTCCCACTCCCGGCGGCTGAGTGCCTGGTTGCCCTGAAGGTGGGGGGCGCGTCCGAGTGCGATGACCTCTTCGACCGTGAAGTCGAGGTCGACGGCGCCGTCCTGGGTCATGGCCGCGATGACCTGTGCGGAGCGGCGCATGGTCAGGCGGGAGAGTTGCTGCTCGCCCACCCAGACGGTGCCGGAGCTGGGGCGCAGTGCGCGGTACACGCACCTGAGGGCGGTGGATTTGCCGCTGCCGTTCGGGCCGACCAGGCCCACGACCTGGCCGCTCTCCACGTTCAGGGACAGGTCACGTACCAGGCTCTTGCCGTCGGTCACGACCGAGAGCCCGTCAAGTCTGAGGTCCATCTCAACGGCTCCCGAACATGTAGCCCTTGCGGCGCATCAAGGTGATGAACACCGGCACTCCGACGAGTGCGGTAATGACGCCCAGGGGCAGCTCGCGCGGTGCCACCAGCGTCCGGGACACCAGGTCGACCCACACCATGAAGATCGCCCCGGCCAGTGGCGCCACGGCCAGCACGCGGGCATGGGTGGCGCCGACCACCATGCGCACCAGGTGGGGCATGACCAGTCCGACGAAGGCGATGGCGCCACTGACGGCGACCATCACCCCCGTCACGAGCGAGGCCAGGACGAGCAGGGCCTTGCGGTGCCGGTCGGGGCTGATGCCCAGGCTCGCGGCGGTCTCGTCCCCGAGGGCCAGCACGTCCAGCGCCCGGCCGTACCGGTACAGCACCACCAGGCCGAGAATGACGACCACGGACACGACCGGGAGCGCACCCCAGGTCGCGGCGCCGAAGCTGCCCATCGTCCAGTACAGGACCATGCTGGTCGCCTCGCTGTCCGGCGCGAAGTAGATGATCAGGCTCATCACCGCTTGGAAGCCCAGCGACATGGCCACGCCGGTCAGGACGAGACGCAGCGGGGAAAGCGCGCCCCGGCTGGAAGAGGCGGTATACACCAGGAGCGACGCGACCAGGGCCCCGATGAAGGCACCGGCCGACACCGCGTAGATGCCCAGCGCCGCCAGTCCCCCGGTGACCGTGACACCGACGGCTCCGACGGACGCACCTGAAGAGACGCCCAGTACGAAGGGGTCGGCGAGCGCGTTGCGCACCATGGCCTGGATGGCCACGCCGATCGCGCTCAGCCCGGCCCCCACGAGCGCCGCGAGCAGCACCCGTGGTGTACGGATCTGCCAGATGATCTGGTAGGTAGTCACCTCGTCCGATGCGATGCGGCCGCCGCTGACAGCCGCCCACAGATACCGGGCGGTCTCCCCCGGCGTGATCACGGCGGCCCCCAGACCGATGGCCACCACAACCGAGGCGAGGAGAACGACGAGCAGAACGGCGCAGGCCAGCACCAGGCCCTTACGGGAGGCGAGCCGGCCCTTCAGGCCCGTTGCGGGTTCTGGGGGTGCCGCGTCGGCTGACGTATCGGCGCCGCTGCTCGCTGATGGCGCGGAGATCGCGGGCGGTGACATAGAACTCGGCCTTCCAGGTTGAACGGAACGTACTCATCAGGCGCGTGGCGTCCGCCCGTCGCCCCGGGCGGACGCCAGTACTGCGTCGGCTATGCGGAAGCAGGCGCGTCGCGTGCCTCTTCCTCGTCCGCCTGGCCCGCGCGATGCACCAGGACGGCGGCCCCCAGCGCCACGACGACCAGGGCGCCGAAGACGATGGCGACGCCCGGGTAGCCGGCCAGACCGAGGCCGGCGCCGCCCAGGGCCGCGCCCATGAACACTCCGAGACTCTGGCCCGCGGCGTTGAGGCTCAAAGCCGAGCCACGCAGCGAGCCGCAGCGCCGGACGAGGAGACTGACGGCGCACGCGGCCACTACCGCGTGACTGGCCGCGTGCAGCGACGTCAGCACGAGGGCGAGCGGAAGCCAGTGCGTGAAGCAGAAGCCCACAACGGAAGCCAGTGCCGCGACCAGACTGATGACCAGCATGCGTTCGGTGCTGATCCGGGGCTCGGCGGCGTTCGTGATCCGCCCTGTGAGGAGGTTGCTCACGAAGAATGACGCGCCGCTCAGAGTCCAGACGAACGCGAAGAGGGCGGGGTCGAGTTGGAAGCGCTCGTCGTAGTAGGCCGCCAGGTAGGCGAGGTAGCCCATGAACACCGCGGTGCGGAGCAGTGAGATGACAAGCAGCGGCACCACTCCGCGCATGTCTCCCAGGGCCTTGAACGACGCGAGGTAGCTCAGGCGCTCCTCTTTCGCGGTGTCCTCGGCGGCCTTGTTCCTGCCCCGCACATAGAACACCACGGCGAGCAGGAGTGAGGCCGCGGTCACGGCGACGAGGTCACCCTCCCAGCCCCAGAGCAGCGCGGGCAGGGCCACGACCGGTGCCGCGAGCATCGCGGTCATCGACTGCGTCGCGGTGACCAGGGTCGCCGCCCGGCCGGCCGCATTGCCGGTGCCGAAGCGGTCGGCGGCCGCCGCGGTGAGGGCCGGGTTCAGTACGGACGTACTGGCGCCGACCAGCAGGCAGAACACCGCCAGCAGGATGAAATCGCCGCTCGCGCCCAGTGCCGCTGATACGCCGAGAGCGGCGAGTCCGCCCGCAGCGGCCCATTCCTTGCGCACCCGGTCGATGAAGGGAGCGAGGGCGGTGCCCACCAACAGGGCCGCCAGGCCACCCAGTCCACGCAGTCCGCCCATCGCGGCGACGCTGCTGCCGGCCTCGTCGGCGATCGGTACCAGGTAGGTGCTGAAGATGGTGAACGGCAGCAGACCGACCGCGGAGGCCAGCAGGACCGGCCACAGGGTACGGGCCATCCGCAGATCGCTCGGCAGCGGCTCCTCCGCCTCGGCGCTCTCGCGGTCCGTCGCGGAGTCCTTGGCGTCGAAGCTCAAGCACCCTCCTCGTTCGCGAGCACCGGCTTGTCGGCCGCGTTCACGCCGTGCGGGCCGACTTGCTCGGCGGCCGGGATCGCGGACGCACCCGAGCCGCAGCACGCGTCGAACACATGCGCACCAGGGCGCAGTTGCGCAGCCTTGACGGTCGCTGCACCGATCGGCGACCACAACGCGCTGAACAGTCGGTCGAAACTCTCCGCTCCGTCTGCGAATCCGGCGGCCAGGTCGCGCGGCTCCATGCAAACTCCCGTCCGAGTGTGACAGCGAGGACTGACAGCCTATATGAAAATGAAAACCAATTCATTGTTGGTGGCGACGCAGAGCAGCAGGAGCGCGGTGCTGATGGCGGCCGCGGCGACGGCCAGAGAGGTGGCCAGCAGCCCGGTGCGGCCTCCGGCGCGGGTGAGCCGCCAGGTCAGGGTCCAGGTGGTGCGATCCAGTGCCCTCATCGGTCGGACCTCGCATCCGCGTCGTAGGAGTCGGCCGGGTGCCCCAGGCCCGCCGCTTCGGCGGCGTGGGCGACCGCGTTCGTGACCGCGGCTCCCTCCGGCATGCCGTGTTCCTCGGTCAGGCGGCCGTCGCGGACCCGGACGGTGCGGTCGCAGTAGCCCGCCACGTTCTCGTCGTGGGTGACCACGACGAGTGCCGCGCCCTGGCTGCGGGTGGTGGCGACCAGCAGGCTGATGACCTCCATGCCGGTGGACTGGTCGAGCGCGCCGGTCGGCTCGTCGGCGAAGATCACCTGCGGGTCGCCGACCAGGGCCCGCGCGATGGCCACGCGCTGTGCCTGCCCGCCGGACAGCTGTCCCGGCCGCCGGCCCTCCTTGCCCGCAAGGCCCAGCAGCGGGAACCACTCCCGCGCCTTCCGAACCGCCCGGCGGCGCGGCATACCGCCGAGCATCAGCGGCAGGGCCACGTTCTCGTCGGCGGGCAGCTCCGGCAGCAGCTGGCCGGACTGGAAAACGAAGCCGAACCGGGTGCGACGCAGCTCGCTGCGCTGCGGCTCGCCCAGCTGATCCACGCGCTCCCCGGCGAGCAGCACCTGCCCCTCATCGGGGCGTTCGATTCCGGCCAGGCAGTGGAGAAGGGTGGACTTGCCCGACCCGGACGGACCCATGACCGCCAGCGATTCGCCCGCCGACACGGACACGTCGACACCGGCCAGGGCGCGGGTCAGGCTGTAGGACTTCTTCAGACCGGTGCCCGCAAGGACGGGGGAGGCGATGGTCGTACGGTACGAGTTCATCAGGCCGCCTCCACGGTGACGAGGGCGCACAGGACGAAGCACAGCCCGGCGAGCGCCGCCAGGGCGAGATCGAGAACGGTGAGGATCTGCATGCCGTCGACGATCCCGGCAGACCGGCCCGCCCGTCCTCGGCCGCCGGGCCGGTCCCGGGCGGCCGGCATCGGCCTGCGCGCCGACCCGCTGCTCGGCCGTACGTCCGTACCCTTCAGGGCGTGGAACCCGATACTCCGTTCCCCCCGGCCGCCCGGCGCGTCATCACGGTCGCGCTCTGCGGGGGCCTGGCCCTGGTGTGGCTGTTCGACCTGGCGGCCCACTACGACCCGCAGAACCGGTGGTCGAGCTGGCTGCCCCTCGTCTCCGGCCCGCTCGCCGCCGCCGCGCTGCTCTTCCCCGACCGTCGGCCGGGTCCCGCATGGCGGGCCGGCGCCACCGCGCTGGGCTCCCTGGCCCTGACCGCGGGACTGTGTGGGTTTGCCCAACTCAACAGCGGTACGTGGGGCCTGCTGGAAACGGTCGCCCTGCTCATGCTGCTCGCCCGGACCGCGCGGCGGGTGGAGCGCCCGGCCACCGCCGTGGCGACGTCGGCGGCACTGGCTGTCGCGGTGATCGCCATGCCGCTGCGCGGGGGCACAGAGTATGGCTTCTTCGGATATTCCTTCGTCCTGACCTTCGCCGTCGGCGGAGCCGTGGGCCTGGGCTGCTATCTGCTCTGCTGGACGCCCGCCGGGCCCGCGCCATGGACGCCGTACGGCAGAACGAACGCCTGGAACTCGCCCGCGACCTGCACGACTTCGTCGCCCACCACGTCACCGGCATCATCGTCCACGCCAACGCCGCCCTGATGATCCAGGAAACCTCACCGGAGCAGGTCAAACCGCTGCTGGAGGGCACCTCACGAGCCGGCGGGGAGACCCTGGACTCCATGCGCCGCCTGGTGCGGGTGCTGCGCGAGGACGACCACCAGACCGCACGCCCGGGCGAGCTGCTGACCGAGCTGGACCGCCTGGTCTCCGCGTTCGCCGGACACGGCACCGAGGCAAGGCTCGACGTCGGGGACGCGGTGCACGGAATCCGGCTGGCCCCGGAGGTGGAGACGTCCGTGCACCGCGTGGTGCAGGAGGCGCTGACGAACGTACGCCGCCACGCGCCCGGCACGGATGCGGCCGTCCGCCTCGAACTCGACGCCCCAGGTCAACTGCGGGTGGAGGTGCGCAACACGGCGCCGGCGGTGCGCGCCACGGTCCCGACCGGCGGCCGGGGCGGCTACGGCCTGGTCGGGCTGCACGAACGCGTGGAGGCCGTGGAAGGGTCGCTGACCAGCGGCCGGACAGCGGACGGCGGCTGGTGCGTGAGTGCCGCCTTCCCCGTCCTGGCGGCCGTGGAAGGATCATCGGCATGAACGATGCCGGTGCTACGAACGGGGCCGACGGGGCCAGGACGCGGGTACCCGGCGATCACCTTCCTGACCGAGAAGGGAACACACCCATGCCACGACGCACACAAGTGGCGTTGCACTTCGAAGAACGGGGCGAGGGGACGCCGGTGCTGGCGGTGCACGGCTGGACCCCCGACCACCGTCTGATGCTGGGCTGCCTGGAGCCGGTGTTCACCCACCGCCCCGGTTACCGGCGTCTGTACCCGGACCTCCCGGCCATGGGCAAGTCCGCGGCACCGGCGCACATCAAGAGCTCCGACGACATGCTCGCCGCCGTACAGGACTTCGTGGACGACCGCATCGGGGATGAGCCGTTCCTGCTCGTCGGCGAGTCCTACGGCGGCTACCTCGCCCGCGGTCTCGCACGGGCCCGCCGCGAGCAGGTGCTCGGCCTCGCCCTGATCTGCCCCCTCGGCACGGCCGTGGAAGACGCCGAACGGCGCGTGCCTCCCCAGCAGGTTCTGCGCCCCGACCCCGAACTCATCGCCACGCTGGACGAACGGACCGCGGAGCAGTTCACGGACGTCGCCGTCGTCCAGACACCGCGGACCCTGCGACGGACCCGCGAGGAGATCATCACCGGGCTGGACGTGGCCGACACCGAGGCCATGGCGCGCATCCGGCAGAACTGGACGCTCACCGAAGACCCTGAGGGCGGCGAGCCCTTCACCCGCCCGACGCTGATCCTGACCGGGCGCCAGGACCACATGGTCGGCTACCTCGACCAGTTCGCCCTGCTGCCGCACTATCCGCGAGCCACCTACGCGGTCCTGGACACATCCGGGCACAACCTGCAGATCGAACAGCCCGACCTGTTCGACGCGTTCGTCGGTGAATGGCTCGACCGGACCGCCGCGGAAGCCTGAGGGTTCGCCTCCGCCAGGACTCCAACAGTCACAGAAGAGGTGACGAGTTGTCCTGGACCGTCAGCAGGGCCAGGTGGGCGAGGTCTCCGGGCGGTGGGGTCGTCACCGACCACAGGGGTGCGGGGGATCCGTCGGCGACCGCGGCGGGGGCGTCGGTCAGGTTCATCCGCTCGCGCAGGCGGCCGTAGAAGTCCATGGGTCCCAGCCGTACGGCCCGGAGCCGGTGCGGGGCGGCGTACACGCCGATCCAGTCCCCCGGGTCCAGTACGCCCCGCAACTGGCCGTCGATACTCACCGCGGCCGGACCCGACCGTTCGAGGATCCGCAGCCCGACGGGCTCGTCGGGGGCCGTGACGACCGAGCGGTTGAACGCCATGTGCGGGGCCACCGGCGTGAAGACGAGGGCATCGGCCCGCGGTGAGACGACGGGTCCGCCCGCGGCGAAGCTGTAGGCGGTCGAGCCGGTCGGGGTGGCGACCAGCAGGGCGTCGGCGGAGTAGGAGGCCAGGAGTCTGCCGGAGACGTAGACGCCGACCGACACCTGCCGGTCCCTGGCCAGCTTCTCCAGGACGACGTCGTTGAGCGCCGTGACGTCCAGCGGGATGCCCCACTCGTCGTTGACCGCGCAGTCCGGGCGTACCTGGGGAGGCGGCAGCAGCGGCCCACGGCCGAACCGCACCCATGCCTCCATGCCCGCCGGCACTTCTAGGCGGCGCGAGGCCCGCAGGGCGAGCAGCATGCGGCTGTCGATCCCGAGCCGGTCGTCACGCACCGCGTCCAGCGCCGTACCCACGTCCGAGGCCGGCACCTCGGTCAGAAAGCCCACCCGCCCCAGGTTCACCCCGAGGAGCAGGGCATCGTTCACGGCGGCCAGCCGGGCACCGCGCAGAAAGGTGCCGTCGCCGCCCAGCGTGACGATGAGTTCGGGGTCGCCCGCGGCTTCGACCTCCTCTCGGGCGCTGCGCCGCCCGCCGTCCTGCCATACGTCGATGTCCGTGCACCGCACGGCGTGCTCCGCGGACCACGAACGGACCACGCAGGCCGCCTCCAGAGCCTCCGGGCGTCCACCGTGCACAACCAGGCCGAGTCGGCTCACTCTCATCTCTGCCTCCAGGACAGCTCGGTCGCCCCACCCACAGGATCGCCCCATCGGCGCGGCTCCGCGTCCTCCGCGGACACCAGCGGCCGAAGCGCTACGACCATGTACGCCGAACCGGCGCCTCGGGAAGGGTGAGGCGCCGGTTCGGCGGTGCTGTTGCCGGGACGGTCCGTCAGGCGGCCAGGCGTTCGGCGAGTTCCTTGGCCTTGTAGGCCGCCTCCTCGAAGGCGCGGTCGCGGGAGGCTTCGAAGAGCGGGACCAACTGGGCCATCGCCGGGTTGTGCGGGGCCATGGTGAGCTCCGGGACGATGAAGTCGAGGTCCAGGGCGAGGGTGTCGCTGAGGATGGCGCGCAGGTAGTTCTGGACGTACTCGAAGGGCTCCTTCGGGGTGCCCGGCGCGTAGGAGCCGCCACGGCTGGCGACGACGGTGACCGGGGTGCCCTTGGCGGAGGGGTTCTCGCCGGCGGTGCGGCCGAAGAGGATCACGTTGTCCAGCCACGCCTTGAGCGTGGACGGGATCGTGTAGTTGTACATCGGCGCGCCGATCAGCAGGGCGTCCGCCTGCTCCACTTCCTCGATCAGCCTGACGCGCTCGGCGAAGGCCGCGGCCTGCTCGGCGCTGTGGGCGGCCGGATCGGCGAAACCGGCGGTGTGGGCGTGGGCGGTGATGTGCGGGACGGGGTTCGCGGCGAGGTCACGGTAGATCACCGTGCCGCCGGGGTGCTGCTCCTGCCAGGTCTTGCGGAAGGCGTCCGCGACGGCGCGGGACGAGGATGCCTCGCTCGGGAAGACCGACGAGTCGATGTGCAGCAGGGTGGCCATGCGTTTCTCCAAAGAGCGGTGCCCAAGGGATTCCCCAGGGGCTGAGTTCTCGTACGCAGCTATTGATAACACGGGAACTTACTTTTTTTCACCCCCCAACGGCCGGGTAGTACCCTGAGGGGCATGACGGACGTGCAGAGCCACGACGCAGGGGCGTGCAAGCGGGTGGACGAGGGCATCACCCGGGTTTTCCAGCTGCTGGGCAAGCGCTGGACCGGCCCGATCGTGTCCGTACTGGTGGAGCAGCCTGCGCACTTCGCGGATCTGCGCAGGGCGATTCCCGGCATCAGTGAGCGCATGCTCTCCGACCGGCTGAGCGAGCTGGGCGCGGCAGGACTCGTCGTGCGCCAGGTCGACGAAGGGCCGCCACTGCGGGTCTCCTACCGGCTGACCGAGGCGGGGGCCGCACTCGAACCCGCACTTGAGGAACTCGGCGAGTGGGCCAAAACGCACCTGCCGGAAACCCGGCCCGGAGCGACGTCGCCGCAGAAGTGATCGGCCCGCGTCAGCCCCGGCCGCTGACGCACACCTGGCCTATCTCAGTGCACTCAGTGCGGCTTTGCGAGCCACTCGTCGAAGGTCGTGGGCGCGATGCGGGCGTCGTCGCCGGGCAGGAGTACGTCGCCGGCCATCTCCGCGCCCAACAGCGACGACCACGTCGGCACGAGTTTGACGGCGTGTCCGCGCGCCTCGTTGGTGCGCCGGGCCATGTCCACCAGGTCCTGCGGCTCCGGACCGGCGACGTCGCGATAACGCCCCTGCGGGGCGCCCGTGGCGATCTCGGCGAGGATGTCGGCCACGTCCGCGGGCGCGATCGGCTGGACGAGCAGCGGGGGAATCGTGGCGACGCCGTCCTGCTCGGTCCAGCTCGTCACCGTCGCGGCGAAGTCGTGGAACTGCGTGAAGGGAACGATGGTCCACGGCACCGGACCCTCGGCCACGAGGCGCTCCTGCTCGCGCTTGCCGGCGTAGTGCGCGTTGCCCTCGACACGATCGACTCCGACGATCGAGAGCAGCACATGGTGCCGGACACCGGCCCGTTCCTCGGCGGCGAGCAGGTTGCGGGTGCTGGTGCCGAAGTACGCCACCGCGGCGTCCCGGTCGGCCGTCTCATGGCTCGTGGCGTCCACGACGGCGTCGACGCCGGTCAGCGCGGCGTCGAGGCCCTCCCCGGTGCTCAGGTCCACGCCGAGTGAGCGGCTGATCCGTACGGCTTCGTGTCCGGCCTGCTCCAGGGCGGCGACGGTGCGGGCTCCGATGTTCCCGGTTGCTCCGGCGACAGCGATGCGCATGGTGCCCATGGTGATCTCCGCCTTTCACTTCTGCCACTTGTGTGCCGGCACGGCGTCTTGTGGTCAGGCGGCGGCTGCGGCACAGCGGCTTGTGGTCAGGCGGCGGCTGCGGTACGCCGGACCAGGCGGGGGCGCAGGCCGACGAGGAGCGCGGCGAGGACGGCCCACAGCGCGAGCGTGATGACCGGCCCTGTCGCGTGCGCACCGCCGAAGTAGCTCAGGTCGCTGATGGCGCGGACCGCCGCGCCGGGCGGCAGCAGGGCGGAGACTGCTCGGGCCGCCGCGGGCAGCAGATCAGCCCCTATGACGGCGCCGCTGGTGGCGTTGCCGAGGGTGAGCAGCAGGAGGGTGGCGACCGGGAGCCCGACCGGGCCGAGGTAGGTGCCGAGCAGCTTGGTGGTGAACGCGGCCGCGCCCGCCAGCAGGGTGAGGGTGAAGGCCAGCGGGACGACCGGAGCCGGGACAGCACCCAGGATGGGGCCGGCGATGATCGCCGCGACGGTGCCGATGGCCGCGGAAGCGCCGCCCAGCAGCCAGAAGCGGTGGCGCAGACGCAGCAGACCGGCCAGGCCCAGCGCGTTCGAGGCGAGGACGAAACCGGCCAGGGTCACACCGAAGGCTATGTAGAACCCGGCCAGTCCCCGGGCGTCGAAGCGGGTCAGGGGGACGACATCCTCGGTGGTGACGTGCAGGCCCGCACCGTTGGCGTAGGCGCCGACGAGGGTCTGCACAGCTGACGTGGTGGACGTGCCGTCCGCCCCCGCGATCTCCAGCCGCAGCCGGTCCGGCCCGTCGGCGCTGAGCGCGGCGGTGACGTCGCCGCGCTCCACCGCGTGGCGCGCGGCCGCGGCGTCGGCGGCCGGGTGGACCTCGACGCTGTCGCCGAGAGCCTGCCGTACGTCACCCGGCAGGTCGGGTGCGGTGACAGCGATCGGGACCTGATGGGGCTGGGGGTCACGCTGCAGGCCGACATAGAGGCCGATGAAGGCCGCCACGACGATCAGGGCGATCAGCGTCGGCTGGAGCCAGGACCGCACCGGCGGGCGGCGCTCGGGGACGGATCGGACGAGGGTTTCCATGGCGGGGCTTTCCGGTTGAAGGCGAGAGGCACCGCGGTCAGGCACGTGGCGGCGATACTCCACAGCAATTACGAGCATATGCTCGTATCTATTGGAACGCAACCCCCTTGCGAGCACATGCTCCTATCATGGACGGGAAGGCTTGGAGGAGACATGACCCCTACGGCGAACCTTGACCCGGCGTGCAACAACCTGGCCCTGCGCAAGGCGGCCCGATACCTCGGCGCGACGTACGACAAGGCCCTGGCCCCGGTCGGTCTCCGGGCGACGCAGTTCAGCATTCTGCAGAGGCTCAGCGCTCATGGAGAGATGACGATCACCCGCCTCGCCGACATGATCGCCATGGACCGCACGACGATGGCCACGAACCTCAAGCCGCTCACGCGGGAGGGGCTGATAACCGTCGAGCCGTCGGCGGCCGACCGCCGCGCACGGATCGTGACGATCACGCCGGAAGGCCTCGACCGGATGAAGGCGGCGCTACCGCTGTGGCAAGACGTGCAGGCCCGGTTCGAGGAGAGTTTCGGAGCCGATGAGGCAGCCCGACTGCGCACAGCCCTGGAAGCCGTCCTGCACACCGGCTTCCAGCCCTGGTCCGAGTGAGGCTCGGCCGCGCCGTTTCCGTGACACCGTTGGCTGAAAAAGCTCAGTCCGTGCTCTGCTCGACCCAGACGATCTTTCCGTCCTCCGTGTAGCGGGTCCCCCACCGGTCGGAGGACCGCGCGACGAGGAGGAGCCCGCGACCGCCCTCATCGGTGGTGCGGGCGTGCCGCAGCCGCGGCGACGTACTGCTGCCGTCGGACACCTCGCACGTCAGAACATGGCTGCGGATGAGCCGGAGCGTCACGGGAGGCTTGCCGTAACGGATCGCGTTGGTGACCAGCTCGCTGACGATCAGTTCGGTGACGAACGCCGCTTCACTCATGTCCCACGCGCTGAGCTGCCGGGTGGCGAGTGAGCGGGCCGTGGCGACCGTGGCCGGATCGCACGGGAGGTCCCACGAAGCGACGTGGGCCTGGTCCAGCTCATGTGTGCGGGCGACGAGGACGGCGGCATCGTCGCGGGGCCGGGACGGGATCAGTGCGTCGGTCAGTGCACTGCACGTCGCCTGCACAGAGCCGGGAGAACGGGCGAGCAGGGCGGTCAGGCGCGCCGCACCGCCCGCATCGTCCGGCTCGTGTTCCCGCTGCTCCCTCTGTTGCAGCTGTTCCCTCTGTTCCCGCTGTTCCGACTGAAAGAGCCCAGGGGTGTACAGAACGAGCGTCGAGTTCTCGGGAACTTCGAAGTCCTCCCTGCCGAACGGCGCACCCGGGCAGCACAACGCGTCGCCGGGCGGGCCCTCCAGCCTCCGCACGGTGCCGTCCGGATGCATCACCACGGGCCAGGGGTGACCGGCGGTGGAGGCCGAGCAGCGCCGGGACACGGGATCGTAGATCAGATAGAGGCAGGTGGCGCCGCACAGTTGCCCGTGGGGGGACGGTGCGGTGCCCGGTGCCGGTGACGGCTGGTCGTACCTCCTGACGGAGCCGTTCATCCTGCCGGGCCCGCGCACGATGTCGTCCAGCCGGGCGAGCAGTTCATCGGGTTCCAGCTCCAGCTCGGACAGCGTGTGCAGGGCGGCGCGCAGCCGTCCCGCCGCGGCGGCGGACTGTATGCCGCGACCCGGCACGCGGCCGGCCACGAGGGCCACCCGGGCCCCGGAGAGCGGCACGGTGTCGACCCAGTCGCCGCCGGAGTCCGCGGACACGTAGGCGTGCGCCACCTCCAGCGCCTGCTGAGGCGGAAGTCCGTCCGGGCGCAGGACGTGTTGCAGGGCTACGAGGGAGTTGTGCTCGCGCAGGTGGCGGCGGGCGTTGTCCAGGCTCTCGGCCGTGCGCCGGGCGAGTTGCGCGACGAGGGTCAGATCATCGGGCCCGAAGGGCCTGCGTTCTGCCCAGCGGCAGAATGTCGCGAGCCCGAGGGCCCGGTCCTGGGCGACCAAGGGCGCAACGATCAGCGAGTGCACTTGTTCTTCCGTGGGCGTCCTCATGCCCCGCAGGACCTGTTGTCCCAGGGAGCACAGTGGGTCGACCAGACGCGGCTCCAGATCGGCTAGGGCCTCGCCGGACGCCGTGGGAGGGAGCGGGCCTTCGTGGTCGGCGGCGGTCCCGGAGGGCTCGTCGTCCCGGGAGCGGGAAGCCGCCCGGCGCAGCACGGTGCCGGGTCGTACGGCCCCGGCCTCCAACTCCTCGCCCGCGAGCACCTTTTCCAGTACGTCGACCACGACGCTGTCGGCCGGTACGGGCACCGAAACCTCCGCCAGGCCCCGGGCTGTGTCCAACGCGTCGAGCGTGGAGCCGATCCGGGAGCTGGCCCGGGCCAGCACGGTCAGCCGCTCGTGGGCAAGGTGGCGGTCGGTGACGTCGACGGTGGCGTCCGCGACGCCGAGGATCCTGCCCTGAGCGTCCTCCAGGCGGAAAACGGAAGCGGAGTAGACGTGGTCGTGGTGTGGATCGCCCGGGGGACGCACCCGCTTCTCGACGCCGATCGCCGGCTGCCCGGTGGCGAGCACCTCTCTCATCGCCCGCTCCACCACCTCCACGGCGAGGCCGGGCCACACCTCCGTCGGGCGCCTGCCGACAGATTCCTCGACCGAGGTGCCCTGCATCCCCTCGGCCGCGGGGTTGAACCGGAGCAGGCGCAGCTGGGGGTCGAGGAGGAACAGGCCCATGGGAGAGAGGGTGAAGAGTGTCTCCAGAAGCGCCCTCTCGGCTTCCGCCGTCCCGTCCTCTTCGGCGGGTGTGAGCAGCACCTCCCAGCCCGTGCCCGCGTCACCCGCGCGCTCGGGCCGGACGGCCAGCCGGCACCTGACCAGGCCACCGTCGCGGTGCCGCAGCGCGACGGTGACCTGGTCAGGTGCCGGCCCGGCCAGCAGGTCCAGTGCGGAGCACCCCCGTACGGCATCCTCCGGATAGCCGAGCAGTCTCTCGGCCGCCGGGCTCCATCGCACCAACCGGCCCTGCCGATCGACCAGGACGTGAATCCGCTCCCGGGCCACGGGGCCGTGAACCGGGCGACCGCTGCCGGTGCTGTGCGTCGCAGACATAACGATCAGCTCTCACTCGCCACGGAGGCTTGCCCGCGTCCAGTCTGCTGCAGGGCCCGCAGGCGCGACACCGGAGCGGCTGCGGCAGCCCACGGCCCCGGGATTCTGATCATCCCGCCCCAGGCCGCCGAGGCGTCAGCAACCGGAACACCCCGGCCTGCGCCAGCGCGTCGACGACCTCCTGTGGCACGACCCGCTCGGCATTCCCGCGCGCCGCGCACTCCCGACGTACTCCTTGTGACTACTCGTTGCGCTGTGCGGCGGGTTGCCGGAAGCCGTCCGCCCCGTCGCCGGGGGCATCCGCGATCTGCGTGATGAGGGCGCCCAGTTGCGCGGGCATCGACAGGAACGGCGAGTGGCCGCTCGCGATGCGGTGGACCGCTCCGGACCGGGCGGCCAGTTCTTCCTGGTGCTTGGGCGGCAGAGCCTGGTCGTGTTCGCAGATGACGTACGTCGAGGGCACGGTGCGCCAGCCCGCCTGGGTGAGGCTGTCGCTGAAGGACCTGGTGCTCTGCGGCACCAGCCGTGCGGCTGCCGCGTCGGCCTCCGGGCCGGGAACGTCTCCGTAGAACAGTGCGACAGGGTTGTCCGGTACGGCCTGGAAGCCGTGCGGATCGGACGGTACGGGCGCGCCGTGGTAGCCGAGCAGACTCTCACCGGCATCGAGCTGATAGGCCGCCAGATAGACGACGTGCGCGACATTTCCGGCCTGCGCCACGGCCTGCGTGACCGGGATGCCGCCGTAGGAATGGGCGACGACCACAGCCGGGCCGTCGATGCGCCGTAGCTCGTCCAGCACCGCCCGCGTGTCGTCCTGGAGTCCTGCCTCGTGTCCCGCGCTGGGCAGGTCGACCGTTCGGGTCCGCCACCCGCGGGCGTCCAGCACCTTTGTCAGCGAGCTCCAGCACCATGGGCCGTGCCAGGCCCCGTGCACCACGAGCAGTGTCGGACGGGGGACCCCATCTGCAGTCACGAGATGCCCTTCTCGTTGGTCGGTCAGTCACGCCCGGCACCTTCCAGGGGCCCGGCGGGATCGAGCGTAAGCCGCATCGGACACGGTGTCCAACACGATGTCCATCAACGAGCCGTCCCAGCCGCGACTTGCCCCTGAAATGTCCGTGACTCCACTTAAATCGCATATGTCACTATCTGGCCATAAGCTCGACCCCAAGTGTGCAAGCGAGCCGGCCTCACGCCCTGGAAGCGAGTTGCTGCCATGGACCATGTGGACGTCACCCTCAACGTGAACGACACCGAACACCACCTCCGACTCGACGCCCGCGTCACCCTGCTCGACGCGCTCCGCGACCACCTCGGACTGACCGGCTCGAAGAAGGGCTGCGACCAGGGAGCCTGCGGAGCCTGCACGGTCATGGTCGACGGAAAGCGCGTAGTGGCGTGCCTGGGGCTGGCCGCCCAGTACGAAGGGCGAAGGATCACCACCGTCGAAGGGCTGGCGACGAACGGTGAACTACACCGGATGCAGGCGGCGTTCGCGCGGCATGACGCGTTCCAGTGCGGTTACTGCACCCCGGGGCAGATCATGTCGGCGGTCTGCCTCATCGCAGAGGGGCGCGCGCACTCCGACGAGGACATTCGCGAGTTCATGAGCGGCAACATCTGCCGCTGTGGCGCCTATCCCAATATCCGCGCCGCGATTCGCGACGTGGTGGCGGAGGCGTGACCATGGATCCCTTCGAATATCTGCGGGCCGCCGATTCCGACCAGGCCGTGGCCGTGGTCACCGAGGACCCCGGTACGTCGTATCTCGCGGGCGGCACCACGCAGTTGGACCTGATGAAGGACGGCGTACTGCATCCGCGTCGGCTCGTCGACATCACCCGCCTTCCGCTCGGCGGCATCACGCACACCGAGTCGGCGGTGCACGTCGGGGCGCTGACCACCATGGAGGAGCTCGCCGCCGATCCCGTGGTGACGGAGCGGCTGCCGTTCGTACGGGAAGCGCTGCTGCTCGGCGCCTCGACGCAGCTGCGCAACATGGCCACCATCGGCGGCAATCTGCTGCAACGCGCCCGGTGCCGCTACTTCCGGGACCCGACCGTGCCCGCCTGCAACAAGCGCAGCCCCGGATCCGGGTGCGCCGCCATCACCGGCGTGCACCGGATGCACGCCATCCTCGGCACCAGCGACCACTGCATCGCCCTGCACGCCTCGGATGTCGCCGTGCCGCTGACCGCCCTCGACGCCGTCGTCCACATCCAGGGCGTGAACGGTCCCCGTGCCGTACCGCTGACGCGCTTCTATTTGCCGCCGGGTGACACCCCGCACATCGAGAACGTGCTCCAGCACGGCGAGTTGATCACCGCGGTCGAGATCCCGCTGCTGCCACGACAGGCGCGTTCCCACTACATCAAGGTCCGCGACCGGGTGTCGTACGAATTCGCGCTGGTCTCGGCCGGTGTGGCGCTGGTGCAGGAGGACGGCGTCATCCGGGAGGCGCGGGTGGGGCTCGGCGGCGTGGGCACCGTGCCCTGGCGGGCCTGGGACGCCGAGGACGTCCTGCGTGACGCGCCCGCGAACGCGGAGACGTTCCTTGCCGCCGCCCGGGCCGCCCTGGTGGGAGCCCGTCCGCTGCCCGGTACCGCGTTCAAGATCGAGCTGGCCCAGCGCACGCTCATCCGCACCCTCGAAACCGTGTCAGGAGCCGAGCAATGACCACGCTCGAAGCCGCCCGGGCCGTCGGTCCCGGCCTGGATCGCGTAGACGCGCCCATGAAGACCACGGGCAGGGCGCCCTACCCCAACGACTTCAGCCTCCCCGGCATGGTGCACGCCTGCCTGGTGCACAGCACCATCGCCGCAGGTCGCGTCCGTGCCATCGACACCACCGCGGCGGAGACCGCGCCCGGAGTCCTGGCCGTCATCACCCATCTGACCGCGCCGCAGCTGGAGCGCGGGCCGATGACGCTGCTGGGCCCGTCCCCGCCGGCCCCGCTCCAGGGCGACCGGATCCTCCACTACGGGCAGCACCTCGCCGTCGTGGTGGCCGCCAGTCCGGAGCAGGCCCGGCACGCCGCGGGGCTGGTGCGCGTCGACTACGAGCCTGCCGAGCCGCTGCTCGACCTCCACGACCCGCGGGCCGCGGTGGTCACCAACCCCTGGGGGCTGGACTCCGACCGTGGCGACATCGCCGCCGGGTTCGCCGCCGCGGACGTGGTCGTCGGCGGCAGCTACACCACCCCGGACAACACCAACAACCCGCTCGGCCTGATGTCCACGGTCGCTGCCTGGAACGGCGACTCGCTCACCGTGCACGACTCGACCCAGTGGCCCCACAACGTCCGCACCACGCTGGCCGCGGTCTTCAAGATCCCCGAGAGCAACGTCCGGGTCCTCGCCCCCTACGTCGGCGGGGGTTTCGGTGCCGGGCTGCGGGTGTGGCCGCATGTGATCCTCACCGTGCTCGCCGCACGCGAGGTGGGCAAGCCGGTCAAGCTCGTGCTCACCCGGCCCGAGATGTTCACCGCCGTGGGTCATCGGCCCTACAGCGCCCAGCAGATCAGGATCGGGGCGACCCGCACCGGAGAGCTGACCGCCATTGAGCACGAGGGCGTCTCCCCCGTGGCGATGGATGACGACGACTACGAACCCGTGTCGGCCTGCTCGGCCGTCTCCTACGCCTGCCCGAACGTCCGGACGCGGGACCGACAGGTGCGGCTGAACATCCCGTGCCCCGGCTCCATGCGGGCGCCGGCCGAGGGGCAGGGCAACTTCGCCCTGGAATCCGCGATCGACGAGCTCGCCCATGAACTCGGCATCGATCCGCTCGAACTGCGCCTGCGGAACTACGCGGAGGAGCATCCGCTGCTCGGGCTGCCCTGGTCCAGCAAGGCGCTGCGGGAGTGCTATCTGCAGGGCGCCGAGCGGTTCGGCTGGTCGCGCCGCGACCCTCGGCCGGGGTCGATGCGGGACGGACGCTGGCTGATCGGTTACGGACTGGCCGGGGTGTCGTACCCGCACTACCAGGTGCCGTGCCAGGCCCGTGCGTCCCTCCACCGCGACGGTTCGGCCGATGTGCGCAGCGCCGCCACCGACATCGGCACGGGCACGTACACGATCATCACGCAGCTGTCGGCGGAACTGCTGGGCCTGGACGTCTCCCGAGTCCACTTCGACCTCGGCGACTCGGACATGCCCTACGCGCCGCAGGCAGGAGGTTCCGGTCTGACCGGCGCGCTGGCGGGCGCCGTTCACGCCGCCTGCCGCCGCCTCGTGCAGGAGTTCCTCGACGTGGTGCGGGACGACCCGGATTCACCGCTGCGGGGAGCGGCGCTCGACGACGTCGCCGTCTCCCAAGGCCGGATCCACCGGATCGGGAACCCGGACCAGGGCGAGTCGTACACGGACATCCTGACCCGCCACGGCCTGGAGGAGCTGAGCGCCGACGGCCGCAGCACACCGCCCCAGCCCGACGCGGCGGGCATGGCCACGGCCGGCGCGTTCGGGGCCAAGTTCGTCGAGGTCCGTGTCGATCCCGACCTGGGGCTGCTGCGGGTGACCCGCGTGGTGTCGGCGATCGACGGCGGGCGCATCCTCAACGAGAAGACCGCCACCAGCCAGATCGTCGGCGGCACGGTGGGCGGCATCGGCCAGGCGATGTTCGAGGAGACCGCCACCGACGCCGGGACCGGACGCATCGCCAACGCCACCTTCGGGGACTACCTGGTGCCGGTCAACGCCGATGTCCCCGACATGGAGGTGATCTTCGTCGGCGGTCCGGACCGGGCAACGCCCGTCGGGACGAAGGGAGTCGGGGAGATCGGGCTGGTCGGTGTGGCGGCGGCCGTCGCGAACGCCGTCCACCACGCCACGGGGCGCCGCATCCGCTCCCTGCCGATCACCATCGACCAGCTCATGCTCTGACGGACGCCATAGGCCCGCCGGGCACTCGGCCTCACCAGGCCGGTTACCTAGGATGAGCCCATGGCTTCCACCACTCGACGACGCTCCAGCGCGGCCGACCGGAGGTCCGCTCTCGAGAAGCGGATCCTGTCCGCGATCGATGAGCTGCTGCGCGAAGGTGTCACCTACACCGAGCTCAGCGTCGAGCAGATCGCGGGCGCCGCCGGGATCTCGCGCTCCACGTTCTATCTGTACTTCCGCGACAAGGTCGACCTGCTGCTCCGGCTGAGCGGCTCGCTCAAGACGGAGAGCCATGCCATCGCCGCTTCCTGGTGGCCCTGCCGTCCGGGCGGCGGGCTCGACGGCCTGGCCCGCACCTACGAGCTGATCCTGCGCCACTACCGCGAGCACGCGGCGCTGCTGTCGGCGATCAACGAGGTGGCCGCGTACGACCCGGCAGTCCGGGAGGCCTGGACCGCCGACCAGGACCGCTTCGTCGACCACGTCGTGGCCGTGCTGAAGGAGGAACAGCGGGCCGGCCGGACTCCCGCGGACATCGACCCCGCCCTGACCGCCAGAATCATCGTCCAGGGAGGCGGCCAGGTCATCGCTCAGCAGGTGGCCGACGGCGACGTCAGCGACGACGCGGCCGTCGCCCGCGAACTGGCGAACGGTTACTGGTACGGCGTCTACCGCCGCGCCCCGCAGCCGACTGCTGACTGAGGCCCAGGGCACCGCCGAAGCTCCGCATACGTGACCGTGCCCCGGCCTTCGGCCGTGGCGCCGTTGGGACATGTCTCATGCGTGCCACACGAATGCAGTGACACGCCTTCCAACCGCACCGGATTCTGTCCTGCGCATGACCACCTTATTGCGCTGAGTGGAAGGCCTGGGACAGATGAGAAGAACCCGCCTGGTTGCGGCGGCAGCGTTGGGGCTCGTACTGAGCACCAGTGCCGTGGCACCGGTGTCCGCGCGCTCCGCCGCCGCGGACGGTGCCACGGCCGCTGTGGCCCCCACAGGGAAGGCCGCCACGGTGCGGCTGATCACCGGTGACCGTGTCACGGTCACCACGGACGCCGCCGGCAGACGGACCGCCGCGGTCCAACCCGGCCCGGGGCGCAAGGGAGTGGTGTTCCGCACCGTCGAGCAGAACGGCAGGCTGTCCGTCATTCCGTCGGACGCCTCGAACGGTGTCGCGACCGGACAGCTGGATCGTGAACTCTTCGACGTGACCGCGCTCATCGCCCAGCAGTACGACGAGGCGCACACCGACGCGCTGCCGGTGATCGTGCGGAACGCGGCGGGCCTGACGGACGGCGCCACGCGCCGGCTCACCGCTCTCGCCGACGACGACTCCCCCACCCGGCTCGACAGCATCGGAGCGCTGTCGCTCCGGGTCGGTGAGGACGACCTCGGCCGGTTCTGGCAGCAGTTGGCGGCCGGCGGCGCGCCGGACGGCGCCCGCGGGAGCCAGGCACCGCAGGTGTGGCTGGACAGCCGGGTCCGTCCCGTCCTGGACCGGAGCACCGCCCAGATCGGGGCGCCCGCCGCCTGGCAGAGCGGGCTGCGGGGCGAGTCCGTCAAGGTCGCCGTCCTGGACACCGGAGCGGACGCGTCCCATCCCGACCTGGCCGGCCGGATCGCCAAGGCCGAGGACTTCTCCGGCAGCGCCGGCACCGGCGACGCCTTCGGCCACGGCACCCACGTGGCCTCGATCGTCGCCGGCAGCGGCGCCGCGTCCGGCGGCACCCGCAAGGGCGTGGCACCGGAGGCCGACCTGCTGATCGGCAAGGTCCTCGGCGACGACGGTTACGGCACCGAGTCCCAGGTGGTCGCCGGTATGGAGTGGGCGGCTGCCCAGGGCGCCGAGGTGGTCAACATGAGCCTCGGCTCGGAGGGGGCCAGCGATGGGCAGGACCCGATGAGTCTGGCCCTGAACGCGCTGACCGAGAGCACCGGTGCGCTCTTCGTGGTGGCGGCCGGCAACGCCGGTGAGCAGGGGCAGAGCACCGTCGGCTCGCCCGGCGCCGCGGACGCGGCCCTCACCGTCGGCGCGGTCGACCGCGACGACGTCCTCGCCTCGTTCTCCAGCCGGGGCCCGCGGGCCGGGGACAAGGCGGTCAAGCCCGATGTCACCGCGCCCGGGGTCGGGATCGTGGCGGCACGTGCGGCCGGCACGACGATGGGCCACCCGGTCGACGCGCACTACGTCGCGGCGTCCGGTACGTCGATGGCCACCCCGCATGTCGCGGGCGTCGCGGCTCTCCTCGCTCAGCGGCACCCGGACTGGGGCCCGGAGCGGCTGAAGGACGCGCTGGTGAGCACCTCCCGCACGGTCGTCGGCCAGAAGGTCACCGAACAGGGCGGTGGCCGCGTCGACGTCGCCGCCGCCGTGCTGGGACCGTTGACCGCCACCGGCACCGTCGCTCTCGGCACGTACGAGACCGGTAACGGCAGCCCACGTTCGACGAAGGTCCGCTACACCAACCACTCCGGCGAGGACCTCACGCTCGCGCTCGACGTCCGGCTGGCCACCACCGCGGGCCGTGAGGTCGCCGACGGTGCGGTGCGCCCCGGCACGGATTCGCTGCGGGTCGCGGCGGGCCAGACCGTCGAAGTGCCCGTGACGGTCGACCCTTCCCGCCTCCAGCGAGGCGCCTACTACGGCTATGCGACCGCCACTTCCGCCGACGGCGAGGTGAAGGTCCACACCACGCTGAGCCTGCTGGTCAAGGGACCCGTCCATCGCCTGACGGTCACCACCTACGACCGCCAGGGCAACCGCTCCGGCGCACTGCCGACGATCTGGGGAACCGACGGCTTCGTCCGGTACGTCGACGAGGACCGGGGCATCGCCGAGGTCGAGGAAGGCACCTACCAGCTCGATCTTCCCTCCATCGCATCGGACGGCTCGGAGCTGCGCCATGTGATCCTGCCCGAGGTGAAGGTGACCAAGGACATGGCGGTCACGCTCGACGAGCGCAAGACCACCAAGGTGGAGATCCGCACCCCGCGTCCGGCGGAACAGCGCGGCATCGTGCACTACCAGATGCACCGGGTGATCGACGGGGTCGGTCTGACGCAGGGCGTCATGTACTTCGACAGCGCCGAACGGATCTACGTCAGCCCCACCGCCGAAGTCACCGACGGCACCTTCGAGTTCGCCTCCCGCTGGCAGCTCGTCGCACCACTGCTCCGGGCCGAGGTCCCCGGGTCCGGGATCGACCTGCGGGCCTACTACATGCCGCAGTCCCCGCTCTTCGGCGACCGGGGCCGGCGCCTGACCGCCGTCGACGCGGGGGATCTGTCCGCGCCGCGCTTCGACCGCGCCCGCGGCAAGCTCGCCGTGGTCACCAACCGCGACAACATCTACGAGCCGGACACGCTGACGAAGGCCGCCGAGGCCGGGGTCGCGGCCGTGGCCCTCGTCCACTTCAGCGACCAGCCGTGGACCCGTTGGGAGCCCGACGGCGACCGCTGGGCGCTGCCCACCGTCAGGATCGGCGCCGACGCGGGCGCCGAGCTGCTGGCCCGCATCGAGGACCGCAGGACGCAGGTGCACTTCACGGGCACCGCCCGCAGTCCGTACCTGTACGACGTCATGCAGATCTCCTCGCAGCGCATCCCCAGCAAGGTGGTGCACACCGTCACGGAGGACAACAGCGCCGTCATCCGCACGACGTACGCCGACAACGGCGGTACGCCGTGGGCCTCCGAACAGCGGTTCGCCCGCCGTCCCTACCAGGACTTCGCGTGGCTGCAGTACTCCCGGCACGTCCCGACCGGTTTCGAGCGCACCGAGTACGTCTCGGCGGGGGACACCGCCTGGGAGCACAAGGTGCACCACGAGACCGTCAGCCCGGATCGCGAACTGACGGTCGGGATGCGCAGCGCCCCGCGCACCTACCGTGCCGGTGAGCAGCTGCGGGAGACCTGGAACGGCTCGGTCGTGCGTCCGTCGATCCCGCGCGGCGCCGGTCTCGCCTCCGTCCGCGACGGGAACGTCCTCTCCCTGCGCATACCGGAGTTCACCGACTCGACGTCCGGGCACTGGTCACGCAAGCTCGAGAGCTCGGGCGGCGATGGCGGCATCGGAACGGGCGCCGGCACCTCCCAGCAGGGCGACACGGCGAAGGCGGTCCTGCTCCGCGACGGCAAGAAGATCGCCGAGGCGGGCAGCGCCTGGACGGACTTCGAGGTACCCGCCGGGACGGCCGACTACCGGCTGGACCTGTCGACCAGCCGGGCGTCGGACGAGTGGGCCTACGGCACCGCGACCCAGACGTCCTGGTCGTTCCGATCCGCGGCCGGCGGCGAGGCGAAGCTGCTCCCGCTGCTCCAGCTCGACTACGACGTTCCGGTGGACGAGCGCAACGAGGTCAAGTCCGGCCGTACGCATGCCGTTCGGCTGGCGGTCCGCGCCCAGGACGGGCTGGCCGCGCCCAAGGGCGTGGTGATGAAGGTCGAGGCGTCGTACGACGACGGCCGGAGCTGGAGCCGGACCTCGCTGCGTGACAGAGGGGCAGGCGCCTTCGACGCGACCGTCACACGGCCGACCGGCGTACGCGGCGACGCGTACGTGACGCTGCGGGTGACCGCCCGCGACGCGGCCGGCAACAGCGTGCGGCAGACCGTCACCCGGGCCTACCTCCACCGAGGCTGACCCGGCAAGCGGTGCGGCCGGCGACCGTCGGCCGCACCGCTTGGGCTCAGATCCAGTTGCGGCGTGCGGCGTGCCAGCCGAGCTGCATCCTGGTGGCGACTCCGGCGAGACTCATCAGGCCCTGGATGCGGCGCTGGACGGTGCGACGGCTGATGCGGAGCTGGCCGGCGATGGCCTCGTCGGTGAGGCCGGTGACCATCAGCGACAGCAGATGCCTGTCGTCCGCCGTGAGCGCGGCGGAGTCGCTCGCCGCGGCGGATCCGCCGAGCCGGCCCTCCGGCGTCACATGCAGGGGAACCCCGATCTCCCAGTAGCGCTCGAACAACGCCACCAGCGCCACCAGCAGGCTGCTGCCGCGGATGACGACGGCCGTCACCTCGCGGGGGTCGCTCGCCGGACCGGCCGGTGCCAGCGGGCAGACCGCCAGGCACCGGTCGGCGACGGCCATCCGCAGCGGCAGCGCGGGCACGGCCCGCGCGACCTCACCCGCCCGCACGGCCCTGACTACGTTGTCAACGGCGCCCGCGTCGTCGAAGAACGCCTGCTCGTACAGGACCCGGTAGCCGACCCCGGCGGCCAGGGCGTCGAACTCGGCCTGGTTCGTGCCCGACGGCATGGCGAGGTACTGGGCCTTGCAGAACCACAGCAGTTCGTGGCGGGCGCCGGCCTGGACCTGCCGCAGACGCTGGCGCAACGCCTCGGCCCCGGTGACGATCTCGATGACTTGGCCCGCGTCACGGGTCCAGGCGTGCCGCTGATAGGACTCCATGAGTTCGACGACGACGGCACGAGCCTTGAACAGGTCAAGGGCGTGGCGTTCGAGCCGCGGAAGCAGCGTCACATCGGGCGGGTTGGCGGCGAACCGCCCCGGAGCCCCCTCCACAGGGCGTGCCAGGCCCTTCTCCTCCAACGCCGCGAGCAGCCGCTGGGCGGTCCCGGCATCGAGGCCCGTCGCAGTGGACACATCGTTCGCCGACGCCGTGACGGTGACGACGAGGGCGCGGTACGCATCGGTCTCGGCGTCCGTGAGACCCACCGGCTCCAGCATGCTCTGCCTTTCCGCCCCTGGCCGGCCACGCCGACGCCGTCCACTGCCACGACGTGCAGCTCACCGGCCAGGATAAATCAGGCGCCCGGGCGGGTGATCGGCGGTCACCCGCCGGCCAGCGGGTTGGGCAGCGGCCGGTAGCGGGCGTCGGCGCCGTCGGCGCCCGTCCAGCGCAGCAGCAGGTTCGTCTTGGCGGGGAGCGTGGGTGCGGTGAGCAGGGCGGCGATCTCGGGCAGGTCGTGCCGGCCCAGTTCGCGGCGGACGGCGGGCCAGGGGTCCAGCCCGCCGTGCCGTTCGGCGAGTGCCCCGGCCAGCTCGGCCAGGTGGTTGACGACCAGGCAGTACACCAGCCGCTCCCACCCGGCCGCCCGCGACACGTCCGGCAGCAGCTTCACCCCCTCGGCGTCCCGGAACAGCGCCTGCACCGGTGTCCCGTCGGCGTCACAGGCGACCAGCGAGTTCTGCAGATGCGCTTCGAGTACGACGCCGTGGTCGGCGAAGGCCGCGAGGACCGGGGGCACCACCTGGCGCAGATACGCCTCCCACCAGCACGCCGGGTCCGCCGGACCGTCCAGCGGGCTGCCCGCGAAGCCCTCCACCAGCCCGGCGGCGAGGAACGGGGTCGCGCCGGGCAGGACGTGGCCGCGTACCCCGTCGCGGACCAGGACGGCGAGCTCCTCGAAGGCGAAGTCGGCGGTGCGATAGCCCCGGTCGGTCAGCCAGGCCGCCGTACCGCCCGCGAAGGCCCCGGTCACGGCGGCGTCGGTGCGGCGCAGCTTGAGCAGGTCGTGCCGCCACAGCCGCCGTACGTCGTTGGTGATGCGCACATCGAGGCTGAACTTGAGGAAGAGGTCGCGCTCCGGGGCGTACACCGTGCGGATCGCGGCCGTGGGCCAGACCGGGGATGCGGTGGTGTCCAGGCGGATCAGCCGGCCGTCGGCGAAGGCGGGGGCGAGGTCGCGGGCGGTCAGGTCGAGCTGCCAGGGGTGGGCGGGCAGCATCCGGTAGCCGGGCGGGGGCTGGCCGAGGGTGTCGAGCGCCGAGGTGTCGCCCTCCTCCACGACGGTGTCCTCGCGCACCCCGAGCAGCACGAGCGGGAAGCGGGCGTGCGCCTCGGGGGCGTAGGGCAGCCAGGCGGCGACCGGGCCGCCGCCGCGCGCCTTGGGGGCGGGGTGGTGGGGGTGGCCGGTGATCAGGGACTGCTCGGAGCGCAGATAGGGGTCGTCGGGCGGGGTGGCACGCGCGCGTGCGGTGAGGAGCGCGGCGACGGCGTCCCGGCTGTCGAGCATCTCGGCGGGCAGTTCGTGGTTGGACAGGCCGGTGTGGCGGCGCAGTTCCTCGGTGACGAGCTTGACGAGTTCGGTGTGGTCGAGGCGGTGCCAGCCGTGCGGCGTGTACACCTCGGGTGCGGTGGGCCGCCGGCCGCCGCGCACCCGCAGCAGCCGGTCACCGCCGGGCAGCCGGTAGACCCCCTCCCGGCCGGGCAGCGGGTGCGCCACCTCGCGCAGCAGACAGTTGAGCAGCGGCGCGGCCGCGTACGCGTCGGCCAGATCGGCGACGTCGGCACGGACTGCCGCGTCGACGGCTGGGGGGCTGAGGTCCACGCGTTCCACTCGTTCCCTACGGTTCATTGGTGCGGAGACGATCAGTATCGCTGTCGTCACGCCCCGCCGTGACCGCCGGTCGCGCCGTCCCGCCCCGACTCGCCCGAGGAGCCCGCCCGTGCCCCGTCCCCTCACCGCCGAGGCCGAGGTCGCCGACGAACTGTCCGTCGTCCGCCCGGACCTCGCCGCGCGGTACGCGGCCGAACTGCCGGCCGCCCGGGCGGCCGTACTGACGCGCCTGTGGCGGGCGCTCGCCCATGAGCCGCTCCCCTGGGTCGAAAGCCGCACCCCGAGCGGGGAGGGCGTCACGCTGCGCCTGCGCGACGGACGCCGGCTGCACGGACCCGCCCCGGACCCGTACGCGACCGCCGCCTACGTCACGGCCGTACGGCTCGACGACGTGGCGCAGGACCGTCCGGCACGGCTGATGACGGACCTCGCCGTACCGCACGGTGCGGACCTCGCCGCCGAACTCGACCACAGTGTCGCCTCACTCGCCCTGTCAAGGGCTGGACAGCCGCCTCACCCGGAAGAGTGGCCGGGAAGCGACTGGGAGTGGGAGCAGCGGGTGGTGGACGGGCATCCGTACCACCCCAACTGCCGCTCGCGGCCCGGTTTCTCGGTCGCCGAGCAACTCGCCCACGCGCCCGAGCACCGCCCGCTGGTGGGGCTCGGGCTGGTGCCGGTCCCGGCAGAGACGTGCCTGGTCACGGGTGCGTGGCCGGAGCAGCTGCGGGACGGGCGGCGGGTGCTGATCCCGGTGCATCCGTGGCAGGCCGCGCATGTGCTGAAACGGCCGTGCGAGGAGCGGCTCACCGGGCATCCGCTGATGTCCCTGCGCACCCTCGCCCTGGACGGCGGAGTACACGTCAAAACCGCGCTCAGCGCGCGTCTGACGTCGTCCGTGCGGGACATCTCGGTGCCGTCGGTCGCCGCGTCCATGACCCTGTCGGCGTTCGCGGCGCAGCTGGCGGCACGCACCGACGGCCTGCTGCACATCACGCGCACGCTGGGCGCGGTCACGGACGGGTCGCCGGACCTGGCGGCCGTGCTGCGGGAGTCGCCGCAGGAGTACGGGGGTCCCGGTGAGCGGGTGCTGCCGGTGGCCGCGCTGGCGACCACCGAACTGCCCGACTCCGCCGAATGGCTGGGTGAGTTCGCCCGGCTCGCTCTTGCCGTCGGGCTGCGGCTGCTGGAGCTGGGCGTGGCGCTGGAGGCGCACGGCCAGAACCTCCTCGTCGTGCTGTCCGCGACCGGCGCCCCGGTACGGCTGGTCTACCGCGACCTGGCCGACATCCGCGTCAGCCCGGCCCGTCTGGCCCGGCACGGCATCCCCGTCCCGGAACTGCCCGCCCGGATCCTCACGGACGACGTGACGACGCTGCGGCGCAAGCTGTTCGGGTCGCTGGTGGCGGGCGCCCTGGCCGGGACCGCCGGGTCGGGGGCGGCGCTGCGGACGGCGCTGGAGACGGCCGTACGAGACCTGCCGCGCACCCCTGACCTCGCCGCGTTGTGCGAAGAGCCGCTACCCACCAAGGCGCTGACACTGATGCGGCTGTCGCCGGGGACGGTCGGCGATCTGTGGACGGAGCTGCCCAATCCGCTGCTGTGACCGGCCGTTTCCGAGCAGGACGATCTTCCGTTTTGGAGCCCGACACCTCTGATCAATAAGATCCGCCGATGATCACAAGACAACGGCTGGCGGCAGGGGCAAGCGCCCTGTTCGCCGCGCTGGCGGCCGGGATCGCCCTCCCGTCGACAGCGCTCGCCGACGAGACCACGGCCGCCGCGCCCAAGGTCAACCTCGTACTGGACGTCAGCGGCTCGATGCGGGCGCGGGACATCGACGGCCAGTCGCGGATGGCGGCGGCGAAGCAGGCGTTCAACGAGGTGCTGGACGCCACGCCCGAGGACGTACAGCTCGGCATCCGCACCCTCGGCGCCAACTACCCCGGCGACGACCGGAAGACGGGCTGCAAGGACACCGCGCAGCTGTACCCGGTCGGCCCGCTGGACCGCACCGAGGCCAAGGCGGCGGTGGCCACGCTGGCGCCGACCGGCTGGACCCCGATCGGACCGGCGCTGCTGAAGGCGGCCGACGACCTCGACGGTGGCACCGGCTCCAAGCGGATCGTGCTGATCAGCGACGGCGAGGACACCTGCGCCCCGCTCGACCCGTGCGAGGTGGCCCGCGAGATCGCCGCCAAGGGCATCGGTCTCACCATCGACACGCTCGGCCTGGTGCCCAACACCAAGATGCGCCAGCAGCTCAGCTGTATCGCCGAGGCGACCGGCGGCACCTACACCTCGGTCGAGCACACCGACGAACTCACCGATCGCGTCAACCAGTTGGTGGACCGGGCGGCCGATCCGGTGGTGACGCCGGTGGCCACCGAGGGCACGGAGCGGTGCGCGCAGGCGCCGACACTGAGGTCCGGGCTGTACACGGACCGCGAGGAGTTCGGGCAGCAGCGCTGGTACCGGGTGGACGTGCTGCCCGGCCAGGAACTGCGCGCCTCGGTGAGCGTGTCGGCGGACCGGGACGTCAATCCGGCCTACGGCGTGCTGCTGCGGGCGGTCACGGTGAAGGGCCGCGAGATCGTGCGGGGCGAGGCGGCGGGCAACGGCCGTACGGATGTGATCTCCACCGGGCTGCGCCACCCGAAGGCCGAGCGCGACGATGTGGACGCCGACAAGCCCGCGGCCGAGACCGTGTGTCTCCAGGTCACCCACTCCTTCTCGGCGGCCGCCGGTGTGAAGACCACGCCCGGGCTGCCGCTGGAGCTGACGATCGACGTCGTCGACGGGCCCTCGCCGTCGAGCGATGTGGCCGCGTTCGGCCTCGGGCGCGGCTGGTGGCTGCTCGGCGCCCTCGTCCTGACCGGTTTCGTCGCCGGTCTGCTGTGGGGCTGGCTGTCGCGCTGGCGGGTCGCGGTCTGGAGGACCAACTGATGCGTATCGTGAGGGCTTTGGGCGCGGCGCTGCTGGCGCTGGGCTGGGCCGTTTCCCCGGCTGTGGCCGACTCCCCGTCGCCGAGCCCGTCGGACGACAGCGCGGCCCCGACCGAGGCGGGCACGTCGTTCCGTACGGCGGCCGAGTTCGAGCCGGGACAGACGGCCACGGCGGACGGCTCCGCGGGCGACTACCTGTACTGGTCGTTCCCCGCGGACGCCGGTCAGCGTCCCACCGTCGAGGCGACGGTGAAACTGCCGGACACGCACGCCGCCCAGACCTGGCAGATCGACGTGTACGACGGTCTGCGGCGCCGCCAGGCCTGCCAGTACGGATCCCAGACGCGGACCGCCGCCCAGGGCGCGGCCTCCGTGGAGCTGGCCTGCACGCTGCGCAGGGTCCGTGCCTGGTCGGAGCCGTGGGCGAACGACCCGCTGCCGGGCACGTACTACATCCGCCTCACGGCGGTGGGCCTGCCGACGTCGGACCTGGGGCTGCCGGTGAGCGCCGAGGTGCGGGTCGAGGGCAAGGAGATCGGCGGCGCGGCGGCGGTGGACGGGGCGCTGGCCGAGCCGCTGGTGCCGGGCGTGGCCGTCAAGCCGGAGGCGGAGCAGGAGGATTCCGCCGTCCTGTCGAGCATCGAACCCGAGGACGGCTGGACCTCCGGCTGGTGGTCCGACCGGTGGGTGTGGACCGCGGTGGGCGGTGCGCTGGCGGCGCTGGCCGGGGTCGGGGGGTATGCGCTGACGCGGGGCTCGGGGCGACCGACCCGCGCCTGATGCCGTATCAGAAGGCCCGCCCGGTACGGGCCTTCTGCCTTTCCTCACGCCTCCCGCAAGGCCTTGGCCGGCGTGCCGTCACCGCTCACCGTGATACGCCCGTCCCGCACCGCGTCGATCACACTCACCTCGCCGCGGCCGACCGACGTACAGGTGGCGGTGTCGAGAACCAGCACGGCGTCGGGTTCGCCCTGCGCGGGCCCGTCGCCGTACACGGGCCCGTCCTCGGCACCGACGTACAGGTGGAAGTCCCCCTCCTCCAGCCGCACTTCGACGAGCCCCTCCCCCTCCAGCGCCCGCAGCAAGGGCAGCGCGAACCAGTGGGCGCGGACCGCGTCCGTGGGCCGTCGCTCGCCGAGCTCGGCCTGCCCCCAGGCGCCCAGCGCCTGCAGCACCGGTAGCAACTCCCGCCCGCGCGGGGTGAGTTCGTAGACGTACGCCGCACCGGGCGGCGGCAACCGGCGCCTGGTCGTCAGCCCGTCGCGCTCCATGTCCTTCAGCCGGGACGCCAGTACGTCCGTGCTGACGCCCGGCAGGTCCGCGTGCAGGTCCGTATAGCGGCGCGCGCCGGCGAGGAGTTCGCGGACGATCAGCAGGGTCCAGCGGTCGCCGACGACATCGAGCGCGCGGGCGGCGGAGCAGTACTGGTCGTAGCTTCGACGAGGTGACATGCGACGCAGTCTAGACATGTCGTTGGACTTTCCAAGCTCGAACTTGGTAAAACCAAGCAACACCAGTTACCGGAGGGGCGCATGGAGTTCCGGCAGTCGAGCAAGCTCAGCGAGGTCTGTTACGAGATCCGCGGCCCGGTGATAGAGCACGCCAACGCGCTGGAGGAGGCGGGCCACAGCGTGCTGCGCCTCAACACCGGCAACCCCGCCCTGTTCGGCTTCGAGGCCCCGGAGGAGATCCTTCAGGACATGATCCGGATGCTGCCGCAGGCGCACGGCTACACCGACTCGCGCGGCATCCTCTCCGCCCGCCGCGCGGTCGCCCAGCGCTACCAGACGCTCGGCCTGGAGGTCGGCGTCGACGACGTGTTCCTCGGCAACGGCGTCTCCGAGCTGGTCTCCATGGCCGTACAGGCGCTGCTGGAGGACGGCGACGAGGTCCTGATCCCCGCCCCCGACTTCCCGCTGTGGACGGCGGTGACCACGCTCGCGGGCGGCAAGGCGGTGCACTACCTGTGCGACGAGCAGGCCGACTGGTACCCCGACCTGGACGACATGGCCTCGAAGATCACGGACCGCACGAAGGCCGTGGTCATCATCAACCCGAACAACCCCACGGGTGCGGTGTACCCGAAGGAGATCATCGAGGGCATCCTCGACCTGGCCCGCCGCCACGGACTGATGGTGCTCGCCGACGAGATCTACGACCAGATCCTGTACGACGACGCCGTGCACCACTCGACCGCGGCGCTCGCGCCCGACCTGGTGGTCCTGACCTTCTGCGGCCTGTCGAAGACGTACCGGGTGGCGGGCTTCCGTTCCGGCTGGCTGGTGGTGACGGGCCCGAGGCAGCACGCGAAGGACTATCTGGAGGGCCTGACCATGCTGGCCTCCATGCGGCTGTGCTCCAACGCGCCCGCGCAGTACGCGATTCAGGCGGCGCTCGGCGGCCGGCAGTCCATCCACGAGCTGACCGCGCCGGGCGGCAGGCTGCACGAACAGCGCGATGTGGCGTGGGAGAAGCTCAACGAGATCCCCGGGGTGTCGTGCGTGAAGCCGAAGGGCGCGCTGTACGCGTTCCCGCGGCTCGATCCCAAGGTGCACCGGATCCACGACGACGAGAAGTTCGTCCTGGACCTGCTGCTGCGGGAGAAGATCCAAGTCGTGCAGGGCACGGGCTTCAACTGGCCGACGCCGGATCACTTCCGGATCCTGACGTTGCCGCACGCGGATGATCTGGAGGCGGCGATCGGGCGGATCGGGCGGTTCCTCAGCGGGTACCGGCAGTAGCGGCCACATACCGTGTGCCGCATGGGTGATCTATTGCTGGTGCGGCACGGAGAGACCGAGTGGTCGCGGTCCGGGCGGCACACCGGACTGACGGACGTCCCGCTGACCGAGCACGGCCGCGAGGAGGCGCGCGGGCTGGTGCCGCTGATCCGGTCGCACCGGATCGGGGCCTGCTTCGTCAGTCCGTTGCAGCGGGCGCGGGAGACGGCCGAGCTCATCGGGCTGCACGGCGCGGTGCGGGTGGACACGGATCTGCGGGAGTGGGACTACGGGGGCTACGAGGGAATCACCACCGTCGAGATCCAGCGGGAGCGGCCCGGCTGGTTCCTGTTCACGGACGGGGTGACGCCCGGGCCACCGGAACACCCCGGGGAGAGCGTGGAGCAGGTCGGGGCGCGGGCCGACCGGATGCTGGGCAAGGTGGACGCCGCCCTCGCCAACACCGAGGGCGTGGTGGTGCTGGTGTCGCACGGGCACTTCCTGCGGGTGCTGACCGCCCGACGGCTCGGGCTGCCACCGGCGGACGGTGCCCTGTTCCAGCTGGCGACGGGGACGGTGTGCCGACTGGGCACGGAGCATGGGCGGCCGGTGATCGCGGCGTGGAATGTCAGACCCGGCTCGTAGCCTTCCAAGCGGTGGGGACACTGCCCAGCGCCTGGAGGGAGCACGCCGTGACACGACCGCCGACCGCCGCCCAGCGGCGTGTCATCGACGCCGCCGATCCGCTGACCGGTCGGCTCAGGGGGACGGATGCGCAGCTCGCGGCGCTGGTGAAGCGCGGGCTGGCGTTCCGGCATCCGCGGCCGCCGCACGATCACTTTCTGACACCGGCGGGACATCGGATACGGGAGGCCGAACCGGCGGAGCCCGAGGTTTCTGCGTCCACCGGTGTGTTCGCCGCGCGCGTCGGCGGCGAGGAGGCCGCGCCGGACGCCGGTCCGTCCCGCGTCCGTGAGGTGCACAGCGCCTGGCAGGGCCTGCTGGAGCTGCGCCGGATGACCAACCCCGACGGTGTCACGGACCGGCCGTGCGGCTGGGAGCGGACGCATCTGGTGCAGGCCGCCGCCCTCGCGCTGGAGGCCGCCGGGCACCGCCCGGCCGGTCAGGACTCCGCGGGCTACCGGGTGCGGGCGACCCCGCAGCCGGAGGCCGTCGCCGTGTACGAACCGGACGCCGAGGCCCTGCGGGCCTGCGCGGCCACGCTGGAGCGGGCGGGCTGGCAGGTCGGCGAGCACACGGAGCCGCGGACGCGGAGGCGGTATCTGCTGGCGTCTCCGCGGAGGGCATGATGAGCATGCCAAGATCAAGGGCGCGGAGCGCCGACCACGACAGGGGGAAGTCATGACCGAACCGTTCTCCGTCCGGGTGACGGTCCGCGGGTACGAGACCGATGTGCAGGGCCACCTCAACCAGGCGGTCTATCTCAACTACGCCGAGCACGCGCGCTGGTCACTGCTCCAGGCGGCGGGGATCACGCAGGCCGGGCTGGTGGGCACGGGCGTGGGCCCGGTGGCCCTGGAGACCAACATCCGCTACCTGCGCGAACTGCTCGCAGGCGACGAGGTCGACGTCACGTGCGCCTTCGAGTGGGGCGAGGGCAAGACGTTCAAGATGCGGCAGACGATCCGCAAGACCGACGGCACGGTCGCGGCCGAGCTGGTCGGGGTCGGCGGGTTGCTGGACCTGAAGGAGCGCAGGCTGCTGGCCGATCCGCAGGCGTACTTCAAGAACCTGGCGACCGACCCGAGCCTGTTCGGGCTGTAGCGAACCCCGTTCGCTGAGTTCGTACTCCACCTTCGGCGGCACCGCTGGTGGCGGCCACGGCGGAGGACTATCAGCTGGCGTTCCGGGTGGCGACGGTGATCGCGGTGTGGGCACTGGGGCTGGCGGCGGTCGTCCTGAGGACGCGCCGGACACGGCCCTGAATTCGGATGCCGGCTACGGCTTTGACCTGCGATGCTGCGGCCCCATGGCCCCACGACGCATCAAACCCAGCCTCTACATCTCCGTGGACATCGAGGCCGACGGACCGATTCCCGGGCCGTACTCGATGCTCAGCCTCGGAGCCGCGGTCGCCGGTCAGCAGGACCCCGACGGTTTCACGGCCGCGGACCCGGAGGAGCGGACCTTCTACCGTGAACTCCGGCCGATCAGCGAGGAGTTCGTGCCCGAGGCGCTCTCGGTGAGTGGGCTCGACCGGGAGCGCCTCGGGCGTGAAGGGGCCGAACCCGCGGTCGCCCTCGCCGAGTTCACCGACTGGGTGCGGGAGGTCGCCGCGGGTGCGCAGCCGGTGATGTGCGGCTATCCGGCGTCGTACGACTGGACCTTTCTCTACTGGTACCTGATCCGCTTCACCGGATCGAGTCCCTTCGGCCACTCCGGTTGCCTCGACATGAAGACGCTGTACGCCACCAAGGCCGGGCTGCCGCTGCGGGCGGTGGCCAAGGGCACCATGCCGCGTGAGCTGCTGTCGCGGCGCCGTCACACGCACCATGCGCTGGACGACGCCGTCGAGCAGGCCGAGCTGTTCGCCAACCTCATGGCGTGGCGGGGGCCCGGGTCGTCGCCGCCCCGGTGATCTCCTCCCCCGCCTCCATCGGATGCGTGACGTCCTGCGCGTCCCCGCCCTTGCCGAGGTGGTTGAAGACCAGGTTCAGCAGGACCGCCGCCACACACCCCGTCGAGATGCCCGAGTCGAGCACGATCCGGGCGGTCTCCGGGAAGGAGTGGTAGAACTCCGGGGCCGTGATCGGGATGATGCCGACGGCCAGCGAGACGGCCACGATCAGGACGTTGTTGTCCTTCTCCAGACCGGCCCGGACCAGGGTCTGGATGCCGCTCGCGGCGACCGAGCCGAACAGGACCACGCCCGCACCGCCGAGCACCGGGCGCGGTACGACGGCGATGAGCGAGGCGGCCATGGGGCACAGGCCCATCAGGACCAGGAAGCCGCCGCCGGCGGCGACGACGTACCGGCTGCGGATCTTCGTCATCGCGACCAGCCCGATGTTCTGGGCGAAGGCGCTGCACATGAAGCCGTTGAACAGGGGGCTGATCGCCGAGCCGAGGGTGTCTGCGCGCAGGCCCGCCGCGATGGTCTTCTCGTCCGCCGGGCGGTCCACGATCTCGCCCAACGCCAGCATGTCCGCGGTGGATTCGGTCATCGAGACCACCATCACCACACACATCGAGACGATCGCGGCGACCTGGAACTGCGGTGCGCCGAAGTGGAAGGGCGTCGGGAAACCGACGATTGCCGCGTCGGCCACCGGTCCGAAGTCCGTGGCTCCGAAGGGGATCGCGACGAGGGTGCCCGCCACCAGGCCCAGCAGTACGGCGATCTGCTTGACGAAGCCGCGCGTGAAGCGGCGCAACAACAGAACGATCACCAGCGTCCCGGCGGCCAGGCCCAGATTGGTGCTCGCACCGTAGTCGTCCGCCGCGGGGTTGGGACCCTGCGCCCAACCGAAGGCCACCGGCAGCAGCGACACGCCGATCAGCGTGATCACCGTGCCTGTGACGACCGGCGGGAAGAAGCGGACCATCTTGCTGAAGAAGGGGGCCGCCATGAAGCCCAGCAGGCCTGCGACGATCACCGCGCCGAAGATGATCGGCAGTGCGTCGGACTTGTCGTCGGTGGAGGCGACGATCGCCGTCATGGGGGCGACACCGGCGAAGGTGACGCCGTTGACGAAGGGCAGCCGGGCGCCGATCTTCCAGATACCGAGCGTCTGGAGGAACGTGGCGAGGCCCGCGGTGAACAGGCAGGCGCCGGTGAGGAAGGTCAGTTCGGTGCCGGTCAGGCCGATGGCCGCGCCGACGATCAGGGGTGGGGCGACGACTCCCGCGTACATGGCGGCGACGTGTTGCAGGCCGGTGGTCGCCATTTTGAGGGCGGGGAGTTTCTCGTCGACGGGGTGGACGGCTCGCTGCTCGGGGGCGGTGGGCGGTGCGGCATCGGGCTGAGCGGCCACGGCGGCTCCTCCGGTCGGTTAACAGCACGTCGGCTCTGACGTGGGTTTCAAGGAGGTGATGCGCGGTCGTGCGGGACCGTTGAAGAGGGGACGGGTGACCGTTCCGGGGCGCGCTCGTCCAAGCGCGCCCCGGAGACGGCCGCCATGGACCCCGCTCGGGTCCACGGCTGCCGGCCGGGAGCCGTCCCTCCCGGCCGGAGTCTTCACCGGGTTCAGCCCTGGGCGGCGATCCGCGCCAGCCGCCGCGCCTCGTCCCGCGTGGAGCGGGCGATCGCGTCCTCGTCGACGTGCAGCAGCCGGCCGTTCTCGACGACCGCCGCACCGTTGACCAGGGACAGCGTGACCGGGGCCGCCGCGCCGAAGACCAGCGCGGTCACCGGGTCGGCGATGGAGGCGTGCGCGAGGGTGTCCAGCTTCCACAGCACCAGGTCGGCCAGCTTGCCGGGCTCCAGGGAACCGATCTGGTCGGCGCGGCCGAGCACCTGGGCACCGCCGTACGTGCCGAGCCGCAGCGCCTGACGGGCGTTGAGGGCGGCCTCGCGGTGGGCGCCGAGGCGGTTGATGAGCAGGGCGTTGCGCAGCTCGGTGTGGAGTTCGCCGGACTCGTTGGACGCGGTGCCGTCGACGCCGAGGCCGACCGGGACACCGGCGGCGAGCATGTCCGGGACGCGGGCGATACCGGCCGCCAGCCGGGCGTTGGACGAAGGACAGTGGGCGACACCGGTCTTCGTACGGGCGAAGGCGGCGATGTCGGAGTCGTTCATGTGGACGCAGTGCGCCATCCACACGTCCTCGCCGAGCCAGCCGGTGGACTCGAAGTAGTCGGTCGGGCCCATGCCGAACAGCTCGTGGCAGAACTTCTCCTCCTCGACCGTCTCCGAGCCGTGCGTGTGCAGCCGCACGCCGAGCCGACGCGCCAGCTCCGCGCCCTCACGCAGGAGTTCGGTGGAGACGGAGAACGGGGAGCAGGGGGCGACCGCGACCTGCGTCATGGCGTCGAAGGAGGCGTCGTGGTGCCGCTTGACGGTCTCCTCGGTCGCGGCGAGCGCGCCGTCGAGGGTCTCCACGGCGAAGTCCGGCGGCAGACCGCCGTCCTTCTCGCTGCGGTCCATCGAGCCCCGGGCGAGGGTGAAGCGGACGCCCATCTCACGGGCGGCGCGGATGATGGAGCCGGACAGGTCGCCGGAGCCCTGCGGGAAGACGTAGTGGTGGTCCATCGCCGTGGTGACGCCACCGCGGGCCATCATCGCGAGCGACCCCTGCGCGGCCGCGTACGTCATCTGCTCGTCGATGCGCGCCCAGACCGGGTACAGGGCGACGAGCCAGTTGAAGAGGTTGTGGTCCGTGGCCATGCCCCGGGTGATCCACTGGTAGAAGTGGTGGTGGGTGTTGACCAGGCCGGGGGTCACCAGGTGGCCGGAGGCGTCGATACGGCGGACGACGTTCTCCAGGCCCTCGGGTGCCTTGCCCGAGCCGAGCGCCTCGATGCGGTTGCCGGCGACGACGACGTACCCGGAGGCGTACTCGGTGTCGTCCGCGTCGACGGTCGCGATCGCACAGTTCTCGATGACGATGCGCCGGGCTGCTGCCATGATTCGTCCTTTTCGCTCAGTGGACTTTGGTGGAGAGGGCACGGCAGGACCCTAGGAGTTTTGAGTGCCGCGGCCGGGGAGCCTTCGAGCCTGCGTCTCCGCCGGCCGCGGGTGCCGAAAGTGGGGGTGGATCAGAGGTTGGTGAGGTCCACCGGGATCCTCGCCTCGCAGCCGTCCCTGAGGATGGTGGCCTCGATCAGGCCGTAGGGGCGGTCGGCGGCGAAGTACACCTCGTTGTCGTTCTTCAGCCCGAACGGCTCCAGGTCCACCAGGAAGTGGTGCTTGTTCGGGAGGGAGAAGCGGACCTCGTCGATCTCGCTGCGGTTGTTGATGATGCGGGCGCCCATCTGGTACAGCGTCTGCTGCAGCGACAGCGAGTACGTCTCGGCGAAGGCCTGGAGCATGTGCTTCTTCACCTGCTCGTAGGACTTCTCCCAGTTGGGCATCTTCTGCTCGTCGTCGCTCCAGTGGAAGCGCCAGCGGCCGGCGACCTGGGTGGCCAGGATGCGGTCGTAGGCCTCCGGGAGGGTTGTGTACTTGTCCTTGACGTAGCCCCAGAACTCGGAGTTCGTCGAGTTCATCACGACGAGGTCCTTGAGGCCGGAGATGACCTCCCACGACTCGCCGTCGTAGGTGATCTGGGTCAGCCGGGTCTCCTGGCCCTTGCGGACGAAGGAGTGCTTGACCTCGTCCGCGCCGATGAACTTGGAGTTGGCGTCGGAGGTCTCGATCCGCTCCCAGGCGTACTCCTCAATGCGGATCCGGGCGCGGTGGATCGGCTCCTGCGAGGTGACGAAGTGGCGGGCGAGGTGGATGCCGAACTGCTCGGCGGACTCGATGCCGTGCTCCTTCGCGAACGCGTACACCGTGTTCTTGGTGGTGTCGGTCGGCAGCACGTTGGCGTTGGAGCCGGAGTAGTGGACCTCGTCCATGTCGCCGCTCAGAGCCACCGACACGTTCAGGTCCTTGATGTGGTGGGTGGCGCCGTCCCGCGTGATCTTTACGACTCGGTTCTCGGCCTTGCCGTACTGGTTCTGTCCCAGGATCGTGGGCATGTGTCTGCTAGCTCCCTCGGTAAACGGAGTAGCCGAACGGGTTGAGCAGCAGCGGTACGTGGTAGTGCTCGCCCGGCACGACGGCGAACGTGATCGCCACCTCCGGGAAGAACACGCCGGGTCCGCTGTCCCGATTCGCGGGGGCGTCCTGCTGCGCATCGGCTTGCTTCTTCGCGAACTTCTCGAAGTACGCCTCGACCGCGAAGTCGAGCCGTACGTGGGTGGTGCCCTCCGGCAGCGCCGGGAGGTCCTTGCACCGGCCGTCCGCGTCGGTCGCGGACCCGCCGAGCGCCTGCCAGTCCGCATCCCGGCCACTGCGGGCGGAGAGCTGGACGGCGACGCCCTCGGCGGGGCGGCCGACGGATGTGTCCAGGATGTGGGTGGACACGGAGGCGGTGGTGCTGGTGCTCATGTCTGATCTTCCTGTACGAGGTTGGCCAGGCGAATGCGGTTGATCCTGCCCAGCTCGGTGCGGACGATCTCCCGCTCCTGCTCCGGCGAGTTCCCGATCCGCTCCTTGACCGCGTCGCGCATCTGCTCGCCGGTGCGGCCGGTGGCGCAGATCAGGAAGACATGGCCGAACTTCTCCTGGTAGGCGAGGTTCAGTTCCAGCATCTCCGCCTTCAGCTCCTCGGAGGCGCCGGCCATGCCGCGCTGCTCCCGGGCCGAGGTCGGGTCGCCCGGCTTGGGACGACCGATCGGCGGGTGCCCGGCCATCGCCTCTTCGAGGTCCTCGCCGGTCAGCGCGGCCATCGCGGCGTCACTGGCGGCGTAGAGGTCCTCGGGGGTGGCGTAGGGGCGGGCGGCGAGCAGCCGGTACGCCCAGGCCGTGGAAGCACACGCCTCGTGGAGAGCGGCGTAGGCCGCGTGCTCCTCCAGGGCGTTGAACCGGGCCAGGCCCGGGGGCGTGGAATTCGACGTCACGGGAGCCTCCGTGGCCGCGAAGGGCCTTCGTGCTGAACGGGCGTGCCGATAGCTAACGCCCTGCGACGACGAGACGTCAACACTTTGTTGAAAATTCGCGGTAACGGAACCTGAGCGGCCCGCCTCAGACGTTCTTCTCGCGGTTGAGGTAGTTGTAGACGGTGAACCGGCTGACGCCGAGCGCGCTCGCCACGGTCTCCACGCCGTGCCGTACCGAGAAGGCGCCCCGCGCCTCCAGTATGCGCACCACCTCCTGCTTGGACTTGCGGTCCAGCTCGGACAGCGGCTTGCCCTGCTTGCGCTCCATGGCCGCGAGGATGTGGTCGAGGGAGTCGGCGAGCTGCGGCAGCCGTACGGCGACCACGTCGGCGCCCTCCCAGGCCAGCACGACGTCGTCGGCGCTCGCCTCGTCCGGCGGGATGATCGTGCCGCCCATGGCGTCGACCAGCGGCTTCACGGCGGCGATGAAGGACTCGTTGCCGGTCACTTATCGCCCTCCCCGAGCACGTTGACCTGGAGCGACACCCGGGTGGCCCCGGCCTGGAGCGTCCTGCGGAGCAGGGCGTCCACAGCCGTCAGCACCGCGTCGGCCGCACCCTCGGCGGTGTTGCCGAAGGGGCCGACGTCCACGGCGTCCAGCTCGGCGGCCTCGATGACCTCGCGGGCCACCAGCGCGTGCGCGGGTGCCTCGTCGAGATCGAAGGGTTCCGTCGTGAATTCCACTCTCAGTCGCACTGTGCCCCCAAGGCGTCTTTGACCTGCATCCTCTCAGCCCTCCGGCCAAGAGGGCACCCGCAGGCACATTGTGCCGCCCGGCCGGTGGCCGACAACCGTCGTCGTGCGGGAAGGGCGGTGCGGGAGGGGTTGACGGTCCGGGAGCGCTCCCTTAGACGTGCATGGAAGCGCTCCCACGCCACGGACGAACACCCCCCACCGCAATCACCCGACAAGGACGGACCATGCTGCGCAGTCTTGGAAAGCGCTTACCCAGTGTCGCCGCCGTGCTCCTCCTCACCACCGCCGTGACAGCGGCCGGTGTCCCCGACGCCCGGGCGGCCACCACCGCGACGATCAACGGGTCGACGGTCCTGCAGCCGATCGACGGCTTCGGCTTCTCCGAGCACTTCGGGCGGGCCGACATCATGCGCGGCTCGCAGGGCCTGCCCGCCCACAAGCAGCGCGAGGTCCTGGACCTGCTGCTCAGCAAGACCACCGGCGCCGGGCTGAGCATCCTGCGCCTGGGCATCGACTCGGGCATCCAGCCCACCGACCCCGGCGGCCCGAACGCGACCCCTAAGTACGTGTGGGACCGGAACGACAAGGGCCAGGTGTGGCTGGCCCAGCAGGCCAGGGCGTACGGCGTGAACCGCTTCTACGCCGACGCGTGGACCGCGCCCGGCTATATGAAGACCAACGGCACCGATGCCAACGGCGGAACGCTGTGCGGCCTGTCCGGCGCGACCTGCGCGAGCGGCGACTGGCGCAAGGCGTACGCGAACTACCTGGTCCAGTGGGCGAAGTTCTACGGCCAGGAAGGCATCCGGATCACCGACCTCGGGTTCGTCAACGAGCCCGACTGGACCGCCACCTACGACTCCATGCGGCTCAGCCCGGCCCAGACGGTGGAGTTCACCAAGGTCTTCGGTCCGATCGCGAAAGCGGCGGGACACAAGGTCGTCTGCTGCGACTCCTTCGGCTGGAGTCAGCAGAAGAACTACAGCCGCGCGATCGAGGCCGACGCCACCGCCCGCAACCTGGTCGCCACCCACGCCGGGCACACCTACGCCAGCCCGGTCGACGGTCCCCTGCCGACCGGCAAGCGGAGCTGGATGTCGGAGTGGGCGCCCGACGGCACGACCTGGAACGAGAACTGGGACGACGGCAGCGGCTACGACGGCTTCACGGTGGCCTCCGCCCTCCACGACGCCCTGACCAAGGGCAATGTCAACGCCTACATCTACTGGTACGGGGCGTCCGTGGGCACCACCCGCGGCCTGATCCAGCTCGACGGTGCCGACTACCGCACCTCCAAGCGGCTGTACGCGATGACGAACTACAGCCGCTTCATCCAGCCGGGCGCCAACCGCATCGGCGCGACCACGCCCGAGGCGAGCCTGAAGCTGTCGGCGTACCGGAACGCGGACGGCTCGGTGACGGTGGTCGCCCTCAATACGGCCACCAGCGCCCAGCAGGTGTCGTTCAGCCTGCGCAACACGGGGTTCACGACCGGGACGGCGACCCCGTATCTGACCAACTCCTCGCACAGCACGGCCCGGCAGGCCGCGATCCCGGTCCGCTCGGGCGTGCTGTCGGTGACGATCCCGGCCCGGTCCCTCGTCACGTACCAGATCAAGCGATAGGGGGCTGCGATGCTCAAACGACTGGCTGTGCTCGCCGGTGGACTGGCGCTGCTCCTGGGCGCCCTGGTCCCGGTGTCGAACGCGTCGGCCAAGGCCGACCTACCCGGCAGTTTCCGGTGGAGTTCGAGCGGGGTGCTGATCTCCCCGAAGTCGGACGCGAGCCACAACCTCACCGGGATCAAGGATCCGTCGGTCGTGTACCACAACGGCCGGTGGCACGTGTTCGCCAGCACCACGAACAGCAATGGCGCGTACAGCATGGTGTACCTGAACTTCACCAGCTGGCAGACGGCCGGAGCCGCGCAGCATCACTACCTGGACCAGACCGCGATCGGCGCGGGGTACAAGGCGGCACCGCAGGTTTTCTGGTTCGCGCCGCAGCAGCGGTGGTACCTCATCTACCAGACCGGTGACAACGCCGCGTACTCGACCACCACGGACATCAGCAACCCCAGGTCGTGGACCGCCCCGAAGAAGATCTACGCGAACGGCATGCCGCAGATCATCAGGGACAACATCGGCAGCGGCTACTGGGTCGACTTCTGGAACATCTGCGACAGCTCCAAGTGCTACCTGTTCTCCTCCGACGACAACGGGCACCTGTACCGGTCCGAGACGACGCTGGCGAACTTCCCGAACGGCTTCACCAACACCGTCATCGCGCTCCAGGACGCCAACAAGTACCGCCTGTGGGAAGCCGCCAACGTCTACAGGCTCAAGGACTCGAACACCTACCTGCTGCTCAACGAGGCGATCGGCAGCAACGGCCGGCGGTACTTCCGGTCCTGGACGTCGAACAGCATCAACGGCACCTGGACCCCGCTCGCGGACACCGAGAGCAACCCCTTCGCCCGGTCCACCAACGTCAGCTTCGGCGGCACCCCCTGGACCCAGGACATCAGTCACGGCGAGATGGTCCGCCACTACAACGACCAGAGCCTCACCATCAACCCGTGCCGCCTGCAGTTCCTCTACCAGGGGATGAACCCCTCGGCGAGCGGCCCCTACAACACCCTGCCGTGGCGGCTGGGCCTGCTCACCCAGACCAACTCCACCTGCTGAACCGGCATCTGCCGCGACGGACCGGCGGCCCCTCCCCGTAGAGCAGTCGAACGCAGTGACTGCACAGGGAGGGGCTGCACCGTGTCAGGACGGCACAGGATCACAGGCGCCAAGGGGACGGCGCTCGCGGTGGCGGCGATGGCCGCGCTGACCGCGTCGCAGGCGCCGGGGGCCACCCCGTCGGCGCGGGCCGCCGCGCCCGCCGGGCCGGAACTGGACGCCGGGCGCGGGCCGAGCGTGTCCGGGGACACTCCGTACCGTATGGAACTCCCGCCGCTGAAGGCGCGGGGGGCCGCGCTGTCGCCGGTGGGCGGCGCGCTGCCGGTGAGCGTGTTCGCCGCCTACCGGCAGGCCGAGGAGCGGCTGGCGCGCTCCCTGCCCGGCTGCGGGCTGCGGTGGCAGTTGCTGGCCGGCATCGGCCAGGTGGAGTCCGGTCAGGCGCGCGGCGGGCGGGTGGCCGCGGACGGCACGACGCCCTCGCCGATCCTCGGCCCACGGCTGGACGGCAACGGTTTCGCCCTCATCCGGGACAGCGACGGCGGTTCCCTCGACGGGGACACGGTGTACGACCGTGCGGTCGGCCCGATGCAGTTCATCCCGTCGACCTGGGCGGTGTGGGGCGCGGACGGCAACGGCGACGGGCGAGCCGACCCGCACAACATCTTCGACGCGGCGCTCGCCGCCGGGCGCTACCTGTGCGCGGGCGGCCGGAACCTGTCCGCGCCCGCAGACCTGGACGCGGCGATCCTCGGCTACAACCACTCGACGGCGTATCTGCGGACGGTCCGGGCGTGGTTCGCGTACTTCCTGGAGGGCCACCGGGTCGTTCCGGACGCCGGGACGCCGGGCGGCCGCAGCCCGGAGCGCGAAGACTCCGGGCCGGTGCCGCGCGAGCCGTCGGCCACCCCACGCACCGGCCCGACCGGCGGTGGATCCGGTACGCCGTCCCCCGCCCCGTCCCGGTCCTCCCCCCCGTCCCCGACGGCACCGCGGCCGACCCCCACCGGCCGCCCGTCCACCCGCCCGGCGCCGCCGCCGCTCCCCCTGCCCGACGCCGGAGTGGACCTGCCCGGCGGCGACCTGCTGCCCGAGGACGACTCGATGGGCGCCACCCCCTCCACAAGCATGACTACCGGCAGGTAATGTCGCTCTCCGCCGGGCGCACGTGGCCGGCGGATGAGCGCAAAGGGGCCCTCATGGCGACGACGGACATGCCTGCGGAGATACAGGCGGCCCACGACCGGTGGGAACGCATGTGGGGCCACCGCGAGCATCTGCTCAAGGTGGCCCGCCGCAGGTCGATGTCCCAGGAGGACGCCGAGGACGCCGTGCACGAGGCGATGCTGCGCGCGGCCGAGCGCCCCGACCTGGACGACGAGCGGCTCGCCGCCTGGCTGACCACGGTGACGATCCGGCTGTGCGTCGACCGGTACCGGCAGGTCAACCGGGAGGCGGAGGTGCGTACCAGCCCGACGCTGATCGCGCCCGGTCCGGTGCCTGTCGACGAGGCGGTGTGCGACCGGGCCGAGGCCAAGTGGCTGGCCGTGCGCAGCGGGGAGCTGCCCGCGCGCCAGGCGGAGGCGCTCCGGCTGAAGTCCGAGGACCTGGACGTCGGTCAGGTCGCCGTGCGGATGGGCCTGAGCTACCGGACGGTGGAGTCACTGCTGGCCCGGGCCCGCCGGACGCTGCGCAACTCGCTGGCCGGCACGCTCGGGCTCGCCCTGTTCCTGTGCGGCCGGGGCAGGCCGCGCGGTGCCTCGCAGGCGCAGGCCGTCGCGCTGGCGTCCACGGCGGCGACGCTGGCGGTGGCCGGATTCGTGCTGCCGTACGCCTACGACGGGGACGGGCAGGGCGCGGCACCCGGGACGTCGGTCTCCCCGTCGCCGGAGGCATGGCAGCGGCCGTCCCCCGAGGGCCCGGGTGCGGCTCCGGAGGGGCGTGCGCTGCCGGACACGCCTGTTCCGGCCGCGCCGGAGGCGGCGGTGAGGGAAAGCCCGGCGGACCGGTCGCTGCTGCCGCTGTCGGTGCCGTCCCTGCCGGTGGTCTCCGCGGCACCGGAAGTGCCCGCCCCCGAGGTGCCCGCGGTACCTGAGGTGCCGGAGGTGACCGGCGTGCCCGACGTACCGGGGCTGCCCGCCATCCCCGCGACCCCCGACGTGCGTGACCTCCCACAAGACCGTCCCGCCCTGCCGGATGTTCCGGACCAGCCGAAACCGACGGACGGTCTCGAAGCACCCGCGAACCCCCTGCCGTAACGCCCGCCAAACCGGTCCGCAAAAAAACTTCGCTTCGCCGCGACGGACCGCCCGCCCCTCCCCGTAGAGCAGATGTCGGAGCTGCTCCATGGGTGACTTCACGGGCGAAGGGTGGACCGGATGGGTGTCGAGATCTGTGTGGAAGGGCTGACCAAGTCCTTCGGTCACCAGGTCATCTGGCAGGACGTCTCGCTGACGCTGCCCGCCGGGGAGGTCTCGGTCATGCTCGGCCCCTCGGGCACGGGCAAGTCGGTGTTCCTCAAGACGCTCGTCGGACTGCTGAAGCCGGAGCGTGGCTCGATCACGATCCAGGGCCGGGACATCACCAAGCTCCGCGAGCACGACCTGTACGAGGTGCGCAAGCTCTTCGGTGTGCTGTTCCAGGACGGCGCGCTCTTCGGCTCGATGAACCTCTACGACAACATCGCCTTCCCGCTGCGCGAGCACACCCGCAAGTCGGAGAGCGAGATCCGGCGGATCGTGCTGGAGAAGATGGACATGGTCGGGCTCATCGGCGCCGAGGGGAAGCTGCCCGGTGAGATCTCCGGCGGGATGCGGAAGCGCGCCGGGCTGGCCCGGGCCCTCGTCCTCGACCCGGAGATCATCCTCTTCGACGAGCCGGACTCGGGCCTCGACCCCGTCCGCGTCGCCTACCTCAACCAGCTCATCGTCGACCTCAACGCCCAGATCGACGCGACCTTCCTGATCGTCACGCACGACATCGCCTCGGCCCGCCAGGTGCCGGACAACATCGGGCTGCTGTTCCGCCGCGAGCTGGTGATGTTCGGGCCTCGCGACCAGCTCCTGACCAGCGATGAACCGGTCGTACGGCAGTTTCTGAACGGCCGGATGCAGGGGCCCATCGGCATGGCGGAGGAGAAGGACGCCGCACAGGTCGAGCAAGAGCTGGCCGAGATCGGCGACACCACCGATCCCCAGCACCTGACCCCGCGGCTGCTGCCCAGTCCCGGCATCACCAGACCACCCCGCTGGCAGGCCATCGCCGAGCGGGAGGACGAGGTGGCCCGCGCATGAGCCTCAACCCCGTCGGTGCGCTGCGCCACTCCGGAAGCCTGTTCGCGATGGCCCTGGACGTCATACGAACTGTCCCGAAAAGACCCTTTCAGGTGCGGGAGTTCATCCAGCAGGCCTGGTTCATCGCGAGCGTCACGATCCTGCCGACCGCCCTCGTCTCCATTCCCTTCGGGGCGGTCATCGCCCTCCAGATCGGCAGCCTGACCCGGCAGCTCGGCGCCCAGTCGTTCTCGGGCGCGGCCTCCGTCCTCGCGGTACTGCGCGAGGCCTCGCCGATCGTCACCGCGCTGCTGATCGCGGGGGCGGGCGGTACGGCGATCTGCGCGGACCTCGGGGCGCGGAAGATCCGCGAGGAGATCGACGCCATGCAGGTGCTGGGCATCGACCCCATCCACCGGCTGGTCGTGCCGCGCGTGCTGGCCTCGATGCTGGTGGCGGTGCTGCTCAACGGCCTGGTGTCGGTGGTCGGCGTCGCGGGCGGCTACTTCTTCAACGTGGTCCTCCAGGACGGCACACCCGGCGCGTATCTGGCCTCCTTCACCACCCTCGCCCAGCTCTCCGACCTGTGGGCGGCCGAGATCAAGGCGCTCGTCTTCGGCGCGATCGCCGCGATCGTCGCCTCCTACAAGGGCCTCACCGCGAAGGGCGGCCCGAAGGGTGTGGGCGACGCGGTGAACCAGTCGGTGGTGATCACCTTCATGTTGCTGTTCGTGACGAACTTCGTGATGACCGCGGTGTACTTCCAGGTCGTCCCGCAGAGGGGCTGAGCGATGAGACTTCTCGACCGCCCACTGAAGTCCCTTGAGGACCTGGGCGCCCAACTCTCCTTCTACGGCCGTTCGCTCGCCTGGACGGGCCGTACCCTGCGCCGCTACAAGAAGGAGATCCTGCGCCTCCTCGCCGAGGTCAGCTTCGGCCGTGGCGCGCTCGCCGTCGTCGGCGGCACGGTCGGCGTGATCGCCTTCCTGTCGTTCTTCACCGGCACGGAGGTGGGCCTGCAGGGCTACGCCGCGCTCAACCAGCTCGGCACGTCCAACTTCGTGGCGTTCCTGTCGGCGTACTTCAACACCCGGGAGATCGCCCCGCTGGTGGCCGGGCTCGCGCTGTCCGCGACGGTCGGCGCCGGGTTCACCGCGCAGCTCGGCGCGATGCGGATCAGCGAGGAGACCGACGCCCTGGAGGTCATGGGCGTGCCCTCGCTGCCGTTCCTGGTGACCACCCGGATGATCGCCGGATTCGTCGCCGTGATCCCGCTGTACGTGGTCGGGCTGCTGTCGTCGTATCTCGCCGCCCGCACCATCACCACCGGCTACTACGGGCAGTCGGCCGGCACCTACGACCACTACTTCCAGCAGTACCTGCCCCCGGTCGACGTGCTCTGGTCCTTCGGCAAGGTGCTGGTCTTCGCCGTGGTGATCATCCTCGTGCACTGCTTCTACGGCTACTACGCGAGCGGCGGCCCGGCGGGCGTCGGCGTCGCGGTGGGCCGGGGCGTGCGCACCTCGATCGTGGCGATCAACGTCCTCGACTTCTTCCTGTCGCTCGCGATCTGGGGCGCCAACACGACCGTAAGGATCGCGGGGTGAGAGCAATGCGCATGCGCCGAGTGAGGCTCCGGGTGTACGGCGTGGTGTTCCTCGCCGTGCTGGCCCTGTTGCTGTCCCTGTCCGTCGCCGTCTACCGGCAGGCGTTCACGCCGGTCGTGCGGATCACGCTGGAGGCCGACAGCCTGGGCAACCAGCTCGACCGGCGGGCCGACGTCAAGCTGCGCGGGCTGCTGGTCGGCGAGGTGCGCGGGGTGCGCGCGGACGGGACGAAGGCGACGCTCGACATCGCGCTCAAGCCGGAGCATGTGCCGTACATCCCGGCCGATGTGCACGCGCGGCTGCTGCCGAAGACGCTGTTCGGCGAGAAGTACGTCGATCTGGTCGTGCCCGCCGGTTCGTCCGCGCGGCCGATCCGCGCCGGGGACGTGATCACCCAGGACCGCACCCGGGTCGGCATCGAGCTCCAGCAGCTGATGAACGACCTGCTGCCGCTGCTGCGGACCGTGAAGCCCGGCGAGCTCAACGCCACGCTCTCCGCGTTCGCCACGGCCCTCGAAGGGCGCGGCGACCGGATCGGCGACAACCTCACGCGCATGGAGGCGTATCTACGCAGGCTCAACCCGCATCTGCCGTCCCTGAAGGAGGACATCGCACGGTTCGCGGACGTCGCCGAGGTGTACGGCGACGCGGCGCCCGACCTGATGCGGATCCTCCGCAACACCGTCACGACCAGCCGCACGCTGGTGGAGAAGAAGGAACAGTTGGCCGCAGCGCTCACCTCGACCACGACCACCGCCCGCACGGCGGACGGCTTCCTCGCCGCGACCGGCGACCGGCTGATCACCCTGGGCCGGGTCTCGCGGCCCACGCTGGAGCTGTTCGCCCGCTACTCACCGGAGTATCCCTGCCTCCTGGAGGGCCTGGTCCGGCAGGAGAAGGCCTCGGAGGAGGCGTTCCGGGGCGGCAGGATGCGCATCACCCTCGAAGTCGTACAGCAGCGGCCGGCGTACGAACCCGGTGAGGAGCCCTTCTACGGCGAGCGGTCGGGCCCGAACTGCCGGGGCCTGCCGAATCCGCGCGTGCCCGCGCCGCACACCAAGCTGAACGACGGTACGTCGTCGGGGAGTTCGTCCCAGGTGTCCGGCACCCCGGCCGAGCAGCGCGCCATCGGCTCGCTCGTCGCGCCCGTGCTGGGCGTGCCCGCCGACGAGGTGCCGCCGGTGGCGACGCTGCTGTTCGGGCCGATGGCGCGGGGAACGGCGGTGAGCGTCGTATGAGCACGAATGCGCGCCGGACCGCGGCGCCGCTGATCAAGTTCAGTGTCTTCGCGCTGGTGACGATCCTGGCGACGGCCCTGCTCGCCGCCACCATCGTCAACATCTCCTTCACTCCCCGGCACACCTACCGGGCGGTGTTCAGCGACGTCACCGGCCTGGAGGAAGGCGACGACATCCGGGTGGCCGGGGTGCGGGTCGGTGAGGTCGAGGGGATCCGGATCAAGGACCGGACGCGCGCGGAGGTCACCTTCACCGTCACCGAGGACCGTCCGCTGCTCACCAGCACCGGCGCGGTCATCCGCTACCGCAACCTCGTCGGGCAGCGGTACGTCGCCCTGACCGAGGGCGCGGGCGACGGCACCCGGCTGCGGCCCGGCGCGACGATCCCGCTGTCGCGGACCCAGCCGGCGCTGGACCTCAACGCGCTGCTGAACGGCTTCAAGCCGCTGTTCGCGGCGCTCAGCCCGAAGGACGTCAACCAACTGGCCACCGAGATCATCAAGACGCTCCAGGGCGAGGGCGGCACGGTCAACAGCCTGCTGGCGCACACGGCATCGCTCACCACCACGCTCGCCGACCGGGACCAGCTGATCGGCTCCGTGATCGACAACCTCAACACCGTGCTGGAGACGCTCGACGAGCGCGGCGCCCGGTTCTCCGGGCTGCTCAAGCAGCTGCGCCGGGTGATCTCGGGGCTGTCCGCCGACCGCAAGCCGATCGGCGAGTCGCTGGTGAGCATCGGCGACCTGACGGAGGCCACGTCGGGCCTGCTCGCGGACGCCCGTCCGCCGCTGAAGGACGACATCGCCGAGCTGACCGAGCTCACCGGGACGCTGAACAGGAACGAGAAGACCGTGGAGGGCGTGCTGAAGCGGCTGCCGAACAAGCTGAGCGAGCTGACGGGGACGGCGTCCTACGGCTCGTGGTTCAACTTCTACCTCTGCGACTTCGACGGCCGGATCGTGCTGCCGAAGACCCGTGAGGTGATCACGCCTCAGCTCCAGGTGGCGAGGGCGAGGTGCGCGGCATGAGCATCCGGCTGCGACCGAAGCGCGCGGCGCGTCCCGAGCCCCTGGTCAAGGTGCGCGTCGAGTGGCCGAAGCTGCCGCGCGTCCGGTTCCCGCGCATCGGACGCCGACCGCGCATCAGGCGACCGCGCCTGACCCCCTTCCGTGAGCGCAACCCCGTCATGATCGGCGCCGTCGGTCTCACCACGCTCGCGCTGCTCACGGTGGCCGCGTTCAACGCCGACTCCCTGCCGGTGATCGGTGACGGCGAGACGTACAGCGCCGCCTTCGCGGAGGCGGGCGGGCTCAAGCCCGGGGACGAGGTGCGGATCGCCGGGGTCAAGGTCGGCAAGGTGCAGGAGGTCGACCTGGACGGCGACCACGTCAAGGTCACCTTCAAGATCAAGGGTGACCCGGAGTTCGGCTCCGCGACCGGGGCGTCGATCCGGGTGAAGACGATCCTCGGCGCCAAGTACCTGGCCCTGCACCCCAAGGGTGCCGGGCAGTTGGCGCCCGGCAGTGAGATCCCGCTGAAGCGGACCGTCCCGGCGTACGACGTCGTGCAGGCGTTCAGCGATCTGACGACCACGACGGAGGAGGTCGACACCGAACGGCTGGCGGCCGCCCTGGACACCATCTCCACCACGTTCCAGGACTCCCCCGCCGAGGTGCAGGCGTCCATCAAGGGCCTGTCGAAGATCTCCCGGACGGTCGCCTCCCGCGACAAGGCGCTGCGCGAACTCCTCGACCATGCCAACGGGGTCACCGGCGTCCTGGCCGAGCGCTCCTCGGACTTCACGGCCCTGGTCGAGGACGGCGACAAGCTGTTCAAGGAGATCAGCAGGCGGCGTGAGGCCATCCACAAGCTGCTGACGACCTCCGCGGCGCTCGGCGTCGAGCTGTCCGGCCTGGTCGAGGACAACGAGAAGGAGATCGGGCCCGCGCTGAAGGGCCTGAACCAGGTGGTGCAGATGCTGGAGCGCAACCAGTCGAGCCTGGACCGCAGCGTCAAGCTGCTCGCGCCCTACGTCCGGGTCTTCACCAACACCCTCGGCAACGGCCGCTGGTTCGACTCCTACGTCCAGAACCTGGTCGCCGCCCCGGTGGCGCCGGGCACGGGAGGTTCGCGATGAGGAAACGTCTGGCGCTGCTCGTCGTGCTGGCCCTGGTCGCCGGGCTCGCCTTCGTCCTGTGGCCGCGCACCGAGAAGGCGCGGGTCACCGCCTACTTCCCGCGCACCGTCGGCATCTACCCCGGCTCGGACGTCCGGGTCCTCGGCGTCCGCGTCGGCGAGGTGAAGGCCATCACCCCGGAGGGCGGCCGGGTGCGGGTGGAGCTGGAGTACGACGCGGCGCGCAGGATTCCCGCCGACGCGCAGGCCGCGATCATCAACTCCTCGGTGGTCAGCGACCGTTATGTGCAGCTGCTGCCGGTGTACCGCGAGGGTCCGGTGCTCCGGGACGGTGCCGTCATCCCCGAGTCGCGCACGGCCGTGCCGGTCGAGCTGGACCGGATCTTCGACAGCCTGCACACCACCGCCGAGGCACTCGGCCCCGAGGGCGCCAACCAGGACGGCTCGCTGTCCCGGCTGCTCGGGGTGAGCGCGCAGAACCTCGACGGGCAGGGCGAGAACATCCACCAGATGGTGAAGGACCTCTCGGAGGCGGTCACCACGCTGTCCGACGGGCGCGGCGACCTGTTCGGGACCGTGCAGAACCTTCAGGTGTTCACGGCGGCGCTGGCGGCCGACGACAAGAGCGTGCGGTCGTTCAACACCAGCCTCGCCCAGGTGGCGGAGCAGCTCGCCGGGGAGCGCAAGGACCTCGCGGCGGCGCTGCGCAACCTCGGCACCGCCCTCGGCGACATCTCCGCGTTCGTGAAGAACAACAAGAAGTCGCTGACCTCGAACGTGAAGGGCCTCAGCAAGGTGACCAAGGTTCTCGTCGCCCAACGGGCGGCCCTGGAGGAGCTGCTGGAGGTCGCGCCCACGGGTCTGTCGAACCTCCAGAACGCCTACAACGCCTCCTCCGGCACCCTCGACACCCGCAACAATCCGCAGCACCCGCAGGATCCGGCCGCCCTGCTGTGCTCCGTGCTGCGCACCACCGGCGAGCGGGCCGACTGCGCGGAGCTGGAGAAGCTCTTCGACTCCCTGCCCGAGGTGCCGACCGCGCCCGCAGTGCCGGGCACGGGCACGGTCGACCGGACGCTCGGCGGCATCCTGGAGGGCGACGCATGAGCGGGCTGCGCAGATGCGCGTGGGTGGCGGTCGGTTCGCTGCTGCTGACCGGCTGCGAGTTCAACGGCTGGTACGACGTCGAGCTGCCCGGCGGCGCCGCCGCGGACGGCCGGGCGTACCGCGTCACCGTCGAGTTCCGCGACGTCCTCGATCTGGTCCCGCAGTCGGCGGTGAAGGTCAACAACGTGACCGTGGGCGCGGTCGAGAAGGTCGAGCTGGACGGCTGGCACGCGCGTGTACGGCTGCGGATCGCCGACTCGGTGAAGCTGCCCGCCAACGCGGTCGCCGAGCTGAGGCAGACCAGCATGCTCGGCGAGAAGTACGTCGCCCTGTCCGCCCCGCCCGGCACGGCGCCCGTGGGCCGGCTGCGCGACGGCGACCGCGTCCCGCTCAGCCGCAGCGGTCGCAACCCGGAGATCGAGGAGGTGCTGTCCGCCCTGTCCGCGCTGCTCAACGGCGGTGGCGTGGCCCAGCTCAAGACGATCACCGTGGAGCTGAACAAGGCCCTGGCAGGGCGCGAGAACCGGGTCAAGTCCCTGCTCGGGGAACTGGACACGTTCCTCGGCGGCCTGGACGACCAGCGCCGGGACATCGTCCGCGCGATCGAGGCCGTCGACCGGCTCGCGGGGCGGCTCGGGAAGGAGAAGAAGACGATCGCCACGGCCGTCGACACGATGCCGCCCGCGCTGAAGGTGCTCGCCGACCAGCGGCGCGACCTGACGAGGATGCTCACCGCCCTGTCGAAGCTCGGCACCACCGGCACAAAGGTGATCAAGGCCTCCCGGGACGACACCATCGCCAACCTCAACCAGCTCCGCCCGATCCTGAAGCAACTGAACAAGGCGGGCGACGACCTGCCCAACTCCCTTGAGCTGCTGACCACTTACCCCTTCCCGCGCAACGCGGTGGACGCCATCAAGGGTGACTACGTGAACCTGAGCGTCACCGCGGACCTCGATTTCGCGAGCCTCTACGGCAACCTGACGGACGAACCGGAGGACGGCGACGGGGACGGGGGCGGCACTCCCGAGACACCCGGCCTTCCGGATCTGCCCGACGTGCCGGATGTCCCCGGTGTTCCCGACCTGCCGACCGTCCCGACGCCCACACCCGGGGTTCCCGAGGCGCCGGCCGCCCCCTCGGCCCCGTCCGGGGACGTGCTGTGCCCGCCGGTGTGCACGGCCGCGCACGGCACCGACCAGGACCTGCCGCCGGGCATCGACCTGGCGCTCGCGGAATTGCTGTTGAAGGGGATACAGCCGTGATCACACGTACGGTCAAGGCCCAGCTGATCGCCTTCGCCACCGTCACCGCCGTCGGTGTGTCGTACGTCGGCGCCGAGTACACCGGCCTCGTGGACAGCGTGCTCGACCGCGGCTACACCGTGCAGGCCGACTTCGCCGACTCCGGCGGCATCTTCACCGGCGCCGAGGTCACCTACCGCGGGGTGCCGGTGGGGCGGGTCGGGGCGCTGCGGCTGACCGGTGCCGGTGGGGTCTCGGTCGCGCTGGACATCGAGGACGGGGCGCCGCGCATCCCGGCGGACACGCTTGCCGTGGTGGCGAACCGTTCAGCGGTGGGCGAGCAGTACGTCGACCTCCAGCCGCGCGGGTCCGGCGGGCCGTACCTGCTGGACGGCAGCACGATTCCGCGTGACAGCACGCGCGTTCCGCTGCCCACCACCGATCTCGTGCTCAGCCTCGACCGGCTGGTCAATTCGGTCGGCAAGGACGATCTGCGGGTCACCGTCGACGAGCTGGGCAAGGCCTTCGCCGGTACCGGCCCGCACCTGAGCAGGCTCGTCGACTCGGGCAACGCGCTCGTCGAGACGGCGTCCGAGTCGCTGCCCGAGACGATCGCGCTGATCGAGGACTCCCGGAAGGTCCTTAAGACACAGACCGACCAGGGCTCGTCCATCAAGGCGTTCTCGCGTGACCTGGCGCTGCTCACCGAGGAGTTGAAATCGAGCGACGGGGACCTGCGAAGGCTCATCGGCAACGCGAAACCGGCCGCCGTAGAGCTCAACTCACTGCTGAAGTCGATCGAGCCGCGGCTGTCGGTGCTGCTGGCCAACCTGATCAGTGGCGGACAGGTCACGCTCGCCCGGCTGCCGGGCGTGGAGCAGGCCCTGGTCACCTTCCCGGTGGTGGTCGCGGGCAGCTACACCGTCGTACCCGGCGACGGCACCACCCACTTCGGCCTGGTGACGAACGCCGACCACCCGCCCGCCTGCACCGAGGGCTACGGCGGCACCGCCCAGCGCGACCCGGCCGACACCAGCACACGCGAGCCGAACACCGGCGCGCGCTGCACCGCCCCGCGGGGCAGCGCCACCTCGGTGCGCGGCGCACAGAACGCCCCCGGCGCGTCGACCGGCGCCGGGGGCGCCGACCGGACGGCGTACGTGACGCCGTACGACCCGGAGACCGGCAGCTTCACCGGCCCGGACGGAACGCCCGTCGAGATCGGCTCGACGGGCGGCCAGCAGACCGTCTTCGGAAAGGAGTCGTGGCAATGGCTGCTCGTCGGCCCAATGGCATGAGCGGGATGGTGTTCCAGGCAACCCGGAGCCTGCTGACCCGGGCCGGAAGCTCAAGGGCCGTGTCGGTGGGGCTCGTCATGGCGACCGTCCTCAGTACCGCGTCGGCGCTCTGGCTGAGCTTCGGGCTCTACGAGCAGCGCGCGGCGGAACAGCGCCGCCAGGACATCCTGGCGGCGGCCCGCCAGTCGGCGCTGAACTTCACCTCGCTCGACTACCGGCGTTACGACCGGGACAGCGCCAACGTGCTCAAGGGCTCGACCGGTGACTTCAAGAAGGAGTTCGCCGCGCGGACCAAGGACCTGACCGATCTCGTCAAGCAGAACAAGTCCGTGTCCGAGGGTCAGGTCCTCGACGCGGGCATCGTCCGCTCCGACGAGCGCTCGGCCCGCGTGCTCGTGGTGGCCGACAGCAAGGTGACCAACACCGCCGTGCCCAAGGGGGAGGCGCGCACCTACCGGCTGCAACTCGACCTGGTCCAGGAGGACGGCCGCTGGCTGACCTCGGACGTCGAGTTCGTGGGCTGACCCGATCCAGTGAGGAGGAAGACCGTGGCGAAACCCACCACCCGAGGACGCGGCTCCGCAACCCCGGCCCGGCGCACGATGACGGCGGCGGCCCGCGCCGCGGCCAAGCGGGCGGAGCGGAGCCCTGCCACTGCCGTGGCCGAGCGCACGGAGCGGGGCCCTGCGGTCAAGGCGCCGCCTGCCGGGCGCACTGTCGTCATCGAACCGCCGGACGGCTGGGACGACCCGCCGGAGCCGTCGCCCGAGGACTTCGCGGAGGACACCCCGCAGGAGACGGACGTGCGGCACTCCCGGCGAGGGGTGTGGGCCGCGCTCCTGTCCGTCCTGCTCGTGGCGAGCCTGGTCGCCGTCGCCGTACTCGCGACGCACTACCGGGACGGCGCGCGGGCCGACCAGGCGCGGGCGGAGGCGCTCGCGGCCGCGCGCAAGGCGGCGCCCGTCGTGCTGTCGTACGACTACCGCCACCTGGACCGGGACTTCGCCGCGGCGCGCGCCCATATCACGGGGAAGTTCCGCGACGAGTACCAGAAGACCACGCAGACCGTGGTCGGACCCACGGCGAAGAAGTACGACGGCGTGGTGAAGGCGACCGTCGCCGCGCCGACCGACGGCGGCGTCCCGGCGGCCTCCGTCGTGTCGGCCTCGGCGGACGGCGCCGTGGTGCTGCTCTTCGTCAACCAGGTCACCACGAGCACCCAGGTCACCGGATCCCGCATGGACCTGAACCGGGTGCGGATGACGATGACCCGCACGTCCGAGGGCTGGAAGGTGAGCGCCGTCGACGCACTCTGAGCCACCGTCTCCCCAGCGCCCCCGCGCCACGCGCGCGGGGGCGCTTTTTTGTCGGCCGCTCTTGACAGCCCTCACCCACCCCGGGCAGTCTTCCATTAAGCAGAAAGCAACTTCCGCAATACGGAATAACACCGAACGCAGCGCAGAGCAGGAAGGGAGCGCCGACCCCCGATGGGATTCGCAGACCAGCGCTTCAACGTCAACCTGTCGATCCTCTTCACGGAACTCCCGCTCCTGGAGCGCCCGGCCGCGGCCGCCGCGGCCGGCTTCACCGCGGTCGAGCTGTGGTGGCCCTGGGTCGACTCCCCCGCCCCCGAGCAGTCCGAGCTGGACGCCCTGAAGCAGGCGATCGAGGCCGCGGGCGTCCAGCTCACCGGCCTGAACTTCTACGCCGGACAGCTCCCCGGCCCGGACCGCGGCGCCCTGTCGGTGCCCGGCGAGGAGTCGGAGCGGTTCCGCGCGAACATCGACGTGGCCGCCGGCTTCGCCGCCTCCCTCGGCTGCAAGGCGCTCAACGCGCTCTACGGCAACCGCGTCGAGGGCGTCGACCCGGCCGAGCAGGACGCGCTCGCGCTGGACAACCTGGTCCTCGCCGCCCGCGCCGCCGACCGGATCGGCGCGATCCTGCTGATCGAGGCCCTCAACCAGCCCGAGTCGCCGCTGTACCCGCTGGTGTCGGCACCGGCCGCGATCGGCATCGTCGACAAGGTCAACCAGGCGACCGGCCTCGGCAACGCACGGTTCCTGATGGACCTCTACCACCTGTCGATGAACGGCGAGGACCTGCCGCAGGTGATCGAGCGGTACACGGCGAAGACCGGCCACGTGCAGATCGCCGACAACCCGGGCCGCGGCGCCCCGGGCACGGGCTCGCTGCCCCTCGAAGACCTCCTCGACCAGCTGAAGAAGGCGGGTTACGACGGCTGGGTCGGCCTCGAGTACAAGCCGGGCGACCGCCCGAGCGCCGAGGCCTTCGACTGGCTGTCCCGCTGACCCCCGCACCGAAAGGCACCCCCAATCATGAGCAACGCACTTCCCAAGATCGCGTGGATCGGCCTCGGCATCATGGGCTCCCCCATGTCCGAGAACCTGATCAAGGCGGGTTACGAGGTCACCGGCTACACCCTGGAGCGGGAGAAGCTGGACCGGCTGACCGCCGCGGGCGGCACCGCCGCCGCCTCCATCGCCGAGGCCGTGCGCGACGCCGACGTGATCATCACGATGGTGCCCGCGTCGCCGCAGGTCGAGGCCATCGCGTACGGCCCGGACGGCATCCTGGAGAACGCCAGGTCCGGCGCGCTGCTGATCGACATGTCCTCGATCACGCCGCAGACCTCCGTCGACCTGGCCGCCGCCGCCCGCGACAAGGGCATCCGGGTGCTGGACGCGCCGGTGTCCGGCGGTGAGGCCGGTGCCATCGAGGCCGTGCTGTCCATCATGGTCGGCGGTGAGCAGGCCGACTTCGACCAGGCGAAGCCGATCTTCGAGGCGCTGGGCAAGACCATCGTGCTGTGCGGCCCGCACGGCTCCGGCCAGACCGTGAAGGCCGCCAACCAGCTGATCGTCGCCGTGAACATCCAGGCGTGCGCCGAGGCCGTGGTCTTCCTGGAGAAGTCCGGCGTGGACCTGAAGGCGGCCCTCGACGTCCTCAACGGCGGTCTCGCGGGCTCCACCGTGCTGACCCGCAAGAAGGACAACTTCCTGAACCGGGACTTCAAGCCGGGCTTCCGGATCGACCTGCACCACAAGGACATGGGCATCGTCACCGACGCGGCCCGTAACGTCGGCGCGGCACTGCCGGTCGGCGCCGTGGTCGCCCAGCTGGTGGCCTCCCTGCGCGCACAGGGCGACGGGGGCCTGGACCACTCGGCCCTGCTGCGGTCCGTGGAGCGCCTGTCCGGCGCCCAGGTCTGACCGCTTTCGAGACTTCCGGGCGGCGCCGCCGCTGACACCTGTCCTGTCGCGCCCAGGCGGTGGCGCCGCCCGGAACCACCCTCGACCCCACTCGGCTTCAACAAACTGTTGACGTCGCGATCGCCCCGAACCTAGGCTCCACAAAGCGGATGCTCCACGAAGTGGAATTGGTTTTCCGCTGCCCCTCGTACGGAAGGTCACCATGTCGAAGCGCGTGCTCACCACCGAGTCCGGCGCCCCGGTCGCCGACAACCAGAACTCCGCCTCCGCCGGTGTCGGCGGTCCGCTCCTGCTCCAGGACCAGCATCTGCTGGAGAAGCTGGCGCGCTTCAACCGCGAGCGCATCCCGGAGCGCGTGGTGCACGCCCGCGGCTCCGGCGCGTACGGCTACTTCGAGGTGACCGACGACGTCACCGGCTTCACGTACGCCGACTTCCTGAACACCGTCGGCAAGCGCACCGAGGTGTTCCTGCGCTTCTCGACCGTGGCCGACAGCCTCGGCGGTGCGGACGCGGTGCGCGACCCGCGCGGCTTCGCGGTCAAGTTCTACACCGAAGAGGGCAATTACGACCTCGTCGGGAACAACACGCCGGTGTTCTTCATCAAGGACCCGATCAAGTTCCCGGACTTCATCCACTCGCAGAAGCGCGACCCGTTCACCGGGCGCCAGGAGCCGGACAACGTCTGGGACTTCTGGGCGCACGCCCCGGAGGCCACGCACCAGGTGACCTGGCTGATGGGCGACCGCGGCATCCCGGCGTCGTACCGCCACATGAACGGCTACGGCTCGCACACCTACCAGTGGACGAACGCCGACGGCGAGGCCTTCTTCGTCAAGTACCACTTCAAGACCAACCAGGGCATCCGCTGCCTGAGCAGCGAGCAGGCCGCCGAGATCGCGGGCAAGGACCCCAACTCGCACCAGACGGACCTGCTTCAGGCCATCGAGAGGGGCGTCAACCCGTCCTGGACGCTGTATGTGCAGTTGATGCCAGCGGCGGAGGCCGCGGACTACCGCTTCAACCCGTTCGACCTGACCAAGGTCTGGCCGCACAAGGACTACCCGCTGCGGCGCGTGGGCCGCCTCGTCCTGGACCGCAACCCGGACAACGTCTTCGCCGAGGTCGAGCAGGCCGCGTTCTCCCCGAACAACTTCGTGCCGGGCATCGGTCCGTCCCCCGACAAGATGCTCCAGGGCCGCCTGTTCGCCTACGCGGACGCGCACCGCTACCGCCTGGGCGTCAACCACACGCAGCTCGCGGTCAACGCCCCGAAGGCGACGGTGGTGAACAACTACGGCCGGGACGGCTTCATGGCCACCAACGCCCAGGGCCGGCACGCCAAGAACTACGAGCCGAACTCCTACGACGGCCCGGTGGAGACCGGCCGCCCCCTGTCGGCCCCGCTGGCGGTGACGGGCCACACGGGCACCCACGAGGCCCCCCTCCACACCAAGGACGACGACTTCTTCCAGGCGGGCGAGCTGTACCGCCTGATGTCCGCCGAGGAGAAGTCCCGCCTGATCGCGAACATCGCCGGCGGCCTCTCACAGGTCTCCCGCGACGACGTGATCGAGAAGAACCTGGCCCACTTCCACGCCGCCGACCCCGAGTACGGCAAGCGCGTGGAGGACGCGGTCCGCGCCCTGCGCGAGGACTGAACCCACGGGCTGCGTCCGGACTCTGACGGGAGGTCAGGACTCCGGACGCACGGCCCGCCATGCCACCGGCGACCCGGATGAGGGGTGGTCGCCCGGTGGTACGGCGGGCACGGCGAGGACCGCGGCGGCGTGCGAGCCAGTGCGGTGGTGAAGGTCCCGAGGCTCCTTCTTCGACCTGAGGGAAGGAACCCGGAGCCGTCGCTGGCCGCCGCGGTCCCAGCCACGTCCGACTCCGTCCGGCGGCGCGAATGTCCTGACGCGCCCAGCCTCGCACCGCCGGACGGCCACAACGACCAGGGCGCCGGGAAGAACCCTCACTTCCCGGCGCCCTTCGCCATGCCAACGGCTGAGGTGCGGATGCGTCGTCGTCGCAGCACCCTGAAGGCATGGCACACCCCACACAGCCCCCGCATGTCGTAGTCCACCCCCCGGCCCTCGACGGCTCCCGCAGGGTCACCGCCGGGGACGAGACCCTCGGCATCGCCACGCATCTGGACGATGTCGTCGAGATTCTGCGGCTGGCCGACCTCGACACGATCGAGGTCGAGGAGAGCGACCTCATCGAGTGGCAGGGCGGCGGACCGGACGACTGGCCCGGGCTGTCGGAACACCACCAAATCAACCACTGAACCCGCCCTTCATGCTTCGAGCGCCCCCCGACGCGGGCACATACCCCTCACACACCGGGCCCGCCGGCACGGGGGCGGCGGGCCCCCAGGTGACGGGGGTTGACGGTGATGAGCGACGAAACGACGGCGACGGGGTGGCCGGAGCCGCACGAGATCGCCTTTCTGCGGGGTGGCCCCAGGGCCGCCATCAGGGTCGCCGTGCTCGGTCTGCATCTGCGGGGCCTGGTAGAGGCCGGGAAGCCGGGGACGCTGCGGAAGGCAGCCGCCTTCCCCGCGCCCGACCACCCGCTGGAGAAGGCGGTACGCGTCGGCCTCTACCGGCCCGCCGGCATACGGGAGTTGCCCAGCCGCTCGGCCGTCCGCCTCGCCCTCGCCCGAATGCGCCGCAGGCTCATCGCGGCCGGGCTGCTGCGCCCGGCGCTGCCCGGCCCGACCCGCACGGCACGCCGTCACCTCGCCGCCCTGCGCTCCCGGCACCCGCTCCCCACCGGCCCGGACGGCCTCACCGACGAGGAGATGCTGTACGCGGTCGCGCTCCACGGCGACCGGGCCCTGATGGCGCTCGTACCGCACTTCACCCGTGCCTCCGGGCTCACCGGCCGCGGCGCCCTCGCGGACCAGGGGCGCTTCCCGTTCGGCCGGGGCAACGACTTGCGCCGGACCTTCGGTGCCGAGGAAGAGACCGGGCAGCACGGCGACGGCACGTCCGGCGGGCACCACTACGGAGGCGGCGGGTACGGGTGCGGCGGGGGCGGTGGCGGAGGCGGAGGCGGCGACTGAGCTACCGAGCGACCGAGCGACTGAACCGGGCACGGCGAAGGGCGGCCCACCCCTCGGGTGAGCCGCCCCCAACTGCCGTATGCCGCCTCAGACCTTCAACGTCTTGATGGACGTCGGCGCGTGCCCGGGCTCCGTCGCGAGTTCCTCGAACTCCACCACGTTGCTGATGTCGTTGGTGCCGGACATGGAGATATTGGTGATCCGCTCCAGGATCGCCTCGACGACCACCGGCACCCGGAACTCGGCGGCGAGCTTCTTGGCCTGTTCGAAGGCCGCGCCCAGCTCGCCCGGGTCGGTCACCCGGATCGCCTTGCAGCCGAGGCCCTCGGCGACCTTGACGTGGTCGACGCCGTAGACGCCGAGCTCGGGCGAGTTGAGGTTCTCGAACTCCAGGTTGACCTGGAAGTCGATCTCGAAGGCCCGCTGCGCCTGCCGGATCAGGCCCAGGTAGGAGTTGTTCACCAGGACGTGGACGTACGGGATCCGGTGCTGCGCGCCGACCGCCAGTTCCTCGATCATGAACTGGAAGTCGTAGTCGCCGGAGAGCGCGACCACGGACGCCTCCGGGTCGGCCTTGGCGACGCCCAGCGCGGCCGGGATGGTCCAGCCGAGGGGGCCCGCCTGGCCGCAGTTGATCCAGTGGCGCGGGCGGTAGACGTGCAGCATCTGGGCGCCGGCGATCTGCGAGAGGCCGATGGTGGTGACGTAGCGCGTCTCCGGGCCGAAGGCCTTGTTCATCTCCTCGTAGACGCGCTGCGGCTTGATGGGGATGTTGTCGAAGTGCGTACGGCGCTGGAGGGTCGCCTTCTTCTCCTGCGCGGACGCGGCCCACTCGGAGCGGTCGGGCAGCCGGCCGGCCGCCTTCAGCTCCCGGGCCACCTCGACGAACAGCTCCAGCGCGGCCTTGGCGTCGGAGGCGATGCCGTAGTCGGGCGCGAAGATCTTGCCGATCTGGGTCGGCTCGATGTCGACGTGCACGAACGTCCGGCCGGCCGTGTAGACGTCGAGCTTGCCGGTGTGGCGATTGGCCCAGCGGTTGCCGATGCCGAGGACGAAGTCGGACTCCAGGAAGGTCGCGTTGCCGTAGCGGTGCGAGGTCTGCAGGCCCACCATGCCGGCGTTCAGCTCGTGGTCGTCGGGGATGACGCCCCAGCCCATCAGGGTCGGCACGACCGGAGTGCCCGTCAGCTCGGCGAACTCCACGAGGAGTTCGGCGGCGTCGGCGTTGATGATGCCGCCGCCCGCCACGATCAGCGGGCGCTCGGAGGCGTTCAGCATCCCGATCGCCTTCTCGATCTGAGCGCGGGTGGCGGCCGGCTTGTAGACCGGCAGCGGCTCGTACGTCTCCGGGTCGAACTCGATCTCGGTGAGCTGGACGTCGATCGGCAGGTCGATCAGGACGGGACCGGGGCGGCCGGAGCGCATCAGGTGGAAGGCCTGCTGGAAGACGCCGGGGACCTGCGCGGCCTCCAGGACGGTGACCGCCATCTTCGTGACCGGCTTGGCGATCGAGGCGATGTCGACGGCCTGGAAGTCCTCCTTGTGGATCACCGCGGTCGGGGCCTGGCCGGTGATGCACAGGATCGGGATGGAGTCGCCGGTCGCGGAGTACAGGCCGGTGATCATGTCGGTGCCGGCCGGTCCGGAGGTGCCGATGCACACGCCGATGTTGCCGGGGTGGGTGCGGGTGTAGCCCTCGGCCATGTGCGAGGCGCCCTCGACATGGCGGGCGAGGGTGTGGCTGATGCCGCCGGACGCCTTGAGTGCCGCGTAGAACGGGTTGATCGCCGCGCCCGGCACACCGAACGCGTCCGTGACGCCCTCGCGCTTGAGGATCTCGACTGCCGCGCGGGCAGCGGTCATACGAGCCATTGAGTACTCCTGCTTCGGCTGTCGGTGCGTACTCCCGTCGCGCCCCGCCGGTGAGCACTTCCGTATAGCGGAAAGTAACTTCTACGATCTGGAAGCAATGTAAGCGCGGGTGCCAAATGCCGTCAAGGGACGGACAGGCAGGGGGCGGGAGGAGCACGATGTGGCCATGCCCGAGAGCCTGCCCGTGCGCTGCCCGGCCTGTCGGCGCGAGCACCTCTACACCGCCCCGTCGTACCCCTGCGCCTGCGGCGCCCCCGCCGGTCCGCCGCTGGACAGGCAGGCCGCGCCGCAGGCCGTCACGCACCGCAGCTGGGACGAGGAATGGGTCCCCGTGCGCTGCGCCTCCTGCGGCCGGCGCAACCAGTGGCCGCGCCCGGAGCTGGGCTGCCCCTGCGGGACGGTGCTGAGCATCCCGGTGGCGAGACCCGGCACCGGCCACCGGCAACCGGTCGGCGTACGCACCGCCCTCGACGCCGTCACGGCCGCCGCCCTCTACCTCCACCGCCTCGGCCACCGCGACCTGCGCCGCGCCGACCAGCGGCCCCCGTCCGGGATAGGGCTCGCCGCCCGCGGCCTGCTCGCCCAGGTCGACCCGTCCGCGCGCCCTGCGACCCTGCGGGACGTGGAGTGCCTGTGGCTGACGGCCATGTCGGAGTCCGCGCGCTGCGTGTACTTCTCACTGACCGGGTACGCCACCGAGGCCCGCGCCCGCGCCGACGCCCTCGGCGTCCCGCTGTTCGTCGTGGACGACCCCACCGGCACCCCGCGCCCGGTGAACCAGCCCGCCGACGCCCTGCACGCCACCCTCGTCTGAGGGGACGTACGGCGGTCTACGGATCTCTCAGCGGAAGTCCTCCTCGCGGTACTCACTCGCCGACCCCGCTGCCGTGGCCTCGCGCAGTTCGATACGGCGGATCTTGCCGGAGACGGTCTTCGGGAGGTCTGCGAACTCCAGTCGGCGGATGCGCTTGTACGGCGCGAGGGTCTCGCGCGAGTGCTCGAACAGCACCTTT